>NZ_CP051131.1:0-1200000 GCF_013378075.1 Parasphingopyxis algicola | reverse complement strand
CTGGCGCTCAGCGTCGGCGGCGAGGCGATTGCGATCGCGCCGGAATGGCTGGCCGACGGGATGGCGCGGCGCAACGGGCTGCAAGCCGCCCTCGGCGAGCGCGGATTCGATTTTGCGCGCCAGTCTCCGCCGTTCATCAACATTCTCGGCATATTCGGGCTGCTGCTCGTGTCGGCCATGCTATCGGCACTGACCTATGGCTCGGTCGCGGCTCTGCTCTCGGAGATGTTTCCGCCGAAAATCCGTTATAGCTCGATGTCGATCCCCTATCATATCGGCGCCGGTTATCTGGGCGGATTCCTGCCGCTGATTGCCGGGATCATCGTCGCGCGCACGGGCGATATCTATGCAGGGCTCTGGTATACATGGGTGATCGTGGCCTTCGGCGTCATTGTGGCCTGGTGGGGCCTCCCCTCCGGCCCGCCGCGCGATTTCGCCGATGACGGATAGCCCGCCGCTGCGGCTGCGCCTCGACGGCGCGGCGCTCGCCGACAATTGGCATGCGCTCGACCGGCTGAGCGGCACGGCGGCGTGCGGCGCGGCGGTCAAGGCGAACGGATACGGTCTCGGCGCGCGCGACGTCACCGGGCGGCTAATAGCAGCCGGATGCCGCGACCTCTATGTCGCGACCTGGGCCGAGGCCGAAGAGATTGCCGATCTGTGCGCGGGGCGGTCGCTGAGCGTGTTTCACGGCGTCCGGCGCGAGGATATGGCGGCAGCGATCGACAGCCCCGCACGGCCCTGTCTCAACTCGGCCGCACAGATCATGCGCTGGCGCGAGGCGGGCGGCGGCGCCTGCGACGTGATGGTCGATACCGGGATGAACCGGCTCGGCGTTTCGGTGCGCGAGGTCAGGGACGGTCTGCTCGACGGGCTCAGGCTCGACACGCTGATGAGCCATCTTGCCTGCGCCGACGAGCCCGGCAATCCGAAGAATGACGACCAGCACAAGGCGCTCGCCTCGCTGTCCGAACGCACGGGCGCGATGCGGATGAGCCTCGCCAATTCGGCGGGTATCGTGCTCGGCAAGAAATATCATTTCGATCTCACCCGGCCCGGCATCTCGCTCTATGGCGGCGCGCAGGTCGAAGCGCTCGTCCCGCATATCCGCCAGGTCGCCTTTCCCGAGGCCCAGGTGATCCAGCGGCGGACGATCGGCCCCGGCGATACGGTCGGTTACAATGCGACCTTCACCGCGGACCGGGATATCGAGCTGGCGATCCTCCATATCGGTTATGCCGATGGCTATCTGCGCGGCTTTTCGGGCACCGGCGGTGCGCGTTTCGGCGATGCGGCCTGTCCGGTGATCGGCCGGGTGTCGATGGACCTTGTCGCCGTGTCGGTTGACGCCGCGCCGGAAACCCGGGAAGGCGACTGGCTGGCCATCGATTTCGACCTGCCGGCGGCCTCCGCGCAATCGGGTCTCTCGCAATATGAGTTGCTTACGACCCTCGGCCGCCGCTATCAGCGCAGCTGGTATGAGTGAAACCGGCGTAATCGGCTCGCTAGTGGCGATATTCGCGGCAATCGGGCGGCCGGTTGTCGGCGGCTTCGCGTCGGTCGGCCGGGTGGCGCTGTTCGCGCTGCGCACCATCCAGCGGGCGCTCACCCCGCCCTGGTATCCGCTGCGCCTGCTCGATCAGATGTTCCAGATCGGCTGGAATTCGCTGCCGGTGGTGGCGCTGACCGCGATCTTCACGGGCGCCGCGCTGGCCCAGCAAATCTATACCGGCGGACAGCGCTTCAACGCGGAATCGACCGTGCCGGCGATCGTCGTCATCGCGATGGTGCGCGAGCTCGGGCCGGTGCTCGTCGGGCTCATGGTCGCGGGCCGCGTGTCCTCGGCCATGGCGGCGGAGATCGGCACGATGCGGGTGACCGAACAGATCGACGCGATGGTGACCTTGCGGACCGATCCGTTTCGCTATCTGATCGCGCCGCGCCTGTTCGCGAGCGTGATCACCCTGCCGATCCTGGTCTGCATCGCCAATGTGATCGGGATTTTCGGCGGCTATATGCTGTCGATCTACAAGCTGGGCTTCAACCCGGCCGGCTATCTGGCGATGACCAAGGACATATTGGAAACCGACGACATCCTGATGTCGCTGGTCAAGGCGGCGGTGTTCGGTTTCTTCATCGCGCTGTCGGGCTGTTATGCCGGCCTCAGGACGCGGGGCGGCGCGGCCGGCGTCGGCCGGGCGACGACCAATGCGGTGGTTGGTGCGTTCGTACTGATCCTGCTTTCCAACCTTCTCATCACGCTGACGGCGTTCGGCTGATGAGCGGGCACCCCAAGATCGAGCTGCGCAACGTCGTGAAGAGCTTCGGCAGCAATCACGTGCTGCGCGATGTCAGCCTGACCGTCGAAACCGGCGAATCGGTCACCGTCATTGGCGGATCGGGCAGCGGCAAATCGGTCATGCTCAAATGCATTCTCGGTTTGATGGAGGTCGATTCCGGGCAGATTTTGGTCGATGGTGAAGAGATAACGGCGATGAGCGCTTCGGATCAGGAGCGCGTTCGGGCCAAGTTCGGGATGCTGTTCCAGGGCGGCGCGCTGTTCGATTCGCTGCCGGTCTGGCGCAACGTCACTTTCGCGCTGACCCGGGGCCGGTTTCGCCGGGCGTCCGAGATGCGGCGGATCGCGCTCGACAATATCGAACGGGTCGGGCTCGGCGAAGAGGTGCTGGATCTACGGCCCAGCGAATTGTCAGGCGGGATGCAGAAACGCGTCGCGCTCGCCCGCGCCATCGCGCCCCGGCCCGAGATCATCTTTTTCGACGAACCGACGACCGGCCTCGATCCGATCCGGACGGACGTGATCAACAAATTGATCACCGAACTGGTGCGCGATCTGGGTATCACGGCGCTGACCATCACGCACGATATGGGGTCGGTCGAGAAAATCTCGGATCGGGTGGCGATGCTTTACGAGGGCGCGATCATCTGGTCGGGGCCGGTCGGCGATCTGCGCCGTTCGGGCGACGTGCATGTCGACCAGTTCGTCATGGGCGAGGCGGACGGCCCGATCGACTGATTGAGCGATAATTCGCTCTTTCGATCAAAAATTCTTCTTTCATCGATTTTGCCACTAACTGTCTATCGGTAAATCCGTTGGAACGCATTGCGCTGTCCGACCATTGATCGGTCAGACACTCAATAAATCCCAAAAATGGAGATATCGAATAATGCTTGGACGCAATGTTCCTGACGTAACCCTGAAGACCCGCGCGCGCGACGAGAGTATCGGCGGCGACAATCCGTTTCGCTGGCAGGATGTGAAGACCGGCGACCTGTTCGCGGGCAAGCGTTCGGTCGTCTTCTCGCTGCCCGGCGCCTTCACGCCGACCTGTTCGAACGAGCAGTGCCCGGCTTATGAGCGCTACTATGACGACTTCAGGGCGCTCGGCGTCGACGAAGTCTATTGCATCTCGGTCAACGACGCCTTCGTCATGTACAAATGGTCGCAGGATCTCGGCCTCGAAAAGGTCAAGATGCTGCCGGACGGTTCGGGCGATTTCACCCGCCGCATTGGTATGTTGATCAACAAGGATCATCTCGGCTTCGGCGATCGCAGCTGGCGTTATGCGATGGTCGTCGAAGATGGCGAGATCGTCGCCTGGTTCGAAGAGCCCGGCATCAACGACGACGGCACGGACGAAGATCCCTATGTCGAATCGACGCCGGACAATGTCCTGGCCTGGCTCCGCGAAAACCGCGACGAGAGCCGCCGGGCCGCGTAACCCGACCAACCCTCTCCCCTGAATCGCGATCTCCTGAACCTTTCGCGATTTGGACCTCGACCCGCATCGGCCATCCCCTCGGCCGGTGCGGGTTTTTCTTTGGACCGGCGCTGCAGGCCCGCTAAGGCAGCGGACGAGGGAGGCCGAACATGACCGACAGGGCGATCGTCGCGCCGCGCATCGAAACCGAACGGCTGATCCTGCGCGAATTCCGCCTCGAGGATTTCGAGGCGTTCACCGAGATGCTCTCCAATCCCGATGTCGGCCATTTCATCGGCGGAGTGGTCGCGGACCGTGCGGCGGCGTGGGAAAAGTTCACCCGGGCACCCGGTTTCTGGGCGCTGCTTGGCTATGGCATGTGGATGGTCGAGGAGAAGGCGAGCGGACGGATCGCCGGCAATCTCGGCTTCGGCAATTTCCAGCGCGCCATCGAACCGCCGCTGCCCGATGTGCCGGAGGGCGCCTGGGTGTTCGACAAATGGGCGCACGGAAAAGGCTATGCTAGCGAGGCGCTGACGGCGGCGCTGGAATGGGCAGACGCCAATCTGCCCCATCGCGGCTATTGCTGCATCATCTCGCCCGACAATGCGCCGTCGCTGGCGCTGGCTCGGAAATTCCGGTTTGCGGAAACCCGGCGCGTGCCGTTCAAGGGCGAGGAGACGGTCGTGCTGGAACGCGCGGCCGCCTAGGTGACGGCGGCTTTTTCCGCGAACCGCTCCTCGCGCCAGACGCCGCTGTCGAGGATATCGCCCAATATCTCGACCGCCTGCCAGACATCCTCGAAGCGCAGATAGAGCGGTGTCAGGCCGAAACGGAGAATGTCGGGGGCACGGAAGTCGCCGATCACGCCGCGCTCGATCAGCGCCTGGCTGATTGGCCAGCCGTCGGGATGGCGATACGAGATATGGCTGCCGCGATGGGCGGCGTCGCGCGGCGTGACCAGTTCCAGCCCGTGACCGCTGCAGCGCTCCTCGATGCGCGCTGCGAACAGGTTGAATAGCGCGGTCGATTTCGCCGCGACGTCGCCCATGTCGATATCGGCGAACAGGTCGATGCCGCTTTCGAGCGCCAGCAGGCTGAGCACGGGCGGCGTGCCGCACAGGAAGCGCGTGACGCCCGGCGCGGGGACATAATCGTCGCGAAACGCGAACGGCGCCTCATGGCCCATCCAGCCGGATAGCGGCGACCGCAGCTGCTCCTGCAGATCCTCGTGGACGTAGAGAAAGGCCGGCGCGCCCGGGCCGCCGTTCAGATATTTGTAACCGCAGCCGACGGCGAGATCGACTTCGCAGCCGTTGAGATCGACCGGGATGGCCCCCACGCTGTGGCTGAGATCCCAGAGCGCCAGCGCGCCCGCCTCATGCGCTTCCTCGGTCAGCAGCGCCATGTCGTGGCGCGCGCCCGTCTTGTAATGGACATGGGTCAGCATCATCAGCGCCGTGTCGGGGCCGAGCGCGTCGACGAGATCGCCGGCCTGCTCGGTATGGACGACATGGTCGGGCAGAATGTCCGCTGCGCCGCCCGCGGTGTAGAGATCGGTCGGGAAATTGCCGGGTTCGGTCAGGATTTGGGCGCGGCCGGTCTGTATCCGCGTCGCCGCGACGATCAGCTTGAACAGATTGACCGAGACCGAGTCGGTCACGATCACTTCATGCGGCCGTGCGCCGATCAGCGTCGCGATCTTCGCGCCGATCCGCTGCGGCGCGCCGATCCAGTCATTGCTGTTCCAGCTGCGGATCAGGTCCGCGCCCCATTGCCGCTCGACCGCATCCCGTTGCGCCGAGATCGTCGCCCTGGGCAGCGCGCCCAGCGAATTGCCGTCGAGATAGATGATGCCCTCCGGCAGGCTGAATTCGTCACGCAGTCCGGCCAGCGGATCGGCGGCATCGAGGGCGCGGGCATCTTCGAGCGAGTGGGTCATGAACGCCGCCTTAGCCTGCGTCTCGAATGCCGAGCGCGATCTCGATCAAGTCCAGCTGCCGTTCCCAGCTCGCGGTGCCGGGCGACACCAGTTCGACATGGCCTTCGCCGGGGATGACGACCAGCTCGATATTGGTCGCGTCGCGCGCGAGATTGGCGTTGCGATAGGCCTCGGCATAGGCGGGCGGCGCGATCCGGTCGCGCTCGGCATTGACGAGGATCTGGCGCGCCATCGCGGCCGGCATGCGTTGCGGAGAGGTCAGATCGGGCCGATCGCCCATCATCAGGCGCGGCGCCTCCGTGCCGCAGGCATGGCCCTCGCGCTGCATCCCCGCTTCGAGATCGGGCAGGCCACCCTGGCTGATGACGGTGGAGATCGGCAGCCGGTGGCGATTGGTCAGCGGCTGGCCGGTAAAGGCCGATTGCCGCGCGGCGAGCCACAGTGCCAGATGCCCGCCTGCCGAATGGCCGATCGCGACGATATTCTCGACGTCGAGACTGTAGCGTTCCCAGTTCGCCATCAGCGAATCGCTCGCCGCCAGCACGTCCTCATAGGTACCCGGAAAGCCGCCGCCCGCGCGATCGACGCCCCGATATTCGATATTCCAGACCGCAATGCCGCGCGCACGCAGATCGCCGGCGATCCAGTTCATGATGTCGCGTTCGGCAATATCGGTCTGCCAGCATCCGCCATGGATCATCAGCACCGTCGGATGCGGGCCGCCGCCCTCCGGCAACCAAAGCTCGGAGAACTGCAGATCGCCATCGCCATAGGGGATGCGGATATCGGTTTCTGGCTTGGCCCGCGCGAACAGATCGTCCCAGGCCATGATGTCGGTGTCCGCGGCGTCCGGCGGCGGGGCGGGGGTTTCGGAGCTTTCCTGAGGCATGGCGCAGGCGGTCAATCCGGCAAGGCAGGCGATAAACGCCGTGCGAATGAATGTGGTCATCGAACCATGCTAGGCGGGAGTATCGACGACTGCAATTGTTCGGATAGACCAGCACAGAGCTTTGTTCGTCAGGATTTTCCTTTCCGAAAATCGCCGCACCGGGGTTCTTTTGTCAGACCTTCGGCTTCGCCTCAGGCGCGGCACCGGCCCGCTCCCCCTCCCGACCTCCCACAGGGTACACTTAATGGGAGGTCGGGAGGGGGAGCGGGCCGGTGCCGCGCTCGACCGCAAGGTTGAGTCTGACTAAAAAAGTCCCGGTGCCGCGTCTGAGCGTTAGCGAAGGCCTGACAAATGAATCAAACCGTCGGGCAGCCCTCGAAATGGGCGGTCAGCAGTGCTTGCCAGCCGGCATCGCCGCTATCCTCGATTTCGGCGAGGCGGATCGCGAAATCGTCCATGCCGGCATGGTTGGGAATGCCCCATTGCGCGCCGAGCACATGGCCGGAGTTTGCGTCGATCCAGAGCGGACCGCCCTTGTCGCCGAGTGCCGGACCGCCAACTTCGAAGCGCAGCGCCGCAGTACCGCGATAGTCTTCCTCGCCGACATATTCGGCATCGGCGCGGCCGAGATGGCGGACGTACCGCCCGTCCTCCGGCTCGGTCCAGATCAGCGGGAGGCCGAAGGAAAAATCGGAGCGCGGATCGTCGAGCGCCATCGTCTGCAGCGACAGGGTCGCGAGATCGAAATCGTAGAGATGGAAGATCGGCTCTTCGACGCGCACCTGCTGCCGGACCATCCGGTCGGGCAGGGCGGCCTCGGCGCGCAGCATCGTCGCTGCGCCGTCATAGGCGATCGTCGCGAAGTTCTCGTGCCGCGCCTCTGGCATCAGCCGCCCGCCATTGACGACGGCCGCGCGTCCCGTTTCGGCATCGACCCAGGCGGTCACGAAGGCCGCGTCGGTACAGCGCTCGCGGGCCTTGTAGACTTCGAGCCGGTTGGAGGCGGCGCGATAGACATAGACATTTTCGGCGCCGCTGCCGTCCTGGTTGCTGCGGACATAATGATAGATGCGGCCCTCGACCGCTTCCGGTTCGCCGCCGCCAAAGGCGTTGGTGCCGAAACCCGCGGCGGCGACAAGCGCGGCCGCGCCCATGAGAGCGATTTCCTTGAACATTCCTGAACCTCAAACTTTTCGTTTGTTATTGGTTCAGTGTATTATGCCAGCAACACGCGGATGTCAATCCTTCCTGGCGAGGATTTTGGCCCAGTCGAGCCGGGCGAAAAGGACCAGCAGCACGATCATCCCGACCTGGATCGCGATGCCGACCGGGCTCGTAAGATGTTCGACGAATATGTCGCCGAGGTTCGATTTGCGGATCCCGTACGCGCCGAGCGCGTAGATGGAATAGGATATGGTCCGGCCGAGGAAAAAGGCCGCCGTAAAGCCGAGCAGCTTGACCCGGGCGAGGCCCGCCGCCTCGAACAGCTGCGCCGAGGGGACCGGGGAAAGCGCGAACAGGCCGAGCGCGAGAATCGCGTTACGGCGGTTCTCCTCCAGCGCCTCGCGCGCGGCGGCGAGATTGGCGCGCGTGTCGTCGGACAGCCGGTCGCCGATCAGCCGGAAGGCATGGGCGAGCAGGAACCGGCCGAGCGCGGCGGCCGACGCGGCGGTGAGAACGATCGCCGGAACCGGCTGATCGCTTTGGAGGCCGTAGAGCACGATTACCGACCAGGTTGGCGGGCCGAAGGCCGGCATCAGATTGATCCCGAACACGATCGCGAACAGGACCAGATATTCGCTCATGCCGCACCGGTTCGGGGCGTGTCTTCATGTCCGTAAGGAGGGGCGTTCACCGCTCGATGCACATCGCAATATCCATATAGCCGCGTTGCCGGCTGAAACCTGTCGGATCATCATGGCTGTCGGCGTTAAAATCAAGAAAGGCCGCCCGCCGGGCGACCTTTCCTGTTCTTCGAAACGGCTGTCTGGGGCTAGAATCTTACTTCGGCGCCAGCGTAGAAGAAACGGCCGATGTTATTGTAGACCCCGGCACCGCCGCTGTTCCGGCCTTCCGTTCCAAGCAAGCCGAACGGCGGGCGCCTGTCGAAGGCATTGTCGACACCGCCATAGAAGCGGAACTGTTCGCCCACATCCAGACCAATCCGGAAGTTGTGATAGAATACATCCGGATACCAGACCTGCGGATAGGCGTCCGGATCGCGAGGCGGTTCGCCATCGAAGGAATTCTGGTCTTCGTATTCGAGGGCGATCGTCTGCTTGCCGATATAGGTCAGCCGGTAGGCGAAGTCGAAAGCACCGAAATCGAGATCGGCGGAAAAGGTACCCGACCATTCCGGATCGCCCAGTTCGCCTTTCACCCGATCCGCAAAATCGGGCTGGGTGATGTCGGTAAACTGCGTGCGATCGATCAGGTAGCTGACCAGCAGACGCATGTTCAAATCGACGCCGCCGAAGATTTCGGTGTTGTAATTGGCGTCGAAATCGATCCCCGAAGTCTCAAGCCGGGCGAAATTGAACGGGCCAGCAAGGAATGACGAATCGTTCGGACCGACCGGCAGGGAGATGCTCACACCATTCAGGATACGATCAGACTGGCCGGTAAAGGTGCCATCCGGCCGACGATTAATCGCGTCACAAAAGGGGTTATCGATTCCGCCGGGATTGTCGTAGCACTGGTTGATGATCGTCTGGCCGGTCAGCGTGAAGATCACGTCCTCGACGGTGATGTCATAATAATCGACCGACAACGTGAACCCGGGCAGGAAGCTTGGTTGAACAACCACGCCTGCCGTCCAGCTCTCTCCGGTTTCTTCCGTAACGTTGGGATTGCCGCCGTTTAATCCGCGAACGCCCGAGGCGGGCTGATTTCGGAAAGGCGTCACTCCATCCGGGTTAAAGGCCGGAACATTGGGGTCGGCTGCGCAGTTGGCGGCCCGGTTCGGATTGTTGGCAATGTTGTCCGAGCTGCACGGGTCCTGCAGTCCGTTCGCGAATGTCTGCGAGCCGGCGCTGAACTGATCGCTCAGCGTCGGTGTGCGGACGGATTGCGCATAGCCCACCCGGAAACGCACGTCGCGGATCGGAGCGTATACGGCCGAGAGGTTATACGCATAGACCGTACCGACTTCGCTATTGAAGTCCGATACGCGTCCGGCCGCCTGAAGCGACAATTCCTCGGCAAATCGCATTCCCGACAGAACGGGGAAGTTGATCTCGCCATATGCTTCCCAGACCTCCAGGGCCGGCGGATCGAAATCCGCAATCGCATTGAGGAAAGTGGCGCCGCTCGCCGTCACGTCGTCAAACGCCGAAAATGCCGTCTCGCGCCGATATTCGCCACCGATCACGAAGCCGATCGGACCGCCGGGAAGTTCGAACAGTTGTGAAAGATCGCCCGCGACATAGGCAGTGATGCCGTATTGTTCGGCTTCCTCATCCCGCGAGGAGGTGAATCCGAAATAATCCAGAGCCTCTTGCGACACTTGGCCGGGACCGAACAGATTGACCGGAACGCATGCCGGATCGTCGTTGGCCGGGTCCGCGTCAGCGTTGATCGCACAGACGATCTGACCGCCGCTGCGAACGGCATTGACCGCATTGGAATACTCGGCGGTCAGTACGTTGCCGTTGGTTTCGTAAAAGGTCTCCAAGCGGCCATAGTTGAACGCCACTTCATACTGCCAATCGTCATTGAACTGACCATCGATACCCGCGACTACGCGCCATGTTTCACGTTGATGTTCTTCGCCCCGGCCGCCAAAATCGGTGTTGAAGCGGAAGGCGCCGAAAACCGGCGTGCCCGGCGGCGCGGCAACAGCCGCAGGCGAAAGGCTAGAAGCCAGTAAAGCCTGGCTTTCCGGCGTCAGGAAAGGGTTGTCGAGGCTGAAGGCGTTGAAGTTAAACGTAGGCTGACCTTCTTGAAGCGCGTCGATCCGGACATACTTCGCTTCGACGAACGGTCGGAAAGCCTCGGACACCTCGTAACTTGCGAGCAAGTTGATCGCGTAGCGTTCAAGACCTGCCTGTAACATACCTGTGTCGCGCAGCGTCGAGCCAAGACCGCCCAAGGCGTTGCCCGAACCGAATTGCCTGAAATCCCGAATGATGGGGTTGGCCACAAGCTGGCCGACGTTGTTAAAAACGAATGTCCGGCCGAGTTCGGCTCCACCGGGCCCGATCAGACCTGTACAGTTAACTGTACGTCGGGCCTCCACGGCAGCGAAAGTCGGGTCGGTTGCAGGCACGGCAGCCGGGCAGCTGGAGGTGTAAAGGCCCCCGTCGGAAATATTGTTGTTTCGGATGCCGCGAATGAAATTCCGGTCAGGAATGCCGTCACCGGTGCTCGGTTCGCCTGCCCGGTTTTGCACGATCTGAAACTGGTTCCGGCCGGAGAATGCGCCGGTCAGACTGTCCCTGTCCGAGTTGAAAAGCGGATCGGCGTCGGCATATTCCAGCGCTACCGCGATATTGCCTCTCCCCTCGGAGAAATTCTGGCCTGCGGTCAGACTGACGAATTCCGACTGGCGATCGCCCTCATCGGAGATGCCGCTTTGAGCGCGCAGGCGAATACCGTCGAAATCGCGCCGCAAGACGAAGTTGACCACGCCGGCGACGGCGTCCGCGCCATAAATGGCCGAGTTGCCGCCGGTGACCACATCAACGCGTTCGACAAGGTCGGTCGGTATCGTGTTGACGTCGACCCGGAAATCGCCGGGTGAAGAGGTGATATGGCGACGGCCGTTCACGAGCACGAGCGTCCGCACGGTTCCCAGTCCGCGCAGATCGAGCAGGTTGAGCCCCGCCGTACCGATAAAGCGGGTCGAGTTGGACTGGCTGAACGTCGAACGCAGAGCCGGGAGCTGATTGAGCGAGTCGCCCAGCGAGACGTTGCCGGTGTCCGTGAGCTCCAGCGCGCTGACGCTGGTGACCGGTACCGGTGACGATACGTTCGGATTTGCGATACGCGTACCGGTGACGACGATTGTTTGGCGGTTGGTATCGACCGCAGCCTGATCGGTCTCCGCGCCGTCGTCTTGACCGGCCGTTTGCGCATGCGCGTTAGAAGGCGCCAGACAAATGGCGATGCCGGCGAGCGCCGTCGCCGACATAAGATTTACGATTTTCATTGCCCCTAAACTCCCGAGTTTAGACGCCCCCTGTGCTCTTACAAAATGCAGATCCGCATCTTGCCCCATTCACATCAATGAAGGCATTAGAGCGCCAAAATCAGCCAGTGTGAAGGCACTATCTCTCGCAAACCATTGATATCGAGGCGAATATCTCCGCCTGTGACAATGGGGCAACATGCGCTCCGAAAGCCGCAGAAATCTGGCAAATTTGCTTTACTCGCCGGTATTCGGTGCCGTTATCGCTCCACGCACATCGCGATGCCCATGCCGCCGCCGATGCACAGCGTGGCGAGGCCCTTGTGCGCGTCGCGCTTCTGCATCTCGTAGAGCAGCGTCGTCAGCACCCGTGCGCCCGATGCGCCGATCGGATGGCCGATCGCGATCGCGCCGCCATTGACGTTCACCTTGTCCGGATCCCAGCCCAGTTCCTTGCCGACCGACAGCGCCTGCGCCGCAAAGGCCTCGTTCGCCTCGATCAGGTCGAGATCGCCGATCGACCAGCCGGCCTTTTCCAGCGCGCGCTGGGTGGCGGGGACCGGGCCGATACCCATGATAGACGGGTCGACGCCGGCCGAGGCCCAGCTTGCGATCCGGGCGAGCACGGGCGCGCCGCGCTTTTCGGCTTCGTCGGCCGACATCACGACCAGCGCCGCAGCGCCGTCGTTGATGCCGCTGGCATTGGCGGCGGTCACCGTGCCGTCCTTCTTGAACGCCGGGCGGAGGCCCGACAGGCTGTCCGCGGTCACGCCGGGGCGGATATATTCGTCGTCCGCGACCACCGTTTCGCCCTTGCGATGGGTGACCGTAACCGGCGCGATCTCGTCGGTGAAGCGGCCGTCGGCGCGGGCGCGCTCGGCATTGTTCTGCGAAAGCGTCGCGAACGCATCCTGCTCCGCGCGGGTAATCTGATAGCGTTCGGCCAGATTCTCGGCCGTGATGCCCATGTGATAATCGTTGAAGACGTCGGTCAGCCCGTCCTTGATCATCGTATCGACGAGGCCGATCGGCCCCATCTTGGTGCCGCCGCGCATATTCTGGCAATGCGGGCTCATCGACATGTTTTCCTGGCCGCCGGCGACGACGATCGCGGCATCGCCGGTTGCCACCTGCTGGCTGGCGATGGCGACGGCGCGCAGGCCCGATCCGCAGACCTGGTTGACGCCCCAGGCCGGGATTTCCTGCGGTACGCCCGCGGCCATCGCGGCCTGGCGCGCCGGGTTCTGGCCCTCGCCGGCGGTGAGCACCTGGCCCATCACGACTTCGGACACATCCTCCGGGGCGACGCCGGATTGCGTGAGCGCCGCCTCGATCGCGACGCGCCCCAGCTCATGCGCCGGGGTGGTCGCAAAGGCGCCGAGAAAGCTGCCGACGGGTGTGCGTTTGGCGGCGGTGATGACGATATCGGACATGGGCAGGGACTCCTCGAAACGGACGCGTGAAAACCAACCCGTCTGCCCTGAGCCTGTCGAAGGGCTGTCCTTCCTATCGAGAGGTTGAAGAAGGGCAGGGCTTCGACGGGTTCAGCCCGGACGGGAAATCTGGGCTCAGCCTATCAGCTATGTTGCACCTGCGAAAGCCATTGCGCGAGCGGCTCCCACAAAGCGGTCCGGCCCCGACTGCCGACGACCATCCCGACATGGCCCTGCGCGAGCGTCAGCACCTCGCCGGCCCGCGCGGCCGTTGCCTCCGGGACGATCCGGTCGCTGGTCGAGACGATATCGAGCGTGGGACAGGGGGGGGCGGCGGGATCGATCGCCATGCCCGCGACCGTCCAGCGGCCTTCGCCGCTCGCGTTGCCGCAGAACAGATCCTCGACCAGCTCGCGCCCCGCGCAATAGGTCAGCGGCGCGCCGTCATTGGCCCAGTCCTCGAGCGCGACGAAGGCGCGCGCCTTGTCGCTGTCGGGATCGAGCCGCCCGAACATTTCGAACTTGCTCACCGTGCGGGCCGGGTCGAGCTTCCAGAAACCCGTCTGCAATACTTCCATCGGCAGCGCGCCGATCTCGCGCGCCGCAGGTTCGGCCTTCTCCCAGAGGTGAAGGAGCCCCTCGCGCGCTTCGTCAGGAAAGCCGTCGAACCGCCAGGGCGCGGCCATGGTGGTGAGCGAGAGCGGGTTGCGCAGGGCCGCTGCCGCGATCGCCATCGTCCCGCCGAGGCAATAGCCGATCAGGTGCGCGGGTCGATCCAGTGCGTCGATCAACGGCAGCAGCAATGTTTCGATATGGCCGGCGACGGTGCGGTCGGCCTCGTCCTGTCCCGGCGTGCCCCAGTCGACGAGAAAGGGATGCACGCCCTGGCCGCCGAGCCAGCGGAGCAGCGAATTGTCTTCGGCCAGATCGAGGATGGTCGGAGGGTTGATCAGCGAGGGAACGAAGATCGCTGCCGGACCGTCTCCGCCATAATCGAGGAGGCGCGCACGCCCCGCCTCGGCGGCGACCGGAACGGGCGGCGACGCGGGCGGCCGCTCGGCCTGCTGATATGCGGTGAGGCCCGCCAAAGCGGCCGCCATCCGCTCTGGCGATGCTGCGGTTTCGCTGCGCAGCAAATCGAGGAAAAGCGGGAGCGGGCGGGGTTTGTGTTGCAGTGCACTATCTCCCGGTGCTAAACCGACTCCAACATTTGGAGACATGTTCATGGCTAAATCCGGTTCCGATTCCGACACGGTCATCATCAAGAAATACGCCAACCGGCGCCTCTATAACACCGAAAGTTCCAGCTATATCACGCTCGATCATCTGGGCGACATGATCCGCGACAAGCGCGACTTCCAGGTGATCGACGCGAAGAGCGGCGAGGACATCACCCGCGGCGTGCTCACCCAGATCATCATGGAAGAGGAAAGCCATGGGCAGAATATGCTGCCTGTCAGCTTCCTGCGCGATCTGATCGGTATGTACGGCAATTCGATGTCGGCGATGGTGCCGCAATATCTGGAGGCTTCGATGGAAGCCTTCCAGCGCAACCAGGCCAAGTTCCGCGACGCGATGGAAGGCGCGCTCGGCTCGGGCCCGTTCGGCGAGATTGCGCGCCGCAACATGGAAATGTTCGAGGCCGCGGCCGGCGCCTTCCAGCAATCGATCAAGAAGGACACGCCGGGCGAGGCGGAAAGCCATCGCGATGCCGAGGTCGATGCGCTGAAGGAACAGCTGGCCCAGCTGCAGGAACAGATCGAAAAACTCAGCAAATAGGGCAGTCTTGGACAATCCCTATTTCATCGCGGCGGCCGCCCTGCTGGCGATCGCCGGGGCTGCCGGCTGGATGGACCATCGCCGCAACAATCGCGAGCATCTCGATCATGTAGGCTGGGTCAACTGGCCGCTGGTGATGGTGCTGGCCTTGGTCGGCTCGCTGATGATGGTGATCCTCGGGTTCGGGCTCTGAAATCCCGAAATTAGCAAATGTTCTTGATATGTTCACAGGCCTTTCATAGGCTCGGCGCATGGCAGCCAGGACCACTATCGAGAAGCTCCGGATACTCGCGGATGCGGCGAAATATGACGCGTCCTGCGCGTCGTCGGGCACCAGCAAGCGCAGTGCGATCGGCACCAGCGGCATCGGGTCTACCGAAGGGATGGGCATCTGCCACGCCTATGCGCCGGACGGGCGCTGCATCTCGCTGCTCAAGGTGCTGCTGACCAATTTCTGCACCTTCGATTGCCGCTATTGCGTCAACCGGGTGTCGTCCAACGTCGAACGCGCGCGCTTCACGCCCGAAGAGCTGGTCCGGCTGACGCTCGATTTCTACAAGCGCAACTATATCGAAGGTCTGTTCCTCTCGTCCGGCATCATCCGTTCGCCCGACTATACGATGGAGCAGATCGTCGAAGTTGCGCGCAGCCTGCGCGAGGATCACGGCTTTCTCGGCTATATCCATCTCAAATCGATTCCCGAGGCGTCGCCCGAGCTGATCGCCGCGGCGGGCCGCCATGCCGACCGGCTTTCGATCAATATCGAGCTGCCCCGCACCGAGGGGCTGCGCCATTATGCGCCCGAAAAATCCGCCGCGACGATCCGCAAGGCGATGGGCGACGTGCGCAGCGGCATCGACGAAAACCGGCACGCCCGCAAATCCCGGCTGCTGCGCCGGGCCAAGCCGCCGCGCTTCGCGCCCGGCGGGCAATCGACCCAGATGATTGTCGGTGCGGACGGGTCGGACGACGGCCAGATATTGCGTGCTTCGACGCGGCTCTATGGCTCTTACAGGCTCCGGCGCGTCTATTATTCGGCCTACAGCCCGATTCCCGACGCCTCGGCGGACCTGCCGCCGGTCCGCCCGCCGCTGGTGCGCGAACACCGGCTCTACCAGGCGGACTGGATGCTGCGCTTCTACGGCTTCGGTGTCGACGAGATCATGGACGGCGGCGCGCAAGGGATGCTCGATCTCGCCATCGATCCCAAGCTCGCCTGGGCGCTCGTCCATCGCGAATGGTTCCCCGTGGATATCAACCGCGCGCCGCGCGAAACACTGCTCCGGGTTCCGGGGCTCGGACCGATCGCGATCGGCAAGCTGCTGG
This sequence comes from Parasphingopyxis algicola, assembly GCF_013378075.1. Taxonomy (GTDB): domain Bacteria; phylum Pseudomonadota; class Alphaproteobacteria; order Sphingomonadales; family Sphingomonadaceae; genus Parasphingopyxis; species Parasphingopyxis algicola. The sequence goes on along the minus strand of NZ_CP051131.1, from coordinate 1,183,781 downwards.
CGGCGCGGCGCCATGCGCGGCTGCGGCTGGACGATCTCGCGCGGCTCACCACGTCGGTGAAGAAGCTGCTGCCCTTTATCGAGGCGGCGGACTGGTCGCCCGGATCGCTGACCGACAGCCCGGGGCTCGCCGCGCGACTGGCGCCGCCGGCAGAACAGCTTTCGCTGTTCTGATGCCGCTCGTCCCGCTCGCTTCGCCCACGGACTGGGAAGGATGGCGCTCTGCCGCCCGCGCATTGTGCGCCGAGGGTGTCCCGCCCGAAGCGGTCGATTGGCGGTGCGGCGAGGCGCAGCGCGGTCTCTTCGCGGGCGAAGAGGAATGGCGAAGCGCAGCGCCGCCTCCGGTCGCGGTCCGTGCGCCGCGCCGCTTCCTGACGCTGAGCCGGTATGTGATCTGCCATCGCGACGAGGAGCGGTTCGCCCGGCTCTACCGCTTGCTGGTCCGGCTCCAGGGCGAGCCCGCGCTGCTCGCCAACGCCGCCGATCCCGATGTCGCCTGGACGCTGAAACGCGCCAAGGCGATCCGGCGGGACCGGCACAAGATGCATGCCTTCGTTCGCTTCCGGAAACTGGGCGAACGGGACGGGCGCGAACGGTTCGCCGCCTGGTTCGAGCCCGACCATCGGATCGTCGAGCTGGCGACGCCCTTCTTCGTCCGCCGCTTTCCGAACATGGACTGGGCGATCCTGACGCCCGAACGCTCGGCGGTCTGGCAGGATGGCGCGCTGCGCTACGGCCCGGGCGCGTCGCGGCAGGACGTGCCCGATGCCGATATGGTCGAGGCGGAGTGGAAGGCCTATTTCGCCGCGATCTTCAATCCGGCGCGGCTCAAGGTAAAGGCGATGACGGCCGAGATGCCGAAAAAATATTGGCGCAACCTGCCCGAGGCAGAGCTCATCCCCGGGCTGATCGCAGGTGCCGGCGACCGCAATAAGGCAATGCTTGAAACGGTGGTGACGGCGCCAAGCGCATTATCGAAACGGATCGTCCGGCGGCGGTGAATTACGGTACGATTAAGCCAAAGCCGTTAGGGTTGAGCGTGTCGAAGTCCGCTTATCCATGATGAAGCGCCCTTCGACAGGCTCAGGGCTACCGCGCTCCAGTCAATCGGGAATGTCTTAGAGACAGGCCTCGAGACAGGGCTGTTCGAAGCCATAGGCTTTTGCCTTGTCGAGCGTGTACGGGCGCAGGCCCATCGAGCGGTATTCGCCCTCGATCTTCCCGTCATCGTCCTCGCCCGTATACTCGAACTTGAACAGCTCCTGGGTGACGATCACATCGCCCTCCATCCCGATCACCTCGGTGATGTTCGTCGTCCGACGCGAACCGTCGCGCAGGCGCTTCACCTGGATGATGAGATCGACCGAGTCGGCGATCTGCTTCGAAATCGCTTCCTTCGGGATCTTGATGTCGCCCATCATGACCATGTTTTCCATACGGCCGAGGCATTCGCGCGGGCTGTTGGAGTGGAGCGTACACATGGAGCCGTCATGGCCCGTGTTCATCGCGGCGAGCAGGTCGAAGCATTCCGCGCCGCGAATCTCACCCAGGATGATGCGGTCGGGGCGCATACGCAGCGCGTTCTTCACGAGGTCGCCGATCGAAATCTCGCCCTTGCCCTCGAGGTTGGCGGGGCGCGTTTCGAGCGGCAGCCAGTGCGGCTGCTGCAGCCGAAGCTCGGCGGCGTCCTCGATCGTCAGCACGCGCTCGCCCGGGTCAATCATTTTCGACATGGCGTTGAGCATCGTCGTCTTGCCCGAGCCCGTACCGCCCGAGATGACGACGTTGAAGCGGCTGGCGCCAGCGACCTTGAGGAAGGTCGCCATCTTGTCCGACATCGAACCGAATTCCTTCATCATGTCGATGGTGATCGGCTTGTCGGAGAATTTACGAATCGAGATCGCGGTGCCGCGCAGCGACAGCGGCGGCACGATCACATTCACACGCGAACCGTCCGCGAGACGGGCGTCGGCGAGCGGCGTGGTCTGGTCGACGCGGCGGCCGACCGAGTTGCAGATACGTTGGGCGATCTGGAGCAGATGATCCTCGTCGCGGAACTGGATCTTGGCGAGTTCGAGCTTGCCCTTGCGCTCGACATAAGTCTGCTCGGGACCGTTCACCATGATGTCGTTGATGTCCGGATCGGCCAGCAGTTCCTCGAGCGGGCCGAGGCCGAGCAGCTCGTCGACCAGTACCTTTTCGAGCGCAAACTGTTCGCGCCGGTTCAACGTGATCTTCAGTTCGGCGAGCACCTCGGAGATGATCGGACGGAATTCTTCGGCAAGCTCGGTCTTGGTCAGGGTCGAGGCGGCTTCGGGATCGACGCGTTCGAGCAGGCGCGGCAGCACCTGTTCCTTGATCTTGTGGACAGAGGCCTCGAAACCCTGTGCTTCCTCGACTTCCTCGGCGATCGCATTGGCGCGATCGTTGAGCTTGGACATCGCATCGGCTTCGGGAATGGAAAGCGAGCCGTCATCCTCGGCGCCCGGAAGATCGAGCGATTCGATCGGCGGGAATTGCTCGCCGCCTTGCGGTTCTTCATCTTCGGGCGTGGGTTTCGGTGCCGGGGCGCCGCCGCCCTTCATCGGACGCGCTACGCCGAAGGAAGGTTTCTGCCCGCCGCCTTTTCGTCCAAATGCGCTCATCCCATCCCTCAATACGATATGCCCGCCGTTGGCGAGCCCGTGTTCGACATGGTGAATAGATTGAAAACTTTGACAATTAGCTAATAGCCGTCAAAGGGAAGCGATGGCCCTGAAAACCCCCGGAAATCCGCAAAATACGGTTAATGGCGGCGATGCGACCGCTATCGGTCTGCTGCTGGCGCTGGCCGGTTTCGCCTGTCTTTCGATGGGCGACGGCATCGTCAAGTCGATGGCGGGCGAATGGCCGGGTCTCGCGGTCGCGGCGTTGCGCTACAGCATTGGTGCGCTTGGACTTTTGGTCCTTCTGCTGATCCTCGAGGGACGCAAGGGGCTGCGCTGCCCGCGACCCTGGGTGCAGCTCGGCCGCGGGGTATCGGTCGGCCTCGCCACCCTGTTCTTCTTCAGCTCGATCTTCGTCATGCCGCTGGCCGATGCGACGGCGATCCAGTTCACCGCGCCGATGATCACGGCCATCCTTTCGACGATCCTGCTCGGCGAACGGATGCCGCGCATCACCTGGTACGCGACCGGTATCGCCTTTCTCGGCATGATCCTGGTGCTGCGGCCCAATGTGTTCGATCTCGGCTGGGTCGTGCTTCTGCCGATCGGCGCGGCGATCTGCTTTTCGTTCACGATCATCTTCAACCGGATGGCCGCGGGCACGGGCTCCGGCCTCTTGATGCAGGTCCTGATCTCGGCGATCGCCACGCCGGTGCTTATCCTGGCCGCGGCGCTCGGTCATTATTCGGGCGCCGAGGCGCTGCAGGTGACGATGCCGCACTGGAGCGTAATCGCGCGCTGCTGCCTCGTGGCGGTCACGGCGTCCTTCAGTCACTGGCTGGTCTATATGGCGACGACGAAGGCGTCCGCGGCCGAAACGGCGCCGATGGTCTATGTCCAGCTGCTGACCGCGGTGGCGATCGGCGTGCTGTTCTACGGCGATTATCCCGATCCGCTGGCAATGGGCGGCGCGGCGCTGATCATCGGGGCGGGACTGTGGCTGTGGAACCGGCAGCGCAGGCGCGCCGCTGTTCCCGCACGATAATTGCGCAAAGTTTACAAACTTCACACACAGCGACGTTTCTGCCGGACATATATTTTCCTGCAGTCGCAGCTGCGGGCTGACCCGGGCGAATACGCATCGCCGGGCTCGCACAGTTTTTCCTACATTGAAAGCGAAAGCGCGCGGGCGCTATTCGGCCTCGACGACCTTTTCGGCAAGGATCGTCAGGCCCTTGTCGTTGACCTCGGCAAAGCCGCCCTCGACCTTGATCGTCTCCGGCGTGCCGCCGGCGGTCTTGAAGATCTGGATCGCGCCGTCGCGGATCGTCGACATGACCGGGGCATGGCGTTCGAGCACGCCGAAATCGCCTTCCGTGCCGGGCACGACGACCATATGCACTTCCTCCGAGCGGAGAAGCTTTTCCGGCGTGACGAGTTCGAAATTCAAAGCCATTGGGTATCTCCGCCCCTCCCGCAACGGGGAGGGGCTTTAGAAGTTAGGCCGCGTCGGCCGCCAGTTCGCGGGCGCGCTCGCGGACATCGTCGATGCCGCCGACCATGTAGAAGGCGGCTTCGGGCAGGTCGTCATGCTTGCCTTCGACGACTTCCTTGAACGAGCGGATCGTATCTTCGAGTTCGACGAAGATACCCGGCTTGCCGGTGAAGACTTCGGCAACGTGGAAGGGCTGCGACAGGAAGCGCTGGATCTTGCGGGCGCGGGCCACGATCAGCTTATCTTCCTCGGACAGTTCGTCCATGCCGAGAATGGCGATGATGTCCTGGAGCGACTTGTAGCGCTGCAGCGTTTCCTGGACGGCGCGGGCCGTCTCGTAATGCTCCTGGCCGACGACGCGCGGCTCGAGAACGCGGCTGGTCGAGTCCAGCGGGTCCACGGCCGGGTAGATTCCGAGCTCTGAAATCGCGCGCGAAAGCACGGTCGTGGCGTCCAGGTGGGCGAAGGAGGTGGCAGGGGCAGGGTCGGTAAGGTCATCGGCCGGCACGTAAATGGCCTGCACCGAGGTGATCGAGCCCTTGTTGGTCGAGGTGATGCGTTCCTGCAGGTTGCCCATGTCGGTCGAGAGGGTCGGCTGATAGCCCACGGCCGAGGGAATACGGCCGAGCAGGGCCGACACTTCCGAGCCCGCCTGGGTGAAGCGGAAGATGTTGTCGACGAAGAAGAGCACGTCCTGGCCTTCCTGGTCGCGGAAATATTCGGCAATCGTCAGGCCCGACAGCGCGACGCGGGCACGGGCGCCCGGAGGCTCGTTCATCTGGCCGTAGACGAGGGCCACTTTCGAACCTTCGGAGATCGCGACGCCTTCGTCATTCTTGGCGATAACGCCGGCATCGAGGAATTCGTGATAGAGATCGTTACCCTCGCGGGTACGCTCGCCGACACCGGCGAACACCGAGGTGCCGCCATGGCCCTTGGCGATGTTGTTGATCAGTTCCTGAATGAGCACGGTCTTGCCGACGCCGGCGCCGCCGAACAGGCCGATCTTGCCGCCCTTGGCGTAAGGCGCGAGCAGGTCGACGACCTTGATGCCCGTGACGAGAATCTCGGCATCCGTCGACTGGTCGACGAACGGCGGGGCTTCGGCATGGATCGGGGCGGTCGTTTCGGCGCCGATGGGCCCAAGCTCGTCGATCGGCTCGCCGACGACGTTCATGATGCGGCCGAGCGTCTGCGGACCGACCGGCATCGAAATCTGGCTGCCCGTGTCGGTCACTTCCTGACCGCGGACCAGGCCTTCGGTCGCGTCCATGGCGATGGTGCGGACCATATTCTCGCCAAGATGCTGGGCGACCTCGAGGACGAGGCGGTTGCCGTTATTGTCGGTGACGAGTGCCGACAGGATCTCGGGCAGCTCGTTCGGGAAGCTCACATCGACAACGGCGCCGATAACCTGTGAGATCGTGCCGACATTGTTGGTGGTGGCCATGATTTATTTCCTAATTCAATCGTTTCTTGGTGCGATTTCGACCACAATCATCACTTTGTGGCCCACATGACTAGTTTCAATTTCCCAGATGTAGTGATTGATATCAACTACTTTTAGAATAGAGCCTTCAGCTAACTTCAAGGGGAAATCTGTAAAGCCGCGCGGTTCAAATTGATCTCCAACGGAGATCGGAGAGAGTGGCGTGGACGTCTTAATCGAGAAGAACGGATCGCCGTAAAAGGATGATGTGTATAGTTCGAGATGATACTCGACTGGAAGTGCATCACTCATAACGCCTCTGCTCCCGAAATAATCTCCACCAGTTCGGTGGTAATCGCGGCCTGGCGGCTGCGGTTATATTCGATGGTCAGCTTGTCGATCAGGTCGCCGGCATTGCGCGTGGCGTTGTCCATCGCGGTCATCGAGGCGCCCTGTTCGGATGCCGTGTTCTCGAGCAGCGCCCGGAATAGCTGGATCGACAGGTTGCGCGGGAGCAGCTCGGAAAGGATTTCCTCTTCGTCCGGCTCATATTCGACGGCGACCGTGCTGGTCGTGTCCGCATCCTCGTCGACCGGGACGGGGATGATCTGCTGGGTCTGCGGTTCCTGGACCAGCGCGGATTTGAACTTGGAATAGAAGAGCCAGGCGACGTCGAATTCGTTCTTTTCGAGCCGCGCGACCAGGTCTGCGGCGATTTCCTTCGCATCGTCATAATGCGGGTTCTTGATCTCGCTGGTGTCGAAGTGATGATCGATCGCGCCCGCATAGAAGCGGTTGATGATCGGCTTCGCCTTCTTGCCGACCAGATAGAAGGAAACGTCCTTGCCCTCGGCCTTCAGCGCTTCGGCCTTCTGCCGCGCTTCCTTCACGATATTCGTGTTGAAGGCGCCGCACAGGCCGCGGTCGGATGTCGCGACGACGAGCAGGTGCCGCTGCTTCTTGCCGGTGCCGGCGAGGAGCGCGGGCGTGTCGCCATTGATCGAAACCTTGGACGCAAGGCTTGTCATGACGCCCTCGAGCCGCTCGGCATAGGGGCGCGCGGCCTCGGCGGCCGCCTGCGCCTTGCGGAGCTTGGCGGCGGCGACCATCTGCTTGGCCTTGGTGATCTTCTGGGTCGATTTGACCGACCCGATCCGATCCTTGAGTTCTTTAAGGCTTGCCACTGTTGATCAGCCTTCCAGTTCTTTGACTTCGATCAGCTGCGGGTCGTCCCGAAGCCAATCTTCGTATTTCTTGAAAACATCGCGCGTGTAGGGTTGCGCATGATGAAAGTTGAACGCGTCCATGTCCGCCCAGCGCTCGAAGATATGAATGTTCGAGGAGCCGTCCGCGGCGCGATACGCCTCAAAATGCTCGCACCCGGATTCCTGCCGCGTAGCCGGCACAATCGCCGCCACAGCCGCGCAAGCATCGTCAAGATGCTCGGGCTTGACCGGAACGGTTGCGAACACCGTGTGACTCATCAGGCGAAGGTCTTCACGAAAGCGTCGAGGATGGACTTGAGCTTGTCGGCTATATCGTCCTCCAGCTTCTGCGTGTCGCGGATCGTCGTCAGGACATCGGCATGATCGGCGCGCATATGGGCGAGGAAGCTTTCCTCGAAATGCGTGACCTGGTCGGTGGCGATGCCGTCGAGATAGCCCTGCGTCCCTGCGAAGATCGACGCGACCTGCTCTTCCATCGGCATCGGCGAGAACTGCTTCTGCTTCAGGAGCTCGGTCAGCCGTTCGCCGCGATTGAGCAGCTTCTGCGTCGAGGCGTCGAGGTCCGAACCGAACTGGGCGAAGGCCGCCATCTCGCGATACTGGGCGAGCTCGAGCTTGATCGAGCCCGACACCTTCTTCATCGCCTTGGTCTGGGCGGCCGAACCGACGCGCGAGACCGAAAGGCCGACGTTGATCGCCGGGCGGATGCCCTGGAAGAAGAGGTCGGTTTCGAGGAAGATCTGGCCGTCGGTGATCGAAATCACGTTGGTCGGAATATAGGCAGACACGTCGCCCGCCTGGGTTTCGATGATCGGCAGCGCGGTCATCGAACCGGCGCCATTGTCCTCGTTCATCTTCGCCGCACGCTCCAGGAGACGTGAGTGGAGATAGAAAACGTCGCCCGGATAGGCTTCGCGGCCCGGCGGGCGGCGCAGCAGCAGCGACATCTGGCGATAGGCGACGGCCTGCTTGGAGAGATCGTCATAGACGATGCAGCTGTGCATGCCGTTGTCGCGGAAATATTCGCCCATCGTGCAGCCCGTGTACGGCGCGAGATACTGGAGCGGGGCCGGCTCGGACGCGGTCGCGGCGACGACGATCGAATATTCCATCGCGCCATTTTCTTCGAGCTGGCGAACGATCTGCGCGACCGTCGAGCGCTTCTGGCCGATCGCGACATAGATGCAGTAGAGCTTCTTCGATTCATCGTCCGACGCGTTGACCGTCTTCTGGTTGATGAAGGTGTCGATCGCAACGGCGGTCTTGCCGGTCTGGCGGTCGCCGATGATCAGCTCGCGCTGGCCGCGGCCGACGGGAACGAGCGCGTCGATCGCCTTGAGGCCGGACTGGACGGGTTCGTGCACCGATTTGCGCGGGATAATGCCGGGCGCCTTGACTTCGACGCGCTTGCGCTCCGTCGCCTCGATCGGGCCCTTGCCGTCGATCGGATTGCCGAGGCCGTCGACGACGCGCCCCAGCAGGCCCTTGCCGACCGGAACGTCGACGATGGTTTCGGTGCGCTTGACGGTGTCGCCTTCCTTGATCTCGGCGTCCGAGCCGAAGATCACGACGCCGACATTGTCGGCCTCGAGGTTGAGCGCCATGCCCTGGACGCCGTTTTCGAAGGCGACCATTTCACCGGCCTGGACATTGTCGAGGCCGTGCACGCGGGCGATACCGTCACCGACCGACAGCACGGTTCCGATTTCCGAGACCTGCGCCTCGGTGCCGAAACTGGCGATCTGGTCCTTGATGACCTTGGAGATTTCTGCAGCGTTGATGTCCATTGTCAGCCTTTCATGGCGCTTGCGAGTGCATTCAATTTGGTGCGGAGCGAGCCGTCGATCATCCGGCTGCCCATGCGGACGACGAGGCCGCCGAGCAGCGAAGGATCGACACTCATGTCGATATTGACGTCCCGTCCCGCAAGGCTTTTGAGCTTGGCCTTCAGTGCGGCGACCTGGTCGTCGGAAAGGGGATGGGCCGAAGCGACTTCGGCATTGGCTTCGCCGCGATACTGGGCGGCGATGGTCGAGAAGGCGCGGATCGCGGCGCCGAGCTGAGCCAGGCGGCGATTCTCGGCGAGCGTCCCGAGGAAGTTGGTGGTGAGCCGATCGAGGCCGAGCGATTCGGCGACCGCTTTGGTCGCGGCCACAGCTTCGGACCGGCCGACGAGCGGGCTCGTCGTCAAGGTCGCGAACTCGTCCGAATCGGCGAGCGCCGATTTCAGTTTCGCAAGACTGGCCTCGACCGCGTCGAGCTGCTTGTTTTCTTCCGCCAGTTCGAACAGTGCCGCCGCATAGCGGCCTGCCAGGCTGGCCTTGATTCCGCCGGAAATATCCACGCGCAAATATGCCCCTAAAGGAGGATGACTGGTCCATAGAAAAGGGAGCGGCAAAACGCCCCCGCTACGGCTGCGGGCCACCTAGCAAGGGTCATGCTGCGATGCAAGATGGCGCGGGCGAACTTTTCCCCGAAACTATTCGCCGGAGGGCCCTTCGGGCGGGTCTTCGGTCTCGGCGGGTTCCGCATCGGCGGATGCCGCTTCGGCAGATGCGGCGGCTCCGGCTTCCGGCTCCGCGTACAGCTCGGCCAGGCTCGGCCGGTTCAGAAAAGCATAGACCGCGCCCGCCATCAGCGCGATGCCGAGCCCGATGCTGAGGCCGCCGACCAGCGTTCCGGGCCGCCAGCGACGGCGGAAGAACATCGCGATGATCCCGCCCGTGAACAGCATCGCGCCCGTCACGAGCAGCGCGACGGCGAGCGCCAGGCTCAGTTCGCGGGTCTCGTAGAACGCCTCGCGCTCGCGGTCGCGGGCCAGCCGGTCCGCGCGCTCGCGCTCCGCCGCTTCGCGCCGCGCGCGTTCGGGCGAGGGGACGCAGCTCTCGGTCGTGATCTCGGGCCGGACATCGGCGCGCTGGAGGAACGGGATAATCTCGCGCGCGGAGATCGCGAAGCCGAACTCGGCGTCATTCTGCTGGGCCAGCGCCCCGAAACTGTTGATGCCGATGATCCGGCCGCAATCGTCGACCAGCGGCCCGCCGCTATTGCCGCGCGCCATCGCCGCGGTGTGGAGCAAGGTGTCGACGTCGCGCCGGCTGCGCCCGCCCGAGAGCTGGCCGAAGGTGCGGACCGGCGGGATCGGCTGGACCCGTTCGGTGGCCGAGAGATTTTCCGCGAGATCGACGGATCCCGGATAGCCGATCGCGGCGACCCGGCCGGTATCGGGCGGCGTGCCGGTGAAGATCGGCAGCGGCTCGATCACGTCCTCCTCGATCCGGATCAGCGCCAGATCGGCCCGCGAATCGGAGGACAGCAGCCGCCCCGGATAGCGCCGGTCGCCCGAGGAGGGGACGATGCTGATCGCGATATTGGGCGATTCGCGCAGCGGCGCGACGACATGGGCGTTGGTGACGATCAGGCCCGGCGCGACCGCGACGCCGCTGCCATGGCCGAGCAGATATTCGCCCTGTTTGGGGTCGTTGGCGATCAGCGCGACGCGCACCACGCTGCGCGCGGCGAGCACGACCTCGTTTTGTGTGGCCGCCTGTTCCTCGCCCTTCTGCGCCGATGCCGCCACCGGCAGCATCACCATCCAGAGCAGCAAGACAGACATCCATCGCAGCACGGCAAACCCCTCCCAATCGGCACGGACCGGCCTTTTAGCCGGGGCGCGGGAGCGAATGAAAGGGGGCGCTTTCCTTTGACCGCAATATTCGGAACGCATCTGTGCTAAACTGTGCCTAGAAAGGCCGCATGACACAGCAAATCACATCCATAGACCCCGATCTCGCCTGGCGGGCCGTGCAGGCGCGCGATCGCAGTTTCGACGGCCGCTTCGTGACCGGCGTGCTGACGACGGGCATCTATTGCCGGCCGTCCTGCGCCGCCCGCCATCCCAAGCGTGGCAATGTCCGCTTCTTCGCGACCGGAAACGAGGCGCGCGAAGCGGGCCTCAGGCCCTGCAAGCGCTGCAAGCCCGACGAAGTGTCGCGCGACGAGGCGGCGGTCGCCGAAGCGGTCGCGCTGATCGCGGCGGCGGAAGAAGCGCCGAAGCTCGATCAGGTCGCGGCGCAAGTCGGCTATTCGCCCACCCATTTCCTGCGCGTCTTCCGCCGGGCGACGGGCGTGACGCCGGCCGCCTACGCGCGGCGGCTCCGCGCCGACCGCGCCGAACGGGCGCTCGATACCGAGGACCGGGTGACCGATGCGATCTACGAGGCCGGCTATTCGGGGCCGGGCCGTTTCTATGCCGAAACCGGCAAGCGGCTCGGCATGACCCCGTCGGCCTGGCGCAAGGGCGGGGAGGGCGTGACGATCCACTGGGCGATCGCCGAGACGAGCCTCGGCGACATGCTCGTCGCCGCCACCGAGCGCGGCATCTGCCGGCTGAGCTTCGACGAGGACGAAGCGGCGTTGCGCGAGCGTTTCCCCAACGCCGAGATCGTTCCGGCGAACGGCGACATGGCCGATCTGGTCGCGCGTACGGTCGCGGCGGTCGACGATCCGGCACGGCCGCACGGCCTGTCGCTCGACGTCCAGGGTACGGCCTTCCAGGAAGCGGTCTGGCGCGAACTGACCCGCATCCCGCCCGGCGAGACCCGGACCTATGCCGAAATCGCCGCCGCGGTCGGCAAGCCCAAGGCGGTGCGCGCAGCGGGCAGCGCGAACGGCGCGAACAATGTCGCCGTCCTCATCCCCTGCCACCGCGTCATCCGCACCGACGGCTCGCTCGGCGGCTATGCCTACGGGCTGAAACGGAAGGAAGCGCTGTTGGAACGCGAGCGGGCGGGGCGGAGCTAGGCGCTATTCTGTCGCTTCGAGGGCTGTTTCCTCAGCGTTCGACGCGCCTGTGCCGGAATCTACCGCCAAGCCTCGGCGCGCAGCATCCGCGATCTGAACGATTTCGTCGCCGGGTTCCACGTGCGGGGTTTGGACCACCGGCATGATCGCGTCGAGCGCGTCACGATATTCGCCGCGATCCAGATAGGCCCGTGCCAGATCGATCCGCAAATGCGCGTTCTGCGGAACTAGCAAAAAGGCGGATTCCAGGGCAGCCATGGCGTTATCAGGCCGGTCTTGCGGGTCCGGATAGGAATCAAAATAGCCGTGCAAGGCGCGCGCGTTCCGCGGATCGGACCGGTTGGCGCGCAGATAGTGCTGCCGCGCCAATTCCCAGTTGGGGTCGTCCGCGTCATCGGTCGCGCGCGCGGCCATGATCAGCTGATCGCCCTTCATATTGTTGGCTTCGACGTGATCCGGATCGAGTTGCAACGCGCGGTCGATCGCCCGCATGGCCGCCTCCATGTCCTCGTCGGCTTCCAGAGACCTGGCGAGTTCGACATGCGCCTGCGCTTCGTTCGGATAGCGTTCGACGGCCCGTCTGACCTGCCGCTCGAGCCGATCGGGATTGCGCGGGAAGAGCATCGCGATCTCGGCCTGGACCTCGGACAGCTCCGTGATCGTGATGGTGGACGGATCGATCGGTTCGATCCGCCGGGCGATGCCCGGCACCCGCCGCCCGAGGCCATAGTCCCGGAGCGTCCGGTCCAAAGGTTCGTCAAGCCGCCCGAACGTGGCCGCATAGGCTTCGGATCCGCTTGTGCCTTGCGCGAGCGCCTGCAGATACCGGTTCAGCAGCGCGCCTGCCTCGCTGTCGAACGCGGCGTAATGGACGAGTATCCAGCCCTGTACATAGGTCATGTTCGCGTTCGGCTGGGCGTTGGACAATATGTCCGCATAGCGGAGCCGGCGGCCCCATTGGAAAGATGCTACCCCACGGGGCAAGGGGCGGCCGATCTCAACCCAGCCATCGTCCCGGATTTCGGCCGTCGCGAAGAGCTCCGCAAAGCCTTCGACATACCAGCTGGGATAGGTGGACGGCGCATATTGATACATGAAATGATGCGCATATTCATGGAACAGCACATGGTTGGCCGTCATGCCCAACGTGCCCGAACTGACATTGCGCCGCGGGACCACAGCAAAGGGACCGCGCATCGAAGGATTGTAAAAGCCGGCCACGTCTCCGCCGCCATGATAGCGGACGACGGCGTTGTAGTTTGTCACCATGTATACGCGCAGTTTGACCTCTGCGGCTTGTTCCGGCGTGCCGGTCATGGCTCGCATCACTCGGTCGAGGCTTTCCAGTTCGATCGCGCGCTCGCGGATCTCATCCTCGCTCAGCTCGGCATATATGATGAAATGATCGGACTCGGCCCGGTGCCATGCAGCGTCAACAGCCGCGGGTATGCACAGCGTCGCGATAAGAACACCGATCCAGCGCATCATCCGCCCGATTGCCTCCCCGGTTCAGATAGCTGCAAAACGCTGCGATGTCAGCTTATTCGTCGGTAGCGCTCGCGCGATGCGGGGCCGGGTCTACCGCTCTGGATCGTTTTCCGTTGCCGGACTGTCGACAGCCCCTGCGACCGGATCGTCCACAGTATCGGTCTCGTCTCCCACTTCCGGCGCTTCCTCTTCGGCCGCCGCGGCCACTTGGGATTCGGCTTCCGCATCCGCAGCCTCGGCAGCTTCGGCTTCGGCCCGGAGCTCTTCCAGAATGGCACTGGCCTGATCGAACCCGGCTTCGCGGGCGCCAAGTTCCTGGATCAGCAACGCCATGATCCGGCTGCCGGATTGGTGCGGATCCTGCGCCACCGGCCGGACGATCGCACCGGCTTCTTCGAAGCGTCCGTCCTCGAGCATTTCGCGACCGAGAAGCAGTCTGATGATCGGCGATTGCGGCACGAACTGATAGGCCTGATTGAGCGCCGCCATGGCATCGTCGGGCCGGTCTTCGCGATCCGGGTAGGACAGATAATAATAGAGCAGGGCCAATGCATTGTTGTGGTCGGCATTGTTGGCCCGGATGAAATGGCCGCGCGCTTGCTCCCAGCGGGGGTCGGCGGCCAGCTCTTCCCCGGCATCGAATCCGAAGAATGCCGTGACGTCGAATTCGGCCCCGTCGGCGGACTCCTCGCCTGTGTCCTCCGATTCAGCTGTTGCGGTATCGTCATCGCTCGCTTGGGCGGTGATCGACAAAAGCGTCGCGACGCCCTTGTAGATGTTGGCCTCGACATGGTCGGCATCGATCGCCAGCGCCGTATCGGCCGCTTCGATCGCAGTCGTATAATCCTGACGCGCGATGGCCGAGATCGCGGCTTCGACATGCAGTTGAGGCACATCGGGATATTCTTCGAGCAGGTCTTCGACGCGGTCGTTAAGCTGCTCTCCTTCGCGCGCGTACAGAAGAGCGATAGCGGCTTCGTCGTCGGTCAGCTCCTCGATTTCGACGGGGCCGCTCGGAGGCAGATCGAGGACGAGGCGAAGGACGGGAATTCGCCGTCCCGTTCCATAAGCGGTCAGAATCTCGTCGAGACCGGGATCCCAGTCACCGAAATTCCGGCTATAGGCTTCGCTCGGCTCGATACCGTCGCTGATCGCCCGCAAATAGCCGTTCAAGGCTTCGCGCGTTTCGCGATGAAATGCGGCGTGATGGACGAGCAGCCATCCCTGCGCATAAGTCATGCGATTGTTGCGCAGCCTGTTGGAAAGCAGGGTTTCGTGGGGAATCCAGGGAAAGAGGCGCAGCCAAGGGACATTGTCCCGCGCCGGGAATCCCAATTCCACCTCATCGTCGTCGCGAAAGCGGATGGTCGAGTAGAATTCGGCGAAGCCCTCGACATACCAGGCCGGGTAGCTGGTCGGGAAATACTGCATCATGAAATGGTGCGTATATTCGTGAAACAGAACATTCTGGCCGGTCACGCGAAACCGGCCATAGCCGGCGCTTCGCCGCGGGACGATGGCGTAAGGCCCGCGCGGATCGGAAAAATAGATGCCGCCGACCCGCATATTCCCGTCCAGATAGCGCGAAATCCGCCCCTGGTTGCGGACGACGAATATCCGCAGCTTGTTCAGGGATTGCACTGTTTCCAGACCGCTGAAACGCCGCAAAAGCCCATCGAAACGCTCCAGCTCGGCAACATATTCGCGCATGCGCGATTCTGAAAATTCGGCATAGACGATGAAGTTCGTCGATTCCCCGCGGCGCCACCGGGCATCGGCTGGTGCGACTATGAGCAGCGTTGCCGCGATAAAGATCAGAAACCGCATGGCTTTTACTATCAACGCGCCGTTTTCGCGGCAACGCGCTTGATTATCGCATTCAAAGAAAACTGTAGGGATCGACATCCACGGTCACACGCACGCCTTTCGGCCAGTCTCGGTCGCCAAGCCAGTCGCGGATCACGCTCTGCACGTCGAGCGCGCGGCGGGCATGGACGAGGAGGCGCTGGCGGTGGCGGCCGCGGAGCATCGCGAGCGGCGCGGGAACTTGGCCGAGCCGGATGTAGCCATTCGCCAGGCTTCTCCCTATTGAGGCATTTTTGAGAAGAGGTAGCGCGATGCACACGATCGATTTCCCGTCCAGTTACAGCAGCATACCCGATCCGGCGGATCTCGCTACGCTCTCGCAGACGACCGAGATCGAGCGCTCGTTTCTGGTGAACGTTGCGCAGCATGAATTCACTGGTGTTGGGGAGATTGTCGACTTTGGCACGTTCCTGGGCGGCAGCACCTATCTCCTCGGCATGGGTCTGGAGAGAAACAAGCGTCTCTCTCACGCCGAGAAGATCGCCCGCATCCACGCTTTCGGTATGTTCGGTGAAGACAACGCCAAACGCATCTTTGACGCCGACCTCGTCACCCAGATTCTCGGCGGTCCGATCAAAGAGGACATCTGCGTCTTTGAGAAAGTCGTCGACCGTTATCGCAGCCTCATCAATCTTTACGCGGGCGACATTTGCGAGATCGAATGGATCGGCCGCCCGATAGAGATCGGCCACATCGACATCGCTAAAACGCTCGAGGTTTGGAAGCGCACCTGGGCCATCATCGCGCGACACTACATCCCCGGCTCGACCATCCTCATTCACCAGGATTTCAAATCGATCACTCTGCCCTGGCTCACCTACGGGCTTGAACTGATCCTGCCTTACGTCCGCGTTATTCGGCAAATCGCCGACGGTTCGCTTTACTTCAAGATCGTCGATCCGATCCCCGACGATTTGCAGACCAAGATCGTCACCGACGACTTCACGCTCGAAGAGCGCATCGAGCGCATCGAACGCATGGAAGCTTCCCTTGAACAGCAGTGCACGGTGATAGGCCGCCAGTTCCCCGACGCGACGATCGGCAAGACCGCCTTCTGCCAATATTGGTTCGGCGACCGCGAGGAAGCCCGGCGCATCTTGGAGCCCTACAAGGCTCGTCACGCGAAGTTCTTCCGCCACTTCTTCGAGCGCGACTAAATCTCGGCCGAGATATCGATGCGCTGACCCGACGCACCAGAGCGGACTGCTGGCGCTAGAGGAAGGAATACGGATCGACATCCACGGTAACACGCACGCCTTTCGGCCAGTCCCGCTCGCCCAGCCAGTCGCGGATCACGCTCTGCACGTCGAGCGCGCGGCGGGCATGGACGAGGAGGCGCTGGCGGTGGCGGCCGCGCAGCATGGCGAGCGGGGCGGGGGCGGGGCCGAGGACCATCATGCCCTCGACCTTGGGCGCGGTCTGGCCGATGACCCGCGCAGTCTCGAACGCTTCCTTCTCGTCCTCCGAGGAGATGACGATCCCGGCATAGCGGCCGAAGGGCGGCGCTCCGGCGAAGCGCCGGGCCTCGGTCTCGGTTTCGTAGAAGCTCTCCGCGTCGCCCGACACCAGCGCCTCGATGACCGGCGCGGTCGGCTCGTGGGTCTGGATGAAGACGCGGCCCGGCTTGTCGCCGCGCCCGGCGCGCCCCGAAACCTGCATGATCTGCTGAAAGGTGCGTTCGGCCGCGCGCAGGTCGCCGCCCTGCAACCCGAGATCGGCATCGACGACGCCGACCAGAGTCAGGTTCGGAAAATGATAGCCTTTCGTCACCAGCTGCGTGCCGATGACGATATCGATATCGCCGGCCTCCATCCGGTGGACGAACTCGGCGGCCTTGGCCGGCGACCAGAGCGTGTCGGAGGTGACGATCGCGGTCTTCGCCTCGGGAAACAGCGCGGCGACCTCGTCGGCGATCCGCTCGACGCCCGGGCCGCAGGCAACGAGGCTGTCCTCTGCGCCGCATTCCGGGCATTCGTCGGGCGGCGGCATGACATGGCCGCAATGATGGCAGGCGAGGCGGGCAAGCAGCCGGTGCTCGACCATCCAGGCCGTGCAGTTCGGGCATTGGAAGCGATGGCCGCAGGTGCGGCACAATGTGAGCGGCGCATAGCCGCGGCGATTCAGAAAAAGCAGCGACTGTTCCTTGCGGGCCAGCGTCTCCTCGACCGCGCGGACGAGCGTCGGCGCGAGCCAGGAGCCGCGCGGCGGCGGGTCCTGCAGCATGTCGATCGCGGCAAGCTCGGGCAGTTCCGCCGCCCCGTAGCGGCCGGGCAGGGTGACGCTTTCATAGCGGCCGATCTCGACCATCTGCTTGGTCTCGATCGCCGGCGTCGCCGAGGCGAGGACGATCGGGAAGCTCTCGAAATGCCCACGCATCACCGCGACGTCGCGGGCATGGTACATGACGCCTTCCTCCTGCTTGAAGGCGCTTTCATGCGCTTCGTCGACGATGATCAGCCCGAGCTTGGGATAGGGGAGAAAGAGCGAGGAGCGCGCGCCGACCGTCACCTTCGCCTCGCCGGTCGCGATGGCGCGCCAGGCCCGGCGGCGTTCGGACTGGCGCAGCCCCGAATGCCAGGCGACGGGCTCGCAGCCGAAGCGCGCGGTAAAGCGGGTCAGGAACGGCTCGGTCAGCGCGATCTCGGGGAGCAGCACGAGCGTCTGCCGCCCCATGCGCAAGGCTTCGGCGATGGCTTCGAAATAGACCTCGGTCTTGCCCGATCCCGTGACGCCGTCGAGCATGATCGGCGCGAACGCGCGCGCCTCGACCGCTTCGACGAGCCGCGCGCTGGCCTGTTGCTGGCCCTCCTCGAGCTCGGGCGGGCCGAAATCGGGATCGGGGAGCGGGAAGGGCGCGTCGAGCGAGACCTCGACCGGTTCGAGCGCGCCCGCCTTCACCAGCCCCCGAATCACGCCGACCGACACCTCGCCGATCTCGGAAAGCTCGCGGATGATGCCTTGGCTGTCGCCGATCAGCTCGAGCGCCTGTTCGCGCTTCGGCGTCATCCGCTCGGGCATTCCGCCCGAGGCGCGGTATTCGGTGATCGTCTTCTCGCCCGAATAGCCGCTGGTGGACGCAAGGCTCATGCGGAGCACGGAGGCGAGGGGCGCAAGATAATAGTCGGCCGTCCATTCGATCAGCCGGCGCAGCGTTTCGGGAATCGGCGGTGCGTCATAGACGCCGAGGATCGGCCGCAGCTTCTCCGCCGCGACCGGCGCGCCCTCCAGCCGCCCATCGTCCCAGACCACGCCCGTCACCTGGCGCGGCCCGAGCGGCACTTTGACGATGCTGCCCGGCGGCGCGGCCATGCCGCCCGGCACCCGATAGTCGAGCGGGCCGAGCGCGGCGTTGAGGATCAGGACGCGGACGCGGGTCACATGCGATACAATAGGTCATGTGCGCCGGCTGAAAAGCCGGATGGTCCGTCTTGCCCGATTGTCTGTGGATAGCCGCTACAGCGGCTCCGGCGATTGGGCTATAGCGGCAACACGACTCACCTTCCGATACGGGACCGCCTCCGCCATGAAATTCTTCGCCGACACCGCCGATACCGACGCCATCCGCGAACTCGCCGCCACCGGCCTCGTCGACGGCGTGACGACCAACCCGTCGCTGATCCACAAAGCTGGCCGGGACATCATGGAGGTCACCAAGGAGATTTGCGGGATCGTCGACGGGCCGGTCTCGGCCGAGGTCGTCGCGACCGAGCATGAGGCGATGATGCAGGAGGCCGAAGTCCTGCGGAAGATCGCCGACAATATCGCGATCAAGGTGCCGCTGACCGTCGACGGGCTCAAGACCTGCAAGGCGCTTACGAGCGACGGCACGATGGTCAACGTCACGCTGTGCTTCACGGCCAACCAGGCGTTGCTCGCGGCCAAGGCGGGCGCGAGCTTCATCTCGCCGTTCGTCGGCCGGCATGACGATATCGGCTATGACGGGATGAACCTCATTTCCGATATCCGGATCATCTATGACAATTACGATTTCGAGACCGAAATCCTCGTCGCCTCGGTCCGCCACCCGATCCATATCCTTGAGGCCGCGAAGATGGGCGCGGACGTATCGACCATGCCGCCCGACGTGATCCTGAAGCTCTTCAACCATCCGCTGACCGACAAGGGCCTCGCGGCGTTTTTGGCGGACTGGGAAAAGACCGGGCAGAGCATCGGCTGAGGCTCAAAAAAAAGACTCGTCACCCCGGACTTGATCCGGGGTCCAGGGCCAAAGGCGGATTCACTTGCCGCCCTGGATTCCGGATCAAGTCCGGGGTGACGAAGGAGAAAATCGGACCCGCCCCGAAATCATCTCCGGCCCTTCCGGGCGGGCGCGCGGCTTGCTAAAGCAACATTCTTTCAACAGAAGGTTGCCCTATGTCCGCCCCCACCCTCGATTTCGGCCTTGGCGAAACCGCCGACATGATCCGCGAGACGACGTCGCGCTTCGCCGCCGACAAGATCGGACCGCTCGCGAAGAAGATCGACGCGGAAGACTGGTTCCCGGCCGAGCTCTGGCCGCAAATGGGCGAGCTCGGCCTGCACGGGATTACGGTCGAGGAAGAGTGGGGCGGGCTCGGCCTCGGCTATCTCGACCATTGCGTCGCGGTCGAGGAAGTCAGCCGCGCGAGCGCCTCGGTCGGCCTCAGCTATGGCGCGCACTCGAATCTCTGCGTCAACCAGATCCGCCGCTGGGGCAATGACGAGCAGAAGGCCAGATATCTGCCCAAGCTGATCTCCGGCGAGCATGTCGGCAGCCTCGCCATGTCCGAAGCCGCGGCGGGCTCCGACGTCGTCGGCATGAAGCTGAAAGCGGACGCGGTGCAGGGCGGCTATATCCTCAACGGCACCAAATTCTGGATCACCAACGCGTCGCACGCCGATACGCTGGTCGTCTATGGCAAGACCGGCGAGGGATCGGGCGGGATCACGGCCTTCTTCATCGAGAAGGACATGCCGGGATTCTCGATCGGCCAGAAGATCGACAAGGTTGGGATGCGCGGGAGCCCCACGGCCGAGCTTGTCTTCAACGATTGCGAGGTACCCGACGAGAATGTGATGGGCCCGGTCAATGGCGGGATCGGCGTGCTGATGAGCGGCCTCGATTACGAGCGCGCGGTGCTCGCCGCGATCCAGCTCGGCATCATGCAGGCATGCCTGGACGTCGTGCTGCCCTATGTCCGCGAGCGCAAACAGTTCGGCCAGCCGATCGGCAGTTTCCAGCTGATGCAGGCCAAGGTCGCCGACATGTATGTCGCGCTGAATTCCGCGCGGGCCTATGTCTACGCCGTGGCGCGCGCTTGCGACGCCGGGCAGACGACGCGTTTCGATGCAGCCGGCTCGATCCTGCTCGCGAGCGAAAACGCCGTGCAGGTCGCGCTCGAAGCCGTGCAGGCGCTGGGCGGCGCGGGCTATACCAAGGACTGGCCCGTCGAACGCTACATGCGCGACGCGAAGCTGCTCGATATCGGCGCCGGCACCAACGAAATCCGCCGCATGCTGATCGGACGCGAACTGATCGGGGCGGCGGGTTGAGTAAGTCCCTCTCCTTCAGCGAGGGCCTGGCGTGAACGACACCATGCTCTTCGTGCTGCAATGGTATGGCGCGGGGGCCGGGGCCGTCGCCGCGCTGATCGTCTCGCTCAATCTCGGCGCGCAGAAGACGGGGTTCGGCTTCATCATCTTCGTGAGCTCGTCGCTGGCGCTCATCGCCTGGGCGTTCATGGGCCAGCAGGGGCTCGCCATCGGCATCCAGAATATCGTCCTGCTCGTGATCAACTGTATCGGGGTGTACCGTTATCTGATCGCGCATGAAGAACCAAAGGAGGCCGCCAGTTGAGCGCACCGACACTCGATACGAAGATCGACACCAACGGCGAGGCGTTCCGCGCCAACAGCGCGCATAACCGCGAACTCGTCGACGCGCTGCGCGCCGATGTCGCGAAGGCGGCGCTGGGCGGGTCCGAGAAGCGGCGCGAGCGGCATGTCTCGCGCGGCAAGCTGCTTCCGCGCGATCGCGTCGAGCGGCTGCTCGATCCGGGTTCGCCTTTTCTCGAGATCGGCCAGTTGGCCGCCTGCGACATGTATGGCGGCGAGGTGCCCGGCGCCGGGATGATCGCGGGGATCGGCCGGGTTTCGGGTCGCCAGTGCATGATCCTTTGTAACGATGCGACGGTGAAGGGCGGCACTTACTACCCGATGACGGTGAAGAAGCATCTGCGCGCGCAGGAGATTGCCGAGCAGAACCGGCTGCCGTGCATCTATCTCGTCGATAGCGGCGGCGCGAACCTGCCGCACCAGGCCGAGGTGTTTCCCGACCGCGACCATTTCGGGCGCATCTTCTTCAATCAGGCCAACATGTCCGCGCTCGGCATCCCGCAGATCGCCTGCGTCATGGGCAGCTGCACGGCGGGCGGGGCGTATGTCCCGGCGATGTCCGACGAAACGGTGATCGTCCGCGAGCAGGGCACGATCTTCCTCGCGGGCCCGCCACTCGTCAAAGCGGCAACGGGCGAGGAGATCAGCGCGGAGGATCTGGGCGGCGGCGATCTCCATGGCCGCAAATCGGGCGTCGTCGATCATGTCGCCGAGAATGACGAACATGCGCTGACCATCGTTCGCGATATCGTCTCGACCCTGAACGCGCCGCACGATCCGGGCGTGAAGCTGGTCGAACCGCGCGCTCCCAAATTCGATGCGGAGGAACTGTACGGCATCGTCCCCGACGATGTTCGCGCGCCCTATGACGTCCACGAGATCATCGCGCGGATCGTCGACGGTAGCGAGTTTCACGAGTTCAAGGCGCTGTACGGTTCGACGCTGGTCTGCGGCTTTGCGCATATCTGGGGGATGCCCGTCGCGATCCTCGCCAATAACGGCGTGCTGTTCAGCGAGAGCGCGCAAAAGGGCGCGCATTTCATCGAGCTCGCCTGCCAGCGCCGCATCCCGCTGCTGTTCTTGCAGAATATCTCGGGCTTCATGGTCGGCGGGAAATACGAGGCCGAGGGCATCGCCAAGCATGGCGCGAAGCTGGTGACGGCGGTCGCCACCGCGACCGTCCCCAAAATCACGCTGCTGATCGGCGGCAGCTTCGGCGCGGGCAATTACGGCATGGCGGGGCGCGCCTATAGCCCGCGTTTCCTCTTTACCTGGCCGAACAGCCGGATCAGCGTGATGGGCGGCGAACAGGCCGCCAGCGTCCTCGCCACCGTCCACCGCGATGCGGATAAATGGAGCGAGGAAGAGACCGAAGCCTTCAAGGCCCCGATCCGGCAAACCTACGAAGACGAAGGCAACCCCTGGCACGCGACGGCTAGGCTCTGGGACGACGGCATTATCGATCCGGCGCAGACACGCGACGTGCTGGGGCTGGCTTTCTCCGCTACGCTGGAAGCGCCGATTGCCGAGCGGCCCGCGTTCGGCGTGTTCAGGATGTGATGATGGCGATGCGCGCATCCAAAATCCTCCCCGGCACGGGGAGGGGAACCGCCGAAGGCGGTGGAGGGGTCGCCCGTTTCGGTAGGGGCGAGCTCTCCGTCGGTGCTTCGCACTGCCACCTCCCCGTGCCGGGGAAGATTTCGTGAAGCGCGTGCATCAGACCTTGCACGCGCCGCGCAATACGGTGCGCAGGGCGCGTAACCTGCGCAAGGACATGTCGCTGCCCGAGGTGCTGTTGTGGCGCGAGCTGCGCGAGCGACCGGGCGGTTTCAAATTTCGCAGGCAGCATCCCATCGGGCCGTATGTGGGAGATTTCGTTTGTATGGCGGCGCGGCTGGTGATCGAGATTGATGGCGAGGCGCATGGCATGGGCGATCGGCCGGAAAGGGATGAAGTACGCGATGCGGCGTTGGCGGAACAGGGATATCGGACGATGCGGATATCGGCTCGGGATGTTTTGGGCAATTTGGAGGGTGTGATCGAGGGAATCGTTGCGCGATGTGGTGAGGGAGGACCCCTCCACCAGCCCGCGGCTGGTCCCCATCGGCGGGTTGACCATGCCCCGCATGGTCAAGGGTCGTCCGGAGGACGATCCGACCCGTCGATCCGTACCGGGGAGGATTTGTCGTGATCCAATCTCTCCTCATCGCCAATCGCGGCGAAATTGCCTGCCGGATCATCCGTACCGCGCGGGCACTCGGTATCCGCACCGTTGCCGTCTATTCGGATGCCGATGCCAAGGCGCTGCATGTGCGCGAGGCGGATGAAGCCGTTCACATAGGCCCGTCGCCGGCGGCGGAGAGTTATCTGGTCGGCGAGAAGATTATCGCGGCGGCGAAGGAGACGGGCGCCGAGGCGATTCATCCGGGGTACGGATTTCTCTCGGAGAATGCCGATTTTGCGCAGGCCGTTCTGGACGCGAGCCTGCTCTGGGTCGGGCCGAAGCCGGAGAGCATCCGCGCCATGGGCCTCAAGGATGCGGCGAAGACGCTGATGGACGAAGCGGGCGTGCCGACCACGCCCGGCTATCTGGGCGAGAACCAGGACGTCGATTTCCTGGCCGAACAGGCCGAGCAGATCGGCTATCCGGTCCTGATCAAGGCCGTTGCGGGCGGGGGTGGCAAGGGGATGCGCAAGGTCGAGGCCGCCGAGGATTTTTCGGATGCGCTGCAATCCTGTCGCCGCGAGGCCAAGGCCGCGTTCGGCAACGATATCGTGCTCTTGGAAAAATGGATCGAGAGCCCGCGCCATATCGAGGTGCAGGTCTTCGGCGATTCCCAAGGCAATGTCGTCCATCTGTTCGAACGCGATTGCTCGCTCCAGCGCCGCCATCAGAAGGTGATCGAGGAAGCCCCCGCGCCGGGCATGGACGAAGCGACGCGCGAACAAGTCTGCGCCGCCGCCGTGCGCGCCGCCAAGGCGGTCGATTATGAAGGCGCGGGCACGATCGAATTCATCGCCGACGCCTCGAACGGCCTGCGTGCCGACCGCATCTGGTTCATGGAAATGAACACGCGGCTGCAGGTCGAGCATCCGGTGACCGAGGAGATCACCGGGCAGGATCTGGTCGAGTGGCAGCTGCGCGTGGCGAGCGGCGAGGAGCTGCTGAAGAAACAGGACGAGCTGTCGATTGACGGCTGGGCGATGGAAGCGCGGTTGTATGCGGAGGACCCGGCGAGCGGGTTCTTGCCGAGTACGGGCAAGTTGGAAATATTCAGCTACTTTGGCGGGAAACTGGGCTATTTCCACAATGACCGGCAGGATAGCGGGGTGGAGGAAGGCGACTCGATCTCGCCACATTATGACCCCATGATCGCGAAGCTGATCGAACAAGCAGATAGCCGGGAAGAAGCGATCGATCATTTGGCTGAGGCGTGCCGATCCATACGCGTTCACCCAGTCAGGACAAACGCTGGTTTTTTGGCGAACCTGCTCGAACACGAGGCGTTTCGGTCAGGCGACATCACAACCGGTTTCATCGGATCGCTAGAGCAGGACGTTTTCGAAAAACCTGACATCGACCACGACATTCTCGGCGGCGTCGCACTTTGGATGAGCGCCGATTGGGGGTGGCCGGGGCCATCTGGTTACGATGCCGATCTTGAGATTGCCGGGTTTCGATTGAACAGAGACCGCGAGCGCAATGTTGTCCTTTGGGTTGATGGCGAGCAAACTACCGTTAGTTTTCCTGATAATGCTTCGATCGGCGACTTCACTGGCGAGAAGCCCTTCGTCATGGACGGGCGAGGGGCCATCGCCTTTTCGAACGGGTTTTCATACGAAGTTCGTCCCCGACCTGCCAGCGGCTCGGCTGTCGGTGCTGCCGCGGACGGCGCGATCCTGTCCCCCATGCCCGGCAAGATTATCGCCGTTTCGGTCGGCGCCGGAGACAGCGTGACGGCTGGGCAGAAACTGCTCACGCTCGAAGCGATGAAAATGGAGCACAGCCTGGTCGCGCCGTTCGACGGGACGGTGGCCGAGCTGAACGCCGAAGAAGGCGGGCAGGTGTCCGAAGGCGCCGTGCTCGTGCAGATCGAGGCGAGTGAGGAATAGGCTTTCGTCACCCTGAACTTGTTTCAGGGTCCACCAACCAGCTGGGATAATCGTCGCAAACTGAAGAGTGGATGCTGAAACAAGTTCAGCATGACGGTTTGTGGTTGTGCTAAGCTCGGCGCATGGAACGCAAACCCTGCGTCTATATTCTCGCCAAACAGTTTAACGGCGCATTATACATCGGCGTCACTTCGAACTTGTTGAAGCGGCTCCATCAGCATCGCAATGGGCTCTCGAAAGGCCATGCCTCGCGTTATCGAATAGCCCGCCTCGTCCGTTTCGAGATGTTCGACGACATGGAACACGCCATCGCGCGCGAAAAGCAACTCAAGAACTGGCATCGCGAATGGAAGATGAACCTGATCGAGTCCGAAAATCCGAATTGGGTCGATCTGGCCGTCGGTTTGGGATTGGACTCCGCGCCCGACGGTTGACCTTTACGTCAAGCTGGCGGAAGCTGGTCGGCAAGAGGAGAGCCCCATGGCCGATTATCAAACCATCCTGACCGATCTTTCGGACGGCATTTTCACGATCACGCTCGACCGGCCCGAAAAAATGAACGCGTTCACCGAGCGGATGATGCACGAGATGATCGCCGCGTTCGACGAGGCCGATGCGGATGACGATGTCCGCGCGGTGATCGTGACGGGCCAAGGCGATCGCGCCTTTTGCGCCGGGGCCGATCTGTCGTCCGGCGGCGACACGTTCGATTACGATAAGCGGCTCGACCGCGATACGCCGATGCAGGAAGATGGCAGCGTCGACTGGAACCATCGCGGCGCGCGCGACGGGGGCGGGCAGCTCACTCTGCGCATCTTCAACTGCAAGAAGCCGGTGATCGGCGCGATCAACGGCGCGGCGGTCGGCGTTGGTTCGACGATGACCCTGCCGATGGATGTGCGTCTCGCCGCCGATCATGCGCGGTTCGGCTTTGTCTTTGCGCGGCGCGGGATCGTCCCCGAGGCGGCGTCGAGCTGGTTCCTGCCGCGGCTCGTCGGGATCAGTCAGGCGCTGCAATGGTGTTACAAGGGCGATGTGTTCGGGGCCGAAGAGGCCAAGGCCGGCGGGCTGGTACAGGCGATCCACAAGCCGGACGAGCTGATCCCCGCGGCCCGCGCTCTGGCGACCGAGATGACGGCGGAGAGCGCGCCGGTGTCGATCGCGATGACGCGGCAGATGCTGTGGCGGATGCTGGGCGCGGCGCATCCGATCGAGGCACATCGGATGGACAGCCGGGCAATCTGGTATCGCGGACGGCAGGAGGACGCGAAGGAAGGCGTGGTGTCGTTCCTGGAGAAGCGCCCGGCCGATTATCCGAATACGGTCAGTTCGGACATGCCCGACCTGTCGCGCTGGTTTGACGATCCGGAGTTTTGATTTGGTTTAGGTTTGTCAGAATTTCCCTAGCGGGAAATCGCCGCACCGGCCCGCACCCCCTCCCGGCCTCCCAATAAGTGTACCCTGTGTGAGGCCGGGAGGGGGTGCGGGCCGGTGCGGCGCTCGACCGACAGGTCGAGTCTGATAAAGAAATCATCTTCCCCAGGCGATGAAATGGGGGTTGTCGAAGCCGCGGTCCTTCTTGCCATAGGTCAACGGTCCCGCCTCGTTCTGCCCTTCGAGGATATCGACGCGTCCGCCGGCCGCTTCGAGCACGGCCTGGCCGGCGCCCGTGTCCCATTCCATCGTCCGGCCGAGGCGCGGATAGACGTCGGCCGAGCCTTGGGCGAGCAGACAGAATTTGAGGCTGGAGCCGGCGGGCGTGCATTCCTTGACGCCGATCCGTTCGAGCAGCGCGTCGGTTTCGGGCGAGCGATGGCTGCGGCTCGCCACGGCGGTGAGATTCTTGTGGAAGGAGGAACGCGCTTCGATCTCGTGCGGATGTTCGGCATCCGCGCGCGCCTGGCCGGGGGCGACCTCCTGGTAGAAGGCGCCTTCGCCCATCGCGCCATGATAGAGCTTGTCGATCGCCGGTGCGTAGACGACGCCGGAGATCGGCCGGCCATGGTCGATCAGCGCGATATTGACCGTGAACTCGCCGTTGCGCGAAACGAATTCGCGCGTCCCGTCGAGCGGATCGACGAGGAAGAAACGATCGCCCAATTCCGGGATGCGGCCCTCCGACGCCGCTTCTTCGGCGAGGATCGGGATATCGGGCTGGGCCGCCCTGAGCCCCGCCTCGATGATCGCCTCGGCTTCTGTGTCGGCGGCGGTTACCGGCGAACCGTCGCCCTTGTCCTCGGCGTCGAAATCGGTCCGGTAGACCGCGTCGATCGCGGCTCCGGCTTTCAGCGCCAGGTCGATCATCAGCTCGAGATGGGTTTCGCGTTGCAAATCTTACCTTTCGAGTAATTCAATTCCGTTGGCCCTGAGCTTGTCGAAGGGTTGTTCTTTTCTTTCAACGGTTTTGAGGAAAGGGCAGGGCTTCGACAGGCTCAGCCCGAGCGGGTGTTTTGGTCGGATGGCCGCATCATCCGGGATGTCAGTTCACCTGCCGATCCTTGCCCTCCCAATAGGGTGCGCGCAAATCCTTTCGCAAGATCTTGCCGCTCGCGTTGCGCGGCATCTCGGCGATCACATCGACCGATTTGGGCGTCTTGAAGCCCGCGATCCGCTCCCGCACGAAGCTGATGACATGCGCCTCGTCGACCTCCTGGTTCGGCTTGGGTACGACAATCGCCTTTACCGCTTCGCCCCATTTCTCGTCGGGGATGCCGATCACCGCGGCTTCCGAGACATGCGGATGCTCGTACAGCGCATTCTCGACCTCGGCCGGATAGACATTTTCGCCGCCGGTGATGATCATGTCCTTCATCCGGTCGTGGATGTAGATATAGCCGTCCTCGTCGCGATAGGCGGCGTCGCCGGTCCTGAGCCAGCCATCATCGTCGACCGTTTCGGCGGTCTTGTCCGGCTGCTTGAAATAATGGGCCATATTGGCGTTGGAGCGGGTGCAGATTTCCCCGACCTCGCGCACGCCGACCTCCTCGCCATTCTCGTCGACGATCTTCACTTCGATGCCCGGCAGCGGCTTGCCGGCCGAGCGCATCCGCTCATTGCCCTCCGGATCGTGATCCTCGGGCGGCAGCACGACGATCGTTCCCGTCGTCTCGGTCATCCCGTAAAACTGGCAGAAGCCCGCGTTCGGAAAGGCCTTCATGCAATCGCGCAGCAACTGGAGCGGCATGGGCGAAGCGCCGTAGTTGATCTGGACGACGCCGCTCGTGTCCGTCTCGGCGGCCTTGGGATCGGTGATCAGCATCTGCAGCGCCGCCGGCACGAGGAAGAAGCGGGTCAGATGCCTGTTGTGAATAAGGTCGAGGATCTCGCCCGGGTTGAACTCGGCGACGATATTGCAGGACACGCCGCGATTGAGCGGCGCGATGCCATAGCCGGTGCCCGCGATATGCGCGACCGGCATGACCTGCAGCCCGGCTTCGTCCTCGCCCCAGACATCCCAATGCGGGATTTCGGGCCGGTTTCCGTCGCTGTTCTTGAGGAAATTGCCCTGGGTCAGCACCACGCCCTTGGGATTGCCGGTCGTGCCGGACGTGTAGAGCTGAACCAGCGGATCGCTCCCCTTGGGCAGCTCCTCGAGTTCGGGTGCGTCGCCATATTTCTCCATGAAATCTTCGGGGCTGTCGATGCCGCAGCCCGGTTCGCTGGCCAGCACCCACTGGATCGCCGGGATGTCGGCGGCCAGCTCCTGCGCGAGTTCGGCGAATTCGGGCGACGCAACCAGCGCCACTGCGCCCGAATCCTCGAGGATGAAGGCCATCTCCTTCGGCGCGAGCCGCCAGCCGATCGGCACCGTCACCGCCCCGGCGCGCGCCGCGCCGAAGAGGAGCGCGAAATAGCGGTCGCTGTTCTTGCCGATCCAGGCGATCCGGTCGCCCTTGCCGATGCCGGCCGCGCGCAAGGCGCGGGACAGGCGGACGGTCGTGTCGCGGAACTCGGCGAAGGTGGTTTCCCGCCCCTCGAACCGATAGCCGATATGATCGGGCTTCCTGTCCGCCCAGTAATCGGCGAGTTCGTTCAGCGTTTCCGCGTCATGTGGTTCATGCATCCTCGTCCCCAATCCTCCGGCGCATGCGTCCCGCCCCCGGGTCCGCTGCGTCCAAATAAAACTTAGCCACCGTCAATATAGACAGCATGGCGTTGCCCGCTTTTGCGGTTTATGGCGTGCGGCAACTTGTATTTGGAAATTGGAGGAAAGCAATGCGCACGGTGGAGCATTTCATTGGTGGCAATGCAGCCGGCGGCGGATCGCGCCAGCATGACATTTGGGACCCGAACACCGGCGAAGTGCAGGCGAAGGTTTCGCTCGGCACGGCCGACGAGTTGCAGAAGGCGGTCGACGCAGCCAACGCCGCGCAGCCGGCCTGGGCGGCGACCAACCCGCAAAAACGCGCGCGCGTCATGTTCGCGTTCAAGGCGCTGGTCGAGGCGCATATGGACGAGCTGGCCGAGCTGCTGTCGTCCGAGCATGGCAAGGTTGTCGCGGACGCCGCCGGCGACGTGCAGCGCGGATTAGACGTGATCGAGTTTGCCTGCGGCATCCCGCATGCACTGAAGGGCGAATATACGCAGGGCGCCGGCCCCGGTATCGACGTCTATTCGATGCGCCAGCCGCTCGGCATCGTGGCCGGCATCACGCCGTTCAACTTCCCCGCGATGATCCCGATGTGGATGTTCGGCGTGGCCATCGCCTGCGGCAACGCCTTTATCCTCAAGCCGTCCGAGCGCGATCCGAGCGTTCCTGTGCGGCTCGCCGAACTGATGAAGGAAGCAGGCCTGCCCGACGGCATCCTCCAGGTCGTCCATGGCGACAAGCAGATGGTGGACGCGATCCTCGACCATGACGATATCAAGGCGGTGAGCTTTGTCGGCTCGACCGATATCGCCCATTATGTCTATCAGCGCGGAACCGAGAACGGCAAGCGGGTCCAAGCGATGGGCGGCGCGAAGAATCACGGCATCGTCATGCCCGACGCCGATCTCGACCAGGTGGTCAACGATCTGGCGGGCGCGGCGTTTGGCAGCGCCGGCGAGCGCTGCATGGCGCTGCCCGTGGTCGTACCGGTCGGCGACGAGACGGCGGACAGGTTGCGCGAGAAGATGATCCCGGCGATCGACGCCCTGCGCGTCGGCGTCTCCACTGACGGCGAGGCGCATTACGGCCCCGTCGTGACCGCCGAGCACAAGCAGCGGGTCGAAAACTGGATCCAGACCGGCGTCGACGAGGGCGCCGAGCTGGTCGTCGACGGCCGCGGTTTCAGCCTCCAAGGCCATGAAAACGGCTTTTTCATCGGTCCGTCGCTGTTCGATCATGTGAAGCCGGGCATGGAGAGCTACAAGGAAGAGATTTTCGGCCCCGTTCTCCAGATGGTGCGCGCCAAGACCTTCGAGGAAGCGCTCGAACTGCCTTCGAAGCATCAATATGGCAACGGCGTCGCGATCTTCACGCGCAACGGCCATGCCGCCCGCGAATTCGCGCACCGGGTCAATGTCGGGATGGTCGGCATCAACGTTCCGATCCCGGTGCCCGTCGCCTATCACACCTTTGGCGGCTGGAAACGCTCGGGTTTCGGCGACACCAACCAGCACGGCATGGAAGGCGTCAAATTCTGGACCAAGATCAAGACGATCACCCAGCGCTGGCCCGATGGCGGCGGCGACGGCAGCAATGCGTTCGTGATCCCGACGATGGGGTAGGGAGCATGAACAGGCTGAATTTGTCCGGTTTCTGGATCGGCCAATTCGGTTACGATCATAGCTGGATGGGCAGCCCGGTATCGTTCCTCGCTGTCCTGACCGAGGACAATGGCGCTCTGAACGGAACCATCAGCGAGCCGAACGCTATCGGTCTCTCCTCGACAGAATTGAACGCCTTTGTAAATGGCGGGCGGCGGGGGCGATCCGTGAGCTTCGCGAAGACCTATGACGGTGCAAGCGACGCAGCTCATCGCGTGGACTATGACGGCACGCTATCCTCCGATGGTCGGCAGATCGAGGGGCGGTGGTCGCTCGAAGATATTGCTGGCGACTTCCGCATGACACGGGAAATAGTGGACGAAGAGGCAATCGATGCCGAGGTCGGGAGCCAGATGCCGGCGGATGCCTCGAAATAGGGCCCGGCTCTCGATCCAAATAGGAGACTGGTATGATCATCCGTATTTTCCGGGCGTGCATCAAAATCGGATTGGAAGACGAGTTCGAGGAGAAATACCGGACCGTCTCCGTCCCGTTCATGGAATCCTGCCAAGGCATGGAATCGGTGTCCATCGGCAGACCGACGCAGTGGACGCCCGACGATTATGTGATGGTCTCCGAATGGACGTCGCTCCAGGCATTGCAGGATGCGCTCGGCAGTGCCTGGCACGAAGCGCATATACCCGCGGGCATGGAGCATCTGATAGCGAGCTGCGCCGTCGAGCATTTCGAGCGGATGTAGAATAGGCTATGGTCTTTGCCCGAACGGCGGAATCGGCGAGACGCCGCGTTCGCCAGGGGACTCACTGTTCATCGAAAGGCGACATCCATGTCTGATTCCGGCAGGCAGCACACCGGGTCTGATTCCGGCAGGCAGCACACCGGTTCCGCTTCCCCCTTCGAAAAGGCGTTCGGCTTCTCCCGCGCCATCCGCACCGGCAACCGTATCCTCGTCTCCGGCACCGGCCCGATCGAAGCCGATGGCAGCTCGACGCCGGGCGATGCGGCTGCACAGGCGCGGCGCTGTTTCGCGATCATCGAGGCGGCGATCGGCGAGCTGGGTGGCAGCATGGCCGATGTCGTGCGCACGCGCATGTTCGTGACCGATGCGGTGGACGGCGATGCGATCGGCGCGGTCCATGGCGAGTTGTTTGGCGATATCCGGCCCGCCGCGACGATGGTCGTCGTCGCCGAGCTGCTGCGCCCCGAATGGAAGGTGGAGATAGAGGCGGAAGCCGTGATCGCGACCCGTTAGTTCACCACTCGTCATTGCGAGGAGCGCAGCGACGAAGCAATCCAGAGCCGCCAAGGCCGTCGCCAGCCGCTCTGGATTGCTTCGCTGCGCTCGCAATGACGAACAGCCATATGCCTTCGCTGGCGGCTAGCGCGGTTCGCGCATCGCCTGTTCGTGCGGCGCGCCCTGATAGTCGCGCGCATCCTCGACCTCGCAGCTGTCGACATCCTCGCAGACATCGACCGCCAGCCCGTTCCAGTCGAGATAGGTCCAGTCGACATGCCGGCTGCACGCGGACAACGCTAGCAGCATGATGATCGCGCCAAATGTCCTCACGGGTCTTACTCCTGCCGACAGCTGTATCGTTCGTTCCGTACCATTTTAGAGAGTTCGCCCGGGACGGGCAACAGGATACTGGCGCGGGCGGCTTGGCCGGTGCTAAGGGGCGCGCATGACACAATTCGACCTGACCGACGAACAGCGCCAGATCCAGGAGATGGCGCAGAAATTCACCGCCGACGAGATCACCCCGCACGCCGCTGAATGGGACGAGAAGCATATCTTCCCGCGCGATACGATCGGCAAGGCTGCCGAACTCGGCTTCGGCGCGATCTACGTGTCCGAGGAATCGGGCGGGATCGGGCTCGGCCGGCTCGAGGCGGCGCTGATCATGGAGGCGATGGCCTATGGCTGCCCCTCGACCAGCGCCTTCATTTCGATCCACAATATGGCGAGCTGGATGGTCGACACGTTCGGCGCCGACGCGGTGAAAGAGAAATATCTGCCCCGGCTCGTGACCTGCGAGCGCGTCGCCAGCTATTGCCTGACCGAACCGGGTTCGGGGTCCGACGCCGCCGCGCTCAAGACCAAGGCCGTGCGCGACGGCGACGATTATGTCGTGTCGGGCTCGAAAGCCTTTATCTCGGGCGGCGGCGAGAACGGGATCTATGTCTGCATGGTCCGCACCGGCGAAGACGGGCCCAAGGGCATTTCCTGCCTCGTGATCGAGAAGGAGATGGAGGGCGTTTCCTTCGGCGCGTTCGAGAAGAAGCTGGGCTGGCATTCGCAGCCGACCGCGCAGGTCAATTTCGACAATGTGCGCGTTCCTGTGGAAAACCGTGTGGGCGACGAGGGGGAAGGCTTCCGCATCGCGATGATGGGGCTCGATGGCGGGCGGCTCAATATCGGCGCCTGTTCGCTCGGCGGCGCGCAGCGGTGCCTCGACGAGGCGGTGGGCTACACCAAGGAGCGCAAGCAGTTCGGACAGGCGATCGCCGATTTCCAAAACACCCAGTTCATGCTCGCCGATATGGAAACCGATCTCCAGGCGGCGCGCATGCTGCTGTACACAGCGGCGGCCAAGGTGACGGCGGGATCGCCGGACAAGACGCGGTTCGCCGCGATGGCCAAGCGGCTGGCGACCGATAACGGCAGCAAGATCGTCAACGATGCGCTGCAG
This sequence comes from Parasphingopyxis algicola, assembly GCF_013378075.1. Lineage (GTDB taxonomy): Bacteria > Pseudomonadota > Alphaproteobacteria > Sphingomonadales > Sphingomonadaceae > Parasphingopyxis > Parasphingopyxis algicola. The sequence continues at coordinate 1,150,441 of NZ_CP051131.1, read as the reverse complement.
CTGTTCGGCGGCTATGGCTATCTGCAGGATTATCCGATCGAACGCTTCTGGCGCGATCTGCGCGTCCATTCGATTTTGGAAGGCACGAACCAGATCATGCGCATGATCGTCTCGCGCGACATGCTGCGGCAGTAAATTGTCTTGGAATTGAACACGCCGTTGGTGTCGAGCGTAGTCGAGACACGGGCCGCCCGGGACGATGTCTCGACTTTGGTTCTCGGCTTCGCTCGAACCGCCGCTCGACACTAACGGGTTAATTTAGCAGGTGATATCTATGGAATACGAAACCATCCTCGTCGAACAGCGCGGCGCCGTCACGCTGATCACGCTCAATCGCCCCAAGGCGCTGAACGCGCTCAACAATCAGGTGCTCGACGAGGCGATCGACGCCTTTGCCGCCTTCGACGCGGACGACAGCCAGCGCTGCGCGGTGCTCACCGGCAGCGAAAAGGCGTTCGCGGCGGGCGCGGACATCAAGGAGATGTCGGACCAGAGCTTCGCCGACATGTACGGCGCCAACCATTTCGGCGGCTGGGAGCGGGTGACGCAGACCCGCAAGCCGTGGATCGCCGCGGTGGCCGGCTATGCGCTGGGCGGCGGCTGCGAGGTCGCGATGATGGCCGATTTCATCATCGCGGCGGACAGCGCCAAGTTCGGCCAGCCCGAGATCAAATTGGGAGTGACGCCCGGCATGGGCGGCTCGCAGCGCATGGCGCGCGCGATCGGCAAGGCCAAGACGATGGAAATGTGCCTGACCGGCCGGATGATGGACGCGGAAGAGGCCGAAGGGCTGGGGCTCGTCGCGAAAGTCGTTCCGGCGGACGATCTGGCGGACGAAGCCGTGAAGACCGCCGAGACGATCGCCGGGATGGGTCCGCTCGCGGCGATGGCGACCAAGGAGATGGTCAACGCCGCTTTCGAAACCACGCTCGCCCAGGGCATCGCCTTCGAGCGCCGCCTGTTCCACGGCCTGTTCGGCTCGGAGGACCAGAAGGAAGGCATGGCCGCCTTTGTCGAGAAGCGCGAGGCCAATTGGACGGGTAAGTGAAATATTATCGTCATTCTGGACTTGTTTCAGAATCCACTTTTGGGCTGGGTGGCCGATTGTCCGGTGCGGACAGGCCGTGCTGGAAAACGAGCGAGAAAAGTGCCAGCGAAGTCGCACGAAGACGGGTGGATGCTGAAACAAGTCCAGCATGACGAATCATTGAAGGGGTTAATCCAATGACCACAATCGCCTTTATCGGGCTCGGCCATATGGGGAGCGGGATGGCCGCGAACCTCGCCAAGGCCGGGCATGACGTCGCCGCCTTCGATATTTCGGAGGAGGCGCTGGAGGCCGCCAAGGCCAATGGCTGCCGGGTCGCCGGATCCGGCGCGGACGCGGTGAAGGGCGCCGAGGCCGTCGTCACCATGCTGCCCGCCGGCAAGCACGTCAAAGCCGTCTATGTCGACGATGTGTTCGACAATGCCGACCCCGGCACGCTGCTGCTCGATTGTTCGACGATCGACGTCGCGACCGCGCGCGACGTCGCCGAAATGGCGGCGGGCAAGGGGCTGCTGATGGTCGATGCGCCGGTTTCGGGCGGGATCGCCGCGGCGTCCGGCGGCACACTGACCTTCATGGTCGGTGGCCGTGAAACCGCGTTCGAACGCGCCCGGCCGATTCTCGAGGACATGGGCAAGGCCGTCATCCATGCCGGCGAGGCCGGGGCGGGGCAGGCGGCCAAGATCTGCAACAATATGCTCTTGGGCGCGACGATGATCGCGACCTGCGAAACCTTCAACCTCGCCCAGTCGCTGGGCCTCGATCCGCAGACCTTCTTCGACATTTCGAGCAAGGCCTCGGGCCAGAGCTGGTCGATGACGAGCTATTGCCCGGTCCCCGGCGTCGGGCCCGAAAGCCCGGCCGATCACGATTATGAAGGCGGGTTCGCCGCGCCGCTGATGCTCAAGGACCTCAAGCTCGCCATGGAGGCCGCCGACGAGGCCGGGATGCGCACCCCGATGGGCGCCAAGGCGCGCGCCATGTACGAGCAGTTCGTCAAGCATGGCGGCGAGAAGAAGGATTTTTCCGGCATTATCAAGTTCCTCGAAGCCAGTTCCACGGATTGACATTTACCGCCTCTCTCGAACGAGGGGGAGACCGGACGCCGCCATTCGTCATTGCGGGGGGCCGAAGGCCCGCGGCAATCCAGGGCCATGAGCGATATCGCCAGCCGCTCCGGATTGCTTCGTCCCCCGGATCAAGTCCGGGGTCCCCGCCATGACGGGCTTTGCCGCAAGGATAGGGATAGCATTGACAATGCAGGCATCCTCTTCTTTCTGACGCGCAAAAGGGGAGAGTTATGCAGGACGTTATCGAAGATCTTGAACGCCGGCGCGAAGCCGCCCGTATGGGCGGCGGCCAGAAACGCATCGACGGACAGCACGCCAAGGGCAAGCTGACCGCGCGCGAGCGGCTCGAGATCCTGTTCGACGAAGGCTCGTTCGAGGAGCTCGACATGTTCGTCGAGCATAATTGCGTCGATTTCGACATGCAGGACCAGATCGTGCCCGGCGACGGCGTCGTCACCGGATCGGGCACGATCAACGGCCGGCTCGTTTACGCCTTCAGCCAGGATTTCACCGTGTTCGGCGGTTCGCTCAGCGAGCGGCATGCCGAGAAGATCTGCAAGGTGATGGACACCGCGATGAAGGTCGGCGCGCCGGTGATCGGCCTCAACGACTCCGGCGGCGCGCGCATCCAGGAAGGCGTGGCGTCGCTCGGCGGCTATGCCGAGGTGTTCCAGCGCAACGTGCTCGCCTCGGGCGTCGTGCCGCAGCTCAGCCTCATCATGGGCCCGTGCGCGGGCGGCGCGGTGTACAGCCCGGCAATGACCGACTTCATCTTCATGGTGAAGGATTCGTCCTACATGTTCGTGACCGGACCCGACGTCGTTAAGACGGTCACCAACGAAGTGGTGACGCAGGAGGAATTGGGCGGGGCGGTCACGCACACGACCAGGTCGGGCGTCGCGGACGTGGCGTTCGAGAACGATATCGAGGCGCTGATGGCGGCGCGCGATTTCATCGACTATCTGCCCGCCTCGAATCGCGAAGAGGTGCCCGAACGGCCGACCGCCGACGCCTGGGATCGCGAAGAGCCGAGCCTCGACACGCTGATCCCGGCGAGCGCGGCGACGCCCTATGACATGCACGAACTGATCCGGAAAACGGTCGACGAGGGCGAGTTTTTCGAGCTCCAGCCGGCCCATGCGGCGAACATCATCATCGGCTTCGGCCGGATCGAGGGCCGCACGGTCGGCATCGTCGCCAACCAGCCGACGGTGCTCGCCGGCTGTCTCGATATCGCGGCGTCGAAAAAGGGCGGGCGCTTCGTGCGCTTCTGCGACGCCTTCGATATCCCGATCGTGACCTTTGTCGACGTGCCGGGCTTCCTCCCCGGCGTGGGGCAGGAGCATAACGGCATCATCAAGCATGGCGCGAAGCTTCTGTTTGCATATGCCGAGGCGACGGTGCCGAAGATCACGGTGATCACGCGCAAGGCCTATGGCGGCGCCTATGATGTGATGGCGTCGAAGCATCTGCGCGGCGATCTCAACTATGCCTGGCCGACCGCCGAGATCGCGGTGATGGGCGCCAAGGGCGCGGTCGAGATCATTTTTAGGAAGGACCGCGACGATCCCGAAAAGATCGCCGAAAAAACAAAAGAATATGAAGACCGCTTCGCCAATCCTTTCGTCGCGGCGGCGAAAGGCTTTATCGACGAGGTCATCATGCCGCATTCGACCCGGCGCCGGGTCGCGCTGGGGCTACGGAAGCTGCGGAACAAGACGCTCGAGAACCCCTGGAAGAAGCACGATAACATTCCGTTGTAGGGCGTGATCGAATTGACGTCCCTCGTCATTGCGAGCGTAGCGAAGCAATCCAGACCCGCAAGCGACACCGCCAGCCGCTCTGGATTGCCGCGTCGTCCCGAGACAAACTCGGGCCTCCTCGCAATGACGATACTGGTTGAGGCATGGGTTGAGTGAGCCAGCCGGCGGTTTATATGATGGCGAACAGGCGGAATGGGGCGGTTTACACCGGCGTCACCTCCAATCTGCTGCAGCGCGCGTGGCAGCACAGGAAGGCACCTTTCCCGGCTTTTCCAAACGCTATGGCTGCAAGCTGCTCGTCTGGTTCGAGATGCACGAGACGATGGAAGCCGCCATCGCGCGCGAGAAGCAGATCAAGGCCGGATCACGGAAGAAGAAACTTGCACTGATCGAGGCCGGCAATCCGACATGGCGGGACTTGTATGCGGCTATCGCCTGACACTGCATCGTCATTGCGAGGAGCGGAGCGACGAAGCAATCCAGAGCAGCGAGCGGTATCGTTGGCGGCCCTGGATTGCCGCGTCGCCTTCGGCTCCTCACAATGACGAGTTCACTAAATCCGCTCCCGTCATCCTGAACTTGGTTCAGGATCCACTTTTCAATCTGCGACGGCAATGCGAGAATAGGGGGTGGATGCTGAACCAAGTTCAGCATGACGATGTGAGGAAGAGCGAGGTTCCGCCGATGATCAAACGCCTTCTCCTCGTCGCGCTCGTCATCTTCGCGCTCTTCGCCGGCTATCGCGTCTGGCAGGAATCGCGGGTCGGCGCCGAGGCGGTCGATGTGGCGGTGGCGCCGGAAGGGCCGACCCGGGAAATCGCCTTCGTTTCCAACGCGGTCGGCGGAACGATCAGCCTCGTCGATATCGAGGCGCGCGAAGTCATCGGCGCACTCGATATCGTGCCCGACGGCCGCCGCGTGTCGATCTTCCGCGATTTTACCCAGGGGCTCGCCGGCCAGCGGCTGATCGAGCGGGGTGGCGGTCTCAACTACGCGCAGGACACCGATCTCTCGCCCGACGGGCGTACGCTCTATGTAGCGCGCGGCCATCTCGGCGATGTCGCGGCGTTCGATCTGGCGAGCGGGATCCTGCGCTGGCGGACGCGCGTCGCGGGCGTCCGCGCCGATCATATGGCGATCGCGCCCGATGGATCGCGGCTCTATGTGTCGGGCACGATTTCGGACCGGCTCGACGTGCTCGACGCGCGGACCGGGGAGCGGCTCGCGCGCCTCCGCACCGGTGTATGGCCGCACGACGTCCATGCGACGCCGGACAATCACCGGATCTTGAGCGCCAGCCTCGGCGACATGCAGGAGGAGGACGAAACCGCGCGCGGCGCGGCGGAGGACGCGGACGATCCCTGGCCCTATCAGCTGACCGTCTATGACGCGGCGACCCTCGAGCGGATCGACCGCCACCGCTTCCCGCGCGGCATCCGGCCGTTCCAGCTCTCGCCCGACGAGAGCCTGCTCTATGCCCAGCTCTCGAACGAGCATTCGATCGTGACCTATGATTTCGCGCGGCGCGAGATCGTCGACCGGATCGACCTGCCGGTGGCCGCGGGCGTGAGCGAGGAGGACTGGGATTTCGAGGCGCCGCATCACGGACTGGTGATAACGCCGGACGGCGCGACTTTGTGCGCGGCGGGCCGGGCGTCGGACTATGCGGCGCTGGTCGCGACCGAGGGGCTGGAGCTGCTCGCCACGGTGCCCGTCGGCAATGCGCCGAGCTGGTCGGCGGTGAGCGCGGACGGCGCGATCTGCGTCGTCGCCAACAATCGCAGCGACGATGTGTCGCTGATCGATATCGCGGCGCGCGCGGAAGTCGCCCGGCTCGATATCGGCCGCGCGCCCAAGCATATCACGGTGGGCCGGGTGCCCGAGAGCGTCTTGGGGGCGGTGCGGTAGTTTGGCCTGGCACCGTCATTGCGAGGAGCCGTCAGGCGACGCGGCAATCCAGGGCCGCCAGCGATGTTCCTCGCCGCTCTGGATTGCTTCGTCGCTGCGCTCCTCGCAATGACGGCGGCGCCAAATCCGCTCACGTCATCCTGAACTTGTTTCAGGATCCACTTTTCAGCTTGCGAAGGCGGTGCGAGAATAGGAGTGGATGCTGAAATAGATTCAGCATGACGATCAACGAGGAAGCGTGAAATGAAACTCGGCCCCCTCAACCATGTCGGCGTCGCAACGCCGTCCATTCCCGACAGCATCGCCTTCTGGCGCGATATCATGGGCGCGACCACGATCCACGAGCCGTTCGACATGCCGGCCCAAGGCGTCAAAGTCTGTTTCGTCGATACGCCGAACAGCCAGATCGAGCTGATCGAGCCGCTCGGCGAGGATTCGCCGATTCATGGATTCCTGAAGGCCAACCCCAAGGGCGGGCAGCATCATCTGTGTTTCGAGGTGCCGGACATCCATGCGGCCAAGGCGGAGTTCGAGCGACTAGGCAAGCGCGTCCTCGGCGAGCCCAGGATCGGCGCGCACGGCACCCTGATCTTCTTCGTCCATCCCAAGGATATGGGCGGGGTGCTGACCGAGATCATGGAGACGCCCAAAGCGGAGCATTGAGGGACGGCGCCGGTCGTTTTCTCGATATTGGGCGACAATTATTGCTTTCGGCCAAGGTCCGTCATTGCAAGGAGGACCGAACTTGTTTCGGGCCGACGCGGCAATCCAGGGCCGCAAGCGCCTCTCCCGATGCTCTGGATTGCTTCGCTGCGCTCGCAATGACGAACCCTGCCGCAAAGACGCAATCGTCAATCAGAGTCGCAATGGAAGAAAGTCGAAAGTTGCGGAACGGGTCCGAAAGTTGCGCCGGATGATGCGGATCGCGGCGCCAAAGCGCCGTTTCGCGCCAAAATGACGTCGAAAACCGCTCATGCGCGTCCCTTTCGCCAACTTCGGGCACCGCCCTCGCCAAATTGATACTTGAACAAAGATCGCGCGTCCGACAGAGTTGACGTTAACGGAAACCGCCGACTCACTCTTTTGCCACCAGGGAGGCAATCATGGCCGACTATGAAATGATCACACTCGCCGTTGCCGATGATATCGCGACGATCACGCTGAACCGGCCCGAGCGCCTCAATGCGATGCCGCCGGCGATGGCCGACGAGATTTCCGCCGCGCTCGACGAAGCGCTGGATCGGGGCGTTCGCGCGGTCGTCATGACCGGCGAGGGGCGGGCCTTCTGCTCGGGCGCCGATCTGGCGGGCGGCGGCGGGAGCCGGGACCGGTCCCAGGGCCTGGGCGGCGACGCGGCCAAGGCCTCGCTCGACGGCCATTACAACCCGATGATCAGGAAGATCGCCGACCTGCCGGTACCGTTCATCACCGCGGTCAACGGCCCGGCCGCGGGCGTCGGCTGTTCGGCCGGGCTGGCCGGGGATTTCGTGCTGGCAGGCAAGTCGGCCTATTTCCTCCAGGCCTTCGTCAATATCGGCCTCGTGCCCGATGGCGGCGCGACCTGGATGCTGCCGCGCCTCGCCGGCAAGGCGCGCGCCTTCGAGATGATGATGCTGGGCGAGAAGATTCCGGCTGAAAAGGCCGCCGATTGGGGGCTGATCTACAAATGCGTCGAGGATGATGCACTGATCGACGAGGCGATGGTGCTTGCGAAGCGCCTCGCGGAAGGCCCGACCTTCGCGCTCGGCCTGATGCGGCGCGTGGCGACGCAGAATCTCGAGCGCAGCTATTCCGACGCGCTCGATGCCGAAGCAAACGCCCAGCGCGAGGCCGGCAACAGCGACGATGCGAAGATCGGCGCCATCGCCTTCCTCAAGAAGGAAAAGGCGCAGTTCACGGGGAAATAGCGCCCATTCTTTCGGGTGGAGCTTGTCGAAGCCCCATTCTTTCTTCTAACCGGTCTGCGAGCAGGGAGGCTTCGACATGCGCGGGGCACAGGGGTAGAAGATCGCCATGACCGAAAAACCGACCAAATCCGACTGGCGGGAGCGCGCGGCCAAGGAAGTCAAGGGCCGCGACCTCACCTGGGAAACGCCCGAGGGAATCGCCGTCGAGCCTGTCTATTCTGCGGAAGATGCGCTCGATCCGGGCCTGCCTGGCTTCGAACCGTTCACGCGCGGGCCCTATGCCTCGATGTACACAGGCCGTCCCTGGACGATCCGCCAATATGCGGGCTTTTCGACAGCCGAGGAATCGAACGCCTTCTACCGCCGCAATCTCGCGGCCGGGCAGAAGGGGCTTTCGGTCGCCTTCGATCTCGCCACGCATCGGGGTTACGACAGCGATCATCCGCGCGTCGTCGGCGATGTCGGCAAGGCGGGGGTCGCGATCGATACGCTGGCCGACATGAAGATCCTGTTCGACCAGATCCCGCTCGACCAGATGTCGGTCTCGATGACGATGAACGGCGCGGTGATCCCGGTGATGGCCTTCTATATCGTCGCGGCCGAGGAGCAGGGCGTGTCGCAGGAGCAGCTCGCCGGGACCATCCAGAACGACATCCTCAAGGAGTTCATGGTCCGCAACACCTATATCTATCCGCCCGAATCCTCGATGCGGATCGTTGCCGACATCATCGCCTATACCGCCGAGCATATGCCGCGTTTCAATTCGATCTCGATTTCCGGCTATCACATGCACGAGGCCGGGGCGACGGCGGTGCAGGAACTCGCCTATACGCTCGCCGACGGCATGGAATATGTCCGCGCGGCGATGGCGAAGGGCCTGGATGTCGACAGTTTCGCGCCGCGCCTCAGCTTCTTCTGGGGCATCGGCATGAATTTCTTCATGGAGATCGCCAAGATGCGCGCGGCGCGCAAGCTCTGGTATTCGATCATGGAGGATTTCGGCGCGCAGAACCCCAAATCGAAAATGCTGCGCACCCATTGCCAGACGAGCGGGGTGAGCCTTACCGAGCAGGATCCGTACAACAATGTCGTCCGCACGACGATCGAGGCGATGGCGGCGACGCTCGGCGGGACGCAGAGCCTCCATACCAACGCCTTCGACGAAGCCGTGGCGCTACCCACCGACCGTTCGGCGCGGATCGCGCGCAACACCCAGCTGATCCTCCAGGAGGAAAGCGGCATCACCCATGTCGCCGATCCGCTGGGCGGTTCCTATTATGTCGAACAGCTCACCCAGCAGCTTGCCGACAAGGCCTGGGCGCTGATCGAGGAAGTCGAGGAGCATGGCGGCATGACCAAGGCCGTCGCCGAGGGGCTTCCCAAGCGCCATATCGAGGAGGCCGCGGCGGCCAAGGCGGCGGCGGTCGACCGCGGCGAAACGGTCATCGTCGGCGTCAACAAATACCGGCTTGCCGAGGAAGACGAGATCGACATTCTCGATATCGACAATGCGCGCGTTCGGCGGGACCAGATCGCGCGGCTCGAACAGACACGCAAGGAGCGCGACGGCGACGCCGCCGAGGCGGCGCTCAAGGCGATGACCGAGGGCGCGAAAGGCGATGCCAACTTGCTGGCGCTGGCGGTCGAATGCGCGCGCGCGCGCTGCACGCTGGGCGAAATCTCCGCCGCGATGGAGGACGCTTTCGGCCGGTACGATACCGTGCCGACCCCGGTCAGCGGCATTTACGGCGGCGCCTATGCCGACGATGCGCGCTGGCTGCGCGCGGGCGAGGGCGTCGATGCAGTCGAGCGGCGGCTCGGGCGCAAGCCCCGGATGATGGTCGCCAAGATGGGGCAGGACGGGCACGACCGCGGCGCCAATCTCGTTGCCAGCGCGTTCTCGGACCTGGGCTTCGAGATCGTCAGCGGGCCGCTGTTCCAGACGCCCGACGAAGCGGCGGAATGGGCCGTGGAGAAGGATGTCGATGTGATCGGTGCCTCGAGCCTCGCCGCCGGTCACAAGACGCTGATCCCCGAGCTGATCCAGAAGTTGGCGGATGCGGACCGGTCGGACATCAAGGTGATCGCGGGCGGCGTGATCCCCGCACAGGATTACGATTTCCTGCGCGAAGCGGGGGTGAAAGCGATTTTCGGGCCCGGCACCAATCTGGTTGACGCGGCGGGCGAAGTCTTAAAGCTTCTCGGCCACAACCTGCCGCCTTTGGAGGAAGCCGCCGAGTGAAAGGCAGCAAGGCTATTCTGTTCGGAGCGTTCTCGCTCGTGGTCGTTCTTATGCTGATGTTTTACTCTGGAATGTTTATGCATGGGGACGGCTAGATCGAATTTTCCCCTTTTCGTCACCCTGAACTTGTTTCAGGGTCCACTCATCAGTTTGTTGAACCTGTGCAAGAGGAGAAGTGGATGCTGAAACAAGTTCAGCATGACGGAGTAAAAAAATGACAGCCGAAATCCGTACCGACTGGACGCGCGACGAGATCGCCGATCTTTTCGAACTGCCGTTTCACGAGCTGATGTGGCGGGCGCAGACCGTTCATCGTGAAAACCATGCGGCGGGCGAAGTGCAGCTCTGCACGCTCCTCTCCATCAAGACAGGCGGGTGCCCTGAGGATTGCGGTTATTGCTCGCAATCCGTCCATGCCGATAGCGGCGTCGAGGCGACCAAGCTGATGGACGTGCGCCAGGTTCTGCAGTCTGCGGCGCAGGCCAAGGATGCGGGATCGCAGCGTTTCTGCATGGGCGCGGCGTGGCGCAACCCCAAGGATCGCGACATGCCGGCGATCGTCGAGATCGTAAACGGCGTGCGCCAGATGGGCCTCGAGACCTGCATGACGCTCGGCATGCTGACGCCCAAACAGGCGGATATGCTCGCCGAAGCGGGCCTCGATTACTACAACCACAATATCGATACCTCGCCCGAGCGCTATGAAGAGGTCATCACGACCCGGACGTTCGAGGAGCGGATCGAAACGCTCGACAATGTTCGCGAGGCCGGGATCAATGTCTGTTCCGGCGGCATCGTCGGCATGGGCGAAAGCCGTGCGGATCGGGTCGGTTTCCTCCATGCGCTGGCGACGCTCGAGCGGCATCCCGAAAGCGTTCCGGTCAACGCGCTCGTGCCGGTGAAAGGCACGGTGCTGGGCGATATCCTGCACGACGTGCCCGAGGCGAAGATCGACGATCTCGAATTCGTCCGCACGGTCGCCGTCGCGCGGATCACGATGCCGCGCTCGATGGTGCGGCTGTCGGCAGGCCGCGAGAGCATGAGCGAGGCCTTGCAGGCGCTGTGTTTCCTCGCCGGCGCGAACAGCATCTTCACCGGCGACAAGCTGCTCACCACCGGCAATCGCGGTGACGATGCCGATGCGGCGCTGTTCGAAAAACTCGGGCTCGTGCCGCTGGAAGGCAAAGAGCCGGCGCGGGCCGATCTGATGGCGGCGGAGTAAGGCGTTGCTCGGCGTTGCTCTCTTCGCGATGATGCAGTTCACACCGAACGCCGAGAACTGCGCCGATTATGGCAATCTGCCGCAGCAACCGATGAACGCCTGCGCCGCTTGGGAGTATGAACAGGCCGATGCCGAGCTCAACGAAGTCTGGGAACAGGCGATTGTCTATGCGCGCAACTATTTGAGCTTTGACGATTTGAACGATGGCCGGGCGAGCGGCGCGGAGCGTTTGCTCGCGGCCCAGCGCGCCTGGATCATCGTGCGCGACGAGCATTGCGCGGCATATAGCTATCATATGCGCGGCGGCAGTGCGGAGCCGCTACTCTACCATGGTTGCCGAACGACTATGACACGCCAGCGAACGACCGAGCTGCGCAATCTGATGATCGAAGATCAATAGCATGAAGGTTTGGATCGCATCACTAAAAATGGCAGCTCATGAACTGTTTGCGATTGCAATCGGAGGATGTGCCGCTGGGCTCGCTGTATTTTTCGCGATATGTTTGCTGAGATTGCTGATCGGCTGGCCGACGGCTGCGGGCTTCGGCGAAATATACGATCAGTTTCTCATGATACTCGTCGTAATCACATCCACGATGGCTTTTTTGTTCTTGATCCTGCTAGTGCCTTGGACGGTCTGGACTCGCTGGTCCATTAAGAAGGACAACAGATTGAAAGCGAGATAATGTTCAAGAAAATCCTGATCGCCAATCGCGGTGAAATTGCGTGCCGGGTGATCCGCAGCGCCCAGAAGATGGGGATCGCTACGGTCGCGGTGTATTCGGATGCCGATGCGCGCAGCCCGCATGTCGAGATGGCGGACGAGGCCGTGCATATCGGCCCGCCGCCCGCCGCCGAAAGCTATCTGCTGGCCGACAAGATCATCGCGGCGTGCAAGGAAACCGGCGCCGAGGCCGTGCATCCGGGCTATGGATTTCTCTCCGAGCGCGAGAGCTTCGCCAAGGCGCTCGACGAGGCGGGGATCACCTTTATCGGCCCGCCGCCCGCCGCGATCGCCGCGATGGGCGACAAGATCGAATCCAAGAAGCTTGCCAAGAAGGCCGGCGTCAGCGTCGTTCCCGGCCATGTCGGCGAGATCGACGATACCGAGCATGCGGTGAAAATCTCATCCGAGATCGGCTATCCGGTGATGATGAAGGCGTCCGCCGGCGGCGGCGGCAAGGGGATGCGGCTCGCCTGGAACGAGCAGGACGTCCGCGAAGGCTTCGAGGCGACCAAGCGCGAGGGGCTTGCAAGCTTTGGCGACGATCGCGTCTTCATCGAGAAATTCATCGAGCAGCCGCGTCATATCGAGATTCAGGTGCTCGGCGACAAGCATGGCAATATCGTCTATCTGGGTGAGCGCGAATGCTCGATCCAGCGCCGCCACCAGAAGGTCGTCGAGGAAGCGCCGTCGCCGTTCGTCGACGAAGAAATGCGCAAGGCGATGGGCGAACAGGCTGTCGCGCTGGCTGCGGCGGTCGACTATCACAGCGCCGGGACGGTCGAACTGATCGTGGGCGCGGACAAGAGCTTCTATTTCCTCGAAATGAACACCCGGCTCCAGGTCGAGCATCCGGTGACGGAAAATGTGACCGGCGTCGATCTGGTCGAACAGATGATCCGCGTCGCAGCGGGCGAGAAGCTGCCGTTCAAACAGGGCGATATCACGCTCAACGGCTGGTCGGTCGAGAACCGCGTTTATGCCGAAGACCCGTATCGCGGGTTCCTGCCGTCGATCGGCCGGCTCGTGCGCTACAATCCGCCGGTAGCTGCCAACTCCGCCTACCCCGAGCGTAGTCGAGGGGCTGGTCCGAGCGAAGCCGAGGACCATGATGGCGAAATTGTCTCGGCTGAGCTCGACACGGTGTCTCGACTTCGCTCCACACGAACGGATACGGTATCCATCCCCACGTCCCTCCGGGTCGATGACGGCGTCGCCGAGGGCGGCGAGGTCTCGATGTTCTACGATCCGATGATCGCCAAGCTCATCACCTATGCCGAAACGCGCGAGGCGGCGATCGACCTGCAGATCGACGCGCTCGACAGGTTCGAGCTGGAAGGTCTCGGCCACAATCTCGATTTCCTCTCGGCGCTGATGCAGCATCCGCGTTTCCGCTCGGGCGAGATCACGACCAATTTCATTGCCGAGGAATATCCGGACGGGTTCGAAGGCGCGCCGGCGGACGAAACGCTGCTCAAACGGCTCTCAGCGATCGCCGGTTTCGCCGCGGTGGCCCATTCCGACCGGGCGCGAAGGGTGTCCGGCCAGCTCGACGGTCCGCTGCAGCCGCCGGCCGACTGGGTCGTGGAGATCGACGGCAGTGCGCATGACGTCCATGTCGATCTCGACGATGTTTCGGTCGATGGCGAGGCGATGGAGCTCGCGATGGCCTATGCGCCGGGCGACCGGATGATCGCGGCGGAGTTCGGCGGCGAGGCGCTGACCGTGAAGATCAGGCCGGGCCGCTACGGTTTCACGGTGACGACCCGCGGCGCGAGCCACGAGGTGCGCACGTTGCCCAAGCATTTCGCGCATCTCGTCCGGCACATGATCGAGAAGGAACCGCCCGATCTTTCGAAGTTCCTACTCTGCCCGATGCCGGGTCTCATCACCGCGCTGCATGTCGGCGAGGGCGACAAGGTCGAGGCCGGCCAGCCGCTCGCGGTCGTCGAAGCGATGAAGATGGAAAATATCCTGCGCGCCGAGAAGGCGGGTGTGGTGAGCACGGTCGCGGCGGCCGAGGGCGACAGCCTCCAGGCCGACGACGTTATTCTGGAGTTCGAGTAGTTTTATCCCTCTCCCATGGGGAGAGGGTTGCGCAGACTTGGCAACCTGTTGCCTAGTCGTAGCTGGGTGAGGGGTTCCGCCTTACTGGTGGCGCACAGCCCCTCATCCAACTCGGCCTGATTCGCTCTGCTCATAAGGCTCCGTATCCTTCTCCCTTTGGGAGAAGGGGTTAAAGCTTCAACTCGCGCTTGATCGTGCCCTTGGTCGCCTTGCCGTAAGGCGGCTTGAACCCGCCGAGCTTCGCCACGTCCATCTTGGGCTGGCTGTAGACGCTCTTGGCATGGCTGAACGTCTTGAAGCCTTCATGGCCGGTATAGGCGCCCATGCCCGAAGGCCCGACGCCGCCGAACGGCAGCTCCTCCATCGCGACATGGAAGATCACGTCGTTGACCGTCGCGCCGCCGGAGATCGTTTTCGACAGGACCTTCTGCTCCTCGGCCTTGTCGCTGCCGAAATAGTAAAGCCCGAGCGGGCGATCATGCGCGTTCACATAGTCGATCGCTTCATCGACGGACTTATACGTCTTGATCGGGAGGACGGGGCCGAAAATCTCTTCCTGCATCACCTGCATGTCCTCGGTCGGGTTGCGGACGATGGTGAGCGGCATCTTGCGCTTGTTCGACGCACTGAAATCCTCGTTGCCGGGATTGACCTCGACCAACTCTGCGCCCTTTTCCTCGGCATCCTTCAGATAGCCCTGTAGCCGCTCATAATGGCGGTCGTTGACGATCGAGGTGTAGTCGTCATTGGCGTCGAGCGTCGGATATTGTTCGGTCACAGCGGCGCTCAGACCCTGGATGACATCGCCTTCCTTCGCCTCGGGCACCATCATGTAATCGGGCGCAAGGCAGATCTGCCCGGCGTTCATCATCTTGCCCATCGCCACGCGGCTGGTCCCGCGCCCGATATCCGCGCTCTCGCCGAAAATGGTCGGCGACTTGCCGCCGAGTTCGAGCGTGACCGGCGTGAGGCTGTCGGCCGCAGCGTGCAGGATATGCTTGCCGATGCTCGTCGCGCCGGTGAAGAGCAGGTGATCGAAGGGCAGGGACGAGAAGGCCTGGCCGACTTCGGGCCCGCCGTTGAACACGGCGATCTCTTCGGGCGAGAAGGCGTCGCCGATCAGCTTCTCGACCAGCTCGCTGGTGACCGGCGTGAATTCGCTCATCTTGATCATCACGCGGTTGCCGGCGGCCAGGGCATCGGCGAGCGGGCTGAAAGTCAGCTGGACAGGGAAATTCCATGGTGCGATGATTCCGATCACGCCCATCGGCTGATATTCGATCCGCGCGCGCGCGCCGAACAGGCCGAGCGGGAAGCGCGCGCTGCGCTTTTCGGGCCGCATCCATTTTTCGACATGCTTGCGCGCATATTTGACCTCGCCGAGCGCCGAAACGACATCGGTCATCATCGACTGGTCCTTCGAGCGATGGCCGAAATCCTCGCTCATCGCGTCGCACAGCGCATCGGCATTGTCGACGAGCAGCTCGCCGACCCGGGTCAGCCGGTCCTTGCGCGTTTCCGCGCTGACCGGCAGCTCGGCGGTAAAGGCCGCGCGCTGCTTTTCGAGCGCGGCGAGCATCGCATCCTTGTTCACGATTTGCGGGTCTGCATCGGCCATGTCGTCATCCTCTGTTGCATTTTGAAACCGAGTTTAGGGGAGATTGCGGGGATTGGGTAGGGGGACGCAGCTCGCCGCATCATTGACAACCGGGGCGGGGAAGCAGAGAAGAACATATACAGAACAGGAGGGCGATATGCGCGGCGATTGGCATCATATCGATTTCACGGTCAGCGATGTCGAAGCGGCCCGTCCGGTCTATGAGCTGTTCCTGACGCATATGGGTTATCGCGAAACGCGCCGGACCGAAAACGGCCCGACCGAGTGGAGCCTGGGCGAGGGGCTTTTCCCGTCCGTCGGGATCCGCCCGGCGACTGAGGACAACAGATCGGTCCCGCATAACCGCTATGCGCCGGGGTTGCACCATGCCGCCTGGCGGGCGGAGGACCGGGCCGATATCGATGCGCTGCATGCCAAGCTGGTCGAAGCAGGCGTCACGATTCTCGATCCGCCGGATCACTATTATGGCGACAACTATTACGCGGTGTTCTTCGCCGATCCGGACGGGCTGAAGCTTGAATATGTGTGGACGCCGCAGCCGGGCGAGGGCTCCTGATCGTTTCGTCCTATTGATGGGATGACGGGCACGCGCCGAACCGTTACCAGCATTCGGCATGACCGAAGAACTGATGACCCAAATCGACGGCAAGGCCGCGCGGCTGCGCCTCAATCGCCCCAAAGCGCTTCACGCGCTGACCACTACCATGTGCGGAGCGGCGATTGACGCGCTGATGGACTGGCGCGAGGATCTCGCCGTCGAAGCGGTACTGATCGATCATGCCGAGGGGCGCGGTTTCTGCGCAGGCGGGGATATCCGGATGTTGGCAGAGAGCGGGGCGACGGACGGTGTGAAAGCGCGCGAATTCTTCCATACCGAGTACCGGCTCAACCATCTGCTCTTCACCTATGCCAAGCCGACCGTCGCGTTCATGGACGGGATCACGATGGGCGGCGGGGTCGGGTTGTCGCTGCCGTGCAGATATCGCGTCGCGACCGAGCATACGCGCTTCGCCATGCCCGAAACCGGTATCGGGCTTTTCCCGGATGTGGGCGGCGGCTGGTATCTGTCGCGGCTGCCGGGGCGGGCCGGGCAGTTCCTCGCGCTGACCGGCGCGCGGATCGACGGGGCGGAGTGTGTGACGCTGGGCCTGGCGACGCATTATCTGCCGTCTGAAGCGCTGGAAGAGGTCAAGGTAAAGATGGCCGAAGACCCGCAATCGATTGAAGCCATTCTCGAAGACGCCTCGGTCGAACCGCCCGAGGCACGAATCACCGGCAATCTGGAAAAGATCGACCGGCTGTTTGCCTCGGACCGCTATGAGGATATCCTCGCCGCGCTCGAGGAAGACGGGTCGGACTGGGCGCAGAAGGAATTGGCGACCCTGCGCACCAAATCGCCGCAGACCTGCAAGGTTTCGCTCTATTTGCTGTGGCAGGGCGCACAGCAAACCGAATTCGCCGACGAGATGCGGGTCGAATACCGGGTCGGCGCGCATGTCGTGCAGCGGCACGATTTCCTCGAAGGCGTGCGCGCCGTCATCGTCGACAAGGACAATGACCCGCAATGGAATCCGGCGACGCCGGAAGACGTCAGCGATCACCTGATCGACCAGATTTTCGCGCCGTTGAATGCGGACGAGGAGTGGACGCCGCTCAATCTCTAGCTAGCTGCCGGGCAGCATCCGCCCGAACACGCCGTCCTTGTCGACAAGCAGATGCTTGAACGCGCCGAGGATGTGCAGGACGACGAGCGCGAGCATCGCCTTGCCCATGATCTCATGGCCTTCGTGCAGCGTCTCGCCCAGTGCTTCCTGTCCGGCCACCGGCCAGAGGGGAACGTTGAAGAAACCGAACCAGGAAATCGGCGCCGGATAGGTCGACATCCACAACCAGCCCGAAAACGGCAGGGCGAGCAGCAGCAGATAGAAGGTGAAATGGCTGATCCGCGCCGTCGCGGTCTGCCAGGCGGGCATCGAGGCGGGAAGCGGCGGCGGCTTGTGCCCGAGCCGCCACGCGATCCGCGACAGAGTCAGGACCAGTACGGTTATGCCGAATGCCTTGTGGACGTCCATATAGGGGCCGCGCGCTTCGCGGGAGAGATCCTCGGTCAGTTCGGCGAGGCCGATATTGGAGATGACGAGGATCGCGATGATCCAGTGCAGCGTCATGGCGACTTTGGTGTATCGGGTCATGGCGGTCCTTTCTTGGGCGATCCTTCCCTGGATGCTGTTATCGCGCGTGCCGACCGGTTGAATACGGTTGGCTACGTATAACGGACTGATATTTCAGATTAAGGCAACGTCTTTCTGAGCGCGCGCCGCCAGCCGTCCAGCAGGCCGTCGCGCTGATCGCCGTCCATCGTCGGCGCGAACCGCCCGGCCGCTTCCCATTGCGCTGACAAATCGTCGAGCCCGTCCCAGATGTCGATCGAGAGGCCGGCCAGATAGGCCGCGCCGAGCGCGGTCGTCTCGTGGCTTTCGGGTCGTTCGACGGGCGCTTCGACGATGTCGCTCAGAAATTGCGCGAACCAGTCATTCTGCGCCATGCCGCCGTCGATGCGCAGCGTCTGCGGATCGTCGGCGCCGTCGGCGCGCATCGCATCGACGAGGTCGCGGGTCTGATAGGCGATCGATTCGAGCGTCGCGCGGACGATGTGATCGGCGGTGGTGTCGAGCGTCATGCCCGTGATCAGGCCGCGCGCATCGGGCTCCCAGTGTGGCGCGCCGAGGCCGACAAAGGCCGGCACCAGATATACGCCGTGATTGTCCGGCGCGGCCTGCGCGATCGCCGCCGTCTCTCCCGCCTCGTGGATCACGCCGAGCTTGTCGCGCAGCCATTTGATCGCCGCGCCCGCGACGAAGATCGATCCCTCGAGCGCATAGGTGATATCCGCGCCGATCCGGTAGGCCGGCGTGGTCAGCAGGCGATTGCTCGATTGCACCGCTTCCGTCCCGGTGTTGAGCAGCAGGAAGCAGCCGGTCCCATAGGTGGATTTGACCATGCCGGGCTTGAAACAGGCCTGGCCGATCAGCGCCGCCTGCTGGTCGCCCGCCATGCCCGTGATCGGAATGCCATGGCCGAACAGCGCCGGATCCGTTTCGCCGTAAATTTCCGCGTTTCCAACGATTTCGGGCAAAAGGCTGCGATCGATCCCGAACAGTGCGAGCAGTTCGTCGTCCCATTCGCCGCGATGGATATCGCAGAGCATCGTCCGCCCGGCGTTGGTAATGTCGGTGGCGTGGACCGCGCCGCCGGTCAGCCGCCAGAGGAGGAAGGAGTCGATCGTTCCCGCCGCCAGTTCGCCGCGCGCCGCGGCCGCGCGCGCCCCGTCGACATGATCGAGCAGCCAGGCGAGCTTGGTCGCGCTGAAATAGGGGTCGAGCAGCAGGCCGGTTTTCTCGCGGATCATCGGCTCATGGCCGTCGGCCTTCAACCGGCGGCAGGTTTCGGCGGTGCGCCGGTCCTGCCAGACGATTGCATTGTGGAGCGGCTTGCCGGTCGCGCGCTCCCACAGCACGATCGTTTCGCGCTGGTTGGTGATGCCGATGGCAGCGGTTTCCTCGGACAATACGGCTTTCACCGCGGCTACAGTGTCGCGCCAGATATCCTCCGGATCATGCTCGACCCAGCCGTCCTGGGGATAATGCTGCGGAAATTCCTGTGCGGAACTTGTGAGCGGTCGGCCCTTTTCGCCGAACAGGATCGCCCGGCTGGACGTCGTTCCCTGGTCGATCGCGAGGATATGGCGCGTCATGCTTCAACTCCTTCGGAGAACTCGGTCATGAATTCCGCGAGGCGCGCCTGTTCGTCTTCGCTCATCAGCAACCCTAGTTTGCTCCGTCGCCAGAGGATGTCTTCGGGCGTCCTGGCCCATTCCCGGTCGATCAGATAGCGGACTTCGCGTTCGGTCAATCCGGCGCCGAAATGCTCGCCGAGATCTGACATATTCTCTGCATCGCCCAGGATTTCGGGCAGCAGCGCGCCATAGGCCCGCGCCATCCGTTTCGCATGCTCCCAGTCGAGGAAGCGATAGCGGGCTTCGATCCGTTCGAGAAAATCGTCGAACCCGATGCCGAGTTCGCCGCCGGGGAGCTTGGCCGTGCGCGTCCAGGCCGTGCCGCTGAACGGCGTCAATTCGGCCAGCCGGTCGGCGGCATCCTCGGCGAGCGCGCGCGCCGTCGTGATCTTGCCGCCGAACACGGAGAGCAGCGGCGGATCGCTGCTCTCGCCGCCGCCATCGATTTCGAGCACATAATCGCGCGTGACCTCCATCGAATCCTCCGCCCCGTCGTCATAGAGCGACCGCACGCCCGAATAGAGGGAGACGACATCGTCGGACGAAATCTGGATCGCGAAATACATGTTCACGGAGCGGCACAGATAATCGACCTCGTTGGTGTCCATCACCGCGTCCTCGGGATTCTCGACCGCGATATCGGTCGTCCCGATCAGGGTGAACTTGTCGAGATAGGGGAGGGTGAAAACCACCCGCTTGTCGGGCAGCTGCAGGATATAGGCATGGTCGCCGGCATAGAGGCGGCGCACGACGATATGGCTCCCCCGCACGAGCCGGACGCCGGCCTTGCCCTGGACGCCGAGCGTGTCGCCGAGCACCTCCGACACCCAGGGCCCCGCTGCATTGACGATCGCCCGCGCCTCGACTTCGCATCCGTCGCTGAGTTGCGCCGTCCAGACCGGACCGGCCCGCTCGGCGGACACGATCGCCGTGCGCGTTTCGATCTCGGCGCCCTTCGCCGCCGCGTCCATCGCGTTGAGCACGACCAGCCGCGCATCGTCGACCCAGCAGTCCGAATAGACGAGGCCCCTGATCGTCGGATCGGCGAAGGGCGTTTTGTATTGCGGATTGGCCTTGGCGAGCCGCCGCGTGCCCTTGAGCGTCCGGCGGCCGCCGATCAGGTCGTAGAGAAACAGCCCGGCGCGGATCATCCAGAAGGGACGGACCTGATGGTTGTGCGGGAAGACGAAGCGCATCGGCCAGATGATGTGCGGTGCCGAGCGCAGCATGACCTCCCGCTCCTTGAGCGCCTTGCGGACGAGGCCGAACTCGTAAAATTCGAGATAGCGGACGCCGCCATGGATGAGCTTGGACGAGGCGGAACTCGTATGGCTGGCGAGATCGTCGCGCTCGACGAGCAGGGTCTTCCAGCCGCGTCCCGCGGCATCCCGGGCAATCGCCGCGCCGTTAATCCCGCCGCCGATAATCAGAAGGTCATAGGTCATGACGGCTGCTTAGCGGAAATTTCGGACACGTCACTGTTATACATATAGTCAGTAATGCCCTTTTGTGCGGATCGCGAGCGGGAAATATCACGGATATCGCCAATCCCGGGCCATTGTCGAGGCCGCAAGTTCCGCATGACGCGCGGGGACGATTGCGGCTATGGCGGCCCCATGCCGCGCAAACCGCCTCCGGGTTTCCCGACCGAACAGCAGATCATCGATTTCGTCCAGAGCTCGGACAAGCCGGCCGGGAAGCGCGAAATCGCGCGCGCCTTCGGCCTCAAAGGGCAGGAGAAGATCCAGCTCAAGGCGATGCTCAAGCGCATGGCGGACAAGGGAATGATCGACAAAAGCGCGGGGCAGGCCATCCACAAGGCCGACGGGCTGCCGCGCGTAACCCTGCTGAGGATCGTGCGCGTCGACGATGACGGCGATGTCTGGGCCGAACCCGAGCGCTGGGACAGTGACGCGCCAGCGCCGAAGCTGCGCGTGAAGGAGCGGGGCCGGCGGCATCCGCTCGGCGTGGGCGACCGGGTGCTGGCGCGGACCGAAGAGGCGGGGCGGGGCTGGATCGCGCATCCCATGAAGAAGATCGCGCCGGCGCAGGATCAGCTGATGGGCGTGATCCATGAAGAGGGCGGCAAGCTCTGGCTCAAGGGTCTGGAGAAGAGCAACCGGCGCGACTTTTTTGTCTCGGACGCCAATCGCGCCCGGCCCGGCGATCTCGTCATGGCGGAAAAATCGGGCCGTCCGCCGCGCGTCTCGGTGCGCGTTACCGACATTCTCGGCGATCCGTTCGAACCGCGCAGCTTCTCGCTGATCGCGATCCACAAGCATGAAATCCCGGTCGAGTTTTCGGACGAGGCGCTGGCGGAGGCCGGACGGATGGCCGAATTCGGCCTCGGAGAGCGCGAGGATCTGACGCATCTGCCGATCGTCGCGATCGACCCCGCCGACGCCCGCGATCATGACGACGCCTTCTGGGCCGAGCCTGACGGGGACGGTGGCTGGCGCGTCATCGTCGCGATCGCCGATGTCAGCTATTATGTCCGCCCCGGTTCGGCGCTCGACAAGGAGGCGCGCCGGCGCGGCAACAGCGTCTATTTCCCCGATCGCGTCGTCCCGATGCTGCCCGAGCAACTGTCCGCCGATATCTGTTCGCTCAAGGCCGGCGAGGATCGCGCAGCGCTCGCCTGTCACATGACGATCGACAAGAAGGGGCAGGTGAAGAGCTGGCGTTTCGCCCGCGTCAAGCTGCGGATCGCCGCCAACATCGCCTATGAAAACGCGCAAGCCGCGATCGAGGGGCGGGACGGCGTCGAACCGGCGCTCGTCGATGCCGTGCTCCGGCCGCTCTGGGATTGCTGGGAGGCGCTTGCCGGGGCCCGTGACAAGCGCGCCCCGCTCGATCTCGATCTGCCCGAGCGCCGGATCGAACTCGACGAAACGGGCCGCATCCTCTCCGTCGCGCCGCGCGACCGGCTCGACGCGCACCGGCTGGTCGAGGAATATATGATTGCCGCCAATGTCGCCGCGGCCAAGGCGCTCGAAGCAAAGGCCGCATCGGTGATGTACCGCGTCCATGAACCGCCGAGCCGCGAAAAGCTCGTCGCGCTCAAGGAATATCTGGAAAGCCTCGACGTGCCGCTCGCACTCGGCCAGGTCATCACGCCGAACACGTTCAACCGGATCCTCGAACGGATCGGCGATAGCGATTTCCGCCCGCAGGTCATGGAGCAGATCCTGCGAACCCAGACCCAAGCCTATTACACGCCGCGCAACGCGGGTCATTTCGGGCTGGCGCTCGGCAGCTACGCGCATTTCACCTCGCCGATCCGCCGTTATTCCGACCTGCTCGTCCATCGCTCGCTCGTCGGCGGCTATGGGCTGGGCCCCGACGTCGCGGAAACGCGGCTGACCGGGACCGAGATCGAGCGGATGGAGGCGACGGGCGAGGCGATCAGCAAGCTCGAACGGCGCGCGATGGAAGCCGAACGCGATACGGTGGACCGCTATGTCGCCGCCTATCTCGCCGAGCGGGTGGGCGAGATCATGCCGGCGCGGATCACCGGCGTGCAGAATTTCGGTTTTTTCGCGACGGTCGAAGGGCTGGGCGGCGACGGGCTGGTTCCGGCGCGCGATCTGGGCCGCGAATATTATCGCTATGAAGAACGCATCCATGCGCTGATCGGCGAAGACACCGGAACACGCTTCGCCTTGGGCGACCGGCTCGACCTGCGGTTGGTCGAGGCCAATCCGGTCAGCGGCGGATTGCGGTTCGAACTGCCGGAGGGGAAGGGCGGCGGCACATCGGGAGCCCGCCAGGGCCGTCGCGGAAAGGGAGACCGGCCGGATCGCGGTCGCCAGAAACCGCGCCAGAAGCGCGGGCGCTAGCCCTCGACCACTTCCGCTTCGCCGTCCTCTTCCTGCTCGGATTCCAGCTCGCCCCCGAGCTGTGCGACGATTGCTTCGAGGTTGCGGCGCAGTTGGGCGGGGCGGCCCGTCACGTTTTCCCAGTCCGGATAATTGGCGCGTATCGCGGAGATCGCCGCGTTGATTTCCTCCTCCGTCGCGACATCGTCTGCCAGGATTTCGCGCTCGACCCGGCCTCGGACGAAGGAGAGATAGGCGATCTGGTTCGCGGCGAGCAGGTTGACCGGACCCGGCTCGCCATGCCCGGGATAAAGCGTGAAACCACTGAAATCGCGGGTCAGGCGATTGAGTGCGCGCGGCCAGCTATCGATGTCGGCGTCGACGACATCGGGATGCATGCGATTGGCGACGAGATCGGAAGCGAGCACGGCCCGTTCGCTCGGTATCGCGAGCATCGCCATCGTCTCCGCCTCGGTATCGGTGAGCACATGCACGACGATCGGCACGTTTGACACCGTCAGTTCCTCGCGATGCTCGATGAAGCGGGTTGGTTCGGGCGGCGCCCGATACTCGTCACCCTGGGTCTCGCGCAGCCGTTCGACATAGCCGGACAGATCCCGCCCGATCTGCTCGGCGACATTCTCGGCCATGAGCAGTTCGGCATCGGGAAAGGCGTCCGTAAAGGCCTGCAGCCCGCCGAAATGGTCCGGATCGTAATGGCTGATGACGATCGCCGTG
Source organism: Parasphingopyxis algicola (assembly GCF_013378075.1). Lineage (GTDB taxonomy): Bacteria > Pseudomonadota > Alphaproteobacteria > Sphingomonadales > Sphingomonadaceae > Parasphingopyxis > Parasphingopyxis algicola. The sequence goes on along the minus strand of NZ_CP051131.1, from coordinate 1,126,520 downwards.
ACCGGCTTGCCGGTTGCCTCGATCGCGGCGACGACGCGCTCGGCCAGCGCGATGCTGCGCTGCGTATCGAAGACGAGGATTTCGTCCGGCCCTTCGATCCAGTAGCTGTTGACCGAGCCAGGGCCGCGGCGGAAGGGACGATGAATCTCCAGCTCGGCAGTCGCCTCCGCCTCCGGACCCTCGGCCGTTTCGGTCTCGCGGCCCGAACAACCGGCGATGGCCAGCGTCATGGCGAGTAATCCGATCGTGAACGGCGCGGCGCGCATCTTCTTGGGGCCTCCGGCAATTTCCGTGGCGGACTATATGCAGTCTTGCGGAAAGCGCAATTTGGAACTCGCTTCGCCGGAAGTTGGTTGGGGATATGTAGCCGGGTTCAACAACCAGAGATCAACAGGAGACCAGATGATGCCCACCCTCATTCCCACCCAGCCCGCGCCCGACCTCACCATGCCGCAGATCGGCGCAGACCCTTTCTCGCTGTCGGCCGAAAAGCCGGACTGGATGACGATGCTGGTTTTCTATCGCGGGCTCCATTGCCCGATCTGCAAGGGCTGGCTGCAATCGCTCGAGGCGAAGCTGCCCGACTTTGCCGAGCGCGGGATCGGCGTCCTTGCGGCCAGCATGGATCATGTCGAGCGGGCGGAGAAGACGCATGCGGAATGGGGGATCGCGGATATCCGGCTCGGCTATGACATGAGCGAGGATCAGGCCCGCAGCTTCGGCCTGTATATCTCCAGCAAGCGGGAGGGCAGCGAGGAGCCCGATCGTTTTTCGGAACCCGGACTGTTTCTCGTGCGCGCCGACGGAATGCTCTACGCCGCGGCGGTGCAGTCGATGCCATTCACGCGGCCCGATTTCGGCGAACTGCTCGGCGCCTTGGATTTCGTGAAGGACAAGGGTTACCCGGCGCGCGGCGCGTTGACCTGAGCCTGTGATAGTGATCGACGGCAGCTGACGACGCCCGATGAATGGCCGATCGCCGGCCTTTTCGCATGTCACTGTCACCGAGGATTTACATAACCGTCATATAAGTGTAATATTTATGTCATTCAAACGTAACCTGGAGAGGATGGATGACAAAATTGCTCGCGATGATAGCGGTTTGCACTCTTCCCATGGCAGCACAGGCGGTGCCGTATCCGGAAGCTCACCCGACCGGCTATGACCCCTATGCGGTCGATGCGATCGAGCGTGCCGACTATGCCACGGCGGAAGATCGGTTGATGCGGCGGCTCAGCGAAGACGAGAGCGATGTTTCGGCGATGCTGAACCTCGCCGCCGTCATGATGGAGACGAACCGCGCCGCCCGCGCTTCTTCGATGCTCGAACAAGTGCTCGAAACGGAGAATGTGCAGCTCGGCCATGCGGATGGCGGAGCCATCTGGTCGCATGACGCGGCGACGGCGGGTCTTCGCGGCCGCGTGACCGTGGGCTCGCGCTAAACCAAGGGGGATAGAATAATCCTTCGGGTCGTGTTGGCGCTGCCGGGGCTATAGCTTCGGCAGCGTCACGCCTTTCTGGCCCATATATTTGCCGGCCCGGTCGGCATAGCTGGTCTCGCAGGGTTCGTTGCCCTGGAGGAACAGGAACTGGCAGGCGCCTTCATTGGCGTAGACCTTGGCCGGGAGCGGCGTCGTGTTCGAGAATTCGAGCGTCACATGGCCTTCCCAGCCCGGCTCGAGCGGCGTTACGTTCACGATGATGCCGCAACGCGCATAGGTCGATTTGCCGAGGCAGATGACGAGAATATCCTTCGGCACGCGGAAATATTCAACCGTCCGCGCCAGCGCGAAACTGTTCGGCGGAATGATGCAGCAATCGGTCTGGCGGTCGACGAAGCTGTTGTCCGAAAAATTCTTCGGATCGACGATCGCATTGTCGACATTGGTGAAAATCTTGAATTCGTCGGCGGCGCGCGCGTCGTAGCCATAGGAGGAGAGGCCGTAGCTGATCGTGCCGTCGCGCCGCTGGCCGTCCTCGAACGGTTCGATCATCCCGTCATCGAGCGCGCGCTCGCGAATCCATCTGTCGGCCATGATGCTCATGCGTCCGGTCCTTAGCCTGACTGTTGGGGCCGCACCACATTCCAGCGTACCGGGTTTTCCACACCCTCGACCTGGCGGATGTCGCTGGCCTCCCACATCACCCAGGGAACCGCACCGAAATCGGGTTTGAACAGGCGGCGGGGCAACCAGAAGCTCCGCTCGACGCGGCTGGTGAGCTCATATTCGGCGTCGAATTCGCGCGTGACGTAGAGCAGCGCCGGGCGTTCGGTATGCGCCTCGATCATCTCGAGAAAGGTGGCGAGTTCGGAAATGAACACCGTGAGATCGGGGCGGTCCGCGCAATTGCCTTCGAAATCGAAAATGATCGCGGGCGGCAGGGCGTCCGAATGGTCGGGGACCGTGGCGATGAAGTTGGTCGCCTGGTCGGCGGCGAGCCGGCACAGTTCCCAGATATGGATCGCGCCATGCCGCAGGCCGGCGTCATGTGCCGCGCGCCAGTGATCGGCAAAATTCGGGTCGCGATCGGTATCCCCGTCGGTCGCGTGGATATAGGCGAAGTCCGCGCCCGCCGCGCGCAGGGTCGGCCAATGGACCGCACCCTGTTCGGCGCCGATCGTCGCCCCCTGGACCGGATACTGGCTGGTCACCGGCTGCCAGCGGATCGCCACCTGCCACAGAGCAACGGCTGCAATCACCGCCAGCAGCAGCCAGAACGCCCCCCATTTTATCGCCTTCATCATTCCCCCGGTTCGAAAATTCTGGATTCAGCCCTTGATGTGCAGGACGCAGATGAGCGTGAACAGGCGGCGGGCGGTGTCGAAATCGACGTCGATCTTGCCGTCGAGCCTGTCCTTGAGTAATTCGGCCGCATCGTTGTGGATCGCGCGGCGGGCCATGTCGATGGTTTCGATCTGTTGCGGCGTCGCCTGGCGTATGGCCTGGAAATAGCTGTCGCAGATCGCGAAATATTCGCGGATCGGCCGGCGGAAACGCGTGAGGCCGATGATGATCGTCTCGAGGAGTTCGCCATTCTCCGCCGCGATATCGAGCGCCAGCCGGCCTTCCTCGACGCGCAACGTCAGCTTGTAGGGCCCCGCATAGCCGTTCGGATAACCTCGCGCCGGTTCGAAGTGATTGCCCTCGAGCAGGTCGAAAATCGCGATGCGCCGCTCCTGCTCGATATCGGCGTTGCGCCAGATGATCGTGTGCTCGTCGAGTTCGACGTCTATGATCCGCGGATCGGCCATGGGCGACGCTTAAAGCCGTCATCGCTGAAAGCAAACACCGGCCTTCTCTTTGTCAGACTCGACCTATCGGTCGAGCGCGGCACCGGCCCGCTCCCCCTCCCGACCGCCCACGAGTGTACCCTGAATGGGCGGTCGGGAGGGGGAGCGGGCCGGTGCCGCGATTTTCCGTCAGGAAAATTCTGACAAACAACAACCCACAGCATTTCCACAATGTTGATGGCTTGAGACCAAGAGCGATCCGCGCGACAAGGGGTCCATGGCAGAACCCGCCCGACTCATCAGCGCTAACGAAGACGGCATTCCCGCGCTTCCCCACAACGTGGAAGCCGAGGCGGCGTTGCTCGGCGCGCTGCTGATCGACAACCGGCTGGTCGACGATGTCCAGCGGATGCTGCGCGAGGACCATTTCTTCGATCCTGTGCATGGCCGGATCTATCAGGCGATCATCAAGATGGTCGTCGACAAGAATATGGTCGCCAATCCGGTGACCCTGAAACCGATGTTCGAAAGCGACGAGGGCCTCAAGGAACTGGGCGGGGTCGGCTATCTGGTGAAGATCACCGAAAGCGGCGTCGCGCTGATCGGCGCCCGCGATTTCGCGACGCAAATTTACGAGCTTGCCTTGCTCCGGGCGCTGATCGGCGTCGGGCGGGAGATGGTCGAACGGGCGGTCGATACCAGCGATTCGGTCGATCCCAAGAGCCAGATCGAGGAAGCCGAGGTCGAGCTGTACAAGGTCGCCGAAGCGGGCGGCGAAAGCGGATCGACCAAGACCTTCGCCTCGGCCGCCGCCGAAGCCGTCACGATGGCGCAGCGGGCGCTCAATTCGGGCGGCAATGTCTCGGGCTATACGACGGGCTTTTCGAGCCTCAACCATCATTTCGGCGGGCTGCACAAGTCCGACCTCATCATCCTCGCCGCGCGCCCCGGCATGGGCAAGACGGCGCTGGCGACCAATATCGCGTTCGAGACGGCGCTTCGCTATCAGCGCGACCAGGAGGACGGGATCGAGGAATCGCTTGGCGCTCCGGTCGCCTTTTTCAGCCTTGAAATGTCGGCCGACCAGCTGGCGACGCGTATCCTGTCCGAGCGCTCCCGGATCAGCTCGGAGAAACTCCGCAAGGGCCAGATCAGCCAAGAGGAGTTCCGCAATCTCGCGCGCGCCGCGGCCGAACTGGAAAGCCTGCCTTTCTTTATAGACGATACGCCGGGCCTGACCATCGCGGCGCTCCGGACCCGCGCCCGGCGATTGAAGCGCCAGCGCGGCATTTCGATGATCGTCGTCGACTATCTCCAGCTGCTGCAGGGATCGGGCAAGGCCAACGACAATCGCGTGAACGAGATTTCGGAGATCAGCCGGGGACTCAAGACGCTCGCCAAGGAACTGGAAGTCCCGGTGCTGGCCCTTTCCCAGCTCAGCCGCGCGGTCGAACAGCGCGAGGACAAGAAGCCGCAGCTGTCGGATCTGCGCGAATCGGGATCGATCGAGCAGGACGCCGATATCGTCCTCTTCATCTATCGCGAGGATTATTATCACGGTTTCGCCGAGCCGCCGATGATCAGCGAGACCAGCTCGCCCGAAGATCGCGAGAAACGCTCGGCCTGGGAGCTGAAAAACGCCGAAATTTCGGGCCAGGCGCAGGTCATCATCGCCAAACAGCGCCATGGCGCGACCGGCACGGTAACGCTCCGCTTCGATCGCGAATTCACGCGGTTCAGCGATATGGCATTCGAGGATCGGCCGCAGGGCTATTAGGGCGCTGCGGCTTTTGCCCCCGCGCCGCTTCGACTAGACCCGCGCCATGCATCTTCGCGCCCGCGCCCTTGTCTGCGCCATTCGCCCGCATGGCGAACATGGCACCATCGCCCGGCTGATGACGCCCGATAACGGGCTGGTCGCCGGTTATGTGCGCGGCGGGCGTTCGCGGCGGATCCGTCCGATCCTGTTGCCCGGCAATATCGTCGACGCGGAATTTCGCGCGCGGACCGAAGACCAGCTGGCCGGGCTGACCGTCGAACTCGTCGCGAGCCGAAGCGGGCTTTATGCCGAACCGCTGGCGGCCGCCGCCATCGAATGGGCCTGTGCGCTCACCGCCGCGATCCTGCCCGAAGGCCATGGCTATCCGCGCCTCCATGCCGCGCTCGACGGCGTGCTGGGCGCGATCGAGGCGGCGCCGAGCGCGCGGCGCTGGGCCGCGGCGCTGGTGCGCTATGAGATGCTACTGCTGTCCGAACTCGGTTTCGGGCTCGATCTTTCGCGATGTGCCTTGACCGGGACGAGCGACGATCTTGTCTGGGTCAGTCCGAAGAGCGGGGCCGCGGTCAGTGCTTCGGCCGGCGAAGCCTATCGGGAGAAATTGCTGGCGTTGCCGTCCTTTCTCGTCGCCGGCGGCGAGGCGGAGGATTGGGACGCCATCTTCGACGGGTTTCGGCTGACCGGTCATTTTCTTGCCCGCGACCTGTTGGACGAGCGGCGCAATGATGTAATGGCGGCACGCGAGAGACTGGTCGAACGCCTCCGGCGGGCGGCCTGAGCGAAAAGGATAGAGACATGCTGGTCGCGCTGCTGCCTGGAGACGGGATCGGGCCCGAGGTTATCGTCGAGGCGGTTCGCGTACTCGATGCACTGGAAATCGACGGACTCCTGTTCGAAGAAGCGCCGGTCGGTGGTGCGGCCTACAAGCAAAGCGGCCATCCGCTGCCGGAGGCGACGCTCGATCTGGCGAAGCGCGCCGACGCGATCCTGTTCGGCGCTGTCGGCGATCCCGCTTGCGACGCTCTGGAGCGGCATCTGCGCCCCGAACAGGCGATCCTCGGGTTGCGCAAGGAACTCGGCCTGTTTGCCAATTTGCGCCCGGCCAGCCTCTTTCCCGAATTGGCCGATGCCTCGGCGTTGCGTCCGGAGATTGCCCGCGACATCGATGTAATGATCGTCCGCGAGCTGACCGGCGATGTCTATTTCGGCGAGAAGGGCATGCGAACGACAGAAGAGGGGCTGCGCGAGGGCTATGATATCATGGCCTATGACGAGGCCGAGATTGCGCGGATTGCCCGATCCGGTTTCGAAACCGCCCGGGCGCGGCGCGGCAAGCTTTGCTCGGTCGACAAGGCCAATGTCCTCGAAACCTCGCAGCTCTGGCGCGATGTCGTAGTCGAGATTTCAGCCGACTATCCGGATGTCGATCTCAGCCATCTCTATGTCGACAATGCCGCGATGCAGCTGGTGCGCGATCCGGGTCAGTTCGATACGATCGTTACCGGTAATCTGTTCGGCGATATCCTGTCCGATCTCGCCAGCATGTGCGCGGGATCGATCGGCATGCTGCCCTCGGCCTCGCTCGATAAAGACGGCAAGGGCCTGTACGAACCGATTCACGGCTCCGCGCCGGACATTGCCGGGCGGGGCAAGGCCAATCCACTGGCGACAATCCTCTCCGCCGCGATGATGCTGCGCTATTCGCTTGATCTGGTGGAACCGGCGGACCGGATCGAGCAGGCAGTCGGCAAGGCGCTGGCGGATGGTTTGCGTACGGCCGACCTTGGCGGCGATGCCTCCACGGAAGAAGCAGCGAACGCCGTGATTGCGATGCTTTAGTTTGTCAGAATTTCGCGAGCGCGAAATCGCCGTACCGGCCCGCACCCCCTCCCGGCCTGGGGCGGCGTTGTGAGATCGGTGCTCCTGCGAAGGCAGGAGCCTAGAGCCGACGGGAAAACCGCTTACCGCTCTAGGCTCCTGCCTTCGCAGGAGCACACGACTAAGCCGGCAGCTTGGACAGCACCGCAATCTGCAACCCGCCGGGCGCTTCGCTGAAATAGATGCGCTCGCCATGCATATCCATCGGGCCGTTCACCGTGACGCCGTTCGCCTTGGCCTTTTCGGCATAGGCGTCCGCATCGTCGACGATCACATGCAGCATCGTGGTTTCGGGCATATGTTCGCTTGCTGCCCAGATTTCGGTCCAGCTGGCTTCGCCCGCTGGAAAGACGGCACCCTGAAAGCCCTCGCTATGATCCGCGCCCATGCTGCGCTCGGCGAAACCCCATCCCTTAGGTCCGAGAAAGGCGGCGATATCGCGTGCTTCCTGTTCGGGTTTGACGGTGCAGAACCGGATGCCGAGTATCGTCATGGCGCTATTTCTCCTTTGGGACTTGCAACATATTCGCACCGGTGCCCGCCTGCAAAGCCCCGGAAACCGGATTGACGCGGTGCATCATCGCTTGGCATGGCGGGTGCGATGAAACGCGATACCGGCCAGAACCGCAAGATCACCGCCAAATGGCGGCCCGCCACGCAGGCCGTGCGCGGCGGTACCGCGCGTTCGGAATGGGGAGAGACGTCCGAGGCGATCTTCCTGACCTCGGGCTACGCCTATGACTGCGCGGCAGATGCGGCGGACCGGTTTGCGGGCGAGCAGGACGGCATGACCTATTCGCGCCTGCAAAACCCGACCGTCGAGATGCTCGAGCAGCGGATCGCGCTGCTCGAAGGCGCGGAAGCCGCGCGCTGTACGGCGAGCGGCATGGCGGCGATGACGGCTGCCTTGCTCTGCCAGCTCGAAACCGGCGACCATGTCGTTGCCGGGCGCGCCCTGTTCGGCTCGTGCCGCTGGTTGACGGATATGCTGTTGCCCAAATTCGGAATCGAAACGACCACAGTCGATGCCCGCGATCCGGAACTCTGGAAGGCGGCGATCCGGCCAGAGACCAAAGCCTTCTTCTTCGAAACGCCTGCGAATCCCACGATGGATGTCGTTGATCTGCAAGCGGTTTGCGATATTGCGCGCGAAAACGGCATCGTCTCGGTCGTCGACAATGCGTTTGCCACGCCGGCGCTGCAGCGGCCGATGGAGTTCGGCGCAGATATCGTTGCCTATAGCGCGACCAAGATGATGGACGGGCAGGGCCGGGTGCTCGCCGGCGCGATCTGCGGAACCGAGAAATTCGTCCTCGAGACCCTGTTGCCTTTCACCCGCAATACGGGGCCGACATTGTCGGCGTTCAACGCCTGGGTCGTGCTCAAAGGACTCGAGACGCTCGACCTGCGCATCCACCGCCAGAGCGAGAACGCCGTCACCGTCGGAAAATTTTTGGAAGGCCGCGTGCCGCGGATCCTTCACCCCGGTCTGGCCAGCCATCCGCAGCATAATCTCGCGATGAGTCAGATGGATGCCTGCGGTCCGATCTTCTCCTTCTATGTCGATGGCGGGCGATCCCAGGCGCATGCGCTGCTCGATGCGCTTGAACTCGTCGATATCTCGAACAATATCGGCGACTCGCGCAGCCTGATGACGCATCCCGCGTCGACCACCCATAGCGGGTTGAATGAGCAGGTCCGCGCGGAGATGGGGATCGAGGAGGGGATGCTGAGGATCAATGTCGGTCTCGAAGACCCCGACGACCTGATCGAGGATCTCGACGACGCGCTGAAGGCGGCGGGGCTGTGAACGCGCTATTTCCCCATGTGGCGCAGACCGAGGATGTGATCGTGCGCGTCGCGGTCAGTTTCCTGCCCGAACAGTCCGAGCTCGCCAAGGAGCGCTGGTTCTGGGCCTATCATATCCGCGTGGAAAATTGCGGCGAAGGGCCGGTCCAGCTGCTCAATCGCCACTGGTACATCACCGACGGTCGCGGTTTCCGCCAGGAAGTGGAAGGCGAAGGCGTGGTCGGCGAACAACCGATGATCGGGCCGGGCGAAGCCTTCGACTATGTCTCGGGCTGCCCGCTGACGACGCCGAACGGCGCGATGGAAGGCAGTTATACGATGCAGCGCGCGGACGGCTCGGAATTCGAGGCGGCGATACCGCGCTTCCCGCTCGCAGGACCTGCGGTCACCGAATGAAAAGAACGCTTCTACCCCTGAACGGCCTGCGCGTGTTCGATGCCGCCGCGCGCCATCTCTCCTTTACCCGTGCGGCGGATGAGCTCGCGGTGACGCCGGCGGCCGTCGGCCAGCAGATTCGCGCGCTGGAGGATACGCTCGGCGTCGTCCTGTTCCGCCGGACGCCCAAGGGGCTCGAACTGACGCCGGAGGGCGAACGCGGGCTCGATGCGTTGCGCGCGGGATTCCTGCAATTCGAAGATAGCGTCCGGGCCATGCGCCAGGGCCAGTCCTCCAACCGCCTGACCATTGCCGCGCCGCGCGATTTCAGCCGCTACTGGCTGCTGCCGCGGCTCGCCGAATATGGCAAGACCGATCCCGATATGCGCTTCCAGCTGATCGCCAGCGACGAACCGCTCGATTTCACCGAAGCCAATCTCGATCTCGCCATCCGGCTGGCCGACGGGCCGGGCGACCATATGGGCATCAAGCTTGCCGAACCCGAAGCCGTCTGGGTCGGCAAGGGCGAGACGATCTGCTGGGAAGGCGGCAGTGCCGACGAGATCCGCCTGATCGTCGCCGATGCGGGCCTCGCGCTCGAGGCGGCGATGGCGGGAATCGGCAAGGCACGCGTGCCCCGGCTGCTGGCCGAGTCGGCCGGGGCCGAGATCGGCGAGAGCGAGGAAGCCCAGCGCGCCTATTGGCTGATGGCGCCACTCCCGCAATGGCGGCAGAAAAAGGTGCGCGATCTGGTGGCCGCGCTGACGGCCTGATGGCCGCGCTTCCGACGCTCGAAACCGATCGCCTGGTCCTCCGCCCGTTGGTCGTCAGAGACGCCGGAGCCATGCACCATTTTTTGTCGGACGAAGAGGCGATGCGCTATTGGTCGAGCGGCCCGCACACGTCGGTCGCCGAGACGCGGGCCTATATCGCGGTCAATTCCGTCGGCGGCAGATATCCGAGCTGGGCGATCACCAAAGCGGGCGGCGAGGCGCTGGGCTGGGTCGTGCTGATCGCGGGCCGCGAGGGCGTCGCCGAGATCGGCTACAATCTCCGCCGCAGCCATTGGCGGAAGGGCTATGTCGGCGAGGCGGTCGCGCGCGTGATCGACCATGGCTTTGGCGAGATGGGCCTTTGCCGCATCAGCGCCGATACCGATCCGGACAATGAAGGATCGAACGCGCTGCTCGAAAAGCTGGGTTTCCAGCGCGAGGGCTATCTGCGTGAGGAATGGACGACGCATCTCGGCGTGCGCGACAGCATCGTCTGGGGGCTGTTGAGGCGGGAATGGGAAGGTGCCGCGGGTAAAAAGACCGAAGACTAATGCTGAGCCGTCATTGCGAGGAGCAAAGCGACGAAGCAATCCAGAGCCACAAACGCTGTCACCCTTGGCTCTGGATTGCTTCGCTACGCTCGCAATGACGTAACAAAGTGCGGCGTCCAGTCGCTATGCGTCGATCGCGTCCTCATCGAGCATCGCCGCATTTTCCTGGATGAAGGCGAAACGGTGCTCGGGATGCTTGCCCATCAGCCGGTCGACCAGATCGCGCACCCCGGCTTCCTGCTGGAATTCCTGCGGCAGCGTAACCTTCAACAACGACCGTGTCTCACGATCCATCGTCGTTTCGCGCAGCTGCTTCGGGTTCATTTCGCCAAGCCCCTTGAAGCGCGCGACATCGACCTTCTTGCCCTTGAACACCGTCGCCTCGATCTCGGCGCGCTCTTCGTCATCCTGCGCATAGTGGCTCGTTCCGCCGGCCGTCAGCCGGTAGAGCGGCGGGCGGGCGAGGAACACATTTCCGGCCTTCACGATCGGCCCCATTTCCTGGAAGAAGAAGGTCATCAGCAGCGTCGCGATATGTGCGCCGTCGACATCGGCGTCGGTCATGATGATGATGCGTTCGTAGCGCAGCTGCTCGGGGTCGCATTGCTCGCGCGTGCCGCAGCCGAGCGCGAGGATGATGTCGGCGATTTCCTGGTTGGCCAGGATCTTGGCCGAGGTTGCCGAGGCGACGTTGAGAATCTTGCCGCGGATCGGGAGGATCGCCTGGGTCTTGCGATTCCGCGCCTGTTTCGCGGAGCCGCCCGCGCTGTCGCCCTCGACGATGAACAGCTCGGTGCCCTCGGGCCCGGCTTCCGAACAGTCGGTCAGCTTGCCGGGCAGGCGCAGCTTGCGCGCGCTCGTCGCGGTCTTGCGCTTGACTTCCTTCTCGGCCTTGCGCGCGAGCCGCTCGTCCATCCGCTCCATCGTATAGGTCAGCAGCGCCTTGCCGCGTTCCATATTGTCCGTGCAGAAATGGTCGAAATGGTCCCGAACGGCGTTTTCGACGAGCTTCGCGGCCTCGGGGCTCGTCAGCCGGTCCTTGGTCTGGCTCTGGAATTGCGGGTCCTTGAGGAAAACCGAGAGCATCAGCTCGCTGCCCGCCATGATGTCCTCGGCTGTGATCCCGGCGGCCTTCTTGTTGCCGACCAGTTCGCCGAACGCGCGGATGCCCTTGACGAGCGCGCCGCGTAGCCCCGCTTCATGGGTACCGCCGTCGCGGGTCGGGATCGTGTTGCAATAATAGCCGTAGGCGCCGTCCGAATAGAGCGGCCAGGCCACGGCCCATTCGACCGAACCCTGCCCGTCGGGGAAATCCTGTTTGCCGGTGAAGAAGTCGCTGGTCGCGCAGGCCCGTTCGCCGATCTCTTCGGCCAGATGATCGGCGAGACCGCCCGGAAACTGGAACACGGCCTCGATCGGCGTATCGTCCTTGATCAGGCTCTCGTCGCATTTCCAGCGGATCTCGACGCCGGCGAACAGATAGGCCTTTGAGCGCGCCAACTGGTGGAGGCGCGCTGGTTTGAACTTGGCCTTTGCCCCGAAAATCTCAGCATCGGGCACGAAGCCGATCGTCGTGCCGCGCCGGTTGGGCGTATCGCCGATCTTTTCCAGTTTCGATGTCGGATCACCGCGCGAGAAACTCTGCCGCCACACTTCCTTGTTCTTGGCGACCTCGACGACGGTTTCGGTCGACAGCGCATTGACCACGCTGACCCCCACGCCGTGCAGGCCGCCCGACGTCGCATAAACCTTGTCGGAAAATTTGCCGCCCGAATGGAGCGTCGTCATGATGACTTCGAGCGCCGATTTCTTCGGGAATTTCGGGTGCGGATCGATCGGGATGCCCCGGCCGTTATCGGTAATGGTCAGCCGGTTGTTGGGTTCGAGCGCAATCTCGATCCGGCTCGCATGGCCCGCGACCGCCTCGTCCATCGCATTGTCGAGCACTTCGGCCGCGAGATGGTGGAGAGCCCGCTCGTCGGTGCCGCCGATATACATGCCCGGTCGCCGCCGAACAGGCTCGAGCCCTTCGAGCACCTCGATCGAGGAGGCGTCATAATCGTCGGGCGCGCCGCCGGAGGAAGAGCCTGCAAACAGGTCGGTCATGCCTGCCGATATAAGAATCGCGGAGTCGCTGCGCTAGCGCTCGGTCGGCGACTTATCCCCAACATCGCGCCAGGGCTGGCCGACAAAGCGTTTCCAGCGGTCGCGGAAACCCCAGAGATAGGGGACGCGCCGCTCGGCGATGCCCGGCAGGCTGAGCGGATCGAGCCCCGTCCAGGGGAGATAGGGATTGCGTCGCCCATAGGCCCAGATTTCGACGCGGGTGGACGGGCGCACGGAGGGTCCGCGCGCATGGAAGCCGAACGTGTCGCCGACGACGAGCGTGTTGGCGGGAACGGCGAAGGCATGCGGCTCCGGCAGGCCGAGTTCCGGCAGTTCCTCGCGTTTGACCCGGAAGGAGCCGCGCGAAGACAGCCGGTCGACGCCTTCGGGCGCCTTCATGCTCATCGCCTTTTCCCAGGCGAGCCGTTCGGGTGTCAGCCGATGCGAGCCGGGGACGTAGCAGAACGGCCCCTCATCCTCGGCGACATCGGTCAGGAACAGCCATGCCTTGACGCTCGGGTGGAAGGTATCGGCGTGGAAATGCGTTTGCGGATCGGGGTCGGCGTCGCGGACATGGCTCAGGATCGACTGGATATAGGTCAGCGGCTCCTGGTCGAAGCTCCCCGCATAGCGGATAAGCCCACGCCAGTCGGGGTTTTGCAGAAGCGCGCGAGCTTCGGGAATTTCGGCGAGCAGATCGGGATCGAGCGCAAATCGCCGCGTGATCGTATCGCCCTGCGCCATGTCGCGCGCCGGGCCGCGATGGGCGAGCACCGCATCGCGCAGCCGCTCGAATTGCTGGGCCGGCAGGAAATCGGACCTGGCGACGAAGCCGTCCCGGTCGAATGCCTCGCGGTCTGCCGGGTCGATCAGCTTCGCCAGCTTCTCCCGCCGTTTCCACGCCATCGCATGCGCGCGCCTCACCCGCGCCACATGGAGCCCGCGCGCGTTCAGCCGGTGCGAACCGATAATCGGATTGTCGCGAAAGCTTTTCGCGCCGGTGGCGAGCTGGGCCACCCACCAGGGAGCGAGGAGATAGCGGGCCGGGTTCATGCCGACCGATTAGCGCAGAACTGGCAGAGCGTGCTAGTGTATCAAGATGCAATTGGCGCGATTGGCCGCGAGACGGATCAAACGGGCGGCCGTGACGCGCCCCGGCCGGCACGGATGGCGCATCGCCGCTCGAAACCTGCTGGTGTTGCTACCAGTTCTGCTTCTGTGCGGTTGGCAGGGCGACTTCCTTCGGTTCGGTCTGACAACCGACTATTCCGGTCTGTTGACGATCGCGCTTGTGGCGATCTTTGTCCCGGCGCTGGGTGAAGAGGTGCTGTTTCGGGCACTGCTTTTGCCGCGCCCAGAGGAGCCCGGACAGCACAGGTTGGCCGCAATCCTGTCGATTTCGGCATTTGTCGCGTGGCACCCGTTGCAAGCAGCGGTTTTCGGGGCAAATGCAGTGCCCGTCTTTCTCGACCCGTGGTTTCTCGTCGCGGTGGCCGCGCTCGGCACGGCATTGGCGAGCACCTATCTTGCCACCCGCTCTCTCTGGCCTTGCGTCGTGATGCACTGGACGGTCGTCGTGGGCTGGAAGGCTTTTGCCGGCGGCCCGCCGAACCCTTTCTCCTGACGTCGTCAGTCCGTTCGCGCCCTGACCCAATTGAGCGCGCCGGATTCCATCCCCTTGAACTTGGGCGCGTCTTCGAGTGGGGCGGCGAGCAGGGCCGTGTCCTTGGGCAAAGCCCATTTGACCTGATGATAGAGTTTCGATCGGGTCAGTTCGGTGTCGACGAGCATCAGGCCCGGCTTGAGCGGGAAATGGTCGAGCACGTGCAGTAGCTCGACGTCGATCTCCGAGCCGGACTCGTGCCAGACGAGGAAGATCGCCATCGCGCCTGGCGCTTAGCGAACCCGTGGACCGCCGAACGGCAAAGGCGGCGGCGGGCGGCGGTCCTTGCGGGGAAGCTGCGCCTGATAGGCGCGGCCGCAATGCTCGACGCAATAGGGGAAGCCGGGGTTCACCGGTTCGCCGCAGAAATGGAAATCCGATTCGCCGGGATGCCCCATCGGCCATTTGCAGATACGTTCGGTAAGGTCGAGCAGGCCCGTCTTGTCCTCATATTCCGGATCCAGCTTTTGCGGCACGAGCCGGCGCGGCGGCGCGGGCGGCAGGGGCTGCTGGTCGGCGGGGGACTGCCGGGTGAAGCCGCCGGGGCCGATAGAGCGATATTGCGGGCCGGAGGGCGGCGGCGCTTTCGGGCGGGCGTCCGCTGTCCTGGTCGCCGCAGGCTGCGGTTTGGCCGCAGGCGCGGGCTTCGGTTTCGGCGCTGTTTTTGCCTTGGGCGCGGCCTTGGATTTGGGCGCGGCCTTTTTCTTCGCCTTGCTGTCCTTGGCCTTGACCGGGGACGGGCGCGATTTGAGGCCGAGGCGATGGGCCTTGCCGATCACCGCGTTGCGGCTCACGCCGCCCAGGCTCTCGGCGATCTGGCTCGCCGTCATGCCTTTTTCCCACATCTTCTTCAGCTGATCGATGCGTTCGTCGGTCCAGGCCATCAATTATCCTTCTTCGTTCAAAAGCCCAATTGGCTTGCCGGGGCACGCCGCAGCGGATAGTCGCCTTGGCAATGTCAGACCAGCCCCAATCGCGCGATCCCAATTTCCACGCGCAGGAAACCCGAACACTGCCCGAACCGGGCGTACCCGCGATCCCCTTCGTCAACTGGGTTGGATTGCGAACCCTCTACATTAAGGAGGTTCGGCGTTTCTTCAAGGTGCAGCTGCAAACGATCTGGGCGCCGGCGATTACGACCCTGCTGTTTCTCGTCATTTTCACCGTGGCGTTGGGGCGCGGCGATCGCGAAGTTCTCGGCGTCCCGTTCAACAGCTTCCTCGCGCCGGGCCTGATCGTCATGGGGATGATCCAGAACGCCTTCGCCAATTCCAGCTTTTCGCTGCTGGTCGGCAAGATTCAGGGCACGATTGTCGACTATCTGATGCCGCCGCTCTCGACGCTCGAACTGCTGATCGCACTGGTCGGCGGGGCGGTGACGCGCGCCTTCTGCGTCGGTATCGCGGTCTGGGTCGCGATGTGGCTCTGGGGCATCGACGTTTCCCCGCAGCACATCTGGGCAATCGTCTATTTCGGCCTGATGGGATCGATCATGCTCGCGCTGTTCGGTGTGCTGACCTCGATCTGGGCGGAGAAGTTCGACCACGCGGCCGCCGTCACCAACTTCGTCGTCGCTCCGCTCGCTCTTCTTTCCGGCACATTCTACACGATCGAGCGGCTCGACCCGGTCTTTCAGGCGGTCAGCGCCTTCAACCCGTTCTTCTACGTCATTTCGGGCTTTCGATACGGCTTTATCGGTGCCACCGATTCCAATCTCGTGACCGGCGTCATTGTTCTGCTGGCGCTCAATATGGCGCTGTGTGCACTGTGTTACCGGCTGCTCGTGCGGGGCTGGAAAATAAAGAGCTGACGCCGCGCGCGATCATTTGACGCGCTCTGAGAACGACCGGTATAATGCAGCGTCTGTGGCGGCCATCGGGGCCGCCTTTTGCTTTTTACGAATGCCGAACAGGAACGCCATATGACGATCACGCCGCTCATGCCCGTATACCCCCGCAGCCCGGTCCGGCCGGTGCGTGGCGAAGGCGCCTATCTGTATGGCGAGGAGGGCGAGCGCTATCTCGATTTCGCGAGCGGCATCGCGGTGAACCTGCTCGGCCACAGCCACCCGCATCTGACGAAAGCCATCCAGGACCAGGCGGCCAAGCTCGTCCATGTCTCCAACATGTACGGGTCGCCGCAGGGCGAGCATCTGGCCCGGCGGATTTGCGACAACAGCTTCGCCGATACGGTCTTCTTTACCAATTCGGGCGCCGAGGCGGTCGAATGCGCGATCAAGACCGCGCGCCGCTATCACCATGCGGCCGGCGCGCCGGAGCGCAAGAAACTGATCACCTTTTCGTCGGCCTTTCATGGCCGGACCATGGCGACCATCAGTGCCGCCGGATCCGAGAAGATGACCGACGGGTTCGAACCGGTGCTGCCGGGCTTCGAGGTCGTCGAGTTCGACAATCTCGACGCCGCCGAGGCCGCGATCGATGAACGGACCGCCGGTTTTCTGGTCGAGCCGGTCCAGGGCGAGGGCGGTATCCGCCCGGCGAGCGATACCTTCATGCAGGGCCTCCGAGAGCTGGCCGACGCCAACGGGCTCATGCTGGTGCTCGACGAAGTGCAGTGCGGCTATGGCCGGACCGGCACCTTTTTCGCCTATGAGCAGTACGGCATCGAGCCCGATATTCTGGCCTCCGCCAAGGGGATCGGCGGGGGCTTCCCGCTCGGCGCCTGTCTGGCGACCGAAGAGGCCGCATCGGGCATGGTGATCGGAACGCACGGTTCGACCTATGGCGGCGGACCGCTCGCCATGGCGGCGGGCGAGGCGGTGCTCGACGTGATCCTCGAACCCGGCTTTTTCGATCATGTGAAGGCGATGGGCGATCGCCTCCGCCAGGCGCTCGAACAGATGCTGCCCAACCACGACCATCTGTTCGAGGGTGTGCGCGGCCGTGGTCTGATGCTCGGCATCAAGATGAAGGTCGATAGCAAACCGTTCGTGCCGTATCTCCGCACCAAGGGGCTGTTGCTCGTCGCCGCTGCCGATAATGTCGTGCGCGTGCTCCCGCCGCTCAATATCGAGGAAAGCCACATCACCGAGTTCGTCGAGCTGCTTTCGGCGGCGGCGCGGGACTATGAGGCGCCCGAGTCATGACGCGGCATTTTCTCGATCTCGCCGATCTCGAGGGCGATGCGCTGGCCGCGATCCTCGACGACGCCCTGACCGCGAAGGTCGCCCGCAAGGACAAGCCCAGGGGCGCGACCGACGACCATCCATCGCTTTCCGGCCATGTGCTGGCGATGATTTTCGAGAAGAACTCGACTCGCACGCGCACCTCGTTCGACATTGCGATCCGCCAGCTCGGCGGCTCGTCCATGGTGCTCGAATCCGGGACCATGCAGCTCGGCCGGGGTGAGACGATCGCCGATACCGCGCGCGTGCTTTCCCGCTATGTCGATGCGATCATGATCCGGACCGACGATCATGCCAAGCTTGTCGAGTTGGCCGAACATGCAAGCGTGCCGGTCATCAACGGGCTGACGGACCGGTCGCATCCCTGCCAGATCATGGCCGATATGCAGACCGTGCTCGAACGGCTGAACCGGCTGGCGGGCACGAAATGGGCGTGGCTCGGCGACGGCAACAACGTTCTGACCTCGATCATCGAGGCGGGCAGCCTCCTCAAATTCGATGTCGCGGTGGCCTGTCCCGAAAGCCTGTTGCCGCCCTCCGACATCGTGACCGCCGCGCGCGAACGCGGGGGGACGATCGATATCACCCGCGATCCCATGGCGGCCGTCGCCGGCGCCGATGTCGTCGTCACCGACACCTGGATTTCGATGGGCCAGAAGGGGGGCGAGGCGAAGCTCGCGGCGCTCGAGCCGTTCCAGGTTACAGACAAGGTGATGGCGGCGGCGAAGGACGACGCCATTTTCCTCCATTGCCTGCCCGCGCATCGCGGCGAGGAAGTGACGGCGGAGGTGATCGACGGTCCGCAATCGGCGATCTGGGACGAAGCGGAAAACCGTCTCCACGCCCAGAAGGCGATCCTGCGCTGGTGTTTCGGCCTGATCGGATGAGTACGACGTTCATGGACAGTTCGCTGGGATTTTCGATCCCGGTCCGCAACGCCCGCGGGCGGATGGTGCGGATCGGGCCGGCGCTGGGCGACGTGCTCAACGCCCATGCTTATCCAGAGCCGCTGGCGCAACTGCTCGGCGAAGCGCTGGTCCTGGCGGCGCTGTTCGGATCGACGCTCAAGGAAGCGGGCGGCCAGCTGACGATCCAGGCCCAGACGCAGAGCGGTGTCGTCGAACTGCTGGTCGCCGATTACAAGGGCGGCGAACTGCGCGGCTATGTCCGTCACGATGCCGAGCGTCTCGCCATGGCGCCGGCCGATCCGTCGCTCTTTGCGCTGTTCGGCCAGGGCTATCTCGCAATCACCTTCGACCAGGCGGTCACCGGCGAACGCTATCAGGGCATCGTCCCGCTGGAAGGCGGGTCGCTTGCCGAGGCGGCCGAACATTATTTCGTCCAGTCCGAGCAGATTCCGAGCCTGTTGCGGATCGCCGTGACCAAGGATGCGAATGGCGCCTGGATCGCCGGCGGGTTGCTGCTCCAGCATCTGGCCGAAGGCGAAGAGGGGCGCGAACGGCTTCATGTTCGCCTCGACCATCCCGAATGGGAGCATGTGAGGACGCTCGGCGAGACGGTGACATCCGACGAACTCGCTGATCCCGAACTCGAGCTCGAGGCCGTCGTCTGGCGACTGTTCCATGACGAAGGCGAAATCCGCGTGCTGTCGCCGACGCCGCTCGCCAAGGGGTGCCGCTGCGATCCGGTGCATATCCGCCAGGTCGTCGGTCAGTTCAGCGCCGAAGAACATGCCGATATGGCCGACAAGGACGGCGTGATTCGCGTGAATTGCGAATTTTGCGCGAAAAGCTTTCCGATAGAAGTGACTGAACTGTAGGTGAAAAACCCGGGTTTCAGGGCCGGTTCACCTTATTTTCGCTATAAATCGGCCCAGATGGCGGCCTATCGCTATCTGCTATGGGAGTGAACATGTCCGATACCGCGCGGCTGAAGCCGGCCCTGATGGGTGCGGCGGCTATGATCCTGCTCGCGACGCCCGGCGCCGCGCAGACGCCGGCGGCGCTGTCGGGGCTGCAGGGCGGCGTCTGGGAGCTGCGCGATCTCGGCCGTTCGGGCCGGACGCCGCGGCATATCTGCGTGCGCAATCCCGAGCGGCTGCTCCAGATTCGCCATGCCGGCCGGGCCTGTCCGCGCCGCATATTGAGTCAGGATCGCGACTCTGTAACGGCGCGCTACGAATGTTCGGGCTCGGGATGGGGGCAGACGACCGTTTCCGTGGAAACGCCGCGGCTGGCGCGGATCGACACGCAGGGCATTCATAATGGCAGCCCGTTTCACAATGTCTACGAGGCCCGCCGCACGGGCGACTGTCCCTGAGATTTAGCGCTCGGCATTAACCGTCCGTTTACCATCTTTGTTTATTCCCATGCGCGTGTCTTTCATGGGGCACACTTTCCTCCCTAACGGGCCGTTTTGGCCTGGAACTGGCCGCCCTTCCGGGCGGTCTTTTATTTGCGGCAGAGCTTGCGCGGGCGCGGATCCGGGCATAGCTGCGTCGCCGATGGTTGAAGATACCCCGAAACATGCGGTCCTGCTCCTGTCGGGCGGACTCGATTCGATGGTCACGGGCGGGCTGGCGCGCGAGGCCGGCTACCGGCTGTTCGCGCTGACGATCGACTATAATCAGCGCCACCGGATCGAGCTGGAGGCAGCCGCCAATGTCGCGGCAGCGCTTGGCGTCGAGCGGCATATCGTGCTGCCGCTCGATCTCTCTCAATTCGGCGGATCGGCGCTGACGGCGGATATCGAGGTGCCCAAGACCGGCGTCGGCGACGATATTCCGGTCACCTATGTGCCCGCGCGCAACACGATCTTCCTCGCGCTCTGCCTGGGCTGGGCCGAGGCGGCGGGTGCGCGCGACATCTTTATCGGCGTCAACGCGCTCGACTATTCGGGCTATCCGGACTGCCGGCCGGATTTCATCCGGAGCTTCGAGACGATGGCCAATCTCGCCACCAAGGCGGGGGTCGAGGGCGATCGCTTTACCGTCCACACGCCGCTGCTCGATATGAGCAAGGCCGACATCGCCGCCGAGGCCGCGCGGCTGGGCCTCGATGCCGGGATGAGCTGGTCCTGCTACGATCCGACGGCCGATGGCCGGCATTGCGGCCTGTGCGACAGTTGCCGGTTGCGCGCCAAGGGTTTCATCGAGGCCGGACTCGACGATCCAACCCTCTACGCTGAAAAACCATGAGCTACGCCGTCAAGGAAATGTTCCTGACCCTGCAGGGGGAGGGGATGCAGACGGGGCGCCGCGCCGTCTTCCTGCGCTTCGCCGGCTGCAATCTCTGGACGGGTCGGGAGCAGGATCGCGCAACCGCCGTCTGCCGGTTCTGCGATACGGATTTCGTCGGGACCGATGGCGAGAATGGCGCGCGCTATGCCGACGCCGATGCCGTTGCGGCGAAGGCGGGCGAACTATGGGGCGCTGATCGCGCCCATGCCTATATCGTCTGCACGGGCGGCGAGCCGTTGCTCCAGCTCGATGCCGCACTGATCGACGCGCTGCATGCGGCGGGGTTCGAGATCGCGGTCGAAACCAACGGCACGCTTCCCGCGCCTGAGGGCATCGACTGGCTCTGCGTCAGCCCCAAGGCCGGGAGCGAGGTCGTCCAGCGATCGGGCGACGAGCTGAAACTGGTCTGGCCGCAGGACGGTATCGATCCGGCCGAACTGGGCGGATTGGACTTCTCCCATTTCCTGATCCAGCCCATGGACTGCGACGAGGGCGAGGCCGCGATGGCGGCGGCAATGGACTATGTCCGCGCGCATCCCGAATGGCGATTGACCCTCCAGACCCACAAGATGCTGGGCATTCCCTAGGCCTCAATACTGGACGGGCTTCGCGCCGCTCACGCTGTTCCAGAGCGCGCGCAGCCAGCGCAGCCTCTTGTGGCCGGGATCGGGCGCGTCGTCCGCGAGCCAATCGACTATTTCCTCCGGTCTGCACGGGAGGCGTGTCGGCGGATGGATATAGCGCGGATAGAGGATCAGCGTGCCCGCGACGAGCATGTCGAGCGAGAGCGTGCGGTTCCGCCGTTCGAAGGAGAGCCGGTCCTCGGTCAGCCCCCAGCCGGCGTAGAAAGGTCCGCCATAGGTCAGCACCGTCTTGCCGCGCATCAGCGCTTCGAACCCGGAGAGCGAGGTCATCGTCGCGAGCGTGTCGCAGGCCGCAATGCAGGCATCGATATTGGCATGGCGGACGACCTGGTCGGCCAGCGCCTCGCATTGCTCCAGCGGGATACGCCCGGCCCGGTTGCCCGTCTCGACATCGGGATGCGGCTTGTAGACGATGAAAGCGTCCGGATGATCGGCGCGCACCGCCTCGAGCAGGCCGAGATTGGTCCTGATGTCCGCCGTGCCGCGCTCGATCGAGCGATCGTCCTCGACCTGCCCGACGACGAGGATGGAGCGCCGGCCTTCGGGCGCATCGATTTCGACATCGCCGCCGACATTATATTTGCTGATCTTCGCCGATACGAGTTTCTCGCGCAGCCGCGCCGCGCGCTCAAGCAGTTCCGGTCCAAATTCGGCGCTTTCGAGGATCGTTTCCAGCCGCGAGCTGTCGTGCCGATCGAAATACATGCCGCGATCGTCGATCACGATGGAGGCGGGGAGGTGGAAATCCGAGCCGAGCCCGCGCGAGCGGAGAAAACCGTCCTCCATCCGCCAGACCGGCACCCGACCATGCTCGAGCTGGTCGCGCTTCGCGGCGTCTTCCTTGCCCGACCAGATGAGTATCCTGCCGTTCCGAGCGTCGGCGTCCCGTGTCGCGCTGCCTACCGAGCCGTGGAAACGGACGCTGTTGCGCGGTCCCGCGAGCATGTTGCGGACTGCCGCGCGTTTCCAGGGCGTAAAGCCGATGGCGGCGAAATGCCCGGCATTGCGGTCCGCGATCCGGCGCCAGTCGCGCAACCGGTCGATCGTCGCTTCCAGCGTCGTAGGCGTGCCGCTGATCGGGTCTACATAGCGCGAATAGAGGAGATAGGCGGCGGCGAATATCTCCTCGACGGACCGGCTGGCGGTCCGCCGTTCGCAGTGGATCTGGTCCTGCGTCGCGCCCCAGCCGGCATAGAAGGGCATGCCGAAACAGCGCACCGGCTTGCCGAGCATCAGCGCCTCGAACCCCATCAGGCTCGTCACGCAATAGACGGCGTCGACTTCGGCCAGGATGTCGGCGGCCCGCGCTTCGCTGTCGAGCAGGGTAACGCCGTCCAGCGCATCGCCGGGAATGCAGCCTTTTTTGAGACCGGCGGCGACGGCCGGATGGCGGCGCACGATGATCTCCGCGCCGTGTTCGTCGCGCCGGGCTGTGTCGAGCATCTCGGCGAAGCGCCGGGTATCGGCAAGCCCGCCTTCGATCGAGACATCGCCATAGGTCTGGTCGACGACGAGCACGCGCCGCCGATCGGTCGAGGGCAGCAGCCGCCGCTCGAGGCGCGGCGCGGCGTTGGTCTTGCTCAGCCCATAGTCCGCGATCCGCCGCATCGCTTCGCCCGCGCGCGTCAGAAACTCTTGTGTCTGCCAGCCGCCATCCTCGAGCAGCCGCTCGATGCGCGAGGGCGAACGTGCGTCATAATAGATGCCGATATCGTCGGCGATAAGGCTGAGTGGCGGCGCGCCGGCCTCGCCCAGCCCGATCGAACGCAGGAACCCGTCTTCCAGCGCGATATAAGGCAGGCCCTTTTGTTCGGCGATCGCGCGGGCGCGTTTGGCGGTCGGCTTGTAGCCCCAGCCGGCCACCGCGTCGCTGCCTGCCAACGCTGAGCGGCGGCGGTCGATCCGGTCGACCTCGGGCAGGAACGCGCCGAGATGGCGGATACCAGCGACGCCATGCCCGGGCACGAGCAGATGGCGGGCGGCAATGCGGTGATGAACGGGGTCAGGCATCGCGGCCGGGATGCAAGTCCCCGTCGATTTTGGCAAGGCCGCGAGCAGGCGCTCTAACAGCGACGGGTGTTGTAGTTCGTGCTCCGCCAGCAGCGCTCGTCGAGACGCAGCAGCGGCGGCACGGGCACCGGCTGGTGATAGGGCATCGTCGCATCGGCATAGGATACGAGGCTGTTGCGCATCTGGCGCATGCGGTTTTGCGCGGTCATGTAGAGTTGACCCTTGGGCCGGGAGAGCGCGTCGCGCGCGGTTTCGGCGGCGGCGTGGCAGAAGCTGCGCTGCGATCCGACCCGCACATAGCTCTGGTACATGGTGGTCGTATATTCATCCATCGTCGCCTGCCACCGGCGCCCGACCGTCCGCCGGAAATAGCTTTTGAGGCCTTCATAGGCGGCGTTCAGTTCGTCCGCGTGATGGGTGAGGATGGCGTTGTAATTGTCGACCGACAGGGCCGAGGGCCAGAACTGGCAGTTGAGCGCAGCGACGTTGAGGCTCGAACGCAGGTTCCAGACGAGATTGGCGCGGACCTCGGGAGGCTGGCCGTCGGTCATCGCCGGGACGAACAGGCCGGGCTCGGCGCCGGTGACCGGCTGGCCTTCATGTTCGGGCGGATAGAAGAAAATCTGGGCGGAGGCGGGGGCGGATATCGCGGCTCCCAGCATCGCGGCCATCCCGGCCAGCGCGGCACCGATCTTACGCATTGTCACTCTCCCTCACTCGTCTTCTTACTATAGCAGGCCATTGCCGGTGTAAGCCGGTTCGCCTCGGTTCGTCGCCGGTCCGACTCGGTCCGGCGCGTGTCGGCCCTTCGACCATCCTGCAACTATTCCGCGGTATCCCCTTCACCGCTATCATTATCATCATCATCTTCGGCCGGCGCTTCCGCCTCGGGTTCGTCCGTCGGCAGGCTGGCCGGTTCGGGGCCGCCCGTTTCCGCCGCCGGAGCAGAGGGCCGGGACTCCGCGGTGTCGGCCGGCATCCGGCTTTCCATGCCCATCGCTTCCTCGGCGCCGATCGTTCCGTCGATCAACGTCGTATCGTTGATCGTGCCGTCGCCCTCGCCGGGATCGACATCGGTAACCGCCGTATCCTCGTCGGTCGTCGCGGTTTCCGTGCCGCCGCCACAGGCGGTCAGCGCGAGCGCCGCCAGTCCGGCCGCCGACCCGCTCAAAATTCTCGTCGAAATGCGCATCACTGCCTCCTCTTTAGCAAACCCGATAGCGCCCTCAATTTCGCGCCACAAGCTTATCCATTGGACGGCCATGTTCAACCGCCTTTTGGCGACGATTCCAATGTCTTGAGGAAATCGGAGAATTGGCCGCGGATCGCCGTGTCGACTGCGTCCATGTCGGTCGTCTTGCCGAGCCGCGCCAGGCTCGTCACCGGATATTCGGCGATCCCGCACGGTACGATCCCGTCGAAATGCGCAAGATCGGGCGCGACGTTGAGCGCGAATCCGTGGAAACTGACCCAGCGCCGGATCCGGACGCCGATCGCACCGACCTTGGCCTCGGCATCGCCGTCGCCCGTCCAGATGCCGATCCTGCCCTCTGCGCGCCGCGCCGCGACGCCGAGGTCCGCCAGGCTCGCGATCATCCAGCCTTCCAGCGAATGGACGAAATGGCGGACGTCGTGCCCGCGCTTGGCAAGATCGAGCATGACATAGACGATCCGCTGGCCCGGCCCGTGATAGGTATAGCGGCCGCCGCGTCCGGCCGTGTAGACGGGAAAGCGTTCGGCGCTCAGCAATTCCTGCGGGTCGGCGCTCGTTCCCGCCGTGTAGAGCGGCGGGTGTTCGAGCAGCCAGATGCACTCGCGGGCGTCGCCGTCTCGGATCGCGGCGGCGCGCGCTTCCATCTCGGCCAACGCTTCGGGATAGGCGGTAAGGCCCGGCGAAACGCGCCACTCGATATCGTTTGCATCCATCGCCGACTAGATGTGCGGGAAGGGGATGGCGATCAAGGGCTTGTGCCACCGATCATCACGCCGCATGAAGGCGACCATGGCTGATACACTCCGATTTTCGCCCAGCGCCGGCTGGGACGAGGTCCGGCAATTGCTGGGCCGCGAAATGCAGTTGCTCGTGGCGATTGCGGGCGTCTTCTTCCTGCTTCCGGGACTGGCGCTCTCCTTCCTGCTGCCGCCGATCGAGGATATCTCCAGTCTCGCGTCGATCATGGCGGCGATCCAGCCCTATCTGCCGTTGATCATCCTGGTCAGTCTGGTGCAGATGGTCGGTCAGCTTGCGATCTGGACCTTGGTCATGGCCTCGGACCGGCCGACGGTCGGCGAGGCGATCAAGGCGGCGCTCCTGTTCCTGCCCTTCTATTTCCTGATCAACATTCTCACCAACCTGATCGTCGGTGCGGGCCTCGTCCTGTTCATCATACCCGGCCTGTATCTCGCATGCCGGCTGGCGCCGGTCGGGGCGATCGCGATCAATGAGTCGATCCGCAATCCGTTGACCGCGATCCAGCGCAGTTTTCAGGTGACCAAGAGCAATGCCCTGCCGATTTTCGCCTTTCTCCTGATCGTGGGGATCGTCTTCCTGCTGATCTCGGTCGCGGTGTCGTTCGTGTTCGGCACGATATTCGCGATCTCCGGGCTCGAAATGGCGCCGGGCGGCACGGGCACGGCGCTGCTTGCCGTCATCACTGGTATCGTGTCGGCCGCCGGGACAACCATCTTCGCGCTGATGCAGGTTGCGATCTACCGCCAGCTGACGGGTGCCGGCACGCCCGAGGTTTTCGCCTAGCCTTCCAGTATCGGCACATGCGGCGCGCAATCGTGCGGCAGGATTCCGGCGAGGCGCGGATCGGGGAAGGTCTCGATCGCCCGTCCGCGCGGCACGAACCCCATCTTCCGGTAGAAGGCGAGCGCGTTGGGATGGTCGAGCGTGCAGGTATGAAGATGGACCCGGCCGATGTCGGGCTGCCAGGCCAGCGCGAGGGTCTGCATCATCAGCCAGCGGCCATATCCCTTGCCGGCAAGTTCGGGCACCAGCCCGAAAAACTGGATTTCGCATTGCTTCGCCTCGCGGAAATCGAGCTCGATCATTCCGACCTCGATACCCCGCCGGTCCTCGACGGCGTAAAACCGGATATCGGCGTGATTGATGACAGCGTCGAGCGCCTCATCCTCCATCACGAGCCGCGAGTACCAGAGCCAGGGCGCGCCGACCCGCTCGAACAATATCCGGTATTTGGCGAGGTCGACGGGCTGCCAGCGGGTGAGGCGGAGCGGAGCGGAAGGCAGGGGCGCCGGTTTGGGTTTTTCGCGCATGTCGAGATAGGTCACCACCTCCGCCACATGGCCGGGCGGTATCTCGATCAGCTTCATTTCCATATCGCGCGGGGCGGCAGGCTCATCAGGATTGCATCGATATTGCCGCCGGTCTTGAGCCCGAACAGGGTGCCGCGATCGTAAACGAGGTTGAACTCCGCATAGCGGCCTCGCCATTCGAGCATCCGGTCTTCCTCTTCTTGGGAAAATTCCTGGTCCATCCGTTTGCGCACGAGCGCCGGGAATGCTTTCAGGAACGCGTCGCCGACATGGTCGGCAAAGGCGAGGTGCGCGTTGAACGCATCGTCGCCGTCGATCTCCAGATGATCGAAGAAAATGCCGCCGACTCCGCGCGCGACATTGCGGTGCGGAATCCAGAAATATTCGTCCGCCCATTTGGAGAATCGCTCATAATCGGCCGGTTCGTGCGCATCGCACGCCTTGAACAGCTCGGCATGGAAGAAATCGGTATCCTCCTTGTAGGGGATCGGCGGATTGAGGTCCGCGCCGCCGCCGAACCAGCGTTTCGTTGTGTTGAGAAAGCGCAGATTCATGTGGATGGCGGGCACGTGCGGGTTAGCCATGTGCGCGACGAGGCTGATCCCCGTGGCGAAGAAGCGCGGGTCGGTTTCCGCGCCATGGATCGTTTTCGAGAATTCCTCGCTGAACTGGCCGGCCACGGTGGACACGTTGACCCCGGCCTTTTCGAAGACCTTGCCCTTGATCAGTCCCTGGACGCCGCCGCCGCCCGGCATGCCGGTTTCGTCGGGCCGCTCCCAAGGTGTGTAGACGAATTTCGCATCGCTCCCGGCTTCCGCCTCGATCGCCTCATATTCGGCGCAGATCCGGTCGCGCAGTTTCTCGAAAGCCGCGCGCGCGGCTTTCTGTTGGGCGTCGAGTTCGATCATCGGGGCCATTCTCCGGTTTGTCTCAATGCTTCGCCGAGAGCGATGCCCGTTGCGATGGCGACATTCAAGGAACGAAAGCCCGCCCGCACCGGAATGCGGATCCGCAGCGCCGCGGCATCATGGACATGATCGGGCACGCCCGCGCTTTCGGAGCCCGCCAGCAGCACATCGCCCGGGGCGAATCTGGCTTCGGGAAGCGGGGTATCGCCGGCCACGGTGAGGAGCGCGATCCGGCCGGGTTGCGACTCGCTGAAAGCGTTCCAGTCGGCGTGGCGATTCACTTCGGCCGCCGCGGCATAATCCATCCCCGCCCGTTTCAACCTGCGGTCCGAAAAGGGAAAACCGCACGGTTCGATGATGTCGACCTGTACTCCAAGACAGGTGGCGGTCCGCAATATCGTTCCCACATTTCCGGCGATATCGGGCTGGTACAGGGCAATTCGCATACCCCGTTCATTGGCATCGGACGGGCATTGTCACAAGCCGGTCAAAAACGCTGTTGGCAAATGGCCCTCAGGGCGGCTATCAGGCGCGCCAAGAAGCCGCTGGGGCAGGGCTGCGGCCCGTTCACTTGTCCCGATGTCCGATGAACCATGAAGGCCCGAGGAATGGCAACCGAAGACCATGTAGCACAGCCGGCCAGCGAACAGCCCGAAGAAGAGGGCGTGCGCCGACGCGATTTTCTCAACATTGCCGCGGTAAGCGTTGCCGGTGTCGGTGGCGTGATCGCGATTCTGCCGCTGGTGAACCAGATGAACCCGTCCGCAGACGTGCTGGCGCTGGCTTCGATCGATGTCGACCTTTCGGCCATCGAGCCCGGCCAGACGATCAAGACGAGCTGGCGCAAGCAGCCCCTGTTCATCCGCCATTTGACCGAGGCTGAAATCGAAGAGGCTCGCGCCGTTGACGTTTCGGAGCTTCGCGATCCGCAAACTCTTGCAGAGCGCACGGCAGAGGGTCACGAGCAATGGCTGATCTCGCTCGCCGTCTGCACCCATCTGGGCTGTATTCCGCTCGGTGCCGCGGCAGGAGAGAACAAGGGTGAATTCGGGGGCTATTTCTGCCCCTGTCACGGTTCGCACTACGACACTGCCGGCCGCATCCGCAAAGGCCCGGCTCCGACCAATCTTGTCGTGCCGGAGTATGAATTCACGTCCGACACAACCGTCACGATCGGGTAAGGCAGACAATTATGAGCTTCCCCTGGGCAGAACAGTACACCCCCAAATCCCCTTTCATGAAATGGATGGACGAACGGCTGCCTGTGCCGCGCCTCGTCTATAACTCCGTCGGCGCCGGCTATCCGGTGCCCCGGAACCTCAACTATTTCTGGAATTTCGGCGTGCTCGCCGGCCTCGCGCTGGTGATCCAGATCGTCACCGGTATCGTGCTCGCCATGCATTATGCGGCGAACAGCGAAATCGCCTTCGCCTCGGTCGAGCACATCATGCGTAACGTGAATTCGGGCTGGCTCATGCGCTATCTGCATGCGAACGGCGCGAGCTTCTTCTTCATCGTCGTCTATATCCATATCTTCCGCGGGCTCTATTTCGGCTCCTACAAGGCGCCGCGCGAAATGGTGTGGCTGCTGGGCCTCGTCATCTTCCTGTTGATGATGGCGACCGCGTTCATGGGTTATGTCCTGCCTTGGGGCCAGATGAGCTTCTGGGGCGCGCAGGTCATCACCGGCCTGTTTGCGGCGATCCCGCTGGTCGGCGAAACCATCCAGCAATGGCTGCTCGGCGGTTTCGCGCCGGATAATGCCGCGCTCAACCGCTTCTTCTCGCTCCACTATCTTCTGCCGTTCGTGATCGCCGGCTGCATCATCCTCCATATCTGGGCGCTGCATCTGCCGGGTTCGAACAACCCGACCGGCATCGACGTAAAGGGGCCGCAGGACACGATTCCCTTCCATCCTTATTATACGGCGAAGGACGGTTTCGGCGCCGGCGTGTTCCTGATCCTGCTGGCGTTCATGGTGTTCTTCGCGCCGAACTTCCTCGGCCATGCGGACAATTATATCGAGGCGAACCCGCTTTCGACTCCGGCACATATCGTCCCCGAATGGTATTTCTGGCCATTCTACGCGATCCTGCGCGCCTTTACCGTGGACTTCATCCTCCCGGCGAAGCTCTGGGGCGTGCTCGCGATGTTCGCGTCGATCCTGCTGCTGTTCTTCCTGCCCTGGCTCGACAAGTCGCCGGTGCGCTCGGGCAAGTTCCGTCCGCAGTTCAAGATCTGGTTCTGGGTGCTGGTCGTCGACATCCTGGTGCTCGGCTATTGCGGCGGTGCGCCGGCCGAAGAACCGTATGTCATGATCAGCCAGATCGCGTCGATGTACTATTTCGCACATTTCCTCATCATCCTGCCGTTGATTTCGCGGACGGAACGGCCCTTGCCGTTGCCGAACTCGATCACCGAAGCGGTGCTCGGCAAGGATAAGAGCGCGGCGCAGCCCGCAGCGGCCGAATAAGGGGTTTCGAGACATGGTTCGCGTTATTGGATTTCTCGTCGGCCTCGGCTTTGTGGGCGTGCTGGCCTATTCGCTGATTTTCGGGGCCATCGCCTTCGCCACCGAAGAAGAGGGCGGCCCGACGGCTTACGACTATCATGAATATGCGATGGACGTCAGCTTCCCGAGCGATGGCCCGCTGGGTCATTTCGACCGGCAGCAGCTGCAGCGCGGTTTCCAGGTATTCCGCGAGGTCTGCGCCGCCTGTCACAGCCTCGAATATGTCGCGTTCCGCAATCTGGCCGATCTCGGCTTTACCGAAGCCGAAGTCGATGCGATCGCCGATCAGTGGCCGATCCAGGTGCCGACGGTGGACGAGAATACGGGTGAGGATACGACCCGCAATGCGGTCGCGGCCGATCATTTCCCGCTGGTCTATGCCAATGAAGTCGCCGGCCGGGCCGCAAACAACAATGCCTATCCGCCCGACTTGTCGCTGATGACCAAGGCGCGCGGAGAAGGCGCGGCCTATCTCTATTCACTGCTCGTCGGCTATCAGGATCCGCCCGCGGATTTGCCGGAGGAACTGCAGCCGGGCGTCGGGCTCTATTACAATCCCTATTTTCCGAACCTCAATCTCGCGATGCCGACGCCCCTCTTTCCCGACCAGGTGACCTATGCCGACGGGACCGAAGCGACGGTCGAGCAAATGGCGTACGACGTTACGGCTTTCCTGATCTGGACGGCTGAACCCACGATGGAAGAACGCAAGGCGACCGGCTGGGCGGTGCTGATCTTCCTGATCTTCCTCACGACGCTGGCCTTCCTCGCCTACAAGAATATCTGGCGCGACCAGAAGCATTGATCGTGAGCGGCGGGGCTGAGCGCAACGCCGATCTGAAGGCGCTGGTCCGAACGATCCCCGACTTTCCGAAGCCGGGGATCCAGTTTCGCGATATTACGACGTTGCTGCTGGACCCTGCGGGGTTCGCGACGTCGGTCGAGCGGCTCGCCGCGATGGCCGACGGACCGATCGACGCGGTTGCCGGCGTCGAGGCGAGAGGGTTCGTGTTCGGCGCGGCGCTGGCGCGCGAAATGGGGGCGGGGCTCGTGCTCGTGCGCAAGCGCGGCAAGCTGCCCGGAAAGACGCTGACCGAGGATTATGCGCTCGAATATGGCAGCGACAGCCTCGAGATGCATCATGACGCGATCCCGCAGGGCGCGCGCATCCTGCTCGTCGACGATCTGCTCGCGACCGGAGGGACCGCACTGGCCGCCGTCAGGCTGTTGCGGGGCGCGGGAGCGACCGTCGGTCAGTCGCTGTTCGTGATCGATCTGCCGGATCTGGGCGGCGGCGTGAAACTGCGCGAGGCCGGCGTTTCGGTTGAATCGCTGGTCGAATTCGAGGGCGATTAGCAACATACCGTCATTGCGAGCGCAGCGAAGCAATCCAGAGCGGCAAGCGAAACGCCCGTGGCTCTGGATTGCCGCGTCGCCTTCGGCTCCTCGCAATGACGAAAGATGAGCACCAATGCTTATCCCGGCCTTATTCTTTCTGCGGCCGCTTCCGGATCAATCCGATCGAAATGAACGACAACACGGCGTCGTCATCCTGGTTGAAAACCGTCGTGCGCCCTCGGTAGGAGCCCATCTCCGGGCGGCTCTTGGACGGGGTCTTGTCCAGTATCTCGCTTTCGCAGCGCAGGACGTCGTCCGGAAAAACCGGCCGGAACCAGCGCAATTCGTCGACACCCGCGCCGCCCAGCCCCGCCTGCCGGTTGCTTTCCATATTGCCGACGATCATCCGCATCGCCATCGCGCAGGTGTGCCAGCCGCTCGCGGCGATCTTGCTGAAATGTGTTTTCGCCGCCGCCTCGTCGTCGAGATGAAAAGGCTGGGGATCATATTTGGAAGCAAACTCAATAACTTCCTCGCGCGTTACTTCATAGCGGCCGAAAGCGGATTTCGAGCCGGGCTCGATATCTTCGAAATAGATCATGCAGTCATACTATCACAACTTTACGCTTACGCAAACGTAAAGTTGGTCACACATTGAACTTGAACAGCATCACATCGCCGTCGGCGACGGTGTAATCCTTGCCTTCCTGCCGCAATTTTCCGGCGTCCCGTGCGCCCGCCTCGCCGTTACATGCCACAAAATCGTCGAACCCGATGGTTTCGGCGCGGATGAAGCCGCGCTCGAAATCGGTGTGGATGACGCCGGCCGCTTGGGGCGCCTTGGCATTGCGTGCGACCGTCCAGGCGCGCGCTTCCTTGGGCCCGGCGGTGAAGAAGGTGATAAGGTCGAGCAGCTGATAACCGGCGCGGATGACGCGGGCGAGACCGGTCTCCTCAAGGCCCAGATCGGCCAGGAATTCAGGCCGGTCCTCGGGATCCATCGTGATGATTTCCGCCTCGATCGCCGCCGAGATGACGACCGCTTCCGCCCCTTCGGCCTTCGCTTTCTCAAAGACCTGTGCGCTGTGCTCGTTGCCGGTCGCCGCCGATGCCTCGTCGACATTGCAGACATAGAGTACGGGCTTCGCGGTCAGCAGCTGAGCCTCGCGGAACAGCCGCGCTTCCTCCTCGTCCCTGGGCTCGGTCAGCCGTGCCGGCTTGCCGTCCTTCAGCAGGTCGAGCGCCTGTCCCAGCACGGATGCAATGGTCTTGGCCTGTTTGTCGCCGCCGGTTGCGCGGCGCCTGGCGTTTTCGACCCGCTTTTCGACCGATTCGAGATCGGCGAGCAGCAGTTCGGTCTCGACCGTTTCCGCATCGGCGATCGGATCGATCCGGTTGTCGACATGCTGGATGTCGTCATCCTCGAAGCAGCGCAGGACATGGACGATCGCATCGACCTCGCGGATATTGGCGAGAAACTGGTTGCCCAGACCTTCGCCCTTGGACGCGCCTTTGACGAGCCCGGCGATATCGACGAATTCGAGCTGCGTTTCGATCTTCTGCGCCGATCCCGCAATCTCGGCGATCCGGTCGATCCGCGGATCGGGCACCGCGACCTTCCCGACATTCGGCTCGATCGTGCAGAAGGGATAGTTGGCCGCCTGCGCCGCCTGCGTCTCCGTAAGCGCGTTGAAGAGGGTCGACTTGCCGACATTGGGCAGGCCGACAATACCGCATTTGAAACCCATGATTGTCTTTCGGTTTGTTCGACTGTTCGGCAGCCAGATAGGCTCAATCGAGAACCGATTCCACCCAGGGCGCGAATTGGCTGCCGCCATACATGGCAAGCTGGGTTTCCCGCGACACCTGGTTGATCACCTGCTGCGGGATCCGGGTCGGATGGACGGCGCGGCGCAGCGGCCGGGTGCCCGGCGGCATGGCGATGATTTCGGCGATAGCGTGCGGAATATCCATCGGGTCGGTGTCGCGCCCGCCGCCGGTCCGCATCGCGTTCTGCACGAACGCCGGATAGGCGGCTTCCTCCGCGTCGCTCAGCCGGTCCAGCAGCTGCTCGGTGTAGCGATTGGAGTTGCGCCAGATATCGGTCGGATAGCCGCCGGGCTGGATGATCGTGACCTCCACGCCGTGCGGCACCAGCTCATAGGCCATTTGCTCGCTCATCGCCTCGACCGCGAACTTGGTCGCGCAATAATGGCCATAGCCGATGGCGATGACCCGGCCGAGCTGCGAGGAGACGTTGAAGATCTGGCCCGAACCGCGCGCCCGCATGCCCGGCAGCACGGCCCGCGCCATGCGCTGATAGCCGAACACATTGGTGTCGAAGATCAGCTTCGTCGCATCCATGTCCTGCAGCTCGACCGTCAGCCCGTTGCCGATCCCGGCATTGTTGACGAGCACGTCGACCATACCGCCGTTCAGCTCCCGCTCGATCGTGGCGATCGCGTCGGCGATCTCATAGTCGAGCAGGACGTCGAGCCGCATCACAGCAAGATCGAGATTTTCCTCCTCTGCGATCCGCGTCAACTCCTCCGCTTCGGGCCGCGGCGTGTTGCGCATCGTCGCGAAGACCTTGGCGCCCGCCCGTGCATAATGAAGCGCGCCGAGATAGCCGAAACCGGACGAGCAGCCGGTGATCAGAATCGATTTGCCGGAGAGGTCTGGCGTTGCGGCCTCGGCGGCGCCCGATTGCGCGCTCGATTGGGCGCAGGCCGGCATCGCGGAAAGGGCGGCAACGGCGGCGGTCCCGGCGAGCAAATGACGGCGGCTGATCGATGACATGGCATATTCTCCTGTTATGGGCAGGAGCTTATCACGACTGGGCCGGTTCTGCAGCTTCGCCAGCGATGAGCGGTAGCATCCGTGCGTCCTTGATCGCCGCCGTGCGGTGGCCGATACCCGTGAGATACTCGGCATCATTCGACCAGGCGACGAAGCTGTCAACGCTCACCTGCCTGACCAGCATCGCCTTGTCCCACCGTTCGCCTGCCGGGCCGATCAGCCATGGGCCGCCGTCGCCGAGAAAAAGTAGCTCGCCGCCGCTGCTTTGCAGGAACGGCAAGGTATGCGCGACATAGAGATCGAACGCCTCGGCGCCGCTGATCGGGGCCGCCGGCGCGATATCCGGGAAGCCCGTGTAATCCGCGGTTTCGCGGAAACGCAGCAGATTGAGCATCACCACCGGGCCCTGAATGCCGCGCATGATGAAATCGCGCCCCGCTTCGGGCGTCACGTCGAGATGGGGCTGTTCGGTCATTCTAGCTTTCCGTCTGCATCCTCAGCGCCACCTCGTTCAGGAACCGCGCATCGTCGCCCTTGGCGAGCCATTCGGCCTCGGCGGCGATCGCGCCGAGCAGGTCGGTCAGCGGTTCGATCTCGGCCTTGGAATAATTGCCGAGCACATGACGGGTTACGCGCGCCTTGTCGCCCGGATGGCCGATGCCGATGCGGACGCGGCGGAAATCGTTGCCGATATGCGCGTCGGTCGAGCGGATGCCGTTATGCCCGGCCGTTCCGCCGCCGCGCTTTACCCGGGTCTTGAACGGTTCGAGATCGAGCTCGTCGTAGAAGACGGTGACGTCCTCGGGATCGAGCTTGTAGAAGCGCATCGCCTCGCCGATCGACTGGCCGGACTTGTTCATGAAGGTGGCGGGTTTCAGCAGCAGGATCTTTTCGCCGCCGATCCGGCCTTCCTGCGTCCAGCCCTGAAAGCGCGTGCGGACGCTGTCGAAGCCATGCACTTCGGCGATCGCGTCGGCCGCCATGAAGCCGACATTGTGCCGCTGCATGCTGTGCTCCGCGCCCGGATTGCCGAGGCCCACCCATAATTGCATGATCTGTGCGCTGCCTTTCCGTGCGTGCCGTATCGCCCAAAAGAAAACCGGCCTGTTCGATAGAACAAGCCGGCCTTCCTATCCACTGTGTGCGGAAAAAGCGGGGAGGGGACTTAGCTGTCCTCTCCGCCTTCGCCGTCCTCGCCATCGCCCTGTGCGGTGGTCGGGACTTCGTCGGCTGCCACTTCTTCGCCTTCTTCGCCCTCTTCGCCTTCCTCTTCTTCGCTGTCGGCGCGCTTGAGTGCGGACGGAGCAACGACGCCGGCAATGGTGAAGTCGCGGTCGTCGATCGCCGAGGTCACGCCCTCGGGCAGCTCGACCTGCGAGATATGAACCGAATCGCCGACCTCGAGACCGTCCAGTTCGACGACGATTTCGCTCGGAATATCGTCGGCCGGGCAGGTGAGCTCGAGCTCGTGACGCACGACGTTGAGAACGCCGCCGCGCTTGAGGCCGGGCGATTCTTCTTCGTTGACGAACGACACGGGCACGGCGAGCGTAACGGTCGCGCCCTTGCCGATGCGCAGGAAGTCGACATGCATCGGGCGATCATTGACCGGGTGGAACTGCACGTCCTTCGGCAGCGCATTGGTCTTGCTGCCGCCGATATCGAGCGAGACGAGGCTGTTCATGAAATGGCCGGTATGCAGCAGTTTCATGAGCTCGCGCTCTGCGAGGTGAATGGGTTCCGGGTCCTTCTTGTCGCCGTAGATTACGGCGGGTACTCGACCTTCGCGACGCATTGCGCGAGAGGCTCCCTTGCCCGCTCGCTCGCGCGCTTCGGCCGACAAAGTCAGCTGATCGCTCATCTGATGTCTCCAAATCGCTGGTTGGTTAGTGTCTCATCGCCCGCCACGCCTCCAGGGGGCACATGGCGGGGAAGCGGGGCGTATAGAGGGGAAGGTGGAGTTTGGCAACTGTTTGTCAGACTCTCACATTCGTTCGAGCGCCGCACCGGCCCGCGCCCCCTCCCGGCCTTCCACTAGGGCATACTCAATGGGAGGCCGGGAGGGGGCGCGGGCCGGTGCGGCGCCTGAGCGACAGCGAAGGTCTGACGAACAAACGCCTACTGAACCCTTGCCACTTCGATACCGGCGGCGCGCAGGAAATCCTGAACCGATTCCTGGCCCGCCAGATGCCCGGCGCCGACGGCGACGAAGACGGTGCCGGGTTCGGCGAGCCGCTCGCCGATCCAGGTCGCCCAGTCCGCATTGCGGCGGGTCAGCAGCGCTTCGCGCAGCGGCTCGGAAAAGGACAGTTCGTCGTCGAAGGTCATCGCGATCGCCGCTTCGTCGCCAGTGCGCCAGGCGTTCAGCATCGCATCGAACTCTTCCCGGATATCCTCGGGCGTGTCGATGACCGAACTCAGGAAATGGCGCTGCGCCTCTTCCGGTAACCCGTCGAAAAAGCCGAGCTGTTCGGCCGGGGTTTCGAGCCCGGTGACGGGCTTGTCGGCGAGCTGGAACACCAGTTCGAGCTGCTCCTCGACGCCGTTTTCGGGATCGAGGCCGAGATCGTTGAGCGTCACGCCCACCAGCATCAGCGAGGCGGCCCAGGTCTCCAGCCCGTTCAGGAAGGATTCAGGGAAGGGGCCGCGCTCGATCATCGAGGTCAGCTGCGGCAGCAGTTCGGGATCGACCCGCGCGCCGATCGGCGGCAGGTCGGCCGAGACGCCGAGCCGCATCAGCAGCAGCGCGGCGTCGCTCTGTCCGACCGACGTCACGGTTTCGAGCACGAGCAGGTCGGACTCGTCGAGCGCCGCGTCGATGGTCGCGTTGCGCCACTCGAAGCCCTGCGGCAGCACATGGATCGTCCCGAACAGCCAGATCGTGGTGTCCTCGTCGGAGACGCGCCAGAGCGCCGGGGCGTCGCCTGCCGGTACCGTAACCGGGGCGGGAGCGACCGTCTGCGGCGTCTGGGCGGGCGCACAGGCCGCGAACAGCAGGGCGAAAAGGGCGGCGGCGAGCGATGTGATCTTCATGACGACCGCCTATCCGCGATTTGATCGGCAAAGAAAAGCCCGGATCAGTGCGTGCGCTCTACCGTATGACCGCGCGCGTCGAGCATGGTCTGCAACGAGACCGACCCCGCGAGGTGGCAGGCCCCGACCGCGAACAGCACATCGCCGGGCCGGTCGAGCCGTTCGACGAGCCATTCGGTCCAATCGGCATTGCGCCGGCGCAGCAGGATTTCGCGCAGCTCGGGCGGGAAGCTCTCCTCGTCGTCGCATTCGGCATCCATTCTTGCGACATCGCCGGCGGCCCAGCTGCGGAGCGCCTCCTCTTCATCGGCTCCGTCTTCCGGCTCGATCGCCACCAGGCTTTCGAGCAGCTCGCGCTGGCCGTCGGGAGTCAGGTTGCGGAAGAAATCGATCTGCTCCATCGGCGTCTCGACCGCATCGATCGGCTTGCCCTGGGCGGTGAAGATATCGGTCAGCTGATATTCGACCCCGGTCGGCTCTTCGGCGCCCTCCGGGTCGCCATAGATATTCTGGAGCGAGGAGGCGATCAGATAGAGCGCGACGACCCAGGTTTCGAGCGCGTCGAGCTCGTCCCCGCCGAATCCCGAATATTTGATCAGCGTGTAGAGCGGCATCCGGTATTCGGGCGACACCCGTTCCAGGATCGATACCGGCTTGTCGAGCGTCATATCGTCGACGAGGGACCCGAGCTCTGTGAACACCCCGTCCGCATCTTCGTCCCGCGTTTCGAGGACGAGTTCGTCGGCCTCGCGGATGATCGCGTCGAGATCGGGGCTGCGCCAGGCGAAATCGTGCGGCAGGACGTGATTGGTCCCGAACAGCCAGATCCGGGTGTCCTCGTCGGCGAGCAGCCAGATCGCCGGCTGCGGCGCGCCGTCTTCCAGGGTCCGTACCGGCTCGTCCGCGCGTTCGGCGGCAGGCGCCGCGGCGGGCAGGGCGATCGCGACCGCCGCCAGGATAGGGGTCAATATTGTGAACCGCATAGATGCTGCCTTTGCCGGTTTTCCATATCGTCACCTCCATTCGGCTAGTCGTCAACCGCCGAACCGCGGCGACAGCGGAAAATGCGCTGTGGGCATCCGCGCCAGCCTCCGCTTGACCCGCGCGGCTGCTTGCGCCAATCCGCGCGCACGATTTATTGCAACTGCGAAGGCATGTCCTGAGCACAGCCGAAGGGCCGATCCTTGAGCGACACCACCCCGCTCAGTTTCCAGCGACTTATCCTCACCCTCCATGATTATTGGAGCGCGCGGGGTTGCGTGATCCTGCAGCCCTATGACCTTGAAATGGGGGCCGGAACCTTCCACCCGGCGACCACCCTGCGCGCGCTCGGCCCCGACCCCTGGAAAGCGGCCTATGTCCAGCCTTCGCGTCGCCCGACCGACGGCCGCTATGGCGAGAATCCGAACCGGCTCCAGCATTACTATCAGTATCAGGTGGTGCTGAAGCCGAGCCCGCCCGATATCCAGCAGCTCTATCTCGACAGCCTCGTCGCGATCGGCATCGATCCGCTCAAGCACGATATCCGCTTCGTCGAGGACGACTGGGAAAGCCCGACGCTGGGCGCCTGGGGACTGGGCTGGGAGGTCTGGTGCGACGGGATGGAAGTCACCCAGTTCACCTACTTTCAGCAAGTCGGCGGGTTCGACTGCAAGCCGGTCTCGGGCGAACTGACCTATGGGCTCGAACGGCTGGCGATGTACATCCAGGGCGTCGACAGCGTCTACGATCTCGCCTTCAACGACGTTCCTGTTGAAGAGGGGGGCGTAACCTATGGCGACGTGTTCCTCGATAACGAGAAGCAATTCAGCGCCTGGAATTTCGAGCACGCGAACACCGAAACGCTGTTCCAATGGTTCAGGGACGCGGCGGCCGAGTGCAAGGCGTGTATCGAGGCCGAACTTCCGCTGCCCGCCTATGACCAGGCGATCAAGGCCAGCCATATCTTCAACCTGCTCCAGGCGCGCGGCGTGATCTCGGTCGCCGAGCGCCAGGCCTATATCGGCCGGGTGCGGGATTTGGCGGTGGGCGCGTGCGAGGCGCATATGGCGAGGAACGGGTGGGCGGAGCCATCCCAGGCTCCATCGGCGCCTGGCGACGATGGAAAGATGGCGGAGGGGGCGTGATGGTGCAGCTTTCTGCGGTTCTCGACTTCGCTCGAACCTGTCCCTCGACTTCGCTCGGGACAAACGGGTCAACCCAAAACTCCGTCCATGCCGAGCGTAGTCGAGGCACAATGTCGAGCGCAGCCGAGACATGGTTTCGCACGCAGGAGCCAGCCCATGGCTGATTTCCTGCTCGAACTGCTGTCCGAGGAAATCCCGGCGCGGATGCAGCGCAAGGCGCGCGAAGATCTCGAACGCCTGTTTAAGGCCGAGCTCGATGGCGCGGGGCTTACGGCCGAAAGCATAGAAACCTTCTCCACGCCGCGCCGGCTGGCGCTGATCGCGCGCGGGCTTCCGCAAGAAACCGAGGCGGTGCGCGAGGAGCGCAAGGGGCCGAAAGCCGACGCGCCTGACCAAGCAATCGACGGGTTCCTGCGCTCGACCGGCCTGGCGCGCGGCGATCTCGAAACCCGCGACGTCAAGGGCAAGTCGACCCTTTTCGCGGTCATCGACAAGCCCGGCCGCGCAACCAAGGACGTGCTCGGCGAAGCCATCCCCGCGATCATCCGCGCCTTTCCCTGGCCCAAATCGATGCGCTGGGGCGCGGCCTCGATCAGCACCGAAAGCCTGCGCTGGGTCCGCCCGCTGCAGGGCATCGTCGCGATACTTGGCGAAGATCTCGTCGAATGCGAAATCGACGGCATTGCGTCCGGTTATGAGACGGTCGGCCATCGCTTCCATCATAGCGGAGCATTGGCAGCAGAAGTGGGAACCGGTTCTGCGTCCGACAATGCGACCAACAAAAATGCCGTGATCACCATCGGCGGCGCGGACGATTATGCGGAAAAGCTGCGCGCCTGCCATGTGATCGTCGATCACAAGGAGCGCGAGGGGATCATCCGCGCGCGCGCCAATGCGCTGGCCGAAGAGGCGGGGCTGACGCGCAAACAGGATCCGGGGCTGGTCGAGGAAAATGCCGGGCTGACCGAATGGCCGGCGCCGTTGCTGGGCGCATTCGACGAAGCCTTTCTCGCCGTCGCGCCCGAAGCGATCACGCTCGCGATGCGCAGCCACCAGAAATATTTCGCCTGCCTGAAACCCGATGGCAGCCTCTCGCCGCACTTCATCTGCGTCGCCAATATCGAAGCCGCGGACGATGGCGCGCATGTCGTCGCCGGCAATGAGAAAGTGCTCGCCGCGCGGCTGTCCGACGCCAAATTCTTCTGGGAGCAGGACCAGAAGGTGAGCCTTGCCGAGCATGCGAAAAAGCTCGACCAGATCGTTTTTCACGAAAAACTTGGCACCTTAGCCGACAA
This sequence comes from Parasphingopyxis algicola, assembly GCF_013378075.1. Taxonomy (GTDB): domain Bacteria; phylum Pseudomonadota; class Alphaproteobacteria; order Sphingomonadales; family Sphingomonadaceae; genus Parasphingopyxis; species Parasphingopyxis algicola. The sequence continues at coordinate 1,086,065 of NZ_CP051131.1, read as the reverse complement.
GGTGGACCGGGTCGCGAAGCTTGCAAGATGGCTGGTCGAGGAAGGGATTGTTCCTCCCTCTCCCCTTGTGGGAGAGGGCCGGGGTGAGGGGCGCGAGGCCGGAACGGCATCGCCGATAAAAGTTTCTTCGGGCGCAGACGCGCCCGGCCCCTCACCCAACCCTCTCCCACAAGGGGAGAGGGCTATTCTCGCCGACAAGGCCGAACAGGCCGCGCGCCTCGCCAAGGCCGATCTTGTCACCGGCATGGTCGGCGAATTCGCGGACCTGCAGGGCATCATGGGCGGCTATTATGCGGCCAATGAAGGGCTGGACGACGAAGTCGCCGCCGCGATCCGCGACCACTACAAGCCGGTCGGACAGGGTGACGAAGTGCCGACCGCGCCCGTGACGGTCGCGGTATCGCTGGCGGATAAGATCGACACGATAACTGGTTTTTTTGGGATCAATGAAAAACCGACCGGTTCGAAGGACCCGTTCGCAATTCGTCGCGCAGGGCTTGGCGTAATTAGCCTGATTCTTACCAATGGACTGCGTTGCAGCATGCAAGCTTTGCTTGGCCAAGCGCTAATGCAGCACGGTCGATTTTGGTGGTCTCGCCTCGTTGGTAAAGCACAAGAGGTCGACAGTTTGATAACTGGGAGAATGCAGGGCTTTCTAGATCTCGCTGCGCGTGCTTCGGTCAGGCCGACCAAATACGAAGGCACCAGCATAGAGGACGTACTGAATGAGCGGCTTCGCGATGAGGAAGATGTCGAGAAAGCCGTATTTGTATTCGCTGATATGAAGCAACTTGAGATCGTTCCGTTTTTTGGAGAGCGGCTCTCTGTCCAACAACGTGACGAAGGCGTTCGACATGATGTGATTACGTCCGTTTTTTCTCAGGGAGGAGAAACGGATCTCGTCCGGCTGCTCGCCCGCGTCAAAGCGTTGCAGGCGTTTCTCAAGACCGCTGACGGCGCAAACCTGCTCGCCGGGTACAAGCGCGCGGCCAATATCCTCAAAAAGGAAGGGTGGGACGGTGTTCCCTCTCGCCTTGTGGGAGAGGGCCAGGGTGAGGGGCGCGATGCCGAAACGGCATTGCCAACAAAGAGTCATTCGGGCGCGGACGCGCCCGACCCCTCACCTCAATCCTCTCCCACAAGGGGAGAGGAAGTTGGACTATCCTATTCCCCCGAACCCGAAGAGGCGCTGCTGCGTGAGGCGCTCGAGCGGGCCGAGCCCGAGGCCGAAGCCGCGATCGAGCGCGAGGATTTCGAGGGGGCGATGGCGGCGCTCGCTACGTTGCGCAAGCCGATCGACGCGTTCTTCGACAAGGTGACCGTCAACGATGAGGACCCGGTCAAGCGCGCTGCGCGGCTTCAAATGTTGGAGCGGATGCGCGATGCTGTGCACCGGGTCGCGGACTTCTCCAGGATCGAAGGCGGCGGATAGGAAATTGTGTTTCAAGGGCGAGCCTGTCCGGCCTTTTTTGGGGCTCGCCTGTGTCAACCAGTGTCAACCGAGTGAAGGAAAGCGGCCGTAATGACCCAATATGTGTACCGGTTCGGCGGCGGCGTGTCCGATGGCGGGCAGGGGGACAAGAACCTGCTCGGCGGCAAGGGCGCGAACCTGGCCGAGATGGCCTCGATCGGCCTGCCGGTGCCGCCGGGCTTCACGATCTCGACAGAGATGTGCACGCGCTATTATGACGAAGGCGAGGTGTTTCCGGACGAATTGCGGGAACAGGTCGCCACCGGCATCGCCCATGTCGAAGAGGTAACCGGCAAGCGCTTCGGCGATGCCGGCGACCCGCTGCTCGTATCGGTCCGTTCGGGCGCGCGCGTGTCGATGCCGGGCATGATGGATACCGTGCTCAATCTCGGTCTCAACGACGAGACGGTGCAGGGGCTGGCGGAGACGTCCGGCGATCCGCGGTTCGCCTGGGACAGCTATCGCCGCTTCATCCAGATGTATGCCGATGTCGTGCTCGGCCTCGATCATGGCGCGTTCGAGGAAGCACTCGAAATCGCCAAGGAAGACAAGGGGATATATCTCGATACCGAGATGGAGGCTGAAGACTGGGAGAAGCTGGTCGGCGCCTATATGCGGATCGCCGAGGAGGAACTCGGCCATCCCTTTCCGCAGGATCCGCAAGACCAGCTCTGGGGCGCGGTCGGCGCCGTGTTCGGTTCCTGGCAGGCCGAGCGCGCCAAGGTCTATCGCCGGATCAACGATATCCCGGGCGACTGGGGCACGGCGGTCAATGTGCAGGCGATGGTGTTCGGCAATATGGGCGAGACCAGCGCGACCGGCGTCGCCTTCACCCGCGATCCCTCGACCGGCGAGCGCGCCTATTATGGCGAATGGCTGATCAATGCGCAGGGCGAGGATGTCGTCGCCGGGATCCGCACGCCGCAATATCTGACGAAAGCCGCGCGCGATCGGGCCAATGCCAAGCCCGCCTCGATGGAAGAGGCGATGCCGGAGACGTTCGGGGAACTGACGAAAGTCTTCGATATGCTCGAAAATCATTATCGCGACATGCAGGATATCGAGTTCACCGTGGAGCGCGGCACACTCTGGATGCTGCAGACGCGATCGGGCAAGCGCACGGCCAAGGCCGCGCTCAAGATCGCGGTCGATATGGCGGGCGAGGGGCTGATTACCGAAGAGGAAGCGGTGCTGCGCGTCGATCCGGGCGCGCTCGACCAGCTGCTCCATCCGACGCTCGATCCCGAAGCCGAACGCGATGTGATCGCGCGCGGGCTTCCCGCATCGCCGGGGGCGGCCTCCGGCATCGTGGTGTTCGATGCCGATGCCGCCGAGCGCCACGCGGCGATGGGCGAGGATGTGATCCTCGTCCGTGTCGAGACCAGCCCGGAAGATATTCACGGGATGCACGCGGCTAAAGGCATTTTGACGGCGCGCGGCGGGATGACGTCGCACGCCGCCGTGGTCGCGCGCGGCATGGGCCGACCCTGTGTTTCGGGCACCGGCAGCATCGCGATCGACGCCAAGGCCAAACAGTTCACCGCCATGGGGCGGGAGTTTGCCGAGGGCGACACGATCACCATCGACGGCGCGACCGGCGAGGTGATGGCGGGCGAGGTCGAGACCGTGCAGCCCGAACTCGCCGGCGATTTCGCGCAGCTCATGGAATGGGCGGACAAGACGCGGCGGATGCGCGTGCGCACCAATGCCGAAACGCCCGCCGATTGCCGGATGGCGCGCGCGTTCGGCGCCGAAGGCATCGGCCTCTGCCGCACCGAGCATATGTTCTTCGACGCGCGGCGGATCACCGCGATGCGCCAGATGATCCTCGCGACCGACGAGGCGGGGCGGCGCGAAGCGCTGGCCAAGCTGCTGCCCGAGCAGCGCGGCGACTTTGCCGAGATTTTCACGATCATGGCGGGCCTGCCGGTCACGATCCGGCTGCTCGATCCTCCCTTGCACGAATTCCTCCCGCATGGCGAAGAGGAGCTGCAGGAAGTGGCCGATGCGCTCGATGTTTCGATCGATACGCTGCGGCGGCGGGTCAATGAGCTGCACGAGTTCAACCCGATGCTCGGCCATCGCGGCTGCCGGCTCGGCGTCACCTATCCCGAAATTTACGAGATGCAGGCGCAGGCGATCTTCGAAGCGGCGCTCGAAGTTGCGGCCGAAAGTGATGAAGCGCCGATCCCCGAAGTCATGGTGCCGCTGGTCGCGACGCGGCGCGAGCTCGAATTGATGAAGGCGGTGATCGACCGCACCGCCGAAGCGGTGTTCGAGGACAAGGGCGCGCGGGTCGACTATCTGGTCGGCACGATGATCGAGCTGCCGCGCGCCGCCCTGCGCGCCGGCGAGATCGCCGAATGCGGCGAATTTTTCAGCTTCGGCACCAACGATCTGACGCAAACGGCGCTCGGCGTCTCGCGCGACGATGCCGGGCGGTTCCTCGGCGCCTATGTCGATCAGGGCGTCTATCCGCGCGATCCGTTCGTCAGTCTCGATATCGAAGGCGTCGGCGAGCTGATCGCGCTGGCCGCCGAGCGGGGCAGGGCGACCAAACCGGACATCAAGCTTGGCATTTGCGGCGAGCATGGCGGCGATCCCGCCTCGATCGCGTTCTGCGAGAAAGTGGTGCTCGATTATGTCAGCGCCTCGCCCTATCGCGTGCCGATCGCGCGGCTCGCGGCGGCGCAGGCGGCGTTGCGGAAAGCTTCATGAGACTGGCGCTGAGGATCGTCTTCGCGCTGGTCCTTGGCATTGCGATCGGGCTGGGCGCGACATGGCTCTCGCTGCGCGCCGGCATCTCGGCCTTCGAAGAGCGTAGCGGCCCCTGGATCACCTCGCGCGATTTCGGCTCGGCCGAGGCCGGCGCCCGCGCCCGAGCGATCGTCGCCGTGCGCGGACTGATGGCCCTGCCGGCGCGTGAAGCGATCTATTTCAACGCCGCTACCGACAGCGAGGGCAGGGCGCTCGACGGCGGGTGCCGCTATCGGATCGCCGGGCCGCCGCTTTCGGCCCGCTGGTGGAGCGTGACGGCCTATGGCACCGACTCCCATCTCATCCCCAATGCGCGCCACGCCTATTCGTCGGGCGACGACGGCGCCGAAGCGGTGCTGGCGTTGACGGGCCCGGAGCCCGGACTCGGAGAAATCGCGACGCGCGCTGGCGAACCTTTCGAACTGACTCTGCGCGCCTATGGCCCGGGTCCGGATCTTCTCGACGGCGAACTGCCGGAAATCGAGCGATTGTCATGCTGAGGCCGATTGGTTGGATCGTGTTCGTCGCTGCCGTGGCGATGCTCGCCTACTGGACGGCGACCGCCCTTATTCCGGGCACGATGATGCATCTTGCAATGGGTCGGCTGGAGCAGAATGCCGGTGTCAACACTATGGGACATGCACCGCTCAGCACGGCGGAACGTCGGATCATTGTGCGGCCGAGCCCGGATCTCGCTTATTCGACGTGCCTGTTCGATCTGGCGGAAGGGCCCGTGGAGATTACCGTCGCGCCGATCGGTGCGCCCTATTGGTCGCTGTCGGTTTACGACGAACGGACGAATGCCGTGTTCGTCCGCAACGATCGCGACGCGAATGGCGGTCCGCTCCGGATCGCGCTGGCCCGCGCGGGGCAGGCGGTGCCGGATGGACTGGAAACGGTTCGCCTGTCGTCCGATCGCGGTTTGGCGCTTGTGCGGATATTGGTGCCGGAGCGCGACGCGTTCGCCGCGATCGATACGGACCGCCGGTCGGCCGGCTGCGCGCCGCTGGGGCGGCGCGAAAGCCAATAGGGACCGATAGCGAGGCGGAGCCGGGAGAGAGGCGCCCGGCTCCGTCTGACTACATGACGAGATTGTCGGAGATCGAGCAGGCCGCCGGGCCGAGGATCACGACGAACAGCGTCGGCAGGATGAAGAGAATCAGCGGCACGGTCATGATCGCCGGCAGGCGGGCGGCCTTTTCCTCGGCGCGCATCATCCGCTCGTTGCGGAATTCGGCCGACAGGACGCGCAGCGCGCTGGCGAGCGGCGTACCGTATTTCTCGGTCTGGATCATCGTCGTGACAACGCCGCGCACCGCGTCGAGATCGACGCGATAGGCGAGGTTCTCGAAGGCCTGGCGGCGTTCGGTCAGGAAGCCCAGCTCGATCGCGGTGAGCGCGAATTCGTCGCCGAGCTCGGGATAGGCTTGGCCCAGTTCGCGCGCCACCCGGGTGAAGGCGGCGTCGACGGTCAGGCCGGCCTCGGCGCAGATGACCAGCAGGTCGAGTGCATCGGGCAGGCCCTTGCGGATCTCGGCGGAGCGTTTGGAGACCTTGTTGGAGACGTAGAGATCGGGCGCCTTGTAGCTGAGCAGCAGCGTACCGCCGACGATCATGAACTTCTTGAAAGGCGTATAGTCCGCCAGATAGCCGAAACCGTACACCGCGATCGCGAGCCCGCCGCCGATCACGATCGGCAGCACGAGCCGGCCGAAAATGACCGCGACGGCCAGATCCTTCGAGCGGATACCGGCTTGGGCGAGGCGTTGCTGCGCCTTTTCGAGCTGTTCGTCCTGCAGCGTGTTGAGCGATTTGAGGAACGAACGCATCCGGTCCGTCGTCTCGTTCTTCTGGGTCAGCGACTTGCGCTGGCGCCGGGCCGAGGCGGTGATACCGGCTTTCAGCTGTTCGCGCCGGTCGTTGAGCGCCTTGACGCGCTTGGCCATCGGGTCGCGCACCGTCGTCGCCGCATACAGGGCGATGAGCATCGCGAAGGTCGCCACCGCCGCGAGCAACGTCGCGACGAGGAACACATCGACCCCGAGGATGGTAGGTCCGGCAGCTTCGGTCATGATCTCTCTCGCTCCCGCCCGCTAAATCTCGAAACTGACCATCTTGGCCATGATGAAGACGCCGATGCCCATCCAGACGAGGCCGCCTAGCCCTGCGATTATCAGGCGCTCGTCGACGAAGAAGGAGCCCATATAATCGGGATTGATCATCATGATCAGGCCGAAGACAATGAAGGGCAGCGAACCGACGATATAGGCCGATGCCTTGGATTCGGCCGACATCGCCTTGATCTTGAGCTTCATCTGGCTGCGCTGGCGCAGAACGTTGGCGAGGTTCGACAGCGTCTCGGCGAGGTTACCGCCGGTCTCGCGCTGAATCGCAAGCGTGATGCAGAAAAAGTTGAATTCCGGCGTACCGAGGCGTTTCGCCGTGGTCTCGAGCGCCTCGTCCATCGTCTTGCCGATCTTCATCTTGTCGACAACGGCCGCGAATTCCGTGCCGACCGGGTCGGGCACCTCGCTTGCGACCACCGACAGCGTTTCGGAGATCGGCAGACCGGACCGCAAGCCGCGCACGAGCAGCTCTATCGCATCGGGAAACTTCGCGTTGAACTTGTTCACGCGGCGCTTGATCAGAAACCCGACCACCATGTGTGGCAGGGCAAGGCCGGCGAAGGTACCGAGCAGCAATCCCAAAAGCAGGGGAAGACCCTGGAGATAGAGCAGCACGCCAACGACGATCGCGATCGTCAGAATGCCCATCATATACTGGCCGAGGGTCCAGCTCGTGCCGGTCTGCGAAAGCCGGGTCCGGAGCATCTCGGGGCGCGGAATGAAGCGCCCGGCGAAGCTGTCCATCCTGGTATCGCCCTTGGCCAGAATGCGGTTCATCTGCGCTTCGGCCGATATCGGGCTTGCGGCCGGCGCGTGACGCTGGCGCACGGCATTGAGCCGCTTTGCCTGCACTTTCTGCACGTTCGGCCCGGCAAAGGCGAAGTACAGCAGCAACAGAAATCCGAGCATCCCGGCGGAGAAGATGATCATGGGAAGGATAGACATAAACCTGCTTTCCAATCGCTACTGCCAGTCGCTACCGGCGGTGCTGCCTTTGCAGCAGCGCCGCCTCGCGGTCAGGCGCTCTCCGCCGCTTCCTTGCTCGGCTTCTTCGAAATCAGCGACTTGATGCCGCCAAGCTTGTCCATCAGCGAACCGCCGGCTTCTTCCGAAGCGTCCTGTCCTTCGCCGTCGAGGCTCGACACGCGGTCGGCGAGCTGCCGGATCAGCGATCCGGTCTTGCCGGAACCGGCCGCCTCGGCCAGCGTTTTACCGAGCTTGGCGGCCTGCACCGCGGTTTTCTGATCGAACGGGATGACCATATCGATCTTGCGTTCGACCGACGCCTCGAAATCCTTTTTCGAAATTTCGATCGTGCCGCCGGACGGAACGCGGTTCGCGACCAGAATGACCTTGGCCTGCGGCGCGTTCGACTTGAACCAGGAGAGCAAGCGGATCGTGTCGCGGGTCGCGGCGAGGGTCAGCTCGGTGACGATGACCGCGCGGTTCACGTCGTTGAGCAGATGCGGATACTGGATCAGCGTCTGGCGCGGAATGTCGATCATCGACAGTTCGAACGCGTTCCGCAGCTCTTCCTCGAGCTGGTAGTAGGCGCTGCCGTCGGTCAGCATCGGCTGGTTGATCGGCGCTTCGGCGGACAGGACGGCAAGCTTCTCGTTCGCCTTGACCATCGCGCGTTCGATGAACAGCCCGTCGATCCGGCTCGGATTCTCGATCGCATCGATCAAGCCGCGGCCCGGTTCGAGATCGAGCGCGAGCGCATCCGTCCCGAAATGGATGTCGAGGTCCAGAAGCGCGGTCAGCCGACCCTGTTCCTCGCTGGTGACCCAGGCGATGGAGCTCGCCAGGGTCGAGGCGCCGACGCCGCCGCGTGTGCCGATAAAGGCCGTCATGACGTGCGGGCGATCCTGTTCGTCCCCGTCGGCATTGCGCGGCCCGGCGAGGATCATCTGCGCCTGGGTCAGCGTGTCGCGCAGCTGATCGGGATTGAACGGCTTGAGGAGATAATCCTGGATGCCGCTCGACAGCAGATCGCGATAGAGCCGCACATCGTTGACCTGGCCGGCCGCGATCACGATCGTTCCCGGCTCGCAGACTTCGGCGAGGCCGTTGATATCGTTGAGCGGGTCGCTGCTTTCGGACAGGTCGACGAACAGGATGTTCGGACTGGCCGAAACCGACAGCGACTGAACGGCGTTCTGAAGGCCGCCCTTGTTGACCTTTTCCTGCGCCCAACCGAGCTCGGTGACGATGGGTTTCAGCATTTCCGCTGTTTCGTCGTCGCAGACAAAAGCCTGGAACGGATCCCGAAGGCCCGTCGAACCGGAGTTAAAAGGTGCGTTCATCAGTTGCCTCCCGACGTGGATTCGCCTTGCAGGCCATTGGCCCCGGTGGGTTCGGATTGGCGATAGCTATCGATCGCCCGCGAGGTCGTCCGCGGATCGCCTGCGCCGTCGCCGTTCTGGCCGCGGATCAAATCTTCGGGATTGGCGACCATCGCGGCGAGATTGCCGTTGGTCGAACAACCGTAATTGGAACCTGTCGAACCGGCATAGTTGAAGAGCGAATCGCGGTCCCAATTGGGGCAGTTCGGCACTTCGGCCTGCATGCGGCTGACGACGATGCGCATCTGGCCGGGAGCGACCTGGCCCGCGGTCACGGGCGCCCGATCGGCGAGCAACAGGCCATGCCGGCCGGCGATCTCGGCGACCGCATCGCGACGGCCCGCCGCGCCATAAGGACTGGGATCGTCGACCGAAACCCGGTCGCCATAGCCGAGTTCCAGCGCCTCGAACCAGTCGGCGAGCCGCGCCTGTTCGCTGTAGGACAGCGTGTCGGAGCTGGCATTGATGTCGAACACATAGTCCGTCCGGCTGACCACCGGCTGGTTGATCGGCGTGAGCCCCTGATTGACGGGCCCGCCCGCACAGGCGGACAGCGTACCGGCAACGGCGAGAAGGGCGGAAGTGGCAAGAATGCGCATGATGGTCTTCTCCAAGAAACGCTGAACCTATTCGTTGAACGAAAAGCCGGGTGCGGCGCCGCTTTGCGAAGCGGCCTGCGCGGCTTGCTGGGTCTGCGGCGCAGCCGGCGATGACGGGACCCGATTGGCGGCTCCGGTATCCATGCCCGGCTGAACCGTAGTGGGCGGCGCCATGGTCGGGCCCGGACGCGTCGCGCCGGTCTCGCCGCCGAACGTCCGGCCGAGGAACACGCGTTCCAGATCGGACGGCGAGCGATAGCCGTCGGTCGGCAGGGCGATCTGGTTGGCCGAAACCGGCTGTACCAGATAGGGCGTAACGACGATCACGAGCTCGGTCTCCGCCCGGCGCCAGCGATTGGACCGGAAAAGCGTCCCGAGGATCGGAACGTCGCCGAGACCCGGGGTCCGGTCGACCGTGCTGTTATGGCTGTTCTGCAACAGGCCGGCGATCATGAAGCTCTGGCCGGAGCCGAGTTCGACGGTCGTTTCCGCCCGCCGGGTGGTCAATGCGGGAACGGTGAAGCCGTTAAGCGTGATCGCGCCATTGTCGGAAAGTTCGGATACTTCCGGACGAACGCGCATCGAGATGCGGCCATTGTCGAGCACGACCGGCGTAAAGGCCAAGCTGACGCCGAACTGTTTATATTCGATCGAGACCGAACCCAGACCCTGGGACAGCGGGATCGGGAACTCGCCGCCGGCGAGGAAGCTGGCGGTTTCGCCCGAGAGCGCGGTGAGATTCGGCTCTGCGAGCGTTGTCACCAGGCCTTCCGTTTCGGCCAGATCCAGCGTTCCGAGAATGTCGAGTCCGAACAAACGCCCGGCGGCGCCGAGGGTCGTCCCGCCATCTGCCGGAAAGTTGAATACGTTTTCCGTGACCGGGGACGTAATGAACTGTCCGGTCGCCGGATTGAACGGCAGATTCACCGAACCTGCCGGCAGGCCGTAAAGCGCGCTGGCATCGACCTGTGGGAAACCCGAAAGATCGGCATTGCCGATCGTGCCCGGATTGCCGCGACCAATACCGAACTGGAAACCGCCCGTCGTATCGCGCGTCAGCAGGTTGGCGCCGATATCGCGGACGACCGAACGGCTGACTTCGGCGATACGGACCTGGAGGTTGACCTGCAGCGGCGTCGCCGTGCGCAGACGGCTGACGACCTGCGTCTCTTCACCGACGAATGCCTGTACGAGCGACTGGGCTTCCTGCACGTCGCTCGGCGACGCCACGGTACCGGTAAGCAGCACGAGGCCGTTCATCGGGGTGACCGCGATTGCCGCCTCGGGCATTGCAAGATCCAGCATCGAGGAGACGCTGTTGAGGTTGGTTCCGACGCGCACGGTGGCCGAATAAACCACATTGCCCGCCGCATCGGTTGCATAGACTGTCGTCTCGCCGGCGGCCTTGCCGAATACGTACAGCGCTCGCGAAGAGCGAACCTGGACGTCGGCGATGGCGTCATCGGCGACGAACAAATCCGTCATCGAACGCGGCAGGTTGACCAGCTCGCCACGGCCCACCGAGAGCGTGAGGGTGTTGACCGGCGCAGCACGGGCGACCGACTGGGCGTGCGCCGGGTCGGAAACCGGGGCGCCGAGGCTTGCGACCAGCGCGGTCGCTGCAACCGCAGCCATCGCGCCGAAGCGGGTTGTGCGTGTAAAAGTCATCTTAGTTACCCCCAACAGGTACATGCGTGACGACGTTGCCACGGGCGACGCGGACCGACGGTCCGGACGACTGGCCGCCCGGAATCGAATTACCGTTGGCCGCGGAGAGCATGGCTGCTGCCATCTGGGCGGCCGTTCCGCCCGGGCCGTTATTGTTGCGACCCTGGGCCGGTACGGTGCGGCGCTGGAAGCGCGAGACGTCTCCACCGGTCACATAGGTCGTGTCGGTGTCGATCGGCCGCTGGGCCACTTCGAGCAGCATGCGGCGTTCGGCTTCGGGGTCGTTCCCGTCCGGAATTTCGACTTCGCCGGCGGCGATCGCACGTTCCAGTTCCGCCGTATTGTCGGCGATCGAACGGAGCGAAAGCGAGAGCTGGCCGATCGTCTGCGAAACGGCGATCTTTTCCGCGATCCGCGGCGTCGCTTCGACGGTTACCGTGCCCGAGACTATGACTTCGACTTCGCCTTCTTCATTGGGCTCGTTCGTGGTCCGCTGATCGGTTGCGAGGACTCGGAGATTGCGAATGATGGTTTCCGACGCGTGAAGCGGGGGGCCATCGCCGCCGCCCTCGACTTCCTGGGTCAGGACAAGGTCGACCCGGTCGCCAGGGAAGACGAAGCCGGCGACACCGGCCTGGACGGATACCGGCACCGTGACGGCGCGCATGCCCGGGCCGAGCGCTGCGGCGAGAAATCCGCGATCGCCGGGACGCACGAGCGAACCCTGGGTGATCGGCTGACCGGCCGTCACATCGTTGCGAACCACCGTACCGAGCAGATCCTCGATATTCGATTCGTCGCGGATGAAATAGCTGCCCTCGACCAGCTCCTCCGGCCAGGGTTGATAGCGGAAGCTGTCCGCATTGATGATTGTGCCGACAGGCAGGGCGCGCGTTGCGACGAGCACCATGGGTCCTTGCGGCTCGGCTTGCGCAGCAACTGCGACCGGCGCGCTGCCGCCCACAAACATGCTCCGCGCCATAAAGGCGGTGACAGCCGCTACGAGCAGCGCACCTACGAGCAAAATGACTTTACGTGCATCCATGACGGTCTTTGCCTCCTGTCAGGCTTTCTTGGCCAATCAGATCGTTACGGCCCCAGTGGTTAAAATCCCGTTCATCACCACCCAGAGACCGCCGATGGCGATCGCGATCCCGTAGGGAATCTCGGGTTTCCCGGTTTTTCCGGACCGGCGATGGTGAATCAGCATGGCGAGCGTGAGCACGCCGCCGGCGATCGCCATGACGATCAGCATTACGGGCAGCTGCATTGGCGTCATCCACAGCGCGAGCGCGCCGATCATCTTGACGTCGCCGCCGCCCATCGCCCCGATCGCGAAGGCGAATGTGAACATCAGGAAGAGCGCGAGTGCCAGCCCCACGATGATCGCGATTTCCGGCCAGAGGGTGAATCCCGCCGCCCACCAGTAGAGCGGCGCCATCAGCGCGATCGCCGCGTTGAGCTTGTTCGGAATGTCGCGGCGTAGCCAGTCGCCATACGCCGCGAACAGCAGCGCGGGCGCCAGAATAGCCACGGAAAAAAATGGTGCTGCCCCTGTCATGAGGGATGGCCCTAAGGCTTACTGCTTTCTAAACCGTAACCAGCAACTATGAAAAAAAACCAAGAAAGCCCGACAATCGATCGCCGCGCATATCCCGCCGGGATGGTTTTGGACCGCTGGCACGCCTGTGATGGCTGGGATCATCGGCGCTGGACATGGCCGGCGCCGGCCGATCGCCCGGTTCGCGGCAGCATGGTTTTCCAGACGGGCCGCGGCGACATTTTCGAAAAATATCTCGAAACCCTGGCGGAATGGCATCGCGCGGACTGGAATCTGACGGGCTTCGACTGGCGCGGCCAGTCGGGCTCCGGCCGCTTCCTGAACGATCCGACGGTCGGCCATGTTGTGAGTTTCGATCCCTGGATCGCCGATCTCGACGAATTCGTCACCGCCTGGCGCGCCGAATTGCCGGGGCCCCATGTACTGGCGTCGCATTCGATGGGCGGCCATCTGGCGATGCGCTATCTGGTGGATCGTCGCCCCGGCCTCGATGGCGCGATTTTCAGCGCTCCGATGCTCAAGGTCGTCAGCAAACCCCTGCCCGAAAAGGTCGCGGCCTTTATCGCGCGACAGTTCGCGCGTTTCGGTTTCGCCGACCAGCATGCCTGGCAGGAGAATGAGCGTCCTTCGATCCCCGGCAGCTCGCGGCAAAAGCTGCTCACGCACGATTTCGAACGCTATTCGGACGAAGCGTGGTGGATCAGCCAGAAGCCGGAACTCAAGATCGGCCCGCCCAGCTGGCAATGGCTGGTTGCCGCCTATGCCTCCTCGGCTGCCATGTTCGCCGCCGGCACGTTCGAACAGGTGACGACGCCGATCCTCATCCTCGCGGCGAAGAAGGACAGGCTCGTCGATTCCCGCGCGATCCGCCAGGCCGCGCGACGATTGCCGGACGCCCGCCTGTTCATGCACGACTATGCCGCGCATGAGGTCTTGCGCGAGCGGGACGACATGCGCGACGAATTCTTGGCGGAGATCGCCGAATTCCTGGAAAAGCGCGTACCGCGAACCGCATGACCTACGATTTCGTGATCGTCGGCGCCGGCATGGCCGGGGCCAGTCTTGCCGCCGAACTGGCGCCTGCCGGGTCGTTGCTGGTCCTGGAAGCGGAAGACATGCCCGGCTATCATGCCACCGGCCGTTCGGCGGCGTTCTGGTCGGAAACCTATGGCGGTCCCTTCGTTCAGCCGCTGACCAGCGCATCCCAAGCGTTTCTCGCGACGCCGCCGTCGTCCTTCTCAGAACGCGGCTTTCTCGACCGGCGCGGGGCGCTGCATATCGCGGAGCCGTCCGGCTATGGGGAATTGAGCAGGTTCGAAAGCGATTTCGCCGCGAGCGATGTCGGGCTCGAACCGGTGACGGGCCCGGCGCTCGCCGATCATTGCCCCGGGCTCCGGGACCGGTGGGACCGGGCGATCTGGGAGCCGAGCTGCGCGGATATCGATGTCGGGGGATTGCACCATGCCTATTTGCGTGCCGCGCGCCGGTCGGGCGCCGAACTGCGCTGTTCGGCGTCCGTGACGGCGATCGAGCGCCGAGGCGGCAATTGGCATGTTTCGGCCGGCGGCGAACGGATCGAGACGCGCATCCTCGTCAACGCGGCAGGGGCCTGGGCGGACGATATCGCGCGTCTGGCCGGCCTGCCGGGGATCGGCGTCGCGCCCTATCAGCGGACGGTCGTCCAGCTGCGGACCGATCCGGCGCCGCCCGCCGGCCTGCCGCTCGTCATCGATGCCGAAGGGCGTTTCTATTTCAAAGGCGAGGGCGGCGGCCGCATCTGGCTGAGCCCGCATGACGAGACGCCTGCCGAAGCCGGTGACGTGGCGCCCGAGGAGATCGACGTAGCGATTGCCATCGACCGGTTCGAAAGCGCCGTCGACTGGCGGGTCCTGGCGGTCGAACGCAAATGGGCCGGGCTGCGCAGCTTCTCGCCGGACCGGCTTCCGGTCTACGGCTTCGATCCCGCGGCGCCGGGTTTCTTCTGGTGTGCCGGGCAGGGGGGATTCGGGATCCAGACCGCGCCGGCGGGCGCGCAGCTGTGCCGGGCGCTGGTGGTCGGAGAAGCGCCGCCCGCTTCGCTCGGTGGCGTCGATGCCGGTCTCTACGCGCCGTCCCGCTTCGCCTGATCGCGAAAGTTACAGTTTCGGGACGGTTGGCCTTTGCCTTTGGTCCGCGTTCGCCTATCCCTCGCTGACCGATACACATGTGGGAGGGCCCGATGGCGCACAAGTTCGAAATCTGGAAAGACAAGAAGGGCGAGTTCCGGGTTCGCTTCAAATATAATTCCGAAGTGATGTTCTCGACCGAGGGCTATTCGAGCAAGTCGAGCGCCAAGAATGCCATCAAGTCGATCCAGACCAAAGGCCCCAACGCCCCCATCGAAGATAATAGCTGAGAGACGTTTTCGTCAGACTCAACCTAGCGGTTGAGTCCCGGTGCGGCGACGTTGCGCCGGCAACGTTCTGACAATCAATGTCTTACGCTGATCGCCTCCGCCGCATCGCTGGCGAGGCGGTCGGCGCGTTCATTGTCCGGATGCCCGTTATGACCACGGACCCATGCCCATTCGATATCGTGCGGCTCGGTGGCGGCGAGCAGCTCCTGCCAGAGTTCGGCATTCTTGACCGGTTTTTTCGCGGCGGTGCGCCAGTTGTTGCGCAGCCAGCCATGGATCCATTTGGTGATCCCGTCCTTCACGTAATTGCTGTCGGTCGTCAGCTTCACGCGGCTCGGCCGCTTGAGCGCCTGGAGCGCGCGGATCGCCGCCATCAGCTCCATGCGGTTGTTCGTCGTTTCGGCCTCGGCACCCGATAGTTCTTTTTCATGCGCGTTATAGCGGATGATCGCGCCCCAGCCGCCGGGACCGGGATTGCCCTTGCAGGCGCCGTCGGTGAAAATCTCGACCAGGCTCATGGTGCGAACAACCTGTCGTCCGCCGCGCGATAGAATTCCAGCCGGCGGAGAAAGGCGAGGGGATCCTTGCGCGTGACCAGCGCGTCGGGGGGCGTATTGAGCCAGTCCCAGGCGCGGGTCAGCAGGAAGCGCAAGGCCGCGCCGCGCGCGAGCGCAGGCATTGCGGCCCGCTCGTCATCGCCGAGCGGCTGATGGTCGGTATAGCCTGCGATCAGCGCGCGGGAGCGATCCGCATCGAAACCCGTGCCGTCGTCATCGAAGCACCAGGCCGCATGGGTCACCGCCAAGTCATAGGCCCGGATATCGGTGCAGGCGAAATAGAAATCGATGATACCGGTCACCGCGTCGTCGAGCATCAGCACATTGTCGGGAAAGAGATCGGCATGGATCGCGGAGCGCGGTAGTCCGTCCGGCCAGTGCGCGTCGAGAAACGCCAGTTCTTCGCGCACGGCATCCTGCAAACCGGGCGCGATCCCGTTCAGGGCATCGCCGCACCTATCGGCCAGCTCGTGCCAGCCGGGAAGCGACAGTCTGTTGGGCCGTTCATCCGCGAAGTCCGCCAGTGCATGGTGCAGGTCGCCGAGCGCCGCGCCCGTTGCACGGGCCTGGCTGGCATTCGGTTCGCCGGGCGACACGCCGGGGAGAAAGGCGATCAGGCAGGCGGGCCGGCCTTCGACCGTCTGGATCTGCCGGCCCGCGCGATCGGCGATTGCCGGCGGCACCGGTTGGCCGCGACCGGCCAGATGATCCAGCAGTTTGAAGAAGAAGGGCAGGTCCGCCGCGTCGACCCGTTTCTCGTACAGGGTCAGGATAAACCGGCTTTCGCTGGTCTCGATCAGATAGTTGCTGTTTTCGACGCCCTCGGCGATGCCCTTGGCGGACACCAGCGTACCGACATCGTAATTCTCGAGCAGCTGCGCGATCCGCTCGGCGGAAACATGAGTATAGACCGCCATGCGGGATTAGGCGGCTTCGAGGCCGCGGGGCAGTTTGAACAGCATCTTTTCGCGCGTCGTTTCCACTTCGCGTTCGGTGATATCGAAGCGTTCGGCCAGCCAGTCGACGACCTCGCGGACCAGTATCTCGGGCGCCGAAGCACCGGCGGTGATGCCGAGCGTCGCGACGCCGTCGAGCCATTCGAAATCGATTTCGGTAGCGCGCTGGATGAGCCGCGCGCTAGTGCCCTCACGCTCCGCGACTTCGACGAGGCGCAGCGAGTTGGAACTGTTCGGCGCGCCGATGACGAGCATCGCATCGCAGCTCGCCGCGATCGCCTTGACGGCATCCTGCCGGTTCGAGGTCGCGTAACAGATATCCTCGCTGCGCGGCGCGTTGATGTTCGGAAAACGGCGGCGCAGCACGTCGATGATCTCGATCGTGTCGTCGACCGACAGCGTCGTCTGGGTCAGGAAACCGAGATTGTCGGCATCGGGGATCTCGACGCTTTCCGCATCCTGGGCCGTTTCGACCAGGGTCATCGCGCCCGGCGGAACCTGGCCGAAGGTGCCGACGACTTCCGGATGATCGCGATGACCGATGAACACGATGTGCTGGCCTTTTTCGACGAGCCGTTCGGCCTGGCGATGGACCTTGGATACCAGCGGGCACGTCGCATCGACATATTCGAGACCGCGTTCCTCCGCTTTTGCTGGCACCGCCTTGGGTACGCCGTGTGCGGAAAAGACCACCGGGACGCCGTCCGGCACGTCTTCGAGCGTTTCGACGAAGATCGCGCCCTGTTCCTTCAGCGCGTCGACGACATAGCGGTTATGGACGATCTCGTGCCGCACATAGACCGGTGCGCCGTATTTCTCGATCGCCAGCTCGACGATGCGGATCGCGCGATCGACACCGGCGCAAAATCCGCGCGGCGCGGCGATTAGCAGGGTCAAAGCGGTTTTGCTGTCGTTCATGCGACTGGCCTTACGCGATTGCTTGCAGCGACGGAACCCGCTTCCTATGAGGGAGCGGCGTTTTGGGCATCGATTGCCGATGCCAGTATACAGAGTAGGGATTTGTTTGTGCGGAAATATGGAAATATCGCTCTCGTCGCCGCTATCGGGCTCGTGCTGGTTTCGTGCGGACGCCGCGATGTCATCAGCACGGGCGAATCGGGGATCGGCCTGCTCGTAAACCGTACGGCATGCCCGGCGGTCGCCACGCCGGTGCACACCAACGAGATCACGCTGTTCAATCCCCGTTCCAGCCGCGAGGCGAGTGCGATCGACGCCACCGCCGTAATCACCAATATCCGCGCCAATTGCGCCGACGAAGCCGATAACGTCCAGACCATCGCGAGCTTCGAGGTCCAGGCGCGGCGCACCGATCCGCGCGGCGAACGGCAGATCGTTCTTCCCTATTTCGCGACCGTCCTGCGCGGCAACGGCCAGATCGTCTCCAAGGAGATCGGCCGGGTGGGCCTGACCTTTGCCGACGGCCAGTATCGCGCGAGCACCAACGGCCAGGCGACGGCCCGGATTTCGCGGGCGGCGCTGACCTTGCCGCCCGATATCGAGGAACGGCTGACCCGCCGCCGCCGCCCGGGCGATGCCGATGCGGCGCTCGATCCGATGGCGGATCCCACGGTCCGGACGGCGGTCAATAATGTCACCTATGAGCTGCTGATCGGGTTCCAGCTCGAGGCGGACCAGCTCGAATACAACGCCACGCGCTGACGGCGATGGAGCCGCTGACCGTCGAGGCTGTCCTTACCGGTCGGGCTGAACCGCTCCGCGGCGACGAACTCAGCGCCATCGCGAAGACCGAAGAGACCGGCCCGGTCGAGATCGGCATGCTCGGCCTGATCGGCGACGAGCAGGCGGATTTGCGGGTGCATGGCGGACCGGACAAGGCGATTCATCACTATCCGCGTGATCATTACGCCTTTTGGGAATCGCAGAGCTTCATGCATCCGAAGCTCGAACGTCCCGGCGCCTTCGGCGAGAATATCTCCACTTCGGGGCTGGTCGAGACCGAGGCCTGTATCGGCGATCGCTACCGTCTGGGCACGGCTCTCGTCGAAATCAGCCAGGGACGGCAGCCCTGCTGGAAACAGGGCCATGTGATGGACTGGCCCGAACTTGTCGCGCTGATGGTCAAGCACCGGCGGACCGGCTGGTACTACCGCGTGATCGAGCCGGGCAGGGTGGCGGCGGGCGACCGATTGACGCTCGTCGAACGCCCGCATGCCGGCTGGCCGGTCGAACGGGTATTCGGATTGCTGGTCGGCGGCGACGGCAAGTCCGACAGGCCCGCGGTCGCCGAACTCGCGGAGTTGCCGGTATTGGCGAATGAATGGCGCGCCAAGGCCGCAAAACTCGCCGCGCGCTGATCCGCCGCGTCCGTCACCGGATTGGCCGACATCGCCGTTGACTCTGCGTCCGGCGCGGGCCAAGCGATGGTTATGCCGCTGCCGGGCAACCGGCAGATGGCCGCGCGGGAGAGAGTGCGCCAGCCGCACCGCCGAAGGAGCAACCGCCCCGGAATCTCTCAGGCCGAAGGACCGCGCAGCCAATCGGTGCTCTGGAAAGTGGATATGGCCCGTCCATGTCCCGCCGAAGGGGTAAGCCGTGTACTTCGGTACATGGTGAAAGCTCTCAGGCTTCCGTGACAGAGGGGGCAGGCCGGGTGGAAATCCGGCCGGTTCTGGTCATGGAGTGAGAATGGGCGACGACGCGAAACTTCCCCTCGACAATTGGCACCGGGCCCAGGGCGCGCGGATGGTCGGCTTTGCCGGCTATGCGATGCCGATCCAGTATGAAGGCATCATGGCCGAGCATCTGTGGACGCGGGAGTCCGCGGGCCTGTTCGATGTCAGCCATATGGGGCAGCTCATCGTCAGCGGCCGGGAGGCGGCGAAGGCGCTCGAAACCGTTCTGCCCGGCGAGATCCGGAAGCTCGGCGCCGAGCGGATGCGCTATTCGCTGCTGCTCGCGCCCGATGGCGGGATCGTCGACGATCTGATGGTGACGCGGCTGGCCGATGCCGGCCCGGAAAGCTTCGGGCTGGCGGAGGGCGAGGCGCCGGACGCGGACGGCGAATATTTCTACCTCGTCGTCAACGGCGCGACCAAGCATGGCGATATCGCCTATCTGCGCGAGACGCTGCCCGACGACATCCATATCCGGCATCTCGAAGGCCGGGCGCTGCTCGCCCTCCAGGGGCCGAAGGCCGGCACGGCGCTGGCCAGGCTCGTGCCCGATACGGCGTCGCTCTATTTCATGCAGGCCGGCGGCTTCATCTGGTCGCGCGATGCGGGTGATGTCGGTCTGTGGATCAGCCGCTCGGGCTATACTGGCGAGGACGGGTTCGAGATATCGGTTGCCGCCGGGCATGCCGAAGCGCTGGCCGAGGCGCTGGCGGGGCAGGCGGAGGTGAAACCCGTCGGTCTCGGCGCGCGCGATTCGCTCCGGCTCGAGGCGGGATTGCCGCTCTACGGCCATGATATCGATACGGAAACGACGCCGGTGGAGGCCGATCTCGGTTTCGCGCTTTCGAAGCGCCGCCGCGAGGCGGCCGACTTTCCGGGCGCGGCGAGGATTCTGGCGCAACGCGAAAATGGCGCGGACCGCAAGCGCGTCGGCCTGACGATAGAGGGCCGCCAGCCGGTGCGCGAAGGCGCGACCGTGGTCAATGGCGACGACAACGCCGCGGGCAAGGTCACGAGCGGCGGTTTCTCGCCGAGCCTGCAACAGCCGATCGCCATGGCCTATGTGCCCGCGGGCGATACTGCGCCCGGCACCGTAATCACGCTCGAACAGCGCGGAAAACCCTTTACCGGGACGGTAACCCCCATGCCGTTCGTTCCGCACCGATATCACCGTCAACCGAAGCAATAGGGAAAACAGCGATGGCCCGTTATTTTACCGAAGACCATGAATGGATCGATGTCGATGGCGATCATGCGACGATCGGGATCACCGATTATGCGCAGGAACAGCTCGGCGATATCGTGTTCGTCGAAGTACCGGAAAGCGGCACGATGCTGGAGCAGGGCGGCGAGGCGGCGGTCGTCGAATCGGTCAAGGCCGCGAGCGATGTCTATGCGCCGGTGTCCGGCGAAGTGACCGAGGGCAATGACGCGCTCGCCGACGATCCGGCGCTGGTCAACGGTTCGCCCGAGGAAGAGGGCTGGTTCTTCCGCATGACCTTGGCCGATGCCGGCCAGCTCGAAGGCCTGATGGATGCCAAGGCCTACAAGGCGTTCGTCGATAGTTTGTAATTGCAGCGGCTCGATCATGAGCCGCGACGGAGAAATATGATGCGCTATCTACCGCTGGAAACCGCCGATCGGCAGGCGATGCTTTCGAAAATCGGCGCGCCCGATATCGATGCGCTGTTCGGCGATGTACCCGAAGAGGCCCGGCTCGACGGGCCGATCCGCGACCTGCCGAACCATGCGTCGGAAATGGCGGTCGACGCCGCGTTCCGGCAGATGGCGCGCAAGAACAGCGCGGCTGCCGACATGCCGTTCTTTCTCGGCTGCGGCGCCTATCGGCACCATGTTCCGGCAAGCGTCGATCACCTGATCCAGCGCGGCGAGTTCCTGACGGCCTATACGCCGTACCAGCCCGAAATCGCGCAGGGCACGCTGCAGATGCTGTTCGAGTTCCAGACCCAGGTCGCGCGGCTGTTCGGTACCGATGTCGCCAACGCCTCGATGTATGACGGTTCGACGGCCTGTTGGGAGGCGATCGTCATGGCGCGGCGGATCACGAAGCGAGGCAGGGCGATCCTCTCGTCCGGGCTGCACCCGCACTATGTGTCCGTCGCGAAGACGATGGCGCGCTTCACCAAGGATGAAATCGTCCATTCCGCGCCGGAACTGGCGGCGAGCGGCGACAGCGCGGATTTGCTCGACCGGATCGACGACGAAACGAGCTGCGTCGTCGTGCAATATCCCGATATCCTCGGCCGGATCGGCGATATGAGCGAACTGGCGGCCAAGGCGCATGCGCACAAGGCGCTGCTGATCGCGGTCGTGACCGAGCCGGTGGCGCTCGGTGCGCTGGTTCCACCAGGTGAGATGGGGGCGGATATCGTGGTGGGGGAAGGCCAGTCGATCGGCGTCGGTCTGAATTTCGGCGGGCCTTATGTCGGCCTGTTCGGGTGCAGCCAGAAATATGTCCGCCAGATGCCCGGGCGGCTGTGCGGCGAAACGCAGGATGTCGAAGGCAAGCGCGGCTATGTGCTGACGCTGTCGACCCGCGAACAACATATCCGCCGCGAAAAGGCGACTTCGAATATATGCACGAATTCAGGGCTTTGCGCGCTGGCTTTCTCAATCCATATGACCTTGCTCGGCGAGCGGGGATTGCGCGAGCTCGCGACGCTGAACCACGCCAAGGCCGCGCGCGCGGCCGACCGGCTAGCGCGGATTCCCGGTGTCGACATCGTCAATGAGAGTTTCTTCAACGAGTTCACCCTGCGCCTCCCGCAACGGGCCCGCCGGATCGTTCGCAAGCTCGCCGACGACCGGATATTGGCCGGCGTGTCGCTCAACCGCCTGTATCCCGACGAGGCGGCGCTCGCCAACGGGTTGGTCGTCGCGGTGACCGAGACGACCAGCGATGCGGATGTCGAGGCGCTGGCTCGTGGGCTGGAAGCGGTCCTGGAGTCCGCGCGCGAAGGGGAACCGGCATGAGCATGAACAATCAGGGCCGCCCGACCCGTCCGCTCGAGGCAGAGGGGGCCGCCGATACGTTCACCGGCAACCGCGCGCTGATGCTCGAGGAACCGCTGATCTTCGAGATCGGCGCCGCCGACCGGACCGGTGTCGATCTGGATGCGGCGCCCGAAGCCGAAACCCGTCTGGGCGGCCTTGAACGCAACCGCCCGATCGGCCTTGCCGGCCTGTCCGAACCCGAGACCGTGCGGCATTATACGCGCCTGTCGCGGATGAACTATGCCATCGATCTCGGCCTCTTTCCGCTCGGTTCCTGCACGATGAAACACAATCCGCGGCTCAACGAGCGCGTCGCGCGGATGAAGGGCTTTGCCGATATCCACCCGCTCCAGCCGATCGATTCGGTGCAGGGCGCGCTCGAAGTCATTCATGAGCTCGGCGAATGGCTGTGCAAGCTGACCGGCATGCCGGCCGTCGCGATGAGCCCCAAGGCCGGCGCCCATGGCGAACTGTGCGGCATCCTCGCGATCCGCTCGGCGCTCGAGGCGCGGGGCGACGCCCGCGAAGTCATTCTCGTGCCCGAAAGCGCACACGGGACCAACCCGGCGACCGCCGCATTCGCCGGCTATCGGGTGGAAGACATCCCCGCAACGCCCGAAGGCCGGGTCGATCTCGCCGCGCTCGAGGAACGGCTCGGGCCGGACGTCGCCGGCGTGATGATCACCAATCCCAATACCTGCGGCCTGTTCGAACCGGATATGAAGCGGATTTCGGAGGCGGTGCATGCGGCCGGCGGGCTCGTCTATTGCGACGGCGCGAACTTCAACGCGATCGTCGGCCGCGTCCGGCCCGGCGATCTCGGCGTCGATGCGATGCACATCAATCTCCACAAGACCTTCTCGACGCCGCACGGCGGCGGCGGCCCCGGATCCGGACCGGTGGTTTTCTCCGAGGCGCTGGCGCCCTTCGCGCCCTTGCCCTTCGTCGAGAAGCAGGGCGACCATTATGTCCTGATCGAAGAGGAAACGGCCGAGGATCACCATGAATCGAGCTTCGGCCGGATGGTCGCCTTCCATGGCCAGATGGGCATGTTCACCCGCGCGCTCGCCTATATGATGAGCCATGGCGCGGACGGGCTTAAGCAGGTCGCCGAGGACGCCGTGCTCAACGCAAATTACGTGCTGCGCAACCTCGAAGACGTGCTCGACGCGCCGTTCGCGGCGAGCGGGCCGTGCATGCACGAGGCGCTGTTCTCGGACAAAGGGTTCGCGGACGGTTTTTCGACGCTCGATCTGGCGAAAGCGCTGATCGACGAGGGCTATCATCCGATGACTATGTATTTCCCGCTCGTCGTCCATGGCGCGATGCTCGTCGAGCCGACCGAGACCGAGAGCAAGGCGGCGCTCGACGAGTTTATCGGCGCGCTGCGTTCGGTCGTCGAGCGGGCGAAGGCCGGCGATGAAAGCCTCCACGCCGCGCCGTTCCATGCGCCGCGTCGGCGGCTCGACGAGACCGGAGCGGCGCGCAAGCCGGTGCTGGTCTGGACGGAGCCGGAAACCGCGGAGGCGGCCGAATAGTCAGATCCAGCGGCGGACCTGTCGGCAATAGCCGTCATACGCCTCACCGAAAGTGGCCCGCAGATAGCTTTCTTCCTTCGCGATGACGGTCCGGTCGATCAGGATCACGGCGACCGGCAGCAGCACGAGCACGCCGATGCTCGGCCACCACAAGCCGAAGCCCAGCTGGACGGCGGCCATGCCCAGATACATCGGGTTGCGGGTCAGACGGTAGGGGCCGGACGCGATCATCGTTTCGCTCGGCGTCCAGGGTTCGGGATTTTCGCCGGCCTTGCGGAAAAGGCCGATGGCGACGGCGATCAGCACGAGGCCGGCGATTGCAAGAACGAGCCCCGCCCAGCCGAGCGCCGGCGGGACGGAGAGCGGCGGCAGGGCGAACAGCCGGTCGGCGGCAAGGCCCAGCAGCATGAAACCGATAAAGACGAGCGGCGGCGGAAAGCGCACATGCGGCCGCGCCTCGTCGGGATTGCCTTGCGTCATCGTCCCCGTCTCCCCCTTGCGGTGTCCCTTGGAACATCCGCTGTCTATCGCTATGCGGGCCCGATGCCCATAGCCGGCCCCCGACGCGCGTGATCCAGCGCCTGACCAGCCTCTTCGCGCTCTGGACCGTGCTCGGCACCGGCTGGGCCTGGTTCGTACCCGATCATTTCCTCTGGGTGGTGGACGGCCGGTTCCGCCCGTTCGGCCAGCCGCTGGTCAGCGTGTTGCTCGGCGTGATCATGCTCGGCATGGGGCTGACCTTGTCGTTCGACGATTTCAGGCGGATCGCGCGGATCCCCAAATGCGTGGCGGCCGGCGTGGCGCTGCAGTTCACCGTCATGCCGCTGGCGGGAATCGGGATCGCCGCCGGGTTCGCGCTGGAAACCGGGCTGGCGGTCGGCCTGATCCTCGTATCCTGCTGCCCGGGCGGCACGGCGTCCAACGTCGTCGCCTATCTCGCGCGGGCGAACCTGGCGCTGTCGGTCACGATGACCATGGCCTCGACCCTGGTGGCGGTGGTCGCGACGCCGGTGCTGACCGGCTGGCTGGCCGGCAAATATGTCGAGATCGACCAGTGGAACCTGTTCGTGAACATGGTCTCGATCGTGCTCGTGCCGGTCGTCGCCGGGGTCATGCTCAACCGCTATTTCCCGAAGGCGACGGCCCGGATCGCGACGGTGTCGCCGCTCGCCTCGGTGCTCGTCGTCGTGCTCATCGTCGGCGGGATCATCGCCGCGTCGAAGCCGTTGATCGAGACCCATTTCGGGGTGCTGCTGCTCGCGGTGCTGCTGCTCCACGTCTTCGGGTTCGGGCTCGGCTATCTCATGACGCGGATACTCGGTTTCGGGCCGATCGAGCGCCGGACGATCAGCATCGAGGTCGGCATGCAGAATAGCGGACTGGGCTCGAGCCTCGCCTCCACGCAGGGCTTCGCCGCGCAATTCGCAACGCCCATGCAGGCGGCGCTGGCGCCGGTGCCGAGCGCGATATCGGCCGTCTACCATGTCGTGATCGGCAGCTTCCTCGCGGCGATCTGGCGCCGCCAGCCGGTCGAGCCGCAGGCGGTTCCGCCGGTTGCCGCCCGCGATCCCAGCCCCGCATGAGCGGCGACGCGGATCCCGGTGCGAAGAGGCACGCGCCCGCCACGCTGCGCAATCGCGACGCAATCGCCGATGTTCTGCGCCGGATTTTGCCCGAAACCGGCCGGGTGCTCGAAGTCGCCAGCGGATCGGGCGAACATCTCGTCCATTTCGCGGCGCTGTTCCCGGCGCTCGAATGGCAGCCCAGCGATCCCGATCCCGCTTCCCGCGCGTCGATCGCCGCCTGGACGGCCGAGGCAGGTCTTCCCAATATCGCGCCGCCGCTCGATCTCGACGCGGCGGCGAAGGACTGGCCGGTCGCCGCGGCCGACGCGATCCTGTGCATCAACATGATACATATCAGCCCCTGGGCGGCGACCGAGGGGCTGCTGGCCGGGGCGGGGAGGGTGCTCGATCCCGGCGCGCCGCTTTATCTCTACGGGCCTTTTCGCATGGGCGGACGTCCGACGGCGCCGAGCAACGAAGCCTTCGATCGCTCGCTGAAGAGCCGGAATCCGGCCTGGGGTGTCCGCGATATCGCCGATGTCGAGAAAAGCGCGGAACGCGCGGGCCTCGGCCTGGAGGAGATCGTCGATATGCCGGCGAACAATGTGTCGGCTATTCTGCGGCGCCGACAAGCACGATAATCGCGGCATTAATCATCCCGATTACCGTTTCTTTTACCCTCTTCTGCTACGCCCATACTTACCTGAAATCGCTGTTTGCCGACCACAATTAGGATTGGACATGAGTTGCGACACTCAGGGGGGGACAACTGAGCGGGCGAAGCGCACGGCTTTGCTCACCAAAACCGCGCTGCAGGACGATGGCGGCGCGACAGGAGACGCGCGTGTCCGCAACCTTTCGGAAAAGGGATTGGGCGGCGTCACCGATATCCCGCTATCGCCCGGCCAGACGATGACGATCATGCTCAACGGCATCGGCCAGGTGCAGGGCCGCATCGCCTGGGTCAACGACAAGTCGTTCGGGATGGAATTCGACGAGCCGATCGATCTCGGCAAGCTGGAACTGGCCAAGCGGCAGCCCTTGGAAAAGCCCACCAAGTTCAACGTCGCCCGACGTTTCCGGCCGGTCGAAGACTATAAACGGCCGGGTTTCACGCACCGGCGATAGGGCGCGACCGCGCCGACCGTCCACAACTGCCCGAAAAAGGTGGTGAGCCCTGCTGGTCTCGAACCAGCGGCCCACTGATCAAAAGTCAGGAAAATCACTGTTTCACTGCGTTTCAGATCAGCGCATCTCGTGTCAATAAGGCACTGTTTCTCTTGATATTTTCGCTGATTTCTGTTCTATGCGATCTCATAGGGCAGCAGCGAAGCCCGGCAGATTTGTTGCCCCAGTGTTGCCCCGCGAGAGCCACTGATTATGCGCAAGAACCTGACCGCCCGATCGATTGCCGCCCTCAAGCCCGCCCCATCGGGCCGGCGATCCGATCATATGGACGCCATCGTCCCAGGCTTTGGCGTCCGGGTGACGGACAAGGGCCGCAAGACCTTTATCCTGACCGCCCGCTATCCGGGCAGCGCCAATCCGACCCGGCGCGCGATCGCCGAGGTTGGTGCTGTCGACCTGGCAACGGCGCGCGAGATTGCGCGGAGCTGGCTGGAGCAGATCGCAGCGGGGATCGATCCCAAAGCCGAAGCCGAGCGCAGGCGCCGCGAGGCCCGTCGCTCGCCGCAGACGTTCGAACGCGTGGGACGTCGGTTCCTGGTCCAGCATGTCCATCGCAACGAGCTGCGCTCGGCCGGCGAGATCGAACGGATCTTCGAGCGCTATCTGTTTCCCGAATGGCGCGACCATGAGTTTGTGGAGATCAGGAGAGGCGATGTCGCGCGCCTGCTCGACACGATCGAGGCCCGTGCCCCGGTGATGGCCGACCGGGTGCTGGCTTTGCTCTCCAAGCTATGTGCCTGGTATCAGGCACGTGAGGAAAGCTACATCTCGCCGATCGCGCGCGGGATGCGGCGAACCAGCCCCAAGGACCGGGCCCGCAGGTGCATCCTCGACGATCATGAGATCCGATTGCTCTGGCAAGCCAGCAAAGGGCAGGGGGCTTTCGGAGCGCTTGTCAAGCTGTTGCTGCTCACCGCTCAGCGCCGCGCCAAGGTCAGCGAGATGCGCTGGGGCGATATCGACGATACCGGGCTTTGGACGATCCCGGCAGAGGCCCGCGAGAAAGCCAATGCCGAACAGCTGCAGTTGCCCGGATTGGCGCTCGACGTGATCCGCGGACTGCCGCGCCGTGACGATAGCGAGTTCGTCTGTGCCGGACGGTTCGGCCGTCCGATCAACGGTTTTTCCAAAGCCAAGAGAGTGCTGGACGAAAGGATGGCCGAAGCCAATGACGGCGAACCCATCCCGCATTGGACGCTGCACGATCTGCGGCGCACGGCGAAGTCGCTGATGGGCCGGGCCGGCGTCCGGCCCGATATCAGCGAGCGGGTGCTCGGCCATGCGATCCCGGGGGTCGAGGGCACCTATGACCATTATGACTATGGGCCGGAAAAGGCTGATGCGCTGGAAAGGCTGGCGGGATTGATCGGCGAGATTGTCGAGCACAGGACTGTGGTGCCGATTGGCCAGGCCGTTCGCGCCTGACCGCATTTAGCTGCTTGGCGCTGTATCGGGACAGTACGCCTATCGCAGCTCGGTCTCTATCTCTTTGCAGCGATAGGCGGGCGGATCGGCGATCCAGTGGTTGATCTCGGACTCGCGCCAGCCCGAACAATAGTCGCTGATCCGAACCTGGCGCGGGAAGGTGCCCGCTTTCATCTTGCGATACAGGTCGAGCGACTGAGGCCCGAGCGGTGGAGCACGGTTCGGATGCGGAGGATTTTGTCGGTGTCGGTCATGTTTGCATTCCGTCATGGGATGGGCAGATGCCGCATAGCTTCCTATGCGCTGCGCCGCGCGGCAAGAGGGATTGGCGGTGGTTCGGCGTAAAGGCGGTAAATATCGGCGAACGGTGGGCGTTTGCGGCGAACAGCGACGTCATTGTGAAAGGAAGTGTCCGATCAATAGGAGTATCTGACGGCTTGCCTTTCGGTCGCGATTAGCGATGGCACTGAACAAGCGTCAACTATCCGATCGAGGCAAAACCCTTCAAGCGCAGCGCAACAACTCATGACAGAACTGGCGAAATTTAGTGCGTCGTTCCGTAACGTCCGCTCCGCATACACGAGCGACAAGGTCGAATAGCGAAAAAAGCGTACCGCCATTTTCGCCAATGCTTCAGGTCGGCCCGATCTCGATTTTCTATCCTGTCGATTTCTCTGGGCTTGTTGAGCACATATCAAATCGGTTTTGCGCGCTCATGCGTAAATGTGAGGAGACCTGTCGATCGCGCCTTTCTCTATGAGCCAAGTGGATCGAGGCGCTGTGGCGCTCGCTGTTCGTCCGCCGGCGGGTCGGAGCGTCGCGTCGAGCGCTGCTCATCCTGAGGCGGTGGATCGCGCCGGGTTGAACGCTGTTCGTCCACTGGCGGATCGGCGCGGCGTGTGGAGCGTTGCTCATCCTCCGGTGGAGTGGAGCGTCGCGTCGAGCGTTGCTCGATTTCTCCAGATTCCAACTGGCGCGTTGTGACTTCGGGAACGCCCGAATTTTCAGTTCGAGACTGTAGACTGGTCGCCCCGGTTGCGGTTTCTTGTCCTGTCGCTTCGGCATTCATCAGAAATACCGTGGCCAGTAACGCGGCGCTAATCATGGAGATCCCTCTGCATCCTATATTTCGGATTTTCAATTCTCCGACAAACAGGGTAGAAGATCAAACAGAATATCTTAAGGGGGCATTCCAACATGCGCATGATGTTCCAAACCCGTCTTTCGAAAAGATGTGCCGCGGTTGCTATTTTGTCGTTTGTCGCGATGTCTTCTCCGTCGCAGGCAACCTGGTGCCGGGGACCGGTCACACAAGTTCTAATAAACCAAAATCCTGTCGGCGGGCAGGCGAACGACCTTCGCCTCGAATGGGGTTGGGGCGTAACGACTGTCTGCAATATGGAGCAAAACTTCACATACGATAACGTGACTTTCACTTCCGAGGCCTGCCGGCGAATATATTCGCAAGCCATGACGGCAATTGGCTCCGGGAACGATCTCAGTGTCAACTTCCCAGGCAGTGGCGACTGTGCCGTCATGCTGGCCAGTAGCCCGCCCACTGTCGCGCCGAACTGGTTTGCAGTAAGAACGCCGCCCTAAGAATTAAAAGGGGAAGGATGGAGACAGGGGGCTGTTCCTTAGGTCATTCCGGGATGACCACCATTTTTCCGACCGTTACCGGGATCAACCAAAACCAGTCTGAAGATGTCGCGCCGCCCGTAGCGGATTGGCTCGTGCGGTTACCTGCATCGTCATAGTTATAGTCGATTTCACTGTCCGTGCCGGCATCAGTCGTCGCGTCGACCTCAACCAGCCGCCCCAAAGCGTCATAGGTGTAGGTCGTATTTTCCTGAGCGGATAGCGGAGCGGAGGCCAGCAAAAGCATAGCGGAGGCTCCCGCGAACTGGATAACTTGTTTCATGTCGATCCTCCCTGCTCTTTCGTAATCAACTCCGCCAGACGACTTGGGAAAGAGCTCGGCGCGCAATCAAGTTAATCATCGCATAGCATTTGTGAGCGCGAAAATTAAGCGGACTTTCATTTGCCGCTTTTTTTGTATCAGCCGCTGCAAAACAGACAATATTGTGATATCGCAGCAATATATCGCAAGAACAGGGAGGAGCAGGTCCGTTATCGGCGAATGTGTCTGATCCGCTGTATCACCCGATTTCGAACTGGTTCCGGAACATATGCGTTGACAGGGGGCGCCATGATTTCTCGGGGCACAGGCGGCAGGCGCCGCGCAGCGAAATTTCTCCTCGGTACGATATTGGGGTGCGGCCTCGCGGCGCCGGCATTGGCGCAAGCACCGGCCAATCCACCGGATCCTTACAGTACGATCGATGCCAATGGCGTGAATCTCGCCAATGGTGAGTTCAATTTCGCTTTCGGCCAGGTCGCGACCGGTGGCGTGGCGGGAGAAGCGCTCGGATACGCCATGCAATGGTACGGTTCGGAGCGGCGAGACACGACACTGGGCTGGATACAGCAGACGGGTTCGACCTTTACGGTTAGTTTTGGCCGACAGGCCGAGACCTTCACCGAAAGCGGCGGCAGTTACACGTCCGACCAAGAATCGGGTTCCGCGCTGACATATAATAGCCTGACCCAACGCTATGTCTATGTACGGTCGGACGGCACGTCATTCATTTTCGATGCCAACCTCGACAGCAATTATCCCGAGGCCGGCGTCGTTGCACGCGTGATTTCGGCATACGAGCCATCCGGCATCGAAACGACTTTTCATAATCTCGATCAGACGTTTACGATAACGATCATCACCCCCCAGACCTATCGTCTCAATCGGGTGCAATCGATAACCAATAATCTCGGCTATCAGCTTCATGTGGATTATGCTTCGGACACAGTGACAAACCTGCTCGAATTGCAAGAATTCAATCGTGTGACCGGTGCCATCGCGATCAACAATGCCGTGGATTATTGCAATCCGACCGCCAATGATTGCGGCGGGTTGACGCAAGACTGGCCCGAGATGACGTTCAATTATTCGGGCTCCGATATTTCAGCGACCGACAATCTGGGCCGGACCACGACAGTAACTCTCGATGCCCAAGAGCGTATAGATACAATCACGCGACCCGAGATCGGCGACGCGCCTATCGATATCGACTATGATTCCAATGGTCGGGTTTCTCGGTACGACAATGGCGCAGGCGTATGGACCTACGCGTACAACTTAGCGAACAACATCCTGACGACGACGGTCAATCCGCCGGCGGGCGGTAATGTAGCCGTAGTTTTCGGCGCGAGCGGCACGTCGGACAGGCCGAGTTCCGTAACCAATGGCGCGGGAGACGAAACGACTTACGCATATGACAGCGCGGGCCGGCTCATTCGGATCACCGCGCCCGAAGGAAATTATGTCAATTACACCTATGACGGTAACGGCAATATCACGTCTACTGCCCGTGTACCCAAGCCTGGTTCCGGCGGATCGACTATCTTTACGTCGGCGACTTATCCCTGCACCAGCCTCGCAACCTGCAACCGGCCGTCCACGACAACGGACGCCAATGGCAATGTCACAAACTATGTGTGGGACCAGATTCACGGAGGGCTTGAGGTTGTCACCCTGCCCGATCCGGACGGCGCCGGCCTCGCTCCGCGACCGGCGACAGTGTATAATCATGAGCAGCAATATGCACGGTATCGGACCTCCGCATCGAGCACTATCTTCCCGGCAGCCACGCCCGTGTGGCGGCTGACCCAGGCATTGTCGTGCGCCACAGGCGAATATCTGACCTGCAACGACACCGCCGACCAACTCGAAATCCTGTTCGACTATGGCGCGGGTGGCGCGCCGGCGACGAATCTCCTGCCCGAGGAAATCACCGTGCGCGCCGGCAACGGCTCGCTCGAACGCGATACGCGCTACACCTATGATCCGTTCGGCAATGTGCTGACCGAGGCCGAGGAATATGCGACCGGCAGCTTCCGCACGACCACCTATCGCTACAATGCCGGGATCCAGCTCGAAGGCATGATCGCGCCCGATCCCGACGGCGCGGCCGCGCAGCGCAGCCTCGCCCAGCGCTTTGTCTATGACGATAACGGCAATGTCACGCGCGCCGATTACGGCACGGTAACCGGAACGAGCCAGAGCGCCTGGAACGCCTTTTCCGTCGCCCAGTCGGTCGTCTCCGGCTATGACGATATTGGCCGACTCAGCTGGCGCGAAGTGCGCGCCAACGATACAGGCAGCGCGACCCGCTTCTCCCATGTCGATTACAGCTATCATCCGGACGGCCTGCCGACCTGCATTGCAGTCCGCATGAACCCGGCCGAATTTGCGACACCCCCCGCCAGCGCCTGCACGCCGGATACCGCAGGCAGTTTCGGGCCGGACCGGATCACGGGATATTTTTACGATAATGCTCGCCGCGTGATCCGTGTCGCCAACGGTCAATCGACCGCGGAAGTCGCCAACGCCTTTGTCCGCACCTTCACCGATAACGGCCGGGTCGAAACGCTCGCCGACGGCGAGGGCAATCTCACCACCTATATCTATGACGGCTTCGACCGGCTGCGCGACATGCGCTACCCCAACGCGTCCGGTACCGGCAGCTCGGCGACCGATTATGAGCGCTTCACCTATGACGATAACGGCAATGTCACGGCGCGGCGGCTGCGCGACGGCACGACGATCAATTTCACCTATGACGATCTCGACCGCCGCACGCTGATGAACCTGCCGGGCTCCGATCCGGACGTCAGCTATACCTATGACAATTTCTCGCGCATGCTGACCGCGTCGCAATCGGGCCACAACCTCACCTTCACCTATGACATATTCGGCCGCCAGCTGACCGAGGCGGGCCCGCTCGGCACGGTCAGCTCGCAATACCGGCTGGACGGCGCGCGGACGCGGATCACCCATCCCGATACCAGCTATTTCTCCTATGACTACTGGATCACCGGCACGCTGCGGCTGATCTTCGCCAATGCGACGAGCGGGATCGGATCGCGGCTCGGTTTGGTCACCTATGACACGCTGAACCGCCCGACCCAGTGGACGGCGGGCAGCGGGGTGAACGCGGCCGACCAGAACTTCGCCTATGATGCCGCGCAGCGGCTGGACACGCTGGGGATCGACCTGCCCGCGCCGGCCTATCCGGGCGATGTGGAGGCGGACTTCACCTTCAACCCGGCGAACCAGATCGCGACGCGCGGCCGCGATACGAGCCGCTATCAATGGGACGCCCTCTCTCCGGGCACGACGGGCTACACGGCGAACGGCCTGAACCGCTACACGAACATCACCCCGCCCGCCGGGAGCGCGATCACGCCGACCTATGACGGTCGCGGCAATCTGACCGGGGACGGGACGCACACCTTCAGCTATGACAGCCTCAACCGGCTGACCGCGGTATCGGATGGCGGGGTTACGATCGCCAGCTACGGTTACGACCCGCTGGGCCGGCTGTACCGCGTGGATGCCGCCGACAGCGCGCAAGACCGCCGCTATCTGTGGGACGGGGACCGGATCGTGACGCGCTTTGCCGGGATCGGGGGTTCGACGATCGCGGAGCGCTATGTGTTCACGCCCGGCAGCCTGGGCGCGCCGGTGACGATCTACGAGGGCTCAGGCATGGCGACGGGGGACCGGCGCTATGTGCTGACCGACGAGCGGGGCAGCGTGATCGCGCTGACCGACGGCGGCACGGGCGCGCAGCTTGCCGCCAACAGCTACGGCCCGTTCGGCGCACCGGGAACGGGCAATGCCGGCGCGTTCCAGTACGCCGGCCAACTCTGGCTGCCCGAGGCGGGGCTGACCTATATGCGCAACCGGGTATACAGCGCCGAGCTCGGCCGGTTCCTGCAGACCGATCCCATCGGGTATCAGGGCGGCATGAACCTCTACGCCTATGTGCTCAACGATCCGGTGAATTTTATCGATCCGCTGGGGCTGCGGGAAACGTCCGATCCGGTCACTATCGTAGTAATCGGCGGAAGGGTGCAAGCTTGTGCGGGCACTTCCTTTTGCTATTCAGGAAGCGATCTTGAGATTATAGGCGGTGGAGCGGGATTAGGCGCCGGACTGGAAGGAGCGATTGGCGAGGTTGGTTTTTCGCCTGAGAGTTCAGAGGAGGAAACGGAAGAATACACATTGGAAGACTGTTTAGAAGGCGTAGTGACCTATTCGGCGGCAACATTTACGGGCGTAGGTGGTGGAGGACCGCTCGCAGGCATTGGAACATTCGAAACCACTGGCGGAGCGCGAGGAATATATCGTACTATTGGCGGTGGCCTAGGATACGATCTTGGATTAAGTGGAGAGGGGGGTGTGGCTCGTAGTCTTGAGAGCTTTACTGGAGCAAGTTTCGCAGTATCAATTGCAGCTTTTCCAATCAGTGTGACCGTAAACGTTGATCCGCAGACTGGGCGATTGAATTCAGCGTCAGGGGGACTGACCGTTGGTTCAGGAGGAAGCGGTCAAATCACAGAAACGGAGATACTTTTCGCCTATTGCCCGATAGAAGCGCAATAAAATCATGACCATCATCAGTAATTTTCACCTAATTTTGGGTTACAAGAAAGACCATTCTTCGTTTTCTTCTCTGAATCAAGTCAAGCGCTCATTCGATAAATTCAATATGCGGTTTTATAAACCTATATCTAGGCATGCTAATGAAGATAACTGCATAGTTTTTGAAAGACGTGGATGGCGATCATTTTGGCAAAATTATCATCCATTTTCTTACATAAGAAGAATAAAATTTTTTTTGGATGATAAAGGGCGCGTTCTCTATGTAGCGCGATTTTCTTTTAGATCTTATATTTCGTATCCATGTATGATTTTCATAATATGGGCTATTATGAACTTAGCGTTTAATGGTGTATTTATAATAGAGGCTATTGTGTCTTTCTTGTTGTCTACGTTGTTGTTTTTTTTGATATGTAACATTGCTCTCAGAAATTTCTTCTCAATTTTGAAAAATGCAGACAGCCTAAATGCAGACAGCCTAAATGTTTAGCTGTTGGTCGATATCTGTTCTTGCAATTTGGGACATGGATGACCCGCCCCGATGCAAGGACTAAGGCGGACGCGGCGGACAGCGCGCAGGACCGCCGCTATCTGTGGGACGGGGACCGGATCGTGACGCGCTTTGCCGGGATCGGGGGTTCGACGATCGCGGAGCGCTATGTGTTCACGCCCGGGAGCCTGGGCGCGCCGGTGACGATCTACGAGGGCTCAGGCATGGCGACGGCGGACCGGCGCTATGTGCTAGTGGACGAGCGGGGCAGCGTGATCGCGCTGACCGACGGCGGCACGGGCGCGCAGCTGGCCGCGAACAGCTACGGCCCGTTCGGCGAGCCGGGAACCGGCAATACGGGCGCGTTCCAATACACGGGCCAGCTCTGGCTGCCCGAGGCGGGGCTCACCTATATGCGCAACCGGGTATACAGCGCCGAGCTCGGACGGTTCCTGCAGACCGATCCGATCGGGTATCAGGGCGGCATGAACCTCTACGCCTATGTGTACAACGATCCGGTGAATGCGACCGATCCGTTGGGGTTAGAAATTGTTGTCACTGGCCAACCAAGGGGGATCGAACTGTCGCAGCCGTCATTGGCCGTGTTGTTTGGAATCGAAGATTTCAATCGCGTGTTTCAGGAAGCGATTGAGAATATTCCGGAGCTCAATGTCATTGTGGTGACGGCGAACTGTAGCCGGTCGGGTTCGGGAGGAAAGCCTCGGTGTAATCCAGGCACGGGTACCAGCCTCAGGGACTTGAGGCCAACGGGGCCGATAATAAGGCTCCCGGTCCCTCCGGAGATACCCTATACGGTTTTGCCGGAACCTAAGCCGTGTATTGCGCCAACTGATGGGCCAGTTCAAACATTCGAAGAAACTGCCACCGCAGCTCGATATTTTGGTGCGACCGCCTCACGCATCAGATTCCGAATTCCTTCAACAGGAGCTAGGGGTACAGCTTTTCGGATTGGCGGCGCGGCAGGCGGTGGCGGTAGTGCAAGTGCAAATATCGGCGCCGTGGACACTTTCGCAGATTTTGTCGGGCTGGGTTTTGACGTATCCATTCCCGGAGGTACAGCCAATTTTAATCTTGATGGATTGTCCGGTGGTTCAGGTACTGTACTTGGGATAGGAGCCGGTGCATTCCTCACTGCGGGAAACACATTTGTGACCGAGAGCAATCAGCCAATCTGTCCGGCTCAGCAAAATTGACAGTTGGGTAGAGAAAAAATGAGAAAACTCGTTTTCACGTTTCCAATCTGGTTCGTCATTTTGACATCTTGCACAAATTTGGCCGGCAATGGGAAGGTTGATTACATCGGTTGCTATGCAGTCGAACGATCTACCATCGAATTAACAAGCAACAACGAAATATTGGTCGACGGGCAATTTGTAGCGCATTTTTCCGCTGAAGAATTGCCCGGCGATGTGACAATACAGTCCGTCCCGAGGGTTGAGTTTTTGATTCGCGATGATCGTGTGGTAGTACAGCCAGAACCAAACCAGGTGCTATTAGGAGCCTTCAATTCCCTGCCAAATGGAACAATCGGTCAGTTTTTCAGCACCGGCGATGATGCGGGTGTGTTTGTGGCAATGAAGGTTTCTGACGACCGGTGTAGTTAACTCCGCACAAGGCAATCTGACCGGGGACGGGACGCACACCTTCAGCTATGACAGCCTGAACCGGCTGACCGCGGTATCGGAAGGCGGGGCGGCGGTCGCCACGTACGGCTACGATCCGCTGGGCCGGCTGTGGCGGGTGGATGCGGCGGACGGCGCGCAAGACCGCCGCTATCTGTGGGACGGGGACCGGATCGTCGCGCGCTTCTCGGGCCTGTCGGGCTCGACGATCGCCGAGCGCTATGTGTTCACGCCGGGCAGCCTGGGCGCGCCGGTGACGATCTACGAGGGCGGAGGCATGGCGACGGCGGACCGGCGCTATGTGCTAGTGGACGAGCGGGGCAGCGTGATCGCGCTGACCGACGGCGGCACGGGCGCACAGCTCGCGGCCAACAGCTACGGCCCGTTCGGCGCACCGGGAACGGGCAATGCGGGCGCGTTCCAATACACCGGCCAGCTCTGGCTGCCCGAGGCCGGGCTGACGTACATGCGCAACCGGGTGTACAGCGCCGAGCTCGGCCGGTTCCTGCAGACCGATCCGATTGGGTACCAGGGCGGCATGAACCTCTATGGATATACAGGGAATGATCCGGTGAATGCGATCGATCCGTTAGGACTTCAACAACGGCGGTTAAGGAGGCGAACCGGCCGTGAAGTTTTGGCGCGTTGGGGACGAATAGCCGGACGTTCGTTCGAAATTACCGATCCCCACGTTATTGGTTGGGAGGACGATTCGCTGCGAATTTTTGGCGATTTTGGTATCTTTCGGCGCAATTGCGTTTCGTTGGGCGATGATAGTGGTACATGTGGGTTTGGTTGGGTTCCCAGTGGAAGCGGCGTGTTAGATTTTTCGTTTGGATTTGGGCCTTGGGATGACGGTCTATTTGTCCTCCAAGAAAACCCGTTTGAGGATGGTGATTTCCCCCAAGGATACCCAGAGCCGAACGCTTCTAACATTTCAAGGACACTTATTTGCAATACTGCCATCGGTTTTGAAGCCGGTGGCGGTTTTGTAGCGCTTTTCGGCAGCACGCTTAGCACTGGTTTGTCTGCAGACGCCTCGGGTAGGGTGAGGAGCAACACGACCAGGGCCTTCACCTTTGGCGGCGGTGGTTCGGCGCTTTATGGCGCTCTCACCTTTGGCCCGGTCGAACGGTCGACACCCAATAATGGAAGGCAAATTTCAGTCGGACTCGCAGGGGCAGTTTTGGGAATAACGTTGCCTGATGATGGTGGACCGCCGACACTAGCTATTGGCGTCGGATTGCCGGGCGTTGGCGTCTCAGACGTCCAAACAAACTCTTATGAAATTTCCGGTCCCACCAATTCAAATTGCGGCTAAATCAAATGAAAAAAAGTACATTCAATAGATCAGCCATTTTTTTATTCATTACTTTTTATTTATCTAGCTGTAACTTCTCTTCTATTCCAGCAAATGAGGGAATTGTCGAATGCGATGTTGCTGCTCATAGAAATGAAATAGTTCAATATGCGTTTGAAATAGCAGAAAGCAATGGATTCGAATTCTATAACACAGATGATCGCCAAGCATCTCACGGATTTATAGTAACAATTAAAAATTCTTCGGGTGATATCGCGATTAGCTATCTTGGCGCATCAAAAATTTTGATTGATATGCAGCGCCCGCTCTTTGTAGATGTCACGGAAACTGAAGTTGAAGATTTAGTTAGAGTCAAGGATCAGCTGCTGATTAACATTCGCCGCATATGCGGATAAAGATAGAGTATTATATGCCTCAGTAATATTATTTATATATACTACCTCTAGATTCTAGTAACTTTCTCCGAAACTTGGGCCTTTATACGGGCACCAACCCACCCGCTGGCAAGTATGATGATGCCGACCTATGACACGCGCGGCAATCTGATCGGCGATGGGACGCGCACCTACAGCTATGACAGCCTGAACCGGCTGGCTTCGGTATCGGAGGGCGGCGTATTGGTCGCCAGCTATAGCTACGATCCACTGGGCCGGCTGTACCGGGTGGATGCCGCCGACAGCGCGCAGGACCGCCGCTATCTGTGGGACGGGGACCGGATCGTTGCGCGCTTCTCGGGCCTTTCTGGCTCGACGATCGCCGAGCGCTATGTGTTCACGCCCGGCAGCCTGGGCGCGCCGGTGACGATCTACGAGGGCTCAGGCATGGCGACGGCGGACCGGCGCTATGTGCTGACCGACGAGCGGGGCAGCGTGATCGCGCTCGTCGACGGCGGCACGGGCGCGCAGCTGGCCGCGAACAGCTACGGCCCGTTCGGCGAGCCGGGAACCGGCAATGCGGGCGCGTTCCAGTATGCGGGCCAGCTCTGGCTGCCCGAGGTGGGGCTGACCTATATGCGCAACCGGGTGTACAGCGCCGAACTCGGCCGGTTCATGCAGACCGATCCGATCGGATATCAGGGCGGCATGAACCTCTACGCCTATGTACTCAACGATCCGGTGAATGCGACCGATCCGTGGGGGCTTTGCCCAGCGGGGATCTGCGTTGTTGCACCAACCTATGGCGCTGGATTGACAAATGCAGGCATAATACCGGCGCCGGTACGCCGGGCGCCGATCGGGAAGTCGAATCATTCTTGGTCGGTATCGAACCTATTGATTTGCCTGAAATTGAAAACGAAGAGGAAGAGGAAATACCACCTTGCTTAAGTGGTAGAGTGTTTTACGGTGGAGTGACTGGGACCCTAATAATTGGAGCAGGCCTAGGCTTCGTGGACAAAGCTTGACCTGAGACTCGTCCTTCGATTCAAGGCTGCCTTTTGGAGGCGGCATTGGGCGAGCGGATCGGGGTGTTGGATGAAGAATGGGCGTTGATAGGGCCGTTGCTGCCTCCGGAGCGGGGACGCAGCTGCCGACCTGCGCAGGATAACCGCCGTTACTTCGAGGGCATGATGTGGATCGCCCGGACGGGCGCGCAATGGCGACATCTCCCCGATGAGTATGGCAAGTGGAACAGCGTTTTCCGGCGCTATCGAAGATGGGTCACGACCGGTGTGTTCGATGCCATGCTCGAGACGCTGGCCGAACTGGCTGGCCGCGATAGCGCCGCCGACATGATCGATAGCACGGTAGTCCGGGCACATCATTGTGCCGTCGGCATAAAAAGGGGACTCAGCAAACCGAGGCGCTTGGCCGATCGCGAGGCGGCTTCACCACCAAGCTCCACGCGCGGTGCGATGCGAGAGGCCTCCCACTCGGCTTCGTGCTGACACCGGGCCAGGCGCATGACGTACAAGGCTTTGCGCCGCTGTTCCGGATAATCGGCGATCGGATCGAAGCCTTTCTCGCCGACCGCGGCTATGATGCCGACGCCATCCGCGGTGAGATTGCCGCTGCAGGCGTCGAGGCAGTGATCCCCGCCAAGGCCAACCGGCGCAATCCCGCGCAGCACGATCGCGCAAAATACAAGTGGCGCAACCTGATCGAGCGCCTGTTCAACAAACTCAAGAACTGGCGTCGCATCGCGACCCGCTACGACAAAACCAAGGAATCCTACCTCGGCTTCGTCGCGCTCGTCTCAATTAAACTATGGATACCCTTTGTCCACGAAGCCTAGTTCTCGGAACAGGCCAATTTGAAACTACCGGCGGTGCCAGAGGCGTCTATGGTGTGATTGGTGCCGCAGACCAATTCAGAGGAGCTGGAGGGGGTTTCGATGTTGGCGTCTCTGCGGAGCTAGGAACATCTACAAACATAGAAACATTTACCGGCAGGGCTGCCACATACTCTGCATCACTTCTCTTTGTATCGCTGACGGTAAGTTTTGCAAATGGGGACGCATTTCCTGATTCAATTTCCATAGGGCCAGGTCTTGGCGGGCTTGCATCAGCGCAAGCTACACAAACTTATATTCTTACGCTCCAATGCCCAGGGGACTTATCAGAATGAGCATTAATAATATTTCTGATAACCTGTTTGGTTGGAGGTCAGGAACAGTTCAAATCGAAGGTAGCATAGAGGCACCGCGAGATTTTGCAGAAGATTTTTTGGATGCTTTTCATGTTACAACTCAACGAAATATATTCAGCACAAAAGTAGATTTCGAAAGAATGAAATGGCCGTGGCTATTTAGAAACTATCATCCTTTTACGTATATATCGAATGGCAGATTGTCTATTAAAAATGATTCGATAGAATACAATTTTTCACTTAGTTCAAGCTATTACTTTACAATATTTGCTATATTCGCATTTATAATATTGGCCCAATTATCAATAGAGCAAAAATTTGAATTTTCACAAATATCTATTTCTTTTTTGATATCCTATCTAATAATGGCTTTGTCTTCTTATATTGTAGCCCGTTCTTTTCTGCAGAGAGTTTTAAAAAAGGGATTGCAATGATGGTGCGCTAGTCTCCTCAGCCTAGCTGTTTTTCGCAACCGCATCGGCCAAAAGCGCAATCACGCCGACCTATGACGGCCGCGGCAACCTGACCGGGGACGGGACGCAGGCCTATGCCTATGACAGCCTGAACCGGCTGACTTCGGTATAGGAGGGCGGGGTCACGATCGCCAGCTAAGGCTAGGACGCGCTAAACCGGGTGGTGAGCAGCGTACGGGTGGGTTGGTGACGCCATATGGCTACAGCTTCGGGCCATGACAACAGCCCTGCCACCTCCGGCGCTTGTCAACCAGTGCCAAACAGATAGTGCGGCACGAGCGGCTCGGTGGTTTCCAGTCGCTATTCTTGCGATCAGGCCGGTGGCTCGCGGTCCTCACCGCGCCGGGGTGGGGCGCGTTCGATCCGGTCGCCCGGTTCAACCCCAACGGAGTGCGCCGTGGATCGTTCGACCGTATCGCCGGCCGGGAACGACGTCCGCCGTGTCGATCGCTCCGTTCGATCGCCGGACGGTTCTGCGAAACCCCGGGTCGAGCGTTCGATCGTATCGCCTGGCATCACACCCGAACGCTGGGTCGAGCGCTCGACAGCCGTCGGCAGGCCATCGGGCGTGGTGGAAGCGGACTGCTGCGTGGCCAGCGCCGTTTCCGGTCTTTCCGATGACTGCCCATATTGGGCCGGGGTGTCCGCAGCGGCAACCGGCGAGATCGAAGCAGCCAACGCAATAAAAAGGGTAATTGTCACGGTCAACCTCTTTCCAGAACGTGGATATGATGCCATAAGACTACGATGCCAGGCAATAGCGCGGACACGAATACTTATCGCAACGCTCACCCGCCAAGTTGAGGAGGGAGGAAGCAATGCAGGTACAATGGGCACTTTGCGGACGAGTAGGGGCCCTGATCGTGATGACCGGCTTCCCGGCAAGCGCGCAGGAAACCACTACCTATACCTATGATGCGCTGGGCCGGCTGATCGAAACGGACGTGTCGAGCAGCACGCGTAGCAGTGCGGAGATCGAAATCCAGTATGACGATGTGGGAAACCGGGTCCGCTACGAATCCGTCGCCGCGCCGGGGCTCAGCCAGGAATTGCGGGTCATCCCGGTAACGGGCGGGAAGGTCGTGGTGGTCATTTTCTAATTTGCGGCGACGGCCGCCAACCGTACGAGAAAGGCAGTCTGACATGGATACAAACACGCCTCGAAAGTCAGTGCGGCATTTCTGCGCACGAGCCGTAGCGGCTCTGCTGGGTAGTATGTTTCTGTTCTCGGCGGTGGCCCAAGCCGGCGTATATTGTCGTGGCCCTGTGAACTTCGTGAGACAGGATCTGCCCGATACCTTGATAATGAGCTGGGGATTTGGGAACATTAAGTTATGTTCGCTCAATACCAGCATGAGCTATGGTGGTAGAACCTATGCGCCGGAATTTTGTCGAGACGTTTATGCCATGGGGTTGACGGCATTGGGATCGGGAAATGATTTCATGATCTATTTTCCGGGCAGCGTGTCCAGCTGCAGCAGCGTCTTGGCGGACAATGCGTTCCCTTCTCAGGGTTGGACTAGAGTCTATGTATTGCCTGCCCCGTAAGCCAACTTAGAAGAATGTCGGGCATGTCATCTCTGATGAAACCAACTTGTCCCCGGCAAAACACGGCCGCACTCGCCGTGGAGTGGAATGTCATGATCAAGATAATAAGCCAAACAAATGCATGGCGCTTCCATTTCGCGATCATAGCGATCTCCTCCTTTCAGCCGAAAGGGATTTTTCCCTCCGGCGTTCCCTAGGGCACCGGCAATAAATACATGTTCGTCCAACGGGAAAGCGGCTGTTGAGTGTCAACAAGTACTTGGGTGCAGTTCGAATATGCGCCAGGGAAATAGAATTGAACATCGTCGCCTGTGCCAGCTGCGGTCAGCATAGTCGCGTGTAGGCGCTGACAATCTATCGGCGTATACGTGGCCCCGCCGTATGTCATGTTGCCATTCAGCGAGCACAAAATGATGCGGCCGAATCCCCAATTAACTCTGAGATCACCGGTAGGTTGAGTATAAGTGATATCGCTTATTGGACCTCGACAATGGATTCCAGCTTGCGTTGCCGTCGGTATCATAAGCGATATCACGCTGACGGGTGCCGCCATACGTGCGAACCAACTGGCTGATTTAGTTTTTTGCATGGGGCGTCCTCCTGGAAGATGGCACGTAAGATACGGGCTCCATCCAGCTCCAAGCAACCCTGGGGAGTTAATTGAGCGCTTGCCGCTGGCCGATCGATGACGAAACGCTTTTAGGTGAGATTGAACGCACGACGAGCATCGCGAACAGTGTTGCATAGTCATCCAATAGGCGATCAGCCCGCGGAAACCGTGATCGCTTTGCCGCCGTAACGAATTGTGATACATCGCAAAAGGCGAAGGGAGGTCGCGCGATGGTCCAAAAAAACGGATCGATCTTTCCCTGTGCCCGGGCGTTTCAGCTGGCTCTTTTGCAGCGATGCAGGTGGCCCTTTCCGCGTTTCCGGATTAGGGATGTTCGCTTTTTGTTCCAAAATAGGAAATCGACCGGTATACCGAGTCGCAAGCCGGGATTCAGTTGCTGGCCAACGTCGGTATTCGGTGGATTTGGAAAGGACATATATGCGCTATTCTGCCTTGATCGCCGCCCTGGTCTTTATTCTGATGCCCGGCAAAGCACTGGCCGATTGTTCGGGCGTGTTTTGTAACGATGTGCTGGTCCAGAGAATTGTTGTCAGCGCGACCGCCACGTCTGTCAGAACGTCGGGCGATGAGACTCAGCTGGATTGCGATCCCGGAACCGGGCTCTACTTGACGATGGATAATACCGATCCCGAATATAATGACTCCTACGCACTGGTGCTTACGGCCTTTGTTTCCGGAACGCCGATGACCTTCCGAATGGAAAGCGGGACCGGACCATGCACCGTCTCCTATGTTCTGCAAGATCGATAGATGGCGAGTCCGAACTGCCGCGTCTTTTAGAAAATTGAGAAGAGAACCATGCGCTATTTTGCCTCAATCGCCGCCCTGTTTTGCTTTTTTATGCCGGCTAGCGCGTTGGCAAATTGTACGGGGACATATTGCAACGATATTCTGCTCACGCGCATTTATGTGAACGGTCCGATCACATATCTGCAAACCAATGCGGATCAATCGCTGCTCGACTGCGATACCGACCCTGGCAACTATTTGCGGGTGAGGCGATCGGATTCCGAATATGACGATTGGTACGCACTTTTGTTGACCGCCTTCGCGCAGGGGGCGCCGATATCGCTCAGAACGGAACCGGGAACCGGTACGTGTTACATCCAATATGTGATGCAGAACAGATGACGAGATCAAACGCCCAGTGATCGGAGGTATTAAATGCTCAGACAATTGATCGCGATCATGGTGACGATTGCATGCAGCGGCCTTCTGCTTCTGAAACCGGCGCATGGTCAGCAGACCTGCCCCGAACCCAGCGGCGCGGGCAGCGTCGAGATTTACTGCTACGACGCGCTCGGCCGTCTGATCGAGCAACGGCGCAGCGACAGCGCGAGCGCAACGATCGCCTATGACGATGCCGGCAACCGCATCAGCCGCACTGAAACCGCCGGGACGGCGGGCCTGGTCGTCGTGATTATCGGCGGCCGACCGTTTCCGATCGTGATTCCATGAATAACCACTGGCCAACGCGCGCGCCTTTTGACGATCTAGAATCGAGGTCTGCATGACAAGAAAACATATGATCCCATCGGATTGCGCCGCTAATCGGAGGGCTGTTGCCGCTGTTTACAGGGTGCGGCAGCGCATCAGAAAAACAGGATTGGCTTGCCTTGCGGTACTGATCGCTTCGGGCGTTTCGGCGCCTGCCAGCGCCCAGGACGTCATGACCGTTGATCCTGATGCCGAACGGCCGATCGTCGACAGCATCGATGGAAATGATGTCGATCCCGGCAACGGCGATCTTCGGACGAATGCTCCCTCATTGTCGGCGGATGAAGCTGACTCACCCGAGAGCCAGTCTGCCGTGCAGGCATCTGCGACCGACATCCGCACCGTCGGGCCGACCATTGAATTGCCTCTGTTCGACAAT
This sequence comes from Parasphingopyxis algicola, assembly GCF_013378075.1. GTDB lineage: Bacteria > Pseudomonadota > Alphaproteobacteria > Sphingomonadales > Sphingomonadaceae > Parasphingopyxis > Parasphingopyxis algicola. The sequence continues at coordinate 1,041,173 of NZ_CP051131.1, read as the reverse complement.
ATCGACGAGAATGGCGTCGATCTGATCAACGGTTATTTTCGCATCCAGGGGCCTTCGATGTCCGCTGGCACGGACGAGCACGCGCTCAGTTTCTCGATGGAGTGGGTCGGCCAAAGCTGGATCACCCCGATCCCGTCGATCACCAAGGACGACGGGAATTTCATTGTACGCTATGGCGGTATCTCGGAGGAGTTCAAGGGTTTCGGCGGCAATTTTGCGCCGGTCGCCCCCGTTAGAGGCGGTCGTTTAACATGCAATACCTGGTCCGGGAGGAACTGGATAGAGCGATGTGTCTATTTTAATCGGAACGGCGACAGGATAGATTTCACTGGACCAAGCCCCTTCACAACGACGCCCCAAGATCCGGGCTATCGGGTTGCGCATTACGGCAATGTTGCTGCGAACGGCGCGACCGTAATAGCACAGTGGGATCTAGCCACAGAGTTTGAAAATCGCGCAGTCAATGCATGGCCTCAAACAATAGGGTATTCCAACAATTCGGATTTCTCCTCTCCAGCAGGAAACGCCACCTACAGGATTTCGCAAACGGGCCCCGGAGGAACGAGCACAACGGTTGGAAGTCCAAACATTATCTTGAATCTCCGAGGCCGCTCGACCGCACCCGGAAGCTGGTCTACCATCCAATCGCTGTCGATAGAGACACCCAATAACACTACTAGCGATCTTGACGATCATTTCCTGTTCCCCCGCAATACGACGCAGGTGATCGCCGATCCCGAAGGGCGCATCTGGCGGTACACAATCAATAACGACCGCGAGATGACGCGGGTCGTTCGGCCCGATGGCACCCAGATCAATATCACCAGCTATACGGCTCAGCATCGGGTGCGCACTCTCACCAATCCGGCCGGCACCTGGCAGTATCGCTATAGCGACAACAGCACCTACCGGACGATAACGCGCACCAACCCGCTGGGCGGCGTGATGGTCGTCAGGGCACACAAGGACAAGGGCTATGTCGTCGAGGTGCGCGACGAACTCGGCCGCACGACCTTCTACGATCACGATACTACCAGCCATTATCTGACGCGCATTCGCTACCCCGAAGGCAACAGTCTCGAATTCGACTATGACAGCCGCGGCAATATCATCGCGCGCCGCGCATTGTCCGGCCCCAGGCCGGGAGCAACAATTACCGAAACCGCCAGCTACGGCGCGAACTGCAGCGGGGGCGGCCAAGGCCTGTACGCCCGCAACTGCAACCAGCCCCAGCAATTTATCGATGGGACCGGTTCGGCCACATATGATTATGAATATCGCTACGAGGACTCCGCGACGTCCCAACCCACCCGCATCACGCGTCCCCCGGTCCCACACCCGTCCGTCAGTCAGGAAAAACGCTGGCGCACGGACAACAGCTTCACCACGGTCGCAGGACACAGGGTGCTTTCGACGAGCGCGACTTGCCGGCGTGAATCGACATGCAGCGCTACCGGCAATCTCTCCATATTCACCGATATCGGCTATGCGACGAACACCGACCTTATCCTTCCCGAAACCGTCACGACGCGCGCCGGAAACGGCAGCCTCAGTGCAACCGTTACCAACGGCTACGATCTGCAAGGCAATCTGATCGCGGTCGACGGGCCGCTACCCGGCACCGCCGACACCACGCGCTACGCCTATAACGACAACCGCGAACTCATCGCCACGGTCGGGGCCGATCCCGATGGAAGCGGGCCGCTCAAGCCGCCCGCCGCCCGCATCGTGTATGACAGCATGGGCCGCGTGATCCTCGAAGATACGGGGACGGTGAACACGCCCACCGATACGGGCCTTTCGACCTTTGTCAGCCTGAACAGGACAGCCACGCGATATGACACGATGGGCCGCCCGGTGCTCGTCGCATCGGCGGCGAGCGGCGGAACCTATTCCGTCGTCCAGACCAGCTATGATGTGCTGAGCCGGCCGATATGCAGCGCGGTACGGATGAATGCGGCCATCTTCCCGTCCGTTTCGAGCAACGGCGCGATAACCGGCGGCTCGCTGCCCGCCTCCGCTTGCGCGCTCGGCACCCCGGGTACTCAGGGCCCCGACCGGATCGCCCGCACCAATTACGACGCCGTCGGTCAGGTCACCTCGATACAGCGCGCCTATCTGACGAGCGATCAGATCACCTATGCGGCCTATACCTATGATCTGAACGGCAATCGCCTGTCGGTCACCGATGCCAACGGCAACCGCAGCCAGTTCACCTATGACGGGCATGACCGACTCACTCGCTGGACCTTCCCGTCGAGCACCACGCCGGGCGCCGTCAACGTCTCGGATTATGAGAACTACACTTATGACGCGAACGGCAACCGCACGGCGCAGCGCCGGCGCGACGGCCAGACGATCGCCTACAGCTACGATGCCATGAACCGGATGACGCTGAAGAATATCCCGGGCGGGACCTCGGCCGACGTCCATTATGGATATGAATTGCAGGGCCAGATGCTCGAGGCCCGCTTCGGCTCGGTGAGCGGCTTGGGCGTTGTGAACACCTATGATCAGCTCGGCCGGATGACGTCGAGCGCCAATTCGACCGGCGGCACGACGCGCACCCTGACCTACGCCTATGACCTTGCCGGCAACCGGACACGGATCACCCATCCCGGCGGGCAGCAATTCCATTACAGCTATGATCCGCTCTACCGGCTCGACCGGATCCGCGAAAGCAGCACGAGCGGAACGATCATCGCCGATCTCAGCTATAACGATCTGGGGCAGCGCATAGGCGACAGCAGCGGCGCCGGGCCCGATACCAGCTACGCCTATAACAGCGCCAACCGCCTCTCGAGCCTAGTTCAGAACCTGAACGGCGCCGGGAACGACCTGACTCTGGGTTTCGCATACAACCCGGCCGGGCAGGTGACGACGCGGACGCGTTCGAACAGTCTGTACCGCTACACCGGCTATCAGAACGGCACGACGGCCTATGCGGCGAACGGCCTCAACCAGTATACGAGCGTCGCCGGCCAAGCCTTCACCCATGACGCGAATGGCAACCTGACCTCGGACGGGTCGACGACATACAGCTACGATGTCGAGAACCGGCTGATCACGGCGGGCGGGGTGAGCCTGAGCTACGATCCGCTGGGCCGGCTGTACCGGATCTCGGGCGGCGCGGAGGGCGACCGGCGGTTCCTGCATGACGGCGATGCGCTGGTGGCTGAATATAACGCGTCGGGCACGATGCTGGCGCGCTATATCCATGGCGCGGGGGTGGACGAGCCCTTGGCCTGGTACAACGGCGCCACCGTCTCCAGCGGTACGCGCCGGTTCCTCGGCGCCGACCACCAGGGCTCGATCGTCGCGACGAGCGATCATGATGGCGACCTGATCCGGCCCAACCGCTATGACGCCTGGGGCGTGAGCGATCCGGGCAATATCGGCCGGTTCGGCTATACCGGCCAGGCCTGGCTCGGCGATATCGGGCTCTATTACTACCGCGCCCGGATATACGCGCCCGCGCTCGGCCGGTTCCTGCAGACCGACCCGATCGGCTATGAGGATAATCTCAATCTGTATGCGTACGTTGGGAATGATCCAATGAACTCGGCAGATCCAAGCGGTTTGTGCGAGACATGTCGACAGGAAGAGATAGCGTTTGACCGTTCTCTGGCAGGGTTGACCACGGCGGAAATGGAAGGCGCTGTATTTGATCGCGCTATTAGTCGTTTGACCGCTATGGGCGTGGGGGCGTCGCTCATCGTAGCTCCCGAGTTTTTAGTTGGTAGAGTTTTCAGGTTCGGCCGAGCGATTGTGACGGGATCGAGAACGTCAGCCGCATCGCGCACGACTGCCATTAGAGCCACCCGGCGTCCTCCAAATCCTCATGGATCTCGCGGGGCTCCCGATCATCAAGCTGATGTATCAGGACCGGGATTTAGACAAGCGCAAAGGCAGGCGGGACCGGGTGAACGTGTTCTTACAGAACGTCGCGTTCAAGGTCATCCGAGCGTCAATCGACGACCGGACAATCAGGTGATTGATAGAAACGGTCGTACAAGACTCGTCGTGGAGTCGGAACGGAGACCAAACAGCACTTATCATCGGCGGCGGGTTGAAGAGTATGAGGCGTGCGGTATCGAGTGTCAGACGCGTCCTCTGCCGCCGCTCCGGAGATAACAATTGCGTGAACTATTTATTATTCATGCCACTGAGGATGTTCCTGAATTGCTCACCATTGCGAATGAAATGGGGCTTATAATACAATATGATGGGCCGAATGATGTGCCTGAGCCCATTTTGCTACGTAATGAAGATTTCAAAAGTTTCGGAAGAGGCGTATTTCTTTTTTATAAAAATAGTTGGATATTCGGTAATAAAGAATTCAATCTTATTGAAGATGGTTACTATAAAGGAAAATACTTCCAAAAACCATCTATAAATCATGTCAATATTTCTATTTACTGCAGCGGTGAGCGTAAAGATAAGGAAAAAAAATATTTGGGGAGCGGTAGTATTTCTCGAGACGTGAAATGGTACTCTCCGAAAGACGATACTGTTTATGCCGCTCCTGATGAAGTCAAAGAATTTTTCGATCGCTTCGTAAAGGCCATGAGAGTGGAGAGAAGATTAAAGGGTGGGGTTCATAAATATGCGGTACTGCCGCATGCCTTAGAAAAGCTCGAGGAAGGTTCGGCCAGACCACCGTTCGATTTTATCGAGTGGCCATAGCGCCACCGCCAACGATCTGACTCTGGGCTTCGCCTACAACCCGGCCGGGCAGGTGACGACGCGGACGCGTTCGAACAGTCTGTACCGCTACACTGGCTATCAGAACGGCACGACGGCCTATGCGGCGAACGGCCTCAACCAATATACGAGCGTGGGCGGACAGAGCGTCACCTATGACGCGAATGGCAATCTCACCTCGGACGGCAGCACGACATACGGTTATGACGATGAGAACCGGCTGACCTCGGCGTCGGGCGTTGCGCTCGAATATGATCCGCTGGGCCGGCTCTACCGGATATCGGGCGGGCCGGGCGGCGACCGGCGGTTCCTGCATGACGGCGGCGTGATCGCGGGCGAGTATAACGGCTCGGGCGTACTGCAGGATCGCTATGTCCATGGGCCGGGGCTGAGCGAGCCGCTGGTCTGGTATGACGGGTCGGGCGTCTCCAACACCACCCGCCGCTTCCTGTTGGCCGACCGGCTGGGCTCGATCGTTGCCACCAGCGATCATGACGGCGATCTGATAGGCGCGAACCGCTATGATAGCTGGGGGGTGGGCGACCCGAACAATATCGGCCGGTTCGGCTATACCGGCCAGGCCTGGCTCGGCGATGTCGGCCTCGCCTACAACCGTAACCGCATGTACGCCCCCGCACTCGGCCGGTTCATGCAGACCGATCCGATCGGCTACACTGACAATATGAACCTCTATGCCTATGTCGGGAATGATCCGGTGAATTTTGTGGATCCGTTGGGGCTCAGGCTGGAATGCCCATCGGGTTTCACCGACCTCAGAGACTGCAGGATCGTTGTTACCGGCGGCGTCCTAGGAAGCGGCAGTGGTAGCGGAGGCGGCGGGTTCTCCAACCGTGGCAGCCGCGACAATCGTTACGACCAATGGACACTGGCTGATCCTATAGAACCGCCCGAGGAACCGGGTTTGCCAGCGGCGCAGCGAAGTTCTTCGGGTGGCTGCGCGAATCCTTTTGCTGGCTCGGTCGATCCCGTTCGGGCTTCCTACGGACAGCTCACAGCTGATTATGAATGCGGAAATCTAACTGCAGAAGAATTTGCGCGAATTGATATGCAGCAAGGGGTGGCAGCAGCAACTTTCGCACTCGCACCTTTTGCTATAGCAGGAAAAGAGATTCGGATCGGTAATAATCTCAGGATCGCTTTTTTTGGAAATCGCGCAGGCCATCCGATTGGTAGGTGGCCGCACTACCATAGAAGACCGGGAAATCCTGCTCCCCCGGGTCAAGGCATAGGCCGACATCGACCCTGGGAAACACGTTCCCCAGACAAAAGCTTTTGGGACAGGTTTTAATGAGCGACTTCATCATCATTAATGACTCGAACGACGAGAACGTTGCGGGAGATATTTGCATTTATGAGAGCAGAGAAAATGCTCTTCGTGCATTAGAAATATATGATATCGAAGACGATTGTATCCTTATCTATGAGTTGAGTGGATTAAGATTGAAGTTAGCGTACGATCAGAAGAACGGTACATTAGAATTTGAGTCGAACGAAAATCGATTTGAGGGATTGCGGAATGTTCTTCTCAATCATATTGAGCATCTCGGCTTGGACATCGAAACCCATAACCTCGATAAGGACGAACTAGCTCGTATCATATTTCGTTATGATCCAAATCCACATGCGGGGTAAAATGGCATAGACGGATATGAAGATAGCACGGGCAGCTACACGGCCAACGGCCTCAACCAATATACGAGCGTGGGCGGACAGAGCGTCACCTATGACGCGAATGGCAATCTCACCTCGGACGGCAGCACGACATACGGTTATGACGATGAGAACCGGCTGACCTCGGCGTCGGGCGTTGCGCTCGAATATGATCCGCTGGGCCGGCTCTACCGGATATCGGGCGGGCCGGGCGGCGACCGGCGGTTCCTGCATGACGGCGGCGTGATCGCGGGCGAGTATAACGGCTCGGGCGTACTGCAGGATCGCTATGTCCATGGGCCGGGGCTGAGCGAGCCGCTGGTCTGGTATGACGGGTCGGGCGTCTCCAACACCACCCGCCGCTTCCTGTTGGCCGACCGGCTGGGCTCGATCGTTGCCACCAGCGATCATGACGGCGATCTGATAGGCGCGAACCGCTATGATAGCTGGGGGGTGGGCGACCCGAACAATATCGGCCGGTTCGGCTATACCGGCCAGGCCTGGCTCCCCGATATCGGGCTATCCTACAACCGCAACCGCATGTATGCGCCCGAGCTCGGCCGGTTCATGCAGACCGACCCGATCGGCTATGAGGATAACCTCAACCTCTATGCCTATGTCGGGAATGATCCCGTTAACTTCATTGACCCCACCGGGCGCACCACGAGATCGAATCGAGTCCCCGGTCGGCGAGTGGTAGTAGTGCCAGACGAGCGCGTTCGACACATCTTGCGCAGACACAATGATCCAAGCGGTTTCAGCAACCCTGGCGTCCCACAATTCCGTGTGCGACAAACACCTAGTTCTCTTAGGAGACTGGCTGGAGAGGTGGTCTCAGAGGCCTTTGATCAAGGGAGTTTCATTGTGCAAGGCGATCGCACCAGATTCGAGTCTCAAAGAGGCAATCTCGTGACGAATTTCTTGGGCTACACGGCCGGGTCAGAGGGTGAAACAACCGTCCGGGTCATCACATCACGACTACAAGACATCGTTTCCCCCTCGCTCAGAGCAGGCGCTGAGCGCCAAGTCGCTGAGCTACTCCCGGAAATTGAGTTACGTTCAAGCAGCGACAATCAGGGAGCAACGCCACTCGATATTCATGTCGTTATTTCCGTTCATCCGGTATCCACCGGAGAGTAAATGGGCACTGGGCATGGACATCGATGAATTGAATATAAGCTGCACAATCTCATATGAGAAAAACAAAATATTCAGCTTCGGAAAGGGCTGGCACGAAGCAACCTTACCGTTTGCTTTGGTCGAGTATCAAAGAAACAACCGCAGCTTTCAATCAAACTTTGATATGATCGAAATAATTTTTGCAGCAATAAAGTGGAATAGGAGAAAAGATGATATTTCTGACATTTCTCTTGATCTAAATGGGAATGATGTTAGAGTTCAAAGAAAAATAGATTCAATAGAAATAGATTCAATAGAAATAGATGGGTTATTTTTTAACGGTCATCCTATATCTATAAATTATGCTTATCTAAAAAAGAAAATATGGCCGAAATTCAGGGAAATATTTCGAAAATTTATTTATATGAACAAGACTTCGTTCGATCCAGAAACAAAGAGTTTTGCAAAAAAATTACTTATTGAGATTGATAACTTCATCGAAAAATAGAAAGTTTCACTGTTGAAAATGAGATAACCATCAAGATCGCTGCCGCTAGAAGCCAATTAGAGTCTGGACTCATTAGAGCCGCCATGTGACGGCTGCGGCGAGGCATATTGCGCCGAGGAAGTTGGCGGCTAGCTTGTCATATCGGGTAGCGATGCGGTGCCAGTCCTTGAACCGGCAGAACATGCGTTCGATGGCATTGCGGCCTTTTTAGAGTGTCTGCGAGAAGCAACTTTTCCAGCACCCGTTCGTTTTGACGGGATTCTGGGCATGGCGCCCTGATCCTCGATGAGGGTACGGATGGCGTTGCTGTCATAGGCTTTGTCGGCCAGCACCAGGGTGCCCGGCACAAGGCCTCTCAGCAGCGCATCGGCCGCACGACAGTCGTGAACGTTGCCGCCGGTCAGCAGGAAGCGGAGCGTCCTACCTTCGCCGTCGGTGACCGCGTGGAGCTTGCTGTTTTGCCCGCCGCGGCTGATGCCGATCGCCTGGAAGGACGCCCTTTTTCGTAGGCCGCACAGCGGTGCGCCTTCATGTAGGTGCTGTCGATCAATATCTCGGCAGGCGGCCCGTCAGCCGAGGCCAGGGCGACGAACAGCTCCTGCCAGATACCCCTTGGCCGCCCAGCGCACGAAGCGGTTGTAGAGCGTCTTTCTCGGGCCGTAGCAGGCCGGCGCATCGGCCCAGCGTCCGCCCGACTTCAGCACATGGATGATGCCGCTGATCACCCGTCGGTCATCGACCCGCGGCACACCGCGCACCTTGTCAGGCAGCAGTGGTCTAAGCCGCTCGAACTGCTCCTCGCTCAACCAGAACTCGCTCATTCCATCGCTCCCATCGTTTGGAAGCGTGAATCACATTACAGCCGCCTTGGGAATCCCGTTTATGGGTCCGGACCCTAATCCAGTCAGTAGTCAGTTATACCTAGGCCGCTAACGGCCTCAACCGGTATACGAGCGTCGCCGGGCAGGCCTTCACCCACGACGCCAATGGCAACCTGACTTCGGATGAGACAAATACCTACACCTATGACGATGAGAGCCGGCTGACGAGCGCGAGCGGGGCGGTGTCGGGCACGCTGCAGCGCCGCCATGTCCATGGGGCGGGCGTCGACGAGCCGCTGGTCTGGTATAACGGTGCGGGCGTCTCCAACAGCACCCGCCGGTTCCTCGGCACCGATCACCAGGGCTCGATCGTCGCGACGAGCGATCATGACGGCGACCTGATCGCGGCCAATACCTACGACACATGGGGCAATGGCGCGCCGCGCTGCGATATTGGAACGGCTTCGGGCAGCGCAGGCCGCGCAGCGCGCCCGCGCCGCACAGCGTGTTCGCGATGCAGCGCAGCGGCGGACCCCGCCACCGCGCCGTCCCCGCATTCCACGTCGGCCCCGCTGATCGCGCGAAGGGAATCCGCGCCTCCTCCGTTAGATAGGATGAGACAGGGCAGGAAAGCCCGTGTCGCGTATCCAATGAGGAGAGTAGAATGAAACCGACCTTTTTTACGACCGTCGCCGTGGCGATGCTGCTGCCGGGACCGGCTCTCGCCGAACCCGCTACGCGAACGATCACGGTCGACACGCCGAACTATTCCGGTGAGCGTGTCATCACCCGTGACCGCGAGACCGGTACCTATTCGCGCGATACCAATATTACGCGCAAGGAGGATGGTGCCGTTGCGACGCGCCACTGGGAATCCCAGCGCACCGATACCGGGCGCACCATGTCCGGATCGCAGACCCGCTTCAATGGTGACACGCGGACCTATGAAGGCGAGCGTATGCGCCATGGCAATCACAGTCGCACTCACGGCACGACGACCGGCCCCAATGGCGAAACGCTCGATTACCGGGCGCAGAGCCGGTGGAATGGAAACGGTTACGATCGCCGGCAGCGGTTGCGCAATGAGGATGGCCAAGTGGTTGCCGGCCGCAATACCCATGTTCGTGAGCGTGGCAACACCCAGGTGCGCCGCGTGGTTTCGGGCAACCGGAACGGGGCTCGGCGGGTGACCACGACAAGGCGTACGGTCAACCGTCGTTCGCGCAGGGGACGTTAACTGGTCAGTTTGACGTGTATCCCTCTGTGACTGGCCCGCTCTCTCCTCTATGCTCTTGAGAGAGAGGGCCTTTTTCGGATGGCGCAGTCCAGACGGTTCCGGCACGCGAAGGGAAATTCCGCCTGTTGCGTTAAGCAAGGAGAGCCGAGCTTTGGAAGCGTTTTTGTCTCGGACTGGTCGTCCAGTCCATATGCAGGGGAACGTTGGAGGTTTTCCAACGTGCTGCAACCCGCCCCTGCGTTCCGGTCCGCTCTCTCCCCACGTCCCCCCAATGAGAGAGCGGACCTTTCTTTGGGATGATCGATGAGCTCGCTGAAGGTTGTTCCCGCGTCATCTTCACGTTGATTTCGCAGGCGCGCTGATAGGCATCGCGCGGTCATATGGCTGCGCAGGCTCCGAAAGCGCCGCACATGGGGACTGTTCCGAATTGGGCACTTTAGCCAATCGACGCGCCGATATGGATATCGTCCATTAAGAAGTGTTCATCACGATGCGGTCGTGGCCAATTATCGGCTTTTTGAGCACATCGGCGAACAAGACCATTTGCCAAATCGGTGAGAGGCCTCACTAATTGCAGGGTGATCTAGCCGTCAGGGTAGCCATTTCCGATTACACAGGCACAGGCGAATTCCGCGATCCTCCGCTCCGATTTCATCAAACGCGGAGCCGCTTGCCGTTGGCACCGTTCGATTAGCCGAGAGACTTTCCGTTTCGCCAAAATGATGCACTGCCATTTGTCGAAGTTCATTGATTGGCAAAGCGCGATGCGAATCTTTTGTTGCCCCAGATGTTGCCCCATAGCAACGAGTGTTGCCGGGATTAACATTTTTTCCGCTAAGCTATTGAAAAGGTGGTGAGCCCTGCTGGTCTCGAACCAGCGACCTACTGATTAAAAGTCAGTTGCTCTACCAACTGAGCTAAGGGCCCGACCACCGCGAGGGACCTAGGGACGGTTCGGGCCGCGGTCAACCGGCATGTTGCGGCGCACATGATAATCGAGCTGGCGGATCGTGCGGCCCGACACCGGATGGCGCCAGCCGGGGGCGATCTCGCCGAGCGGGCCGAGGACGAAATCGCGCATCGCTAGGGCCGGGTGGGGCAGGGTAAGCGTGTGGTCCGCCCAGCATCCGCCCGACCAGAGCAGCAGGTCGAGATCGAGGATCCGGTCGCCCCAGCGCCGTCCCGAGCGTCTTCCGAAGGCGGCTTCGATTGCCTGGCAGAGCGCGAGCAGGTCGGGCGGCGAAAGATCCGTCTGCGCCAGGATCGCGGCATTGGCGTAATGGCGCGTGCCCGGGCCGAGCGGCGGTGTCGTCACGACCGAGGAGCGCCGCACGATCTCCAGCCCGCGCGCCGCCAGCGCATCGATCGCGCGGTCGATCGTGCGGCGCGGCGGGCCGCCGCGATAGCGGTTCGATCCGAGACCGATCAGATAGCGGGTCGTCGCCGCACTTGTATCCATCACGCCCGCCCGCCTATCGCAGCGCGATGACCGAGGCCAGCACCGAACCGCCGCCCGATTGCGCGCTCTGCCCGCGGCTCGCCGATTTCCGGACCGAGCGGCGCCGCGCGCATCCCGACTGGTTCAACGCGCCGGTGCCCTCCTTCGGCGATCCGGATGCCTGGCTCGCCGTGGTCGGGCTCGCCCCGGGGCTGACCGGCGCCAACAGGACCGGGCGGCCGTTTACCGGCGATCATGCGGGCGGGCTGCTGTACGAGACGCTCGGCAAGGTCGGCATGACCGCCGGGGCCTATGGCGGCGATATCGGCGACGGGCTGACGCTTGAGGGCGCGATCATCCTCAACGCGGTGCGCTGCGTACCGCCGCAGAACAAGCCGGTCGCGGCCGAGATCAACGCCTGCCGGCGTTTTCTGCTGCCCGAACTCGATGCGCTTCCGAAGCTCACGACGATCGTCGCGCTGGGCACGATCGCGCACGCCTCGATCCTGCGCGCCCATGGCGAAACGCCGGGACGCTACAAATTCGGCCATGGCGCCGAGCATCGGCTGCCGGGCGGACGGCTGCTGATCGATAGCTATCACTGCTCGCGCTACAACCAGAATACCGGCCGTCTGACCGACGCGATGTTTGAGGCGGTGTTCGCGCGCGCAGTGGAATTGCGGGGGTGAGATTTTGTCAGGCGCGACCTGACGGTTGAGCGCCGCATCGGGAGTCTTTTGTCAGAAACTTCCTGGCGGAAGTTCGCGGCACCGGCCCGCTCCCCCTCCCGACCTCCCACAGGGTAGACTCATTGGGAGGTCGGGAGGGGGAGCGGGCCGGTGCCGCGCCTGAGGCGAAAGCCGAAGGTCTGACAATCAAAATCCCGGTGCCGCGACGTTGCGCTAGCAGCGTTCTGAAAAACTACCGCGCCTTGCGGAACAGCAAGGTCATCCGGTCGCTTTCGCCGATCGCGACATAGCGGTCGCGGTTTTCGTCACCGAGCGTCAGCACGGGCGGCAAGGTCCAGACGCCGCGTTCCCAGCTTGCCGGATCGTTGGGATTGGCGTTGATCTCGGACGCCGAGACCAGCTCGAACCCGTTCAGCTCGAACAGCTTGACGACATCCGATTGCTTCAGATAGCCGCGCGTGCCGTTCGAGCGCTCCCAGGTCTCTGTTTCCGGCGCGCGATGCTGGACGACGCCGACCATGCCGTCATCCGCCAGCATGGCCCGCAGCCGCCGCAATTCGCTGTCGGCGATATTCCCGTTGCGCATACCGTGCAGCGAGCGGAAGATCAGGATGCGGTCGACGGTGCCCGCGACGTTCTCCGGCGCTTCGTCGCTTTCGAAGGCCGCGACCGAAGCGGCGGGGACGCCGGTCCATTGCTCGACATTGGCGGCGAAGCGCTGCGGCCAGCTGTTCGCGCGGGCGCGCTGTTCGGCATCGAGATCCCGCCAGGACGAGTCGGCATTGACCGCGATGTAGCGGCCCTGCGGTGCGATATAGGGTGCGAGGACGCGGGTGTACCAGCCGCCGCCGGGCCCGAATTCGGCGACCGTCATGCCGGGCTCGACGCGGAAGAAATCGAGCGTTTCTGCCGGATGGCGATAGCGGTCCCGGGCGCTGTCCTCGGCGCGGAAATCGGCCGCGAGCACGGTGTCGAGTGCGCTCGGCGCCGCGGTTTCCGTCGCCGGCTGTTCGGCCGGAGCCTGCTCGGCCGGACCCAGAACGCGATCGAGCACGCGTTCCAGGATCGACGGTTCGGGCGGATCGTCCTGGGTTTGGGCCTGATAGGCCAGGGCGGGCGTGGCGATCGCGGCGGTCGCGATCATCAAGGCAACGGTGCGTTTCATACAGTTTCTCCTAAGGGGAAGGCGTCAGTCGGATGCGGGGCGCGAGGCATCGCGGGCCGCGCGGAATTCGGCGTCGGGATTCCAGTTGGGCCAGTCGGTCGAATCGGCGAGTTCGCGGCCGATGGCGTAATAGAGCTCCAGATCCATGATCGCGCCGTCCCAGTTCCAGTTCGGATCATATTCGTCCTTCGGGCCGTGATAGCGGTTGGCGCGATAGTCGCGGGCCGCGGCGGCGCCGGCCTCGGGACCGCCCTCGACCAGATCCTCGCCGCCTTCGGCGTAGATCATCGGCACGCCGGGACGGGCGAGGGCGAAATGATCGGACCGGAAGAAATAGCCGGCTTCGGGAGTCGGTTCCGGCCGCACGACGCGGCCCTGCGCCGCGGCGGCGCGCGCGAGATAGTTTTCAAGCTCCGACTTGCCATAGCCGACCACGACGACGTCGCGCGATGCGCCGATGATGTTGAGGCCGTCCATGTTGATGCCGCCGGCCGTCCGGGCGAGCGGGAAGACCGGATTGGCGGCGTAATAGGTCGAGCCGAGCAGGCCGGATTCCTCGGCGGTTACGGCGAGGAAGACGAGCGAGCGTTCCGCGGGGCCGACGGCCGCATGGGCCTCGGCCAGTGCGACGAGCCCGGCGGTGCCGGTCGCATTGTCGAGCGCGCCGTTGCAGATGTCGTCGCCGTCGGGTGCCGGCGTGCAGCGGCCCAGATGGTCCCAATGCGCGGTGTGGATCACATATTCGTCCGGACGCGTGCTGCCCGGCAGGATCGCGATCACGTTGCGCGAATTTTCGCGCCGGATCGTGTTCTCGACGCTGGCGCTGGCGGTGATGCCCAGCGGCACCGCGGTGAAGCCCGGCTGGCGCGCGGCGGCGGTCAGCGCGTCGAGATCCTGCCCGGCGGCGGCGAGCATCGCGCGGCTCGCCTCATTCGTCATCCAGCCCTCGATCGGCACGCGGTCCATATGATTGTTTTCCGCGTCCATGTTGAGCTGCGGGCCGGACCAGCTGCTCTCGACGACGTTCCAGCCATAGGAGGCGGGTTCGGTATCGTGGACGATGATCGCGCCCGCTGCGCCCTGGCGGGCGGCTTCCTCGTACTTGTACGTCCAGCGCCCATAATAGGTCATCGCCCGGCCGTCGAAGAGGCCTTCGTTCGTCGGGCTTTCGAAATCGGGATCGTTGACGAGGATGACCGCGATGCGGCCCGCCATGTCGATACCCGCATAATCGTTCCAGCCGCGCTCGGGCGCGTTGATGCCGTAGCCGACAAAGACGAGCTCGGCGTCCTCGACCGAAATTTCGGGGACGACGCGCGGCGTGCCGATCACCATGTCGCTGCCATAGGCGAGCGTCACCGTCTCGCCGCCCGCGGTGTAGGAGAGGGCGGCGGTCTCGGGATCGGCGTTGATCTCGACCAGCGGTACTTCCTGATACCAGCTGCCATTGTTGCCGGGCTGGAGGCCCGCCGCGGCAAAGCGCTCGGCGAGCAGGCTGACCGTCATCTCTTCGCCGGGCGTTCCGGGCGCCCGGCCCTCGAAGGCATCCGAGGACATCGTCTCGGTCAGGCTGCGCACCGTCTCGAGCGAGATTTGCGGCGCGGCCGGGGCGGCGGCGGGCTCGGCGGCCGCGCTTTGCGGCGCTTCGGCCATCGGCGCGCAGGCGCCGGCGAGCATCAGAAGGGCAAGCGGCGTAATGTGGCGGAACGTCAAGGCAATCTCCCCTGTAAGGCGGCGCCGCTTCCCGGCGCTTCACATATGGTCAACTACCCGGGCGCGTGCCGGTTCCGCAACGAAAAAGCGGCGGGGGTGCCGACGCGCGCCGATCGGGCTATTTCTGCTTGCGCACCATCAGCACGTCGGTCGGCGAGCCGGTCAGCATGGACTGGGCGTTGCTGCCGATCGTCGCCTGGGCGAAGCCGCTGCGTCCGTGCGTGCCGAGCACCAGCAGGTCCGCATCATTCTCGCGCAGCGCGCGATAGATAACCTCCTCGATATGGCCATAGCCGATATGCGGATGGAGCCGCGCGCGCACCTCCTCGGAAAAACCCGGGTCGGCGAGGAATTTCTCCATATACTCCTCGGCTTCTTCGCGAACTTCCTTCTCGACCTCGTCGGATTTCAGCCAGCCGCTATAGGGCACCGCATAGGCATGGACGAGATGGATTTCGGCCTCGGGAAACAGTGCTGCGGCCGCGTTGACCGCGCCCAGCGAATAGGCCGAAAAGTCGGTGGCGACGACCAGCGTCCGGTACGGACGCAACGGGCGCTTCTTGACGACCAGCACGGGGACGGGCGCCCGGCGGACGATATAGTCGACCGCGGTACCCAGGGTGACGTCGCCCAGGCTCGTATGGCGCGCGACGCCGGTGACGATCAGATCGCTGCCCGTCTCTTCGGCGATCCGCGCGATGGTCTGGGGCGGCGAGCCCTTCTCCACGATGATGTCTACACCCGCCGCCTGTTCGGGCAGGTCGACGCGGATCTTCTCCGATACTTCGGCCGGGTCGGCCTGCGCCGCCGCGGCTTTCTTGTCGATCACGTGGAGCAGCTTGACGTCGCAGTGCATCTCCTTGGCCAGCGATACGGCCCGGTCGAGCGGGCGATCGCCGCGCGCCGTCAGATCGGTTGCGAACAATAGGGATGGAGGCATGTATAAGACCCTTATTTTATATTTCGACCCGCCGCGCGCAGGCCCGGCGCCCTTCGGCCGGCACGATATCAGCGCGGCGGGTCGGCGCAAGGCGATCGGGCGGGAAGGCGGCCGAAAATCGCCCATCTTCGCGCGATTTTCGCCCCGTGATAGGGCCGGTTTCTCGCCGCGATTTAGGCCGTCTATCGGACCGGCCGATGCCGTCCAATCCGTGGCAATACCTATGCGCCTCGCTCCGGTCGCCGGGTTGGAGTTCGCCCTGGCTAGAGAGCGGTTCCACCGCCCGGACCGTCGGGGCGGCTCAGTATGAAGGCGGAAACCAGGGTCAGCACGACGATCTGCACGGCGAGTATCCAGGGCGGGATGCCGAGCGCCAGGCTGACGAGCGGCGTTGCGACGATGACGGCCATCGCCGCGATCTTCGCCCGCCGGCCGATCGCGCCATGATCCCGCCAATTGGCGACGAGCGGGCCGAACTGGGGATGGGCCTCGAGCCAGGCGGCGAGTCTGGGCGACGAGCGGGCGAACGCGAAGGCGGCGACGAGCAGGAAGGGGGTGGTCGGCAGCAGCGGCAGAACGGCGCCCAGAATTCCGAGACCGAGCGCGAGAAGCCCGGTCACGAGCCAGAAAAGACGGATGCCCAGGCGCTTGTCCACAGGGCCGCCTAGCATGTTCCGCCCATCGGCGAGATCGGAAACTGCCGGGCCCGCCTTTTCTTGGCACAATCGCGCGGATATAGTCGCGGATATTCAGGGTTTTGGACTTTCAAACGGGGCATATCATGAAAAACGGGATACTGGCGTCGGCCGGTTGGATCGCATTGAGCATGGCCGCGCCCGCTGCGGCGCAGCAACTCGACAATCCGGCGGAGGCATTCGGCCAGCGGCCGGCCGTGAGTTCGATCGCGCTCTCGCCGAGCGGCAACCGCGTAACCTATCTCGGCCCGGGGCCGGGCGAGGAAACCCGCGCCTATGTCGCCGATGTGACGGGCGGCCAGTCGTCGATCGTCTCGGTCAGCGATGGGGACCCCATGGAGCTCGACTGGTGCCGGTTCGTCAATGAGGAACGACTGGTCTGTTCGGTCTCGGCCTTGATGCGCGCCGAACTCCAAATCTATCCGGTCAACCGCCTGTTCGCGATCGACGACGACAGTTCGGATGCCCGTTCATTGGGGCAGCGGGACAATATCTTCCGGCGCAACCGGCAGTTCGAGGGCAGTATCGTCGACTGGCTGCCGGATGACGATGACAGGATTACGATGAGCCGCACCTATGTGCCCGAGCAAAATCGCGGGGCAACGCGGATTGTCGATCGCGACGAAGGGCTGGGGGTTGTCCTCATCGATACGCGCACCGGTCGTACCGAGCGCATCGAACCGCCGGTGCGCCAGAATATTCGCTTCCTGAGCGACGGCTACGGAACCGTTCGCATGAAGGCGACGATTTCGCGGCGCGGGGCGACCGGCATGGCGGGCGAGACGATCAATTATTATTACCGCACGGCCGATAGCGATGAATGGCGCGAATTCGGGTCGTACAATATGGTGGACGATACGGGTTTCTATCCGCTGGTCGTCGATCGCGCCCTTAACGCGGTTTACGGGCTGGACAAGCATGACGGCCGCGATGCGTTGTTTCGGATCACGTTGAACGATACGCTGGATCGGGAGCTGATCTACGCCCATCCTGAAGTCGATGTCAGCCGGCTCGTTCGACTGGGTCGCGAGCGGCGTGTGATCGGTGTTGGCTATTCGGAAGACGAAAATATCGTTGTCTATTTCGATCCCGAATATGAAGCGCTGCATGAGGCTCTGAGCAACGCGCTGCCCGGCAATCCGGAGATCATATTTCTCGATGCCAGCGACGACGAAAGCCGGCTGCTCGTTCGCGCGGTCGGTCCGACAAATCCGGGTCGCTACTATGTGTTCCACAAGGCGACGGGCGCGTTGAACGAGATACTTCTCGCCCGGCCCGCGCTGGAAGGCGTGACTCTCGCCGAGGTGCGCCCGGTTCGCTATCCGGCGGCCGACGGTACGATGATCCCGGGCTATCTTACCCTGCCGCCGGGAAGCGATGGGCAAAACCTGCCTGCTATCGTCCTGCCGCATGGCGGTCCGGAATGGCGTACCTTTTTGAGCTTCGACTGGCTCGCGCAGTTCTTCGCCCATCAGGGCTATGCTGTGCTCCAGCCCAATTTCCGAGGATCCTACGGTTATGGCGAGGATTGGCTCGTCGAAAACGGCTTTCAGAGTTGGGCGACCGCCATCGGCGACGTCAATGACGGCGCGCGCTGGCTGGTATCTGAGGGCGTCGCCAATGCCGACCAGCTGGCTGCGGTCGGCTGGTCCTATGGCGGCTATGCAGCCTTGCAGTCCGGCGTTATCGATCCCGGCCTGTTCAAGGCGATCGTCGCGATCGCGCCCGTGACGGACCTTCCGGCGCTGCGCCAGGATGCCATGGCCTTTTTCGGTGGACGCAATGCGGCCGAATATCTGGGCTCCGGCCCGCATATTCTCGCCGGTTCGCCGGCCCGCAACGCCGCGCGGATCACCGCGCCGGTGCTGCTGTTCCACGGCGACGAGGACATCAATGTCGATATCGGCCAGTCCCGCCGGATGCACGACCGGCTCGGCGATGCCGGCACGCAGAGCGAGCTCGTCGTATTCGAGGGCCTCGATCACGGCTTGCGCGATTCCGCCGTCCGCATCCGGATGCTCGAACGCAGCGATACCTTTCTGCGCATGGCGCTGGGGCTTGAGGATCCGTCTTGAACGAAGACGCGATCCGGATCCTCGTCGATGCCGATGCCTGTCCGGTGAAGGAGGAAATCTACAAGGTCGCATTCCGGCACGCGGTGCCCGTGACGATCGTCAGCAACAGCCATTTGCGCGTGCCCGATCATCCGCTGATCGGCCGCGAGGTGGTGAGCGACAGCTTCGACGCGGCGGATGACTGGATCGCCGAGCGCGTCCGGGCGAAGGCGATCGTGATCACCGCCGATATTCTGCTCGCCGACCGCTGCATCAAAAGCGGGGCCAGCGTGATCGCACCGAACGGCAAGCCGTTCACCGCCAACTCGATCGGCGCCGCCGTCGCGACGCGCGCGATCATGGCGGATCTGCGCGCGGGCGGCGATGCGATCGGCGGGCCGCCGCCTTTTTCGAAGGCCGATCGCTCGCGCTTTCTCTCTTCGCTCGACGAAACGCTGGTACGGCTGAAGCGCGGCTAGGTTCTGACCCTATCGGGGGCAGGGGGCACCGTCGGGTGTGCGTCCCTGTTCTCCGGGGCGGTAGCTGCAGACGATATTGGGTGCGAGCTCTTCTGCGTCGAACCAGCTGTCCTTCATCCGCATGGCTGCGAATAGCTGGGCCTGATCGTCGTAATGGCGCGAATCCGGCCGGGTGCTCGCCGCGCCGAACTGATGGACGCTGCGCGAGCTGACGGTGCCGTCGCGGTGCCAGGTGATTTCCATGATGTAGCTGTCACCGGCTGTCGCCGAATGCGCGCCGTCTTCCGGATCGCCCCAATAGATCGCGCGCAGCGCGTCCGGCCCGCCGCTGAGCGGCAGGTCCGCCGCGCCGCGCCGCAGCCGGACGACCGCGCCGAGCGGGACGTCGAGACGGCCATGCTCGGTCATCAGGAATTCGACGGCTCCGGCGAAGGTCTCGCGCGGATCGGGCAGCGGATCGCCGCGATAGGCGGCGAGCATGATGTGCCGGAGGACGAGCGCGGCGAGGCCGTCGGCCGATCCTTCGCCGTCCAGCGTCCAGTCCCACCGGGCGAGCAGCTGCTGCGCGTCGGAAAGGTCGCCCGGCTCGAAATTCAGCGCGGCGATCCGCCGGAAATAGGGGCCGGCCGCGGACAGGCGCGAATAGCCGGTGTCGTATTTCACGCGGCGCAGCTCCG
The DNA here is from genome assembly GCF_013378075.1 of Parasphingopyxis algicola. Classification (GTDB taxonomy): domain Bacteria; phylum Pseudomonadota; class Alphaproteobacteria; order Sphingomonadales; family Sphingomonadaceae; genus Parasphingopyxis; species Parasphingopyxis algicola. The sequence goes on along the minus strand of NZ_CP051131.1, from coordinate 1,021,263 downwards.
GCCAGCCGATCGGACCCTCGATCGCGGCGAGCAATTCGTCCGCCCGCAGCATCCGGTTCGTCCGGTTGCTCTCGACGCCGAGCAGTTCCGAAAAACCGTCGCAATCGAGATTGTCGGCCTCGGCGGTGGCGATGCAGGGCGTACTGTTCGCGTCGAAGATATAGCCCGAATCAGGATCCGCGAGGAACGGGATCGAAGCGAAGGGCGCATCGGCCGTCCACAATGCCCGGCTCGTGTCGCCCGGCAGCACGCCGCGCCAGTCGAATCCCTCCGCGCGGTCGGGGAAGCGCGCATTGTAGAGGCGGGCGATATGGCCCTCGCGATCGGCATAGATGAAGTTGGTCGCCGGGATCGCCTGCATCCGCATCACATCCTGCCATTCTTCGAAACTCTCCGCGCGGGTCAGGCGGTAATATTGCTCGACCTGGCGGATCTCGCCGATACCGGCATAGCGGATCGCGAAGGCGCCATTGTCGTTGATCATCACCGGGCCGTGGATCGAGCGATAGACGGTGCGCGGGATCGGCACGACGAGCGGCCCCATCCGGACGTGAAGCCAGATCCGGCGGCTCTCCAGCGGCCGCCATTCCCCGTCGAAGCGATAGGCGTCGCCCGCATCGTTCAGCGTGAGCGCGTAGACATCGACCAGGTCCGGCCGGTTCACCGTGTTGGTCCAGCTGATATGGCGGTTATGACCGAGCAGCGGCAGCGGCGCGATCGGGAACAGGCCGCCGATCATGTCGAGCCCTTCGGCGCTGGTGACATGCGCTTCGTACCAGGCGACCGGGCCGTTCCAGGGCTGGTGCGAATTGACGATCAGCTTGGTCGCGCCGTCCGGATCGCGCGACGGGGCGATGGCGAAGGCGTTGGATCCGCGCTCGGTCGCCGGTTCAGCGTTGCGCGGCGGCTCCTCGCTGGCGGCGAGCGCGCCGAGCGTCCGGTCGATGCCGTAGAAGAAGGGCGAGGTGAAGGCGAAGCCGGTCGCGATATCCTCGCCGGTCACGGGGAAGAGGCCGCGGATGCGCAGCTCTTCGGGATGTTCGGACGCATAAAGGTTGAGCCCGTCCGCATAGGCCTCGATCAGCGCCCGGGTTTCGGGAGATAGTTCGCGCTCATAGCCGTCGTCCACGTCGCTGCGCGCGTCGAACAGGTGCCAGGCATAATCCTGCGCCGCGCCCTCGGCCCCGGTGAGCTCGCCGAGCCGCCCGCGCGCGCTCGCGATCACTTCCTGAAAAGTCGCGAAATCGTCTTCCGCATGCGCATAGGCGAGCCCGAAGGCGGCATCGGCGTCGGTCTGTCCCAGCACATGCGGCACGCCCCAGCGGTCGCGCCGGATGACCACGTCATAGTCTGTCTCGGGCGCGGCGACCTGTTCCTGCCGCGCATACCATTGGCTGTTGAGCACGGCGTTGGCGGCGGCCGCGACGACCATGATCGCAACGATTGCGCCGAGGATTTTTGCCAGCTTCTTCATAGGTCCCCCGCTCGCCGGTGTAGTGCGCCCCGTCATCGGCGGCCAGCGGCGAGAGATCAAGCGCGGCGGCCTAAATGCGGTCCAGTTCGCAGCCCCGCGCTTCGAGGACGGGCCGCAGGGCGCGATAGGCGGCGGGGGTGCGGGTGAGCGGGATCGTCGGATGTAGATGGTGGACGATGTGGAACTGCATTCCCATCGAGCCGATATTGCCGAGTGCGCTGCGCCAGGCCCGGGTGTTGCGGTAGCGGCCTTGTTCCTCGCCGGGATGGTGCGGTGCCCAGCTCAGGAAGAACTGGATATAGGTGAGGCCGATATGGCGCGGCAGCCACCAGAGCAGCAGCGCCTCGAGTCCGAAGCCCGCCCAGGCGAGACCGCAGAGCAGGCCGTAGAAAACCATCTGGTAGAGCACGCCTTCGAGCACGACATCGGGCCGCCCGAGCCGCATCAGCGTTTCGCCATAGCCGTTCAACCCGCCCTCGGCCCGGGGCTGCCGGTTGACGATGCTCTTCAGGATCGCATCGACCGGTCCCTTGGCCCTGGTCCCGTAATCGGGGTCGCGCGCTGGATCGTTGGTGTGGCGGTGATGTTCGAGATGGGTGAGCCGCGCGACTCGGTAGGGGAGGACGAGCGGGATCGTCGACAGCCAGCCGACCGCCTGGTTGAGCCAGCGCCATCGGGTGCCGGGCCGCGCGATGATGTCGTGCTGGGCCTCGTGCGAGGGCAGGTAGGAAAGCATGACGTTCAGCGTCGCGATCGGGAAGGCGGCCCAGAGCGGCAGATAGCCGAGGATCACCAGCGGCCAGAGCGCGAGCCATGTCGCGAGATTGGCGAAGGCCCAGAATACGGCGAACCAGGGTACGCCGCCCATGAAGCGGCGCGCGATCGCCTGTTCGCGCCGCATCAGCTCTTTTTTTGCGGCGGCGGTCATCGCCGGCGCTTCGGCTAGACTCGCCATGAGATCCAGCTCCCCCTGGTCTGTGCATAGAGCCCCCAGATGCCGCCGAGGATGAAACCGGCCAGCAGCGGGCTGATCCCCGATGGCGGCGTCCATCCGATCGCCGTGATGAGCTGCGCCGTCACGGGTGGGATGAACAGCAGGCCGAACAGGATCGGCCCGAAATGGAAGCCGGTTTTCAGGATGCGGGCCAGCATTGGAATTTCCGGTTCGCCGCTCATGCCGCCTGCTCCGCGGCTCTTGTTTCGCCGTTGGCGAGCGCGTCGAGCTTGCCCATCAGCGCGGCGTGAAAGTCGTCCGTGGCATCGGCGGCGAGGCAGACATAGAAACCGCGCAGCGCATTTCGCCGGAGTTCGTCGATCGTGATCAGCTGATACACCCAGTCGTGCAGGCTGGTGCGGTAGATGGCGTACATCTGCGCGCCGAGCAGGTCGCAATCGATCCGGCCGCGCAGCAGCCCCTCGCGCAGGCCGGCGCGGCAGGCATTCGCCGCCATCTGGACGGACCGTGCGTCGAAATCTTTCGAGGCGGTGCGCATCTCGGTGCGATAGCCGAGCTGTTCGCCGGCGATCAGCGCGGCGCGATAGAAATTCTCGTCCGCGCCGAACAGGCCGGTCGACTGGATCACGACCGCCTCGGCCCGTTCGAGGGCAGGAGCCGTTTCGAAATCGCGAAGCTGGGCCTCGATCCGGGTCACCGCGCGTTCGAACAGCGCCATCAGCAGCGCGTCCTTGTTGCCGATCAGATTGTAGATGGTCGGCACGGTGACCGAAGCGGCATCGGCGAGCGCGCGCAGGTTCAGCGCGTCGAAACCCTGTTCTCCGATGACGCGCTGCGCCTCGCCGAGGATGGCATCCCGGCGCCGCTGCATGTTGATCGATCGCGTGGTCGACTCGGCCATGCAAAGATATTTGCACAGCGTTATAATTTAATCAATGTTAAAGTTATCTCGCGGACCGGTCCGCCGCAGTCAGAGACCTTCCAGCCGGCAGCCGCGCGCCTCCAGTATCGGCCGCATTTCGCGATAGGCGGCCGGCGTGCGGGTCAGCGGGATCGTCGGATGGAGATGATGGACGATGTGATACTGCATGCCCATCGAGCCGATATTGCCGAGTGCGCTGCGCCAGGCCCGCGTGTTGCGGTAGCGGCCCGTCGCCCTGGCCGGGTGATGCGGCGCCCAGCTCAGGAAGAACTGGATATAGGCGGTGCCGATATGGCGCGGCAGCCACCAGAGCAATAGTGCCTCCAGCCCGAAGCCCGCCCAGGCGAGGGCGCACAATATCCCGAAAAAGACCAATTGATAGACAAGGCCGTCCAGCACGACATCCTTCCGGCCCATCCGGATCAGCACGTCGCGATAGCCGCGCAGCCCGCGGTTGGAACGCGGCTGGCGGTTCTTCAGGCTGACCCAGAGCATGTGGAGCGGCCCGTCCGCGCGCATGCTGTAATCGGGGTCGCGCTCGGGATGGTTGGTATGTTTGTGATGCTCGAGATGGGTGAGCTTGGCGGCGCGATAGGGAAGGACGAGCGGGATCGTCGAGAGATGGCCGACCAGCTCGTTGAGCCAGCGCCATTTGGTGCCGCGCCGGCCGATAATATCGTGCTGGGCTTCGTGCGAGGGCAGGTAGCAGAGGATGACGTTGGCGGTCGCGATCGGGAAGGCGGCCCAGAGCGGCAGCATGCCGGACAGGACGAGCGGCCAGAGCGCCAGCCAGACGGCGAGATTGCCGAGCCCCCAGGCGACGGCGATCCAGGCCACGCCGCCCATATATTTGTGCGCGATCGCCTGTTCGCGCTGCATCAGCGTCTTGCCGGACCCGTCGATGTCGTTGTCCGGCGATCGGTGTTCGACCACCCGCGGCGGGGTTTCGGCTAGAGCTTCCATGTCAGCCAACTCCCCCGCCATTGCGCATACAGGCCCCAGACGCCGCCCAGCACGAAACCCGCGGCTAGCGGTGCCATGCCGAGCGGCGGGCTCCAGCCCAGAATCCCGATGATTTGCGCGGTTACCGGGGGAATGAACAACAGGCCGAACAGGAGCGGCCCGAAATAGAATCCCGTTTTGAGAATAGCGATCGCCATTGATCCTCTTCTGCCATTATCTCGAAATTCCCCACGGAGAGGAGGTCGATAGGGGGAATTGCTAAATAACTGCCTAACAAAGACAATTTGATACAATTTTTTATCGGAAAAAGGCGGTCTGGCTGGTCAGCGCGATCAGGTCGCCCGATGGCGACCAGATCCGGGCATGCTGATCGCTCATGCCCCGGCGAATGCGCGCGCTGTCGCTTTCGACGAGCACATGGTCGGTCCCGATCGCCGCCAGTTCTTCCTCGGTCGCGAACATCGCGAAACTGTAGGACACGGTCGAACTGAAGCGCGGCGTATCGGCCAGGAAGAAGGCGCGGGGCATCGGGACGTCGGATATCGAGACCAGCCCCTTGGTATCGAGCGGGCGGCCGTCGCCATCCCGCATCCAGACGGCGCTGCGCGGCTGGTCCTGAACGGTGAAGGGCCTGCCGACCGCGATCCGCTGGTCGTAATGGCCGAACCAGCGCGGCCCCATGCCGGGCGGAAAAGCGAGCCGTTCGGTGTCGGCCGCCGGCGTCACGTCGGGCATCTCCGGCTGATAGGCGAGATCGGTTTCGCGCCGGTCGGACATAACGATATCGGAGCTGAAGAGCAGCGGACCGTCGTCGGCATCCTTGTGCAGCGTCACGCGAAAGAAACCGGTGCGCTTGCGCTGGCTCAGCGTCTCCACGCGAACGAACACCGTCTCGCCCTCGATCCCGGCGAGGAAGATCGCGTTGATGCTCGCCAGCGCGGCGGCCGGATCGGCTTCCCGCGCGACCGCCTCCATCGCCAGCGCCAGCGCCCAGCCGCCAAAAGCGCTCTCCATGTTCCAGAAGACCTGGGTAACGGGCCGGGAATAGACACGTTCGCCATGAGCCGCGATTTCCGTTTCGGTATCGAGGGCGTAGTCCAACACAATCTCCCATCCGCAATGTGCAGGCTGCGCTATGGAATCGGGAGCATCGGCACAATTGCTGATTTTGCTATCTGCCGATGGAATGGCCGCGGAAAGGCCGGCCGGGAGTGTAAGGCGCCGGGCGGTTCGGACGGGACGCGGTGGGCCGGGCTTAGACTCCATGCTGGTCACGACGCCGTTTGCGCCGGCCATCGCCATGGTGGTAAATGTCAAAGAATACACGAAAAAAAGGGGGGTCTGATGACTCAGGTTTTGCGGATCATGCGCGCCGCGATTGGCATTGCGGGAGCGATTCTGGCAACGGCGTGCATCACGCCACCGGATTACGAGGTTATGACCGCCGACTGCATCTACCAACGTCACGACGTGCCTCCCGGCAGTGCCGCAATGGCCCCTTTCTTCGTGACGTCCCAGTTGCCCGATTGTCGCCAACCCGTGTTTGCGCTGACGCGATATCGGATGGACCAGATGCGCCAGGGGCGTCTCGCACCGATCGCACCCGGTCGGATCATGGAGTCATCGGGTGACGAGGATCCCCGGTTCCAAACGTCCGACTCTTGGTGGACCGACCTTGATGCCGCGCGCGATGCGCATGGCGGGGCCGTCCTCCTTTACGTTCATGGCTATAACAACAGCTTTGCCGAAGCGGCCGAGCGCGCGCGGGTCATCGCCGCAACCTCCGGATTTCGGGGTCCGATGGTGATATTCGCCTGGCCTTCCCGCGCTCGCCTCGCCGGCTATGTGTGGGACGAGACCAATATCGGCTGGAGCCATTTCTATTTCGAACATGTGCTGACGGGATTGGCGCGGCGCAGTGATCGTGTCGTACTGGTCGCACACAGCATGGGCAGCCGCGCGGCAGTCGACGGACTGACAGCGCTGGAACGCGCGGAGCCCGATGCCGCGCGCAAGGTGGATACGGTGATATTCGCCTCGCCGGACATGGACCGGGCGCGTTTCGATCGCGATGTCGCACGGGAGCTCGTTCGGAGCTGGCGGGATATCACCGTCTATGTGTCCCATCGGGACTGGCCGCTCCGCCTTTCGTGGAACGTGCACGGCTCGCCCCGGGCCGGAGATCCCAGCTGCTGGTATTCGGCCCCGCGCGGACGGAATGATCGCCAGCGATGCCATCTTCATTCGCGGCCGGGCTTCACCGTGGTGGACACGTCGCCAGTGCGCGATTCAACGCTCGGGCATTCCGATTTCGCGGCCAGCCGGCCAGCTGTTTTCGATATGTGCCGGGTGATCGCGCGGGCGCGGCCGGAAGACTTCAGGGGGCGCGATCCGATCGGTCCCGATATTCATGGCCATGAGACGGAGGCTGGCTTCTTCCTCACCGACGCGGCCGATGACGAGCATGGTTGCCCCGGTCCGGGGCCGGATGCGCTCGGCAATTAGGGTCTGCAACGAAAAAGGGCGGCCTGCAGGCCGCCCTTCTCGAATGGGGTCCTCCCCGAACCTTTGGCCCGAACCTTTGGCCCGAACCTTTAGCGCGAATAGAATTCGACGACGAGGTTGGGTTCCATTTTCACCGGATAGGGCACTTCGTCGAGCGTCGGAACGCGTGTGAAGACGACCTTGGACGTGCCGTCGGGCACGACATATTCGGGAATGTCGCGCTCGTTGAGGCTCTGCGCCTCGAGCACCAGCGCCATGTCCTGGGCCTTGGCGCGCAGGGTGATCTCGTCGCCCGCCTCGATGCGGCGCGAGGGGATGTTGCACTTGCCGCCATTGACGCGGACATGGCCGTGATTGACGAGCTGGCGCGCGGCGAAGATCGTCGGCGCGAACTTGGCGCGATAGACGATCATGTCGAGACGCTGCTCGAGAATGCCGATCAGGTTCTGCGACGTATCGCCCTTCATCTTGCTCGCCTCGGTATAGGCGCGCTTGAACTGTTTTTCGGTGATTTCGCCGTAATAGCCCTTCAGCTTCTGCTTGGCGCGCAGCTGCACGCCGAAGTCCGAAAGCTTGCCCTTGCGGCGCTGGCCGTGCTGGCCGGGGCCGTATTCGCGGCGGTTTACCGGGCTTTTGGGGCGACCCCAGATGTTTTCGCCCATCCGGCGGTCAAGTTTGTATTTGGCGCTTTTGCGCTTCGACATGCGTCGTCTCCAATTTGCTTCATATGTGGCGCCCCTTCTTGTCCGAAAACCGGAATTCCACTTTTCGGGAAGGGTCGATGTCATTGTCCCGGAACGCACCGCCGTACCAAGCTGCACGACGCGGCCACCACTTCACCGGGGTGCGGGGCCAATTGCGAAGGCGCGCATGTGGCGGCCCGCCGCCGGAAAGTCAAGGGATTTGGGGTGTCGGATATTCCGTTCCCGACGCCCTTGTGCTCAATGCCGAATGAAGATCGGCACGGGCGGGCGGCGCAGCATATAGCGCGTTACGCCGCCGAAGATCAGTTCGTTGAGCCGCGACCGGCTGTAGCCGCCCATGACGATGTAATCGGCGCCGAGGCGTTCGGCTTCCCGGGTCAGCGTTTCGGCCGCGTCGGCGCCCGCGTCCTCGGCGATATGCTGCGTGCTGTCGATGCCGTGCGCGCGCAGATAGGCGGCCGCCCTTTCAGGCGGGAACTGCCGGATGTCGGCCGCGGCGGTGACGATATGGACGGCCGTGGCGCCGCGAAGCAGCGGCAGCGCCTCGCGCATCGCCAGCGCCGATTGCGCGCTGCCGTTCCACGCGATCATCGCGGTCCCGAAGGCCGCCGGTCCGTCCGGCGCGATGAGCAGCGGTGTCGGGCTGCGCAGCAGCAGCGGTTCGGCGACCGGCTCGGACACCGCCGGGCCGCCGCTCTCCGTCATCGGGCTGACGGCGATGAGATCGGCGAGCGGCGCTTCGCCGACCAGCGCATCCACCACATTGCCCGGATAGTCGTGCCAGTCCCATTCGACGCCGGCCTCGGCCAGCCGGGTTTCGACGGCGCGGCGGACCCGCTTGCCCGCGCGCATATCCTCTTCGCCGAGCCGCGCCATGCCGCTTGCGCTGATCGCGCGCCCGGCGCCGGGGGGCGTCCGCGCATAGAGGCACAGCAACGTCGCGCCGAACTGCTGCGCCAACGCCGTGGCAGCGGCGAGCCGCGCGTCCAGCCCGTGATCGGCATGGACGGGCAGCAGGATATGCTTGGGTCCCATCGGTTTCGCTCCTGTCATTGGCCGTCGCCGATAATCATCAGGCCGCGCCGCTCGTCGACGATCGTGCGCGCCGCGTCGTCGGGGAAGCCGATGCCCGTCAGCACCTGCTCGCACAGTTCGAGACTGGCCTCGACCGTTTCGGGGACGGCGCTCGCGGCGCCCTGTTTCTGCAGCTGGCGCGCATGGCTCGCGTCGCGGGCGCGCGACATGATCGGCACATGCGGCCATGCCGTGTGCACGGCCTTGATGACATGGGCGGCCGAACCCGGCTCGTCCATCGTCGTCGCGAAGGCCGATGCCCGCTCGATCCCCAGATGCTCGAGCAGGTCCGGCCGGCTCGCATCGCCGAAGAACACGCAGGCTCCGTCGGCCCGTTCGCGCGCGACGAGTTCCGGATCGCTGTCGATCGCGACATAGGGGACGCGCTGCTCCTCCAGCAGCTGCGCGAGCATCTTTCCGACCCGGCCGAAGCCGCCGATGATGACCGGGTGCCCGTCCTCCATCGGCTGGTCGTCGGCCGCGAGGCCCGCATCGCGTTCGCGTATGGCCTTGCCCAGGCGCCGCCCCGCGGCGGCAAGCAGCGGGGTCAGGAACATGGTGACGATGACGACCAGCAGCATGAACTGCGCGATCGCGGGATCGAGCAGGGTGTAGGAGAGCGCCGCCGCGATAACGACGAAGGCGAATTCGCCGCCCTGGCTCATCAGCACCGCGGTTTCGGCGGCGACGTCCCTGGGCAGGCGCCAGATCCGGGCGAGCGTGTAGATGATCGCGCCCTTCAGGATCAGCAGTCCGACGACCGACAGCAACACCCAGCCGATATTGTCCCACACCGCGAGGATATCTAGGCTCATGCCGACCGAGATGAAGAACAGGCCGAGCAGCAACCCCTTGAACGGTTCGATATCGCTGGCGATCTGGTGACGATATTCGGTTCCGGCGAACAGCAGGCCCGCGAGGAAGGCGCCGAGCGCCATGGAGAGCCCGGCTTCGGCGGTCAGCGCCGCGGTGGCGAGGACGAGCAGCACGACCGCCGCCATGAACACCTCGCGGCTGCCCGTTCCGCCGACGAACTTCAGCAGCGGCCGGACGATGATCCGCCCGATCACGAAGATCGCGCCGATGACGAGGATCGCCTCGCCGATCGCCCAGAAGGCGGCGAGCGCGAGCGAGCCCTGGACCGTCGCCCCGGCGACGCCGACGAAGAAGAGGATCGGCACGACGGCGAGGTCCTGCAGCAGCAATATGCCGAAGCTGGAGCGCCCGGCCGGGGCGCTGAGCCGGCGCGTCTCGGTCAGCAATTGCATGACGAGCGCGGTCGAGGACAAGGCGAGGCAGAGGCCGAAGATCGTCGCCGCGACCAGCGAATTTCCGAATATATAGGCGATGACGCCGATAAAGATCGCACTGATGATCACCTGCGCGGCGCCGAGGCCGAAGACGAGCCGGCGCATCCCCCATAGCTGCGCGACCGACAGTTCGAGCCCGATCGTGAAGAGCAGGAATATGACGCCGAGCTCGGCGACCCGGCTCACCCCCTCGATATCCGAAATGACGAGGAATTCGAGGATCGGCGTGTCGCCGGCCAGCCGTCCGGCGCCATAGGGGCCGATGATCAGGCCGACGAACAGGAATCCCAGCACCGGGCTGATCCCGGCGCGCCGGACCAGCGGAACGACAAGCCCGGCGGCGACGAGGAAGATGATGATTTCCCGAAGATACGGGATTTCAGGGTGCACTATCGGATCCTTGTATCGCCGTTATCGCGGTCGGCGATCGGTCGGGCTTGGTTGAGTGGCTCGGGCATTCAGAAATGCTTCCAGGTCCTTTGCTACCACGCGGAATTCGCGGCTGAGCTTGATCGCGCGCAAGCCGCCATCATGTATCCAGCCCCGCACGGTGGGCTCGCGCACCTTCAGCAGCGTCGCGATTTCCTGCGTGGTCAATAACGGCCTGCTCAGCATCTCAACCATCCCCGATAGCGCCCAATCGCTACAGAGATATCTCAACCGCGTCAAAAGGCCTTTGACCGGTCGGGATCGGCCGCCGCAACAGGCGCGCTTTCCGGGGTGCTGAGGATGGGAACGCGAGCGGCGGCGGTCAGGCCGCCGGCGCCCGCGCGTCGATCATCCAGCAGGCGGCGGTGAACCGGACCTCGGATTCCGCGACATAGGGATCGAAGGCCGGGCGAACCGCCGCAACGACCTTCGCTCGCGTCGCTTCGTCCGTGCCGGCGAGGACCCGGCCGACCGGACCGAGCCGGGCGAGATACCGTTCGAGCGCCGGTTCGGGAAAGGTGCAGCGGAAATCGATCGGCGTGATATCGATCCCGGTCCAGCCGGCTTCCTTCAAGAAGCGATGCGGCCGGTCCCGGTCGGCAAAAGCGAACTGGCCGGGTTCGTCGGGATTGCGGGGCGGCAGATCGGGGAGCAGGGGGGCGGCCGCCCTTTCCGCGGCGGTCATGAAAGGATTTTCCTCGGGACTGCGCCAGGCGATCAGGCGCATCCGGGCGTCGTCCGTGGCCGCCCGTCGCAGATTGGCGAACGCGCGCGTGAAATCGTCGAAGAACATGACGCCGAATCGCGACACGACCCGGTCGAACCGGCCGGGTTCGAAGGGGTGAGTTTGCGCGTCGGCACAGATGAAGTCCGCCGGAACGGCTTCCGTATCGGCCCGGGCCCGGGCGGCGGCGATCATCGGCTCGGAGATATCGATACCGGTGCAGCGGCCCTGGGCACCGATGGCGCGCGCCATGGCGAGCGTCGTGCCGCCCGTGCCGCAGCCGACATCCAGAACGTTCCGCGCCGGGTCGGCCGAAACCGTCTCCACGAGCAGCGCCTCGATCGGCGCGAACATTCCGTCCATCAGGGCCTGGGCGTCGACCCAGGCCTCTCCGGCGGCGCCATTCCACACGGCCGTCGGGGTATTGTCGATCGGGTTTGCAGCGTTCATCATGTCATCCTTTTTGCTTGTCAGCGAGAATCGAAAGCTGCATTCTGCCACTTCAAGTCAACTTGAGGTCAAGCGGTGAAGGCACTGGACATAGCGGAGGTGGCGAAACGGTCCGGCGTGCCGGCCTCGACCCTGCGCTATTATGAGGAGCGCGGGCTGATCGAATCGATCGGCAGGCGCGGTCTGCGCCGCCTGTTCGAGCCCGGCGTGCTGCAGCGGCTGGCGCTGATCGCGCTCGGCCGGGCCGCCGGTTTCTCGCTCGAGGAGATCGCGCAGATGTTCGCGCCCGACGGGCGGCCGCGCATCGACCGGGATGCGCTGGCGGCGAAGGCGGACGAGCTCGACGCGACGATCCGCCGGCTGGGCGCGATGCGGGACGGCCTGCGCCACGCCGCGGCTTGCCCGGCGCCCAGCCATATGGAATGCCCGAATTTCCGCCGATTGCTGGGCGCCGCCGCGTCCGGCGCGATCCGCGCACCGGAAAAGCGTGGGCCCTGACGTCACCGCCGCCTGCGCGAGTGGAAATCCGGACCCTAATCTGGCATAATCCGGTGTATCCGACAGGCTGTCTTGCCTCGCAATGTGCGCTGTCCGGCATTTTCCCTGCGTATTCGGGTCCGGTCGGCGCGGCCTGCCGCAACAGGGGACTTCCGATGAAAAAGCTATTCTTTGGCGCCAGCCTCGCCTGTGTGGTCGCCGTGCCGCAAAGCGTGGCGGTGGAAACCGCGAATGCCGGGCCGTCGGCCGAGACGCTGGCGATGCTCGATCCGGTGCGCCGCGCCATCGCCATATGCAGCCAGCGGAGCGGTATCAGCGCGCTCGACGCGCGGCTGCAGCTGGCTTCGGCCATGGCGCTCTCCCAGGGCGAGCCTGCCGCGCCGATGCCGCTGTTCGACGATGTGCCGTCGTTCCAGCTCTCTGCCGACTCGGACAACGAGACGGCGCGCGGCTATTTCGACCAGGGGCTGATGCTGACCTATGGCTTCAACCACCACGCCGCGATCCGGTCCTTCCAGGCCGGCCAGGCGCTCGATCCCGGATGCGCGATGTGCTGGTGGGGCGAGGCGCTGGCGCTCGGCCCGAACATCAACGCGCCGATGGACCCGGCCGCGAACCCGGCGGCGCTCGCCGCGATCGGCCGGGCCGTCGCCTTGCGCGCCAACGCCGCGCCCGAGGGGCAGGCGCTGATCGATGCGCTCGCGACGCGCTATTCGGCCGCTCCCGATGCCGACCGGGCGACGCTCGATACCGCCTATGCCGAGGCGATGCTGGCCGTCGCGGCGCGCTTTCCGGACAATGACGAGATCGCCGTGCTCGCCGCCGAAGCCGCGATGGATACGAGCCCCTGGAACTATTGGGAGCCGGGCGGGCAGGTCAGCGTCGGCCGGGTCGGCGAGGGCGTGCGCCTGATCGAGGGAGTGCTCGACCGCAATCTCGTCCATCCCCAGGCCGCGCATCTCTACATCCACCTGATGGAGAATAGCGGCGATCCGACCAAGGCCGAGGCGGCGGCCGACCGGCTCGCCGAGTGGATCGCGCCGTCCGCCGGCCATCTCGTCCATATGCCCGCGCATATCTTCTACCGGATCGGCCGCTATGCCGATTCGATCCGCGTGAATGTCGCGGCGGCGCGCTCCGACGAAGCCTATCTGGCCAATGTCGGCGACGACGGCCTCTATCGCTTCGGCTATTATCCGCACAATGTGCATTTCATCGTGACCTCGGCGCAGATGGCGGGCGACATGCCGACCGCGATCCGCGAATCGGTGCGCCTCCAGCGCATCCTCGACACCGATGTCGCCGCGCAGATCGCCTGGATCCAGCCGATCCACGCCGCGCCCTATATGGCGGCTGCCCAGTTCGCGGCGCCCGAGCGGATTCTCCAAATGCGCGAGGCCGATCTGCGGCTGCCCTATGTCGTCGGCATCCGGCACTATGCCCGCGCGCTCGCCTATGCGCAGCTCGGCGATGCCGACGGGTTCGGCCGCGAAATCGCAGCGCTCAACGCCATCCGGACCGATGCCGATCTGTCCGTCATGATCGAACAGGGCGTTCCCGCGCCCGAATTGCTGACGCTCGCCGAAGCGGTGGCGCGGGCGCGGCTCGCCTATGCCGATGGCGCGCATGACCAGGCGATCGCGCTGTACCGCGAGGCGATCGCGCTCGAAGACGCGCTGCCCTATACCGAGCCGCCCTACTGGTATTATCCGGTCAGCCAGTCGCTCGGCGCGGCGCTCTACCGGGCCGGGCGCTACGCGGAAGCGAAGGACGCGTTCATGGCCGCGCTCGTGAAGGCGCCGGCCAATGGCTGGGCGCTGTACGGCCTCGCCGAGACCGAACGGGCACTCGGCAATCCGGTCGAAGCGGCCGCCGCCGATGCCGCGCTCGAACGCGTCTGGCTCGGCGCGGACGGTTGGCTCAGCCTCGATCGCCTCTAGCGACCGTCCGACGCGCCGGAGGCAGATGGAAGGGAAATAGGATTCCGCGCCGAAATGGTGCAGGGGGACGCGCATGGCGCGGCTGATCCTGTTCAACAAACCCTTTGGTGTGCTCTCGCAATTCACCGATAGCGGGTCGCCGACGGCGCGCCCGACGCTGTCGGCCTTTATCGACGTGCCGGGCGTCTATCCGGCCGGACGGCTGGACCGGGATAGCGAGGGGCTGTTGCTGCTGACCGATGACGGCCGGCTCCAGGCGCGGATCGCCGATCCGAAGTTCAAGATGGCGAAAACCTATCTTGTGCAGGTGGAGGGCGAACCCGATGACGCAGCGCTGGACCGGTTGCGGCGCGGCGTGGAACTGAAGGACGGCCCGACCCGCCCGGCCGGGGCGGAACGCATTGCCGATCCCGATCTGTGGCCCCGCGATCCGCCGATCCGGGTGCGCAAGTCGATTCCAGACAGCTGGCTCAAGCTCACGATCCGCGAGGGCCGCAACCGCCAGATACGGCGGATGACGGCGGCGGTCGGCTTTCCGACCCTGCGGCTCGTGCGCTGGAGCATCGGCGAGTGGACGGTCGACGGCTTAGCGCCCGGAGAATGGCGGGAGGCGACGGCCGCGACGGGCGCGCGGCGATGAACGCCGGCTATGATGCGATCATCCTCGGCGCGGGCGCGGCCGGGCTGTTCTGCGCGGCGCTCGCGGGCCAGCGGGGGCGGCGGGTATTGCTGATCGAGCGGGCGAATGCGCCGGGCAAGAAGATCCTGATCTCGGGGGGCGGGCGCTGCAACTTCACCAATATCCATACCGCGCCCGACCGCTATCTCTCGGCCAATCCGCATTTCGCCAAGTCCGCGCTCAGCCGATACGGCGCGGAGGATTTCATCGCGCTCGTCGAACGCCATGGCATCGCCTGGCACGAAAAGACGCTCGGCCAGCTATTTTGCGACGGGTCCGCGCGGCAGATCGTCGATATGCTGCTCGACGAAGGAGCCAAGGGCGGCGTCGAATTGGCGCTCGGCAGGGAGATCGCCGATGTCGCGCATGCGGACGGCCGGTTCCGGGTGACGCATGGCGACCGCACGGACGAGGCGCCCGCGCTGGTGATCGCCACGGGCGGGCCTTCGATTCCCAAGATGGGCGCGACCGGCTTCGCCTATGATCTGGCCCGCCGGTTCGGGTTGAAGGTCGTCGAACCGCGCCCCGCGCTCGTCCCGCTGACATTGGGCGGCGGGGATGTGCTGTTCCGCGAACTCTCGGGCGTCGCCGCCGATATCGTCGCGCGCTGCGGCAAGACCGAATTTCGCGAGGCGGCGCTGTTCACCCATCGGGGTCTGTCCGGCCCGGCCATCCTGCAGATATCCTCCTATTGGCGGCATGGCGACGAGGTCGGGATCGACTTTCTGCCGGAGCGGGACAGCGGCTGGCTGCCCGGCGCCAAGCGCGCTCATCCGCGTGGCACGGTGCGGGCCGTGCTGCGCGATGCGCTCCCCGACCGGCTCGCCACGACGCTGGCCGAACGGCTGGCGCTGGACGGCGATCTCGGCAACCTGCCGGACAAGGCGCTGGACCGGGCCGAGAACCAGCTCGCCGACTGGCGCTTCCGGCCCAATGGCACCGAGGGTTTCGCCAAGGCCGAGGTCACGATCGGCGGGATCGCCACGGACGGGCTGTCGTCGAAGACCATGGAGGCGAAAACCGTGCCGGGCCTCTACGCCATCGGCGAGGCCGTCGATGTGACGGGCTGGCTCGGCGGCTATAATTTCCAATGGGCCTGGGCAAGCGGATGGGCGGCGGCGCAGGCGCTTTAACGATTTCGCGTTCAGCGATCAATCGTCGGTCTCGAACGTCACGCTGCCCCGATCGACCAGCGTCCTGATCAATTCCATCGCCGGCTCCGATTTTATCAGGCTCGGCTCCGTTGCAACGCTGTCTTCCGCACAAAGCCGTTCGACAAACGCGCCGCTTTCTTCGCTACATTCGAAACATTCCCCGTCGACGAACAGCAGCGCGCCTCCCGCATCCTTCTGCACGAACGAAAAGCGGCTCGCCGGGTTGCGGACGAGCGTCGCGCCTGCTTCCAACCGCCGGCGGATTTCCGCTGCGTCCATCGGCGCATCGGGCCGCCAGTCGATATCGGGATATTTGGGCGACGTGCTGAATTCGCCGAACCAGCGCGCGAAAGCGTTCCGGCCGCCCATTCTTTCCATGACCATGGCGTGCAGTTTCGCGATGGCTTCGGCTGAAATTTCGCCGGGATTGCCCTGAAGCCGGAGATCGGGATCCGTGTAGCGATCGTCTTCGGTCAGCTCCGCCAGCACATGGTCCGCCCAGTGCGCGATCAGTTGGGATCGCGACGGCGCCCGGAATCCGATCGAATAGGTCATGCAATCGTCGCCGACCGCGACGCCATTATGCGCGATGCCCGGGGGGATGTAGAGAATATCGCCCGGTTCCAGCACCCATTCCTCCGTCGCTTCGAACTGCGCGAGCAAACGCAGATCGTCATGCGGCAGCAGCGCGCTTTTGTCGTCGCACGTGGCGCCGATCTGCCAGCGCCGCTTCCCGAGCCCCTGGATCAGGAACACGTCATATTGGTCGAAATGCGGGCCGACACCGCCCCCGTTCGCGGCCAGGCTCGCCATGACATCGTCGATCCGCCAGTCGGGGATGAAGCGGAACGGCTCGATCAGCGCGGCGACCTCCGGCACATAATGGTCGACGGCCTGAACGAGCAGCGTCCATCGCTGCGGCGGCAGCTCGCCGAAGCGGTTTTCGCGGAAGGGGCCGTGCTCTGCCGCCCATCTGTCGCCGTCCGTGTCCGCCGCGTGCGCGACGAGCCGCGATTCCACCGCCTCCTCGCAAGCCAGGCCCGCAAGCTCGTCCGGGTCGAGCGGGTTCCGCCACGCGTTCCAGGGGTCGCGGATCAGCAGCGGCTTTTTCTGCCAATGATCGCGCAGGAATGTTTCGGGGTCGAAATCCGTGAAATGCATGGTCTCTCGCAAAAGCCTGGGAGCGGTCTAGGCCAATGCGCGTGCGGGCGCCATCTCGACATTCGCGGCGCGCGGGTTAGAGACGCTGGGCATGAGTACAGCAAAATCCGTCGAAGACACGGTCGATCCCGCGTCTTGCGAATCCATGACAGAGGTGCGCGAGGGCGTCGATGCGATCGACCGCGCGCTCGTCGCGCTGATGGCGCGGCGATTCGGCTATATGGAGGCGGCCGCGCGCATCAAGCCAAGCCGCGAAACGGTGCGCGACGAGCAGCGCAAGGCCGATGTGATCGCCAATGTGAAAGCGCATGCGGCGGAACTCGGCGTGCCCGTGCCGCTCGCCGCCGCGCTGTGGGAGATGCTCGTCGAAAGCTCGATTGCCTATGAATTCGTGCGGTACGACGAGATGCGGGGGTAGGGGGATTCTTTTTGTCAGAATTTCCCTCGCGGAAAATCGCCGCACCGGCCCTCTCCCCCTCCCGGCCTCCCATTGAGTGTACCCTGTTGGGAGGCCGGGAGGCCGGGAGGGGGAGAGGGCCGGTGCGGCGCCTGAGCGTTAGCGAAGGTCTGACAAAAAAGGCATCCGAGAAAACCCGGCAGACCAATTCATCCGCGGCGATAGATCCGCATGACGGCGCCGCCCGGCGTCGCCGCCGTTTTCGCGAGCGCCAGTTTTCGTCGCGGCGCTCCATCCTCGAACAGGCGTTTGCCGGCGCCCAGGACCACGGGAAACGTCCATAGCCGATACTCGTCGATCAGATCGTGTTCGAGCAGTGCCTGGATCAGTTGCCAGCTGCCATGCACCTGGATCAGCGCGCCGTCCTCCGATTTGAGGCGGGACACCGCCGCGCCGACATCGCCGGTCAGGGGCCGGGAATTCTGCCAGTCGAGACCGTCGGAGCGCGATGTGACGACATGTTTGACCGCATCGTTCAGCATTGCCGCCGGCCCCTCCTCGGGCGGCGCGGCCGACCAATGCGGGGCGAACAGGTCGTAGGTCTTGCGCCCGAGCAGCAGGTCATAGGGTTCGTGCATCGCTTCCACGGCGACCTGCGCCATGACCTCGTCCCAATGGTCCTGCGCCCAGCCGCCCTGCGCGAAGCCGCCGGAACCGTCCTCGTCCGGGCTGGACGGCGCCTGCATCACGCCGTCCAGCGTCAGGAAGGTGAGTATGGCCAGTTCACGCATGGCTTTTCCCGCTCGTCTTCGCCCGCCGCCCTACATCGGCAATTCCATGTCCGGGGCGACTTCGATCGTACCGCCAAGCGCGATATGCGGGCAGGCGCGCGCCATTTCGACCGCGGCGTCGATATCGTCGGCCTGGACGACGGTATAGCCGGCCAGCGGGCTCGGTCCGCCGCCATCGGCGACTCCGTCCGGACCCACGGTCTTGGAAGGGCCGACGGCGAGGCCGGGATCGACGGCCTGGTCGCCGAGCCCCGCCATCCAGGCTTTCCATTCCTCCATATGCTTGGGGCCGTCCGCGGGCGGGCTGAAGTCGGGACCGGTATGATAGGCAAATACGAATTTCGGCATGATCTTTATCTCCTGTGTCGAGAGGTAAATTCGGTATCGGCAAACGGCAGAGCGGAAATCCTCATCGTGTTCGGTCCCTTGCAACACGCCTTCGTCATTGCGAGCGCCGAAGGCGCGCGGCAATCCAGAGCTGCATGCGCATCGCCCGCTGCTCTGGATTGCCGCGTCAGCCCGAACCTGGGTTCGGGCCTCCTCGCAATGACGGAAAACGCCGTTCGGGCGCCCTCCGTTTCGCAAAGGGATAAACGCCATCTAAATATGTTAAAGAACATATTTAGAGCGATGCTATCGCGGCGTCCGGAGGAGGAGCATCATGCCCTATAGTCCCGAACACAAGCGCGAAACGCGGGCGAGGATCGTCGAGGCGGCGCGCATCCTGTTCAACCGTTACGGCTTCGAGGATGTGACGATCGACATGGTGATGCGCGATGCCGGGCTGACGCGCGGCGGCTTTTACAATCATTTCGACAGCAAGGAGGCGCTGTACGCCGCTTCGGTGTCGAGCTTCCTGATGGGGCGGGGCGCCGAATGGCGCGCGGATGCCGGAGTCGATCCGGCGCGGCCGGGGCCGGACATGGCGCGGCAGATGATCGACGGTTATCTCTCGGCCGAACATCTGGGCGATCTCGACGGTCAATGCCCGATGATCGCGCTGCCGTCCGATATCGCCCGGGCCAATCCGCAGGTGCGCGCCGCCTATCAGCAGCTCCTCACGGCGATGGTGGGCCTGTTCGAGAACGGTATGTCGGAAAAGGCCGGACCGAAACGCGAGGCCGCGCTGTCGCTGGCGGCTTTGTGCGTGGGCGGCATGGTGCTGGCGCGGACCCTGCCCGATTCGGGTCTTGCCGAGGAAGTACGGCTGGCGGCGTACCGGACGGCGATGGAGATTGCCGGGCGGCGGATCGCGGCGGCCGGAGCGTGATCGTCCTTGGTTGCACTACTATCGTCATTGCGAGGAGCCCCGAACTTGTTTCGGGGCGAGGAAGCAATCCAGAGCCGCCAGCGATGGCGTCTGCGGCTCTGGATTGCCGCGGGCCTTTGGCCCTCGCAATGACGATTCAATCTGAACCGATAACGCTCTAGCGCTTCTTCTCGAGTGCGGAGATGATCCCGCGCAGCGCCTGGATATCGGGCGCGCTCCAGCCCGGCTTGGTCAGCATCGTCCTGAGGTTGCGCTTCGTCGTCGGCGTACGGTCGGGCGGGAAGAAATAGCCGGTCGGTTCGAGGGCCGATTCGAGATGCGCGATCAGGGCGTCGAGTTCGGCCTGGGGCGCGGGCGGCAGCGGTTCCTTCTCGGTCGGGATGGCGAGACCGGCGCCCTTCGACCATTCATAGGCCATCAGAATGACCGCCTGGGCGAGGTTGAGCGAGCTGAAATCGGGGTTCACCGGAACGGTCACGATCGTGCCCGCGAGCGCGACATCGTCCGCATCGAGACCGGAACGTTCCGGGCCGAAAAGGATCGCCGATGGTGCCGGAAGTTGGCGGATGTTGGCGGCGGTTTCGGCCGGATTCAGCACCGGCTTGCTCGAACCCCGCTTCCGGACCGTGGTTGCGTAGACATGCGAACAGTCGGCCACCGCCTGCGCGACACTTTCGCAAACTTTCGCATTTTCGAGCACGCTGTCGGCGCCCGAGGCGGCCGGAAACGCGTCCGGATTGGGCCAGCCATCGCGCGGGGCGACGATGGCCATGTCGGTCAGCCCGAAATTGAGCATCGCCCGCGCCGCCTTGCCGATATTCTCGCCGAGCTGCGGGCGGACAAGGACGATCCTGGGCGGCGGGGCGTTTGAACGCATCTCGGCTTCGCTCGATGCTGTCCCTCGACTTCGCTCAGGATGGCCGGGTGTAGGCACTGTCACTCCTCGAACAGGTCCTTCACCGTGCCGGCAAACTCCTCGAAATCCTTGGCTTCGCGGAAATCCTTGTAGACGCTGGCGAAGCGGATATAGGCGACGCTGTCGAGCTGCTGCAGCCCTTCCATCACCATCTCGCCGATCCGTTTCGACTCGATCTCGGTCTCGCCGCTGGTCTCGAGCTGACGCTGGATTCCGGAGACGAGCTGGTCGATCTGTTCCTGCTCGACGCCCCGCTTGCGGCAGGCGAGCGATACGGAAAGGTGGAGCTTGTCGCGGTCGAACGGCTCGCGGCGATCCTTGCTCTTGATGACCGTCAGCTCGCGCAGCTGGATCCGCTCGAACGTCGTGAACCGCGCCGCGCAGCTCTCGCATTGCCGCCGCCGCCGGATCGTCGCCCCGTCTTCGGTGGGCCGGCTGTCCTTTACCTGGCTGCTATCATGGGCGCAGAAGGGACAGCGCATTATGGTCTCCTAAGAGTGCGATACCGGCCCGCTCCCCCTCCCGGCCTCCCAATGAGTTTGTCCTGTGGGAGGCCGGGAGGGGGAGCGGGCCGGTGCCGTCGCATTCAATGCACTAAAGCTCGGGATAGATCGGAAAACGGTCGCACAGCGTTTCGACGCGCTGGCGGACTTCGGCTTCCACCGCCGGATCGCCATCCTCTCCCTTCTCGCGTAGTGCTTCGAGCACGTCCGCGACCATATCGCCGATCTCTCGGAATTCCGCGGGACCGAAGCCGCGCGTCGTGCCCGCCGGGGAGCCAACGCGGATGCCGCTGGTCTTGGCCGGGGGCAGGGGATCGAAGGGGACGCCATTCTTGTTACAGGTGATGCCGGCGCGCTCAAGCGCCTCGTCGGCATCGCGGCCGGTCACCCCGAGCGGGCGGAGATCGATCAGCGCGAGATGCGTATCGGTGCCGCCGGAGACCACATCGGCGCCGCGCTCCTTGAGCCGGCTGGCGAGGACCTTCGCATTCTCGACGACTGCAGCCGCATAGCCCTTGAACTCGGGGCGCAGCGCCTCGCCGAACGCCACGGCCTTGGCCGCGATCACATGCATCAGCGGCCCGCCCTGGAGGCCTGGAAAGACGGCCGAGTTGATCTTCTTGGCGATGGCTTCGTCGTCGGTGAGCACCATGCCGCCGCGCGGTCCGCGCAGCGTCTTGTGCGTCGTCGTCGTGACGACATGCGCATGGCCGAACGGCGTCGGGTGAACCCCGGCGGCGACCAGCCCGGCGAAATGCGCCATGTCGACCATCAGATAGGCGCCGACCATGTCCGCAATCTCGCGGAAGCGCGCAAAATCGATGATCCGCGGATAGGCCGACCCGCCCGCGATGATGAGCTTGGGCTGATGTTCCTTGGCGAGCGCCTCGACCTCGTCGTAATCGATCAGATGATCGTCTTCGCGCACGCCATACTGGATCGCGTTGAACCATTTGCCCGACTGGGCCGGTTTCGCGCCGTGCGTCAAATGCCCGCCCGCGTCGAGCGACATGCCGAGGATCGTGTCGCCAGGCTTGGTCAGCGCCAGCATCACCGCGCCATTGGCCTGCGCCCCGGAATGCGGCTGGACGTTCGCAAAACCGCAGCCGAACAGTTCTTTCGCCCGCTCGATCGCCAGCGTTTCGACGGAATCGGAGGGCGCGCAGCCCTGATAGTAGCGGCGGCCCGGATAGCCTTCGGCATATTTGTTGGTCAGCACCGATCCCTGCGCTTCGAGCACGGCTTTCGAAACGATATTCTCCGATGCGATCAGCTCGATCTGCTTCTGCTGGCGGGTGAGCTCGGCCTTGAGCGCCTTCCCGACATCGGGATCGGTGGCTTCCACGCGGTCGGAAAAGAAACCGTTCGGCTGGACATCGTTGAGGTTGGCGGGATTGGTGCTCATGGAAATTCCTTTAGGCGGGTTCCCTCGCGGGGGCAGGATTGGCGAGTTTGTCGACGCGGCGTTGATGGCGGTCGCCGCCGAATTCGGTGGAGAGGAAGGCGTCGAGACAATCCTTGGCGGTTTCGACGCCGATCAGCCGCGCGCCCATGGCGATGACGTTCGCATCGTTATGTTCGCGCGACAGCCGGGCGGAGAGATTGTCCGACACCAATGCGCAGCGGCAGGCCGGATTGCGGTTGACGGCGATCGAGATGCCGATCCCCGATCCGCACAGCGCGACGCCGAACTGCTCGTCGCCCGCCGCGATCGCCTCGGCCAGCGCATAGCCATAATCGGGATAGTCGACCGACTGGCTGGAATGCGGGCCCAGATCGGTCACGTCATGGCCCTGCTCCTCGAGCCAGGCGACGAGCGTCGCCTTCAGCTCGATGGCGGCATGGTCGGATGCAATGGCGATGCTGTGCGGCATGGGAGCCTCCATGGGCGGTGCGAATGCCCATTTAGTCGCGATGGCCCGCTTTCGCCACCACCCATTGTGGTTTTTTCCACATTTGCCTGGGCCACACGGCCAGCGCGTCAGGCTGCGAGCCGCAGCTCCATCCGGTCCCAAATCTCGACCAACGCTTCGGCCAGCTCGCGCATCATCTCTTCGCTATGCGTCGGGCCGGGCGTGAAGCGCAGGCGTTCGGTGCCGCGCGGGACGGTGGGGTAGTTGATCGGCTGGACGTAGACGCCGTACTCGGCGAGCAGGATATCGCTGATCCGCTTGGCCTTGACCGGGTCGCCGACCATCAGCGGCACGATATGGGTCGTCGTGTCCATGACCGGGAGCCCGGATTCGGCGAACATCGTCTTGAGCTTCGCCGCAGACGCCTGTTGCGCCTCGCGCTCCTCGCTCGATTCCTTGAGATGACGGACGCTGGCGAGCGCACCGGCGACGAGGACCGGCGAGAGGCTGGTCGTGAAGATGAAGCCCGGCGCATAGCTGCGGATCACGTCGACGATCATCTTGTCGGCCGCGATATAGCCGCCCATCACGCCGATCGCCTTGGCGAGCGTGCCCTCGATGATCGTCACCCGGTCGGCGACTCCGTCGCGATCGGTGATGCCGCCGCCGCGCGGCCCGTACATGCCGACCGCATGGACCTCGTCGCAATAAGTGAGCGCGTTATACTTGTCGGCCAGATCGCAAATCTCAGCGATCGGCGCGACATCGCCATCCATCGAATAGACGCTTTCGAAAGCGATCAGCTTGGGCGTTTCGGGATCCTCGGCCGCGAGCAATTCTTCGAGGTGGCCGAGATCGTTGTGCCGCCAGACATGCTTTTCGCAGCCCGCATTGCGGATGCCCGCGATCATCGAGGCGTGATTGAGCTCGTCCGAATAGACGACGCATCCGGGAAGCAACTTGCCCAGCGTCGTCAGCGTCGCCTCATTCGAGATATAGCCGGACGTGAAGAGCAGCGCCCCTTCCTTGCCATGCAGATCGGCCAGTTCGGCCTCGAGATCGATATGATAATGGGTGTTGCCGCCGATATTGCGCGTGCCGCCCGAACCCGCGCCGACATCGTGCAGCGCCTCTTCCATCGCCTCGATTACCTTGGGGTGCTGGCCCATCGAGAGATAGTCGTTCGAGCACCAGACCGTAATCGGTTTCGGCCCGTTATGCCCCGCAAAACAGCGGGCGTTGGGGAAGGCGCCCTTGTTGCGCAGGATATCGATGAACACCCGATAGCGGCCCTCTTCGTGGAGCCGCTCAATGGCTTTCGAAAATACGCGCTGATAGTCCAAGAATCTTCCCCGGCGTTAGGATTGCAGGTCATGTAATGGCTGGAATCGGCCATTTCCAGCGCGAACGACTCGCAATAAGCCTAAAGTGTCTCAAAATTTTCAAAGCCGTATTGCGCGAGGCCGGGACGCAGGGGTTCCGGATCGCTGCCGTCCGAAACGAAGATTGCGGTGCCGGGGCGCGGTTCTTCCGGCCAGGGCTGGCCTTCGGTCAGATGGGCCACGCGGCGCGCGATGCCGTCACCGCCATGGACAAAGGCGACCGGGTGCGGCGAGGCTGCAGCCAGTTCCGCCTCGACGAGTGGGAAATGCGTGCAGGACAGCACGATCGTATCGATCTTGTCGCCCCCGGGTTGGCCGAACAGTCCGTCCAGCACTCGGGCATAGGCGTTCGGATCGGTCGGCCGGCTGCGCATCTTCTGCTCGGCCAACGCGACGAGCTCATGGCTGCCATGGCGGATCACGGTGCAGTCGCTCGCGAATTCGCGCGACAGATTGTCGACATAGGGCTGGCGGACTGTGGCGGCGGTTCCCAGCACGCCGATTACCCGGGATTTCGAGATCGCCGCCGCGGGCTTGATCGCCGGCACCGTGCCGACGATGGGTATGGCGAGCGCCGCACGCACCGGGTCCAGCGCGATGACCGAAGCCGTATTGCAGGCGATGACCGCGAGGCGCGCATCGACATGTTCGGCGAGCCGTCCGAGGAGCGCGGGCACGCGGGCGGCGAGTTCGGCCTCCGACTTCTGGCCATAGGGGAATCCCGCCTGGTCTAGCGCATAGACGATCGGCGCCCGGGGCAGCAATTTCCGGATCGGGCCCAGTATCGAGAGCCCGCCGACACCGGTGTCGAGCAGCAGCAGGGGTTGGTCGGCGCGCATGGCGTCCTGCCATATTGCCAAGCGGGGCGGGCCGCAATGGACGGAAATCGCCGCGACGATTGCAGCATCGGACTGGTGCGCTATGACCGATCCGTACTGGCACGGGAGGCATGACCATTATCGACGATCCGCTCTGGCTGGCCCCGGCACTGGCCCTGATCCTCGGCTATCTGTTCGGTTCCGTACCGTTCGGTCTGCTGCTGACGCGTGCCATGGGTGCAGGAGATCTGCGCGCGATCGGCTCGGGCAATATCGGTGCGACGAATGTGCTGCGGACCGGGCGCAAGGGCCTGGCCGCCGCGACACTGCTGCTGGACGTTGCCAAGGGGTTTCTCGCCGTCACCCTGGCGCGGCTCCTCGGCGATGATCCGGACGCGCTGATGCGGCTCGCGGCGATCGGCGCTTTCGTGGGGCATTGCTATCCGGTCTGGCTCAAATTCCGCGGCGGCAAAGGCGTTGCGACGCTGCTCGGCATCGCACTGGCCTTCGGCTGGATCTACCTTCTGGTGTTTGCGGTCGCCTGGCTCGGGATGGTCGCGCTGTTTCGCTATTCGTCGGTCGGCGGAATAAGCGCCGCGCTCGCCCTGCCGGCGGCGGCCTATTGGCAGGGCGATGCGCTGTTGATGTTCCTCTTCGCCGGGCTTGCCCTGCTCGTTCTCTGGAAGCATCGCAGCAATATCGGCCGGCTGATCCGTCGCGAGGAACCCAGGGTTGGCGGTTCGGGCCGTGGCTGAGACCCGATATGCGGCCAAGCTCCGGCTGGCCCGGTCGCAGAATATCGGTCCCGTCACCTATGCCCAGCTGATGGCGCGCTTCGGCACGGCGGAAGCCGCGCTCGATGCGATACCCGACCTGGCCCGGCGTGGTGGCGGCCGCGCGCCAAAGCTCGCCGATCCGCGTGCCATCGAAGCGGAAATGGCCGAAGTGGAGCGATTGGGCGGGCGCTACATCTTTCTGCACGAACGCCCCTATCCGGCCGCGCTTGCCCAGATCCAGACGGCGCCGCCGGTATTGATCGTCAGGGGCGATCTTGCGCTGCTCGACAGGCCGCTGATTGCGATGGTGGGTGCCCGGAACGCGTCGGCGGCCGCCCGCCGCTTTGCGCGCGAACTGGCGTTCAAGCTGGGCGCCGAGGGTTATGTGGTGGTGTCGGGTCTGGCGCGCGGCATCGATACCGCTGCGCATAGCGGAGCGCTGGACAGCGGGACGATCGCGGTGATCGCCGGCGGTATCGACGTCTTCTATCCGCCGGAGAATGAGGATTTGCAGCTCGATATCGCCGAGCGCGGCGTGCTGGTGGCGGAACAGCCGCCCGGCAGCGAGCCCAAGGCCCGGCATTTTCCCTATCGCAACCGGATCATCGCCGGATTGGGCATGGGCACCATCGTCGTCGAGGCCGCGCCCCGGTCGGGATCGCTGATCACCGCGCGGCAGGCCAACGAGTTCGGGCGCGAAGTCATGGCCGTTCCGGGATCGCCGCTCGATCCGCGCGCCCAGGGCTGCAACCAGCTGATCCGCGACGGCGCGACGCTGATCCAGACTGTCGACGACGTGCTCGCCACGCTGCAGCCCTTCGATGTTCCCGGCATCAAGGAGCCGGACAGCATGTACCGGCCGGAACCGGCATCGCCGGATGTTGAAGCGAGCCAGCGAAAGACGATCACGGAGCTTCTCGGGCCGGTGCCGGTTCCGGTCGACGAACTGATCCGTGAATCCGCCGTCGCGCCCGCTGCCGTCCAGACCATCCTGCTCGAACTCGAGCTGGCGGGGCGCCTCGAGCGGCATGCCGGCGGAAAGGTCAGTCTTTCCGATCCGTCTTGACGAACCGGATTTGCATCCCATCCTCGTACGCGTATGAGAGCCCGGCCTGATCTGAGAGAAACGTCCGCCCTATGAAACTTGTTGTTGTCGAGTCGCCGGCCAAGGCGAAAACCATCGAAAAATATCTTGGCGGCGATTATCGCGTCCTCGCATCCTACGGCCATGTCCGGGACCTGCCGCCCAAGGACGGGTCGGTCGATCCCGACAACGGCTTTGCCATGAAGTGGCAGGCCTATGGGGACAAGACCAAGCAGTTGAAGGCGATCACCGACGCGGCCAAGGACGCCGAGGAACTGATCCTCGCGACCGACCCCGATCGCGAGGGCGAGGCGATCAGCTGGCATGTCCAGGAGGTTCTGGAGAAGCGCAAGGCGCTGCCGGCCAAGGTCGAGCGGGTGGCGTTCAATGCGATCACCAAGGATGCGGTGCTCGAGGCGATCGCCCATCCGCGCGGTCTCGATGACGACTTGGTCGACGCCTATCGGGCCCGGCGCGCGCTCGATTATCTGGTCGGGTTCACGCTCTCCCCGGTTCTGTGGCGCAAGCTGCCCGGGGCGAAATCGGCCGGCCGCGTCCAGTCGGTCGCGCTTAAGCTCGTGGTGGAACGCGAACGCGAAATCGAGGCGTTCGTTCCGCAGGAATATTGGTCGATCGCCGCCCAGATGGAACAGGACGGAACGGAATTCACCGCCCGGCTGGTCCGTTGGAAGGGCGACAAGATCGAGCGGCTGACGATCGGCAGCGAAGGCGATGCGATGGCGGCCAAGGCCGATGTCGAGGCCGGGCTGTTCAAGATCGTCTCGGTCGAGACGAAACCGCTTACCCGCAATCCCCCGCCGCCCTTCACGACCTCGACGATGCAGCAGGAAGCCGCGCGCAAGCTCGGTTTCGCGGCAAGCCACACGATGCGGATCGCGCAGCAGCTCTACGAAGACGGCGCGATCACCTATATGCGGACCGACGGCGTGCAGATGGATGGCTCGGCGATTTCCGCGGCGCGCGGTGCGATCGCGAACCGCTATGACGCGAGCTACGTCCCGGACAAGCCGCGCGTCTACAAGAGCAAGGCGAAGAATGCGCAGGAAGCGCATGAGGCGATCCGCCCGACCGATTTCTCGCGGGACAAGGCCGGCGGCGGCGATCACGCCCGCCTCTACGAACTGGTCTTCAAGCGGGCGCTGGCGAGCCAGATGGCATCGGCCCGGCTCGAGCGTACGACGGTCGAGATGGAAGAGGGCACCGGCCAGACCGCGCTGCGCGCCACCGGCCAGGTCGTCAAATTCCCGGGCTTCATGGCGCTCTATACCGAGGGCCGCGACGATGACGGCGACGAGGATTCGAAACTCCTGCCCGTGATGAACAAGGGCGACGCGCCGGCGAAAAAGGGCGTCGCGGCCGAGCAGCATTCCACCCAGCCGCCGCCGCGCTATTCCGAAGCGAGCCTCGTCAAGAAGATGGAGGAGCTCGGCATCGGCCGTCCGTCCACCTATGCCTCGATTCTCAAGACGCTCAAGGACCGCGAATATGTGCGGGTCGAGAAGAACCGCTTCTTCCCGGAGGAAAGCGGGCGGCTCGTCACGTCGTTCCTCCAGCGTTTCTTCGAACGCTATGTGAGCTACGATTTCACGGCGGGGCTCGAGGAAGAGCTGGACGATATCTCGGGCGGTCGTGCGCAATGGCAGGAAATCCTCGCCGCCTTCTGGCAGGACTTCAAGCCGAAGACCGACGAGGTGATGGAGCAGAAGCCGTCGGACATCACCGCCGAACTCGACAAGTTTCTCGAACCTTTGCTCTTCCCCGAACAGGAAGACGGCTCCGATCCGCGCCTCTGCCCGCGCTGCAACGAAGGGCGGCTGGCGCTGCGCGGCGGGCGCTATGGCGCCTTCATCGCCTGTTCCAACTATCCCGAGTGCAAATATACGCGCCAGTTCGGTCAGCGCGGCGGCGAGAGCGAAGATCATGGCGAAGACGAGGTTCTCGGCAAAGATCCCGAGACCGATGAGGATATCGAATTCAAGACGGGCCGCTTCGGCCCCTATGTCCAGCGCGGCGAGGGCAAGGAAGCGAAGCGTGCGTCGATCCCCAAGGATGTGGCCCGCGCCGATGTCGATCTCGAGATGGCGCTCAAGCTGCTGTCATTGCCGCGGATAGTCGGCGAGCATCCGGAAACGGGCAAGGAGATCGAGGCGGCGATCGGGCGGTACGGGCCCTATCTTCGCCATGACGGCAAATATGCGAAGTTGGAGACCACGGCGGAAGTTTTCGAGATCGGCATGAACGCGGCGGTCGTGAAGATCGCCGAAGCCAAGACCAAGGGCGGACGAGGGCGCGGGGCACGCGAGCCGCTCAAGGTTCTCGGCAAGCATCCGCGTACCGAGGAAGAGATCAAGCTGATGGACGGGCGCTACGGCCCCTATGTCACCGACGGCACGACCAATGCGACGATTCCCAAGACCGTCGACAAGGACGAGCTGACGCTGGAGGAAGCGGCACAGCTGATCGACGAACGCGCGGCGAAGGGCCCGGCGAAGAAGAAGCGCAAGGCGCCCGCCAAAAAGAAAAAGGCGCCGGCGAAAAAGAAGCCCGCGGCCAAGAAGAAGGCGGATTCCTGAGCGGCTAGCCGAGATGTCCCGATAGCAGCCAGAGCGTCCAGCCGATCAGCACCGCCATCACGATCCAGGTCAGGATGACGCCCAGCGCGCGGGTAAGCGGCGGGCCGCCGTCGGGCTTGGGATTATAGAGCCCGTGGACGTGCAGCAGGCGGGCGACGATGAACACGCCCGACGCGATCATCAGGCCCATATGGTCGGCGCGGCTCAGTTCGAGCAGTGCGACGAGGATGATGACGATCGGCGCATGTTCGGCGAGATTGCCGTGCGACCGGCAGGCGCTGGTCAGTCGCTGATCGTCCCCGAACCCGTGCGCGGTGCTCGTCCGGAAGCGCTGGCGCACCGTATCGATCGCGAGCAGCAGCAGGAGCGTGCCCATCGCAACGGCGAGGGCGGCGGTAACGGGTAAGGTCATGGCGTTTCTCCCCCTAAAGAGTGATGAGCCGATCATCCCCGAGGCTCGTCATCAGCCCGACCAGACCGCCGGCTTCCACGTCCGGTCCCAGCTGGCCGATCTCCAATTCTGCCAGTGCCATGCCGCCCTGACAAGCGATCAGCCGGACGCCGAGGTGGGTAGATTCCGCGCGGATTTCGGCGAGTGTCGGGAGACCGCCGGCATTGCGGTCGGCGTCGCGGGGTGCGGGCGAGCGCTCGGCGAGCAAGGCAACCGATCGGCCTTCGAGGAAAATGCGGGTGCTTGCGCCGGTGGCGGCATGCGCGGCTGCGATCGACAGGGCGGAGTACAATCGCTCGGAATCGTCGCTCGCCAGGATGATGGTCAGGCCGCGCATATCGGGCATCCCGGATCCTTCGGAAGCGTCAGCGTTCGCGCGCGCAGGCTCAGCGCGTCGAACAGCAGCAGCTTGCCGGCCGTGTCTTCGCCGAAGCCGGTGATCTGGCGGATCGTTTCCATCGCCGCCATGCTGCCCATGATGCCGGCCAGCGCACCGAGCACGCCCTGGTCCGCGCAGCTGATATCGGGCCGGTCGGGATCGGCACCGACGAAACAACGGTAACAGGGTTTATCCGGTTCCCAACCGCGAAAAGTCCCGAGCTGCCCCTCGAACTGGCCGATCGCGGCCGAAACAAGGGGGATGTGCCGGCCACAGGCTGTGTCGGCAACGAGCAGCCGGGTTTCGAAATTGTCGGAGCCGTCGACGATGACGTCCGCGGCGTCGAGAAAGCTCTCGATATTCTCGGTGGTCAGCCGCTGATCGAGCGTTTCCACCACGATGTCGGGATTAAGTCGTGCAACGGCCTTGGCCGCGCGCGCCACTTTGTCGGCTCCGATATCGTCCGTCCCGAACAGCGTCTGCCGCTGGAGATTGGACAGCGCCACGGAATCGTCGTCGATGATCCGCAACCGGCCGACGCCGGCCGCGGCGAGATACTGGATCAGCGGCGAACCGATCCCGCCCGCGCCGACGATCGCGACGGTCGCGCTGAGGAGCTTCTTCTGCCCTTCGCCGCCAATCTCCTTGAGGACGATATGGCGGGCGTAGCGCTCAAGCTGCTCGTCGGTGAGCGTCATCGGCCGGTGGAGCCGAACCCGCCTGATCCTCTTTCGGTATCGTCGAGTGTGTCGACTTCGGTCAGCACCGCGCGCTGGACGGGAGCGGGCACGAGCTGGGCGATGCGCTCGCCGCGCAGCGCGGAAAAGGGTTCGTTGCCCAGATTGGCGAGGATGATCTTCACTTCGCCGCGATAATCGCTGTCGATCGTGCCGGGCGTATTGAGGCAGGTCACGCCCTGTTTGAGGGCCAGTCCCGAACGCGGGCGCACCTGCACTTCAAAGCCCTCGGGGATCGCGATCGCGAAGCCGCTGGGCACCGCCATCCGCGCGCCGGGTTCGAGCGTGAAATCCTCGGCCGCCACGACATCCATGCCCGCAGCGCCGTCGCTGGCATAGGCGGGCATGGGAAGGCCCTCGCCATGCTCCAGCCGTTTCAGCTGGATGGCGATATCAGGCAAGCGCATCGGCAATCCTTTCGGCGAGTTTGCGGGCGACGTCGCGCTTCGGCATCTGCGCCCAGCTTTCGACGCCGTCGGCGGTGATCACATGGACGCTGTTTTCGCTGCCGCCCATGACGCTCTGTCCTTTTGGCCCCGACACATCGTTGGCGACGATCCAGTCGCATCCTTTGCGATCGAGCTTGGCCTTGGCATAGCCGACCACCTTGTCGGTTTCGGCGGCGAAGCCGATCAGCAAGCCGGGCCGCTTGTCGCTGCGGCTCAGCCCGGCGAGAATGTCGGGATTCTCGATCAGGTCGAGTTGCGGCGTCCCGCCGGCTTCGCCCTTCTTGATCTTGCGCGGCGATGATTCCGCGCGCCAGTCGGCGACGGCGGCCACCAGTATCGCGACATCGGCGGGTAGCGCCTCGTCGACCGCAGCCTCCATTTCCAGCGCAGTCTCTATATCGACCCGTTTCACGCCGCGCGGCGTTTCGAGCGATACCGGGCCGGAGACGAGGGTGACGTCCGCGCCGAGCCGGGCCAGCGCGCCGGCGATCGCATAGCCCTGCTGCCCGGATGAACGGTTGGCGATGTAGCGAACGGGGTCGATCGGCTCATGGGTCGGTCCGGCGGTAACGACGGCATGTTTGCCGGCCAGAGGCCGCGCCTGGGCCGCGCCGTTGCTGTCCAGCAAATGCTCGATTTCTCCGAAAACCGCTTCGGGCTCGGGCAGCCGTCCTTCGCCATATTCGCCGCAGGCCATCGGGCCTTCGTCGGGATGCAGCACGATCACGCCGTCTTCCCGCAGCCGCTCGACATTGCGCCGGGTGGCTGCATGTTCCCACATGCGCACGTTCATCGCCGGGACCGCCATCACCGGCGTGTCCGTAGCGAGCAAAAGCGTCGTCGCCAGATCGTCGGCGATACCCGCCGCCATCTTGGCCATCAGATCGGCCGTAGCCGGACAGACGACGATGAGATCGGCTTCGCGCGAAAGCTGGATATGCCCCATTTCGGCTTCGTTCTTCAGGTCCCAAAGACTCGTATAGACCTGTTCCTCGGACAGCGCGGCCAGCGTCATCGGCGTGACGAACTGCGCGCCGCCATCGGTGAGCACGCAGCTCACCGCGCCGCCCGCCTTGCGGATCAGCCGGATCAGCTCGCAGGATTTATAGGCGGCGATGCCGCCGCCGATCACGAGCAGGATGCGTTTGCCGTTCATGCCGGACGATGTGCGCATTCGGAGCGATATTGTCGAGTCATCGCGGCGATGGCGGTTTCCATTCTACGGCGTCGATCCCGTCGAGCGTCAGCGGACGTTCGAGCTTGAAATCCATCGTTGCATATCTGCGATCGACGACAGCGCCGTGCTTTTCCGCGAGCTCGACGAGCGGCCAGTAGAATTCCTCGGTACCGGTCGGTCCGTCGGATTTGTTGAGGCCGATGAACAGCTCCGCCGGATAATCGAGATGATGGGCGCAAAGATGGCGGATGAAGCCTGCCCATTCCGGCAATCTCCAGCGTCTGGACCGATCCTCGAACACATCGAATACCTGGCCGTTGATGACGATCAGGTCGAACTTTCCGATCGCGGCCGGCAATGCTTTGCCCAGTTCCACCGCGCCCTCGACCCTGTCGATCCCGAACAGTGCGAGCAGGTCGCGATAATGATCGGGCTCCGGCATGTCGAAGGCGAGCGTCCGATGGCCATAGGCCTTGGCGATAGCGAGGAACTGACCGCCGCCCGATCCGATATCGAGAATCGAGCAGGGCGGCCGGCGGTCGAGATCGAGCAGCCTGACGAGGCGCGAATGGATCATGAACCAGGGAGCGAGATCGAGATATTTCGTCGTCGCGCGTTGGTCGTTTTCGCGAATCTGCGCGGCATATTTCTTTTGCAGTGCCGCATAGCGCTCCGGATCGATGCTTTCGGCCACGCGGTCGTAGATTGCGATTTGACGCGGGTCGTCGATGACGGTCCGCCATGCTGCGAGGCGCTCGCCCAGCGGTTCGAGCGGTTTGTATATGACGCCGCCTTTGTCCGGCCTTTGCGGCTTCTCCGCCTGATCTTTCAGCAGCTTGCGAAACCCATTCACGCTAAAAACCAAAACCAACTCCCTGCCAAACCGAGGCCGGCGCCCAACATCGCGACCAGCCAATATCTCCATCCATTTCCGATCGTCACGACCTCGACTTCCCGCAAGGGCGGCGTCGGGGGCGCGGCCCCGCGATTCGGAATCTCCGCTTCCAGTCGCCGGACCAGTTCCGGAAACCGCGCCAGCGTGTTGAGATCGTCCCTGATCCGGTCGGCGATCGCCGCCTCCGGCCCCAACTCGCTGCGAAGCCATTCGCCGACGAAGGGCTTGGCCGTTTCCCACATGTTGATATCGGGATCGAGGCTGGTCGCCACGCCTTCCACCATCACCATGGTCTTCTGCAGCAGCAGCAGATGCGGCTGCGTCGGCATGTCGAAATCGCGGGTGATGCCGAACAATCCGTCGAGCATCTGCCCGATCGAGATGTCCTTTACCGGCAGTCCGCGTATCGGTTCGCCGACCGCGCGCAGCGCCGTTGCAAACTCGGCGACATCGTGATGCGGCGGCACATAGCCGGCCTCGAAATGGATTTCGGCCACGCGGCGATAATTGCCGGTGATCAGGCCGTAGAGAATCTCCGCCAGCCAGAGGCGCGCGCGACGGTCAACCCGACCCATGATGCCGAAATCGATCGCGCCGATCTTGCCGTCGGGCAATACGAAAAGATTGCCTTGGTGAAGATCGGCGTGGAAAAAGCCCTCCGAAATCGCCTGCCGCAAAAAGGCGCGGACGAGTTTCGTCGCCAACGCCTTGCGGTCATGGCCGGCGGCGTCGAGCGCTTTCCGATCGGAGATCTTGATCCCGTCGAACCATTGCAGCGTCATGACCCGCCCGCCGGTCCGCTGCCAGTCGATCTCGGGAATGACGAAATCGGGCTCGGCTTCCATGCCGTCGGCCAGTTCCGATGCGGAGGCCGCTTCGCGCCGCAGATCGAGTTCACGCGCGGTCCAGCGCTTGAAGGTTTCGATGGTCAGGCGGGGGCGAAGCCGGGCGAGCTCGCCGCCCATCGCCTCGACTTGCGCTGCCGCCCATTCATAGGTTTCGATATCCCGCGCGAATATCTTCTCGATGCCCGGACGCAGAACCTTGATCGCGACGGTCCGGCCATCGGTCGTGACCGCCTTGTGGACCTGTGCGATCGAAGCCGCGCCGACCGCTTCGGGCTCGATGCTCGCAAACAGCTGGTCGATCGGCCGGTCGAACGAGCGGGCGATGGTCTCTTCGATCTGTTCGAACGGGACGGGCGGCAACCGGTCCTGAAGCCGCAACAGGTCGTGCGTCGCTTCCTCGCCGACCAGGTCCGGGCGTGTCGCGAGGGTCTGGCCGAGCTTGATCGCCGCTGGCCCGATCGCCTGCAAAGCGTCGGCATAGGCGGGCTGTCTGGGAACCCGGGCGCCGAAGCGCGCGATGCGGATCATGCGTTTGACCGGCGCCGGCGTGAGCGGATCGCGTTCGATTCCGCTCAGCGCGCCATGCCGCGCGAGCGTCCGGCCCCATTTCAGCAGCCGCCAGATATGCGTGCGCGGACGGGTCAAATCCGATAGCCGCTATGGATGGCGACCAGGCCGCCCAGCATCGGCTCTACCGTGCATTGGACGAAGCCCGCCTCTTCGATCATCGTCTTGAAGCGTGCCATGTCGGGGAAGCGGCGGATCGATTCGATCAGATAGCGATAGCTGTCTTCGTCCTTGGCCAGCGCTTGGCCGATCTTGGGCACGATCCTGTGGGAATAGAGATCGTAGGCTTCGGCAAAGCCCGGCCACAGCGTCGTCGAAAATTCGAGGCAGAAAAATCGGCCGCCGCGTTTGAGCACCCGATGCGCTTCCATGAGGGCCTTTTCGATATGGGTGACGTTCCGGATGCCGAACGCGATCGTATAGGCATCGAAGCTCTTGTCGGCGAAGCTCAACTCTTCGGCGTTTTCCTGCGCCCAGACCAATCCGTCGATCCCCCGCTTATCCGCCCTATCCATGCCGATCTGCAGCATTTCGGCGTTGATATCGGCGACCGTTACCGCGGCGTCCGATTTCGCGAGGCGGAAGGCAATGTCGCCCGTCCCCCCGGCCATGTCGAGAATCGCCTCGCCGGCGCGCGGCTTCACCCGGCGGACGAACCGATCCTTCCACAGCCGGTGCATGCCGCCAGACATGGCGTCGTTCATCAGGTCGTAGCGCGCGGCGACGTTGGAGAAGACCCCGCCGACGCGGCGCGTCTTTTCGTCGGGCGCTATGTCTTCATAGCCAAAGGAAACGTTTTCTTCGTTCATGCTCGTTCGCCAGATGGGAAGGCTTGTTCCTCTAGCCAAGCCTTGCCGCGCCCGCAAACGCATCTTAGCTGCAAGACATGCCTGAGCTTCCCGAAGTAGAGACGACTGTCCGCGGTCTGGATCCCGTGCTGCGGGGGCAGAGGCTTGCGCTGGTCGAACCGCGGCGGCCCGATCTCCGGCGCCCGATCCCGCCCGATCTGCGCCAGCGCATGACGGGAGCCACGGTGACGGGACTGAGCCGCCGCGCGAAATACGGCCTCATCCATACCGATCGGGGCGATACGCTGATCTTCCATCTCGGCATGTCGGGCCGCTGGCGGCTCGAGCCGGACGAGATCGGCGCGCATGATCACCTTCTGGTCGAAACGGCGTCGGGACGACGCCTGTCGCTCAATGATCCGCGGCGGTTCGGTTCGCTCGATCTGGTGCGTACCGATTCGCTTGCCGCGTTCCCGCCCTTCGCGAAACTCGGGCCCGAGCCGCTGGGTCCCGACTTCACGGCGTCCTATCTGGCCGCCGCCTTTGCCGGCCGGTCCGGCCCGGTCAAATCGCTGTTGCTCGATCAGCATGTCGTGGCGGGTCTCGGCAATATCTATGTCTGCGAGGCGCTGCATCAGGCGCGGATCGCACCGGGCACTGCGGGGAGGCGCATCCGGGCGGCGCGATTGGAGCGGCTCGTGTCGGCCGTGCGCGAGATTATCGCCGCGGCGATTGACGCCGGCGGGTCGAGCCTGCGCGATTACGCCCAGCCCGATGGCGAACTGGGTTATTTCTTCAAGCGGTGGCGGGCCTATGGCCGGGAAGGGGAATCATGCGGGTGCGGCGGCCCGATCAGACGGCGAGTCGATGGCGGCCGTTCGACCTTTTACTGCCCCCGATGCCAGCGTTGAAATCTTGTCTCTCCACTTGACCTCAGGCGCCGTCATAGCTAGGTGCCATGCGCTTTCGGTGCGGCAGGTGCTGCACCTTTTTATTTTGACATGATCGAGGTTTATTATGGCCAACACGCCGCAGGCCAAGAAACGTATTCGCCGTAACAATCGGCGCGCTGTTGTGAACACCAATCGCGTGAGCCGCATCCGCACCTTCATCAAGCAGGTCGAGTCGGCCGTCGAAGCCGGTGACAAACAGCAGGCAACCGAAGCGCTCCAGGCCATGCAGCCGGAATTGGCGCGCGGTGTTTCCAAGGGCATCTTCCACAAGAATACCGCCGCGCGGAAACTGTCGCGGCTCTCGAAGCGCATCGCCGCGATCAAATAACCGCGTTTCGCGAGCGCGACCGGGCCAGTCGATACGGACGGTGACCGGGAAAAATTTTTTTCAGAATCGTTACACTTGGAATCTCAACGAGTCGCGCGAATTCGGAATCGTTTGCGCAGCGTAATGGTTCGTAAAAAATACAATAAAACCAATACGATAAGGGTCAATAGGACGAGACTGGCAGCTCTCCGTGTCAACCCCAATTATTTCATTTTTTTGACGGCGCACCCCCTTGCTTTGGGCGCATTAACAATTCATCAAACAGTCTCTCGGCCGGTAGCGATTCTTCCCGGCCGACACAGTCGCCAGGAAAGAGTGCGATGCGAAAATGGGGATTTTCGCTAGACCTTTTTTGTGTCCGACGACTGGCGAGACCCAGACTGAAACAAGAGTCGGGCTTGCTGAGGATAGAGATGCGTAAGGGGAGGGTTGTTGCGTGCGGCATGATACAGGTCTCGAAGATACTGACACCGACATCGTGAACACGCACGAACCTTTCGAAGCGGCTTGGGAAGCGATCCGGAACGGCCTGCGACGCGATCTCGGCGCCCGGACTTTCGATCATTGGCTGAAGCCCATGAAGCTGATCGGCTTCGACGAAGAGGCTGGTCAGGTTCGACTCGAACTGCCTTCGCATTTCATGGCGGACTGGGTTCGCGAACATTATTCCGATCGTCTCCGCTATGCATGGCGCGCGACCGTGCCGAGTGTCCGCGAAATCGATATCGTCGCCGCCGAAGGCGCTTCGCGTCCGGCCCTGTTCATCGTTGGCGAGGAGGATGTCCTGCCGCCGACCGAACAGCTCTCCGGCACCAGCGGCGACAGCATCGGGACGCCGCTCGAGAATCGCTATGTCTTTTCGAACTTCGTCACCGGAACGGCCAATGAGGTGGCCTTCAACGCGGCGCGCATGATGGCGGACGCCGGCGTGCCGATGTTCAGTTCGCTCTATATCCATGCCGGCACGGGGCTCGGCAAAACGCATCTTCTGCATGCCATCGGCCACGAGTTCCTGCGGCAAAAACCGCGCTCGAACGTGCTCTACATGTCGGCCGAAAAGTTCATGTACGAGTTCGTTTCGGCGATGCGCGAAAAGGATACGATCGGCTTCAAGCAGAAGCTCCGCTCGGCGGATCTGCTGCTTGTCGACGATGTCCAGTTCATCGCCGGCAAGGAAGCAACGCAGGAAGAATTCTTCCATACAATCAACGAGATAATCGCGACCGGCCACCGCTTGGTGATCAGCGCCGATCGCCCGCCGCACGAGCTCGGTGCCGTCGACAAGCGGATCGCGTCGCGGCTCGCCGGCGGGCTCGTCACCGATCTGCGCCAGCCCGATCTCGATCATCGCCGCCGCATCGTCGGCCACAAGCTCGCGCAGATGCCGCAGGCGGACATGCCGCAGGACGTCGCCGATTTTCTCGCCCAGCGTTTCTCGGCAAGCATCCGCGAACTCGAAGGCGCGCTGACCCGGGTCGTCGCCTATTCGCTGCTTTCGAAGCGGCCGATCGATCTCGCCTTTGCGCAGGAAACGCTCGCCGATCTGTTGCGGCATTCGCAGCGCCGGATCACGATCGACGAAATCCAGCGCAGCGTCTGCGAGCATTACGGGATCCGCCATGCCGAGATGACGTCGGCGCGGCGCGCCCGCGAAGTCGCGCGGCCGCGCCAGGTTGCCATGTATCTGGCGAAGCGGCTGACGCCGCGATCACTGCCCGAGATCGGGCGGCGCTTCGGCGGCCGCGATCACACGACGGTGATCCACGCGATCAAGCGGATCAAGGAATTGCGCGCCGCGGACAGCGAGCTCGATTCGGATGTCCGCTCGCTGCTGCGCAAACTCGAAAACTAGACGCCGGACAGCAAAACGGCGCCGCTCCCTCCTGGGAACGGCGCCGTTTCTCTTTTCCGTGACAGTGCGCGTTAGCGGTCCTCGGGAGGCAGCACCGTGATTCGCACTTCCTCGCCGGAATTGCCGGGGAAGTTGGTGAACATGGCTTCGACCAGATTGGGCACCAGTTCGGTCAGCGCATCGTTGCGGGACCGGGCCCGCGCGCGACCTTCGAACACCGGCTCGCCATCCGCGATCCGCGCGATCCGGAGGTCGAGTTCACTCGTGTAGAGCGTGTAGCTGCGCACGCGGGGATAGCCGAACCCGCTGTCGAAGAACGGATCGTACCAGCCGTAATAATAGGGCGAGCGCCATCTCAGCCGGCTGTAATAGGGGCTGTAGAAGAGCGAGCGATGCCCCCAATATCCGCGGTAGGAGCCCGGCGTTGTCACGATCCGTTCGCGCCCATCGTCGACGCCGTAGTCCATGGTGACGACGAGCGTGGCGTCCTGAGGCGAGTTTGCCGGCGTATAGCCATAGTCGCCGAGTTCGGCCGACACGAGATTGGCGTAGGTGGCGAATTCGAGGCTGTCGGCTTTGCCCTCTTCGGCGGGCTGGATGTAGAAACTCTGGCCCTGCGGAGCGGGCATCTGCTGGAAGCGCGCCACATCGGCCCGGAAGGGCGTTGTGCAGGCCGCGACGGCAAGCAGCGCGAGCGGCGCGGCCAAAGCGAGAATTTTCCGTGACATGACAAGTCTCCGAAAGCGATTACACCATCGATATAATAACTTGCAGGAATATACCAACGCGCATGAACGAGAATTGAACGTTAGGTGAACATGACAATTGTTAACGGCCGCTGAGCAGACCCAGCGCGCGGTACGCATCCGCGAGGACGGGCGCTCCTGCCACCGCGGCCTTTTCCGCTCCGGCTTCCAGAATGGAATCGATGGCCGTGGTATCTTTCCTCAGCATATTGAACCGCTCGGAAACGGGCTCGAGCACCGAAACTGTCAAATCCGCAAGCGCTGGCTTGAAGTCGCCGAAACCCTTGCCGGCGAATTCGTTCAGCACGGCATCGGGGGCCATGTTCGAAAGCGCCGCGTAAATCGCGACCAGATTGCGCGCTTCGGGTCGGCCTTCGAGGCCGTCCATCGTTTCGGGGAGGGGATCGGGATCGGTCCGGGCCTTGCGGACCTTCTTGGCGATCGTGTCGGCATCGTCGGCAAGATTGATCCGGCTCATGTCGGACGGATCGGACTTGGACATTTTCGCGGACCCGTCGCGCAGCGACATGATCCGCGCCGCCGTCTTGCCGATATAGGGTTCGGGCAGGATGAAGGTCTCGGTCCCCGTGTCGAAGTTGAACTTTTCGGCGATGTCGCGCGCGAGTTCGAGATGCTGCTTCTGGTCCTCGCCGACCGGCACATGGGTCGCGCGATAGAGCAGCACGTCCGCCGCCTGGAGCACGGGATAGGCGAACAGCGCGATCGAGGAGCCCTCGCGATTCTTGCCGGATTTCTCCTTGAACTGGGTCATGCGATTGAGCCAGCCCATCCGCGCGGTGCCCGAAAGCAGCCATTGCAGCTCGGCATGGGCGGGAACGCGCGCCTGGTTGAACAGGACCGCACGGTCCGGATCGATGCCCGAAGCGATCAGCGCGGCCGCCATCTCGCGCGTACTCGCGCTGAGCTCGGCGGCATCGGTCGGCAGCGAGATCGCGTGGAGATCGGCGAGGAAGAACAGGCACTCGCCCTCATCCTGCATCTTCACCCAGTTCACGATCGCGCCGAGATAATTGCCGAGATGGAGATTGCCGGTGGGCTGGATGCCGGAAACGACGCGCATCAACTTGTAGCCTTTCGCTTGAGGAGCAACGCGATCTTGGATCGATCGATGGCGCCGGTGAGCGCCGCGGCGCCGAAATAGACGAGCATTCCGGCGCTGACCAGTGCGGCGATGGAGACGACGCGCTCGATCACGCTGCCACCGAACCAGTCGCTCAACGGGGGGACGAGATAAAGGAGCAGGGCGGCCATCGCACCCGTCGCCAGCAACTGGCTGAACAGCCGCCGGATCAGTCCCGTGTCGAGCCGGTAATAGCCGCGTTTCCACAGGATCGTGTAGAGTATGGCGACGTTGAGCCAGGCGCCGATCGCAGTCGCCGAGGCGATGCCGACAATACCGAGACGATCGATCAGCAGCGCGTTGAAAGTGATGAAGAAAATGAGCACGATCGCCGCCGCGTAGACCGGCGTGCGTGTGTCCTTGCGCGAGAAAAAGGCCGGGGTCAGCACCTTGATCAGCACATAGGCCGGGAGCCCGGCGACAAGCGCGGTGAGGACGTTGCTCGTGATCCGCGCATCCTCGGCATCGAATTGCCCGCCGAGGAAAAAGGCGTTCACAAAGGCCGGCGCGCAAATCATCAGCGCGGCCGCCGCCGGGAAGGTCAGCAGCATCGCGAGTTCGATCGCGTTGGACTGGACCCGGTCGGCTTCGGCCTTGTCGTCGGCGCCGATATGGCGGGAGAGGGCGGGGAGGATCGCCGTGCCCAGGGCGATACCGATGACGCCCAATGGCAACTGGTTCAACCGGTCGGCGAAGTTGAGATGGCTGACCGAGCCGCTGGGCAGCTGGGTCGCGAAGAACAGCTGGACGAGCTGGCTGATCTGATAGACGCCCGCGCCGAACGCCGCCGGCAGAATGATGACGCCGAGTTCGCGCACATCCTTGGTCAGGCGGGGGCGGCGCAGGCGCAGTTTGAAGCCGCTGCGCTTCGTCCAGAACCACAGCCAGAGCAGCTGGACGACACCGCCGAGGGCGACACCGCCGGCAAGGAAATAGGCGACAACAATGTCTTCGCCATCGGGACCCCGGACATAATCGCCGATCAGGATCGACGCGTCGTCGCCGATCAGCAGCGCCGCGATCAGCACGAGGTTGAGCAGGATCGGAAAGCTCGCGCCCGCCGCGAAGCGCGACATGGAATTAAGGATCGCGGCGAGCAGCGCGACCATGCTGATCAGGAAGAGATAGGGAAAGGTGATCCGCGCCAGCGCAATGGTGAGCTCGAACTTGCCCGGCACCTCCTGAAAGCCGCTCGCCATCAGCCAGATGATCGCCGGCATCGCGATCTCGAACAGCGCGACGAACAGGATGAGGACCGGCACGAAGACCGAGACGACTTCGCTCGAAAAGCGTTCGGCCTCCACAAGCTCGCCGTCCTTGCCCAGCTTGCGACTGAACAGCGGTACGAAAGCCGCCGCGAAGGCGCCCTCCGCGAACAGCCGCCGGAAGATATTGGGCAGCTGGAACGCGACGAAAAAACTGTCGGCCGCCATGCCCGGCCCGAGAATCCGGGCCAGCAGCATATCCCGCACGAACCCGGCAATGCGGCTGACCATGGTCAAGCCGCCGATCGTCCCGGTTGCCCGGATCAGATTCATGGCGTCCGGCCGGCCCCTGTGCCTGGCCCGCTCATCGCCGGATCAGGCCTGGCCGAGCTGCGAATCGATATCGACATTGTCCGAACCGCCCTGCGCCATCTGGGCCTTTTGCTGCATGTAGAGCGCGGCGAAGTCGATCGGCTCGAGCATCAGCGGCGGAA
Source organism: Parasphingopyxis algicola (assembly GCF_013378075.1). Taxonomy (GTDB): domain Bacteria; phylum Pseudomonadota; class Alphaproteobacteria; order Sphingomonadales; family Sphingomonadaceae; genus Parasphingopyxis; species Parasphingopyxis algicola. The sequence goes on along the minus strand of NZ_CP051131.1, from coordinate 978,927 downwards.
AGTTGCCGTCGCGAACGGTGTCCGCCAGGATGCGCCGGGCGAAGGGAAAGAGGATGCGCGGCGCCTCGACCAGAAGGAATGCCTCGCGTTGCTGATCGGGTATGTTCGAGAGCGCGAACAGCCCGGCATAAGCGAGTTCGACCTGAAACGCCGTGCCCTGTTCGAGCTTGGCGCTCACATCCATTTTCAGCATGACTTCCCAAACGCCTTCGCCCGCGGCGTCGCTGCCGATATTGAACTGGACGTCGATTTTCGGCGTTTCATTGGCCTGATAGATGCCCGGCGAGTTCGGGTTTTCGAAGGAGAGATCCTTCACATATTGCGCCAAGATATTCGCGCTGGGCGCGTCTCCGGCTGCGGATTGGTCGGGAGCGACACCCTGTTCGTCGGCCATAGTCGTAAACCTCAAATAAAAGACTGGAAAAGAGCGCATGATAGCGCGGGTTTCGGCATGCCCGCTAGCAGCAGGGCGCGAACAGGGCAATGGTTCGGACCGCCTTGTCAGGGGAAAGGCGAGGCGGCACTGTGCGGCCATGGCCTATCGCACGTTCACTATCGGATTGTTCGCCCTGATCGCGGCCGGAGGCACGGCGCATGCCCAGAATGACGATCATTCGCCGCACGATCTGGCGATCGCCGCGGGCTACAAGGCGGCCTTTCTGTGCAGCGGCATCTTCAATGCGGGGCAGACGGAGGCCGAAGTCGCGGCCGACGATCTGACGCGGATCTACCCCGGATACCGCTCGCTGATCGACAGCCTGCCGGCCGCAATCGATCGCGAGCGTCAACGCGTATCCGTGCGCTTCGCGGACGATATGCCGCCGCGGGTGGCGCAGTGGCGGCCGCATCTGGGCTGCGCGCAATTGCCGACCGGCGCCGATCCGGAGGGCGAAATCCGGCCACCGGGGCTGGCGGTCGAGCTCCACATGCGTGACCTGTCCGGAATCGATGTCTTGCCGTGGCCGCAGGGCGATGCCGCTGCTTTGCGCGCACTCCCGGCCGGCGAGGAGGCCGCGCTCGATGCCCTGCTCGGTGCGGCGCTGGACCGGATGACCTATGGCGAAGGCACCGAGACCACCGCGGTGCTCGTCGTGCAGAACGGCCACATCGTCGGCGAGCGCTATCGGACGGGCTATAATATTCACCGGCCGCAACGGACCTGGTCGGTCGCCAAGAGTATCGCGGCCACCGTGATCGGACGAGCCGTCCATCAGGACATCGTCGATCTCGAAGAACCGGCGCCGGTGCCCGCATGGCAGACACCCGGAGACCCGCGCGCAGCGATCAACTGGCACCATCTGCTCCATATGAGCAGCGGCTTGTGGAGCCCGTTCGCGGGCAACCGGACCGATGACGTGTATTTCGGCGGCCAGCTTGTTACCGATTCGATTCCGGGCCTGCCGCTCGAGGCGGCGCCCGGTACGCGCTGGCGGTATGCGAATAACGATACGTTGCTGGCGATGCGCGCCTTGCGTTCGGCGCTGAGCGATGGGGAGCGGGCGCTTGCCTATCCCTTTACCGAACTGCTCTGGCGCATCGGCATGACCCGGACCACGCCGGAAACCGACTGGCAGGGCAATTTCATCCTTTCGAGCCAGGTCTGGACGACGGCGCGCGATCTGGCGCGGCTGGGATTGCTCTATCTGAACGATGGCGTGTGGCAGGGTGAACGGCTGCTCCCCGAGGGATGGTCCGCCTATGTCGCGACTCCGGCTCCCGATCAGCCGACGGGGCGGGGCGGTGTCGGCTATGGCGCGCAATTCTGGCTGTTCGGGCGCGAACAGGACCTTCCGGCGGGAACCTATGCGGCGATGGGCAATCGCGGCCAATATGTGATGATCGTGCCGGAGCGTAACATCGTGATCGTACGCCGCGGATTCGATGCCGTTGGCGATGGTTCGCGGTTCGATATCGCCGCTTTCAGCCGCGACGTGTTGACCGCTCTGGCCGATTGATGGTGCGAAAAGCGGACGTGCGGGCCATTCCCTATTTGAAACGCGCTCCACTGACGCCTATGTAGGGGCGGCAGTTTTGAGTGGAGGCCTTGTGGTCGAGATTATTCTTCTGGCGATGGTTGCGGTATTTGTCGGCTTGCGCCTGTTTAGCGTCCTCGGTCAGCGGACTGGGCACGAACAGGAACCGCGCATGCCGCGGCCGGTCGAAGCGCCGCCGAAACTCACCCCTGTTCCCCAAAGCGTTCCAGACATCGCACCGGCTGCCGAAGCCGAGGCCGACGGCCTTGTCGCGCCCACCGCCTCCGCCGGCATTCGTAAGATTTCGTCTGCCGACTCGTCGTTCGAGATCAACGAATTCCTGATCGGCGCGCAGGCGGCCTATCGGATGATCCTGGAGGCTTTCTGGAAAGGCGATCGGGACGATCTCTCGCATCTCGTGAGCGAAGAGGTTCTCGCATCCTTCGATGCGGCGATCGACGCGCGCGAAGCGGAAGGTCATGTCCTCGACAACCGGCTCGTCGCGATCGAGCGGACGCAGGTCGAAAAGGCCGAGTTCCGGTCGGGCACGGCACGGATCACGTTGCGCTTCGATGCCGATATCGCCGGCGTTACCCGTGACAAGGACGGCGAAGTGATCGCCGGCTCTTTGTCCGATGCCGTGGAGACGCACGATATCTGGACGTTCGCGCGCAACGTGCGCGATGCCGATCCCAACTGGCTGCTGGTCGAAACCGACGAGGCCGCGTGACGACGGGTCGGGGCGCATGCGCGCTCCTGCTCTCCCTCGCGCTGACGGCCTGTGCCGGGATCATTCCGGTCTCACCCGAACGAGCGTCGCGGCCCGCGCCAGCAGAGCCGCAGGTTCCGCCTCCTGAGACATCGCCGGACGTGCCCGTCAGCGGCAACGCGGCAAGCCAGGGGATTCGCCCCGGCCCTGCCGTCGCGTCGCTCGACATCGAGCGCGATCAGGCGGTACGCGCGCTGGCCGCATTTCGCATATCCTGCCCCTCGGTTCTGAACCGGGAGGAACGGACCGGACTGACGGCGACAAGCGACTGGATCGAGCCATGCCGCGCCGCCGAGAGCTGGAGCGGCGATGCGGTCCGCTTTTTCGCCGAGCATTTCCGCGCGGTCGAAGTCGGTTCGGGCCGAGCCTTTGCCACCGGTTATTACGAGCCCGAAATTTCCGCCGCTCGCGAACGGCGGAACGGCTATGACTGGCCGGTTTACGCCGTTCCGGCCGATATGCCGGAGGCCTGTACCGGCGATTGCGATCCCCAGCTCGAAACGTTGACGCGCGCGGCGATCGAAAGCGGCGCGCTCGCCGGCCAGGGCCTCGAAATCGCCTGGGCGGAGGACCTGGTCGATCTCTATTTCCTGCAGGTGCAGGGTTCGGGCATCCTGCGTCTGCCCGATGGCGATCCGATGCGGATCGGCTATGCGGGCACCAACGGCTATCCCTATACGAGCATCGGCCGGCTGATGCGCGAACGCGGCCTGCTCGAAAACGGCCAGACCACGGCGGAGGGTATCGCCGACTGGTTGCGCGAGAATCCGGAGCAGGGCCGCGCGATCATGCAGCAAAATCCCCGCTACATCTTCTTCACCGAGCTGGACGGCCCCGGACCGCTCGGCTCGCTCGGCCGCCCGGTCACGCCGCGCGCCACGGTCGCCGCCGATCCCGATTTCGTGCCGCTCGGCGCGCCGGTGTTCCTGGATCTCGAACATGACGTCGCCGACGGTCTGTGGGTCGCGCAGGATACCGGCAGCGCGATTCGCGGCGCGAACCGGTTCGACACCTTCTGGGGGGCGGGCGACGACGCCTATCGGATCGCCAGCGGCATGGCGAGCCGGGGGCAGGCCTATATCCTGATCCCCGCCGCATCCGCCGCAAGGCTGCGCGCCGACTAGGTGGCGAAACGCACGCTCAGCGCGGACGAGCAGGCGCTCTGGGCCAAGGTCATCGAAAGCGTCGAACCGCTCGACAGGCAGCCGAGACCCGGCAGTCCGCCGTCGCGTAGCACTGAGCGGTCCGATCTCTCCGCGTTCGCGGTTCCGAAACTGCCGGAGCGGAAATCCGCGCCGGGCCCCGGCACGACGCTCGATGCGAGCTGGGACCGCAAGCTGACGCGCGGCCGGGCCGAACCCGACTTCACGATCGACCTTCACAGCCACAGCCTTTCTTCGGCTTACGACCGCCTCGATCGCGCGCTCGGTCAGGCGATCGCGTCGCACGCCCGCATCGTTCTCCTGATCACCGGGCACGCGCCCAAGGGGGAGGGACCCGTGACCCGCGGCAAGATTCGCGCGGCGGTCGGCGACTGGCTGGCCGCCTCGCGTCACGCCCCGCACATCGCCGCCGTGCGCGGCGCCCATCCCCGACATGGCGGACGGGGCGCGCTCTATATCGTGTTGCGGCGAAGACCGTCGGAGTGATCGCATAGCTTGTCTGCCGCACAAATTACGCTATTTGTCGTAATTCTGTTCGGCAGGAGTTGGATTATGGATGTGAAGCTGCGGGCCGTTCGCGCGCCGGTCGTTGCGTTGGTCATGATGGCCGGTCTGGTGTTCGCGGCGTTTCCGGCGCTGGGCCAGGATTCCGAGGACGATCCATGGCGGCCGACAGTCGAGAATCCCGCCTATGCCGAAGGGGAGGGGCCGCTCGTCCTCGTCGATGAAGCGCATGGCAATTATCACACGATAGACGGCAATTTTCAGGCCTTCGCCGAATTGCTCCGGAACGACGGGCTTCGCGTCCAAGGCTCGGATCAGCCGATTACCGCCGACCTGCTCGAAAATGCGGACATCTTCGTCATCGCCAATGCCATGTCCGGCGGGCACGACGCGGAATGGCATCTGCCCATCCCCTCGGCGTTCAGCGCGGAGGAAATCGCGGTCCTCGATCGATGGGTGAGCGACGGCGGGGCGCTGCTGCTGATCGCGGATCATATGCCGTTTCCCGGCGCCGCGGCCGAGCTTGCCGAGGCTTTCGGCGTGATATTCATCAACGGGTTCGCCCGGGGCCCCGAGCCGGACACGCGGACCCTGACCTTCGACCTGTCTTCGGGACTGCTGGCCGACCATCCGCTGATACGCGGACGCAATGACGCCGAAGCCCTGGATTCGGTAACGAGCTTCACCGGACAGGCATTCCGCACAGTCGCGCCGGTCGAGGTCCTGATGCGGATGCCCGACGACTGGATCGTCCTGCTTCCGAGCGAAGCCTGGGAATTCGAAGACGATACGCCGCAGGTTTCGGCGCGGGGGCTGATCCAGGGCGCGGTGTTGCGACATGGATCGGGCCGGTTTGCAGTGTTCGGCGAAGCCGCCATGTTTACGGCCCAGAGCCGGGTTCGGGATGGCGAGACGGTCCGGGTCGGGATGAACTCGCCCGATGCGCCGAACAACCGACAATTCGTCCTGAATGTCATGCGCTGGCTGTCGGGGCTGATCGGAGACTGATCGGCGTCGCCGCACCGGCCGATCAGGATAACCGTCGGACGAGTGCATCGTGGATGCGCGGCCCCAGCCCCTTGCCCTGAAGCGGATACAGAAAAGGCTCGATCAGCTCCAATTCCATGAGCAACAGGTCGCCATCCGCGCCCCGCACCATATCGACACGGGCATACAGGGGCGCGTCCTCAAGCGAATCGATCACGGCCGCTGCGCCCGCCATATCGCCGGGGCTCGGGCTATGGGCGCGTTCGCGGCCGCCATAGGAGGATTGGATCCGGTAATCGCTCTCGGCCGCCGATTTCACGAGCGCATGCGAAAAGTCGCCATCGATGAATATAAAGCTCAGCTCCCCTTCGGTCCGGATCGCGGGAAGGAAGGTTTGCGCCATCATCGGATGCGGCATGGCCGGAACCGGGTCGCCGCGCTTCAGCCGAAACTGGCCCTCGGCATTGGCGCCGACCTGGCGCTTGAGGACGATATCGTCGCTGCCGAGCGCATCGAAGGCCTGCCGCACGTCCGTTTCGCCGGAGGTGTCCAGCCATAGCGTCGGGACGGTCCGCACGCCGTCCGCCTCGAGGTCGCGCAGATAGGTTTTGCGGCTGTTCCAGCGAACCAGCGTGCTCGGATTGAAGAGCCGGGTTTCGCTCTCGATATGCGCGAGACGCGCGAGAAAGGCATCGGGCCTGTCCTGATAGTCCCATGTCGATCCGATGAGCGCGGCATCGAATTCCGACCAGTCGACCGTCGCATCGTCCCAGCTCATCGCCGCGATCTCGTGCCCGTGCAGCGCGAACGCGTCGGAGAGACAGTCGGCCATCTGGTCATGCTCGAACGCGTCCGGCCTGCGTTCCGGCGAATCGGGAAGGGTCAGCTCACAGGCAAGATAGGCGACGCGCATCGTTCGGTTATCTAGCTCAGCGCGCGGCGCAGCACGCCCTGGTAGATATCGACAAGCTTGTGGACGTCCGCGATCGCGACGGCTTCGTCGAGCTTGTGCATAGTCGCATTGAGCAGGCCGAATTCGACGATCGGGCACAAGACGTGCAGGAACCGCGCGTCCGACGTGCCGCCGCCGGTCGACAGGTCCGGCGTTACGCCCGTCGCCTCCGCGATCGATGCGGAGACCAGATGGGTCAGCGGTCCGGGTTCGGTCAGAAAGGCTTCGCCCGAGACCATCGCCTTGAACCGGGCGCCGGGGGCCTCTTCCTCGACGATCGCGCGGACTTGTTCGACCAGCGCGTCGCCGGTGTGGTGCACGTTGAAGCGGATGTTGAGCCTCAGATGCGCCTCGCCGGGAATGACGTTCGACGCCGGATTGCCGACATCGACGGTGACGACTTCGAGATTGGACGGCTGGAACCACTCGTCGCCATCGTCGAGATCGAGCTCGTGCAGCCGGGTGCCGATCCGGAACAACCGCGTGATCGGATTGTCGCCCTCGTGCGGATAGGCGACATGCGCCTGCTTGCCGACGATATCGATCCACATATTGACCGAACCGCGCCGGCCGATCTTGATCGTGTCGCCGAGCCGGTTCTGGGAGGTCGGCTCGCCGACAAGAATCATGTCGGGATGGAGCCCGCGTTCCGCCATCCGCGTCATCAGCGCGCGGGTGCCGTGCACGGCCGGACCTTCCTCGTCGCCGGTGATGATGAAGCTGAGCGTACCGGGCAGGTTACCGGCCCGCTCTAAGGCCGCGACAAAGGCCGCGATCGATCCCTTCATGTCGACCGCGCCGCGGCCGTAGAGGAGATCGCCCTTGATCTCCGCCATGAACGGATCGCTGGTCCAGCCCTTGCCCGGCGGCACGACGTCGGTGTGCCCGGCAAAGGCGAAATGCGGACCGCCCGATCCCCGGGTGGCGAGCAGGTTGGGCACTGGCCCATGGGGCGCATCGCCCGACACCATATGCTCGACCGCGAAACCGAGCCCTTCCAGCGTCTTCCCGAGCAGCGCCTGCGCCCCGCCTTCTTCGGGCGTTATGCTCGGACAGGCGATCAGGTCCTTCAGCAGCTCTATCGGCTCGATTGCATCACTCATGGCGGCGGGTGTAACCGGGCTGCATCCCGTTGCCTAGCTGGAGTCCGCCATGCCCAAGCTCGATCTCGATGCCGTCCCGCAGACCAATGCGACCGGCTATCCGCCCGAATATGCGAGCCAGGTCCAGGAACGCTGGTATCGAAGGCTGGCGCCGCCCGGCAGGCTCGAAGATTTCGGCGTCAGCCATGTCGAGCTGAAGCCCGGGGCCTGGTCGGCCCAACGGCATTGGCACGAGGAGGAAGACGAGTTCGTGATCATGCTGGCGGGCGAGGCGGTGCTCGTCGACGATTCGGGCCGTACGCCGATGCGCCCCGGCGATTGCGCGGCCTTCCCGAAGAATGACGGCAACGGTCATGTGCTGATCAACGAGAGCGATAAGAGCTGTTTCTTCATCGCTATCGGCAGGCCCGCCGCCAGCGACTGCCACTATCCGGACATCGACATGCATCTGGAGAATGGCCGCGGATTCCGCCGCAAGGACGGGAGCGACTTCGACTGGGGCTGAGTATCAAATTTTCTGGCTATTCCTTATCGTCATTGCAAGGAGCGGAGCGACGAAGCAATCCAGAGCCGCAAGCGCCATCGTCAACCGCTCTGGATTGCTTCGCTACGCTCGCAATGACTCAAAAACTGAACGCTATTCGGGCGCTTCCTCGAACCGTTCGATCGTCCAGGGCTCTTCCTGCGCCGCTTCGATCCATTCGCGCACCCAACTGTGCCCGAGTACGGCCTGGACATAGCCTTGCGCGAAGGGCGGCAGCTTGACCGAATAGGTGCCGAGCCGTGTGCAGACCGGCGCATACATGATGTCGGCCGCGCAGAAATCGCCGAACAGGAACGGGTTTTCCCCGCCATAGCGAGCGCGCGCCTGCGCCCAGGTTTCCAGGATCCGGCCGAGTTCGGCACCAACCTCGCTGCTGAACGCCCGCGGCGGAAAGATCTTGCGGACGTTCATCGGCATGTCGCGGCGCAGATTGGGAAAGCTCGAATGCATTTCGGCCGCCATCGAGCGCGCCATGCCCCGCGCGCTTTCGTCCTTCGGCCAGAACCGGTCCCGCCCGACCTTATCGGCCAGCCAGTCGATGATCGCGAGGCTGTCCCAGACGACCGTATCGCCGTCCCAGAGCACGGGCACCTTGCCCGACGAGGCAGCGAATTCGTTGCCCTCGCGCCGCTTTTCCCAATCCTCGCCGTAGAGCGGGACCGTGACTTCCTCGAACGATACGCCCGACTGTTTGAGTGCCAGCCAACCGCGCATCGACCAGGACGAATAGGCCTTGTTGCCGATGATCAGTTTCATGCGTCGCCTTTCCGGGATCCGAGCGTGTCAGCCGATGGCTTGGATAACCTCTTTGCGCAGTTCGTCCACACCCAATCCGCTTTCGCTGGATGTCGCGAGAATATCCGGATGGGCGGCGGCGTGGCCCTTGGCCTGTTCGGCGAGCGTCGCTTGAGTGGTGGCGAGGGCCTTGTCCTTCAGCTTGTCGGACTTGGTCAGCACGATCCGGTAGCTGACCGCCGCCTCGTCGAGCATCTCCATCAGTTCGCGGTCGATATCCTTCAGGCCGCGGCGGGCGTCGACCAGAATCAGGGTGCGCTTGAGGGTAGGGCGCCCGCGCAGGAAATCGTTGATCAGGTGGCGCCAGCGTTTGGCGACCTGCGGCGGCGCCTTGGCGAAGCCGTAGCCGGGCATGTCGACCAGCCGGAACTGCGGCGGATCGCCGACTTCGAAGAAATTGAGCTCCTGCGTCCGGCCCGGCGTGTTCGATGCCCGGGCCAGCCCCTTGCGGTTGGTCAGCGCGTTCAAAAGCGTCGACTTGCCGACATTGGAGCGCCCGGCAAAGGCGACTTCCGGCAGGTCGGCATCGGGCAGGAACTCGAGGCTCGGCGCCGATTTCAGGAAGTCGATCGGCCCGGAAAAAGTCTTCCGCGCCATTTCCTCCAAGGCGGCCTGGTCGGTCATTCCCCGCCCTTCATTCCTGCGCCATCTTCGCCTGCTCCTTCAACCGCGGATCGCGGCTGTAGAGCCATTTCTGCTGGGCGATGGTGAGGATGTTCGAGGTCACCCAGTAGAGCTGCAGGCCGGCGGCGAAGGGCGCCATGATGACCATGAACACCCAGGGCATGATGCCGAAGATCTTCTGCTGGGTCGGGTCCATCTGCGCCGGATTGAGCTTGAACTGCAGCCACATGGTGATGCCGAGCAGGATCGGGAGGATGCCGATCGCCAGCCAGCTCGGCGGCGTGAAGGCGAGCAGCCCGAACAGGTTGACCGGGGTCAGCGGATCGGGCGCGGACAGATCCTGCAGCCAGAGCGCGAAGGGCTCGTGCCGCATTTCGACCGACAGCATCAGCACCTTGTAGAGTGCGTAGAAGATCGGGATCTGCAGGAAGATCGGCAGACAGCCCGCGAGCGGATTGACCTTCTCGCGCTGGTAGAGAGCGAGCACCTCCTGCTGCATCTTCGGCTTGTCGTCCTTGTAGCGATCCTGGATCTCCTTCATTTTCGGCTGGACGGCGCGCATACCGGCCATCGAGGAGAATTGCTTCTGCGCGATCGGGAACATCAGCCCGCGCACGACGAAGGTCATCAGGATGATCGCGACGCCGAAATTGCCGACGGTCATGAACAGCCAGTGCAGCAGGTAGAAGATCGGCAGTTCGAACCAGTAGAACCAGCCCCAGTCGATCGAGAGATCGATCTGGTTGAGGCCTCGCTCCACCTCATAGCGTTCGAGCAGCAGCGTTTCCTTCGCGCCGGCGAAAAAGCTGGTGCTGCTGGTAATCGCGCGGCCCGCCGGAACGACCGCCGGCGCATTGGTGAACACCGCCTGATAGCGGTCGCCGCTAAGCGGCACGAAGGCCGCGTCGGCCGTGTCTCCCGCGCCGGGGACGAGTGCCGTCAGCCAGTATTTGTCGTTGAAACCGAGCCAGCCATTGGAGACGCTGAACCGCTCGCCCTGCGTTCCGGCGTCGCGCACATCGTCATAATCGATATGGTTGAGATCGTCGGCCCAGAAGCCGGCCGGGCCGGTGTGGATGAGCCAGGTGTCGGGATCGGGCGATTCGCCTGTGCGGGTGATCAGCGCATAGCTGCGCGCGCTGACCGGCCCCTCGCCGACATTCGAGATCCGCTGATCGACCGAGAAGAGGAAATTCTCGTCGACCTCGAGGATGATCTCGAACAGCTGGCCCGTGCCGTTCCGCCACTGCATCGTGACCGGGCTGCCCGGTGCCAGCGTCTCGCCATCGGCCTGCCACAGCGTGTCGCCGTCGGGGGTTGCGATATCTTCGCTCGCCCAACCGAAATGGGCGTAGTTCGCCGCTTCGACGCCTTCGGGCGTCAGCAGCCGGATCGGCGGAGAATTGTCCTCGATCGTCTGGCGATAATCGAGCAGTACGAGATCGTCGATCCGCGCGCCGCGCAGGTTGATCGAGCCTTCGAGACGCGGCGTTTCGACGACGATGCGGTCGCCGCGCGATTCGGCCAGCACGTCGGACAGAGCACGCAGCGCGGCCGGAGAATCCGGTGCGGGATCGGCTTCGGGATTCGGCAGGACCACCTGTTCGCCATCGACGAATTCGGTCGACGGTTCGGTCGCGGTCGGCGCGATCTGCTCCGACAGGAAACTCCAGCCAATCAACACCAGCGCCGAAAGCACGATCGCCAGGATCATGTTGCGCGAACTATCCACTGTAATTCCCCCCAAAGGAATTTTTCATATCTTCAATCTCGTTTTACGGAACCGGATCGTGACCCGACCCGCCCCAGGGATGGCAGCGCAGGATTCGCCGAAGCGCGAGCCAGCTGCCTTTGAATGCTCCATAGCGCGACCATGCCGTGATCGCATAGGCCGAACATGAAGGTTGATACCGGCAGGTCGGCGGGAGGATCGCCGACGGGCCAATCTGCCAGAGACGGGCAAGGCCGATGAACAGTTTCGCGATCATGATCGCACGCGATCGAGCGCTTTCGACAGTTCTCCGCGCAGCGAATCGAAATCGCGCTCGACGCCGCCCTTGCGGCCGATCAGCACATGATCGGCGCCGGCTATGCCTTGGGTCGGAAGGACTTCCCGGCCCAGCGCCCGGAACCGCCGTTTCATGCGGTTGCGAACGACGGCGCCGCCGATCTTCCGGGTTACGGTAATGCCGAGACGGATCGTGTCGTCGCCGTCCTCGCGCTCGCGGACGAGCAGAACGAATCCGGGCATGGCCGCGCGCTTGCCGCTATTCGCGGCGAGAAAATCGCGTCTTTTCGTTAGCGTCGCCACACGCGGCGCAGACATTGCGCTCTGGGGGGCGCTTAGGCGGACAGCTTCTTGCGGCCCTTGGCGCGGCGCGAGCGCAATACGTTGCGGCCGCCTACGGTCGCTTTGCGGGCCCGAAAACCATGCCGCCGCTTGCGCACGAGATTGCTCGGCTGAAAGGTGCGCTTCATCGCTCATTTCCTCAAAAACTGGAACAAAAAGGGCCGCGCCTTGCGGGCGGCCTCAAATCTGGTCGCGGTGCTAGTCGAAGAGTCCGTCAAAGTCAATCAGCGTCGCGGTTTTCGCGCTTGCGGCGGATGCGCCGGATCGCGCTCTTGCGGCGCATCGCCCAGTCGACCCATTCGCCCTTTTTCGGATGCCGGTTCTTGAGCCGCGCATAGAAGCGCCGGACGATCGCCGAATTTTTGAGCATCAGTGCGAAACCGATCGCGAAAACGAAGATGCCGCCGGGACCGGGCAGCAGTCCGACGATCGGCGCCGAGGCCACGAGCAGGCCGCCGAATACCGTCAGGACGAAACGGATACCGGCGCGTTTGTCGGGTTGCTTGGCGATGACGTCGTTTTCCACAATTCTCAACTGGGTACGCGACCGCCTTTGGGCAAGATGTGTGACGGAATGAGGGCATGGTCTCGACTCTTGCGGTGGGCCGTGCAAAAAAGAGAACAAACAGGGAATATAGGGAGGCTTGCGGATGGTCGCTCACGTCGCGACGACCGCCTATCTGGGGCTCGAGGCGCGCGCCGTGGAGGCGCAGGTTCAGATCGCGCCCGGCGTGCCCGCTTTCAATCTGGTAGGATTACCAGACAAAGCAGTGGCCGAGAGCCGCGAACGCGTGCGCGCGGCGATTTCGGCGATCGGGCTGGCGCTGCCACCCAAACGGATCACGATCAACCTCTCGCCGGCCGATCTTCCCAAGGAAGGATCGCATTACGACCTGCCGATCGCGCTCGGGCTGCTGGGCGCGATGGGCGTGATCGATGCGGAAACCCTGGCCGGCTATGTCGTCGTCGGCGAGCTCGGGCTCGACGGGCGGGTCGCGCCGTCGCCCGGCGTACTGCTCGCCGCGCTTAACGCGTCGTCGCGCGATCTTGGACTGGTCTGTCCCGAGGCGCAGGGTCCGGAGGCCGCCTGGGCAGGCGACGTCGAGGTGATCGGCGCGCCCGACCTTCTCGCGCTGCTCAACCATTTCAAGGGCACGAGCCAGCTCGCTGCGCCGGCGCCGGGGGATGTCGAGGAGCCGGTGGCGGGCCCGGATCTCGCCCAGGTGAAGGGCCAGGAAACCGCGAAGCGCGCGCTCGAAATCGCCGCGGCGGGCGGCCACAACCTGCTGATGTCCGGGCCGCCCGGCTCCGGCAAATCGCTGATGGCGGCCTGTCTGTCCGGCATTCTTCCCGAACTGACGGCGGCCGAGGCGCTCGAAGTGTCGATGGTGGCCAGCGTTGCCGGGACGCTGGAAGGCGGCAAGCTCGCGCGCAACCGGCCCTATCGCGCGCCGCATCATTCGGCATCGATGGCCGCGCTGGTGGGCGGCGGGCTCAAGGTGCGGCCGGGCGAGGTGAGCCTCGCGCATCTCGGCGTGCTGTTCCTCGACGAACTGCCCGAATTCCAGCGTCCCGTACTCGATTCGCTGCGCCAGCCGCTCGAGACGGGAACCGTATCGATCGCCCGCGCCAATGCGCATGTCAGCTTCCCGGCGCGCGTCCAGCTCGTCGCGGCGATGAACCCGTGCCGCTGCGGCCATCTCGGCGATGCCGCGCTCGCCTGTTCGCGCGCGCCCAAATGCGCGGCCGACTATCAGGCGAAGATTTCCGGCCCGCTGCTCGACCGGATCGATCTGCATGTCGACGTGCAGGCCGTGTCCGCCGCCGATCTCACGCTTCCGCCGGCGGCCGAAGGATCGGCCGAGGTTGCGAAACGGGTAAAGGCGGCGCGCGCGATCCAGACCGCGCGCTATGCCGACGAATCCGTCCGCACCAATTGCGAGGCGGACGGCGAACTGCTCGACAGCGTGGCGACACCGGACGAAGCCGGACGGACGTTGCTGGGCCATGCCGCCGAGGCGATGCGGCTGACCGCGCGCGGCTATTCCCGTGTCCTGCGTGTCAGCCGCACCATTGCCGATCTTGCGGGCAGCGAAGAGGTAGGCCGTTTGCATGTCGCCGAAGCGTTGAGTTATCGAAGGCAGCCGCCGCGGAGTTAACTACTCTTCCAGCGACATGTGTATCAGTGATCTGGCCAAATTGTCCGGGATATCACCATGGATTCTGGAATCTGCTTTGCGCCCAAAGCGGCCATTCACAGCAATCCGCCAAATCCCTAGAATTGCACGGTGCTGGAAAACCTGATCTCACGCGGCCTGACCGGTGTTGTTTGCTGGGCGTCTCGGACGGCAAACGGGTTGCCGAACGCAAAGCTGTTCCCTCGCACATTGCTGAGGTTGCTGCCTTCGATGGAAAGCGTCCAGTCGTCCGAGCGAAGTGCGATAGTCGCATCGACTTCGAAATAGCCGCCTTGTGCAAACTCCAATGTCGGATCGACGCCGAGGAATGACTCGCCTGTATAGTCAAGTGCCGTCACAGCCTCGAACCGCCAGGCGTCAGAGATTGGAATGGTCAGTTCGACGCTCGCTCGCGCTCCGAACTCGGCCACATTGGGCAGCCTTTCCTCTTCCCCGGCGTCAAGATCGGTAGCCGCGTCGAAATGGGTTTGGTTGGCGAAGAAAGCCCCGCTTATCCGTAGCTGTTCGACCGGCTGGACGGAGGCGCTTGCCGTAATGCCGTAGACTCTGGCGCTGCCGATGTTGCGGGTCAGGGAGAAGCCCTGATCGCCAATCAGGTCGGCCTGAATGCCATCCCAATTTGTAAAAAAGCCGATGACCGATAGCTCGACTGACATAGGCTGCGACACGGTAACGTGCGTTCCCAACTCGATGGTCTGCAAACTGTCGGGTTCGAAGCGGCTGACGGTTGGCGTCATTGTATCGACACCGTCGATGCTGAGCCCGCTGGCGCGATAGCCGCGTTGATAGCGCCCATAGACCATCGCATCGTCGTTCGGACGCCAGGAGAGGCCAGCAGTCGGCAAGACGCGGGTCGAACTGGCTTGCGGATCGATCTCCGAACCGTCCGCCAGCAAGGCTTCGCTGAAACTCTCGCTGTAGACGATACGGGTCCCGGCTGTTGCGGAGAGCCTCGGTGTCAACGGCAAGGTGCCTTCCCCAAAGACCGCGATTTCGGTAGTTTCATTGCGTGTTTCGGCACGGGGATCGGGGTCGTCGGGATCACCGAGAAATTGGAAGCGACGATCGATATTCCGGACAAGGCTGCCGCCGATCACCCAGGAGAAGCTGGCCTCCCGGCCCGAGGCGATACGCGTCTCATGGCTGACAAGATCGATCCGCCGCTCCTCCTCGAACCCCAGTATCTCGTCAGTATCGGAAAGGGCGCTGGCATCGAATATCGTGTCGAGATCGCTGCGGAAAACTCCGGTTGCGGAAATCAGCGACAGTCCGTTGATTGCGCCGGTTATCGTGATGCCGGCGCCGCTGATGTCGCTATCGAAGGGCTGGGCGATCGCGCTGCGACGATTGAGCCCGCCAATATCGGCATCGACATATTGGCCATCGAGCGTGTCGAGCATCTGCTGGACACCGTCGAGATCGATCGTCCAACCCTCAGCAATCTCCACGCGGATCGTCGCGCGCCAGCCCTCTATCTCGGTGCGATTGATGTCACCCAGCCCGCGTTGGAGATCGTCTACGTAGCCGCCGAGTCTTCCCGAATATCCGAGAACGCGAGCGGCTATGCGGTCCCCGACTGGAACATTTACCATTCCAGCCAAGTCGTATCCGGGTTCGCCGCCCTCGGTGACGGTTCCCGATGCCCAGGCTGCGCCTTCCCATTCGCCCAAGGCGGCGCGGCTGGGGGACAGGCGGATGACGCCGCCCAGCGCGCCGGCGCCATAGAGCGTTCCCTGCGGTCCTTCGAGCAGTTCCACGCGATCGATATCATAGAGCCGCAGATCGGGGTTCGGCGCGCTGTAGATCAGCCTCAGATCGCCATAATAGAGGCCCACGGTCGATTGGGTGGGCCCGTTGAAACTGCTATCCGCGATGCCGCGTATGAATAGCTTGTTGCGGCCCGATCCCAGATTGGTCGATGCGGTGATCGGCAACGAGGAGAGAAGGCCCTCCAAGCTGCTCAGCTGGATTCCCGGCAGGGCGTCGTCGAGTTCGATAACGGTCGCGCCCCCCGCATAGTCGGAAAAGTAGAGTTCGCGCTTGCTGGCGGTGACGATAATGGGTCGCGCTGGCGCGGGCGGAGGAGTTTGCTGCGCAGATGGTGAGGGCGGCGGAGCCGATCGTTGCGGGAGCAACCGTCGTTCAATGCGGTAGGTGCGGTTGCCGCTTCGGCGAAAGGTAAAGCCGGTTCCCCGCAGCAGGAGGCGTAGCGCCGCTTCCGCTGACATCTCGCCTTCGATGGTGGGCGTCCGGATTTGCCGGAGCCCTTGGATCGTGCCGCCGACGGATATCCCAGTCTGGCGGGCCAAGCTCCGCAAAGCAGCATCCAGCGTACCGGCGGGTATGGAAATCCGGTGCTGCGATTGCGCGGACGCCACCTCGATGGGGAGTGCAAACACGCCCGCCAGACCGAAGCCCATTGCCGCGGATCGGGCCAGGAGCAGAATGAGCGGACGATTCATGGCTTAGGGTGCTAGTGACAGTGTCAGGATGCCACAAGGTGACGCCGGTTGGTGCCGTACCTAGTTCGCGGCGATCATCCAGCCGTTCGCGGTTTGCCGGGCATAGCCATCGAGCAGCGCGGCGGCGTTTGCGATGATCGCATCTTCGTCGCCATCCAGCTGAATAATTCCTGTCAGGCGGCGTCGGCCGATCTCTTGATCCACGTTTACCGTGACTCCGAGATTGCGGCTCAGATCGGCAGCGATGACGGGCGCGGGCGTGTCGGAATAGGCAAGCTGTCCATCCCGCCAGGCCGTGACATCCTGCGGTTCTGCCTGTCCGCGTTCGATCATGCCGCTGCCTTCGCGCAGACGGAGCGTTTGTCCTGCCGTCAGCGTGACTGCCTCACTGTCCGGATTGGCGACGATCGCGCCCTCGGCGACGCCCGCCCGGATCCAACCGTCATGCCTGATTACGTTGAAAATCGTTCCGTTGTCGACCAGCGTTAGTGCGCCGACTTCGACGCGAAGCGCACCGGGCTGCCGGCTTTCGACGAAGAAGGCGGCTTCGCCCCCTTCGAGCCGGACGGTCGGCTGGCCGCCGTCGGCGACAGCGATTTCGGTTCCACCATTCATTTCGACCCTCAGGCCATCGGAAACCGAGATGGTGCGCCTTTCTCCGGCTGCGGTTGCATAGGTCGTGAAATCCTGCTGGCTTTGAGAGGGCCAGAGGAGGACACCGGCTATGGCGGTCGCCGCAATCGCGACGCCGCCTGCCAGGAAACGGCGCCGCGATGTCGGGGCTTGGTCATTGGCGGCTTCCGGCGCGCTGTCGAGAATTCCCGCATGGGCTGCGGCTACCAGATCGGCATCGGCTTCGACGGTCCGGTTATAGGCTTCCGCGTGCAACGCATCGGCTTCGAGCCAGGAAGTAAACTCCTCCCAGTCGGGAGTACGCATCTCGCCGCCCTCGACGCGAAGATGCCACGCCGCGGCCCGGGCGACGATTTCGTCGTCGATCAAGACAGATTTGCCGGTCATAGGATCGTTAGACGTCACTCGACCTCCATTTCCGCATCATATTCGCGGCGCGCGTCGATGACCGCCTTATAGGCGCGTTGGAGATGCTTCTCCACGGCGCTGAGGCTGATATCGAGTTCGGCGGCGATATCGGCTTGTTTGCGTTCCTCGATCCGCGCGGCGCGGAAGATCGATTTGGTGCGGCCGGGCAATGCGGCGATGCGCGCTTCGACCAACCGCAGCCGATCCCGCTCGACGGCAATCTTCTCGGGCGAAAGCGCATCTCCGCTGTCCTCGAGATGGCCGCTGAAATCTTCCACCCAATGGGCTTCCCGGACGCGTCGTCGCGCTTCGGACCGGAGCCGGTCCCTGAGCGCATTTTCCGTCATGCGATAGAGATAGGCCAGCGGATCGGCGACGGGCCCGCTGGGTTCCACGCCATCCAGCTTGAGCCAGATGTCTTGCAATATGTCTTCGGCTTCCGGCGCTCCGGCCAGCCGTGCGGTCACAAAGCCGAGCAAGGCCGGGCGGTTTGCGAGAAAAACCGCAGCCAGGCCCTTGGTTTCGCTGTCCATTTCCTGCTTCAAGCCCAGCTCAGGCCGGATTTGCAGCCGAAACACCGGCAGCTCGGTTTCTCGGAAACAGCCATAGGCCGCCACCATATAAGATAAGGAACGAGACGGAAGCAGCGATCGCCGTCAGCATGGAATGGTCGCTGGACAACCGAAACCCGAACAGGACGGAAACTGCGGCAACTGCGCCCGTCAGCAGCGCCACGCCATATCGTTTGCCGAGGATGGACAGTCCGTAAAGCCGCCGAATGAGCATGAGCCGGGCGATCGCCAGCAGGAGCATCGCCGTCGCGAAACCCGTAGCGGCGCCCAGTGCTCCAAAATGGGATGCGAGAAGCCAGACGAGACCGATTTCGAGCACGAGAGCTGCAAGAACGAGGCGCGGCGGCCAGTGGGGATGGCGATAGACGGTCGGAAGCTCGCAAAGGCCGAAACTGCCATCGAACAGTTCTCCGACCAGTACGACCAGCGCGACCGTCAGGCCGGCGGCGAAGCCCGCGCCCAGCCAGTCCAGCAACGGTTGACCGAGGATTGCGATCAAAACGAGGATCGCCAGTTGCGTCGTGAAAATTCCGAGACAGAGGCGGCGCAGATGGTAGCCGATGATATCGAGCGAATTGGTTTGCGCGACGATGGGCGCCAGCATCGGTTCGAAGAGATAGCGGACCTTTTCGACCACAGTTCCGATCTGCTGCGCCAGATAATAGATGCCCGTGGCTGCCGGTCCGGCGACCAGCGCCAAGAGGATGATATCGATGCGACGAAAGGCAAAAACCGCCGTTTCGTTGACGGCGATCGGGAGGCAGTCGCGGGCAAGGCGGAATGTATCGCTCAGACTGAAGTGCCGCAGCGCAGCCGACAGAGTGAATCGGGATGCGAAGAACAGCGCCCCGATTGCGATCACGGCCGATAGCGTAAGCGACGCGACATAGGCGAGGATCAGCGTCTGCGTCGAAGACGGTTCGCCGCCGGCCCATAAATATCCGGTCAGGGCGAACAGCAGGAAACTCCATGGTTTGACGGCCGCCTTCACGATCGTGTCCCAAGCGACGGTCCGCCGGTGACGGGTAGCGGTCAACGCAATTTCGGTCAGCGCGATGAGCGGAATGCCCATCAGGGCAATTCTCGTGCCCCCATCGGTCTGACCGGCAATCAGCGCCCAGAGGACCCACAATGCACCGGTGACGAGAAATGAAACGCAAGCGGTGATCGCGAGTGCTTCCAAGACGATTTTCGACTCATCGGACGCGTCGTCGCCGGCGAGCCTGCCGAGCAGTGTCTTGTTGAGGCCGAAAGTCGCCAGCGCGGCTGCCAACTCGACGATCGCGACTGTTTCGCCGAGTCGGCCAAAATCGCTAACGCCGTAAAGCTTGGCAACGAAAACGATCAGCAAGATGCGCGCAACTGTGCGCACGCCGAAACCGCTCAGGATTTGCCATGCACCGCGCCGCAAATCCGCTCGATCCCGACCGAGTGCTTCCGCCTGTATCATCCGCGATAAACCAAATCTGCGCTCCTGATCCTACCCGTTCTTCTACAAAATCAGGTGTTTGCGATGAACCTGAATATTTTTCCGGACAGGGATGCGGGATCGATGGAGTGGCGGCGTCTTAGCTTAATGTCTGTCGTCTTCGCACCTGATCGACCCTTTGCAACACGTAGCGTTTCAGGACTGCGGCTGGGCTTTCTCTACAACCATGACGAGATCCATCAGGTCGCGCACACGGCACCGATAATTTCCTGCTTGCAGGCCTTGGCACCGGAGCTGCGTGTCGATGTGCTCACATCAAGCGATCGTCAACGCCAGGCCGTCGCTTCAAAGCTCGACCCCTCTATCGAACCGCCCGCCTTTTATCCGCTAGAGGAAAGCAAGTTCGGCACGCTCGTCGAGAAACTGACGGGGGGCGTCGTCCCGCTCAGCCGGATTGGAGGGTTGGCAGCCAGCCTCGATCTGCTTGCCAGATATGACGCGCTGATTGTCCCGGAAACGACCAGTACATTGCTCAAGACCCGTTATGGCTTCGCAAAGCCCAAACTTATTTTCCTGCCTCATGGTGCGGGCGACCGCTCCATCTCCGTCGCGCCGGAGATCGCAAATTTTGATTTCGTGTTGCTGCCCGGCGAGAAGACCAAAACGCGAATGCTGGACGCCCATCTGGTTCGGCCCGGCGATTATGCCGTGGTCGGTTATCCGAAATTCGATGCCCATCGCTCTTCGGAACCAGCCCGCTTCTTCGACAATGACCGACCGGTTGTGCTCTACAATCCGCATTTCGATCCGAAGCTCTCGTCCTGGTTCAAGTTCGGCGAAAAGCTGCTCCATCATTTCGCCGGTCAGGACCGCTTCAACCTGATCTTCGCGCCGCACGTCATGCTGTTCCGGCGGAAGATATTGGCGTCGGCCGAGCATCTGCAGATTCGCCTGCGCAGGGCACTGCACAAGCGATTTGCCAATGTACAAAACATCTTGATCGATACCGGCAGCGAACGTTCGGTCGACATGTCCTACACCCGGACGGCAGACATCTATATCGGCGATGTCAGCAGTCAGATTTACGAATTTATCGAACGGCCACGGCCAGCCATCTTCCTCAATTCGCATGACGCCGACTGGCGCGGCGATCCCAGCTACGAATTCTGGAAGTTCGGGCCCGTGATCGACGATATCGGTCAGTTGCCGGATACTCTCGGACGATCGCTGGAGATGCACGGCTACTATCGCCCTGCGCAGTTCAAGGCATTCCGAAAGACTTATTCGATTGATCCTGTACAGAGTTCGTCAGAACGGGCGGCGGTGGCGATCGTCCGATATCTAAACCGGATCGCATCTTGATGCGTGACGGTCTTGCGCTCCTGTTCACAGTTTCAACCGTATCGTGGGTCCTGCTCGGCATTCTGTCCCGATGCCCGGCCGTTCAGAGCTTGGACGAGCAACTGTTGGGCTCCCTCTGCTCTGGCTCGTCGAGCGGTCCGGCTGGAAAACGGGCGCGGAAAATCGAAACCGCGATGCGCGATCTGACGGCAATCGGCGGCGACACGGTCCTCGGACTGATATTCCTTATCGGCACCGTCATGCTTGTCACTCAGGGACATGTTGAAAGAGCGGGGCAGTTTGCCGCGGTGTTGATTGCGGCACGCGGGTCCGGGTTCCTTTTGAAGGCCATTATCGAGAGACCGCGTCCGGGCGCGGCTGGAGGATCGGTCGCGACTTTCACGAGCAGCTTTCCGAGCGTGCATACCCTGATGAGCTTCGTATCGACTTTCGCGCTTCTTTTCGTCAGCGGCGCCAACATTCATCTTGCGCTCTCATTTGCAGCTTTCGTGTCATTCGTTGTGGGTTCGACCCGTCTTTACTTCGTCGTCCATTGGCCGAGCGACGTCGTGGCCGGCTGGTGCGGTGGCATGTCTTTGTGCACTTGGGTCGTCCTGGCGACTACGCCCGGTTAAGCGCCGTGAAAGCTGTTGCGTCCCAAACCGATTGCGCACGGCCGAAGCCGAAGATTGCGCAATTCCTCTATGAGCCCGGCGATGGTGGATTGGATCGCGTCGCTATCTTTCTCACCAACGGTTTCGCAGAACGCGGCTATCCAAGCGAATTGTGGATGGCCCGTCCGGACGGGCCATCCGCAGCACTCATCTCCGACAAGGTGATCGTTCGAACTGTGCCCGGGGTCAGTATCGGTCCGCGCGGTTTCCGTCTCTTTGCGCAGATACCGGCGCTCTCCCGCATGATCCGGTCCTATCGTCCGGATGTTCTTTTGTCGGCGGGAAATCAGAGCAATTTGACGGTCGCCTTCGCCAGGCGGCTGGCTTTCGGCGCACGAACAAAGATCGTTCAGAAGATAACCAATCCGATCGAGCGGCCCCATATGTCGGCAGTGCGGCGTTTTCTTCGGCGTTTGCGATTTGGTCTCACAATTCGGCTGGGAGATCGCTGCCTGACGCTCAGCAAAGCCGACGCGATCACATATGCTCGAGCATTTCCGACGGTTGCCGATCGTTTCAAAGCGGTTCGCAACGCCTATGTCACGCCGGCCATGTTGGCGGTGGGCGAAAGGCGCATGCCCCGGCGCAGCCAATCCTCTCGGTTTCTCGCGGTTGGAAGGCTGGCGCCGCAGAAGGATTATGAAACCATGCTGTACGCTCTAGCGCAGATCGCGGACCGACCATGGACACTGACGATTTTGGGCGAGGGGCCGATGATGTCTAATCTCCGCGCCTTGGCGGCGGAATTAGGCCTTGCCGAAAGGATCATATTCACCGGCTTTGTCGCAGACCCGACGCCCTATCTGGCGAGTGCCGACCTGTTTCTCCTGTCCTCGCGCTGGGAAGGGTTCCCGGCGGCTCCGCTGGAAGCGATGGCGGCGGGTTGCGATGTCGTTGCGACCGACTGTTCGCCGGGATTGACCGAAATCCTCAAAGGCATCGGCCGATTTTCCGTCCCGGTCGGAAACCCTGCCGCATTTGCCGCCGCCATTGTTGCGGCCGTTCAGGCTCTACCCTCCGATTTCCCGGCCTCTGCGGTCGCACGGCGCTACAGCATTGAAACGTCCGTCACCGACCACCTTCGTCTGATCGAGGGTCTGCTGATCTGAACATATGCGCCGAGCGGCAAACCGAAAATCGAACGCCCAAGTGCGGGTTTCCCAAAACAGCACCGTCTTATTCGCAACGATAACCGCGAACCGAGGATGTCTGCGATGGCGACGGTGTTACAGAGCGCAAAGTCCCATTTTCCAGCAGAAACCGAAAACCGGGCAGTGCATAGCGGCGATGCGCGCTGGACCGCCATATTACTTGCAGGTCAACGACCCGGGCGCGACCCGCTGGCCGACCATTGCGGTGAGAAATACAAGGCTCTGGTCCGGGTGGCGGGGAAGTCGATGCTGGCGAGGGTGGCGGATGCGCTGCTGGGTTCCTCGCTAATCGGTCGAGTCGTTATCCTGGCCCAGGAGCCTGACGCATTGCTTGTTGGCGATACGGTCAGCCTTGCCAATAATCTGTTGGTTACCTTGGCTACCAGCAATGATGGCATTGCGACCAGCATAGCCAAGGTCGCCGGGACGGATATTGCGCCCTGGCCGATATTGGTAACGACCGCAGATCACGCCCTGCTCACGACCGATATGGTCAATGCGTTTTTGGCTGAAACGGGACACAGTGACATAGCCATTGGCGTTGGTGATCGCGAGATAATTGAAGCTCGCTACCCGATGACCCAGCGCACCTGGCTAAAGTTCAGGGACGGCCACTATTCTGGCGCCAACCTCTTCGCTCTGCGCGGTGAAAACACACTCGCCGCGCTCGATCTCTGGGCAACCATTGAGCAGGATCGGAAAAAGAGCTGGAAAATCATTTCCAGCTTCGGACCCAGATTGCTGTTTCGCGCGATCACACGATCGATCAGATTCGAGGATGCCGTGCATCGAGCCGGGAAGCGCCTTGGGGTGAACGCGAGACCGATCGTGCTCACCCAGCCGGAGGCCGCGATTGACGTTGATAAACCAACCGACCTCGAATTGGCGGAGCACATCTTATCGAACGTGTTTCGGTCAAGGCCAACGCTGCCGGATACGCGACTACGCAATTCGCCCTAACCCCGGCAATCACTGGCAAGGCCGTTGGAATTTGACTGGATTTCGCCAACGCTGACTGTAACTTTCGATATCTGCTTTCGGCCAGAAGCGGACATTTGACGAATCGCTACTGAGGGGTACTCGACACTTCGCTGCTAAAGCTTCTCGCGCTTGAGCAGAATTGATTGATCGATCCCAAGCCAATCAGCCATTTCTTGGCTGGTCAGTCCAAGTCGCCACAGCTCTTGCCGTAGTGCTTCGCCTTCGGATTGAGTGGCAGCAAGCGGATCATAACCGAGCCACGCAATGATACGCGGATAGTATCGGGGTGGCCGATGCTTTTCTTTCCATTCTCCCAATCGCAGATGGTATGCGGATCAAGATGTAGTGCTTCCGCCACATCGACTTGCCGCAAACCTCTGATCTGTCGCTCGCGCCTGATGTGCTCGCCGATGGTACGCGGGTTTTCGAGGATTTCGCTTGGATGCTGAATTTTCCGTTTGATTTCAGTGTATGGGAACAGACCAAAGCCATGCTGCATGAAAGCAATACAAGGGTGCCGCTGCGGCCATCTCGGCGATGCCGCGCTGGCCTGTTCGCGCGCACCCAAATGCGCGGCCGACTATCAGGCGAAGATTTCCGGCCCGCTGCTCGACCGGATCGACCTGCATGTCGATGTGCAGGCCGTGTCCGCCGCCGATCTGACGCTGCCGCCAGCGGCGGAAAGATCGGCAGACGTGGCCGCGCGCGTGGCTGCGGCCCGATCCGTGCAAACCGAGCGCTATGCCGACGAAGCCGTGCGCACCAATAGCGAGGCGGATGGCGAACTGCTCGACAGCGTGGCGACACCGGACGAAGCCGGACGGACGTTGCTGGGCCATGCCGCCGAGGCGATGCGGCTGACCGCGCGCGGCTATTCGCGCGTGTTGCGGGTGGCCCGCACGATCGCCGATCTGGCGGCGGCGGAGACGGTGGGCCGCGTGCATATCGCCGAGGCGCTCAGCTATCGCCGCCAGCCTCCGCGGAACTGAAACCCCTTGCCCGAAGCGGCATTTTGTCGGACCGTGTGATCAATCGGCGAAGACCGGCGGGGCGCATGAAATTTAAGGAAGGGAAATTTCATGGAATGGATGTTTATGCCGCTCAGGCGGTATGCGGAGTTCGGCGGACGTTCGCGGCGGATGGAATACTGGATGTGGATCGTATTCCAATTCCTGATCGGCATTGTATTTCAAATACTGTTATTTGCGGTTGGCGGAGGTGCAATGATGGCTGCCGGTGGTGATCCGACGGCAGCGATTGCGGCAAGTGGCGCGATCATGATTGTGTTCATCCTGGCGATACTCGTATCGCTCGCGCTGGTGATTCCCGGGATCGCAGTCACGGTGCGGCGGCTTCACGACACCAACCGGACCGGCTGGTGGATACTCGCGCCGTTGAGCGGCTACATCCTGGCGTTCCTCGGCGCCGCCATGGAGTCCACCGCGATTTCGCTGATCGGCCTGCTCGCCGTTTTCGGTCTCGGCATCACGCTGCTCGTCTTCATGTTTCTGGATGGCACGCCGGGGCCCAACCGCTATGGCGAGGATCCGAAAGGCCGCGGGGCAGCCGAAACATTTGCATGACGGGAAGGGAGCCGCTTGCGGAGTGCCGAGCGCTCCGCTAATCGGCTCCCCCTACCGCGGGCCTCTGTGGCGGAATTGGTAGACGCGCTCGACTCAAAATCGAGTTCCTTCGGGAGTGCCGGTTCGACTCCGGCCAGAGGTACCACAGGCCCCTTTTTCCTGTCCTACAGACCGGTGCGCATGATACATTGCGCGCCACGGTATTGGTCATCGGAAAGGAGGAAATCGCGATCGGGCACGGCGGCCCGTCCGAACCGGAAAAAGGGCCGGGGCTTCTCGCGGCGCGTGTCAACCAAGTGGGAACTTTAGCGGGGGCGCCGGTCGCACCGTCGCCCTGGAAACCGAGATCGCGGAAGGTCTGCTCGCCAAAGTGCGCATCGCGGCCGAACAGCGTGCTCGAGCCTTCGACGTCCGGCGTCCCGAAGCGGTCGGAATTCTTTCGAGACGGCCCGCGCGACTTCGCTTGACAGGGGTGAACGCCTCGCCTAACTCGCGCGTCTTCAACGCCTCACGCGGGTGTAGCTCAGTTGGTTAGAGCGCCGGCCTGTCACGCCGGAGGCCGCGGGTTCAAGTCCCGTCACTCGCGCCATTTCCCGGTTTCCATCCACTGTAAAAGCGGCTTGAGCGGCAGGATCCAGACGATTCCGGCCGCCAGGTAGATCGGTGCCTGGACGAGCGCCGGCAATGTGCCGATGGGGCCGGATGCGCTGGCGACGATGACCGACCAAATGGCGATGATCGCGAGAATCAGGAATACACCGAAGGGTTTGCGCCAACTTGGCTTCATGACGTCACCTTTATGAGTCTGTCGGGGGTCGCAATATAATCGAGCGGCTGATCCCATGGATCGGCCGGGATGTCTCGGGCGATCTGGCATTCCCAGGCGAGCCCGATCGCCGTAATCGGCCGATCGGCCCGAAATTGCGCCAGGATACGATCGTAATGCCCCTGTCCCTGGCCGAGCCGGTTGCCGCGCCGATCGACCGCGACCAGGGGAACGAGCAGCGTATCTGGCTGCAAAACGGGATTCGCCGATTCCGGCTGCAGAATGCCGAAGGGGCCACGCTCGAGCGCGGTTCCGTCCCACTGCCTGAACTTCATCGAGGCGTCCCGGCTCACGAACCAGGGCAGGGCGATATCATGGCCGTTTTCACGGCACGTCCGAAGCAGGTTCGAAGGATCGAATTCTGACGTCATGGCGGCATATCCGCCGATCGTTCCGGCCAAAAAACCGGATGTTGAAAGGCGTTCTTCGAGATCGCGTCTCGCTTGCTGAATTTCAGAATTATCTTGTTTTGAAACAAAATCTTGTCTCTGTTTCCTGAAACAAGATCGCAACTCAGACTTGGTCATGATTTCGCCTGCTCGGGTGGCGGGGCCGCCATGGCCGTTTGCCCGAAAATCCTCTGACGCCATTAACGTCAGGTGGGCACCATATGCACCGGACCAAGATCCGGGCAGGGACAGCTCCCTTGGATGTTGTATCGCCTCAGGGATAATCGCAAAGGCGCGTACCGGGCAGCGCCCGCCACACACGATCTAGGAGGCCTGGCCGTCCGGGGCAAGATGGTCGCCGATCGTCGTCAGCCGGTCGGCAAGCTTTTCGAGATCCTCGATCGTATCCGGTGGTACCGACCCGCCGCGCAGTTCGTCGGCCTCGTCGGCCAGCAAAAGTGCGGCGAACAACAGGACACGGGCTTCGCCGAGATTGCCGCCGACTGCCTGTTGCGCATCGGCGGTCTTGGCATCGACCATTTCGCCCAGCTTTTTCAGCCGGTCTTCTTCGCCGTCGCGACAGGCGACCGTGTAGCTATGGCCGGCGATCGATAGTGTCACTTCAGCCATTGTCGGCGCTTTCCACTTTGCCGATCACGGCATCGAGCCCGGTCAGCGTCGTCTCCGCGGTTGCGCGCAGCCGTTCGTATTTGTCCTGCAACGTCCGGTATTCGGCCTCGGAAACGGGGGATTGGAGGGATGCGTCCTTGGCCTGCAATTCGCCGCGCAAACGCTCGATTTCCTCGTCTTTGAGCTTGCCGACATCGGCAAAATCGGCCTGCAGCTTGGCGATCGTCCGTTCGCGGTCTTCCAACGCGGCCTTGTGCGCGGCCTTCATCGATTCGAGCTCGGCGGCGAGGCCGGCCTCTTCGGCAGGGGCCGTCACCGGCGCAGCGGCGGGCTTGGCATTGCCGAGCCGGTCGGCAGCCTGCTCTATCCTTGCAATTGCGCGGGCAAGGCGGTCGTTTTCCATCGGCTTTGCATAGCAGGAAAGCGCTTCCCGGCAAGTCTGTGGGCGTCGCGGTTGACGATAACCGTGTGACATACCAAGTGGTCGCGCGCGCCCGCGACTCGCCGGGCAGTCCGCCGCCCCGGAATCGGGGCGGCCGGGCCCGAACAGGGGAAACCGAATGACCGTCACCCATACCCAGCTTGCCAATGCCATCCGCGCCCTTTCGATGGACGCGGTTCAGGAGGCCAATTCGGGCCATCCCGGCATGCCGATGGGAATGGCGGATGTCGCCACTGTTCTTTTCACAAAATATCTCAAATATGATCCACAAGACGCTGAATGGTTTGATAGAGATCGGTTCGTTCTGTCCGCCGGCCATGGTTCGATGCTGATCTATTCGCTGCTCCATCTCACCGGTTATGCGCGGCCGACGATGGACGAGATCAAGCATTTCCGGCAGCTCGGAAGCCCCTGTGCCGGCCATCCCGAGAACTTCCTGCTGCCCGGTGTCGAGGCGACCACGGGTCCGCTGGGCCAGGGCCTGGCCATGGCGGTCGGCATGGCGATCGCAGAGCGGCACCTCAATGCGACATTCGGCGACGATCTGGTCGACCACAGAACCTGGGTAATCGCCGGGGATGGTTGCCTGATGGAAGGTATCAATCATGAGGCTGTCGGGCTGGCCGGCCATTTGCAGCTCGGCCGGTTGATCACCTTCTGGGACGATAACGACATCACGATCGACGGCGGTACCGATCTTTCGACGAGCGAGAATATTCCGGCGCGCTACGAAGCGGCCGGATGGCATGTCACGAGCTGTGATGGACACGATCCCGATGCCATCCGCTTCGCGATCGAAGAGGCGCTGGCCGATCCGCGGCCTTCGCTGATCGCCTGCAAGACCGTTATCGGTTTCGGCGCGCCGAACAAGCAGGGCACCGCCGCCACCCATGGTTCGCCGCTCGGCGAGGATGAAGTGGCCGCGGCGCGCGAGGAATTGGGCTGGGATGCCGCGCCCTTCGTGATTCCGCCCGAGATCGGCGAAGCATGGCAGGATGCGGGGACACGATGCGTGGAGGCGCATCGGGAATGGACCGCGGGGCTCGAAGGCCATGCCGACAATGCCGAGTTCAGCCGCCGGATTGCCGGAGATCTGCCCGAAGGCGAGGCGATGCAGGCCTATCTCGATTCGCTGGCCGCCGACCCGCCCAAGATGGCGACGCGCAAGGCGTCGGAAATGGCGCTGACCGCGATCAACAAGGCTTTGCCGGACACGATCGGCGGTTCGGCCGACCTGACCGGTTCCAATAACACCAAGACCGGCGCGACCGATCCTCTGACCAGAGACAATTACGGAGGCCGCTATATCTATTACGGCATCCGCGAATTCGGCATGGCCGCAGCCATGAACGGGATGGCGTTGCACGGCGGCGTGATCCCTTATGGTGGAACGTTCCTGATCTTTTCCGATTATTGCCGTCCTGCGATCCGGCTGTCCGCACTCCAGCGCGTGCGCGCCATCTATGTGATGACGCATGACTCAATCGGACTGGGCGAGGACGGTCCGACGCATCAGCCGATCGAACAGCTGGCCGGCCTGCGCGCCATGCCCAATCTCGATGTCTACCGGCCGTGCGATGCGATAGAAACGGCGGAATGCTGGGCCCTGTCGCTCAAGCGCAAGGACGGGCCGTCGCTTCTCGCCTTGACTCGTCAGGGACTGCCGCCGATGCGCGCCGATGTGGACGAAAATCGCTGCGCGAAGGGCGCCTATCGACTGCGCGCCGCCGAAAACGACCGCCGGGTCGTCCTCTTGGCCAGCGGTTCGGAAGTCCATCTTGCTGCGGAGATTGCCGAAAAGCTCGAATCCAAGGGTTTCGGGGCGGACGTGGTGTCCATGCCGTGCTGGGAGGTATTCGACGCGCAGGACGACGCCTACAAAGCCGATATTCTCGGGACCGAAGAAAATGTCCTGCGCGTTTCCATCGAAGCGGGGGCGACATTTGGCTGGGAACGCTATACCGGCGCCGATGGATTAAATTTCGGTATCGACCGTTTTGGCGGTTCGGCACCGGCGGACAAGCTGTTTGAATATTTCGGGCTGACGGAGGCGGCGATCACGCCGCAGATCCTGTCGGCGCTCAAGAATTAAGGGAGACGTTTTCCATGGCTATCAAAGTAGCGATTAACGGTTTCGGACGGATCGGCCGGCTGGTTGCCCGGGCGATGCTCGAACGGGACGATCACGATTTCGAACTCGTCGCGATCAACGATCTGGCCGATGCCAAGGCGAATGCGCTGCTTTTCCAGTATGATTCGACGCATGGCCGTTTTCCGGGCGAAGTGACGGCGGGCGACGATAGCATCACCGTCAACGGCAAGACCATCGTCGCGACATCCGAGCGCGAACCGGGCAATCTGCCGCACGGCGATATGGGCGTCGATATGGTCCTCGAATGCACGGGCTTCTTCCAGTCGCACGAAGCGGCCGAGCCGCATCTGACCGCCGGCGCCAAGCGCGTCCTGATCTCCGCTCCGGCGAAGAATGTCAGCAAGACGGTCGTGTACGGCGTCAATCATGACAGCCTGACCGCCGAAGACGTCATCGTGTCCAATGCGAGCTGCACGACGAATTGCCTGGCGCCGGTCGCCAAGGTGCTTAACGACACGGTCGGGATCGAGCGCGGTTTCATGACGACGATCCACAGCTACACCAACGATCAGCGCATGCTCGATCAGATGCATTCCGACATGCGCCGGGCGCGCGGCGGGGCGCAGAACATGATCCCGACGACCACGGGCGCGGCGCGTGCGGTCGGCCTGGTCCTGCCCGAACTGAACGGCAAGCTCGACGGCAGCTCGGTGCGCGTGCCGACACCCAATGTGTCGCTGATCGATCTCGTCTTCACGCCGGGTCGCGATACCTCGGTCGAAGAACTGAACGCGGCGCTCAAGACCGCCGCCGATGGTCCGATGAAGGGCGTACTCGACTATACCGAGCAGCCGCTCGTTTCGTCGGACTTCAACCATTATCCGGCCAGCTCGACGGTCGACAGCCTCGAAACCGCGGTGCTCGAAGGCAAGCTTGCGCGCGTCGTCAGCTGGTACGACAATGAATGGGGTTTCTCGAACCGCATGATCGACACCGCCAGCGTGATGGCGGGACTGCTGTAAACGCCGGATTTCAGGGAAACGAAGGGATTGACGTCATGACGTCATTTCGGACGCTCGACGATCTGGGTGAGGCCGGCGGCAAGCGCGCTCTCGTCCGGGTTGATTTCAACGTGCCCATGGCGGACGGCGCGGTTAGCGACGATACCCGCCTGCGCGCCGCCATTCCGACGATCGCCGAACTTTCCGACAAGGGCGCGATCGTCCTGCTGCTCGCCCATTTCGGACGGCCAAAGGGCGCGGCAGACCCCAGCCTGTCGCTCGCCCAGCTCACCCAGCCTTTGTCGCACCTGGTGGGACGTCCAGTTACCTTCGTCCCGGATTGCGTGGGCGAGGACGCATCCGCGATGATCGACCAATTGTCGGCCGGCGATATTGCGATCCTCGAAAACACCCGCTTTCATGCAGGGGAAACGAGGAACGACGCCGCGCTGGCCGATGGCATGGCCGCGCTCGGCGATTTCTACGTGAACGATGCCTTTTCCGCGGCCCATCGCGCCCATGTGACGACCGAAGGGCTGGCGCACCATCTCCCGGCCTATGCGGGTCGCGCGATGCAGGCGGAACTCGACGCGCTGGAAACGGCGCTCGGCAATCCCGAACACCCCGTTGCGGCGGTCGTCGGGGGCGCGAAAGTCTCGACCAAGCTTGCCGTGCTCGAGCATCTCGTGACGAAGGTCGATCATCTGATCATCGGTGGCGGGATGGCGAACACGTTCCTCGCCGCGCGGGGCGTCGATGTCGGCAAGTCTCTATGCGAGCATGATCTTGCCGATACCGCGGGTAGGATCCTCGAAGCCGCCGACGCCGCCGATTGTACGGTGCATCTGCCCTATGATGTTGTCGTCGCGAAGGAATTCACCGCCAATCCACCCATCCGGACGGTCAATGTCCATGAAGTCGCCTCTGACGAAATGATCCTCGACATCGGACCGTCGGCGGTCGAAGCGCTGGCCGATGTCCTGAAGACCTGCCGGACGCTGGTCTGGAACGGTCCGCTCGGGGCATTCGAAACACCGCCGTTCGATACGGCGACGGTTGCGCTGGCGCAGACCGCGGCGGCGCTGACCCGCGAAGGCTCGCTGGTCTCGGTTGCCGGGGGCGGAGATACGGTCGCCGCGCTCAATCATGCGGGAGTGGCGGACGACTTCAGCTTTATCTCGACCGCAGGCGGCGCCTTTCTCGAATGGATGGAAGGCAAGGAGCTGCCGGGTGTGAAGGCGCTCGAACGGACGGGATGATCAACGTTACGGCCATCGATCATGTCGTCTTTCGCGTGAAAGGCATTGATCGCGTTGCCCAATTCTACATTGATGTGATCGGCGCGCGGCTCGAAAAGCGGAATGACGAGATCGGCCTTTGGCAGTTGCGGATCGGTGCGTCGCTGATCGACCTGGTGCCGGTAGACGGCGTGCTCGGTGCCAAGGGCGGCCGCCCGCCCGAGGCCGAGGGCCATAATGTCGATCATGTCTGCCTGCGGGTCAGCCCGTGGAACGAGGACGCGATCCGCGCGCATCTATCGTCCCACGGTATCGACAATGCCGAGATCGTCTCCCGCTATGGTGCGGAAGGCGATGGACCGAGCATCTATCTCGACGATCCCGAAGGGAATGTGATCGAGCTCAAGGGGCCGCCATGGCCACCGGCAAGAGATCGGGCATAACCCCCTAGCGATGTTCGGGATTGGGCGCATCGAACCGGCAGCCCGCGTCCCAGGCGGTCCGCTGATTGCCGTGCGCCGGAACGCCGCCGGCATCTTTCAGCATCCGCGCATAATGCATGAGATTCCAGGTCGCGAAGGTCGTGTTGCGGCGGGTGAATTCGTTGTCGAAGCCGGCATGGCTGCCATCGTCCCGCTCGTCGCCATATGACGGGCCCGGCCCCGCTTCGCCGATCCAGCCGGCATCGGCCTGGGGCGGGATTGTGTAGCCGATATGCTGGAGCGCGTAGAGAATGCCCATCGCGCAATGCTTGATGCCGTCTTCATTGCCGGTGATGATGCAACCCCCGGCCTTGCCGTAGAAGAAATACTGACCCTTGTCGTTGGTTTCCCCGGAATGCCCGTAAAGCCGCTCGATCACCTGCGTGGCGACCGACGATTTTTCGCCGAGCCAGATCGGCGTACCGATGATCAGGATTTCGGCCTCGGCGACCTCGGGCCAGATCTTTGGCCAGTCGTCCGTGTCCCATCCATGCTGGGTCATGTCCGGATAGACGCCGAAGGCGATGTCATAATCGGCCGGCCGGATATTCTCGCACTGAACCCCGTTCCTGGTGAAAATCGTCTCCACCATTTCGAGCAGCGTATCCGTGTGCGACGGCTCGGGCGATTTCTTGAGGGTGCAGTTCAGGATCAGCGCCTTGAGATCGCTGAAGTCGGTCTGGTTGTCGCTGCAAAGCTGTTCCTGGATATCGTTCAGCATCAATTGTCCTCCCGGACCGCCGGTTCGCGGCGGCATCGACCATGGTTACACGCTCCCCGTTGCCCATGGCCCCGGCCTCTACTATCAGGCCCGCGAGATTCGTGCGAACCAAGAGGACACCCCATCGATGTCAGATCCCAAGATGATGCAGCAGATCAAAAAGGGCGATGGGTTTATCGCCGCGCTCGATCAGAGCGGCGGGTCGACGCCCAAGGCGTTGAAAGGGTTCGGCATCGGAGAGGATGCCTATTCCAACGAGGACGAGATGTTCGCGCTGATCCACCAGATGCGCCAACGGATCATCACCGCGCCGTCCTTCGGCAACGGCAAGGTTATCGGCGCGATCCTGTTCGAGATGACGATGGACGGCGAGGCCGATGGCAAGCCGGTGCCGACGCTGCTCTGGGAGCGCGGCATCGTTCCGTTTCTCAAGGTAGACAAGGGTCTCGAAGCCGAAGCCGACGGCGTCCAGCTGATGAAACCGATGCCTGACCTGGATGCCCTGCTCGAACGGGCCAAGGCGAAGGGCGTTTTCGGGACCAAGATGCGTTCGGTGATCAATCTGGCGTCCCCAAGCGGAATCGCGGCCATCGTCGAGCAGCAGTTCGCGGTCGGTAACCGGATCATCGATCATGGGCTGATGCCGATCATCGAGCCGGAAGTATCGATCAAGAGCCCGGAACGCGCGGCGGCCGACGCGATCCTCAAGGATGAGCTTACCAAGGAGCTCGATGCGCTGCCCGGGGATCGGCAGGTCATGCTCAAACTGTCGATCCCGGCGGAAGCGGGACTGTATGACTCCATCGTCGCGCATCCGCGTGTCGCGCGCATTGTAGCGCTATCGGGTGGCTTCTCGCAGGAGGAAGCCTGTGCCGAGTTGGCGAAGAATGACGGCATGATCGCGAGCTTCTCACGTGCGCTGTTGCAGGATCTGCGCCATGACATGGACGATGGCGAGTTCGACCGCACGCTCGGCGCGGCGATCGACAAGATTTACCGGGCGTCTGTCGTCAAGGACTGATCGGCGTCTCGCATGACCGATGCCACCGACCAGCTCTGCCAGCTCTACCTGGTCTCGCCGCCCGATCCCGGTGACGATTTCCCGGACCGGCTCGCGCGCGCTCTTGGCGCCGGCCCCGTTGCGGCGTTTCAGTTGCGGATGAAACAGGCGGATGACGAAGCCGTTCTTGCAATGGCCGAGAGGCTTATGCCGATTTGCGCCGAGCGGGGTTGCGCTTTCATCCTGAACGATCGGGCTGATCTGGCCGCCCGGCTCGGCGCTGACGGCGTTCATATCGGCCGATCCGATGGCGATATTGCCGAGGCACGCGCGTTGTTGGGCCGGGACGCGCAGATCGGGGCGACCTGTCACGACAGTCGCCATTTCGCGATGGAGGCCGGTGAGGCGGGCGCCGATTATGTGGCGTTCGGCGCCTTCTACCCGAGCGACACCAAGGAGACGACGCACCGGTCGAATCCTGAAATCCTGACCTGGTGGTCGACGATGTTCGTGCTGCCCTGCGTCGCGATCGGCGGCATTACGGCCGAGAATGCACAACCGCTGGTCGATGCCGGCGCGGATTTTCTCGCCGTGAGCGGCGCGGTCTGGAAGCATCCGGACGGCGAGGCGGCCGGTGTCAGCGCGTTTGCCGAAATCCTCGGCGTCTAGAGGTCCCGATCAGGATCCTCGCGCCGGCCTACGGTAAAGGCGACCGCATTGCGCAACAGCATTTTGCGATAGCTGTCGGGGCTCGGGACATCGGGCGAAATGTCACGTCGGTCCCTGATCCGAGCAGGCATGCCGGCAATCCGGCCAAAAAGACCGGCGGCGCGCGGGAAACGATCTTTGCTCGGTAGCATGGGAATCACCTCTGCCTGACGCGATTTTCTCTACTGGAGCGGTATTTGGCTGTATTGGACGGATGCGACAGCCGTTCGCCGCTTGTGGCGTTGCGCTCCTGCTGTTAGAGGCCGCGCCGGCTCTTTCGAAACTAGTGAGATACCCATGAAGATCAGCGGCGTGGACATTCGTCCCGGCAATATCATCGAATATGAGGGCGGCCTGTGGCGCGCCGTGAAGATCCAGCATACGCAACCCGGCAAGGGCGGGGCCTATATGCAGGTCGAGATGAAGAACCTCATCGATGGCCGCAAGAATAACGTCCGCTTTCGTTCGGCCGAGACCGTCGAGAAGGTGCGGCTCGACACGCGCGAATACCAGTTCCTGTTCGCCGATGGCGACATGCTGACCTTCATGGACAAGGAAAGCTACGAGCAGATCGAACTGCCGTCCGATATGCTCGGTGACGCTGTGGCGTTCCTGCAGGACGGGATGGACGTCATGCTGGAGCTCTATGAGGAGAAGCCGATTTCGGTTCAGCTTCCCGACCAGGTGGAGGCCGAGATCGTCGAGGCCGATGCCGTGGTGAAGGGGCAGACCGCTTCCTCGTCCTACAAGCCCGCTATCCTCGACAATGGCGTGCGCGTCATGGTGCCGCCGCATATCACGTCGGGCACGCGCATCGTCGTCGATGTCTATGCGCAGGAATATGTGAAAAAGGCGGATTAACCGCTCCGGATAAGCGCGTTCCGTTGGAGCGCGGGAAAGAAACTATGCCAGCCCGTTCCGCAGTCATTACCGTCATGGACCGCGCCGCCCGCAAGGCCGGGCGCAGCCTCGCGCGCGACTTCAGCGAAGTCGAACATCTGCAGGTATCCCAAAAGGGTCCCGCCGATTTCGTGTCCAAGGCCGATCAGCGCGCCGAGCGGATTCTGTATGACGAGCTGTTGCAGGTCCGGCCCGGCTGGGGTTTCCTGCTCGAAGAAGCCGGCGAGATCGAAGGCGA
Organism: Parasphingopyxis algicola; assembly: GCF_013378075.1. GTDB lineage: Bacteria > Pseudomonadota > Alphaproteobacteria > Sphingomonadales > Sphingomonadaceae > Parasphingopyxis > Parasphingopyxis algicola. The sequence continues at coordinate 943,064 of NZ_CP051131.1, read as the reverse complement.
GGAGGGGAAGCCTCGCTGGGTCATCGACCCGCTCGACGGCACGTCGAACTTCCTTCACGGGATTCCGCATTTTGCAATCTCGATTGCAGTACAGGAACCCAGGCCCGACGGCGGATGGGGCGAGACCAGCGCCGCCATGGTCTATCAACCGCTCACCGACGATCTGTTCTGGGCCGAAAAGGATCGCGGTGCCTATCTCCACGATCGCCGCCTGCAGGTGTCGGCGCGTCGCAATCTGAACGAGGCGCTGATCGCGACCGGCATTCCGTTCAAGGGCCATGGCAATCTCGACCAGTTCAACGCGATCTTCAATGCAGTTGCCCCGCAAGTCGCGGGTATCCGCCGTTTTGGCGCTGCATCGCTCGATCTCGCCTGGCTGGCGGCGGGCCGTTATGACGGTTTCTGGGAAGCGGACTTGCAGCCTTGGGACGTTGCGGCAGGCATACTGATTGTCCGTGAAGCGCGAGGTTTCGTGACCGATTTCCGGGGCGGTAGCCAATACTCGGAGCGCAGCGAATTTCTCGCGGCCAATGACGCGATTCATTCCAGGCTGCACAAGATCGTCGCAGGCGCTTTGAGAGGCTAGAAAAAGCGGCCGACTGGCGGCCTTCCGACCTTGCCCCGATGGCCTCATCCTCCTAAAAGCGCCACGAAATCCACGCAGACCGCGAGTCCCGAACGTTGCCCGAAACGATTGCCGTCGATCTAGCCGAATATCTGCCGATCCTGCTGTTTCTCGGGATCGCGCTTTTGTTGTCTATCGCCTTCGTCGTCCTGCCGATGATCGTCGCGAAGCTCACAGGCGTGGCCAAGCCCTATCCGAACAAGCTGACCGAATATGAATGCGGCTTTCCCGCGTTCGAGGATTCGCGCAGCCAGTTCGATGTGCGCTTCTATCTGGTCGCCATCCTGTTCATCATTTTCGATCTCGAGGCGGCGTTCCTGTTTCCCTGGGCGGTTACGGTGTTCGACCTCGGCTGGGTGGCCTGGTTCGCGATGATGATCTTCCTCGCCGAGCTCGGCATCGGCCTCGCCTATGCCTGGAAAGTGGGAGCGCTCGAATGGGAGTAGACCTCAATTCTCCTCCGCCGGCGGGTACTTTGCCAGATCCCGGTTTCCTGAAGGACATCAACGCGGAAGTGGCGGACAAGGGCTTCCTCGTCACGTCGACCGAAGAACTGTTCCAATGGGCGCGCACCGGTTCGCTCTGGTGGATGACGTTCGGGCTCGCCTGCTGCGCGGTCGAAATGATCCAGGTCAACATGCCGCGCTACGATATGGAACGGTTCGGTGTCGCGCCGCGCGCCAGTCCGCGCCAGTCGGACGTAATGATCGTGGCGGGAACGCTCTGCAACAAGATGGCACCCGCGCTGCGCCGCGTGTACGATCAGATGTCCGAGCCGCGCTATGTGATCTCGATGGGCAGCTGCGCCAATGGCGGCGGCTATTATCATTACAGTTACAGCGTCGTGCGCGGCTGCGATCGTATCGTGCCCGTCGACATCTATGTTCCGGGCTGCCCGCCGACCGCCGAGGCGTTGCTCTACGGCGTCATGCAGCTGCAGCGGAAGATCCGCCGCGTCGGAACGATAGAACGCTAGGTCTATGGCGTCCCCGGCTCCTGTCATCGCCTCCAACGAGGGCGTGATCGACGCGGTCAAGGCCGCGCTCGGCGACGATCTCGTTTCTGCGCAGGAGGCTGTCGAGGAAATATCCGTCACCGTCCGGCGCGACGCGCTGGCCGACGTGATGATTGCGCTGCGCGACACTCCGGGCCTCGAATATCAGCAACTGATGGAGATTGCCGGGGTCGATTATCCCGAGCGACCCGAGCGGTTCGAGGTCTGCTACCACCTGCTGTCGCTGACCCGCAATCATCGCATTCGCATCAAGGTTTCGGCGGACGAAGAAACACCCGTGCCGAGCATCACCGATATCTGGCCGGTCGCCGGTTGGCTCGAGCGCGAAGTGTTCGACATGTATGGCGTGCTGTTCGACGGGAACTCGGACCTCAGGCGCATCCTGACGGACTACGGTTTTCGTGGCCATCCGTTCCGCAAGGACTTTCCGCTCACTGGCTATGTCGAGATGCGCTATTCCGAAGAGCATAAACGCGTGATCTACGAGCCGGTCGAGCTCGCCCAGGATTTCCGGACCTTCGACTTCATGAGTCCCTGGGAGGGCGCCGACTATATCCTGCCGGGCGACGAAAAGGCCGAAGGCGAGCCGGACGTCGACACGCCGAAAGTGACGGACAGCCCGAAAGACACGGGCGCAGGGCCCAAGGCCGACGCCAAGGCCGCCGAACAGTCGGACGAGCCCGACAAGCCGGGAGGTGACGCCTGATGGCTGAGTATCTCGAAGAAATTCAGGGCAAGACCGACGCGGCCGACCCGACCGTCGGCGATGTCGAGATTTCCAACTACACGATCAATTTCGGCCCTCAGCATCCGGCCGCGCACGGCGTGCTCCGCCTCGTCATGGAGCTGGACGGCGAGATCGTCGAACGCGTCGATCCCCATGTCGGCCTGCTCCATCGCGGCACCGAAAAGCTGATCGAACACAAGACCTATCTGCAGGCGCTGCCTTATTTCGATCGCCTCGATTACGTCTCGCCGATGTGCATGGAGCACAGCTATGTGCTCGCCATCGAGAAGCTGCTCGATCTCGAGGTGCCGCTGCGCGGCCAGTATATCCGCGTGCTTTTTGCCGAGCTGACGCGCATCCTTAACCACTGCCTCAATCTCGGCAGCCATGTGATGGATGTCGGCGCGATGACGCCCAATATCTGGCTGTTCGAGATCCGCGAACAGGCGATGGCTTTCTATGAACGCGCTTCGGGCGCGCGCATGCACGCGGCCTATTTCCGGCCGGGCGGCGTCCATCAGGACCTGCCGCCCAAGCTGATCGCCGATATGGCCGACTGGCTCGACACATTCCCGAAGCTCTTCGAAGACGCGATGAGCCTCGTCGTCGACAACCGCATCTTCAAGCAGCGCAACGTCGATATCGCCGTCGTCTCGAAGGACGATGCGGTCAAGTGGGGCTTTTCCGGTCCGATGATCCGCGGCTCTGGCATTCCCTGGGACCTGCGCAAGTCGCAGCCCTATGACGTGTACGACCGAATGGAGTTCGACGTGCCCGTCGGCACCAGCGGCGATTGCTATGATCGCTTCATGGTGCGCGTCGAGGAAATCCGTCAGTCGGCGCGGATCATGCGGCAATGCATCAACGAAATGCCCGAAGGCCCGGTCGCGAGCCTCGACCGCAAAATCGTCCCGCCCAAGCGCGCCGAGATGAAACAGTCGATGGAGGCGCTGATCCACCACTTCAAGCTCTATACCGAGGGATTCCACGTGCCCGCGGGCGAGGTCTATGTCGCGACCGAAAGCCCCAAGGGCGAGTTCGGCGTCTATCTGGTCAGCGACGGGACGAACAAACCCTATCGCTGCAAGATCCGCCCGACCGCCTTTTCGCATCTCCAGGCCATGGATTTCATGTGCAAGGGCCATATGCTCGCCGACGCGACCGCCATTCTCGGCGCGATCGACGTCGTATTCGGGGAGTGCGACCGGTGAGGACGCCTGCGACCATCAACCTCGCCGACAAGCTTTCCCAATTCTCGGACCACTGGAATCCGCGGATTGCGGCGACGTACAACGACAACGAAGTCCGGCTCGCCAAGCTCAAGGGCGATTTCGACTGGCATAGCCATGCCGATACGGACGAACTGTTTCTCGTGCTCGAAGGCACGCTCGATATCGAGTTTCGCAACGGCGTCCAGCACCTCAAGCGTGGCGAGATGATCGTCGTGCCGGCGGGCGTCGAACATCGGCCCTTCTGCGAAAACGAAGCGCACGTGATGATCATGGACCGAGCGGGCGAACCGAACACCGGCGTCAATCCGTCCGCCCGCACCCGCGAAAAGCTGGAGGCGATCTGATGGCTGGCCTCCTGGACGATATGTTCTTCAAAATCCTCCCCCAATGGGGGAGGGGGACCGCTCGCGCAGCGAGAGGTGGAGGGGTGTCCCCGTTTGTGATCGGACGCCACGTTGAGGCGTTGACACCCTTCCGTCAGCCCTGCGGGCTGCCACCTTCCCTTAGAGGGAAGGATCTTGAGGAGGTTCGGCCATGACGATCCTTCCCGACGATAAACTCTCCCAATCCTCGACGGACACCGCGCTCGAAAACGAGAAGATCCGCGAGCGCTGGGGGAATTTCGCCTGGACCGACGAGAATGCGGCCAAGGTGAAGGAAATCATCGCGCGCTATCCGGAAGGGCGGCAGGCGTCGGCCGTGATGCCGCTGCTCGATCTCGCCCAGCGGCAGGTCGGCGCGGAAACCGATACGCAGGGCTGGCTGCCCGTCCCGGTGATCGAGTTCGTCGCGGCCGAGCTCGATATGCCGTACATGCGCGCCTATGAGGTCGCGACCTTCTACACGATGTACAATCTCGTGCCGGTCGGGCGCTTCCACGTCCAGCTCTGTGGCACGACGCCCTGCATGTTGCGCGGCTCGGACGATGTCATGGCCGCGTGCAAGAACAAGGGCATGGTCAAGGGCAAGACGACGCCCGACGGCATGTTCACCCTGACCGAGGTGGAATGCCTGGGCGCCTGCGCGAACGCGCCGATGGTCCAGATCAACGACGATAATTTCGAAGATCTCGACTATGACATCATGACCGATATCCTCGAAAAACTGAGCAATGGCGAAGAGGTGACGCGGGGCCCACAGACGGGCCGGCAGGCGAGTTGCCCCGAAGGCGGCCCGACGACGCTCAAACACATGGCCGAGGCGGCGAAATGATGGCGGCGCGGCGCGGACCCTTTTCCTCGATGACGCTCGTCCAGGCGACGATCACCTTTGTGGTCGTCTTCCTCGCGGTGAACATCGTCATCGATGTGCTGGTTTTCGGTATCGAGCCGACGCGCAATATCGTCCGCCACGTCGTCGCCTCGCTGATCGCGGCGCCGATCTGGTATCTGTTCATTCGCTGGATGAGGTCGCGCAATGCTTGACGACAAGGATCGCGTCTTCACCAATGTCTATGGCTTCCAGCCATGGGATATCGACGCGGCGATCAAGCGCGGCGACTGGGATGGAACCAAGCGGCTTCTGGAAAAGGACCAGGACGGCATTGTCGACGAGATCAAGACGTCAGGTCTGCGCGGGCGCGGCGGCGCGGGCTTCCCGACCGGTCTCAAATGGTCGTTCATGCCGAAGGAAAGCAAGGACGGGCGCCCGAGCTTCCTCGTCATCAATGCCGATGAATCCGAGCCGGGAAGCTGCAAGGACCGCGAGATCATCCGGCACGATCCGCAGAAGCTGATCGAGGGGGCGCTGCTCGCGGGTTACGCGATGCGCGCTCGGGCGGCGTATATTTACATCCGCGGCGAATTCATCGCCGAGGCCGAGACGCTCTTCGCCGCCGTTCAACAGGCTTACGATAAGGGTTTCATCGGCAAGAATGCCTGCGGCTCGGGCTATGATTTCGACGTCTTCGTCCATCGCGGCGCGGGCGCCTATATCTGCGGCGAGGAAACCGCTCTGCTCGAAAGCCTCGAGGGCAAGAAGGGCCAGCCGCGCCTGAAGCCGCCATTCCCGGCGGGCGCGGGCCTTTATGGCTGCCCGACCACGGTCAACAATGTCGAGAGCATCGCAGTCGTCCCGACGATCCTGCGGCGCGGGCCCAGCTGGTTTGCCGGGATCGGACGCGAGAAGAATGAGGGCACAAAGCTCTTCCAGATTTCCGGCCATGTCGAAAAGCCCTGTGTCGTCGAGGAGGCGATGGGCATCCCGTTCCGCGAGCTGATCGACAAGCATGCGGGCGGAATTACGGGCGGCTGGGATAATCTGCTCGCGGTCATCCCGGGCGGTTCGTCCGTGCCGTTGGTGCCGGCCGAGCAGATTATCGACTGCCCGATGGATTTCGACGGGCTGCAGGAGGTGCAGTCGGGCCTTGGCACCGCAGCCGTGATCGTCATGGACAAGTCGACCGATATCGTCCGCGCGATCAGCCGCATTTCCTATTTCTACAAACATGAGAGCTGCGGCCAGTGCACGCCGTGCCGTGAGGGCACGGGCTGGATGTGGCGGATGATGGAGCGGCTGCGCGAAGGCAAGGCGGACATCGCCGATATCGATATGCTCCATGAGGTCACCAAGCAGGTCGAGGGCCATACCATCTGCGCACTCGGCGATGCGGCCGCGTGGCCGATCCAGGGCCTGATCCGTCACTTCCGGCCGGAGTTGGAACGGCGCATCCGCGAATATGCGGGGCAGGGCGACGGCGAGATGATGGAGGCGGCGGAGTAATGGTCCGTGTGCCTCAACACGTCATTGCGAGGAGGCCCGAACTTGTTTCGGGGCGACGCGGCAATCCAGAGCCGCAAGAGCAATCACTAGCCGCTCTGGATTGCTTCGCTTCGCTCGCAATGACGGAGGAGGCGGTAGCATGAGCTTGTTCAAGCGAGAGCCAAAGACTGTCGAGATTGACGGCCTTTATGGCCAATATGCCAACGTCTTGGAGAGAGGCCCTAAGGCTGGAGGAACGATATTCCACATCAATGAGCTTCCAGCGAGCAAACGACTTTTGAAGGCTGTGTTGCTCCAAAGAGCTTATGAGGAAGGTGAAGTATCCGAAAATGCAATGGGAGTCGGATTTGTGCACCTTGGTGCTTTTCAAGAGGAAACGAACGAACTTACCGGTCAGAAAAATGTGTCCGCCGAAATGGAAGCATTATTGATTGAATGGAAAGAACGGGTTCGGTTTCCAGTGAGTGAGACTAATGCCTAAAGTCACCGTAGACGGCACCGAGATCGAAGTTCCCGACGGCGCGACCGTGTTGCAGGCGTGCGAGCTGGCGGGCAAGGAAATTCCGCGCTTCTGCTATCACGAGCGGCTGTCGATCGCCGGCAATTGCCGGATGTGTCTGGTCGAGGTGAAGCCCGGGCCGCCCAAGCCGCAGGCGAGTTGCGCGCTGCCGGCCGCCGAGGGCCAGGAAATCTTCACGACGACGGAGATGGTCAAGAAGGCGCGCGAAGGGGTGATGGAGTTTCTCCTCATCAACCACCCGCTCGATTGCCCGATCTGCGACCAGGGCGGCGAATGCGACCTGCAGGACCAGGCCATGGCCTATGGCAAAGGGTTTACGCGGTACGAGATGAACAAGCGCGCGGTCACCGAAAAGTACATGGGGCCCGTGATCAAGACGATCATGACGCGCTGCATCCATTGCACGCGCTGCGTCCGCTTTGCGCAGGAAGTGGCAGGTGTCGAGGAAATCGGCGCGGTCGGGCGCGGCGAGAATATGGAGATCACGACCTATCTCGAACATGCGGCCAAGAGCGAGCTCTCCGGCAATGTCGTCGATCTCTGCCCGGTCGGCGCTCTGACCGCCGCGCCCTATGCCTTTGAGGCGCGGCCTTGGGAACTCAGGAAGACGCCGTCGATCGACGTGATGGACGCGGTCGGCACCAATGTGCGGCTCGACAGCCGGGGCCGGGAAGTGCTGCGCGCGCTCCCGCGGATCAATGACGATGTCAACGAGGAATGGGCGAGCGACAAGACGCGCCATGCGGTGGACGGGCTGTACAAGAACCGCCTCGACAAGCCCTATGTGCGCCGGAACGGCCAGCTGGAACCGGCAAGCTGGGCCGACGCTTTTGCCGCGATCGCCGATGCCGCGAAGAAGGCCGGGAGCAAGGTGGCGGCGATCGGCGGCGATCTGGTCGAGGTCGAAGCGCTGTATGCGGCACAGAAGCTGCTCGAAGGGCTGGGCTCGACGCTGATCGAGGGCAGGCAGAACGGCATGGATTACGATGCGAGCAATCTCGCCGCGGTCAACTTCAACACGACGATCGCGGGGCTGGAGGACGCCGATGCGATTCTGCTCGTCGGCACCAATCCGCGCTGGGAAGCGCCGCTCGTCAACACGCGCATCCGCACGGCGGTGAAGGCAGGGGCGAAGGTCTTCGCGATCGGCCCCGAGGTCGATCTCACCTATCCGGTGACCTGGCTGGGCGACGATGCCGCGCTGGCCGCCGATCTGCCCGCCGAAGTGGCCGAGGCGCTCAAGGGCGCCGAACGGCCCGCGCTGATCCTCGGCGGCGGCGGGCTGATGGTGCCGGGGCTGCAGGCGGCGACGCTGGCGCTCATCGAACGCCTCGATCTCGTCCGCCCTTCGACAGGCTCAGGACAGGCGGGCTGGAACGGCTATAATGTCCTTCACATCTCCGCCGGGCGCATGGGCGGGTTGATGCTGGGCTGGGCGCAGCCGGGCGGCGTCGCCGATATCGCGGCGACCAAGCCCGAACTGCTGTTCCTGCTCGGTGCGGACGGCATCGATTTCGACACGTTCGACGGCGCATTCAAGGTCTATGTCGGCCATCATGGCGAGCAGGGCGCGGCTCATGCCGACGTCATCCTGCCCGGGGCTTCCTACGCCGAGAAGAGCGGCACCTGGGTCAATCTCGAGGGCCGGGTCCAGCGCGGCAATCGGGCCGTCTTCCCGCCCGGCGACGCGCGCGAGGACTGGACGATCTTCCGCGCGCTTTCCGACGCGCTCGGCAAGCCGCTGCCCTTCGATACGCTCGACCAGCTGCGCAATGCGATCGCGTCGGAATTCCCGGCGCTCGCCGATGAAGGCTTGGCCGAATATGAATGGGCGCCGCCGAAGCTTTCGGGCGACGCCCCGAGCGGCGTGATCGCCCTGCCGATCCAGGATTTCTACCTGACCAATGCGATCTGCCGCGCCAGCGAGACGATGCAGCGCTGCTCGGCCGAACTGATCCATGGCGAAACATTCGCGGAGGCTGCCGAATGACCGCATGGTTCCAGGAAATGCTCGGCTTCGGCCTGGGCTGGTTCGCCGGCACGACGATCCTCATCCTGCTGATCGCCTTCCCGCTGATGCTGGCGATTGCGATGATCATCTATGCCGACCGCAAGATCTGGGCGGCGATCGCGCTCCGGCGCGGCCCCAACGTCGTCGGGCCGTTCGGGCTGCTGCAGAGTTTCGCCGACGGGCTGAAGGTCTTTCTCAAGGAAACGATCCTGCCGACGAGCGCGAACAAGGGCCTGTTCCTGATCGCGCCGATCATCACCTTCACCGTTGCGCTGATCGCCTGGGCCGTGATCCCGTTCGGTCCGAACATGGTGCTTGCCGATATCAATGTCGGGCTTTTGTACGTTCTCGCGGCGAGTTCGCTGGGCGTCTACGGCGTGGTGATCGCGGGCTGGGCGTCCAACTCCAAATATCCTTTCTACTCCGCCCTTCGGGCCGCGGCGCAGATGGTGAGCTACGAGGTCTCGATCGGCTTCGTATTGCTCGCGGTGGTGATGTGGGCCGGCACGTTTAATCTGCAGGATATCATCTTGGCGCAGCAGGGCCATGTGTTCGGTTTCATCAACGGCTTCGCGTTCAACCCGCTGCTCTTCCCGATGGCGGTCGTCTTCCTGATCTCGGCCATGGCGGAGACGGCGCGCGCGCCGTTCGATCTGACCGAGGCCGAATCCGAACTCGTCGCAGGCTATCAGACCGAATATTCGAGCATGTCCTTCGCGCTCTTCTGGCTCGGCGAGTACGGCAACGTCATCCTGATGTGCGCGCTCAACGCCGTGCTCTTCTGGGGCGGCTGGCTGCCCCCGGTCGACTGGGCACCGCTCTACGCGATTCCGGGCATCTTCTGGTTCTTCCTCAAGATCCTGATTTTCTTCTTCATCTTCAGCTGGGTGAAGGCGACCGTGCCGCGCTACCGCTATGACCAGCTGATGCGGCTGGGCTGGAAAGTCTTCCTGCCGCTGTCGCTGATCTGGGTCGTGCTGGTCTCCGGCTATCTCATGCTGACAAGATATGGAGGCGTGCTGTGACGAGTGTCGCCCATTTCATCAAATCCTTCACGCTCTGGGAAATCGTCAAGGCGCATGTCCTGACGCTCAAATATTTCTTCAAGCCCAAGGCGACGATCAACTATCCGTATGAGAAGAACCCGATCTCGCCGAGATTTCGCGGCGAGCATGCGCTGCGCCGCTACCCGAACGGCGAGGAGCGCTGCATCGCCTGCAAGCTGTGCGAGGCGGTCTGCCCGGCCCAGGCGATCACGATCGAGGCCGAACCGCGGGAGGACGGCAGCCGTCGTACGACGCGTTACGATATCGACATGACGAAATGCATCTATTGCGGGCTGTGCGAGGAAGCCTGTCCGGTCGATGCGATCGTCGAGGGGCCGAATTTCGAATACGCTACGGAAACGCGGGAGGAGCTGCTCTACGACAAGGACAAATTGCTGGCCAATGGCGACAAATGGGAGCGCGCGATCGCCGCGAACCTTGCCGCCGATGCGCCCTATCGCTAAGCCGCAGCCGATTCTCAAAGGGGTCCAGGACAAATCGTGATTCAGGCATTCGCCTTCTACTTGTTTGCAAGCATCGTCGTTGCGTCGGGCGCGCTGACCATCGTGTCGCGCAACCCCGTGCATTCGGTACTCTGGCTCATCCTCGCCTTCTTCAATGCGGCGGGACTGATGCTGCTCGTCGGCGCCGAATTCATCGCGATGCTGCTGGTGATCGTCTATGTCGGTGCGGTCGCGGTGCTGTTCCTGTTCGTCGTGATGATGCTCGATATCGATTTCGCCGCGCTGCGCGCCGGTTTCACGCGCTATCTGCCGTTCGGGCTGCTGATAGCGGCGGTGCTGCTGGCGGAGATGATCCTCGTTATCGGCGTCTGGAATTTCGCCGATCTCGGTCCCGATACCCGCATGGCGACGATCGATCCCGACACGCCGAACATCGAGGCGATAGGCCGGGCGCTCTACGACCGGTATCTGCTCGTGTTCGAAGGCGCCGGTATCGTGTTGCTCGTCGCGATGGTCGGGGCCATCGTGCTGACGCATCGCGAGCGCGGCGGGGTAAGGCCGCAGAACATTTCCAAGCAGATCAAGCGGCGCCCGGAAGAGGCGACGCGCAACACGCAGCCTGAAGTGGGCGAGGGGGTCGAGCTATGATCGGTTTGTTCAGCCCGTTGACCCCGAGCGAAGTCGAGAGAGCAGTTCGAGCGGAGCCGAGAACTCTCGGTGACAGTACATCTCGACTTCGCTCGATGTTGTGCTTCGACTTCGCTCAGCATGAGCGGAGTGTCGCATGATTGGTCTCGGCCATTATCTCGTCGTCGGCGCGATCCTGTTCGTGATGGGCGTACTCGGCATCTTCCTCAACCGGAAGAACATCATCATCATCCTGATGGCGATCGAGCTGATCCTGCTGGCCGTGAACATCAATCTCGTCGCGTTCAGCGCGTTTCTGGGCGATATCGTCGGCCAGGTGTTCGCGATGTTCGTGCTGACCGTGGCTGCCGGCGAGGCGGCGATCGGGCTCGCCATCCTCGTCATCTATTTCCGCGGCCGCGGCACCATCGCCGTCGACGATGTCAACCGGATGAAGGGCTGACCTAGCATGATCCAGCTCATCGTCTTCCTGCCGCTGCTCGCGGCTATCGTCGCGGGTCTGGGCAACCGGATGCTCGGCAATTTCGTTGCCAAGCTGCTGACGACGGGCGCGCTTTTCGTGGCATGTGCGCTCAGCTGGCCGATCTTCCTCGACTTCATGATCGGCGGGCAGCAGGCCTATGTCGCGCCGGTGTTCGACTGGATCCGCTCGGGCGACATGGACGTCGCCTGGAGCCTGCGCGTCGATACGCTGACCGCCGTCATGCTCGTCGTCGTCACGACGGTTTCGGCGCTCGTCCACCTCTATAGCTGGGGCTATATGGAGGACGACCCGGACCAGCCGCGCTTCTTCGCCTATCTCTCGCTGTTCACCTTCGCGATGCTGATGCTCGTAACGTCGAACAATCTGGTGCAGATGTTCTTCGGCTGGGAGGGGGTGGGCCTCGCTTCCTATCTCCTCATCGGTTTCTGGTATCACAAGCCCAGCGCCAATGCCGCCGCGATCAAGGCATTCGTCGTCAACCGCGTCGGCGATTTCGGTTTTTCGCTCGGGATTTTCGGAACATTCCTCGTCTTCGGTACGGTCTCGATTCCCGAGATTCTCGAGGCCGCGCCCGCCATGGCCGGATCGACGATCGGCTTTCTCGGCTATCGCGTCGACACGATGACCCTGCTCTGCCTGCTCCTCTTCATCGGCGCGATGGGCAAATCGGCCCAGTTCGGTCTGCATACCTGGCTGCCGGATGCGATGGAGGGCCCGACGCCGGTCTCCGCGCTGATCCATGCGGCGACGATGGTGACCGCCGGCGTGTTCATGGTCTGCCGCCTTTCGCCGATGTTCGAGACCAGTGACATGGCGCTGGCCGTCGTCACATTCTTCGGCCTGCTCACCGCGTTTTTTGCCGCGACGGTCGGTACGGCGCAGATGGATATCAAGCGCGTCATCGCCTATTCGACCTGTTCGCAGCTCGGTTACATGTTCGTTGCGGCCGGCGTCGGCGCATACGGCATCGCGATGTTCCACCTGTTCACCCACGCCTTCTTCAAGGCGCTGCTGTTCCTTGGCGCAGGCTCGGTCATCCACGCCATGCATCACGAGCAGGACATGCGGCACTATGGCGCGCTGCGGAAGGAAATTCCGCTGACCTTCTGGGCGATGATCATTGGCACGCTCTCGATCACCGGTGTCGGTATCGTCGGCATATTCGGTTTTGCCGGCTTTTATTCGAAGGACCTGATTATCGAGGCAGCGTTCGCGAGCGCCACGGAAATGGGCGGCATCGCCTTCTTCACGCTTGTCTTCGCCGCGTTATTGACGAGCTTCTACAGCTGGCGGCTGATCTTCCTGACCTTCTTCGGCAAGCCGCGCTGGATCACCAGCGAGCATATCCAGCATAGCGTGCACAAGACGCCGGAAACCGCCGAAGACGCAACCGGCGGCTATCATCCGCATGAAAGCCCCTGGTCGATGCTGATCCCGCTCGGCGTGCTGTCGCTCGGCGCGATCCTGGCCGGTTATCTCTTCTATTATCCGTTCGGCTATGCCGAGCAGGGCGAGATCTTCTGGGCCGGCAGCATCGCGCTCGACACGCATCTGCTGCACGCGATCCACGAGGTCCCGACCTGGGTGAAATATGCGCCGGGCGCCGTGATGCTGGTCGGCCTCGCCATCGCCTGGCTCGCCTATATCCGCTACACCGACTGGCCGCAGAAATTCGTCGACCAGTTCCGGCTGCTGCATGCCTTCCTCTACAACAAATGGTATATCGACGAGCTTTATGATCTGATCTTCGTCAGGCCCGCCTTTGCCATCGGCCGTTTCCTGTGGAAGCGCGGCGACAAGGGTTTCATCGACCGGTTCGGGCCTGACGGCGTCTCGGCGCTCGTCGCCAGCGGCAGTGGCGTCACGCGGCGCTTCCAGTCCGGATATCTCTACACCTATGCGCTCGTCATGCTGATCGGCCTGGCGGCGGCCGCAACCTGGGCGATCACACGATGAGGGTGCGTTTTTCTCCGATTATCCCGAGCGTAGTCGAGGGACACGTTCGAGCGGAGCCGAGAACGCGTACCCTAACAGTATCTCGACTGCGCTCGATACAGTGCTTCGACTTCGCTCAGCATAAACGGGCCGTTGCTGATATTGTCAGCTGCGTCGCGCTGTACATCGGCTACGCTCGGACACGTGTCTCGACTTCGCTCGACATTTGCGGGGTGGCATGAACCAGCTCGATTTTCCTGTCCTGTCGATGATGATCGGCCTGCCGCTGGCAGGCGCCTTGCTCTGCCTGATCTGGCCGGGCGAGGGCGATCGCAAGGCCGAGATGGCGCGCATCGTGGCGCTCGGCACGACCCTGCTGACCTTTGCGCTCGGCATCCTGCTCTGGGTGACGTACGAGATTGGCGGGCCGCAATGGCAATTCGTCGAGAACTATCCGATTTTCGGGCGTTTCTCATGGGCGATGGGCATCGACGGCATCGCGCTGATGCTGATCATGCTCTCGGTATTCCTCATGCCGATCTGCATCCTCGCGAGCTGGCAGGCGATCAAGACGCGTGTGCCCGAATATATGGCGGCGTTCCTGCTCATGGAATCGCTGATGATCGGCGTGTTCACCGCGCAGGACCTGTTCCTCTTCTATATCTTCTTCGAGGCGGGCCTCATTCCGATGTACCTCATCATCGGCATCTGGGGCGGCAAGGACCGGATCTACGCCAGCTATAAATTCTTCCTCTACACACTGCTCGGCTCGGTGCTGATGCTGATCGCGATGCTGTGGATGGTGCAGGAAGCGGGCACATCCTACATCCCGGCGCTCATGGAATATGATTTCCCGGGCGGTGCGCAGAACTGGCTCTGGTTGGCTTTCTTCGCGAGCTTCGCGGTGAAGATGCCGATGTGGCCGGTTCATACCTGGCTGCCCGATGCCCACGTCCAGGCGCCGACCGCCGGCTCGGTGATTCTCGCCGGCGTGCTGCTGAAGATGGGCGGTTACGGCTTTATCCGTTTCTCGCTGCCGATGTTCCCGGAAGCCTCGGCCGAACTCGTCTGGGTGATTTTCGGCCTGTCGATGGTCGCGGTCGTCTACACCTCGCTCGTCGCGCTCGTGCAGCAGGACATGAAGAAACTGATCGCCTATTCATCGGTCGCGCACATGGCGTTCGTCACGATCGGTTTGTTCGCCTTCAATCGGCAGGGCATCGAAGGCGCGATGATCGTGATGCTGTCGCACGGCCTCGTCTCGGGCGCGCTCTTCCTCTGCGTCGGCGTCATCTACGATCGGCTCCATACCCGCGAGATCGAGCGTTACGGGGGCCTCAGCGACAATATGCCCAAATATGCGCTGCTCTTCATGCTGTTCACCATGGCCTCGGTCGGGCTGCCGGGCACGAGCGGGTTCGTCGGGGAATTTCTGAGTCTGGTCGGGGCCTATGAGGCGAACAGCTGGGTCGCGTTCGTCTGCACGACAGGCATCATCCTCGGCGCGGCCTATATGCTCTATCTCTACTGGCGCATCTGCTACGGCGAGCTCGAAAAGGAAGATGTGAAGGCGATGCCCGACCTCTCGGTGCGCGAGCTGGCGACGCTCGGGCCGATCGCCGCCGTCGTTCTCTGGATGGGTGTCTACCCGGAAAGCTTCCTCGCACCGATCCGCGACGATGTCGGCACTTTGCTCGCCCGGATCGAACGCGCCAACCCGCCGGGTGACGCGCAGCTCGCCATGGGCGCGGGCATGCCGATCGAGGCGGAGCATGGTGACGGCCATGGCAGCGGCCATGCAGCGGAGGGGGCGCACTGATGACCATTTGGCAAAGTCTCCTCGTAGTCCTGCCCGAGCTGATCCTGACGCTCGGCGCGACCGACCTGCTGCTCGTTGCCGCCTTCAGCAAGAAGCCCGACGTGGCCCGCCGGGTTAGCATCTATGCAGTGCTGATGCTGATCGCCTGCGGTCTGTCCCTGCTCGGCCCGGCCGGCAATGCGGGCGCGGTGTTCGGCGGTCTCTATGTCGCCGACGCATTTTCGACCTTCTCGAAGGTGCTGATCTACGCGGCCGCGGCGATCGCCATTCTGATGGCGCCGCGCTTCTTCGATCATCGCAACGAGATGCGCGCCGAATATCCGGTACTGATCCTGTTTTCCGCGCTCGGCATGGGCTTCATGGTGTCGTCGGGCGATCTGATGATGCTCTATATCGGCCTCGAGATGCAGAGCCTCGCCGCCTATGTGCTCGCGAGCTTCATGCGGCAGGACACGCGCTCGGCCGAGGCGGGCCTTAAATATT
Source organism: Parasphingopyxis algicola (assembly GCF_013378075.1). Lineage (GTDB taxonomy): Bacteria > Pseudomonadota > Alphaproteobacteria > Sphingomonadales > Sphingomonadaceae > Parasphingopyxis > Parasphingopyxis algicola. Next base: position 927,334 of record NZ_CP051131.1, on the reverse strand, counting down.
TCGTCCTCGGCGCGCTGGCGAGCGGCATCCTGCTCTACGGCGTGTCGCTGCTTTACGGCTTTACCGGGACGACCAGCTATGCCGGGATAGCGACGGCCGTCGCGGCCGGCATGTCGACCGGCGAGTTGTTCGGTCTCGTCTTCGTGCTTGCGGGCCTTGCGTTCAAGATCAGTGCCGTCCCGTTCCACATGTGGACGCCGGACGTCTACGAAGGCGCGCCGACGCCGGTCACCGCCTTTTTCGCCTCGGCCCCCAAGATCGCCGCCGTCGCCCTGTCGATCCGCGTGATGTTCGACGCGCTCGCTCCGGCGACCGATGCCTGGCAGCAGATCGTGATCTTTGTTGCGTTGGCCTCGATCGCGCTCGGCGCGGTTGCCGCGATCGGCCAATCCAATATCAAGCGCCTGCTTGCCTACAGCTCGATCAACAATATCGGCTTCGCGCTGATCGGTCTCGCCGCCGGCACCGAAGCGGGCGTCGCGGCGACCATGTCCTACATGGCCATCTATCTCGTTATGACGCTCGGCAGCTTCCTGTGTGTTCTGCAGATGCGGGATGGGACAGGACGCCCGGTCGAGGATATTGCGAGCCTTTCGGGGTTGTCCAAGTCACAGCCGGCGCTCGCTGCGGCTTTCGCGATCTTCATGTTCAGCCTGGCCGGCATTCCGCCGCTGCTCGGTTTCTGGGGCAAGTTCCTGGTTTTCGATGCGGCCGTGGCCGCCGGACTGTTCCCGCTCGCGGTGATCGGCATCGCGCTCTCGGTGATCGGCGCCTATTATTATCTGCGGATCATCAAGACGATCTATTTCGACGATGCCGCACCCGCCTATGCGCCTGCCAATTCGGTCGTCGAGAACGGGTTGATCGCAGTCACCGCGGCAGCAGTGTCGCCGCTCGGTTATCTGCTCGTGCCGTTTCTGGCGCTGACGGCCGGTAACGCAGCGGCAGCGCTTTTCTAGAATGTGACCATTCGCATCCAGACCGTTGCCGAGACCGGCTCGACGAATGACGATGTGATGGCGCTCGCCCGGAAGGGTGAGGCGGAAGGTTTCTGGCTGCGTGCCGAGCGTCAGAATTCCGGACGTGGCCGCCAGGGTCGGGCCTGGGACTCGGTGTCGGGCAATCTGTTCACCAGCACATTCGTCCGTTTGGGGCAGGACGATCCACCGCCTGCCGGCCTGGCGCTCGTCGCCTCCCTTGCTCTGATCGACGCGGTGCGCGCCTTTTTGCCCGATGACCTTCGGGACGCCGTCTTCCTCAAATGGCCGAACGATCTGCTGCTCGATGGAGCGAAACTCTCCGGGATTCTTCTCGAACGCGAAGGCGATGCAGTGGTCGTCGGGATCGGTGTCAATCTCGCGCAGCATCCCACGGGTCTCGACCGGCCGGTGACCAGCCTTGCCGCCCATGCGATGGCGCCGGCGCCCGACATCTTTCTGCGCGATCTCGCCGAACGGTTTGCGGTTTGGCTGACACGGTGGCGCACCGAGGGCATGGCGTCCATCCGCGATTGCTGGCTGGCCAACGCCCACGCCATCGGCAGTGCGCTGACCGTTCACGATCCCGCCAGCGATGTGCTGGAGGGCATTTTCGACGGCCTGACCGACGACGGAGCGTTGCGTCTGCGCTTGGCGGACGGGGCCGTCCGTGTCATGCATGCCGGCGATGTATTCCTGATGTGAGGACCGACCGGATGCTGCTCGCCATCGACGCCGGAAACACCAACGTCGTCTTCGCGCTCGTCAAGGACGGCGAGATCGTTGCCCGCTGGCGTATCGCCACCGATCCGCGCCGCACGGGCGACGAATATGCGGTTTGGCTCCACAATCTGATTACGCTTGAGGGTTTCGACGCCAAGGCGGTCGATACGGTCATCATCGCTACCGTCGTTCCGCGCGCGCTGCACAATCTCGAGGTGCTGGCGTCCAAATATTTCGATGCCGAGACCCTCATCGCCGGTCAGCCGCCGGTCGAATGGGGTATCCGTCTCGACGTGCCCGAACCGCATACCGTAGGCGCGGACCGCGTCGTCAATGCGATCGCCGCCCACAGCCTGCATCCCGAGGACCTGATCGTCGTCGATTTCGGGACGGCGACGACCTTCGACGTCGTCGATTATGAGGGCAGCTACAAGGGCGGGATCATCGCGCCGGGCATCAACCTGTCGCTCGATGCACTGGTCAGCGCCGCGGCCAAATTACCTCGGATCGCGATCGAGGCGCCGACAGACACGAAATCGGTGATCGGCGTGACGACCGAAGACCAGATGCATATCGGGGTTTTCTGGGGCTATGTCGCGATGATCGAAGGCCTGGTCGCCCGGATGAAGGCCGAGATCGGCCGCCCGGCCAAGGTCGTCTCCACAGGCGGGTTGGCCGAGCTTTTCGATGAGAATACGGACATATTCGACGTGATCGAGCCGGACCTCACCATTCAGGGGCTGGCCATGCTCTACCAAAGGTCTAGATAGGCCCGCATGACTCCCAAAAACGAACTGCTTTTTCTCGCGCTCGGCGGGTCGGGCGAGATCGGCATGAACGTCAATCTCTACGGCACCCAGGGCAAATGGGTGATGGTCGATTGCGGCATGACCTTCGGCGATCCCTATTATCCGGGGATAGAACTCGTGCTTCCCGATCTCGAATTCATCGAGGATCGCGTCGACGACCTGCTCGGCATCGTCCTGACCCATGGCCATGAGGACCATATCGGCGCGCTGCCCTATCTTGCGGGCGATCTGGGCGTCCCGCTCTATGCGACGCCCTTCACCGCCGGGCTGATCACCAAGAAGCTCGAGGAAGCGGGGCTGACGGAGGAAATCGAACTCAACGTCATCGATAATGGCGACAGTTTCGATCTCGGTCCCTTCGGCTTTCGCTATATACCGCTCGCGCATTCGATTCTCGAGGGCAATGCGCTCGTCATCGAAACCGAGTATGGCCGCGTCTTCCATACCGGCGACTGGAAACTGGACGAAGATCCCCAGACCGGAACGCCGACACCGGCCGCGGACCTGACCGCAATCGGCGATGAGGGCGTGCTCGCGCTGGTCTGCGATTCCACCAATGTGTTCAACGAAAAAGCCTCGGGCAGCGAGGGCGCGGTGAAAGAAGGGTTGGCCAAGGTCATCGGCGAAGCGACCGGTCGCGTGCTCGTTACGACGTTCGCCTCCAATGCCGCCCGGCTCCAGACCCTCGGCCGGATTGCGAAGGAAACCGGACGCAAGGTCTGCGTCGCAGGGCGTTCGCTCGACCGGATCATCGATACGGCCCAAGCGGTCGGCTATCTGAAAGATTTCCCGCCCACGGTCGATTTCGACGAGGCGATGCGCGTCCCGCCGCGCGAATTGCTGATTATCGCGACGGGCGGGCAGGGCGAATCCCGCGCCGCGCTCTCGCGAATCGCCGAAGACAATCATCCGCTCACCCTCGACAGTGGCGATCTCGTCATATTCAGCTCGAAGCAGATTCCGGGCAACGAGCTGGCGATCGGTCGCGTCCAGAATGCGCTCGCGGCGCGCCAGATCCCGATGATCACCGACCGGCAGGCCCATGTGCATGTCTCGGGTCATCCGGGCCGACCGGAGTTGACCGACATGTATGGCTGGATTCGGCCTGAAATCCTCGTCCCCGTGCACGGCGAGCTGCGGCATATGGCCGAGCAGGCCCGGTTCGGCGCGGCGCAGGGCATTCCCAAAACGATCGTCCAGCAAAATGGCGATGTCGTCCGCCTCGCGCCCGATGGTCCGTCCGTGATCGGCCATGAGCGTGTAGGGCGGCTCGTGCTCGATGGCGACACGATCATTGCGGCCGATGGCGAGGCGATGAATGAACGCCGCCGCATCGCGCAGCGCGGCATCATCGCGGTGACCGTCGCGTTGAACGGGAGTGACAAACTCGTCGGCAAGCCGTCCTTTTCGATGGCCGGCATCCCGATCGAAGACGAACGGGAAGAGTTTATCGACGATGCGGTTGGGGCCGCCGCCGATGCTGCGCGCAAGGGTGCGAAGGACCCTGAAAAGTTGCGCGAGGCGATCCGTCTGGCCGTTCGCCGGACAGCAACCCATTGGACGGGCAAGAAACCCGTGGTCAATGTGTCGCTGATGGAGGTGTAACCATGCAGCCGATTTCAGCGGTCGCAATATTCTTCCTGTTCTGGTTCCTCTGCCTGTTCATGGTGCTGCCTTTTGGCGTGAGAACAGACCGCGAAATGGGCGTCGAGCCGAAGCCGGGCCATGCCGAAAGCGCGCCGCACCAGTTCCGCGCGCTGCGGATCGTCATCCGCACGACGATCCTGGCGACGATCTTCTTTGCGCTATTCTACGCCAATTACAGCTATGGCTGGATCGGGTCGGATTTCCTCGATTTCCTCAAGCCGGAATCGATGCGGAACGCGGGCTAGGCGCTAGCGCAGCCGCTCGATCGCCTGAGCCAGGGCGACGTAGAGCTTGCCGTTGTCGGAAGAGAGCAAGGTCACGGCTAGCGGCGCGCCGTCCCGCGCGGTCAAAACCCTCCGGAGCATCGCCTCGAAATCGTGGACATAGCGGTTCACCTGCTCGCGGAACTCGCTGTTATTTTCATATTGCGCCACGATTTCGCGCGCCTCGCCGGTGTCGAGCAATCTCACGGCCCGGCGCGAGAAGATGCCCCGATCCCCCTTGAGATAGGCGGCCCAAGCCGTGTCGGTGACTTCGTTGGACAATATCTTGCTGACGTCGATCGCGGTCGAATTGAGCGATTCGATCAGCAGCGTGACGCGCCGTGCGAAGCCGTCGAGGCTCGCCTCTTCCGTTTCCGTTTCGACTTCGCGGAGCTGGTTTTCGAGCGCCGTGCTGCGGCTTTCGATTTCCTCCATCTTCGCATCAAGGTTCGCGATCGCCGTCTGGGCCGTTTCAGCGGCGCGTTCCGACGCAGACGTCAGCCTAGCGATGCGCTCCTCGACATTCTCGCCGAGCGCCTCGGTCATAGCCTGCTGGGTCGCGTCGCTGAGCGCGGCGGCGCTGTGGGGGATCACTTCGCCGAAGGCCGCGCGCGCCTTCTCCGCTGCCTGAGCCGCGATCTCGCGCACCTCCATCAGTGTTTCGATCAGGCGCGGTGCCGCGCCGTCAGCGATGCTCTCCGCCTGTTCGGCCGAATGGGTGAGGGCGCTCTCGATGCCGTCGATATCCGATCGCATGGTCGATATCCGATCGCCGACCTGGTCGATGAACGCCGCGATCGCGACCCGTTGTTCCTCGAGGCTTTCGCCACTGACGCCGATGAAGCTGCGCATATCGTCCGCCATCTTCTGCAGCGCTTCGAGGTCAGGTTCGATATTCGTGACGGCGGTTTTGAGTTCCGCCGCCCGGGCTTCGGTTTCCGCAAAAGCCTGGGGAAGGGCCTCGCCCAGCGATGCCGCGCTCAAATCGAGAGCCGCCTTCACTTCCGCGGCACGCGCGATCAGCCGTTCCGTGGCTTCGTCGTTGCCGCCGATGCTCTCGCCAAGCGCCGACATGTCGGCGCTCAGCGCCGCGATTTCTTCGCCGAGAGCGCGGGCATGGGCGGCACCGTCTTCGGAGAGATTGACGAGCCGACTCTCGATATCGCCGAGCCCGGTATCGAGATCGCCCAATGTGGCGGTCGTCGCCGCGCGTTGTTCGGTCAGCCGTTCGTCGAACGCCTCCAGCGCCGCATCGGTGGCTGAAATGCGCGCGTCGAGGGCGGCAGCCGCTTCCTCGCCTTCCTGGCTGAAATTCGTGCGCGCATTTTCGATCATCGCGGTCAGCGCGACGCCGATCTCGTCGACGACCTTGCGCGTATCGTCCACCGCAGCGCTCGACCGGTCGAGGACAGCGTCGACGGTGGCGTTGATCTCGTTGCCGGTCGAATTGAGCTTCGCCGCCGCGACTTCGGCGACCCCTTCGATCCGGGCAAGATTGGCGGCCAGCGACTGGGCCGCGCCGCTGGCGACGTCCCTGGCCTGTTCGCCCCGCGATTTGAGGGTGAGGAGCTGGGTATCGAGCGCCGCAGCCTGTTCATGGGCGTTGATCCCGGCTTCGCGCAGGCCGGTGCTGACTGCCCGTGCCTGTTGTTCCGCGCGTGGCAGATCGGCCATCAGGACATCGACATCCTCGCGCGCGGATTTGGTGGCGCGGTCGAGGACGCCCGATTTCTGTTCGATCGACGCGCTCGCTTCGCGCATCATGTCGCTCACCGCGCGCAAACGGCCGGCCGCCTCGTCGCCCAAGGCGAGCAACCGGTCGGTCTCGGCCGAGACCCCCTCGCGGATTTCGGCGAGCTGGCTCGCGACGATCGCGATGCTGTTGTCGAGGCGCCGGGCTTCGGCGCGCATCGCTTCGGATGTCCGGCCGAAGCGTGCAGCTTCGCGACGGCTGGTGCGCTGGGTAAGCAGCCATATCACGCCAAGCAGGGCAAGCGGGACGCTGGCAATGGCGATCCAGTTGGCAATCTGCGTGAGCGTGGGCGCTTCCGCGGCGATGCTCGAATAGGCGGTCCAGCCGACAAATCCGGTCCAGCCGAGCGCGAGCAATATGATAGCAATGGTTGGAAAACGCTCGGCCAGGGTCGGTTCTTCGAGGCCGAATGCCGTTTCGTCCTCTTCGATCCATTCGGCATGGCCTGATGCTGACTCGGCAGCCCGGGAATCGGCTCCCCCCGGAGTTTCGAGCTCGACTATGTCGTTCGCTGGTTCGGCCATCGCATTTCCCTCTCAACTGGCCGTGTTTACCATGTTTTCGGGCTATCGAAAGCCTCGCGCGGCAACGGAGCGTTAACGGCGATGCGTTAGGGCCACACCATGGCTTATGATCCCGGAGCGCTGGACAAGACGTTGGCCGCCGCCGTGGGCGACGATCCGTCGCTGATCGCGGAGCTGCGGTCGGCGTTCATCCAGAGCGCACAGCGGCAGGTTTCCGCGCTTCACAACGCCGTCAACGACCAGGAATGGCAGGTCGCAGCGTGGCGGCTCAAGGGGCTTGCGGCGAGCTTCGGCGTAATGGATCTCATGACGCTGGCCAATCAGGCAGCGGAGGGAGTCCCATTCGACAATACCTTGCTCGAACGGATCGACAAGTCGCTCGCGAGCTTTTCGAGCAGCCTGGATTTCAACAGCGACAACAGCATGCAGTAGCGCCCTTCGAAATCCGGGAAATCCCCGGTTTTTCCGGACGAGCGGCTTTGCAAGGCCTCCGTTCTGCGCGTATCCCCAAAGCCGGATGGTTTTGGGACGCATGTTGTGGCTTTTGCGGCACTGATCGCTGCCTATCAGGAAGCCGAAGAGGGCGAAGCGGGTCTGCGGGCCCTGTTGCCCATGGCCGGCCGCAGCCTCCTGGAACATCAGGTTCGCCGGGCGGTGGCGGCGGGAGCGAGCCACGCCGTCATTCTCGTCGAGCGGGTACCGGCAGCGCTGAGCGCCGCGCTCGACCGGTTGCGGCGCGACGGGATAGCGGTGAAGCTGGCGCGCGATCCGATCGATGCCGCCGACCGTTTTCATCCGGAAGAACATGTTCTGCTCATCGCCGACGGCCTGGTTGCCGCGCCCGATTGTTTCGAGGCGATGGCGGTTCGCACGGCGCCGGCGCTGCTCGTCTTGGCCGATACGCCGGAGAATGAGGATTTCGAGCGGGTCGATGCGAACCACCGCTGGGCCGGACTGGCGCTGACGACGGTCGATACCGTAGCCGCTACGGCCGCGATGCTGGGCGATTGGGACCTGCAATCGACGCTGATGCGGCGGGTCGTCCAGGCCGGGGCCGATTTCCTGCCCGTCGACGGCGAAGCGGGCGTCGTTGTCGATGCCAGCGACGCCGTGCTCCTTGCGGAACGCAGCGACAAGAGCCGCGACGCCGGGCGCACCATGCTGCGCCGCAACAGCGTTCAGTCGGACAGTTGGCCGGATCGCTTTCTATATGCGCCGGTCGTGACCCGGATCGCGCCGATGTTGCTCGATCGTGGTATCGAGGCGATCTGGCTGCGGATTGCGGCGCTGGTCCTCGCATTTGCCGGCGCGGCTGCGTTCTGGTGGGGCTGGCTGTGGACGGGGCTCGCGCTTGTGCTGATCGCCGGTCCGGTCGATGCCATCGCAGGCCGTATCGATCTCGCGCAGTTGCGCAATCACGAAGGCGGATGGGAAATCCGCTTTCTCAAGGGATTGCTGCAGGGACTGGCGATCCTGGCCATCGGTTGGCTGGCCATGACCACCACTGGAGAGATCGTCTATCTCGCGCTCGCAGCGACCGCCGTTTTGCTTCTGGTGTTGGCCCGCCGTGGCGTCCAGCATCTCCGCAAACTGACCGGCTCGGACAATCGATATCTGCCTTGGCTGGCCGACGGAAATGCGGCGATATGGCTCATCCTGCCCTTCGCCGTGACCGGTTACTGGTTCCATTGGCCGATCGCAGTGGCGATATACGCCTATATCACACTGTTTTTGCAACAGAATATGTTGAAAGAGGCGGTCCGGCAGCGAGGCTGACCGAAATAAACAGGATTAGCATGGTCTTAACGACGTTTCGGCTATGTCGCGGCCATGTCTGATCCGGCCAATTCCCGCTCGGAAGCTGCCGAAGAGCGCATCTCGGCGTTGCTCGTTGCGGCGGCGCGTGCGGCGCACAGGAGCGGCACCGGCTTCACGCTGGCGGAGCTCGTAGAGCCCGAACGGTACCGCTTGAGCGAAATCGAACGCGTTGCAATCCGCCGCATGTTCGTGGGGCTTGTCGGCGGTATCGAAGACGAAATGCGCGCCCGTCTGCTGACGGAGCCCGAACTGCCCGATAAGCCGGAATTCGCGGCCTCGCTCGGCGCCGCGCATGTCGCGATCGCTTGGCCGATACTTGCCCGCGCGGGCTTTCTCGAGGATGACGAGCTTGCGAACATCCTCGAGCGGCGGGGCAAGTCCTATCACATCATCCGGCAATTGCGCCGGACCGGCGTGACCGATGAAAACGGGCGGCTCGACGTGCTGACACAACATGGTGATCGTGACATTGCCGCTCACGCCATGAAACTGCTGATCGCTGAAAGCCGGATCAACGAACGGTTCGATGACCCGCGTCTCGGCAGGAGCGATTTGCCCGAGACAGTGGATCATCGGCTCGTCTGGACCGTGGCCGCGGCCTTGCGCGATTATGGCGCACATGTTCATCGGATGGACGGGGTGGCGCTGGACCGGGTCGTTACGAATGTCGCCCGGCGGATGCTCGAGGATCGCGGCGACGAACCACCTGTCGATGCAGTGGCGATGAGACTTGCAGAGAAGCTGTATGATGCGGGATTGATCGACGATCCGCTGCTCGTCGAGGCATTGAACGGCGCGCGACCGATATTCTATGCCGCAATGCTGGCGGTTCGTGCCGGAATTTCTTTCGAGATAGCCTGGGACATGGCAACCATGCCCGATGTGCCAAGCCATATGGTCCTGCTCAAGTCGATTGGCGTCGAACGCGATGTGGCGTCGCAGTCGCTGATGGCGATGCTGCACGCCGTTTTGGCCGAGAATGGCAAGGCCGATGAAGTCGCGGCCGAGTGGGTCGAGCTGTACGATACGCTGCGCCCTGAAGATACCGAGGCTGCGATGCGGCCCTGGCGGCTCGATCCCGTCTACCGTTCCGTGGTCGCCCAACTGGCGGCGGCCGATAGCGGAGCCCTGCGATGAACGGCATGGCAAGCTCTGCCGGTCAGTCCTTCGGACGGCTGGACGAGAAGGGCTCTCTGGTTGCCGCCGATGCGGCGCTTGAAGAATTGCACATGCGTGCGGGCGGGGTTCCGGGGGGGAGCCTGGCGATCCCGCAAATCGCCGCGCTTGCGAAGCTGGCCAGCCGACTCGGCATTGCTGTCTCGCGCTCGGTCATTGCCGCCGACGGAGATCGTGACGTGGAACTGCATATCCAGGCCGAGCCGGATAGTGACGGCGTGAAGCTGGCAGTGGGCGGTTGGGTATCCCGAGATCCCGCTTCTCCGGCTGGCCGGGATCCCGAACTGCGCGAACATGATTTCCTGCGGGCCGATGCCGACTGGCTTTGGGAAACCGACCATACGTTGCGGCTGACGGCGCTCTCGCCCGATGCCGACAAGATGCTGGGCGCCGCCGATTCTTTTGTCGGTCAACCGCTTACCGGCCTGTTCCGGTTCGTCGAGCGCGATGACGGTACCCTCCCCATTCTGAACGCCTTGGCCGAACATCGTCGCTTCGAGCGGCAGGAAGCAGTGCTTCGTCCGGAAGGAGCGCAGCGCGTCGAACTGACCGCGGTTCCATTGATCGACGGCAGTGGCCGTTTTGCCGGGTTTCGCGGCACGGCGGTAGCCGTCGAGGCGAAGCCGGACCGACCCGGCGTTCTGCACGGCGAGACCGAGGTTCCCAATGCCTTCGGGCGGCAGATCAACCGGGCGTTGCGGGCTCCGCTCGACCGGATCGTGGCGAGCGCCCACAGTATCGAGGCGCAGATCGATGGGCCGATCCGAGGAGATTATGCCGAATATGCGGGTGACATCGCGCGCGCCGGGCGCCACTTGCTCGGCCTTATCGACGATCTGGCCGATCTCCAGGCGGTCGAGCGCGACGATTTCGAGCCCGAGATCCAGGACATCGATCTGGCCGATATCGCACGCGACGCCGCGGGCCTGCTGTCGGTGCGCGCGAGCGAGAAGAAGATCCGGATCGACCGCCCGGCCGATGACGAAAGCCTGCCCGCCCGCGCCGATTATAAGCGCGTGCTGCAAATCCTAGTAAATCTGGTCGGTAACGCCGTGCGTTTTTCGCCCGAGGATAGCCAGATCTGGATTCGCTGCGAAACAGAAGGCGATCTGGCCGCCGTCATCGTAGCGGATCAGGGGCGCGGGATTGCGCCCGAAGACCAGCCGCGCATTTTCGAAAAATTCGAACGTCTTTCGGCCGACGAACCGGGCACGGGCCTCGGCCTCTACATCGCCCGGCGTCTGGCACGGGCGATGGGCGGGGATATCGATGTGGACAGCGCACCGGGGCAGGGCGCCCGTTTCGTGCTGACCCTGCCGGTCGGCGATTAGCTTCTAGCGGCTGCCGATCGGTACGTAATCGCGCTGTTCGGGGCCGGTATAGAGCTGACGCGGCCGGCCGATGGTCTGACCAGGGTCCGAGATCATCTCGTTCCACTGGGCGACCCAGCCCACGGTGCGGGCCAGGGCAAAGAGAACCGTAAACATCGTCGTCGGGAATCCGATCGCCGAGAGGATCACGCCTGAATAGAAGTCGACATTCGGGTAGAGCTTCTTCTCGATGAAATATTCGTCGCTGAGTGCGATCTGCTCGAGTTCGCGCGCAACATCGAAGATCGGATCGTCGACACCCAGGGTATTCAGCACGTCGGCCGCCGTTTCCTTCATCACCTTCGCGCGGGGATCGAAATTCTTGTAGACGCGATGCCCGAAACCCATCAGGCGGAACGGATCGTCCTTGTCCTTGGCGCGGTCGATATACTCGCCGATCCGGTCCGGCGTGCCGATTTCGCGCAGCATATTGAGCGCCGCCTCGTTGGCGCCGCCATGCGCCGGACCCCAGAGACAGGCGATGCCGGCGGCGATGCAGGCAAACGGATTGGCGCCCGACGAGCCGGCGAGGCGCACGGTCGACGTCGAGGCATTCTGCTCATGATCGGCGTGGAGGATGAAGATCCGGTCCATCGCCTTTTCGATGACCGGATTCACCTCGTAATCCTCGGCGGGAACGCCGAAGGTCATGCGCAGGAAATTGCCGGTGTAGGAGAGATCGTTGTCCGGATAGAGGAAGGGCTGGCCGATCGCATATTTATAGGCCATCGCGGCGATCGTCGGCATCTTCGCGATCATCCGGTGCGAGGCGATCTTGCGCTGCTCGGGATCGGAGATGTCGGTCGAGTCGTGATAGAAAGCCGACAGTGCGCCCACCACGCCGCACATGATAGCCATCGGGTGGGCGTCGCGACGGAAGCCGCTGTAGAGCTGTTTCAGCTGCTCATGGACCATGGTGTGCAAGGTGATCGTGCGTTCGAAATCGACGAATTCCTGGCGGCCGGGCAATTCGCCGTTGAGCAGCAGATAGGCGACTTCCATGAAGTTCGACTGTTCGGCGAGCTGGTCGATCGGATAACCGCGATGGAGCAATATGCCCTTGCCGCCGTCGATGTAGGTCAAGCCGGATTCGCAGCTCGCGGTCGACTTGAAGCCGGGATCGAAGGTGAACAGGCCCGTCTCGGAATAGAGCTTGCGGATGTCGATTACGTCGGGACCGCACGAGCCGGACTCCACCGCGTAATCATAATCATTTTCGTTGACCGAGATTTTGGCGCTGTTGTCGCCCATATATTTGCTCCTGCTATCCTGCCTGATCGGCGATCCGCGCCAGCGACTCCTCGCGACCGAGGAGCAGCAGCACATCGAATATTCCCGGCGATGTCGCACGGCCGGTAAGCGCCGCACGTAGGGGTTGAGCAACTTTACCCAGCTTGAGATCGCGGGCGTCGGCAAATTCCCTTACGGCGGTGTCTAGCGCCTCTTCCGTCCAGTCCGGCAGTCCCTCAAGGAGCGGTACGAGATGGGCAAGCAACGCTGGCGCGCCATCCTGTAGCAGCTTTGCCGCCTTCTCGTCCAGATTCAGGGGGCGGGTGCGAAATAAAAATCCGGCGCCTTCCGCCAACTCGCCGAGAGACTTGGCTCGCGGCTTGATACTCTCCATACCGCGCTGCAGCAATTTCCGGTCTTCTTCGGTCAGTTCGCGACCCAGATCGGCAGCGATAAGCGGGGCCGCCAAATCCGCGAGGCGGCCATTGTCCGCCTCGCGGATATAGTGTCCGTTGAGATTTTCGAGCTTTTTGAGATCGAAGCGAGCTGCCGATTTGCCGACACCGTCGAGATCGAACCATTCGACCGCCTGGTCGCGGCTGATGATCTCGTCGTCGCCATGCCCCCAGCCGAGCCGCAACAGATAGTTGATCACCGCTTCGGGCAGCATGCCCATTTCGTCCCGATAGGCTTCGACGCCGAGCGCACCATGGCGCTTCGAAAGTTTCGCGCCATCGGGGCCATGGATCAGCGGAACATGGGCATAGACCGGCTGCGGCCAGCCCATCGCGTCGATCAGCGCGCGCTGGCGAAACGCGTTGTTCAGATGATCGTCGCCGCGAATGACGTGCGTGACGCCCATATCGTGATCGTCGACCGCAACGGCGAGCATATAGGTGGGCGTGCCATCGCCGCGCAGCATCACGAAATCGTCGATTTCCTCGTTGCGGACGACGACCCGGCCCTGCACTGCATCTTCGATGACGGTTTCGCCGTCGGTTTCGGTTTTCAGCCGTATCACGAAGGGCGCGCCTTCGGGCGCTTCGGCGGGGTCGCGGTCGCGCCAGCGACCGTCATAGCGGATCGGTTGCTTCGCCGCGCGCTGTTGCTCGCGCATCTCGGCCAGTTCGTCGGGCGTCGCATAACAGCGATAGGCCTTGCCCTGGTCGAGCAATGCATTGGCGACTTCGACATGGCGATCGGCGCGGGCGAACTGATAGACTTCCTCGCCATCCCAATCGAGACCCAGCCAGCGCATGCCGTCGAGGATCTTCTCGATCGCCTCGTCAGTCGACCGCGCGCGGTCGGTATCCTCGATGCGCAGCTTGAATTCGCCGCCGTGATGCCGCGCGAACAGCCAGTTGAACAACGCCGTGCGGGCGCCGCCGATATGCAGGAATCCGGTGGGTGAGGGTGCGAAACGCGTGACAACGCGTTCATTACCGTCGGCTTTTTCGGTTGCGCCCATGCGCGCGATCTCCAAGACTGCAAATGATGCGGGGAATATTGGGAGCGCGAACTAGCATAGCGCCCGGCGGGCGACAATCGCGACTGTCCGGCTTCTTCTCGGCAATCGAAAACCGGCTGGAACGCGAACGGGACCAGTTGCCGCTCTGGCTGCCCGTGGCACTGGGGTTCGGGATCGCCAGCTGGTTCGCGCTGACAGACCGTAACAGCTGGATCGCATTCCTGCTGACCGGCGCGGGACTGGGCCTCGCGGCGCTAACCCTCGCGCGCACCATGCGCCTGGCGCGCGGTATCGGCATCTTCGCCCTGGTCGCCGGGATCGGTTGTGTGCTCATCTGGGTCCGCGCCGAATGGGTCGACACCGAGACGCTCGAACGGCCGGTCGTAAGCCGCTTTGCCGCGGAGATAGTCTCGGTCGAGCACATGCCCGCGCGGGAAAGCGTGCGCCTGATGTTGCGCTCGCCGACCGATCCGGCGCTGCCGAGGCAATTCCGCGTCAATATCGACGAAGACGTAGCGCCTGGCGGATTGCGCGCCGGTGCCTGGATATCGTTGCGCGCGCGGCTGATGCCACCGCCGCGCGCGGCGGTACCCGGCGGCTATGATTTTTCCCAGCGCGCTTGGTTTTCGGGAATCGGGGCGACGGGCCGGGCATGGGGCGATATCGAGATCGTCCGCCCGGCGAGCGGCGACAGCTGGCGCGGCTGGCTCGAAACGCGCCGAGCGCGGTTAGCCGCGCATGTCGCCGAGCGGGTCGGCGGCGGAGAAGGTGCAATTGCTGCAACACTGGCGACCGGCGATCGCGGACGGATTGCGGAAGAGGATGCCGAGGCGATGCGGCGCAGCGGGCTTGCCCATCTGCTCGCGATCAGCGGGTTGCATGTTACGGCCGTGATCGGCGTGGCGATGCTGCTGGTCCTCAAGTTGCTGGCGCTGAGCCCGAGACTCGCGCTCAATGCGCCCCTGATCCTGATCGCGGCGGGGGCCGGGGCTCTGGCCGGGCTCTCCTACACCCTTTTTACCGGCGCCCAGGTGCCAACCGTGCGCGCCTGCGTCGCGGCAATGCTCGTGCTCGTCGGTGTGGCGATGGGGCGGGATGCGATTACCTTGCGGCTGGTGGCCGCCGGAGCGCTGGTCATATTGCTGTTCTGGCCCGAAACGCTGGTCGGGCCGAGCTTCCAGCTGAGCTTTGCGGCCGTCACCGCGATCATCGCCTTGCACGAGCATCCGCGCGCGAAGAAGCTGCTCTCGCGCCGCGACGAACCCTGGACGGCGAAGATCGGCCGTTTCACGCTCGGGCTTCTCCTCACCGGGCTGGTCGTCGAAATCGCGCTGATGCCGATCGCTCTCTTCCATTTTAACAAGGCCGGGCTCTACGGCGCGCTCGCCAACATCGTCGCGATCCCGCTGACGACGTTCATCATCATCCCGCTCGAGGCGCTGGCGCTGTTTCTCGATATTTTCGGGCTCGGCGCGCCGGTCTGGTGGCTCGTCGGCCAGACGCTCGGGCTGCTGCTCGATCTGGCTCATGGCGTATCGGGAACACCGGGTGCCGTTGCGCTCCTTCCGGCAATGCCGATCGCCGCCTATGCGCTGATGATCGTCGGCGGGCTCTGGTTCTGCCTTTGGAAGACCGAATGGCGATTCTGGGGTTTCGCGCCGATTGCGGCGGGCGCGATCTGGGCGCTGGTAACGCCGGCGGCGGATGTTCTCGTTACCGGCGACGGCCGCCATATGGCGGTCCGCGAAAGTGATGGGCGGTTAGCACTGCTCCGGCCCCGTGCCGGCGACTATGTACGCGACATGTTCAACGAAACCTCTGGGACCGAAGCGGAGGCCGGCGCACTCGAAGATCTGCCGGCAGCCTGGTGCAGCGCAGACAGTTGCCGAACGACCATATGGCGCGGCGACAGGCAATGGCGCGTCTTTGCGACACGCAGCCGCTACTATCTGCCCTATCCGGCGCTGGTCGAAGAATGCGCCGCCGCCGATATTGTCGTCAGCGACCGCCGCATGCCGGAGGGGTGCACGCCACGCTGGCTGCTGGCCGACCGGACATTGCTGCGGGAAACCGGCGGACTGGCAATTACCTTGTCACCGCCCGGCATCCGCACCGTACTGGAACCGGGCGACGATCACCCCTGGCGACGGGTAGCTCAGTAGCGCCGCAACAGGCCGGCCAATGTCCCCTGGATCGCGACCTGTTCGGGCGCATAACGCTGGGGTTCGTAATTGCGGTTGGCGGGATCGAGACGGACCATCGAGCCTTCGCGGCGGAAGGTCTTGAGCGTCGCTTCGTTCCGGTCGATCAGCGCGACGACGATCTCGCCTTCGCGCGCCGTGTCGGCCTTGCGGATCAGCGCGTAATCGCCGTCGAGAATGCCTTCCTCGACCATCGAGTCCCCGGCGACCTCAAGCGCATAATGTTCGCCGCTGCCGAGAAAGGCGGCAGGCACGCTCAGCGATTCCTGGCCTTCGATCGCCTCGATCGGCTGGCCCGCGGCAATCCGGCCGTGCAGGGGGAGATCGAGCACGTCATTGGCGGCAACCGGCATCATCTTCGGCGCGGTCGTCACCGGCGAGGATTTCGCGCCTGTCTGTTCGGGCATGCGGAGAATTTCGAGCGCGCGGGCGCGATTGGGCAGACGGCGGATGAACTGACGCTCTTCCAGCGCCGAGATCAGCCGGTGGACGCCCGATTTCGATTTGAGATCGAGCGCATCCTTCATTTCCTCAAAGGAAGGAGAGATGCCGGTATCGGCCAGTCGGTCGTGGATGAACATCAGCAGCTCATGCTGTTTCTTGGTCAGCATTGCCTTCGCCTCCTTCATGGCTGTTCCGTTCCGGAACGAACGGGGAACGTGTAGGAAACAAAAGATTCGCTGTCAAGCGAGGGGCAGGATATCGACCGTGTCTCCGGCGCGGGCTGCCGCGCTTCCGGCCGGGCGGTGGATCAGCAGCTCGGCTTCCGCCAGCGCGGCGAGCGACGCGCTGCTTTGCTGCGTAAGCGCTTCGACGGCGCCGTCGCGCCAGCGGCCGCGCAGATATTCGGCGCGTTTGCCGATCGCAGGCAGATCCGCGGCGAGCGGCGCCGGTCGGAACCGGGACAGGGGATCGCCAGCGCCGGAGAGATGCGCGATCAGCGGTTCGAGGAAGAGTTTGGCCGTGACGAAGGCCGACGCCGGATTGCCGGGCAGGCCGAGCACGATTGCCTCGCCGAGCCGGCCGCCCATCAGCGGCTTGCCGGGCTTCATCGCAATTCGCCAGAAATCGATATCGGCGCCTGCCGCTCGCAATGCGGGGCGAACAAGATCGTGGTCGCCGACCGATGCGCCGCCGATCGTGACGATGATATCGGCATCGGACGCCGCGTCGAGCGCCTTGGCCAGCGCTTCGCGCGTGTCGGGCACGATGCCGATATCGTCGATTTTGACCGGTAGACCGTCCAGCTGCGCGGCCAGCATCGGGCCGTTGGATGCCGGCAGCTGCGCGGTATCGGTCGGCTGACCTGGCGGCACCAACTCGTCGCCGGTGGAGATCAGCGCCACACGGATGGCGCGGCCCACGGGCAGAGCGCCATGCCCGCCGGCGATCGCCAGCGCGAGCGCGGGCGGCGTGAGCTTCGTTCCAGCGGCGAGCAGGACGTCCCTTTCTGCAAAATCGCGTCCCTTGCGCCGGACATTGCCGCCGACGCCGGACGGCCCTTTACCATCCATCCGCAGCGTATCGCCATCGCGCGCGGCTTCTTCCTGCACCATGACCGTGTCGGCGCCTTCAGGCATGGGCGCGCCGGTGAAGATGCGCGCGGCCTCTCCCGGTTCGACGTACCGTTCGAGCGGCGATCCGGCCGCGCTCTCGCCGACCACCGTCCATGGGCCCGGGCATTCGGCAAAACGGATCGCATAACCGTCCATGGCCGAGAGGTCGGCTGCCGGCTGGGTGCGCCGCGCGGCGACGTCTTCCGCAAGCCAGCGACCGGCCGCCTCTTCAATCGGAAGCGTTTCGGGCTCTACGGGCGAAGCCAGGGCGAGGAGCCGCTCTTGCGCTTGCTCGACCGGCAGCAAGCCGGGCATCTCTTGCTTCTCCCTCATTCCGGACTTGATCCGGAATCCAGGGCGGCAGACGGTGTCGCCCTTGGCTCTGGATCCCGGATCAAGTTCGGGGTGCCGGTGGTGAAACAGACATTCATCCGGCGGTCCAGTCGCCCGACCGCCCTCCGGATTTGGCGAGCAGGCGAATCTCGCCGATCGCCATGCCGCGATCGAGCGCCTTGGCCATGTCGTAGACGGTGAGCAGCGCGATCGAGACGGCGGTCAGCGCTTCCATCTCGACCCCGGTTTTGTTGGACGTGCGCACCGTGGCGGTGACGGTGACTCCACTATCGTCCGGTTCGAGGTCAAGCGTCACGCCGGTCAGCGGCAGCGGGTGGCAGAGCGGGATCAGGTCGCTGGTCCTTTTCGCCGCCATGATGCCCGCGATCCGCGCGGCGCCGAGCACATCGCCCTTTTTAACATTGCCCTCGCGGATTGCGGTGGCTGCTTCGCGCGACATCGTGATTCTTCCCGTCGCGGTCGCCTCCCGCATGGTCTCCGCCTTGTCGGAGACATCGACCATGCGCGCGGCGCCGCTTTCGTCGATATGGGTAAGCTCAGCCATGGCCGGTCAATAGCATGCGCGTGGCGCTTTCGACATCGGCCTGCCGCATCAGCGATTCTCCGACAAGGAAGGCGCGTACGCCGCTTCCGGCCAGCCGGTCGCAATCCGCCTTGGTCGCGATGCCACTCTCCGAAACGAGAAAATGCGTTTCGGGCACGCGCGCAGCGAGCCGTTCGGTGACAGTGAGATCGGTTTCAAAGGTCTTGAGATTGCGATTGTTGATGCCGATCAGCGGCGATTTGAGGGCGAGCGCACGATCGAGTTCGGCCTCGTCATGGACCTCGACCAGCACGTCCATGCGATGGTCGATGGCGGCCGCCTCGATATTGGCGATTTCGTCGTCGTCGAGCGCGGCAACGATGATGAGGATCGCATCGGCGCCGAGCGCGCGCGCCTCGGCGACCTGCCATGGATCGACCATGAAATCCTTGCGCAGGACGGGGAGGGCGCAGGCGTTCCGGGCAGCGACAAGATAGTCGTCGGATCCCTGGAAATAGGGCTTGTCGGTCAACACGGAGAGGCAGGCCGCGCCGCCCGCTTCATAGGCCTTTGCATGCGCCGGCGGGTCGAAATCCTCGCGGATCAGGCCCTTGGACGGGCTCGCCTTCTTGATCTCCGCGATCAGCGCATAGCCCTTTTCGGTCTTTGCCTTGAGCGCGTCGAGGAAGCCGCGTGGCGCTTCCTGAGCGTTCGCGCGCTCTTCCAGCATGGCGAGCGTGGTCGCAGCCTTGCGCCGGGCCACTTCCTTGCGCTTTGCCGCGCAGATTTCCGCGAGCTTGTCGCTCATCGCCAATCCTTCACCGCCAATCCTTCACCGCCAGACCTTCACCGCCAGACCTTCACCGATAGTCGATCCAGCGGTTGAGCAGATCCTTCGCGCGGCCGTCGTCAATTGCCCCGGCCGCCTGCGACGCGCCATTTTCCCAGCCGCCGGCCTTTCCCGCCACGATCAATGCGCCCGCCGCGTTCAGCACCACGGCGTTGCGATAGCCGCCCGTTTCGCCTTCGAACAAACGCGTGAGCGCGGTCGCGTTGAAATGCGGATCGCCGCCGCGAATGGCGTCGATCGGAAAGCTCTCCAGCCCGGCATCGCCGGGCGCGACACTTTCGCCAACATCGACATTGCCGAAGCTGCCGATCCGGCTCGGACCCGATATCGACAGTTCGTCGAGACCTTCCTCGCCCGAAACGACCATAGCGGCTTCGGCGCCGAGCTGCTTCAGTGCCTCGGCGTACACCGGCACATAATCCGGACGGGCGATGCCGATGAGCTGCCGCTTGACGCCGGCCGGGTTGGAGATCGGCCCCATCAGGTTGAAGATCGTACGCTTGCCGATGCGCTTCCGGATCGGCGTGATCCGCTTCATCGCCGGATGATGATTGGCGGCGTGGAGGAAACAGATGCCGAGATCGGCAAGGCTGCGCTCGGCGATCTCGCCCGCATGATCGAGATCGAGGCCCAAAGCCTCGAGCGTGTCGGACGCGCCCGCCTTGCTCGAGGCGGCGCGATTGCCGTGTTTGGCTACCGGCACGCCCAGCGATGCGACGACGATCGACACCGCCGTCGAAACGTTCAGCGTATGCTGTCCGTCTCCGCCCGTGCCGCAGACGTCTATCGCGCCCTCGGGCGCTTCGATCGCGATCAGCCGCTCGCGCATCGCCGAGGCCGCGGCGGCGATCTCCACTGCCGTCTCGTCGCGTTCGGTCATCACGGTCAGGAAATGTTCGATATCCTCTTCGCTCGGCTTGCCGTCGAGCATGTCGGCAAAGGCCTGATAGGCGGTCGCTTCGTCGAGCGGCGAGGAGGGATCGGGCAATTGGGTCATAGGCCGCGCGTCAAAGCATGCGGCAGCGGCAAAGGCCAGAAAGAATTGTTTGGCCCGCGGTTCAGGCGGGCTCGCGGACGTCCATCCCGGACAGCCGCATGAAATTGGCGAGCAACGCATGGCCATGCTCGGTGGCGATGCTTTCGGGGTGGAACTGGACGCCGTGGATCGGCAGCTCGGCGTGGTGGAAGCCCATCACCGTGCCGTCCGGGCCGCGCGCGTTGATAATCAAGCTTTCCGGCAGTCCTTCCTCGGGCACGATCAGCGAGTGATAGCGGGTGGCCGTGAAAGGTGAAGGGAGATGGGCGAACACCCCGGTTCCGTCATGCTCGACCGGCGATGTCTTGCCGTGCATGAGGCCGCCCTGGATCACCCGTCCGCCAAAATGCTGGCCGATGGATTGATGGCCCAGACATACTCCAAGCAGTGGCTTCTCCGCATCGGCGCAGGCCGCGACCAGATCGAGACTGATGCCGGCCTCGTTGGGCGTGCAGGGCCCCGGTGAGATCAGGAAGGCCGATGCGCCCGATGAAATAGCCTGTCCGGCGGAAATCGCGTCATTGCGGACGACATCGATCTCCGCGCCCAGTTCGCGCAGATAATGGACGAGGTTCCATGTAAAGCTGTCATAATTGTCGATGACGAGGATCATGCGCACCTGCCTATCGGCTCCGCGGCTCGCCGCCAAGCGCGATTGCGCGCAGACCACCCAAGCCGCTTGCAGGTACGAACTGTTTTAGTTTAGTAATGCACATCATTCAGCGCCGATGCGCGCCGTCGATCCATTCTTGTCCAGGAGTCCCCGATGCTGTCTCGTTCTCTCGTTCTCGCTGCCGCCTCGCTGTTGGCTATCACCGCTGCCCAGCCGGCGCTTGCCGAACATCATGAAGAAGCGGCCGAGGTCGCTGCTTCTACCGCCGGTTCTGCGGAGATCGGCCCTTGGGGCATCGATCTCGAGGCGCGCAATCTCGACGTCGATCCGGGCGACGACTTCTATCAACATGCCGGCGGCACCTGGATGGAAGAAACCGAAATGCCGGGCGATCGCTCGCGCTACGGCTCATTCGATATCCTGCGCGAGCGCGCCGAACAGCAGGTTCACGCCATTCTCAACGACCTAGCGGCCAATCCCGAAGCCGCAGGCCCGACCGGTCAGATGGTCGGCGATTTCTACGGCGCCTGGATGGACGAGGACGCCATCGAAGCGCGCGGTACGGCGCCGCTCGAACCCTATATGGCGCGTATCGATGCGATTGAGGATCGCGCCGGATTGCTCGAAGTGTTCGGCTCGGTCGGTTACGCGTCGCCTGTCGGCGTTGGTACCTTGCCCGATCCAGCCAATCCAACACGGTATATTGCCGCCGCGGGGCAAGACGGTCTCGGCATGCCAAATCGCGACTATTATCTCGAGGAGGGTGAGGAATATGACGCGTTCCGCGCCGCCTATCGCGATTACATCATCCAGCTGCACGAACTGGCCGGGCTTCCAGACGGCGAAGGCCGGGCCGACCGCATCATCGCCCTCGAAACGCAGCTCGCCGAGAGCCAGTGGGAGCCCGCTCGCCAGCGTGATATCCAGCAAATCTATAATCCGATGAACCGCGAGCAGCTGGCCGAACTGGCGCCGCAGTTCGACTGGCCGAACTGGCTCGACGGGATGGGCTTCGCCAGCATCGACACCGTGGTCGCCGCCGAGACGACGGCGATTACCGCCGCCGGCGAGCTGATCGACAGCGTGCCGCTCGATACCTGGAAGGAATATCTGACCTTCCACTTCATCAGCGACTATGCGCCCTATCTCCCGGAGGATTTCGACGAGGCCCGCTTCAATTTCTTCGGCCGGACGCTGCGCGATACGCCCGAGCAGCGCGAACGCTGGAAACGCGGCGTTGCACTCGTCAACAACCATATCGGCGAAGCGATCGGGCAGGTGTATGTTGATCGTCATTATCCGGCCGAAAGCCAGCGCCAGATGGACGAATTGATCGTCAATCTGCGCGCCGCGCTGCAGGAGCGGATCGAGAATAGCGACTGGATGGACGAGCCGACGCGCGCCGAGGCATTGTCCAAGCTCGCCGCGTTCGAGCCGCGCATCGGCCATCCGGAAAACTGGATCGACTATTCGGGCCTCGAAGTGCGCCGCGACGATCTGCTCGGCAATGTGATCCGGGCGCAGCAGTTCGATTTCGATCTCGATCTCGAACGGCTGCCGCATCCGGTCGACCGTTCGCTCTGGGCGATGAACCCGCAAACGGTGAACGCCTATTACAATCCGCTGCTCAATCAGATCACCTTCCCGGCGGCGATCCTGCAGCCGCCTTTCTTCGATCCGAATGCCGATCCCGCCGTCAATTACGGCGCGATCGGCGGCGTGATCGGCCACGAGATCGGTCACGGGTTCGACGATCAGGGCCGTCAGTTCGACGGTACTGGCCGCATCCGCGACTGGTGGAGCGAAGAAACCGCTGCGGCGTTCGAGGAACGCTCGGGCCGGCTCGGCACGCAATATGGCGCGTTCGAACCGATCGAGGGCGTTAACGTCAACGGCGCGCTGACCATGGGCGAGAATATCGGCGATCTCGGCGGGCTCGAAATGGCCTATTCGGCCTATCGCCGGTACGTCGCCGAACATGGCGAGCCGCCGGTGATCGACGGACTGACCGGCGATCAGCGCTTCTTCCTCAGCTGGGCGCAGGTCTGGCGCGGCCTGATCCGGGAGAATGCGTTGCGCGAACGGCTGCTGACCGATCCGCACAGCCCGGCCGAATATCGCACCAACGGCGTCGTTCCCAATATCGACGCCTGGTACGAGGCGTTCGATGTCGGCCCGGACAACGCGATGTACATCCCGCCCGAACAGCGCGTGAAGATCTGGTAGAGGAGCAAGGGCGGTGAGCGAGACTATAACCGCCAATATTCCCCATCAGCTGGGGCGCGAGGAAGCGCGCCGCCGGATCGCCGAGGGAATGGACGGCTTTGCCGATGCCATCCCCGGCGGCGCGGTGACCGAAAAGCGCTGGGAGCAGGACACCGCTTTCTTTACGATCGAGGCGCTGGGCCAAAGACTGGCCTGCCGCCTCGACGTGACCGAAGACGCCGTGATCGCGACCTTCGAGCTGCCGGCGCTGCTTGGGCCATTTGCGGGGGCGATCCGGCGGAAACTCGAGGAATATGGGCCGAAACTTTTGAGGTAATTTGGCGGTGATTCACGTGATCGGATAGATCACGCGGGAGATTCGCAAATCTGGATGTTTCGACGATTGGCGGATCGTTGATGGGCGGATCGACAGGCGTAAGGAGTATCGGAATGCGAAATGTCTACGCGATGTTGTTCATTGTATCGATACTCACCGGCGCAGGGATTAGCGTCGCTTCAAGCGTGCCAGCCGCCGAGCCTCAAGAACCGAGGCGGGGTCAGGACGTTCGGCCGGAAGTCTCGGGAATTATCCCGGAACTCAGAGCAGTCGGTTCAAGAGGCTTCTTTTCCCTAACCGGGCCGTTTGCCGAATTCGATCCGGAGCATCCTTCGGTTGAAATCTGGATCCCCGACGAAGGGGGCAGGGTTCCCGTGATAGTATATGCGCATGGCGGTGCTGGATATCGGGAGGATGACCGCGCCCGGGTCGAGATGTTCCGCCGAAACGGGTTCGCCACCATATCGTTCGATTCCTATGAGATGAACGGGTTTGCCGACTGGAATTTCGTTACCCGCAGGGTGACGAACGGCGGTAAGCAGAACATGATCTGGGGCGTCTTCAGGGGGGCGGTCGGGTATGCGGCGGATGATGATCGCTGGGATAACCGCAACATTTTCCTGTATGGCGGCTCGAATGGCGGCCGGGTCGTGCTGTATGCCGGGACCGAGCTCAACAATGACCGGATCAGGGGAATCATCTCCGAAGCCCCCGCGGTCACCGGATTCGCACTTGGCGATCTCTCCATCCCAACCATCATCCCGTTCGGTGCAATGGACAACTGGGCCGGCCGATCCGAGACCGATTACGTATGGACCAGAACCTATCCGAATTCGCCGATATCGATAGCTGCCTGGGTGGAATCGCTTCAGGAAAGTGGGCGACCGACCGAGTTCATTTTCTACGAGAATGCCGGTCACTTGTTGTTTGAAGGCCCGCTCCGCCAAGTGACCGTTGATAGGGGCAGCGCCGGTTCCTTTACGGCCTATCAAGGCGCGGGCGATGGCGTGCTTCAACAGTACGAGCGGGATGTAATGGCTTTTGTGAGCGACAATGTGATGCCCTGAAAACCAACCTGCATTGCGACGATAGGTTGCGCAATTCGTTCAAGACAGCATGCCAATTCCGTGAGGGTGCGCGTTGATCGGGTGAGCTGTTGCCCTAGTTACTACTGACCGAACCCCGGCTCGTCGGCCCGCTCCACCGCTTCCTTGGCCGCAGCGAACAGCGCGCCGGCCTTGGCCTCGCACTCCCGCTGCTCGTAATCGGGGTCGCTGTCGGCGACGATGCCGGCGCCGGCCTGGATATGCATGACCCCGTCCTTCACGACCGCCGTCCGGAGCACGATGCAGCTGTCCATGCCGCCATCGGGCGAGAAATAGCCGACGCCGCCGGCATAGGCGCCGCGCGTCTCGGGCTCGAGCTCGGCGATGATCTCGCAGGCGCGGACCTTGGGGGCGCCCGATACCGTGCCCGCCGGAAAGCCTGCGAACAGAGCGTCGATCGCGTCGTGATCGTCGGCCAGTTCTCCGGTCACGTTCGAGACGATGTGCATGACATGGCTGTAGAATTCGACGCCATAGCTGTCGGTCACCGTGACCGTTCCCGCCTTGGCGACGTGGCCCACATCGTTGCGCCCCAGATCGAGCAGCATCAGATGCTCGGCGCGTTCCTTGGGGTCGGCGAGCAGGCTTTCGCGATTGGCGGCATCCTCGCTCGCCGTCTTGCCCCGCGGGCGCGTTCCCGCGATCGGCCGGATCGTGACCTCGCCGTCGCGCGCGCGCACCAGGATTTCGGGGCTTGAGCCGATCAGCGCGAAGCCCGGGAGATCGAGATAATAGAGAAACGGGGAGGGGTTGATCCGGCGTAGCGCGCGATAGAGATCGACGGGCGGCAACGGAAACGGTTGAGTGAAGCGCTGCGCCAGCACCACCTGGAATATGTCGCCGGCGGCGATATATTCCTTCGCGGTTTCGACCATGCGCCGATATTCGGCCGGATCCAGCTCGGCTTGCGGTGCAACTTCCGGCAACTGCTCGACTTTTCTATGACGCGGCAGATAGGGCGCGTTCAGTCGGGCGGCCGCCGTCTCGATCCGCTCCACAGCCTTGTCCACAGACTTGTTCGCAGTTTCCTCCCCGGGCGACCAGATCGGCGCAACGAGGTGCAGCCGGTCCTCGAGCCGGTCGAAAATGAGTATGAGTGTCGGCCGGACGAACAGCATGTCGGGCAGGGCGAGCGGGTTTTCGGCCGGGCGCGACAGCTGCTCGATCAGGCCGATCGTCTCATAGCCGAAATAGCCGACGAGACAGGCCAGGGAGTCGGGCAGCCCGTCCGGCACATCCATCCGGCATTCTTCGACGAGCGAGCGGAGCGCCGTAACGCTGTCGCCATCGGTTTCGGCAAAGGCGTCGCGATCGGTCAGCCAGTTCCGGTTGATTGCCGCTTTCGCGCCCTCGGCGCGGAAGACGAGATCGGGCGCAAGTCCGATATAGGTATAGCGGCCGCGCACATTGCCACCCTCCACGGACTCGAGGATGAAATCGCCACGGCCCGGCTCGATCAGCTTGAGTGCGGCGCCGATCGGGGTATCGAGATCGGCCAGCTGCTGCCGCCAGATCAGCGCAGGCCGGCCGGCTTCGAGCGCCGCTATCGCGTCGGCGCGCGCGTCCATCAGTTCCGGCGGCCGGTCGTCAGCCGTTCCGACAGCGCTTCGACAGCTTCCTCGTTCCGCTCGATCGGATAGTCGCCCAGTACCGCGTTGACGAACTGCTCGGCATATTCGTTCGCTGTCACGTTCGCGAATTCGCGACGCGTCGCCTGGACGAGATCCGGCGTCACATCGTCGGGATCGCTTTCGATGGCGTCGAGTACGACGACATACCAGCCCTGATCCTGCGGCAGGCGGACGAGCTTCGCGGTGTTGGCCGCCATCCGGAACATGAGCCGGACCGGCTCCGGCACGTTGGCGCCGGCCTGCGAGATCGCCTGGCGTGTGGCGCGCGCCGGCTGCGGCGGCGGCAGCGGGACATCGGCCTCCGCTATCGCTTCGGACAACGCCATCCCGTCATTCACCTTGGCGGCGATCTCGGTGGCGATGGCGCGGGCCCGGCGGGCGGCGCGGTCAAACATATAGTCACGGGTCACGAATTGCCGGATCGAGTCGAGCGGCTGCGGCGCGGTGCGTGCAATCTCGGTCACGTCGACCATCGCATAGCGCTGGTTCTCGATGACCGGCACGAGCACCGGGTCCTCGTCGTCGTCGAGCGTGAAAGCGAGTTCCAGGATAGGCGGGAGATCCGCGGAAGGCCGATAATCGGGCTGCTGCGGGGCGAGGCCGTTGGGCGCCAGAAGCGGCGTCGAAACGATCGTGAGTCCCTTGTCGTCGACGACTTCCTCGAACGAGGCGCCGTCCTCGATGGCGTTTTCGATATCGAGATAGAATTGCGCGAGCGCTTCATTGCCCGCCTGCTCGCGCAGCGTTTGCACGATTTCGGGGCGGACGCTGCCCAGCGGCGTCGCGTTGCGGTTGACGATATCGGCGACGCGGATGACATGCCAGCCGAGGCCGGACCGCATCGGCTCGAGCAACGTCCCCTCGTCGGCGGCGAAAGCGGCTGCCGCGATCCGCTCGGACGTCGTGCGCTCGAAGCTTTCGGGCGTCGCGCCGCTTATCTGGGTCGACGGGATCGAAAAGCCGCGCTGGGCCGCCTGCTCGCCGAAATCGGCTCCACCGTTCACCGCCGCGTAAAAAGCCTCGGCGTCGGCCTCGTCGGCGAGAATGATCTGCTGGAAAGTGCGTGTCTGGCTGCCGCCATAGGTATCGCTGTTGGCCTCGTAATATTCGCGAATCTGCTCATCGGTCGGCGCCGGTACGTTGAGCTGGTCGAGCGTGAAGACCGCGTAGCGCACGGACCGCCGCTCGGGCAGCGTGTAGCGCCGGATATTCTCCTGGTAGAAGCTGTCGAGTTGTTCCGCGGTCGGAGGACTGCCCTGCGGCATCGCGCTTGACGGAATCGCCGCGACCTGACCGCTGCGTTCTTCGAGCAGCAGTCCGGCATAGGGACGCGCAATGGCCTCCGGAACCTGGGCTCCGGCGGTCACCGGGCCGAGCAGCAGGCCGACCAGAGTCTGTCGCGTGAGATCTGCCCGGACCTCGTCCTCGGTCAGGCCCTGCTGGGCGAGAACCTGGCGAAACGACGCTTCGTCGAAATTTCCGGTCAGTCCCTGAAAGGCCGGTACCTCAGCGATCGCCGCGTCGATGAGTCTTTTGCTGATTAACAGGCCGTTGTCGCTGGCAAAGGCGCTCAGCGCCTCGCCCTGCATGTATTGATCGATCGCCTGGTCGAGCCCGCCACCTTCGATCAGCGCCGTCATGTCGAGGCCCGGCTGTTCCTCGCGCGCATTCTGCAGCGCCCGCGTCATCAGCTGGAACATGCGTTCGTCGTCGACTTCGGTGCCGTCGACCGAGGCCACGGTAGTCCCGCCGCCGCCCAGAAAACCGCCGCCCGGCGCGCTGACATCGGCCAGTGCGAAGGCCAGACCGATCAGGGCGACGAAAGCCATTGCGAACAGCAGGCCGAGTTTCGACGAAAACAGTCTGCGGAAAAAGGTGATCATGGTTTCTACAACTTTGCGTGAAGAGGGGCTATTCGCTCCGTGCTTTACGGATGTGCTCGCACCGCTTCAAGCATTGTCGCGCGATTGGCAGACGCCGGTCGGGCGGCTATCAGGCCCGCCTGACATCAACAGGGGAAGCAGGACATCATGGCGCGACGCAAACTGATTGCGGGCAACTGGAAAATGAACGGTCATCTCGATCATCTTCGCGAGTTGCACGGGATCGACAAGGCGGCCAAAGCCCATCCGCAGGTCGACGTGGCGATCTGCCCGCCGGCGACGCTGATTGCTCCCGCCGTTGCGCGTGTGCCGGGGCTCGCGATCGGTGCGCAGGATTGCCACGGCGCGGACAAGGGCGCGCATACCGGATGTCTGTCGGCGGCGATGCTGAAGGAGGCCGGCGCGCATCATGTGATCGTCGGCCACAGCGAACGCCGCGCCGATCAGGGCGAAACCGACGCGGACGTCCGCGGCAAGGCGGAAGCCGCGCACCGGCACGGGCTGACGGCGATCGTCTGCGTTGGTGAGACCGAAGTAGAGCGCGATGCAGGTGACGCCGAGGTCGTGGTAACGTCTCAGGTGGCGGGTTCTGTACCGTCCGGCGCGACCGCCGACTGGCTGGTGATCGCCTATGAGCCGGTCTGGGCGATCGGGACGGGCCGCGTTCCTACCCTGGAGGACGTGGCCGCGATGCACGCCGCAATCCGCGCGAAGCTGACGGAAATGATCGGCGATGAGGCGGAAAATGTACGCATTCTCTATGGCGGCTCGATGAACGGTGACAACGCGGCCGACCTGTTGGCCGTCGACAATGTGGATGGCGGGCTGGTCGGCGGCGCGAGCCTCAGCGCCGACAAATTCATACCTATCGTCGAGGCCGGCGCAGCCCTCGCTTGAACCTTGGCGCGGAAACGCCTATTTCGCGCGGCAACGGGGCCGATCATCGGCCGACCCGATCAGATAGAGAGTATCGATGTTCACCTTCCTGCTTGTCGTTCAGGCCGTTATCGCCGCCCTGCTTGTTACGCTGATTCTCATGCAGCGCTCCGAAGGCGGTGGGCTCGGTGTCGGCGGATCGTCGTCGGGACTGATGACGGCGCGCGGACAGGCGGACTTTCTGACGCGTGCAACCGCGGTGACTGCGGTCGCTTTCGTCGGCCTGAGCATCCTGCTGGCCGGCCTTGCTACCACGCGCCAGTCCGACACGAGCATCGATACCAGCCTGACGCGTCAGGCCGAGCCGGTTACCCCGATCGCCCCGCTTGGCGGCGATGCGCCGGCGTCCGAACCGGTCGACAGCGACATATTGAGCACGATTGCCGGCCAGGCCGAGAGCAGCGGAACGGACGAGGAAGACACGCCGGCCGAATAATCGTCAAAGCGCTCGCTTACCCACCGCTTACTCACAAAAAATCGCGAAAGTCGGATTCGTCGTCTTGCGCTTTACCGCCAACCCTGCGTAAGCCTTTCCTCCCATGGCGCGGTTCATTTTTGTCACCGGCGGCGTGGTTTCCTCGCTCGGCAAGGGTCTCATGGCGGCAAGCCTCGCAGCGTTGCTGCAGGCGCGCGGCTACAAGGTTCGCATACGCAAGTTCGATCCCTATCTGAACGTCGATCCGGGAACCATGTCGCCCTATCAGCACGGCGAAGTCTATGTGACGGACGACGGCGCCGAGACGGATCTCGATCTCGGCCATTATGAACGCTTTACCGGCGTTTCGGCGCGTCAGTCCGACAATGTGACCTCGGGCCGCATCTATCAGACGATCATCACCAAGGAACGGCGCGGCGACTATCTGGGCGCCACCGTTCAGGTGATCCCCCACGTCACCGACGCAATCAAGGATTTCGCGAAGGCCGATCTCGGCGATCTCGATTTCGTGATTTGCGAGATTGGCGGCACTGTGGGCGATATAGAGAGCCTGCCGTTCATGGAGGCGATTCGGCAGCTCAGAAATGAACTCGGTCGTGGTCAGTCGGTGTCGATCCATACGACCCTCGTTCCGTTTATCGCGGCGGCCGGCGAACTGAAGACCAAGCCGACCCAGCACAGTGTGCGCGAACTGACTTCGCTGGGTATTCAGCCCGAAGTGCTGGTGTGTCGCTGCGAACAGCCGCTGCCGGACAGCGAGCGCGCGAAGATCGCTGCCTTTTGCAATGTCCGCAAAAGCGCGGTCATCCCGGCGCTCGATGCGCCGAGCATCTATGCTGTGCCGCTCACCTATCACGAGGCCGGGCTCGACGATGAGGTTTTGCGCGCCTTTGGCATCGAAGACGCGCCCGAGCCGGAACTCTCCAAATGGGTCGATATCAACGACCGGCTGCAGAATCCCGAAGGCGAGGTCACGATCGGCGTGGTCGGCAAATATGTCGGCCTGCAGGACGCCTATAAATCGCTCAACGAAGCGCTCGTCCATGGCGGGATCGCCAACCGCGTGAAGGTCAATATCCGCTGGATCGATGCCGAACTGTTCGAAGAGGAAGACAGCGATATCGCCGCCCAGCTCGAGCCGCTGCACGGAATCCTCGTGCCTGGCGCGTTCGGCGAACGCGGCGCCGAGGGCAAGATTTCCTCGGTCCGTTTCGCGCGGGAACGCAACGTGCCGTATTTCGGCATCTGTTTCGGCATGCAGATGGCTTGCATCGAAGGCGCGCGAAACCTCGCGGGCGTCGAAAGTGCCTCCTCGACCGAATTTGGCGACACGCCCGAGCCGGTCGTTGGCCTGATATCCGAATGGATGTCCGAAGAAGGGCTGCAAAAGCGTGAAGAAGGCGGCGATCTCGGCGGCACGATGCGGCTGGGTGCGTACGACGCAAAGCTCGATGGCAACAGTCACGTGTCGGCCATCTATGATGGCGCGGACTGTATCAGCGAACGCCATCGGCATCGCTATGAGGTCAATACGGCTTATGTCGAACCGCTCGAAAAGGGCGGGCTGATCTTCTCCGGCATGTCGCCCGACGGCGAACTGCCGGAAATCGTCGAACGTCCCGATCATGAATGGTTCGTCGGCGTCCAGTTCCACCCGGAGCTCAAGTCCCGTCCGTTCGACCCGCACCCGCTGTTCGCCAGCTTTATCGAGGCGGCGGTCAGACAGTCGCGTCTGGTCTAAAGCGCGGCAATACGGCATACCGGCCACACGCCTTTTCAAGGGGAGGGTTGAATGGCTGTCGAAAGCATGAACGCGCAAGACCTGCTCCGGATTTTGCCGGAAGGATCGCTGCTCGCTGCGTGCGATACCGACCAGCTCAATGACCTTCTTTCGCGATCGAAGGTCGAGTTCGCGCCGAAGCGGGAAACACTGATCCACCAAGGTGATCCTGGCGATTCGGCAATCATTCTCGTAACCGGCACCGCGCGGGTGAACATGGTGTCTGCCAATGGCCGGGAAATCGTGCTCGATTATCTCGAGCCGGGGACGGTGATCGGCGAGATTGCACTGCTTGACGGTGGCGAGCGGACCGCAACGGTGACGATGGTCGAGGACGGCAGCGTCATGCGGCTGTCGCGATCCGAATGCGAGGATTTCATCGCGAACAATCCGACTGTGGCGCTGCGGATGCTGCAGGAAATGGCGAGGCGGCTGCGCCAGATGAACCTGACGGTCGAAAGCGACAGGGCTTTTTCCGCCGGGCCCCGGCTTGCTCGTTATCTGCAGCGGCTGACCGATGAGGAAGCGGTGAGCCAGAAGCTGAAGATCGATGTCAGCCAGAGCGAACTCGGCAATTTCGTCGGAATCAGTCGCGAAAACATCAATCGCCAGCTGTCGGCCTGGGCCGATTCCGGACTGATCGAGCTGGATCAGGGGAAGATCCGGATTATTGATTGCAATGCGCTTTGGGAGATCGCAGCGCTCGGCGATTGAACCCCAGGATTCTAGAAAAGGATGATCGATGACCATTTCGACGGATTTTCTCGTCAGCAAGTCTGACCTCAATCAAACGCGGCTCGCCGAAACCGATCTTGGCGAGCTCGTCGAAGGGGAGATTCTGCTCGAGATCGAGAAATTCGCGCTGACGGCGAACAACATCACCTATGCAGTGGTCGGCGAACAGATGGCCTATTGGAATTTCTTCCCGACGGAAGGGGGCTGGGGCCGCATTCCGGTCTGGGGTTTCGCGACCGTCGCCGCGTCGCGCAACCCCGATATCGCAGAAGGCGAGCGCGTCTACGGCTATCTGCCGATGTCCTCGCATCTGGTCGTCCAGCCCGGCAAGGTCACCGACGGCGCCTTTCTCGACATGGCGGCCCATCGCCAGCCGATGAACCGGGTTTACAACAACTATCGCCGTCTCGCCGCCGATCCCGCGCATAACCCGGATCTCGAAGAATATCGGGCGCTGTTCGAGCCGTTGTTCATGACCTCTTTCCTCATCGAGG
Source organism: Parasphingopyxis algicola (assembly GCF_013378075.1). Classification (GTDB taxonomy): domain Bacteria; phylum Pseudomonadota; class Alphaproteobacteria; order Sphingomonadales; family Sphingomonadaceae; genus Parasphingopyxis; species Parasphingopyxis algicola. The sequence goes on along the minus strand of NZ_CP051131.1, from coordinate 894,900 downwards.
CATTCACGCGACGCCAGGACTATTTCGGCGCGAAGTCGCTCCTGATGACAAGTGCTTCCTCGAAAACCGGCATGGCGCTGGCACAGGTCGCCAAGGCGCGCAGCCCGGAGATCGAGAGGATCGGGCTGACCAGCGCGGGCAATGTCGAATTTGTCGAGGGTCTGGGTTTGTATGACCGGGTGGTCGCTTACGACGCCGTCGGCGATCTCGATGCGGCCACGCCGTCGGTCGTCGTGGATTTCGCTGGCAACGGCCAAACCCTTTCCGCGATCCACAATCATTTCGCCGGCAATCTCAAATATAGCTGTCTTGTCGGTGCAACCCATTGGGACGCCCGCGGCCTCGCGGACGATATCGCCGGCCCGGCGCCGATCCTGTTTTTCGCGCCCGATCATGTCGTGGCGATGACCGACGAATTGGGACCGGACGGCTTTGCGGCCGAAGTCGGCAAGGCCTGGGCCGGTTTTATCGGCGATGCGAAAGGCTGGGTCGATGTGATCCGCCGCGAGGGCGGGGACGCTGTCGGCGAGACTTATGCGACACTGCTTTCCGGCAAGGCCAGCCCGCGCGACGGCTTCATTCTGTCGCTCTAGCGCGCCCTAACCGAGCAGCGGTTCGCACCCGGTGCCGTCCAGCACAGCCTGGACCCGTGCCTTGTCGTCCGCCGACAGGCCGCCAAAGGCCTCGCGTATCCAGTGCAGGCACTTGGCCTGATAGGGGAAAGCCGGTTGCGACCAAGTGCGGCCGTCGATTTCGGTCTCGACATCCTCCTCACCGGCCATGACGGCCGCGGCGTTGGCCAGTAGGAACGGTGTGTAAACACGCCCGATTTCGGTCAGAAGCGGCTTGAGCGGCAGGATTGCAGCATCGGGATCCAGCCAATGGCCCGGTTCCGGTTCGAGTCCCGACAAATCCTCGAGGCGATCGATCCAAGCGCGGACACGCGGGTGATGCGTATTGACGAACGTACCCGAAGTGGGTTCGACGACCGCTAGCTGGGTGAGCTGGCCATAGATCGCAAAATCGGCCGAAGAGGGGCGGGCCCCGAGAACAAAACCCTGCTCTTCAATCAGCGTGTCCAAGATGTTCAACAGTCGTTGATAGCTGGCCTCGATCGTTTTGGCGGTCGTTTCGTTCGAGCCCACCACGTATAGCCGGTCGATCTGCCGACTGGAAAACATGTCCGCCATCTTGTCGGCCTCGTCCTTCGGCATCGTCGGATGCGACCAGTAGACGAGAAGCGGGGCTGCATTCTTGGCGTCCGCGGCATGCGCCCAGCGATAATGAAACATCGCCTTGGTCAGCCATTCATCGCCATAATCCTCGATCAGATGGTTGAGAAAGGCGAGCACCGGATCGGAGGGAATGGCCGAGCGGCCGTCAAATTCGGCCTCGAGCCGCCGGATGATCGGCGTGGAATCCACCATCGCCTCGATCTCGCCATCGACCCCGCGAAAATAGAAAGTCGGCAGCAATCTGACCTTCGGTTCGGGGTAGCCTTCCGGAGCGCCACGAACGCCACCCAAGTGCAGCGAATACGGAATACGCCGATAGCGCAGATAGGCGATCATCTTGCGCGTATAGGGCGATCCGGGAGCACCCATCAGTTCGATGCGGTCGGGGATCTCAGGGGCCGTCATCGGAAATATCCGTCAGTCTGCCGGGGCGCCGCGCCGTCTGGCGAGCTCGCGAAGATTGTCCTCATGTCCGCTCCGGTCGAGGCTGTAAAAGCTGATAAAGCCGATCATCGCCATCCAGAGCGCAAGGATCGTCGGAACATAGACGGCGCCGAGATACCACAGGGTGTCTTCGGGCACTTCGCCCTGCACCGCGCCCGTCGCGAGGCCGACCCCGGTGATGACGAAGCCCGCTACGACGATGCCAAGACCTTCGCCCCATTTGCGCATGAAGGTGGAGGCCGCGAAAAACAGGCCTTCGGACCGCCGCCCGGTTTTCACTTCGGCCTGCTCCACAAGGTCGGCGATCATCGAGGCGGCGAGGATCTGATAGCAGATGATCAGGCCGACATCGATCGTGTTGGCTACCAGGTAGAACCAGAAGATGAACGGCGATTCATTGCCTGGCAGCACACCGATCAGCCGCAGGAAAATCGGCATGGGCGCACCCAGAAAGGCGATGAGACCTATGATGATCGCGCCACGCTTCTTGCCGATTTTGCGGGTGACGATCGGCGCCAGTGTCGAACCGATGATAGCCGAAAGAAATACGCCCAATGTGATCATGCCGAGCTGCTCGGGACTGAAACCCCAGAAATAGGTACCGAAGTAGAATACGAGGCCGGCGGCGAGGCCACTTGCCGTGAAGGCGAGAAGCGCAGCAATGAAAAGCGCGAGAAAGGACCGGCTCGACAGCGTTTCGAAAATCTCGCGAAATATGCGACCGAGCGTCAATTCGCGTTTTGGCGGCGGGGCTTGGAGATGGGGAATTCGGGAATGGGTGCCGATGGCGGATATCATGATGGCCGTGAAGATGACGCCCGCCGCGATCATGCCGTAGAGCGAATAGGCCTCGGGATTGAACTGGCCGTTGGGTATCGCGAGTGTGGCGAAGGCCGGAAAGATCATCGCGAAGTTGATGACCGTCATCGCATTGCCGCCGGTCCAGCCGAAATAGTAACGGAATCCGAGCAGCGAACTGCGCTCGTCATAATCCTGTGTGAGTTCAGGTGTGAGCGCCGTATTGGGCGTTTCAAAGAAGGTGATGAAAGTCCGGATGATGATCGCGAGGACCACGATGTACCAGAACAAAGCGTTTTCGCTCCAACCTGTCGGCGGGTTCCAGATAAAGTAATAGCTGACCGATATGGGAACCGCGGCGATGTACATGAAGGGATGACGTCGGCCCCATCGGGACCGGAAATTGTCCGACCAGTAACCGACGATCGGGTCGCTGAACGCGTCGGAAATGAGCGCGATCAATATCGCCAGGCTGACCAGCCTCGCATCGACGCCGATGACCTGTGCGTAGAACAAGAGCAGGAAATATTTGAGCCCGCCGTCCTTGACGCCATAGGCGACCGACCCGAAACCATAAGCGAGTTTCGTTGCGGTCGATAGTTTCTGGGGTGCGCCGCCCGCTGCCGGGGCCGATTGCAGCAGTTCGCGTTCCTGGGCCAGCTGGCCCGAGGCGGGCGGTTCCTTCATACAGACTACCTCTCGGGCGGCTTTTCTTTTTGTTATGAAGCGAATGATCGCGCGTGGCAAATCGTCCCGCACTGACGCATGATCGTGCGATCACCAATCGGATAGTGCCGCTTTTGCATGAGGAAAAAACGAAAGTGCCCGGACCGTGAGGCCCGGGCACAAACGTGACGAACACCTGTTCGCCCCCTTTTTTGTCGGCTCCCGGTTCGCGCACATCCCTTCCCCTCGAGGTGTGCAGCGGGGAACCTCCCTGAACCACGGCCGTTCGGCGCGTGACGTAAGACAGATTGCTAAGCCATCCGATCGGCGCTTGTCATGGGGGTAGAGGGATTCAGGCAACAATAAGTTTGCGCCTGTGACGTCAGCGCAACAGCCGCGCAACCGCCATGACGCTTGCGGCGAACCTGTGGCCCGCCTAGAGACTCGGCTCACCAACGGCCCATTTCCGGACCCCTTAACCATGCGTCTTTCCCGCTATTTTCTGCCCGTCACCAAAGAAACCCCCACCGATGCGGAGATTGTCAGCCACAAGCTGATGCTGCGCGCCGGTCTCGTCCGCCAGACGTCTTCCGGCATCTATGCCTGGCTGCCGCTCGGCCATCGCGTGTTGAAGAAGATCGAACAGATCGTGCGTGAGGAGCAGGATCGCGTCGGAGCGGTCGAGATGCTGATGCCCACCATCCAGTCGGCCGATTACTGGCGCGATACCGGCCGCTATGACGCATACGGGCCCGAGATGCTGCGGATCGAGGATCGCCAGGGACGCGACCTGCTTTACGGGCCGACCAATGAGGACATGCTGACCGCGATCATGAAGGGCGGCATGAACAGCTATCGCGATCTGCCGCGCATTCTCTATCATATCCAATGGAAGTTCCGCGACGAGATCCGTCCGCGTTTCGGTGTGATGCGCGGCCGCGAATTCCTGATGAAGGATGCCTATAGCTTCGATCTCGACGAGGCGGGCGCGCGCAACAGCTATAACAAGATGTTCATCGCCTATCTGCGGACCTTCGCGCGGATGGGCCTGCGGGCAATTCCGATGCAGGCCGATACCGGGCCGATCGGCGGCGATCTCAGCCATGAATTCATCATTCTCGCGCCTTCTGGCGAGAGCGAGGTGTTCTTCCACAAGAACTGGGAGGAGCTGCGTTCGGCCGATCAGTTCGAGGTCGATGCCCGCGATACCGAGGCGCTGCAGGCATTCGTCGATTCGATGACAGCCGACTATGCCGCGACCGACGAGAAGCGCGACGAGGCGCGGGAAGCGGAGATGGGCGATGATCTGCTTCGCTCCCGCGGTATCGAGGTCGGACATATCTTCTACTTCGGCGACAAATATTCGGCGCCGCTCGATTTCAAGGTGCCCGGACGGGACGGCGAGATGGTGACGCCGGTCGGCGGCAGTTACGGGATAGGCGTCTCGCGGCTTGTCGGCGCGATCATCGAGGCGAGCCATGACGATGACGGCATTATCTGGCCGGAACCGGTCGCTCCGTACAAAGTCGGTCTGATCAACATGCGCGCCGATGACGATGCCTGTGCGTCGGTTGCGGACGACCTGTACGCTAAGCTTCAGGCGGCGGGCGTAGAGGTTCTGTATGACGACCGCGACGAACGCGGCGGCGCCAAATTCGCGACCATGGATCTGATCGGGCTGCCCTGGCAGCTGGTCGTCGGGCCGCGCGGGCTGAAGAACGGGGTGGTCGAGTTAAAGCGCCGTTCAACCGGAGAGCGCGAAGAGGTGAGTCCCGAAACCGCCCTGGAGAAACTTGCATGATCCTGTCCCGCCATGAGCGGATGATCGCGAAACGCTATCTGCTGCCCGGTAAGGGAGAGCGTTTCATCTTCGTCGTCGCTTCGATCAGTTTCGTCGCGGTGATGCTCGGCGTGATGGCGCTGGTCGTCGTGATGAGCGTGATGAACGGTTTTCGCGCGGACCTGTTCGACAAGATCGTCGGGCTGAACGGCCATGCGGTGATGCAGGGCTATAGCGGGCGTTTGCCCGACTGGCGTGAGATTCTCGAGGAATCGCGAGATATCGAGGGCGTCGTTTCGGCCACGCCGCTGATCGAGCAACCGCTGATGGCGAGCTATGACGGCCGGGTCGAAGGCGTGCTCGCCCGCGGCATGCGGGTCGAGGATATTCGTATCAACGAGACGATCAATTCGAATATCGTCGCCGGCGACATGGCGCTGCTGACCCCCGGGAGCAACCGAGTGGCGATCGGCTCGCGGCTGGCGACAGCGCTGGGCGCGGTCACCGGCGGGCAGATCAGTCTGATCTCGCCCCAGGGCCGGACGACTCCGTTCGGAACCGTGCCGCGCATCGTTTCCTATGACGTCGCGGCGATCTTCGAGGTCGGTGTCTATGATTTCGACAAGGCGTTCGTCCTGATGCCGATGGAGGATGCCCAGACCTTGCTCCTGCTCGATGATGCGGTCGGCATGATCGAATTCGATACCACCGATCCGGAGAATGTCGGCGAGATCCTGGAGCCTATTGCGGTCAACTACGCGGGGCAGGGCGTGCTGACCGACTGGCGTGAGATGAACAGCCAGTTGTTCGATGCCTTGGCAGTTGAACGCGTTGTCATGTTCTGGGTACTTTCACTGATCATCCTCGTCGCCGTTTTTAACATTCTCTCCTCGCTCATCATGCTTGTCCGGGCCAAGAAACGCGACATCGCGATCCTGCGGACAATGGGCGCGACCCGGCGCTCGATGATGAAGATCTTTCTCACGATCGGGATGACGACGAGCACGCTCGGAACGCTGGCCGGGCTCGGCCTCGGCTTCCTGCTGCTTCACTTCCGGCAGAATGTCGTCAATTTCGTGCAGACAGTGACGGGACAGAATCTCTGGGACCCGTCAGTGCGTTTTATCACCGAGCTTCCGGCACGCACCGATCCGTTCGAGATCTTGGCGATCGTTGGCCTCGCGCTGGGTTCGGCCTTTGTCTTCACGCTATATCCCGCATTCAAGGCCGCGAGCACCGATCCGGTGCAGGTGCTGCGTTATGAATGAGGCGGTTCTCGAAGTCCGCAATCTCGCGCGCAGCTTCCAGCAGGGCGGGGTGACGATCGAAGTGCTGAGGGGCGTCGATATCCGCATCGGCAAGGGCGAGATTGTCGCGCTTCTCGGTCCGTCGGGTTCGGGCAAGTCGACGATGCTGCAGGCGGTCGGGCTGCTCGAGGGCGGTTTCAGCGGATCGATATCCATCGACGGCGAGCAGGCGGCTAACCTGGAAAATGACGCGCGAACCAGGCTCCGGCGCGACCATCTGGGCTTTGTCTACCAGTTTCATCATCTCCTGCCCGATTTCTCGGCCAAGGAGAATGTGATCATCCCCCAGCTGATCCGCGGCGCGATGCCGGACGAGGCGGAAGCGCGGGCGGCATCTTTGCTCGACCGGCTCGGGCTTGGCCATCGTCTCGATCATCGCCCTTCGCAGCTTTCGGGCGGCGAGCAACAGCGTGTGGCCGTCGGCCGCGCCTTGGCGAACCGGCCCTCGCTGGTACTCGCGGACGAGCCGACCGGCAATCTCGACGAAGCCACCGCCGATATCGTGCTGGCCGAGTTTCTTGCGCTCGTGCGCGAGGAGGGCAGCGCAGCGCTGATTGCGACGCATAACGAGCGGCTCGCGAAAAAGACCGATCAGGTGTATCGTCTGCATGAGGGCCACCTTGAAAGGAGCGCCGCATGAGCGTGTTCGATTTTGCCGTAAGACTGCCGGACGGTGCGGAGCAGGCGTTGGCCGACTACGCCGGCAAGACCGTGCTGATCGTCAACGTGGCGTCGAAATGCGGATTTACGCCGCAATATGCGGGGCTCGAAGAACTGTATCGGAAATACAAGGATCGCGGGTTCGAGATTCTGGCTTTCCCCTGCAACCAGTTCGGCGCGCAGGAACCGGGCGATGCCGAAGAGATCGCCAACTTCTGCAACTTGACCTACGATGTCACCTTTCCGCTTTTCGCCAAGATCGATGTGAACGGCGCCGATGCCGATCCGCTCTTCAAACATCTGCGGGCGCAGAAACGCGGGCTGGTGGGCGACAGGATTAAGTGGAACTTCACCAAATTTCTCGTCGATCCCAACGGCAATGTCGTGCAGCGCTATGCGCCGACCACCAAGCCCTATCAGATCGAGAAGGATATCGTCGCGCTGCTCGGCTAGCGTCACTATCCACACGCCTGCGCGACAATCCGCTTTGACGAATCGAAACGTCTCCCCATAACCGGGCCATGCAATCCGTGCCCTTCGTCCCTTTGCGAATATTCTCAGCCTACACGATGCTTGAGGGTGCGATCCAGCCTAAGGAAATCGCCGCGCGCGCCCGCGAACTCGGCTTCCCGGCTGCGGCGCTGGTCGATCGCAACGGCCTCTATGCCGCAATGCCATTTTGCAGCGCTGCCTTCGACAAGGGTGTCCAACCCATTATCGGCACCTTGCTTGCCGTTTCCCGGCCGGGCCGTGCGGAGGGCGAGGACCCCATCATCGACTGGCTGCCGCTGCTCGCCCAAGACGAGACGGGCTATGAAAATCTCTGCGCACTGGTTTCCGAAGCGCATCTCGATCGGCCGCTCGAGGACGCGCCGCATGTACCGTTCGAGACCTTGGAGGGAAGGACGGACGGGCTGATCGCGCTGACCGGGGGCGGAGAGGGCGCGCTTGCCCGCCTCTTCGAAGGCGAGCAGACCGAGGCAGCGCTGGCCTATGCCGACCGGCTGATCGCCCTGTTTCCGGCGCGGCTCTATGTCGAGATCAGCCGGCGCGGCGATCCGGTCGAGGAGGCGAGCGAGGCAGCGTTGCTCGATCTCGCCTATGCGCGCGACCTGCCGCTCGTTGCGACCAATCCCGCCTTCTTTCAGCGCGAGGATTTCCACGCCGCGCATGACGCAATGCTGTGCATAGCCGACAGCAATTATGTCGAAAGTGACGACCGGCGGCATAGCCCCGAAGAGGGCTGGCTCGTTTCCTACGAGGCGATGGAGGCGCGGTTCTCGGACCTCCCGGAAGCGCTGGCCAACACGCTCGTAATCGCCGAGCGCTGCGCTTTTGCTGCGCCGACACGCGACCCCATCCTACCCAGCGTTGCGGGCGATCTCGAGGGCGAATCTTCTCAGTTGCGCGAGGATGCCCGGGCCGGGCTCGAAGTGCGACTGGTTGCGATCCATGGCGACAATCTCACCGATGAAATCCGCAAGCCTTATCTGGAGCGGCTCGAATATGAGCTCGACATCATCATCGAGATGGGCTTTCCCGGCTACTTCCTGATCGTTGCCGATTTCATCAAATGGGCGAAAGGCGAGGGGATACCGGTCGGCCCCGGCCGTGGTTCGGGCGCGGGTTCGGTCGTCGCCTGGGCGCTGACGATCACCGATCTCGATCCATTGCAGCTCGGTCTGCTGTTCGAACGCTTCCTCAATCCCGAACGTGTGTCGATGCCCGATTTCGATATCGACTTCTGCGAAACGCGGCGTGGCGAAGTCATTCGCTATGTCCAACAGAAATACGGCCGCGATCAGGTTGCCCAGATCATCACCTTCGGAACGATGAAGTCGCGCGCCGTGCTGCGCGATGTCGGCCGCGTGCTGCAAATGCCCTATGGCCAGGTCGACCGGCTGACCAAGATGGTGCCCAACCATCCGACTGATCCGTGGAGCCTCGAGCGTGCGCTCAACGGTGTGGCGGAGTTTGAGGCTGAATATAAAACCGATGCTGACGTCAAGAAGCTGATCGATCTCGCGATGAAGCTCGAAGGCCTGCCGCGGCACAGCTCGACCCATGCGGCCGGCGTGGTGATCGGAGACCGGCGGCTCGACAAGCTCGTCCCGCTGTATCGCGATCCGCGGTCGGACATTCCGGTCACCCAGTTCGACATGAAGAATGTCGAAAATGCCGGCCTCGTCAAATTCGACTTTCTGGGTCTCAAAACGCTTTCGGTCCTTAAGAAGGCCGTTCAGCTGCTGACGCAGCGCGGGATCGGTGTCGATCTCGACCGGCTCGGCTGGGACGACGAACAGGTCTATGAATTGCTGCAGAGCGGCGACACGGTCGGCGTGTTCCAGCTGGAATCGGAAGGCATGCGGCGTACGCTGGCGGCCGTGAAGCCGACCTGTTTCGAGGATATCATCGCGCTCGTCTCGCTCTACCGGCCGGGCCCGATGGACAATATCCCGATGTTCGGCGCGCGGAAGAACGGCGCTGAGAGAATCGAATATCCGCATCCCCAGCTCGAACCGATCCTCAAGGAAACCTACGGCATCTTCGTCTACCAGGAACAGGTGATGGAAGCGGCCAAGGTGCTCGCCGGCTATTCGCTCGGCGATGCCGATCTGCTGCGTCGCGCGATGGGCAAGAAGATCCAGGCGGAAATGGATGCCCAGCGCGATCGGTTCGTATCGGGGTGCGCGCGCAACGATATCACCTCGGGCAAAGCGAACGAACTGTTCGACTTGATCGCTAAATTCGCCGGCTATGGTTTCAACAAGAGCCATGCCGCCGCCTATGCGCTGATCGCCTATCAGACCGCGTGGCTCAAAACCCATTATTCGCACGAATTCTACGCGGCTTCGATGTGCTACGACATGGGCAATACGGACAAGCTCGGTGTCTTTCTCGAAGATATGCGCCGCGCCGACATCGCCTGCCTGCCGCCCTGTGTGAATGCCAGCGAGGCGGTATTCTCGGTCGAGGAACGGGGCGACGGGCACGCAGTCCGATATGCGCTTGCCGCGCTTAAAGGTGTCGGCCAAAAGGCGATGGAGCAGCTGGTCGCCGAGCGCGAAGCCGAGGGGGCGTTTGCGAGCCTCGACGATTTCGCCGCCCGCGTCGACCCGCATCTTCTGAACAAGCGACAGCTCGAAAGCCTGGCAGGCGCGGGAGCGTTCGATGATCTCGAACAGAACCGCCCGGCGGTGTTCGCTGCGGCGGAAACCATCCTCGCGATCGCGTCGAGCGCGGCTGATGCGCGGGAGACGGGGCAGGGCGGCCTGTTCGCCGACGGCGGCGAAGCGGATATCGCGCATATTCGGCTGTCTGAGGCCATCCAATGGCCGCTCGCCGAACGCATGGCGCAGGAAAAGGAAGCGTTCGGTTTCTATTTTTCCGGCCATCCGGTCGACAATTACAAGCATCTGACAGACGCGTTCGGGGCGCAAAGCTATGGAGCGCTGTCCACCATGCCGGCGCCCGCCGAGGGCGGACGGATCGCTGCCGTTATGGCCGGGATGGTGGAGAATGTCCGCAAGCGCACGTCGCGGCGGGGCAACCCGTTCGTCACCGCGACCCTGTCCGACAGTTCGGGGCAGTTCTTCGCCAGCGCGTTCGACGAAGGGCCGCGGCTCGAGCTGGAAGACGCGGCGAAGACCGGCAGTTGCGGCCTGCTCCATGTCGAACTCGACTGGCAACCCGGCGAGGACCTGCCGCGCGTGACGGTGCGCCAGTTCCAGCCGCTCGAGACGTTGTCGAACAGCAAGCGGATGATGATGACGGTGTCGCTCGCCGAGCCGGCGGTTCTGGAACAGCTTGCCGAGCAGCTCGGCGTAAATGGCGAAGGACGCGGAACCGTGATATTCGAGGCGGCCCTGCCGGAAGGCGGTTCGGCGCGCGTCGTGCTCGGCCGCAATTTCGTCCTCGACGCTGAGCGGGCCGAGACGATCCGCCAGCTTCCCGGCGTGATCGAGGCACGGCTCTCGGTTGACAATGGCTCGGTCGACGAGCGGCGGCCAAAGCTCGCCCTCGTTTCCTGATTTTCTGCGCTTGCACGGCCATTAGGTACTGGACGACCGCCCACTTGCGGTTAAGGTAAGCAAAAAATCAGACAGCCGAGAGGATGACCATGCTTGGAGGAATGCAGGACGCGCCGCTGCGCATCAGTAACATCATCGACCATGCCGCGCGCGAGCACGGCGCGCGCGAAATCGTTACGCGCTGGGCTGATGGGAGCACGACGCGCTCGAACTGGGCGGGAATTGCCGGGGACGCCCGCAAATTTTCCCAGGCGCTCGAAAAGCTCGGCATGAAGAAGGGCGACAGGATCGCGACATTCGCGATGAACCATGGCCACCATCTCGCCGCCTGGTACGGGATCAGCGGGATGGGCGGCGTCGTCCACACGATCAATCCGCGGCTTTTCGAGGAACAGCTCGTCTATATCATGAACCATGCCGAGGACCGGGTCCTCCTGTTCGATAAGGCGTTCGAGCCGATCATCGCCGGCCTGAAAGACCAGCTCAAAACGGTCGAGCATTACATTTTGTTCGACGGCGAGGGCGACTATCCCACATTCCGCGAACTGACCGATGCCGAGGATGGCAATTTTGATTGGGTCGAGGGCGACGAGCGGGAGCCATGCGGTCTCTGTTATACGAGCGGCACGACCGGCAATCCCAAGGGCGTGCTTTACGAGCACCGGTCGAACGTCATCCATGCGATCACCGAGGGTCAGCCCGATGCCATGAACCTCTCGCAGAGCTCGGTGATGCTGCCGATCGTTCCGATGTTCCATGCCAATGCCTGGGGCCTTCCGTTCGCCTGCGCCGTGACGGGCTCGAAAATGGTGTTCTCGGCCGTCAACGACGGCGAGGTTTTGCACAATCTGGTGCTCGACGAAGGCGTTACCCATTCAGCGGGTGTGCCGACCGTCTGGCTCGCCATGTTCCAGCATATGGACGCGAACACGGTCGATTACGGCAAGCTGGAAATGGTCGTAATTGGCGGATCGGCCGCGCCGCGCGCGATGATCGAACGGCTCATGAAGGCCGGCGTCTACGTCCTCCACGCCTGGGGCATGACCGAAACCTCCCCGATCGGTACGATCGGGATGCGGCCGCCCAACTGGGACGATCTGAGCTTCGACCAGAAGGTCGACATCATCTGCAAGCAAGGCCGCACGCCGTTCGGCATCGAGATTCGCGTCGTCGACGATGACGGCAACGAATTGCCCCGCGACGGCGAGAGTTCGGGCAGCCTGCATGTTCGCGGGCCCTGGGTGCTAGACCAATATTTCCAGGACGAAAGCGGCAAGTGCGTCGGCGACGACAACTGGTTCGATACCGGCGATGTCGCGGTTATCCACCCCGACGGCACGATGCAGATCACCGACCGTGCCAAGGACGTCATCAAGTCCGGTGGCGAGTGGATCAGCTCGATCGAACTCGAAAATGCCGCGGTCGGCTGTCCGGGCGTGGCGGAAGCGGCGGCGGTCGGCGTCTATCATCCGAAATGGGACGAACGGCCACTGCTGCTGATCGTCAAGAAGGACGGCGCGGATCTCAGCGGCGAGGATGTCGTCGACTATCTTAAGGACAAGGTCGCCAAATGGTGGCTTCCGGACGAGGTGAAGTTCGTCGGCGAACTGCCGCACACCGCGACCGGCAAAATCCTGAAACGCGCGCTGCGCGACGAATATAAGGACTACCGGCTCGAAACGGCCTAGAACAGCTCGCCCTGTGGCCCGGCGGGCGGGCGGAACAGGTCGGAGCGCAGCGCGATCCGTTCCTGGTTGAGACCGTGTTTGCGGCAGGCCTTGGCGAAGCGCGTCCGGATGAGCTCGGCCCAGGGACCATATCCGCGCATCCGGGTAAAGAAGTTCGGATCATTGTCGCGCCCGTTCCGGATCGACCGGACGATGCTCATTACCTTCCCGGCGCGATCGGGATAATATTCGTCGAGCCAGGCGCGAAACAGCGGCGCGATCTCGTGCGGCAGGCGCAGCGGGATGAAGAAGGCGGCCCTCGCGCCGGCTTCGGCTGCCGCCTCGACGAGACGCTCGATCTCGTGATCGGTGATTGCCGGGACGACCGGAGACATGGACGCATAGGTCGGGATACCGGCCTCGCTGAGCGCCGTGATCGCCGCCAGTCTTTTCCTGGCGGACGGGGCCCGGGGTTCCAGCGTGCGGTGCACCTTCGGATCGAGCGATGTCACGGAAATCGCGACCGCCGCCAGCCCGTCTTTTGCCATGTCGGCCAGCAGGTCGATATCGCGCACGACCCGATCGGACTTGGTCGTGACCGTCAACGGATGCCGGGTCTCGGCAAGGATCGCGATGCAATCCCGCGTGATCCGGTATCGTTGCTCGATCGGCTGATAGGGATCGGTATTGGTACCCATGGCGATCGGCGAAGCGCGATAGCCGGGCTTGGACAGCGCCGCCCGTAGCAGCTCGGGCGCTTCGGGCTTGGCGAAGAGTTTCGTCTCGAAGTCGAGCCCCGGGGAGAGATCGTGAAAGGCATGGGTCGGACGGGCGAAGCAGTAGATGCAGCCATGTTCGCAGCCGCGATAGGCGTTGATCGAGCGGTCGAACGGAACATCGGGGGAGCGGTTGCGCGACAATATGGTCTTGGGGCGCTCGATCGTGACCTGCGTCCGGACCGGAGCCGGTGCCCCGTCGATCGTCTCGCGCGCGTCGAGCCAGTCGCCGTCCACTTCCCGCCCGGGCAGCTTGAACCGGCCGGACGGCGTATTGATCGTCGCGCCGCGGCCTTTGGTTTTCGACGAGAACATGACAGGAACAACTTGCCATATGCGGGTGCACTGCGCAATGGTCGTCCGCGAAAAAAGGGAGAGGCGCGATGAGGAAAAGGATTGGCCCGGCATTGCTGACGCCGGTGATCGCACTGGCCGGTTGCACGTCGCAACCTGCGGCGGAGCCCGAGCCGGAGGATAGTGTCAGCGCGACGCTCGAGGCATCGCAAGGCGATTCTGCGGAGTTAACGTTTGACGCAGAGGCAGCGGAAGGCGCGACGCTCGTCCGGTCGGAGGGCGGCGCCGACAGTTTCGATCCCGATTGCCGGATCACCGAAACCGGCATGGCCGGGATCGAGAACCCGGCAACGCTGGGCGACTTCGTCGAAGCCTTCCCGGCCGGCACGACGCTGAGCTTCGAGCCTGTTTATATGGTGGATTTCGGTTCGCTATGTACGCGGTCCGATGGAGAGGATGCCCTGTGCGCGATTTTCGAAAGCTATGACGTGGAAGCCTATCGCCCTGATATCGAAGTCATCGCGATGGGCGTTTATGCGGATCGGTGTCGTACCGCCGAGGGGGTCGGTCCGGGCTCCAGCATTGCCGACGCAGTGGACGCTTATGGCGAAGCGCGTTTCGGGTTCAGCTATGAGAATGAGGCCCGCGAATATGTGTCCTTCGCCGAAGCGCCGGACGCTTACAGCTTCCGCGCTGAATCCGAGACGGCCGATGCAATGGAAGGCGCCGATAACCGCCCGTCAGGGTCCCATGGCGGCAATTATGCGGGTATCGAAGGCGACAGCTATTTCGAGACGAATGTAGCGCATCCCGATGCGCGGCTCTGGGAAATCTGGATCTCTACGCCTCTGTAAGGCGCGGCATCAGCTCGACGAAATTGCAGGGCCGGTAGCGGCTGTCGAGCTGGGTCGCGAGAATGCCGTCCCAACCGTCCTTCACCGCGCCGTTCGAGCCCGGGAGCGCAAATATATATGTGCCCCGCGTGACGCAGCCGCAGGCCCGCGACTGGATCGTCGAAGTCCCGATCTTTTCATAGCTGAGGGTCCGGAATAGCTCCCCAAATCCCGGTATCGGCTTGTCCTGCACGCGCTTGAGTGCTTCGGGCGTGATGTCGCGGCCGGTGAGACCGGTTCCGCCCGTTGTGATCACGCAATCGACCTCGGGGTCGTCGATCCAGGCGTGCAGCCTGGAGACGATATCGTCCAATTCGTCGCGCACGATCTGGCGCGCGGCGAGCTCATGCCCGGCATCGGTCAATCTTTGCTCGAGAATGTCGCCCGAGCTGTCCTGTTCCAGATTACGGGTGTCCGAAACCGTCAGGAGGGCGATCCTGACCGGCTTGAACTCGGCGCTTTCGTCAATCGGCAACGCGCGTGCCTCCCTGGCCCGAAAGCCGAACCGCGACCGCGCCGGGCGTGCCCGGAAAACGGGGCCACATGCCTTGGGCCAGTGCGCCGAGACTGCTCGTCTCTTCACCCGAATTGCGCTGGTACATCCAGTAGTTGCGGAGGATGATCGGCACATAACCGCGGGTTTCGTAAAAGGGGATGCTCTCGATATAGAGCAGGGGATCGCCGCGGTCGCGCAGCCGGCCTTCCCAGCTCACCACGGCGCCGGGGCCGGCATTGTAGGAAGCGATGACCTTGGGCAGCAGGCCCTGGGTGCCCGGAAAATCGCGCATCTGTTCCATATAGTGTTGGCCGTATTCGATATTGACCTCGGGCACGTTGAGCCGCGCGGCATTAACGGTTTCGCCGCGCTGGCGAGCGATATCGCGAGCCGTTCCCGGCATCAGCTGCAACAGGCCGCGGGCGCCGGCATGGCTGACGACTTCGGGCCGGAAATTCGATTCCTGCAGCGCATGGGCATATACGAGCGAGCGATCGACCCGCCAGCCGCCGACCGGCTCGTATCCAGGTGCGGGAAACCGGTCGCGCGCCGAGGGATGATGGGCGACCGGCGCATTGCGCGCGATCCACAATTCGGCATTCGGTAGGCTCAATCGATTGGCGAGGTCGAGCCATGCATCATGATGGTGCGGGTTACCGATCGTCGCGCCATGCCGGACATATTGATCGGCCAGATCGCGTTCGCCGATCTCGACCAGCGCCATGGCGCGCCGGGCATTCGCCTCGGTCGCCACTGAATCCCAACCGGGCGAGAGTATGTCGCTATGGGCCGGCGCTTCGGCAATGCCGAGCGTCTGCGCGGCCAGCAGGCCATAGAAAGTCTCGTCCATTTGCGCCGCCGTTCGCAGCAGACTCTGGACGTTTTCCGGACGGCCGCGGGCCATTTCGGCGCGGGCGGCCCAGTAAAGACCGGCCGTCCGTTTTTCGGCGTCCGATGCGCGGCGTCCGACCGAAGCGAAAGCATCGGCCGCCGCGTCGAAATCGCCTGCGCGCCAGGAAGCAAGTCCATCCACCCAATCGGCGTGGACGGCCCAGTCGCCGGTGCCCGTGCGGGCCTGTCTTGCGAGCCGTTGTGCATTGCGATCGTCGCCCGTCAGATAATAGGACCAGGCCACCCGCTGGCGCACTTCGGTCAGCCCCGCCGGCGACAGATCGCCGCCATGTTCGTTGAGCAGATTTTCCGCCTCGCGCGGGCTGTCGTCGACGATCAATGGCCGGATTTGCCGGACGAGTGCGCGGGCGGCGCTATCGTCGCGGACGGGGCGGGCGACGCCGCGGCGGGACGGGCCGGGCAGGCGGCGCAGGGTCTGTGCTTCCGGAAGGCGTGGAACGCGATCCAGGCCGCGGCGTTCGGCGAGCCGGGCGATCCGCGATGCGTCAGGAAGGTCCGGCGCATCGTTGAGCAACGACCGGAGCGGCACGAGTTCGACGCGCGGCGATCCCGCGGCCAGGTAGAGTTCGGCACGGGCGACGGGATGCAATATCCCGCGCGGCGCCCGGGCGAGGCGGCCTTCGGCGCTTTCCCAGTTGCGGTTCCGGATATCGGCGAAGATTGCGCGATAGGCTTCGCGCTCGCTGCGATCGAGCACCGAATCCAGATCCGCGTACGACGCGTCGACATCGGGCGAAGGGATGCTGGCGCTGTCGGCCAAGGCCGGGCTGCCGGCGGAGACGATCAGGGCGGTAGCGACCAGAAGCTTCGGTTTCACGCAGTCATTCCTTCGATCATCATCTGCAGGTCCTTCCAGCTTTGCGCCTTGAGGCGCGGCTGCCGGAGCAGGAACCGCGGATGGAAAGTTGCCGTTACCGACACAGTGCCGCCATCATGGTTAAAAATGTGTTTCTTTCCGCGGCTTTCATTGAGGCTGGCCCCGCAAAAAACACGGCTCGGCGTGTCGCCCATGAGCAGCAGACGGTCGGGCCGGGCGAGAGCTACATGATGCCGGGCGGCGCGGGCCAGGATATCGAAACCATTGTCGTCGATCGTGCCGCCAGCGACACGCATCGGTGCAAGCGGCGCGATATAGGCCGAGGCGCGATCCCGTCCGATGGCCGCGAGCATGCGATCGAACAGCCGGCCGGTGTCGCCGGAAAGCAGCTGGCCGCCCTGCCGATCGTCCTTTTCCGGCATGTCGACCAGAATCATCAGCCCGCTTGCTGGATCGCCGATGGCGTCCAGGCTGTCGGCGGCCGGTGCGCCCAATGCCTCGGTCGATAATAGCCATGCGCGAAAAGCGGCGAGATCGGCGGGCATTTGTAGTGGTTTGGCCGGCATATCGGCGGTCTTTGGGCTTTTTCCCGCTTTGGGATCCTTTTCCGGCGGTTTGGCGTCTTCGAGCCAGCTGCGCGGTTCGTCGCCGACGATCACGTCGACACCGGCTTCCCGCCACCAGCCGATCGTGTGTTCGATATCGTTGTTGATCGTCCGCACCCCCGCTTTGCTTGGTTTTCCATAGAGTCGAAGGTTGACGGCGTGGTCAATCGCCGGGCAGTGACTATCTGATAGATTGGTTGCTGGCCGCGACGATATGAGCGAAACGCGGTCCGCTGAAGGAGAAAGCGCGAACATGTCCGAACGGGAATCCATGCCCTATGACGTCGTGATTGTCGGTGCCGGCCCCGCGGGGCTTGCCGCAGCGATCCGGCTCAAACAGCTCGCCGAGGAGACGGGGAAGGAGATTTCGGTCTGTATCCTCGAAAAAGGTAGCGAAGTTGGCGCGCATATCCTGTCCGGCGCGGTGGTCGATCCGAAGGCGCTGGACGAACTTTTCCCGGATTGGCGCGATTTCGACGATAATCCGCTGACGGTTCCGGTCACCGAAAACCATCACTGGATCCTCTCGGCGACGAAAAAGCGGGAATTCCCGCACTTCATGATGCCAACTTTCATGAACAACAAGGGAACATACACGGTCAGCCTGGGCAATTTCTGCCGCTGGCTCGCCAGCCGCGCGGAAGCCATGGGGATCGAGATTTTCCCCGGCTTCGCCGCCGCCGAAATCCTCTACAACGAGGACGGTTCGGTCAAAGGCGTCGCGACCGGCGATATGGGCATCGCGCGCAACGGCGAGAAAAAGCCCGACTACATGCCGGGCATGGAACTCCACGCCAAATACACCTTCTTCGCCGAAGGCGTGCGCGGACATCTCTCCAAAATGCTGATCAAGCAGTTCGCACTCGATGCGAACTCCGAGCCGCAAGTCTATGGACTGGGTATCAAAGAGCTGTGGGATATCGAGCCCGACAAACATGTGCCGGGCCGCGTGATCCACACCCAGGGCTGGCCGCTGGACGAGGCCAATGGCGGCGGTTTCCTCTATCATCAGGAGAACGGGCAGGTCGCGCTCGGTTTCGTCACCTGGCTCAACTATTCCAATCCCTGGCTTTCGCCGTTCGAGGAGATGCAGCGCTGGAAACAACATCCGGCGATCCGCGAGATCCTCGAAGGCGGCAAGCGCGTGTCCTACGGCGCGCGCGCGATCAACGACGGCGGCTGGCAGTCGGTGCCCAAGCTCGCTTTCCCGGGCGGCGCACTGATCGGCTGTTCGGCGGGTTTCGTGAACGTCCCGCGGATCAAGGGTAGCCACACCGCGATGAAGACCGGCATGATGGCCGCCGAAGCCGCGTTCGAGGCGGTCCAGGCGGAGCGCGCGGGCGACGAACTGACCGCCTATGAGCAGGCCTATGAGCAGAGCTGGGTCTACAAGGAGCTGCGCAAGGTCCGCAACACGCTGCCGCTGGTCGAGAAATACGGGAATTTCATGGGTACGATCCTGTCGGGCATGACCATGTGGGCCGAGCATCTCGGCATCCGCATGCCGTTCACCA
Source organism: Parasphingopyxis algicola (assembly GCF_013378075.1). Taxonomy (GTDB): domain Bacteria; phylum Pseudomonadota; class Alphaproteobacteria; order Sphingomonadales; family Sphingomonadaceae; genus Parasphingopyxis; species Parasphingopyxis algicola. The sequence goes on along the minus strand of NZ_CP051131.1, from coordinate 876,005 downwards.
TGGGTCATCACCCCGACAATGAAAGCCTGTGGCGCGCCGACCAGGTCAAGAAGATCGACTATCCGAAGCCCGACGGCGTGATCAGCTTCGATCGCCTGTCTTCGGTCTTCCTCTCCAACACCAATCACGAGGAAGACCAGCCGGTCCACCTGACGCTCAAGGATCCGGACGTGCCGGTCGAGCACAACCTGCCGCTCTATGCCGGGCCCTCGCAGCGCTATTGCCCGGCGGGCGTGTACGAGTTCGTCGAGGACGAAAACGGAAATCCCAAGTTCCAGATCAATGCGCAAAACTGCGTTCACTGCAAAACCTGCGACATCAAGGACCCGACCCAGAATATCAACTGGGTCGTTCCCGAAGGCGGCGGAGGACCGAATTATCCCAATATGTAGGCGTTTCATCGGCCGTACGGCACTCGTTCTCGCCTCGGCGATGGCCCTTTCGGGTGCGGCGCAGGCGAGCAATCCGCTCGCCGATTATGCCCGTGCCCGGGTGGCGGACGCTTCGGGGCAGATCGGGCTTGCGGCCCGCGGTTATGCCTCGGCGCTGTCCGATGCGCCGTTCGACGAAACGCTGGCGGCCCGCGCCTATCGCCGGGCCGTTGCGGCCGGAGATCGCGGACTGGCGCTGCGCGCGGCGCAATCGCTGCGCAGCGCTTCCGCGCTGCCGCCCGACGGCGAATTCCTGTTCCTTATCGAGGCGCTCGAGGACGGCGACTGGGCCGAGGCGCGGCGCGTCGTCGACCGGATCGAGGAGCAGGGGCTGTTCGCCTCGCTCGCGACCGTGATGCGGGCCTGGATCGCGTACGGCGCGGGCGATGCCGATCCGCTCGAAATATTGGCGTCGGGCGAGCAGGACGCCATCGCGGCAAACTATGCGCGCGAGCATCGGGCGCTGCTGCTGCTCGCAATGCGCCATTACGACGAAGGGGTCGCCGAAACGCTTGCGCTGAGCGAGCTCGGCCCGCCCCGTTTCCTGCGGCTGCGTCTTGCGGCCGCGGCGCGGCTTGTCCAGGCGCGCAAGCGCGAAGAAGCGCTGGCCCTTCTGCCGGGCGACAGCCGCGCGGAAAGCGCGGCCCGCGATAATATCGAGCGCCGGCGGTCGATCCCCGGCGCCGTCGACAGCGCGTCGGATGGTATTGCGGAAATGTTCGTCCGGCTCGCCACCGAGATCAACCGGCAGAACGCGTCTTCGCTCGCGCTGACGATCAGCCGTTTCGCGACCTTCCTTGCGCCCGACAATTCGGTCGGCTGGTTCGTGACCAGCGGTATCCTGAACCAGGCCCAGCAGGAGGATGCGGCGCTTGCCGCGCTCGACGGGGTCGGATCGCGCGACCCTTTCTACGCCGACGTGCAGGACATGCGGGTCCAGCTGCTCGCCGAAACCGACGAGCCCGAGGCGGCGCTTGAACTGGCGCGCGGCCGTGCCGAATCGCGCGATGCGACGGCGGCAGACTGGCAACGCTATGGCGAGCGCTATGCGGCGCTCGAACAGTATGACGAGGCCGCGGAATCCTATGGACGCGCGGTGACTCTGGCGGGCGACGACGAGGCGCCGTGGAGTGCCTGGCTGCTCTATGGCGGCGCGCTGCTCGATGCCGGACGCTGGGGGGAATCCCGGCCGGCGCTGGAACAGGCGGTCGCACTTGCCCCCGACCAGGCCGTGGCGCTCAATTATCTCGGCTATGCGCTGCTCGAGCGGCGCGAGGATCTCGACTATGCCGAGGAGCTGATCCGGCGGGCGAGCGAGCTTAGCCCCGACAGTCCCTCGATCACCGATTCCCTCGGCTGGGTCTATTATGTCCGCGGCGATTTCGATCGGGCGATCCCGATACTCGAACGCGCGTCCGTCGGCGAGCCGGCCGAACCGACGATCAACGAGCATCTGGGCGATGCCTATTGGAGCGCGGGCCGGCGGCGCGACGCACGCTTCGCCTGGCAGGCGGCACTGGTGTCGGCCGAAGACGAGGCCGCCGAGCGGATCCGCCGGAAGCTTGACATAGGCCTCACCGCCGAGACCGCCTCGCCCTGATGGCGGACCGCCCGCGGGCATTGCGCGAAACCGCCCATGCCAAGATCAACCTTGCGCTGCACGTCCGCGAACGCCTGCCCGACGGCTATCACCGGATCGAAACCCTGTTTGCCTTTTGCGAGGACGGCGACGTGCTGGAAGCCGAGCCTGCCGACGGTCTCGGCCTGACCATCGACGGGCCGTTTGCCGACGGTCTCTCGGCCGGCGACGGCAATCTGGTGATACAGGCCGCCGAACGGCTGCGCGCCGAACGGGCGCCGGAGGCTGGCGCTCGCATCCGGTTGACGAAGAATCTGCCGATCGCCTCGGGAATCGGTGGCGGATCGGCCGACGCGGCCGCGACACTGCGTCTGCTCACAAGGCTTTGGGACCTGCCGGCGGACGATCCCTCGCTTGCGGCAATTGCAGCGAGGCTCGGCGCGGATGTGCCCGCGTGCCTGCTTTCGCGGACCTGCCGGGGCGACGGGAAGGGCGACGACCTGGTGCCGGTCGAGCTCGCCGATACCGCCGGAAGCGCGGTCCTTCTCGTCAATCCGGGCGTCGCCGTGCCGACCGGCCCGGTCTTCGCAGGCTGGGACGGGCAGGACCGGGGCGGGCTCTCGCTTGACGATCCGCCGCGCCTCGATTCCGCGTGGCGCAACGATCTCGCGGCACCCGCCCGCGCCGCTTACCCGGCGATCGGCGATGTGCTGACCGCGCTTGAGGCCCGGTCGGCCGCGCGCTTCGTCCGCATGTCGGGTTCGGGGGCCACCTGTTTCGCGCTGTTCGACGGTGATGCCGATCGCGATGCGGCGGCAGAGACGATCGCCCGCGGCCATCCGGGCTGGTGGATGCTGCGATCACGGCTGCTGTAACGGCGTACTCTTTCAATTCGGTTCGTCATTGCGAGCATAGCGAAGCAATCCAGAGCCGAGCGCGAGACGCTCTGGATTGCCGCGTCGCCTTACGGCTCCTCGCAATGACGCTCGAAAACGACCCAACGAGCCAATTCCGCCCGTTAACCCTCTTTTTCCGCCATTTCTAAAGCAATCGGCCTAATATTGGGGCACGAACGGATCGAGCCCCTTGCGGGCGACGTCCGCCAATGATCTGCGTGTTCTCCAAAGCCCGCACGTCATTGAAACGGGTAGCACGCCCTCGGGCGGCGCTGCCCGTTTCGGTTCAGCGGCTGGCGGCGGCCACACGATCGGCGACGAGGCCGATCGGCATCGCCCCCTGGTTCAGCACGATCGCATTGAAATTCCGGACGTCGAACGCGTCGCCCCGCGCCGCGCGCATCCGGTCGCGCAGTTCGATCAGCCGCAGCTGGCCGAGCTTGTAACCGAGCGCCTGGCCCGGCCAGGCCATATAGCGCTCGATCTCGGCGGTGACGCGGCTTTCGGCGATGCCCGTCGCGCCCTGCATGAAGCGGATCGCCTGTTCGCGCGTCCAGCGCTTGTGATGGAGACCGGTGTCGACGACGAGGCGGACGGCGCGGAACAGCTCGTCCTGCAGGCGGCCGAGATCGCCGAACGGATCGTCCTCGTAATAGCCGAGTTCCTTGGCGAGCCGCTCGGCATAGAGCGCCCAGCCTTCCTGATAGCCGTTGAAGCTCGCGATCCGGATGATCAGCGGCGCTTCGCCGAGGCCGCTGGCGATCGCGACCTGGGTGTGATGGCCGGGCACGCCCTCGTGATAGGTGAGCGTCGGGAGGCGGAAGCGCGGCACGGCGCGCATGTCGCGCAGGTTGATCCAGTAGGTGCCGGGCCGGGTGCCATCGAGCGAGGGGGCGTCGTAATAGCCTCCAGGTGCGCTGTCTTGTGTCGCAACCGGTACACGGCGAATGACCAGCTGTTGCTGGGGAATGATCTCGGGCGGTAGCATGTCGCCATAATTGGCTTCGGCCTGCCCGGCGAGTTCGCCGACATAGTCGAGCAGTTCCCGCCGCCCGGCATCGCTGTCCGCGAACAGGAAACGCTCGTCGCCCGCCAGCCGCAGCATCCGTTCGCCGACACTGCCACCGGTCTCGCCGTTGGCGATGAGCAGCGCATCCATCTCGGCGGTAATCCGGCGCACCTCGTCGAGGCCGATATCGTGGATCTCGTCGGGCGACTGTTCGGTGTCGCCGAGCGCCAGCACATTGGCGGCATAGAGCGCTTCGCCCTCGGGCTGGGCCCAGACGCCGGCCATCTCCTGGCCGCGCGGCAGCATGGCGGCGATCTGGTCGCGCAGCCGCGCAATGGCCGGGCGCGCCCTGGTTTCCAGCGAGGTGATCGCGAAATGCAGGGCGGTCGCGCGCAGGGTCGTGTCGGTCACGGCGGCCGCCATCCCGGCATCGAACGCCTCGATCAGCGGATGCGCTTCGGCCGGGCCTTCGAGAAAGGCGTCGAGCACGGGAAGCGTTTTGGCGAGCAGCGCCCGGGGCGGGCGGCAGCCGGCGGCCTCGTCGGCGCGGACTTTTTCGAGGACGCCGGCGAACGCCTGCTCGAAGCCATCGAGCTTTTCGAGCCAGGCGTCGATCGCCTCGGGCGTCCGTACCGATTGCTGGGTCGTCATCACCGCCTGGGAATCGATATGCGGTCCGCTGATCTGCGAGACCAGATAGGGGAGGTGGTTAACGTAGCTGAACGGGTTGATCCGGCCATAGGGGATGCTCGCCGAGCGCTGGGCATTGGCGAGCACCGCTTCGGACACCGCCGCATGCAGCGCATCGCGCGAGCCGCGCGGGCAGTCGAGCGCGGCGATGCGCGCCCGGCTCGCCGCCGTGCCCTCGCGCAGCGCCTGTTCGCCGGCGGGCGAGTAATCGTTGAGGCGGCGCGCGAGCGGGCCTCCGTCGAGCGCCGCCTCGGTGCCGTTATAGGTGGCGACCTCGGGCAGCAGCGCGAGCAGCCGGTCGGCCTCCATCGCCAGCGCCATCCCGGCGTCGCAACTTTGCGCGCCTTGGGCGGGCAAAGAGGCGCATCCGCCGACACCCAATATCGTCCCGGCGGCGAGCCCGGTCATGGCCTCGCGGCGTGTCAATTCGAAACCCATTTGCGACTCCCGTTTTCTTCTTTGGTGACATAGCGCGCGCGGCACGGCAACTAGGACCGCATGCGGGTATCGAATAGAAAATCCCTATGGGAAAGCGCGGCATGACGGACGTCTTTATCGAGATCGAGGGGCGTTCGGAGTCCGGACTTGTCCTGATCGCCGACCATGCCTCGAACCGGGTGCCCGAGGATATCGATCTCGGCGTCCACCCGTCGGTGCTCGACAAGCATGTCGCGGTCGATATCGGCGTCGACCGGCTGGCGATGCTGGTGTCCGGGGCGCTGGGCTGCCCGGCGATCATCGCGAACATTTCGCGCCTCGTCGTCGATCTCCATCGCGAGCATGACAATCCGGTAGCGACGCCCGTCCATAGCGACGGCCACCATATCCCGGCCAATGCCGCGCTCGACGAAGCGGCGCGGCGGGAGCGGATCGAGCGCTTCTGGCATCCCTATCATGGTCGCGCGGCGGAGCTTGTCGACACGCATGAACCTGACATGCTCTTCACCCTGCACAGCTTTACGCCGCGGCTCGAGACGCGCACCCACGAGACGCGCCCCTGGCATGCGGGTATCCTCTACAACCGGGACGACCGCGCGGCGCGTATCGCCATCCCCAAGCTTGAGGCGCTGGGCCTCCATGTCGGCGACAACGAGCCCTATTCGGGGCAGGAGCTCAATGCGACGATGGACCTGCACGCGGAGGCCCGCGGCCTGCCCTATCTCGCGATCGAGGTGCGGAATGACTTGATCGCGGACGCAGAAGGCGCAAGGAAATGGGCCGAATTGCTCGTGCCCGTCATCGCCGAGACGCGCGACGCGCTCAAATAGACCGATCAGGAAAGTTCCATGTCCAACCGTTTCGACAAGTCGCAACTGCCGAGCCGCCATGTCTCGGTCGGCCCCTCGCGCGCGCCGCATCGCAGCTATTATTACGCGATGGGCATTACCGAGGAAGAGATCGAGCAGCCCTTCGTCGCGGTCGCGAGCGCGGGCAATGACAGCGCGCCCTGCAATACCCGGCTCGACCATCAGGCAAATGTCTGCCGTGAGGGCGTGATCACGGGCGGCGGGCTGCCGCGCCGGTTCAACACGATCACGGTGACCGACGGCATCGCGATGGGCCATCAGGGGATGAAAAGCTCGCTCGTCAGCCGCGAGGTGATCGCCGATTCCGTCGAGCTTTCGGTGCGCGGCCATTGCTATGACGCGCTGGTCGGCTTTGCCGGATGCGACAAGTCGCTGCCCGGCATGATGATGGCGATGCTGCGCCTCAACGTGCCCTCGATCTTCGTCTATGGCGGCTCGATCCTGCCCGGGCGGTTCCACGACAAGGACGTCACCGTCGTCGACGTGTTCGAGGCGGTCGGCCAGTATGAGGCCGAAGCCTGCCCGCTGCAGGAGCTGATCGAGCTGGAGAAAGTCGCTTGCCCCGGACATGGCGCGTGCGGCGGGCAGTTCACCGCCAACACCATGGCCTGTGTCGGCGAAGCGATCGGCCTCTCGCTGCCCAACAGCAACATGGTGCCCGCGCCGTATGAGTCCAACGACGATATCGCGCGCGCGGCGGGCGAGCAGGTGATGGAGCTGCTCGCGAACAATATCCGTCCGCGCGACCTCTGCACGAAAGAGGCGTTCCAGAATGCGGCCCGCGTCGTCGCGGCGACGGGCGGCTCGACCAATGCGGCGCTCCACCTGCCGGCGATGGCGAACGAATGCGGGATCGATTTCGACCTGTTCGACGTCGCCGAGACGTTCAAATCGACGCCCTATCTCGCCGACCTCAAGCCCGGCGGCAAATATGTCGCGAAGGACATGTATGAGGCGGGCGGCGTCTATATGCTGATGAAGACCTTGCTGTCCGAAGGCCTGCTCGATGGCGATTGCCTGACCGTGACCGGCAGGACGTTGGGCGAAAACATTGATGAAGTGACGTGGAACCCCGACCAGAAGGTCATTTACGCTGTCGACGATCCGATCACGCCGACCGGCGGGGTCGTCGGCCTCAAGGGCTCGCTCGCCCCCGATGGCGCGATCGTCAAGGTCGCCGGGATGGAGCGGCTGCAATTCACGGGTCCGGCCCGCTGTTTCGACAGTGAGGAGGAGTGTTTCAAGGCGGTCGAGGAGCGCGATATCGCCGAGGGCTCGGTCATCGTCATCCGCTATGAGGGGCCCAAGGGCGGCCCCGGCATGCGCGAGATGCTGTCGACGACCGCGGCGCTCTACGGCCGGGGGATGGGCGAGAAGGTCGCGCTGATCACGGACGGCCGCTTCTCCGGCGCGACGCGGGGTTTCTGCATCGGCCATGTCGGCCCCGAAGCCGCCGATTGCGGGCCGATCGCGCTGATCGAGGACGGCGATACGATCCGGATCGACGCCGAGGCCGGGAAGATCGACCTCGATGTCGAAGAAGCGGTGCTCGAACAGCGGCGCGCGGCATGGAAGTCGCGTCGGAACGATTATCAATCGGGCACGCTCTGGCGCTACGCCCAGAATGTCGGCCCGGCCCATGAGGGTGCCGTCACCCATCCGGGCGCCAGGGCCGAGACCCATGTCTATGCGGATATTTAGGATCGCCGTGCGACCGAAACTCCCTCCGCGCACCCTGAGCCTGTCTAAGGGTCGTCCTTTTCTTCAACAAGAAGGGCAGGGCTTCGAAAAGCTCAGCCTCAGCGGAATTGGGCGGGCTCCGGTATTGCGCCCTCTCATTTTCTGCTCTGTTGCGCTCGCCCTGTCCGCCTGCGGATCGGCGGCGGACGAACAGACCGCCGAAGCCGATCCGCTGATTGAGGCGGAAACCGAAGCCCGGGCCGAACTGGCCGAAAGCGGTATGGTCTATTGCGCGGTCAACGGGGCCGCCAGTTTCCGGCCCGACTGCCGGATCGAACGCACGCGGAGCAGCGACGGCCTGATCCTCACCCTGCGCCATCCCGACGGCGGCTTCCGACGGCTGTTGGTGACGGGCGACGGGCGGGGTCTGGTGGCGGCGGACGGCGCAGAACCGGCGGTCGTCAATCCGGTATCCGAGCGCGAAATCGAGGTGGCGATCGCCTTCGACCGCTACCGGCTCCCGGCGACGGTCCGGTGATCGCCGGGCCGATCCTCACGGCCGCCGAAATGGTCGCGGCGGAAGAGGCCGCGATGGCGGATGGCGTATCGGTCGGCGAATTGATGGAGCGGGCCGGCAAAGCGGTCGCCGATATCGCCTGGCGCATGGCCGGGAGGAGCGACACGCTGATCCTGTGCGGGCCGGGCAACAATGGCGGCGACGGCTATGTCGTCGCGCGCCTGCTCGCCGAGCGTGGATGCGATGTCCGGGTGGCGGCGCTGACCGATCCCAAGACCGATGTCGCGAAGGAAGCGCGCGAACGCTGGAAGGGCCCCGTCGAGAAGATTGCCGACGCAAAAGGGGCGCCGCTGGTCGTCGATGCGCTGTTCGGGACGGGGCTGATGCGGCCGCTGGACGGTTCGCTGGCCAAGCTGCTGGCCGATCATGTGAACGGTGCGCGGCACAGCGTCGCCGTCGACCTGCCGAGCGGGATAGAGACGGACAGCGGCGCGTTGTTCTCGCCGGTGCCGGAATTCACCGCGACCGCAGCGCTCGGCGCGCTCAAGCCCGCGCATCTGCTCCAGCCTTCGGCGCGTTATCTGGGCCGCGTGATGCCCGGCGAGATCGGCATTCCGGCGGAAAGCAAACTGCACGCGCTTGGCCGGCCGAAGCTTGCCGCGCCGGGTCCCGACGATCACAAATATTCGCGCGGCTATGTGCTCGTCGCGGGTGGCGCGATGGCGGGGGCGGCGAGCCTAACCGCCGATGCCGCGATCCGGGGCGGGGCGGGTTATGTCGCATTGGCCGGGCCCGACCATCCCGAAGGGCCGCTGGCGCTGGTTTATCGCCTCGCCGCCGATCCGCGGACCCTAGGCGATTTGCTCGACGACGACCGGGTCGATGTCGCCGCGATCGGGCCGGGGCTCGGCTTGAACGGCAAGGCCGAGGCGCGGCTCGACCGGGTGCTGGATTCCGGGCGGCGGCTCGTTCTCGACGCCGATGCGCTGACGCTGGTCGCCGGGCGCCGTGCGGACAGTCTTGCCGATCTGGCGCATGTGCCGATCCTGACGCCGCATCATGGCGAGTTCGTCCGGCTGTTCGGAGACGGCGAGGGGAGCAAGGTCGATCGCGCGCGCGCCGCGGCGGAAGCGGCGAATGCGGTGATCGTCTACAAGGGCAATGACACCGTGATCGCCGCGCCGGACGGCCGCGCCGCGATCGCGCCGCCCGCGCCGGCCTGGCTGGCGACGGCCGGCACCGGCGATGTACTGACGGGCATTGCCGCCGCTCGCTTCGCGCAGAATGACGATCCGTTCGAAGCGGCTTGCGAGGCGGTCTGGCTGCATGGCGAAGCGGGCCGGCGGGCGGGAGCGTTCCTGATCGCCGACGATCTGCTCGATGCGTTGCCGGGGGCACTGGCGAGTTGCCTCCAAGCTAGCCCGTTACTCCGTCATTGCGAGGAGCCGTAAGGCGACGCGGCAATCCAGAGCCGCAAGCGCATCGCTTGGCGCTCTGGATTGCTTCGCTGCGCTCGCAATGACGGCGAGACAGCTAAGACTTGTCCTCGAAAACCACGCCCGCCTGCTCGGCCGTGTTCACATTCAGCTTGAATACGTCGGGCCGCGCATAATGGCCGTCGGTGTCGAGCGCGGCGAGGCCCTGGCCGATCAGGTCGAGATCGAGTTCGGCATGGAGTATCTCTTCATGCCCGCCCGCTTCGGCGAGAATATCGCCATTGGGCGCGATGATCATGCTGCCGCCATATTGGAGCTGACCGTCGGGCATGGCCTCGATCAGCGCCCGCGCCTCGGGATCGCCGCCGCAGCGGCCGAGGCCGTCGAGCAGCGTATCCCGGTTGAGCACTGTCCCTGCGGCGAGCACGAAACACCGGCCCTCGAACGCATAGTGGCGCGAGGCGATGGCATAGGTGTCGCGCACGGTCGGCCAGGCGGCGACGTGCACGGCCTCGCGCTGGTTGTGCATCGCCGCGCGGGCGAGCGGCATCCAGTGCTCCCAGCAGATCAGGTGCCCGACATTCCCCCAGTCCGCCTGATGGACACCGAGCGTCGATCCGTCGCCGCGCGCCCAGATCAGCCGTTCGCCATGGGTCGGCACGAGCTTGCGATGGGGCAGCGGCGGCTGGCCTGGCCGGAACAGCAATTGCGTGTTGACGAGGCTCGATCGCACCCGCTCATGCGCGCCGACCGAGACGATCAGGCCGCGCCGATCGACGAGCTTCTGTATCGGCGCGAGCCGTTCGTCACCGGGCCGGATTGCCTGGTCGAGCAGGATGCGGTGCATCGCCTTGCTGCCGGGATGGTCCCAGAGCGCCGCGCCCGGCGCCTCGTCGAGCCAGATCGGATAGCCGCCGAGAAAGGTCTCGCCGAACGCGACAACCGTCGCGCCGCCGTCCGCCGCCGCCTCGATATGCGCCGGCAGGGCCGCGATCCCGCCCGTGACGTCGAGCGGGACCGGTTCGGCCTGGACAATGGCGGCGGCGATGCGCGGCATCAGAAGACGAGCAGCGCAGTGTTCACGATCAGCCAGCCGAGCACGATCGTGCTCAGGGTGAAGATCAGGAAGCGGATCGGCACGATATTGACCGTGCTCTGCCAGATGCTGTGGGCGATACGCAGCCCGACATAGGCCCAGGCCAATGTCAGATTGATGCCGTCGCCGGCGCCGATCAGGGCCAGGGTCAGGGCGATCGCGTAGAAGACCGTCGGCGCTTCGTGCAGATGGTTGTAATTGTCCGCCTGCCACTGGACTCTCACCGGCAGTTTTCTGAGGTCCTCATTGGTGTAGACGCCCGGGGTGAAATCGACCTTGGCCGCGTTCATCGCCGGGATTCGGGTGGCGTACATCCAGATCCACATGACGATGGTCCAGATAGCGAGCGCCACGACGGGCGCGAGGATGGGGCTGTTGCCTTCCATGATATGTCTCCGTTCTTTTTCCGGTTTATTGCAGGGCCGCCGCGGTCGCGTGAAGCGCGAGAGCCAGCAGCGCGAGGCTGCTCAGCACGAACACCATGAAACGCGCGGGCACATGGTTCCATGTCGCCTGGATGATGCTGTGCACGATCCTGAGGCCCACATAGGCCCAGGCCAGCCAGACGTTGAGCCAGACATCCCCGGTCCCGGTCAGCGCGACGATGAAGACGGTCGCGTAGAAGATCGTCGGCTGCTCCATCAGATGGTTATAGTTGTGGGCCTTCCAGTTGACGCTGTCCGGCACGACGCCTTCCAGGTCCTGGCCGCGGCCGCCGGGCCGGGCGCCCATATCGACGCCGATCTTCTTCATCGCCGGAAGACGGGTCACCATGACCCAGATCATCATGATCAGCGTCCAGACGACGAGAACCGCCGCGGGCGCGAGAATGGCACTGTTCATTATGCTCCCCTTTTTCGTGATGCCGGGAGACTGCGGCAGCACCGGAAAACTGTCAAATGCAACGGGCCTGACGTTGCGGCATCGGGACGTGCAGGCTAGCCGGGGCGCATGACGGATATCGAATCGCGCGCACCGACTCTGGCAGGCATCCGGGAAGCCGCGGCGCGCATCCGCGACGTCGTTCCGCCGACACCGCTGATCCCGTTCGAGACCGAGCACGGCGAAATCTGGCTCAAATGCGAGAATCTCCAGCCGATCGGCGCATTCAAGCTGCGCGGCGGCTATCACCGGCTCGCCGCAATGAGCGCGGCGGAGCGCGAGACCGGCGTCGTCGCCTTTTCCTCGGGCAATCATGCGCAAGGCGTCGCCTGGGCCGCGAAACGGCTCTCCATGCCGGCGCTGATCGTGATGCCCAAAGACGCGCCGCGCGCGAAGCTCGAAGCGACGAAGGCCCTGGGCGCGGAGATCGTCAGCTATGACCGGATGAGCGGCAGCCGCGAAAAGCTGGCCGCGGACCTGGCCGCCGAGCGCAATGCGATCCTCGTGCCGAGCTTCGACGATCCCTGGGTCGTCGAAGGGCAGGGGACGGCGACCCTCGAAGCGGTCGAGCAGATGGAGGCGATGGCGGGCGGTCCGCCGGACAGCGCGGTCATCTGTTGCGGCGGCGGCGGGCTTTCGGCGGGTGCGGCGCTGGTGCTGCCGGACGCGAAGATCACGGTCGTCGAACCCGCGGGCTGGGACGATATGGCGCGCTCGCTGGAGGCCGGAGAGATCGTCCCCGTCCAGCCCGATCCGCCCGACACGCGCTGCGACGCGCTCCAGACCTTGCGCGTCGCGCCGGTTACCTTCGATATTCTATCTGTCCAGAGCGCGACGGGCGTCGCGGTGACCGAAGAAGAAGTCGCCCACGCCGTGCGCACCGCCTTTTCGCGACTGCGACTCGTCGTCGAACCGGGCGGCGCCGTGGCGCTGGCTGCCGTGCTCGCGGGCAAGGTGAAGCCGACCGGCCGGACGCTCGTTACGCTCTCGGGCGGCAATGTCGATCCGGCGGTTTTCGCCGAGATCATCCAGGGCTAGAACAGACCGATGCTGCTTGCCGCCAATATCGCGCTCTCGATCGCCATGGTTTCCGTCTTCGCGCTGGGCGCAGGGGGCATCTGGCTGTGGGTCAAGCGCGGCGAGAAGCAGCGGGGCCTGCTGATGCTCGCCGCGGCGATCGTGATCTTGGCGAACGTGTTGATCTGGACGGTGCCCAATCCGGTTTAACTTGTCAGACTCGACCATGCGGTCGAGCGCGGCACCGGCCCACTCCCCCACCCGGCCTCCCATAGAATACACTGAGTGGGAGGCCGGGTGGGGGAGTGGGCCGGTGCGGCGATTTCGCGACAGGGAAATTCTGACAAATAGCTTGTGGCGCCTGACGTGAAGTCGAAGGTCCGGCGAATGAAACCGCTACTTAATCGGGCAGTCCGGATCCAACCGCATGTCGAGATAGTCGTCGACCGATTTCATCAGCGGATCCATCTCGCGCTCGAAGAAATGGTTGGCGCCCGGGATCACGTCGTGCTGGATCGTGATATGCTTTTGGGTCCGCAGCTTGTCGACGAGCTTCTGCGTGCCGGACGGCGTCGCGACTTCGTCGGCATCGCCCTGAATGATGACGCCCGAGGCCGGGCAGGGGGCGAGGAAGCTGAAATCGTACATGTTCGCGGGCGGCGCGATCGTAATGAAACCGCGAATCTCCGGCCGGCGCATCAACAACTGCATGCCGATCAGCGAGCCGAAGGAAAAGCCCGCGACCCAGGTCGTCTCGGCTTCGGGATGGAAGCTCTGGAGCCAGTCGAGCGCGGCGGCGGCATCGGAGAGTTCGCCGACGCCATTGTCGAATTCGCCCTGGCTCTTGCCGACGCCGCGGAAGTTGAAGCGCAGCGTTGCGAAACCGCGGCGCACGAAGGTCTTGTAGAGTGCCTGCACGACCGCATTGTTCATCGTGCCGCCGCCCTGGGGGTGCGGATGGAGGATCATCGCGACCGGCGCGCGCGGGCGCGGCGGCGGAGAAAAACGGCCTTCGAGGCGGCCGTCGGGACCGGGAAAAATGACTTCAGGCATATCGGTTCGGTGCAACCCTTTGGCTGGAAACGGGCGGGAATCGGGCTTATGCGGGCATAAGCGGCATGTGGCCTATATGATGTTCAGGTCTCTTTTCGCAACTAAAACCGGATAAGTGATTGAAAGAACGCCTTTATCTCGACCATGCGGCGACCATGCCGATGCTCCCCGAAGCGCGCGATGCGGTTTCGGCGGGATTCGAAGGCTGGGCCAACCCGTCTTCGCCGCACGGCGAAGGTCGCGACGCCCGGGCCGCACTCGAGGACGCGCGCAAGCGGATTGGCAAGGCGCTCGATTGGGGCGGAGAGATCGTTTTCACCAGCGGCGCGAGCGAGGCGATCGCGCTCGCCATCTCGTGCACGAAAGCCGATCGGGTGATCGTTGGCGCGGTCGAGCATGATGCGGTGCTGCGCGCGGCCGGAGATGTCGAACGGATCGCCGTCGACGTCTTGGGCCAGGTCGATGGCGGCAAATTGAACTGGATGCTGTCGGGGTCGGACGAAACGGCGCTGGTCGCGATCCAGGCGGTTAACAGCGAAACGGGCGTCAAACAGGATCTCGAAGATCTCAAGCAGCGCATCCATGTCGGCGGCAACTGGCTGTTCGCCGATTGCAGCCAGTCGGCCGGGAAACTGCCGCTGCCCGATGCCGATCTGATCGCGATCTCGGCGCACAAGCTCGGCGGCCCGCCGGGGATCGGCGCGCTGCTCGTGAAGGATTTCGCCAGTCTGCATGCGCTGGGCGGGCAGGAGCGCGGCTATCGGCCGGGTACCGAAAACCTGCCGGCCGCGCTCGGTTTCGCCGTCGCGCTTGAAGCGCCGACGGGCTGGGTGTCGCGCGCCGCCGAATTGCGCGAGCATCTCGACAAGGCGATCGAGCAGGAGGGCGGGATCGTGGTCGCCAGGGATGCCGACCGCATCCCGACCATCGCATCCTACCGGATGCCGGGGGTCGCCGCGAACGCCCAGTTGATCCAGTTCGACATGGCGGGGATCGCCGTTTCCGCGGGCAGCGCCTGTTCGTCGGGCAGCCTCAAACCCAGTCATGTGCTGATTGCGATGGGCTGGAGCGAAGCCGACGCCGCCGAGGTAATCCGTGTCAGCTTCGGGCCCCAGACGAACCGTGCAGATATCTATCGCTTCATGGATGTCTGGAAGCGACTGGCGGCAGAAGGGAAGGGGCGCGCGGCATGAGCGACACCATCTATCTCGACTATCAGGCGACGACCCCGATGGCGCCCGAGGCGCGCGAAGCGATGCTGCCCTTTCTCGACGAGAAGTTCGGCAATCCGCATTCGCCGCACAAGATGGGCCGCGAGGCCGCTGCGGCCGTCGAAGTCGCGCGCGACCAGGTGATGGACTGCATCGGCGCGGAGAGCGGCAACCTCTATTTCACGAGCGGCGCGACCGAAGCGGCGAACTGGGCGATCAAGGGCGCGCTGGCCAAGGCGCCCGAAGGCCGCAACCGTATCGTAACGGTCGCGACCGAGCATGCCTGTGTGCTCGACACCTGCGAATTTCTGGAAGACTGGGGTTGCGCACTGACCGTGCTCGACGTGTCCGAGGAGGGGCTCGTCGATCCGATGGCGGTCGAGGAGGTGCTGGACGAGGATGTCGCGCTTGTCGCGCTGATGCTCGTCAACAACGAGATCGGCGTCATCCAGCGGATCGCCGAGATCGGCCCGCTGGCCGAAAAATGCGGCGCGCTGATGTTTTGCGATGCCGTCCAGGCGCTCGGCCGGGTCGAAATCCCGTGGCAGCAGTGCGACATGATTGCCATGTCGTCGCACAAGATTCACGGGCCCAAGGGCGTCGGTGCGCTCTGGCTGGCCGACGGGGTGAAACCCACGCCGCTAATGCATGGCGGCGGACAGGAGGGCGATCTGCGCTCCGGCACCCTGGCGCCGGCGCTGTGCGCGGGATTCGGCGCGGCCGCGGCGTTGATGGCCGAGCGGGTCGATGACGATTGCGCGCATGTCGAGAAACTATGGGCTGTCGCGACTCACCGCTTCGGAGATCGCTGGACGATCAACGGTTCGGACTGCGCCCGCTATCCGGGCAATCTCAACATCCGCCTCGACGGGCTCGATGCGGCCCGGCTGATTTCCGATGTGCGCGGCGTCGCCTTTTCCGCGGGCTCCGCCTGCGCCAGCGGATCGGGACGGCCGAGCCATGTCCTTTCGGCGCTCGGACTGTCGAAGGAGGAGGCGAATGCCAGCATCCGTCTCGGCTTCGGCCGCTATACGAGCGAGGAGGATCTGGAAAAGGCGATCGACCTGATCCTCGAAGCCGCGGCGGAACAGTTGCCCGGCCGGCCGGTGGAAGGCGAGGAACCGCATTCCGAGGACGAAACGCAGCTGATGGAAGGTGAGGGCGAATGACCAAAGTCCGTTTCATCTCCGCCGATGGCCGGCAGGTGAGCGAGGTCGATGGCGCGCCCGGCGACCGGCTGCTCGATCTTGCTCAGGCCGACGGCCAGCCGCTGGAAGGCACGTGCGAGGGGCAGATGGCCTGCTCGACCTGCCATGTGCATGTCGATCCGGACGATTTCGCGAAACTGCCGCGCGCGCAGGAGATGGAGGACGACATGCTCGATCTCGCCGCCGACGTGAACCGCTACAGCCGGCTTGCCTGCCAGATCTGGCTGAACGAGGAGCTGGAGAGCCTGACCGTGCGAATCCCGGGCGCGGTCCACAATATGCAAGGGAGATGATTGTGTTGAAGCGCATCACATGCCTGTTTGTCGCGGCCACGCTCTGGGCGGGCTGCGCGTCCGAACCGCAGGGCACTTCGCAAATCGAGACGATCCTCGGCGATCATGTTCTTGAGGGAATCGAGCAGCGGATCGGCGGCCGGGTCGGCGTCGCGCTGACCGACGAGACGGGCAACCTGCTCCGCGCCTATCGCGGCGACGAGCGGTTCGCGATGTGCTCGACCTTCAAGCTGGCGCTGAGTGCGGCGGTGCTCGAGCAGGTGGAGGCGGGCGATATGGCGATGGAAGATGCGCTGGCTTTCGGCGAGGACGACCTTCTCGATTATGCGCCCGCTGCGCGCGATCATCTCGTTTCCGGCGAGATGAGCGTGGTGGAGGCGGCCGAAGCGATCAGCACGTTGAGCGATAACACGGCTGCCAATCTGCTGCTGGACGACGCGATCGGCGGGCCCGAGGGCATAACCGCCTTCTTCCGCCGGCATGGCGACGAGGTGACCCGCCTCGACCGGATGGAGCCCGAGCTGAACGAGAATGCGCCCGGCGACGAGCGCGATACGACGAGCCCGGTCGCGATGGCGGGGCTGGTCCAGCGGCTGATGTTCGGCGACGCGCTGGGCGAGGAAAGCCGCGCGCAGCTGGCAGCCTGGGCGATCGCCAACCGGACCGGCGACAACCGCATCCGCGCCGGGGTGCCCGAGGGCTGGACGGTCGGCGACAAGACCGGCAGCTGCGGCACCGCCTATAACGATATCGGCATCATCTGGCCGCCCAGCGGCCCCGCCTTCGTTCTGACCGTCTATATCGACCGCCCGACAGCTGATGCCGCCGAAGTCGATGCGGCGATTGCGGAGATCGGTGAACTGGCGGCCTTTTACATGAGTGAGCGGAATATCGGCTGACATTGCATTTCGGCGCGGACATCGCCATATGCCCATTCGGAAGTCGGGCGGACGCGGCATTCGCCAACCCGGTCAGGTCCGGAAGGAAGCAGCCGTAACGATTTCGCCGCGGGTCGTTCCGGCTTCCACTTTAGCTAACATCATCAGTTTTTTGTCAGACTCGACTTAACAGTCGAGCGCCGGATTTTGCTTGTCAGAAACTTCCTGACGGAAGTTCGCGCCACCGGCCCGCTCCCCCTCCCGGCCTCCCACAGGGTACACTTATTGGGAGGCCGGGAGGGGGAGCGGGCCGGTGGCGCGCCTGAGCGTAGCGAAGGTCTGACGAAAAAGAGTCCGAGAACCAAACTTCCACACGGTTAACCGAAAATTCCGCGCATAACCCTTTCGACATGACGCGCCGCAGGGTCTAGTCTCTGCTCATGTCCGATTCCCAGGAGACGATGGAGCCCGCCGCCGATTCCGGCCCGGGCCTCGGCCTAGACGAGCCGGCCCAGCCCGCGCCGCCCGAAGGTGCGCAGCCCTATCGCGTGCTGGCCCGCAAATATCGCCCGCAGAGCTTCGATGCGTTAATCGGGCAGGACGCGATGGTCCAGACGCTCGGCAACGCGATCAAGCGCGACCGGCTGGCCCATGCCTTTCTGCTCACCGGTGTCCGCGGGGTCGGCAAGACCTCGACCGCGCGGCTGATCGCCAAGGCGCTCAACTGTATCGGCCCCGATGGCGAGGGTGGGCCGACGATCGATCCGTGCGGCCAGTGCGAACCGTGTGTCGCGATCGCCGAGGGGCGGCATATCGATGTCGTCGAAATGGACGCTGCCTCGCATACCGGCGTCGACGATGTGCGCGAGATTATCGAGGCGGTGCGCTATGCGGCGGTCTCGGCACGCTACAAGGTCTATATCATCGACGAAGTCCATATGCTGTCTAAGAACGCATTCAACGCGCTCCTGAAGACGCTCGAGGAGCCGCCGCCGCATGTGAAGTTCCTCTTCGCGACGACCGAGGTCAACAAGGTGCCGGTGACGGTGCTTTCGCGCTGCCAGCGCTTCGATCTCCGGCGCATCCCGGCCGATCGGCTGGCCGAGCATTTTCGCTGGATCGTCGGAGAGGAGGGTGCCGAGGCCGAAGACGAGGCGCTGGCGCTGATCGCGCGCGCGGCCGAGGGTTCGGTGCGTGACGGGCTCTCGATCCTCGACCAGGCGATTGCCCATGGCCCCGAAGGCGTGACCGCCGCGCAGGTCCGCGAGATGATCGGGCTGTCCGATCGCGGCGCGGTGCGCACCCTGTTCGGCCAGCTGCTCGCGGGCGACGCGCAGGCGGTATTGGCGACGGTGCAGGAGCAGCACGATCTCGGTACCGATCCGGCGTCGCTGTTTCGCGGCCTGCTCGAAACCGCGCACGGCATCGTCCGCGCCAAGGTGGGCGGGGCCGACGATCCGGCGCTCTCGGCCGAGGAACGCGAAGCGTTTTCCGACTGGGCGAGCCGGCTCGGCTTCGCCGCTCTCCACCGCATCTGGCAGCTGCTGCTGAAAGGCCTGCACGAGGTCGAGACTGCGCCGATGCCGATCGAAGCCGCGGAAATGGCGCTGCTCCGGATCGTTCATGCCGCGGGCCTGCCCGATCCGGGCGAACTGGCGCGCAAGTTCGAGAGCGGAGCATTGGCTGCGGCTGCCGCCCCGGCCCAGGCGCCCTCGGGGCCCGGCGGAGGCGTGCAGGGCAGTTTCCCGGCCGATTATGCGGCGCTGGTCAGGATGGTCGCGGAAAGCCGGCACGACGATGCTAGCTGGAAAACCGCGCAGTATCTCGAGCGCGATGCGCGACTGGTCTGTTACGATCCGCCCCGTCTCGTGATCCGGCCGACCCGGCCGCGCGATGAGGAGTTCTTCCGCGATCTCGGCCGGCTGCTGCGCGAGGAGACCGGCCAGGCCTGGACCATCGAGACGAGCGACGAGGCGGGGGAACCCAGCCTGCTCGAACAGGAACAGGCGGCGGCGAGCGCAGAACGCGAGGCCGTGTTGCAATCCCCGATGGTGAAAGCGGCGTTCGAGGCGTTTCCCGATGCCGAACTGATCGATTACAAGCTGGCCCCCGGTGGCAGAGGCTGACCCAATAGGAGCTGATCCCGTGCAGAATTTCGAAGACATCATGAAGGCCGCGCAAAATGTGCAGGAGGAACTGCAAAAGGCGCAGGCGAATCTCGAGAATATCGAGGTGGAGGGCGTATCGGGCGGCGGCCTCGTCAAGGTACGCGCCAGCGCCAAGGGCACGATCAAGGGCGTCGAGATCGACGAATCCCTGATGAAACCGGATGAAAAGCCGGTGCTCGAGGACCTGATCGCCGCCGCGCTCAACGATGCGCGGGCGAAAGCGGATGCGGCGAGCCAGGAGGAAATGAGCAAGATGACGAGCGGCCTGCCGCTCCCGCCGGGCTTCAAGCTGCCTTTCTAGGCCGAGTTCCGAATATTCCGGACTAATTCGCGGAACTTCCGTCTCCCGGGGCCGTTTTCCGGTCCATCATAGGGAGAATATATCATGGCCGAAGAGAAGATTACCGAACGTGACGACGGTGTGACCACCGAACGTACGGTCGAACGCAGCGATGACGCAGACAAGACGGTGATTATCGAACGCCGCGGCGGCGGTGCAGGCTGGGTGATCGCCATCATCTTGCTCGTTGCGGTTGCTGGCGGCGCCTATTTTCTGAGCCAGAGCGGTGCGCGTGAAGCGGTCGAAACCGAGGCTATTACCGAGGCTGCTGAAAATGTCGGCGATGCAGCGCAGCAGGTTGGCGCCGCCGCGCAGGACGCGGCAGACGCAGTGGAAGGCAACTAGGACGCGGCCCGAAAGGCGCGATAGGCTGCGAGCACCGCCTCGGGCGCCTCGACCTGCGGATAATGGCCGACATCGAGCCGCGTCACGGCGATATCCGGGTTCAACGCCTCGAGCGCGTCGGCGAGATGCCCGCCCGACACCGGATCATGGACTCCGTTGATCATCGCAAGCGGGCAGGGCGGATCGATGAGTACGCTTCGCCAGCGATCGGCATGCTCGGCGCGCTCGGCCATATAGGCGAGCAGGGCGGGCTGGACGCGCTGTCCGTCATTCTCGCTGATTACTGCCCAATAGGCGTCGAGTTCGGCCTCTGACGGCTGAGTGTCCGGGCCGAAAACCTCCGAAAAGCCCGCGCCGAACGCCGCGCAGTTCATATGTTTGACGATTTCGGGGCCCTGTGGTCCGGCGAGCAGCTCCTGAATCGGGCGGGGCCGATGCTGTTCGGGCAGAAGGCCGCCATTGAGAAACGCACAGCTGCGGACTGCCGCGCCGCGCCGCGCCAGCAATTCCTGCGCGACGCTGACGCCATAGTCGTGCGCGAATATGTGGTAACTCTCGATGCCCATTTCCGCGAGCAGCGCCTCGACGATGTTCGCCTGTTCGACGAGGCGATAGTCGTGCGGGTGCGGCTTGTCGGAAAAGCCGTAACCGAGAAAATCGAGCGCAACTGGGCGATACCGATCGGCGAGACCGGGCCAGACGGGCAGCCAGTCGAGGCTCGACGTCGGAAAGCCGTGCAGCAGGAGGAGCGGCGGCGCATCGGAATCGCCGCAGATGCGGGTGAAGATATGGTGGCCGTGCAGCTCCATCATCGCGCCGCCCGAGCGCCATGTTTCCATGGCCGCGCTGTCGATCTTCGGCGTCTCCGTCATAGGCAGTCGTCCAGGGGGCTCGCCCGCACCTGTCCCATGCGCGCGACGAGCCGGTTGGCGTAGCGCGCGGTCCAGCTGCCGGGCCGGGTGGCGTCGCGCGTTTTGGGAGCGGGGAGAACGGCGGCGATCCGCGCGGCCTCCAGATCGCTCAGCTGGCTCGCATCATGACCGAAATAGCGCTGCGCGCCGGCATTGGCGCCATAAGTCCCGATCCCGGTTTCCGCGACGTTCAGATAGACTTCCATGATCCGCGGCTTGTCCCAGAGAAATTCGATCAGCACGGTGAAATAGGTTTCCAGTCCCTTGCGGAACCAGCCGCCGCCCTGCCAGAGAAACGCGTTCTTCGCCGTCTGCTGGCTGATCGTCGAGCCGCCGCGTTGCCGCTCGCCCGACTGGCGCTCCTCCCAGGCCCGCTGGATTGCCTCGTAATCGAAACCGTCATGGATGCAGAAAATGCCGTCCTCCGCCGCGATCACCGCGACCGCCATGGCCTGGTCCATCTCTTCGAGGCTCATCCAGTCCCGGCCCGAGCCGTTTTCGTCCAGCACCATAGTGGCCGTGATCGGCGGCGGCACGAAACGGTAGAGCAAGACCCAGAGGAATGTGATCAGGAGGAACCAGAGGATCGCCTTGAAGGCGAAGACGAAGACGCGTCCGGGCAGGGATCGGGTGCGAGCGGCCATGGCGCCGGTTTATCCTGCCCAAAGAAAAACGCCATCCCCGATATTTCGCGGGGACGGCGTTTCGATATTGGTTGGCCGTATCTAGCTCGCCGGCAGCAGCTTCTTTTCTTCGGCGATCCGCATCATCGCTTTCTGGATCTTTTCGAAGGCGCGGACCTCGATCTGGCGGATGCGCTCGCGCGACACGCCATAGACCTGGCTCAACTCCTCGAGCGTTTGCGGATCGTCGGTCAGCTTGCGCTCGGTGAGGATGTGCTGTTCGCGCTCGTTGAGTTCGCCCATCGCTTCCATCAGCATTTCGCGGCGGACATCGGCTTCCTGCTCGTTGGCGATCGTCTGATCGTGCAGCGGCTCGTCGTCGACGAGCCAGTCCTGCCACTGGCCTTCGCCGTCCTCGCGCATCGGCACGTTGAGCGACGTATCGCCGCCCATCGCCATGCGGCGGTTCATCGAAGTCACCTCGTCCTCGGTCACACCGAGATCGCTGGCGATCTTCTCGACATCTTCGGGCTTCAGGTCGCCGTCCTCGAACGCGTTGAGCCGCGCCTTCATCTTGCGCAGGTTGAAGAACAGCTTCTTCTGCGCGGCGGTGGTGCCCATCTTCACGAGGCTCCACGAGCGCAGAATATATTCCTGAATCGACGCGCGGATCCACCACATCGCATAGGTGGCGAGGCGGAAGCCGCGATCGGCTTCGAATTTCTTCACGCCCTGCATCAGGCCGATATTGCCCTCCGAGATCAGCTCGGCAACGGGCAGGCCATAGCCGCGATAGCCCATGGCAATCTTCGCGACGAGACGCAGATGCGACGTCACGAGCTTCTGGGCGGCTTCGCGGTCGTCATGCTCCTCGAAGCGCTTGGCAAGCATATATTCCTCTTCCTGGGACAGGATCGGGAATTTCTTGATTTCTGTCATGTAACGATTGAGGCCGATTTCGCCCCCGATCGCCGGAATTGTCGCAACGGCTTTGGCCATTTCGTTCCTGTGCTCCTTGAACCTTGGTTATCCCGGAATAACCCCGGAAATCCTTACATTATCTATACGTTTAATGCCCTGAATAGTTCCTGTATGTCGACAGGGAGATCGCTTTCAAAGGCTAAAGCTTCGCTTGTGACGGGATGGATAAACCCGAGGCGTTTAGCATGCAGTGCCTGGCGCTTGAAATCCAGTCTTTTCAGTATGTCCTTTAGGGCAGGTCTGGGCCTCCCATATACCGGATCACCGACCAGGGAATGGCCGATATGCGCCATATGGACCCGGATCTGGTGGGTCCGGCCCGTTTCGAGCCGGCATTCGATCAGGGTCGCATCGTTGAGCGCCTGAAGCCGGCGGTAGTGCGTAATTGCATGCTTGCCCTTCGGCGGTTCGACGACCGCCATCTTCTGGCGATTTTGCGACGATCGAGCGAGGTTCGTCTCGATCTTATCCTCAGACTTATTCACAACCTTATTCACTATCGCACTGTAAACGCGATTGATGCTGTGCGCCGCGAATTGTTTCGCCAGTCCTTCATGCGCCTCGTCGGTCTTTGCGGCGACGATCAGCCCTGACGTGTCTTTGTCGATCCGGTGGACGATACCGGGCCGGGCGACCCCGCCGATCCCGGACAATTTGCCCGCGCAATGGTGCAGCAGCGCATTGACCAGCGTGCCGTCGGCATTGCCGACCGCCGGATGGACGACAAGGCCCGCCGGCTTGTCGATAACGACCAGATGTTCGTCCTCGAACGCGATATCGAGCGGAATATCCTGCGCCTTGGCCTCCGCAGGCTCCGGCGCAGGCACGGAAACCGTGAAATTCTGGCCCGATTCGACCGCACTGCGGGGGTCGCGGATCTCGGAGCCGTCTGTTGTGCGGACATGGCCCGAAGCGATCAGTTTCTTGAGCCGCTCGCGCGAAAACTGGGGCAGGGCCGCGGCCAGAGCCCGGTCCAGGCGCCAGCCATCGGTATCGGCCGAAATACGCGCTTCCAATGTCGACAAGACCCCCGTCATTGCTTACCAATCTGGGGGTGAGCGTGACAATTTCAAGGGCCGCGAAACGCAGAATCCTGCGCCATTGCAGCGAAAATCCGGATATCGAAGCATGCGGTCTCCTTTTCGGGTCGGAATCCCGGATATCGCGCGCATCTCCCACCGAAAATGTCGCGGACGACCCGGCGAGACGCTTCGAGATCGACCCGGCGGACCTGTTTGCCGCGATCCGGGCCGAACGCGACGGTGGCGACCGGCTCGTCGGCTATTATCATTCGCATCCGGCTGGCCCGGCCGAACCCTCGGCGCGGGATGCCGCGATGGCGCTCGACACCGGCCGGCTGTGGCTGATCGTCGCCGGGGGCGAGATGGGGCTTTGGCGCGCCGCTGCGGCCGGCCGGCTCGAGCCTGTGGAGCTAGCCCTTGCAAGCCCTGCGTCCAGCCGACATTAGGGGCGTGCGCAGAGGCAGAAAACGGGAATCCGCAGACGATGGACAGCAAAAGCGTTGAATTTGCGAGCCTTTTGGCGTCGCGCCTGTGCCACGATCTTTTAAGTCCGATCGGCGCGCTCAACAACGGCATCGAACTGCTCGCCGACGAACATGATCCGGAAATGCGCGAGCGCTGCATGGAATTACTGGCCGAAAGCGCCAAAACCTCGGCAACCAAGCTCAAATTCTTCCGGCTCGCTTTCGGCGCCGCGGGCGGCTTCGACGACGAAATCGACAGCCGCGAGGCGAAAACGGCGATCGAGGGGCTGGTGGGAACGCAGGGCCGGGTCGAACTCGACTGGATGGTCGAACAGCCCTCGATGTCCAAGGCGAAAATCAAGATCCTGCTCAATCTGGCGCTGATCGCCGCCGATGCGCTGGTGCGCGGCGGGGCGCTGCTGGTCGGCGCCGAGGGCGGGGAAATCGTCGTCCGGGCCGAGGGCGAGCGGATCGTACTCGATCCCGAACTCAAGACGGCACTGCTCGGCAAGACTGATGCTGATGCACTGACGCCGCGCGCGGCGGCGGCCTGGCTTGTCCATGTGCTGGTCCGCGATGGCGGCGGCGAGGTCCAGGTGTCCGAACCGGAGGACAATGTCCTGCTTTTCGGGGTAACTTTCGCCGACTGACCGGCCCGGGTAAACGACATCTTAACCAACGGGGCGCATCAGGGCGGTCGAGCGACTTTCCTGGATGGGCCCGATGGACGATCTTCTCGCAGAATTCATTGCCGAAACGCGCGAAATGCTGGGCACGATTTCCGGCGAAATCGTCGCCTGGGAAGCCGATCCCAACGACCGGCGGCGGCTCGACGCGGTTTTCCGCTTCGTCCACACCGTGAAGGGCAGCTGCGGCTTTCTCGATCTGACGCATCTCCAGCGGGTCAGCCATGAGGCCGAGAATGCGCTGTCCGACCTGCGGGATGGCAAGCGGGAGCCGAGCCCCCGTCTGGTCAGCGCGATCCTCGCCATCATCGACCGGATCGGCGAGGTGACCGATGCGCTCGAACGCGGCGAGGAGATAGACGAGGCCATCGACGAGCCCCTGATTGCGGCGCTCAATACCGCCGATGACGGCGATGAAACGATCGCGATATCCAACCAGTCGACGACCGAACTGCGCAACCCGGCGCGCAGCATCCGGGTTCCGCTCGAGCTGCTGGACCGGCTGATGGGCGGCGTATCCGACCTCGTCCTCGCCCGCAACGAACTCTCCCGACAGCTCCGCCGGTCGCGCGGCGACGATCAGATCGATACGGCGTTCGAACGCATGTCGGTCTGCGTCGCGGAGATGCGCGATGCGATTACTTGGGCGCGGATGCAGCGGATCGAAAGCCTGTTCGCCGCGCTGCCCCGGCTCGTCCGCGATCTTTCGGCCGAACTGGGCAAGTCCGTCCAGCTCGAAATCGACGGCGCGGATGTCGAGCTCGATCGCGAGATGATCGAGATGCTGCGCGATCCGCTGACCCATATCGTGCGCAACGCGCTCGACCATGGCATCGAAACGCCCGACCAGCGGACCGAAGCCGGTAAACCGCACGACGGCGTGCTGCGCATCGGTGCGCGCCAGTCCGGCAACCAGATCCAGATCCGGGTCGCCGACGACGGGCGCGGCATCGATCCGCAAAAGCTCAGAAAGCGGGCAATCGATTCCGGGAGCATCGCAACCGATACCGCGAACGGGATGAGCGACGCGGAACTGCTCGACCTCGTGTTCCAGCCTGGCGTGTCGACTGCGGATGCAATCAGCACCGTTTCCGGCCGGGGCGTCGGCATGGATATCGTGCGCTCGAACGTCGAGCGGATCGGCGGCACGATCGATGTCGAGAGCAGCGTCGGCGAGGGCACGACGCTGTCGCTCCTTGTCCCGCTGACGCTGACGATCATACCGGCCCTCATCTTCGGCGTCGGCGACGGCCGCTATGCCGTCCCGCGGGCGAGCATCGAGGAGATCGTGTCGCTCGACAAGGAGCGCGCCCGCCTCGAAAAGGTTGGTGGCACCGAAATCGCCAAGGTGCGCGGGAAACGGCTGCCGGTGGTGCGGATCGCCGAAATGTTCGGTGCCGATGGCGCTGCGGACGATCCTGCCGAAACCGCCGATGCACGCCATCTGGTTATCGTGCGTTCCAGCCGGCGCGAACGGTTCGCGGTCATGGTATCCGCGGTGTTCGACCATGAGGAACTTGTGGTGAAGCCCGCTCCGCCGTGCATCATGGGATCGGGAATCTATGCCGGGACGGCTTTGCCGGACAACGGCCTTCCGCTGCTGCTTCTCGATATCGCAGGACTGGCCTCGGCCGCCGGATTGCGGCTGTCGCTCGCCGACTATTTAGATGAAGAAGCCGAAGATGCGCATCGGACAGTCGCCAGCCCCGATGCCTTGATGTTCATCGATCTCGACGGAAAACGCCGGGCGGTCCGCATGGGTCTCGTCGAACGGATCATCGACACCGATGTCGATGCGATCAGCGAGCGCGCCGGCCTGTTACGGCTCGTCAAGGGCGACGAAACGATCCCGGTCGTCGCGAGCGCGCCGCTACCCGAAACCGGTATCGTCCGTCTGTTACGTCTGAGCGACGGCAGCCGGGCAATCGCTTATGCGATCACCAGCGGAACCGCCGACGTCGCCCCGCTGCCCGATGAATTCGAACCGGCCGCGCGCGCCGGGCGGATCGCCGGCGTCGCGGTGCATCAGGGCAAGGCCGTCGAACTGCTCGACGCGCACTTCCTGTTTGCCGAATTCTCCGGTGGACCCGCGCCACGTGCCGGCAAGCCGCGATGCCTCGTGGTCGGCGGCGACGATCTGTGGCGTCATGAACTGCTCGCGCCGCTGATCGAGCTGGCAGGCTATGAAGTCACGTTCGACGAAAACGAAGACGCGGCGCTGGTGATCGACGCCAGCGACGCGGATGCGGTTGTGCGCGATGATCGCGACAATGTCGTGCGGCTGACGGCCGATCCGTCGCCGGGCGCGGGCAAGCTTTATCGCTATGACCGCACGGCGATCGTCGACGCGTTGCATGCACGCCTGAAGGCGAGGGGGTAGCCGCCATGGACAAACTCTATCTGATCGCCGAGGCCGGGGGATCGAATTTCGCGATCGAGGCCGATGTCGTCGAATCGGTCGTGACCGCGTCCGAGGTCATTCCCGTGCCTCTGGCCGAACCCAGAGTGGCCGGCGTTGCGGCGCTCCGCAGCAAGGTGATCACGGTGATCGACACGATGGCGGTGATCGACGACCGCCCCGCTTCGGTAGAGAAGGGGCGATCTCTCGTCGTCGTCAAGGTCGACGATTTCCTATACGGGCTGGCCGTGGATACCGTGCATGACGTGCGCGAATGTTCGGCGCGGCCCGAGCGGCTCGGCGCCGCATTCGAGCCGGGCTGGCGCAGGATATCCACCGGCGTGATCGAAATCGACGATCATGCGGTCGCCGTCGTCGATCCGGCGGCGCTGGTGCTTGCGCCGGAAGCGGAGGCAGCGTGACATTTCGACGGCAGGACAATCCGTTAACGTCAAAGTTACCGCAATGCTCTACACAGTTTCATCTTAGTAACTCCGCGTGAGCATTGGCTGGGAGTGGTCGTGTGAAAAAATGTCTTGTTGTCGATGATTCGAAGGTCATTCGGAAAGTCGCCTGCCATATGCTGGAAACGCTCGATTTTGCGGTCGAGGAGGCCGCTGACGGCAGCGAAGCGCTCGATAGCGTCAAGCGGGCGGTGCCCGATGTCGTCCTGCTCGACTGGAACATGCCCGTCATGGACGGCATGCAGTTCCTCAAGGCACTTCGCGATCTCGGCCTCGACAACCCGCCCAAGGTGATTTTCTGTACGACCGAAAACGATATCGACCATATCCGCGAGGCCATGGACGCGGGGGCCGACGAATATATCATGAAGCCCTTCGATCGCGAGACGCTGCAGAGCAAGCTCGAACTCGTTCAGATTGGTACGGGCTGTGGCCAGTCGGCCTGACGGCATAGTGCCCGCCTCAGGTGCGGAGACAAGACCTCGCAGTGTCCTCGTAGTAGACGACTCGGCGGTTGCGCGATTGATCGTCCAGCGGGTGATCAACGAAACCGAACAGTTCGTCGTTGCCGGCAATGCCGGCACTGCCGAAGAAGCGCTGGAGAAATTGCGCACGGCGTCCGTCGACCTCGTCATTCTCGATATCGAGATGCCGGGCATGGACGGGATCGAGGCCATTCCCCACATCATCCGAAGCAGCTTCGACGCTCCCATTCTCGTCGTCTCCTCGCACTGCCGCGAGGATGCCGAATCGTCGGTCCGGGCGATGGCAATGGGGGCTAGCGATATCATCCTGAAGCCGGACAACAGGTCGCAGACCGAACAATTCGCGGCTGGGCTACGCGAGAAGATGATCCGTCTGACCGAGCGCGAGGCGATGCCGGCGGAATCCGATGAGGTACCGGCGGCGGCGCAATCGGCCGCGCATGCGCCGTTGCAACGGCCGCTCAAATGCCTGGCGATCGGCGCCTCGACCGGCGGCATCCACGCCCTGTCGACCTTCTTTTCCGCGCTGCCGCGCGATCTCGACATGCCGATCCTCGTTACCCAGCATCTGCCCGCCGATTTCATGGTCTATTTCGCCCAGCAGCTGCGGGCGATCTCGGGCCGCAAGGCCGCGCCGGCGCGGGACGGCCAGCGTGTCTCGCCGTCGGAAATTCTCGTCGCGCCCGGCGATGCGCATCTGACGGTCGTTCGCAGCGACGAGCATGTCCGGATCAGTTTCGACCGAAATCCTTCGCCGAACGGTTTTTGTCCGTCGGTGGATCCGATGCTGGCGAGCGTCGCCCGCGCCTATGGCGAAGATGCGATTGGCGTGATCCTTACGGGTATGGGGCGCGATGGTGCGCTCGGCGCGGCCAATCTGGCCGAGGCCGGTGGCGAACTGCTCGTCCAGGACAGCGAGAGCTCCGTCATCTGGGGCATGCCCGGGGCAGTCGCACAGCAAGGTATCGCGCACGTGATCGCGCCGCCCGCGGATCTCGCGGCCCATGTCGCGCGGCGGGGAAGGGCGTTCGGATGCAGTTGAGTCCCGCCGCCCTGCGCGTCTTGTCGTCGCTGCTGGAAGCCCGCACGGGCCAGCGCCTGTCCGAAGGGCGGCATTGGCGGATCGAGATGGCGCTTACGCCGATCCTGAAATCGCACGGCATTGCGAGCGGCGAGGAACTGGCGGCGCGGCTTACCCGGCCGGACGGCGGGCCGCTCTGTGGTGAGACGGTCGACGCGCTGCTCAACAATGAAACCTATTTCTTCCGCGACAGCGACGCGTTTTCGCATCTGCCCAAGGTGATCGACGCGATCGCCGCCTGCCGTCAGGACAGGCGCAGCCTCCGGATCTGGAGCGCCGGCTGTTCGACTGGACAGGAAATCTATTCGCTTGCGATGCAGTTTCGCGAGAATGCGGCGCGCTGGCGGGACTGGTCCATCGACTTGCTCGGCACCGATATCTCGCGGACCGCGATCGCTAAGGCGCGCGCGGGCAATTACAGCCAGTTCGAGATCCAGCGCGGATTGCCGACCCTGCACATGCTCCGCTGGTTCGACCAGGATGGCGATCGCTGGCAGATCGACGACGAGCTGCGCCAGATGGTGCGCTTCCGCCAGCATAATATTCTGGAGCCGCCGCTGCCCGGCCGCTTCGACCTCATACTGTGCCGCAACGTCCTTCTCTATTTCCCGGCGGCCAATCGCAGCCTGGCGCTCGAGAATGTCGCTTCGGCGCTGGCGCCCGACGGTGCATTGATGCTCGGCGCCGGCGAAACCGTGCTCGGCTATAGCGACCGGTTCGAGATTCTGCCCGGTGTGCGCTCGCTCTATCGGCCGACGCCGGCCGAGCCGGCGCGGAAATCGAGTGTCGGCTAGATATCACCCTTGACGGCGCGCCGGAATTTGGGCGGTATCCGCGCGATGTCCGATCTGTTGCCTTTATCAGTCCGATTGCGGAGGCGATCTGCGTGACGATCGTCGATACGCCATCGCCGAATTTCAACGACCGCAAGCTGCCGGTTTCGATCCTCGTCATGCATTATACGGGGATGGCCGACGGCGCGTCGGCGATTCGCCGG
Source organism: Parasphingopyxis algicola (assembly GCF_013378075.1). GTDB lineage: Bacteria > Pseudomonadota > Alphaproteobacteria > Sphingomonadales > Sphingomonadaceae > Parasphingopyxis > Parasphingopyxis algicola. Next base: position 845,857 of record NZ_CP051131.1, on the reverse strand, counting down.
CTGACCAGCGCGGATTCGGGCGTCTCGTCCCATTATGTCGTCAACGAGGACGGCACGGTGCTGCGGCTCGTCGACGAGGGCAAGCGCGCCTGGCATGCAGGGGCCTCCTATTGGCGCGGCATCACCGACGTGAATTCGGCCAGCATCGGGATCGAGATCGTCAATCCGGGGCATGAATTCGGCTATCGGCCCTTTCCGGGCGACCAGATCGCGTCGGTCGTCAGGCTGGCCAACGAGATCCGCAAGCGGCACGACATTCCCCGCACCAATGTCGTAGGCCATTCGGATGTCGCGCCGGCCCGCAGGCAGGATCCGGGCGAACTCTTCCCGTGGGACAAGCTCGCCCGGCTGAACCTGGCGCTGGCCCGGCCCGAAAATGCCGCCACTGATCCTGGCTGGACCGACAGCGCGTTCCTGATCGCGCTCGAGCGGTTCGGCTACGATATCGAAGACAAGATGGCCGCCGTCGTCGCTTTTCAGCGGCGGTTCCGCCCCGAGCTGATCGACGGCACGATCGACGGCCAGTCCCGCGCCATTCTTTTCCAGCTGCTCTTGGAACGCGAACAGGGCGACGCTAGATAGGAGGGGCCAGAGGGCCGGGCGGCCACGGGGCAGCGATGCCGCGAGGAAAGTCCGGGCTCCATGGACCCGCGGTGCCGGATAATGCCCGGCGGGGGCGACCCCAGGGAAAGTGCCACAGAGAGCAGGTCACCCAAGGTTTCGACCCGGTGAAAAGTGAAAGGGTGCGGTAAGAGCGCACCGCGCGCGCCGGCAACGGCCGCGGCACGGCAAACCCCACCGGGAGCAAGACCGAATAGGGATGGCATATAGGCCCGGGTCCGGCCTGTCGTCCGGGTTGGTTGCTTGAGGGCGGGAGCGATCCCGTCCCTAGAGGAATGGCCGCACAGGCGGAGCGATCCGCCGGACAGAACCCGGCTTACAGGCCCTCTGGCAACGATTTTCCGTGATCTGGAGCACAGCTCCGCAAATCCGCCTTTGCTTTACGAATCAAGCAAACTGGTCCACCATGGGCAGAGGACATATTGGGGGAAGATATGAGCTTGATCGACCGCGCAAAGAACATTCTTTTGTCGCCGAAGACGGAATGGACGAAAATCGAAGCCGAGGACGGTACAGTCGGCGGATTGTTCACCGGTTACGCGATGATCCTGGCCGCCCTGCCGGTCGTCGGCACGCTGATCGCTTTGGGGCTTTCGATCGGGCCCTATCGCTATTTCGGGATGAGCTATTTCCTCGTCTCGGCGATCGCCGGCTATGTCATCGGTCTCGGCATCGTCTATCTGATGGGCATTATCGTCAACGCGCTGGTACCCAGCTTCGACGGCGAGAAGAACGATCTGTCGGCGATGAAACTTGTCGTCTATTCGGCGACCCCGACATGGATCGCCGGCTTTTTCGGCTTCATTCCGGGGCTGAACGTGCTGCTGTCGCTGGCGGCGTTCGGTTATTCCGCCTATCTGCTCTATCTCGGCAGCCAGACGGCAATGAAAGTGCCGGAAAGCAAGGCGGTCGGTTTCACCGCCGTTACGATCATTATCTGGATCATCGCCTCGTTCGTCGTGATGGGCGTGATCATCGGTATCCTCATATCCTCGCTGGTCGGTACAGCGGGGTTGATCGGCGCAGCTGCTTACAGCTGACCGACAGGGCGGAGCGAAAGTCGTTCCGCCAAGCGAATATCCGGGAAAGCGGGTCATGCCGGTTCGGCATGGCCCGCTCCCGATTCAGGAGCTAGAATAGCGCGATATGGCTGGCGCAAGACGATCTAACGACTGGGGCTTTCCCCGCTGGCGCGGCTATGATTCGTCGCGCGAGACGGTCGAAGTGCGCCTGTGCGACCGGGACGGCTGCGAAGAACCGGGGGACCGGCCCGCGCCCAAGGCGCCGAACAGCCCGGAACGCTGGTATTTCTGCGAAAAGCATGCGGCCGAGTACAACCGCAACTATAATTATTTCGAAGGCCTGACCAAGGAACAGCGCAAGCAGCGCGAGCATGACGAACAGCGCGACGCGAGCGGGTTCGGCCAGGCATCGCATTATGGCTGGGGCGGTCCGGGCGACGGGACGCGCAGCGCCGACGAATTGCGGGCGCTCGAGATTTTCGAGCTGGACGGCGACGCGGATATCGCGACGGTGAAAAAGGCGTGGCGCAAGCTCGCCAAGGAAAACCATCCGGACGTGAAGCCCGGCGACACCGAGGCCGCCAAGCGGTTTCAGGCGGGGCAGGCGGCCTGGGACGTGTTGCGCGCCGCTGAAGAACGCCGGACCTGGAAAGGCGTCTGATCAAGACCGTCCGATCCGACTGGCAAAGCGCGATCCTCGTCTGCCGCAAATGCTCGAAACGCCTCGGCGGCGGGTTCGGACCGAAGGGCAAGACGCGTCTCGCCAAGGCGCTAAGCAAGCATCTGGGCGGCAAGAAGGGCCGCACGGCCCGGCTCGGCATCGTCGAAGTGAATTGCCTGTCGGTCTGTCCCAAAAAGGCGGTGACCGTGGTGCAGTCCGGCAACCTGCTCAACTGGGTTCTGGTCAAGCCCGGCATGCCAATGGAGAAGGTATCCGAGGCGCTCGGCGTCGGCCCGTCTCAGGAATAGCGTTCGGCGGTTTTGCGGATCAGCGCGATCATGTTGGGGATCCCCTGGGTCCGGTTCGAACTCAGCTGGTTCTTCAGGTCGAAACTGGCCAGCCCGCCCTCGATATTTGTAGCCAGGATTTCGTCCGCGGTCCGATCCTGCACCGTCAGCAGGACGAGCGCGATGATCCCCTTGGTGATCGCCGCGTTGCTGTCGGCGAGGAAGTGCAGCCGGCCATCGTCCGTTTTCGTCGGATAGACCCAGACCGCCGCCGAGCAGCCGCGGACCAGCGTCGCATCCGTTTTCAGCGCGTCGGGCATGTCTTCGAGGCCGTGGCCGAGTTCGATCAGCAGCCGATAGCGGTCGTCGCTTTCGAGAAATTCATATTCCTCGCGGACATCGTCGAGAGAGGGAAGTTCGGTCATGCCCGCCATTTAGGGGCTGGCCGGCCGGTCGTCACCCCGGCACGGATGCCGGGGCCTTTTCGGCGGGAGTTTCTGGCCGGGCCGAAAAGATTCCGCGGGGCTGGCGGAATGACGAAACGCGTTGGTCTTAAAGTTCGATGCCGGCGGCGATCGCCTCCAGCTTGCGGACCCGTTCCTTGAGGTCGGCGACCTCGATCCGCGATCCGGTGCTCGGCGCCGGCACATCGCCGGACATTGCCGCTTTTTGCTGGAGTTCGAGCCGCTTCAGTTCCAGCCATCCGCGCCACCCCCTCAGGCCCGCGTAGCTGGCGATTATCAGCCCGATCAATCCGGTCGCCGCAATGGCTAAAGTCGGTATCTGATCCTGCATGATTATACCTTTCTTTCCTGAACCTTGTTCTTCTTCTAGCTATGCGTACTGTCGCGCAGAGCTTCGATTTCCTGTTCGAGCCGATTGCCCTTGTCGGTCGCGATCCGCTCGAGAACGGCGATCCGCTCCTTCAGCTGTTTGATTTCCTCGCGCATGCGCCCCGCGTCCGGATCCACGATCCGACGTTCGACGCCGTTTTCGTCCTCAATGATTCCGGCCTTGTATCTGGCGCGCATAACGCCGGCGATCGCGGTGATCAGAACGATCGCAACGACCATTTCAAACGGACCCATAATTACCTCCCTGAACCTTGTTCGTGTCTAGTTAAGCGGTTTGTCCCGCAGATTTTCGATCTCGTCGCTCAAATTCGTCGAGCGATCCGTGAGGATTCGCTCCAATGTGGCGACCCGCTGTTCGAGCCGCTCGGTCTTCGCCGCATATTGCGCGGCACTTTCCGCTGCCATCCTGGCATTGGCTTCGGCTTCGGTCTTGCGGAGCTCGAACCATTTGCCGCCGAATATCCAGAAGGTGACGGCGCAGATCGGGAAGACGACCGTCATCAGCAAAATGCCCATCAGCTCCAAGTCCATCACGATCTCTCCTAGTTGGCCTTCCCGCGCAGGCTTTCGATTTCCTGCTCGAGAACATAACCGCCGTCGGTGACGATGCGTTCGATATTGGTGAGTCGGTCTTTGACCGAACCGATCTCGGCGCGCAGCTGCGCATTTTCCTGGCTGAGCAGTTTCACCCGCTCTTCGGTTTCAGCGTTCTTCCGCGGATAGACAGCTTGCCCCCAAGCACCGTCGAGCGGATATCCGTTCTTCACACGCAACCAAGTGGTGAAGATCCAGCCGCCCACGGCGAGCAATCCGACAAGCGCGATGGCAATTGCAGGTGTTTCGAGCATTGTTTCCCTTTCTACTTCGCCGCGTCGCGGAGGTTTTCGATCTCGTCCGCGAGCCGTGTGCTGCCGTCCGTCGCGATCCGTTCCAGGACCGAAATACGCTCTTCGAGCCGGACGATCTTGTCTTTCAGTTCGCCATTCTCGTTGGCGAGCAATTCGATCTTGCGGTTGTTCTCCGGGTCTGGCCGGTGGGTCGATCCGCCCCATTCATTCTCCAGCGGATAGCCGTGTTTGGCGCGGATGGCGGTCGTAATGATCCAGGCGAGGAAACTCATTCCCACGATTGCCAAGACAAAGACCGGACTTCCCCAATTCATCTGATATTTCCTCCCTGAACCTTATCGCCCCGAACCCTAGCGCAGTGCGTCGATTTCCTGGGCGAGGCGCGTGTTGCGGCTCGTCACCATCAGCTCGACATCGGCGAGCCGGCGATCGACATCGCGAAACCGCGAGCGGATCTCGTTGACCGAGCGCCGCGGATTGGCGCGGGTGCCCTGCCAGAATTTCTCCTCTTCCTTGTCCTCGTAGAGGCCGAGCGGCTTTTTCGGAGCCAGCCAGGCGACGATGAAATAGACGAGGAACAGCGGCGGGAAGAAGAAGAGCGCGGTGACCATGAACCCGATCCGGGTCCAGAGCGTATCGATCCCGGTATAGTCGGCGACGCCGGCACAGACGCCCAGAAACTTGGCATTCTGCTTGTCGAGATAGAATTTCGTACGGCGGTCATGCATTGTCGGTCTCCTGTTCCTTGTCTCGTTACCGCCGGCGGTCGGCGCGGCTCATATCCTGTTCGGCAATCCGGTCTTCCATACGCGCCTCGATCCGATCGTCCCTGGGAGGCTCGTGGCGCAGCGCGCGTTCGCGGGCCCATTCGGGATTGTCGGCGGCGATGATCCGTTCGATCGTGTTCATCCGGTCGTCCAGTCGCCGGGCGGCGTCATAAAGTTCATCCAGCAGATCTTCGTCTTCCCGGGTGATCGATCCGGCGCGCTTCCACTGGGTGGAGTAGTGGAGGATCAGCCAGGGAAGCCCGATGAAGAGCATCCCGACGACGCCGATGGGTACGAGGATGTCTTCCATGGGTTATGCTTCCTTGGTTTCGGAGGGTTTCTTGCTGGCCTTTTTCATGGCCGCGAGTTCGGCTTCGACCTTGTCGCTCGTTTCGAGTTCGTCGATCTCTTCCTCGAGCGTCTTCGGCTGGTTGCTGCCCAGCGCGAGCGCATCGGCACGGCCTTCGGCCATGTCGACATGGCGTTCGAGCATTTCGAAACGGGAAAAGGCATCCTGCACGCGATCGCCATTGTAGAGGTCGCGCAGCTTGATCTGGTTTTCCGCGGTTTCGAGCCGGGCCGAGATGGTGTTCTGGCGGCTGCGGGCCTCGCGAAGCTTGCCCTGGAGCTTCGAGATGTCCTGTTCATAGGCTCGCAGCGATTCATCGAGGATTTCGATTTCGCCGTTGAGCCGGTCCGCCATGTCCGCGGCCTTCTGCTTTTCGACCAGCGCCTGCTTGGCGAGATCTTCGCGGTCCTTGGACAGCGCGAGTTCGGCCTTTTCCTTCCAGCTTTCCTGGAGCTGTTCGAGCTTGGTGATCGACCGGCGCATTTCCTTCTGGTCGGCGATCGTCCGGGCAGCGGAGGCGCGAACTTCCACCAGCGTTTCCTCCATCTCGAGGATGATCATCCGGACCATCTTGGCCGGATCTTCAGCCTTGTCGAGAATATCGGTGACGTTGGCGGCGATAATGTCGCGAGTGCGGGAGAAAATTCCCATGGTAGCTACTCCTAATGCCCCTCGAACATTTTTTTGGCCGGGGAGGGGGAGGGGCAGCCGCCTCCCCGGCCTGACTTGGTGGCCTATGCGATGCGGCCGGTAACGATGATAATCTCGTCCTGGTCGGCCTGCAGCTCGACCGGCTCGCCGGTGTTGCCGGCCTGGACCGGGCCGACCGTTCCGAGGACGCAGACGCCGGTGACGGCGAGAGCGGCCATTGCGGCGGCGATGTTCTGGCTGATGTCTTTGATGCTGGTCATGTCTGGTCTCCTGAACCTTGGCCCCCAATCGGGGTTTTGAAACTGGGTTATCGTCGTTGTGACTGTTAACGTCCCATTCATTGCAGGGAGTGTGCCAATTTTTGATTATTCAAGAAAAACAAGTGCTTAAGCGGGTCGCGAGTGAAATTCGAGCGGTGCATATTGCTATTGTTTAGTATTTTACGCTAAAGAATCGGAATGGAACGCGAAGCCCAATTTGTCGGAGAGTCCGGTGCCTTTCTCGATGCGGTCGAGATGGCCAGCCGCGCGGCCGCGCTGGACCGCCCGGTCCTCGTAATCGGCGAGCGCGGGACGGGCAAGGAGCTGATCGCCGAACGCCTGCACCGCCTGAGCCAGCGCTGGGAGGGTCCGCTGATCACGCTCAACTGCGCGGCTTTGCCCGAAACGCTGATCGAGGCCGAGCTGTTCGGCCACGAGGCCGGCGCCTTTACCGGCGCGACGCGCGCCCGGGCCGGGGCGTTCGAGGAGGCCGATGGCGGCACCCTGTTCCTCGACGAGTTGGCGACTCTCTCCGCCGCCGCGCAGGAGCGCCTGCTCCGCGCGGTCGAATATGGCGAGGTCAGCCGGATCGGTTCCAACACCCCAATCCGGGTCGATGTCCGGATCGTTGCGGCGACCAACGAAAACCTGCCGAGCCTGGTCGAGCACAACCGGTTCCGCGCCGACCTGCTCGACCGTCTCTCCTTCGAAGTCGTCACGCTGCCGCCGCTTCGCGTCCGGGAGAGCGACATCCTGATCCTCGCCGACTATTTCGGCCGGCGGATGGCGGTCGAGCTGGACTGGCCGTCCTGGCCGGGCTTCGGCGACAATGCGGTAACGGCGCTGATGGCGCATGACTGGCCCGGCAATGTCCGCGAGCTGCGCAACGTCGTCGAACGCGCGGTCTATCGCTGGGAACGGGCCGCAGAGCCTGTCGACAGCATACAGCTCGATCCGTTCGACTCCCCCTGGCAAATACCGCCCGAGCCGGAGGCGGAAGAGAAGACCGCCGCCGCGCCGTCACGGCCCGCCGCCGAGCCGCGCAAGCCCGTAGTCTCGGACTTCAAGGCGGCGGTCGAGCATTATGAAAAAGAGATATTGGAGGCGGCGCTGGAACGGGCGCGTTACAATCAGCGCCAGACCGCCAAGGCATTGGGATTGAGCTATGATCAGCTGCGCCATGCGCTCAAGCGCCACGAAATGATCGGCTGATTCGCCAAAATCGGCCAAATGGCGTATATTCCGCGCACGAAAGGGAGAAATGCCATGCGTGGATTATCCATCGTCGCGGCTCTCGCCGTCGCCGGTTTCGCCGCCGGAACCGCCCATGCCGCGATCAGCGTCGTCGGCAACAGCACCGCGCGCACCTGTTATGAGTCGGCGCTCAACGAACGGTCCCGACCCAGCGACATTCGCGTCTGCACCCAAGCCATCGAGGATCGGCTGATCACCGGCCGGGATCGCGTCGCGAGCCATGTCAATCGCGGCATATTGCATGTCCAGAACGGCGACTATGGCCGGGCCATCGCGGATTACGACCGGGCAATCGACCTCGATAGCAGCGAACCCGAAGCCTATCTCAACAAGGGGTTGGCGCTGCTGCACCAGCGCGAGAACCCGTCCGAGATCGTGGCGCTGCTCACCGCCGCCATCGAATATGGCACGCGCGAACCGGCGCTCGCCTATTACGGACGCGGTGTGGCGCACGAGATGAACGGAGACATTTCGTCGGCCTATTACGATATCCGGCGGGCCACCGACATCGATCCGGAATGGGATGTGCCGGCCCGCGATCTGGCGCGGTTCCGCGTCGTCGGCGGACAGGGCGGCTAGAGCCGCCCTTCGCAGCCTGCCGTTCGTCGTGTCCAATCGGCCGTTCGGCGAATATTATGACGGAGACGGCCCGTTTTTTGTGCGGATATGTCGATTTTCTGCATAATGGCGACGCCTACAGGAGGATGCCATGCAAATGATGCTCAAACTCGCAGCCAGCGCGCTTGCCGTGACGGTTATGGCCGGCGCGGCCAACAGCGCGGTTCTGGTCAGCGGAAACAGTTCAGCGGAATCCTGCTATACCGCAGCGGCGCGGCAATCGGATTCGCGCGGCGATCTCAGGCCCTGCGATTTCGCGCTCCAAGAAGAAGCGCTGACCCATCGGGACCGGATCGCAACCTATGTTAACCGGGGTATCATCCAGTTCCACCGCGGCCAGTATAATCTGGCGCTTACCGATTTCGACCGGGCTCTCCGGATGGATCCCGAACAGCCCGAAGCGATGCTGAACAAGGCGATCACCCTGATGCGGCGCGACGAGCGTGGCGAGGAGGCGTTGCCCTATTTCACGCGCGCGCTCGATTTGGGGACGGAACAACCGGCGGTCGCGCATTATGGGCGTGGCCTCGCCCATCACCTGAACGGCGATTTGACGGCAGCCTATAACGATATCCTGACAGCAACCGAACTGGCGCCCGAATGGGATGCGCCGCGCAACGACCTGTCGAACTTCATCGTCGAACCGAACGGCTAAACGCAGGCCATTTATTGCGCCGGAAGAAGGGCCGGCCGCCTTCTCGCGAGGCGGCCGGCCCCTTTTTTCGGGCGTCCCGAACCCGAGGCGAAAATTCTCATTTCGATCGTATGGATACCCTTGAAGACCCCGTGCGTTACCGTCATGTAAGACCGACCAGCAGGAGACTTTCCCATGCCTTTCGAACTGCCCGACCTTCCCTATGCGAAGGACGCTTTCGGCGATCTGATTTCCTCGAAGACTTTCGATTTCCACCACGGAAAACACCATCAGGCCTATGTGAACAAGACGAACGACGCCATCGAAGGTGGCGATCTGGCGGACGCCAAGCTGTCGCAGGTGATTCTCGCGGCGAAGGAGAAGGGCGACCAAGGGCTGTTCAACAATTCGGCCCAGGTCTGGAACCACAGTTTCTACTGGAAGTGCCTGAGCCCCGAAAAACAGAATCCGTCGGGCGCGCTCGCCGCCCATATCGAAGACTGTTTCGGATCCAAGTCGGACATGCTCGAGGCGTTCAAGGAAGAAGCGACCGGGCATTTCGCCAGCGGCTGGGCCTGGCTCGTCCTCAATGGCGACACGCTCGAGATCACCTCGCTCCACGACGCCGACACCCCGGTCGCGCACGAGGGGATGAAGCCGCTCTTGACGCTCGATGTGTGGGAGCATGCCTATTATCTGGACTACCAGAATGATCGCGGCGCTTATGTCGATGCGCTGCTCGATCATGTGAACTGGGAATTCGTCGCCCAGAATATCGATGGCAACGGCGTCAGTCGAGCCGATCAGGGCTGAGCCCTATCGGTTGATCCCGAGCCGCTCGCCCGGAGCCCTATTCATGGGCTTCGGGCATGGGCGGCTCGTCCGCCTTGTCGAGATTGAGGCCGTTCTTCAGCAGCATCGGCACATTGGCGAAGGCGAAGATGAGGGTCAGCGGGATCGCGCCCCATAGCTTGAATCCGACCCAGAAATCGGTGCTGAAATTGCGCCATACCGCTTCGTTGAGCACGGCCATGGCCAGAAAGAAGATCGCCCAGTTGCGCGACAGCATGTCCCAGCCCCGATCGCTGAGCCCCGGATAGGCGCTGCCCAGCAGGGCCTTGAGCGTCGGCCGTTTCATCAGTAGCCCGAAGATGAGGATCGCGGCGATGAAGACATAATAGATGGTCGGCTTGATCTTGATGAAGGTCTCGTCGCGCAGGAACAATGTGATGCCGCCGAAAATCACCACCATCACGCCCGAAAAGAGCAGCATCGGTGAAATCTTGCCGACTTTTGCCCAGGATATTACGAGAGCGACCATCATCGCGGCCATGAAGGCGCCTGTCGCGTAGAATATCCCGAGCGGCGGTGGCGCCAGGAAATTGACCGCGAAGAAGATCAGCACCGGCCCGAAATCCAGCGCCATGCGCATTCCGGACGACAGCTCCCCTTTGGTTTCGCCTTCGCTCATACTCTACTCTCCATCAAACTCGTCCGCGCCCGTGATCGCGCGCGCGACTGCGCGAGGATCGAAGGGACGCAAATCCTCCAGCGTTTCGCCGACGCCGATCGCATGGATCGGCAGGCCGAATTTCTCGGCCGCCGCGACCAGAACGCCGCCCCGGGCGGTCCCGTCCAGCTTGGTCATAACAAGGCCCGTGACATTGGCCACCTCCTTGAACACCTCGATCTGGGACAGGGCATTTTGCCCGGTGGTCGCGTCGAGCACCAGGATCACATTGTGGGGGGCTTGTTCGTTGAGCCGCCCAAGCACCCGGCGGATTTTCGAAAGCTCGTCCATCAAGTGACTCTTGTTTTGCAAGCGCCCCGCCGTGTCGACAATGAGCACGTCCGTGCCGATCTCGGTACCGCGCTTGACCCCCTCGAACACGAGGCTCGCCGCATCGCCGCCTTCCTCTCCTGCGATGATCGGCACGCCGAGTCGCTCGGCCCAGACCTTGAGCTGGCCGATCGCCGCCGCGCGGAACGTGTCACCGGCGACGAGCATGACGTTGTAATCGTCTTCGAGGAAGAGATGGCCGAGCTTGGCGATCGTGGTCGTCTTGCCAGAGCCGTTGACGCCGATGACCAGCATCACCTGCGGGCGCGGAAAGGCGTCGATCTCTAGCGGCACGGCGACCGGGCGCAATATCTCTTCGAGTTCTTCGGCGACGATCTCGCGGATATCGAGTTCGGACAGATGCCGGTTGTAGCGGCCGCTCGCCAGCCGGTCGCGCACGCGCGCGGCGACCGAGGGCCCAAGATCGGATGCGATCAACGCCTCCTCGATCTCGTCGAGCGTCTCATCGTCCAGTTTTTCCTTGGTGACGAGGCCGGTCAGATTACCGCCCAGCCTGTCGGAGGTGCGCTTGAACCCGAAGCGCAGTTTCTCGCCCCAGCTTTTCTGTTCGCTCACGAAACTTCCCCGGCCAATATGCCGTCTTCGACACCGACGATCCGGGTCTCGACAATCCGTCCCACTCGATTAGCGCCGTTCCCGCCGGATCGATCGTCGATCGCCACTTCGGCGAAATTCTCGGCATGACCGATCCCGTCGTCCCGTTCGACGAGAACGCGTTGCCGGGTTCCGACAAGGCCGTCCAGCCATGTCTTTTTCTGCCGCGCCGTCGCGTCCCGCAGCTTGTACGCCCGCTCCTTGCGCGCGGGCACCGGGACCTGCGGCATCCTGGCCGCCGGCGTGCCGCGCCGCGCCGAATAGGGGAAGATATGGCCGAACACGATCTGGCAGTCGTCGACCAGCGCCAAGGTATTCGTCGCCATCTCGTCGGTTTCGGTCGGGAAGCCCGCGATGATATCGGCGCCGATCGCGATTTCGGGCCGCCTGGCCTTAAGGCGCGCGACCATCTCGACCGACTGCGCGCGGCTGTGGCGGCGCTTCATCCGTTTCAGGATCATGTCGTCGCCTGCCTGGAGCGAGAGATGAAGATGCGGCATGAAGCGGGGTTCGCCGGTGATGATCTCGAACAGCCGCTCGTCGATCTCGATCGAATCGAGCGAGGAAAGCCGCAGGCGGGGCAGGGCGGGCACACCCTTGAGGATGCGCTCCACGAGCAGGCCGAGGCTGGGATTGCCGGGAAGGTCTGGCCCATAGCTGGTGACATCGACGCCGGTCAGCACGACCTCCTCGAAGCCCTCGTCGACCAGCGCCTTGATCCGGTCGACGACCAGCCCGGCCGGGACGGATCGGCTGTTGCCGCGGCCATAGGGGATGACACAGAAGGTGCAGCGATGGTCGCAGCCATTCTGTACCTCGACAAAAGCGCGGGCGCGTTCGGAAAAACCGGTGACGAGATGGGGCGCCGTTTCGCGGACTGCCATGATGTCGGAAACGAGCGAGCGGTTCGACGCGAAGCTCTCGGGCAGCATCTTTTCGCGATTGCCGAGCAGCTGGCTGACTTCGGGCATCGCGTCGAAGCTATCCGGTTCGGTCTGGACCGCGCAGCCGGTGACGACGATTTCGGCATCGGGCCGCGCGCGCTTGGCCTTGCGGATCTGTTGGCGCGTCTTGCGCACGGCTTCGGCGGTCACCGCGCAGCTGTTGACGATCACGAGATCGTCGCGATCGGCCGCCATGGCGCGCATCGCTTCGCTCTCGGCGAAATTCAGCCGGCAGCCCAGAGTGATGAGTTCGGGGCCGCTCACAGCAGCTTCTCCGTGTCGATCTCGCCGCTGAACACATGGGTCGCGGGGCCGGTCATCCGGATCGTCCTGCCCGGCGCCCATTCGATCTTCAGATCGCCGCCGGGCAGATGCACGACCGTCTCGCCATCGACCAGTTTCCGCTGCACCGCGGCGACCATCGTCGCACAGGCGCCGGTACCGCAGGCGCGGGTCAGGCCGGCGCCGCGCTCCCAGACGCGCAGAGTGATGCTGCCATCGGGCTCGATCGTCGCGACGTTGACGTTTATGCGTTCGGGAAAGAGCGGGTCATTCTCGATGATCGGGCCGAGCCGCGCGAGATCGATCGCCGGAGCGTCCGCAACAAAGAAAACGATATGCGGATTGCCGACATTGACCGCAGCCGGATTTTCGAGATTCTCCCAGCCGACCGGCATGTTCGCGGGATCCATCGCATAGGCGAGCGGGATCGCGTCCCAGTCGAACCGGGGTTCGCCCATTTCGAGCGTCGCGCCCGCGCTGTTCGCCCGACCCGAGATGGTGCCACCGGCGGTTTCGATCACCGCGCCATCGCCGACCAGCTGCGTCACGCAGCGCGCGGCATTGCCGCAGGCCTCTACCTCGCCCCCGTCGGCGTTGAATATCCGCATGGTCAGATCGGCGGCGTCCGACGGTTCGAGCAGGATGAGTTGGTCGCAGCCGATCCCGGTGCGCCGGTTGGCCAGCGCGCGCGCAAGGGCCTCCGTCATCTCGACGGACCGGTCACGGGCATCGATAACGACGAAATCGTTGCCGAGGCCGTGCATCTTGTGAAAGGCCAATGAGCGGGACGAGGGGCGCATGGCGCGCGATTTAGGGTCGGGAAGGGGCGCTGTCCACTTGCACGGCGCTTTTGTTCGCGCTTGCCGTGCGCCTTAACTGGCCCGGCGCAGCTTGCGGAGATCGTCGAGCGCTTCCTCGGCAACCTCTTCGCTGGGCCGCGACGTCAGCATGTCCTTGTCGGCGAGCAGCCGCCGTGTCTGGCCGATGGCCATCGGTTTGCCGAAATACCAGCCCTGTCCGGCCATCGAACCCAGATCCTTGAGGCTTGCTTCGATCTGTTCGTTCTCGATGCCTTCGGCGGTCACCGGCAGGCCGAGGCTGGCGCCGAGGCGCGTAATCGCATCGACGATCGCCGCGCTTTCATTGTCATCGTTGATCGAGGTCACGAAGCTGCGATCGATCTTGATCCGGTCGAACGGCAGGGCGCGCAGATGGGCAAGGCTCGAATAACCTGTTCCGAAATCGTCGAGCGCCACGCGGATACCCTGGTTCTTGAGGCTCGAGATGATCGATTGCGCGATCCCGAGATTGTCGAACAGCGCCGTTTCGGTGATCTCGATCTCGAGGCGGCTGGCCGGGAAATTCGTCTCGGTCAGCAATTTGATAATCTTCTGGGCTAGCCAAGGGTCCTTGAGCTGCGCTGGTGAAATATTGACCGAGAGCGTCAGGTTCGGATCCCAATCCCGCGCTTCGATAAAGGCCTGGCGCATCACGCATTCGGAGAGTTCGGCGATCACGCCGCATTCTTCGGCGACCGGAATGAATTCTTCCGGCAGGATCACGCCCCGGGTGGGATGCTCCCAGCGGGCCAGGACTTCGAAGCCATGCAGCTTGCCGGTCAGCAGGTCGATCTGCTGCTCGTAATAGGGTGCGAATTCGCCGGCCGGGATGCCCTTGCGCATGCCCTCTTCGACCCGGTTCCGTTCCTCCAGCATCCGCTCCATGCTGCCATCGAACCAGACGGCGCGGTTCTTGCCCTGATGCTTGGCGGCATACATCGCAATATCGGCGCGGCGCAGCAGCGTATCGACGCCGTTGCAGTCATGATCGGACCGGGCGATACCGACCGAGGCGCTGGTCTGGATCGACTGGCGTTCGATCTCGAAGGGCTGGGAGATCCGATCGACAAGCTCGTCGGCGACAGCGTCGACCGCAGCCGGGTTGGAGGGATCGAACTGGAAAGCGGCCGCGAATTCGTCGCCGCCAAGGCGCGCGCCCAGCGCCGAACCGGGCAGGGCGCTCATGATCCGCTTGCCGACCTCGCGCAGCAGCACGTCGCCGATATGGTGGCCGTTGAGATCGTTCACATATTTGAAGCTGTCGAGGTCGATCACGAACATAGCGACGACCCGATCGCGCTGCTCGGCCCGTTTGATCATCTCGCCGGCCTCGCTGCTCAGCGCGCGCCGGTTCAGAAAACCGGTGAGCGGATCGCGCAGTGCCAGCAGGCGGGCGCGCTTGGCCGCATCTTTGTGCGACTTGATCTGTTCGCTGACTTCATTGTGATGGCGCCAGCCGATGAGGATAAGCGCGATGTTCAGGATAAGGGCGACGGCGAGAACGGGATCGCGTTCGGATGCGGTGCCGGCGATTATACTGGCGATGACCTGTCCGCCGAGACCGGCAAACATGAGGATCGCGGTGAGGGCGACGGCGCCCGAAACCAGCGCGCGAGGTTGCCGATCCTCAGTCGGCACCGGAACGGTCGGATTTGAACTCGAAGCGATGGTCTCGCGTTCGCGCATAACGTGTTTCCCGTAAACAGAGCTGCTTAATGGCACGAACTGAGTGAAGACCGGGTTAATTTCCGGCGTTTGCGTCCGGGCCTTGTAAATTCCGCTTTCGCGCAGTATTTGCGGCTCTCAGTTCCGCGAGGAATGCAGATCGACGCGCCGATATGGCGTCCGCTGGCCGGCGAGGTTTCGCCCGCCGGCGCTTTTTGCGTTATTCGCCGGAACAGGAAGGAATTGTACGATGTTCGACAGTCTCAGCGATCGGCTCGGCGGCGTATTCGACCGTTTGAAAGGCCGCGGTGCGCTCAGCGAAAACGATGTCCGGGCGGCGATGCGCGAAGTGCGTATCGCGTTGCTCGAGGCCGATGTCGCGCTGCCGGTTGCGCGTGAGTTCGTCGACGGGGTGACGGAACAGGCGGTCGGCCAGCAGGTGCTGAAATCCGTCACGCCGGGCCAGCAGGTCGTCAAGATCGTTAACGACGCGCTTGTCGAGATGCTGGGAGCCGAGGCATCCGAGCTCAATGTCGAGGGGACTCCGCCCAATGTCGTGATGATGGTCGGCCTGCAGGGTTCGGGCAAAACCACCACCACCGCCAAGATCGCCAAGCGGCTGACAGAAAAGGGCCGTAAAAAGGTGCTGATGGCGTCACTGGACGTTAATCGTCCGGCGGCGCAGGAACAGCTGGCGGTGCTCGGCCAACAGACCGACGTCGCGACGCTTCCCATTGTCGATGGGCAGCAGCCTGTCGATATCGCCAAGCGCGCGCTTCAGGCAGCGAAACTGCAGGGTTTCGATGTCGTGATGCTCGATACCGCCGGCCGTCTCCATGTCGACCAGCAGCTGATGGACGAGATGAAGGCGGTCGCGGACGTTTCCGAGCCGGAGGAAATCCTGCTCGTCGTCGATGCATTGACTGGCCAGGACGCGGTCAACGTCGCGCAGAACTTCTCCGAACAGGTGCCGCTGACGGGTACCGTGCTCACCCGGATGGACGGTGATGCGCGCGGCGGCGCGGCGCTGTCGATGCGCGCGGTTACGGGCACGCCGATCAAGTTCGTCGGCGTCGGCGAGAAGCTGGACGAGATCGAGGAATTCCATCCCGAGCGCGTTGCCGGCCGCATCCTCGGCATGGGCGATGTCGTCAGCCTGGTCGAACGCGCGGCGGAGACGGTCGAGAAGGACGAAGCCGAAGCCTTCGCCAAGAAGATGGCCAAGGGCCAGTTCGACCTGAACGATTTGCGCACGCAACTGGCGCAGATGCAGCGCATGGGCGGGCTCGGCGCGCTGGCCGGCATGCTGCCGGGCATGAAAAAGGCGCAGGCTGCGATGGCCGCCAGCAATATGGACGACAAGGTGCTCGTTCACATGGACGCGATGATCGGTTCGATGACCGTGGAGGAGCGGGCGAAGCCGGGCCTTCTCAACGCCAAGCGCAAGCGGCGCGTGGCGATGGGCTCGGGCACGACCGTGCAGGAGGTCAACAAGCTCCTCAAGATGCACAAGGAAATGGCGACCGCGATGAAGCGCATCAAGAAGATGGGCGGCATCAAGGGGCTGATGAAGATGTTCGGGGGCGGTCCGGACGGCCTGCCGACCGATCCCGGAGACATGCCGCCCGGCGGTATGCCGGGTCTCCCCGGAATGCCGGGGCAGGGTATCCCTCCGGGGCTCGATAAATTACTGAAACGCTAGAAATTTTGAATTGAATTTGGATTTTTTAAAGAAGGAAATATCAATGTCAGTAGCAATTCGGCTGTCGCGCGGTGGCGCCAAGAAGCGGCCTTACTACAAGATCGTCGTGACGGATTCCCGCAAGGCGCGGGACGGCAAGTTTATCGAGCGGATCGGCAGCTATAACCCGCTGCTCGCCAAGGACAATCCCGAGCGCGTGAAGCTCGACGAGGATCGTGCCAAGCATTGGCTGTCGGTGGGCGCGCAGCCGTCCGACCGGGTGATGCGTTTCCTCGATGCAGCCGGCATCATGGAACGCCCGGCGCGCAACAACCCGCAAAAGGCGGAACCGGGTGACAAGGCCAAGGAACGCGCCGAGGAGCGTTCCGAGAAGGAAAAGGTCGTCGCTGAAGCCGCTGCCGCTCCGGCCGAGGAAGCGCCGGCCGAAGAAGCCGAGGCTCCGGCTGAAGGCGCCGCTGCGGAAGAGGCGCCTGCTGAGGAAGCCGCTGCCGAAGAGGCTTCGACGGAAGAGAAGACCGCCGAAGAGCCGGCAGAAGCCGAGACCCCGGCGTCCGAAGCCGCCGAACCCGGTGCGGGCGACGAAGCCGCTCCCGAAG
This sequence comes from Parasphingopyxis algicola, assembly GCF_013378075.1. Taxonomy (GTDB): domain Bacteria; phylum Pseudomonadota; class Alphaproteobacteria; order Sphingomonadales; family Sphingomonadaceae; genus Parasphingopyxis; species Parasphingopyxis algicola. Next base: position 828,548 of record NZ_CP051131.1, on the reverse strand, counting down.
ACGCGGAGAAAGAAGAAGCCAAGAGTTAAGCCTTGGCCGAAAAGCGCATTACCCTCGCCGCCATTGCCGGAGCGCATGGCATTGGCGGCGAGGTGCGTCTCAAGCTGTTCTCCGAGAGCTTGGACAGCTTCAAACGTTACACGACGTTCGGGGCGGACGGGCAATCGCTCACGCTCAAATCCGTGCGCGAAACCGGCAAAATGCCGATCGCGCGGTTCGCCGAGATCGCCGATCGCACCGCCGCCGAGGCGCTGCGCGGCAAGGAGCTGACCGTGCCACGTTCGGCGCTACCGCCGCTCGAGGAGGGCGAATATTATCATGCCGACATCGTTGGCTTGCCCTGCGTTACCGAAAGCGGTGACCCGGTGGGCGAAGTCATCGCCGTCGAAAATTTCGGCGCGGGCAATATTCTGGAAATTCGCAAGCCGGATGGTTCGGATTTCATGGTGCCGGTTCGAGTGGAGGCGCTAACGCTCGGCGATCCGATCATCATCTCGCCCGATTTTTGTGATGAATGAGATCGATCCCATTTTCATATTAGGTGCGCCGAACGACGAAAATGGCGGACTTTCCCAGCTTGCGCGCGCGCGAGTGGAAACCGCGGCATCTATTTGCAAAGATAGGCTGGCGAGCGGTCGCCGTCCCCTTATCGTCCCGACTGGTGGCCATGGCGCGCATTTCAATCGGGGACCCCGGCCGCATTGGGTCTATGTGCGGCGAGACCTGTTGTTGGAAGGCGTTCCGGAGGAGGCCATCAGCAAGACGGGTCTTGAAAGCGGTAACACAGTCGAAGATGTTGCGATGATTGCTCGGTATACGGCCGATCATGGCTGCAGCGCATGCAGTGTCGTGACCTCGGCGTTTCATATAGAGCGCTGTACGCTTCTCTTCGGTTGTCTGGCCCCCTTTTTGACGGTCCAGTTTCTGAGCGCAAACAACCCGCCGGATTTGGGTGAGGAGGCGACCATCCACGAGCAGAAGGCAATTGCGCAGCTCCTGTCGCAGGGCGGGGTGCTCCATAATGACAAGCTCTTCCCGATCCGGGCTGTTTAGAGGAGAATCTTGACAGGCTTTGCGCTTGCGAGTTGATCAGACCATGGCCTTCGCCGCGACCATCCTCACCCTCTATCCCGAGATGTTTCCGGGGCCGCTTGGCCATTCAATTGCCGGACGGGCGCGGGACGAGGGGAAATGGTCGCTGGAGACTCTGCAAATCCGGGATTTCGCGGCCGACAAGCATCATACGGTGGACGACAAGCCAGCTGGCGGCGGTGCGGGCATGGTCATGAAGGCCGATGTGCTCGCGGGAGCCGTTGACGAGGCGCTGGAGCGCCAGCCAAATGCCCCGGTGCTGGCCATGTCGCCGCGCGGAAAGCCGCTGACGCAATCCCGGATACGCGCGCTTTCGACCGGCCCCGGCGTCACGATCCTGTGCGGTCGTTTCGAAGGGTTTGACGAGCGTATTTTCGAAGCTCGCCCGGTTGAGGAAGTCTCGATTGGCGATTATGTATTGTCGGGCGGCGAAATCGGCGCTTTGGCGCTGCTCGACACTTGCATCAGGCTGCTTCCCGGGGTAATGGGCGCGGCTTCAAGCGGCGATGAGGAAAGCTTCGAACAGGGGCTTCTCGAATATCCGCATTACACCCGGCCTGTTGAATGGGAAGGGCGCAGTATCCCTGAAGTGTTGCGATCGGGGGATCATGCGAAAATTGCGGCATGGCGGAAACGCCAGGCCGAAGAGATAACACGGTCACGGCGGCCGGATCTTTGGGAGCTCTATAGTGGCGCTCCGGATCAGTCGCCCTCTGGCGCGCAACGCGATAAAGCAAAGGACGAATGAGATGAATCTCATCGAGACACTCGAGGCGGAAGCCATCGAGAGCATTACGAGCGACAAGAAGCTCCCGGATTTCAAGGCGGGCGATACGCTGCGCGTGGGCGTGAAAGTCGTCGAGGGTGATCGCACCCGTATTCAGAATTTCGAGGGCGTGTGCATCGCGCGCACCAATCGCGGCATGGGATCGAGCTTCACGGTTCGAAAAATCTCGTTCGGCGAAGGCGTCGAGCGCGTATTCCCGCTGTACAGCCCGAATGTCGACAGCGTGACGGTGCTCAAGCGCGGCATCGTGCGTCGCGCCAAGCTCTACTATCTGCGCGGCCGTACCGGTAAAGCCGCCCGCATCGCGGAAAAGCGCGACGATCGCGAGAAGAACACGATCAAGGCCGAAGCGCCGGAAGCCGCCGACAGCTGAGATCGCGCGAACGAATTGAGACGATGAAAAGGGCCGTCCCGCGGGGCGGCCCTTTTGCTATTCCGCTGGCACGATGGGCGCGGGAATAACGGTTGCGGGCCGCACATCGGCAACCGCGAGATAATAGTCGAACGCAAAGATCATGTCGCGCGAGGCATCGTCGATTTCGGTGCTCGAGCGGATGAGCGACCGCAGCGGCCGCAGGTCGATCAGGGTCAGTGCTCGCCCATCGGCGGCCTCGCCCAACAGCGAGCCCTCTTCGAGCATATAGGATTGGCAAGGCGATATCGCGCCCGAGCGGACGTCCACCACGCTGCCGTCCCGGCAATCGATCATGACATTGACCAGGCCGAATTCGCGCGTCCGGCCCCATTCGACGAGAAAATCGCCGAGCGCGGGGACATTGGTGGTGCTGTGTCCGCGCATCATGTGGCTGGCGCCGAATTTGAAGAATATGCGCGGCGGGTGGCCGTCGCGTTCCTCGATCCGTGCGAATTGGTCGAGAAAGTTGCGCTTCATATAGTTTTCGCGCGCGAGATTGGCCGGGTAAATCGGCCCGGTTTGCCGCACGAACGGGCCGTAGATCTCGTTGGAAAGCAGCATCGCATCGACGAGCGCGAGCGCTTCGGCGTCTTCGCCCGCATCGAAAGCGGTTCTCAATGGTGCGAACTGCTCGGGTTCTGCGGTACCCAGATACATGACATTCGCCGCCGTAGCCTCGGCAAAGGCTGCCACCACACTTCGCTGTTCATCGGTCCGGACCAGTTCTTCGAGCCGCAACGCCAGCACGGGCCCCGCAGCGATGAATTCCTGGTCGAGGCCAAACAACGCGTGGGACGAGGCCGACGACAGGCGAACCGCCTGGGCCGTCAATTCGGCATCCTCGGCAAAGAAGAGAAAGGGCAGGGCGAAGCCGCCGCCCGGGGCATCGCCGATCGCCGCTACCGCATCGTTATTTTCGCGGATCAGCTGCTCGGCATAGCGGGTCGACCAGGGGCCGATCTCGACTGCCATATATTCATAGTCGCGCTGGGCGAGACCGCGATGGATGGCGGCGGAAATCTCGGCGATATCGGCGGTCGCATGCTGTTCGCCGATAAGGAAGAATTGCGCCTCGGCCGCATCCGTCATGAGCCGGTCCCAGCCGGATCCATAAAGGTTGCCCTCGGCGTCGCGCGCGATGTCGAGCATGCTCGCCCGCACCGCCTCGCCCAGCACATCCTCGACCGCGGCCGTCTGCGCAGTCGCGCCGGTTCCGGTTACGAGCAAAGCGGCAATCATCGCCCATCGTTTTATCACGTCATGTCCTTCCACTGTATTGCCGTTGCAATACACAACATCACGAAAGACATGTCAAACTATAGGGAGAAAAGGCTTTCCCTTGTCGCTATCGGCCCATCCGCGCCAGCTCGTCCCGGTCGACGAGCCGGGTATAGAGGTGCCAGGTGGCGTAGCCGAGCACCGGCAGCGCCACCGCGAGCCCGATCAGCAGCGGTATCGCCGCCACGGTGAGGATCAAGCCGACCGTAACCCCCCAGCGCAGCAGCACCGCGGGATTGCGGCGGAATGCGGCGAGCGACGTTGCGACCGCGCGTTCGGCGCTGACCTTGCGGTCGACCAGTAACGGCAGCGAAACCACGCTGACCGCGAGCACGACGATCGCGAACAGGAGGCCGACAAGGTTGCCGACGACGATCATGCCCCAGCCGGCCTGGGTCGTCAGGACCATCTCGGCGAAATTGGCGGCGGTCCCCGGCGGCTGCAGTCCGAAGAAGAAGGTGTAGATCAGCGCCGCCGCTGCCAGCCAGGCGCCGAAGATGGCCAGCAGCCCGACACCAACCGCGGCGATCGACAGGATCGACCGGTTTTTCAGAACGCCGAAGAAATGCCACCAGCTCGAATCCCGGCCGGCTTCGCGCCGTTTCGCCAGTTCGTAGAAACCGGTCGCGACGAGCGGGCCGAGCAGCGAGAGGCCCGCGAAGAGCGGAAAGAGCATCGATATGTCGCTGCCGGTCATCACGACCGAAGCGACGGCGCCGACGAGCGGATAGAGCAGCCCGACGAAGATCAGATCGCCGCGTTTCGCTTTGAAATCCGCATAACCTGCGGCCAGACTTTCGTTCAGATCGACGGCGGTGATCGTTCGCACGGGCAGGGGAACGGTGGCCGGCGTGGTGTCGAGCGAGGCTTCCTGGGACATAGCGATCTCCGTCGGCAGAAACGCCTGCCGTTTGCGGCCCCCGGATTTCGATGGTCCAAAGGGTACTCCGATCGACGCGATCACGCAATGACGCTACGGAAAGCCAAATTTATTGCACCGCAACAATGTTTGTCTTGGCGAATGCCCGAAGTCGCGCTAGTTCCCCACGCTCGAACAGAGGAATAACACCATGGGTTATCGGGTAGCGGTAGTCGGAGCGACGGGGAATGTCGGGCGCGAAATGCTCGCCTGCCTCGCCGAGCGCGAATTTCCGGCGGACGAGGTTGCGGCCGTCGCCTCGCCGCGGTCGCAGGGCGTCGAAGTCGAATTCGGCGAAACCGGCACGATGCTCAAATGCCGCAATATCGAGCATTTCGATTTTTCCGGCTGGGATATTGCGCTGTTCGCGGCGGGATCGGGCCCGGCGAAAGAATATGCGCCCAAGGCGGCCGAGGCCGGTTGCACGGTGATCGACAATAGCTCGCTTTTCCGAATGGACCCGGACGTCCCGCTGATCGTGCCCGAGGTGAATCCCGAGGCGATCGACGGTTATCTCGCGAAGAATATCATCGCCAACCCCAATTGCTCGACCGCCCAGATGGTCGTCGCTCTGAAGCCGCTGCATGACGCCGCGACGATCAAGCGCGTCGTGGTCTCGACCTATCAGTCGGTATCTGGCGCGGGCAAGGACGGCATGGACGAGCTCTTCAACCAGTCGCGCGACATCTTCGTCGGCGACCAGGCCGAAGCGAAGAAGTTCACCAAGCAGATCGCCTTCAACGTGATCCCGCATATCGACGCCTTCCTGGACGACGGTTCGACCAAGGAAGAATGGAAGATGGTCGTCGAGACGAAAAAGATCCTCGATCCGAAGATCAAGCTGAGCGCGACATGTGTCCGCGTACCGGTGTTCGTCGGGCATAGCGAGGCGATCAATATCGAGTTTGAAAACGAGTTGTCGGCCGAAGAGGCCCAGAATATCCTGCGCGAGGCGCCGGGCATCATGCTCGTCGATAAGCGCGAGGATGGCGGCTATGTGACGCCGGTCGAATGCGTCGGCGACGGCGCAACCTTCATCAGCCGTGTCCGCGAAGACCCGACAGTCGAGAACGGGCTGGTCCTCTGGTGCGTTTCGGACAATCTGCGCAAGGGCGCGGCGCTCAATGCCGTCCAGGTCGCCGAGCTGCTCGGCCGGCGGCATTTGCAAAAAGCGGCGTAGCTATTCGGCCGGTTGCGGTTCGCGGTCCGGGTCCGCTTCGTCTACGCTAGCGGTGCCGGTCTTGGGCAGCTTCTTGAGCAGCATCGAGGCGGGGACTGCGATGATGCAGCCCCACATGATCAGCCAGAAATTGTTGATATAGCCGATCATCAGCGCCTGGCGGTTGATCTCGTTATCGAGCAGGGCCGCGACCTGTTCTGCGGGAAGGTTCAGCCGTTCGAGGCGGAGAGATGGCACCGTTGAAGGGGTGATATGCTCGCCGAGATCGGCATGGCTGATCTGCAGGTTGCGCGCGACATTGCTCGCGGTGATCGAAATACCGATCGACGCGCCGACATTGCGCAGCAGGTTCATCAGTGCCGCGCCCTCGGGTCGCAGGCTGACCGGCAGGGTGGCGAAAGCGATGACGTTGAGCGGCACGAAGATGAAGCCGATGCCGAGCCCCTGGATCACGCCCACGGTGATGATCGGGCCGGAGTCCATGCCGATCATCCAGTGCGTCATCATGTAGCAGGACCAGGCCGTGATCGCCCAGCCGACGGCGAGGATGATCCGCGCATCCATCACGTTCATCAGCCGCGCGGCGACGCCCATGGCGACGATCACGCCGAGTCCCCGCGGCGCCAGCAGGTAACCCGCGGTGATCACCGGATAGTCGAGCACGCCCTGCAGCATCGGCGCGATCAGCGCGATGATCGCGAACACCACGACGCCGACAAAAGCGACGAATATCAGTGAGCCGACCAGGTTGCGGTCGGTGAAGATGGCTGGGGTCAGCAGCGTGTTTTTACCGGTTAGCATATGGACGATGAACACCCAGAAGCCGATGATGATGCAGCCGATGCCGATCCAGATCGAGGTGCTGTCGAGCCAATCGAGCTGTTGGCCGCGATCGAGCACGAGCTGGAGCGCCGCGAGGCCCAGCGCGAACATCGAAAAACCGAACAGGTCGAAGCCGCGCCGGCTGATCGGGCGGCTCGGCAACAGGAACCAGAGCATGACGAGGATCAGCGTGCCGATCGGCAGGTTGACGTAGAACACCCAGCGCCAGTTGTAATATTCGGTTATATAGCCGCCGATCAGCGGGCCCAGGATCGGCCCCAACACTGCGCCGAGGCTCCAGATCGCCATAGCCTGGCCATGCTTGTGCGACGGGTTGATATCGAGCATCGCGGTCTGCGAGATCGGGCCGATAAAGGCCGCTGCGATCCCCTGCATGATGCGGAAGGTGACCATCTGTTCGAGGCTGGTCGCCGCGCCGCACAACATCGAGGTCACGATGAAAAAGGCGACCGCCCAGAGGAACAGGTTGCGCGATCCGATCCGGTCGGCGAGCCAGCCGGTGATCGGGATCGCCACCGCCGTCGCCACGATATAGCTGGTCAGAACCCAGGCGATCGTGTCGATCGTCGCGCCGAGGCTCGTCTGCATGTGCGGGAGAGCGACATTGGCGATCGTCGTATCGAGGATCTGCATCATCATCGCCATCATGATGGCGAAGGTCAGAAGCCCCTTGTAACGGACCGGGAGAAGGGCGTCGCCGTCGGGCGCAGCTTGCTTATCGGAGGCGGCGCTAGCCATTCCATTCCCCTACCGCTTGCCCTGAGCTTGTCGAAGGGCTGTCCTTACTCCTTCCATGCCAAAGGACAGAAAGGCAGGGCTTCGACAAGCTCAGCCCGAACGGAATTATCTTGTGCGACTTAGCGCTCGCCATCGTCGCGGATATCGACGCGGACATCGGCGCTGAGGCCGGTGATCATCTGCCGCGCTGGCGTGCCCTCGATCTCGATGCGCACGGGCACACGCTGGGTGACCTTCACCCAGTTTCCGGTGGCATTTTGCGGGGGGAGGATCGAGAATTCGGCGCCGGTGCCCGCGCCGATGCTGCCGACCCGGCCCGGCACGACAAGATCGGGATAGGCGTCGAAGGTGATCCGGGCGGGCTGGCCGACCCGCATCCGGTCGAGATCGGTTTCCTTGAAGTTCGCCTCTATCCAGGTCTCGTTGCGCGCGACGATGCTCACGACTGCGGTTCCCGGACTCGCCATCTGACCGATCTGGAGCCGGTCGACCTCGCTGATCGTGCCGCTCACCGGCGCGCGGACGACCGTGCGCTCGAGGTTGAGCTGGGCCTCTTCGCGCCGAGCGATCGCGGCAGCGACGGCGGGAAATTCGGAACGCGCGCTGCGGCTGCCCGCGCTGCCGACGGCAGCGCGGGCGTCCATCTGCGCGGCCCGGGCGGCATTCAGCCGCGCCCGCGCGTCGGACAATTGGTTTTCGAAGGATTCGACACGTGCGCGGGTGTTGAAGCCGCGCTCCATCAGTTCGCGCTCGCGGGCGAGATTGCGCCGGGCGAACTCGACATTGGCCTGCGCCGTCGAGATGTCGACGCCACTTGTCGAAACCGCCGTTTCGGCCTGGCTGAGTGCGAGCCGCGCATCGCTGATATCGGCTTCGGCCTGCTGGACAGCGATGCGATAGGGTTCGGGATCGATCCGGAACAGGATATCGCCGGCCTCGACCTGTTCATTCTCCTCGACCAGAACGGCGACGATCCGGCCGCCGACTTCCGGGCTGATCTCGACGATGTCCTGCTGGACATAGGCATTGTCGGTCGAGACGTAGCGGCCCGACGTGATATACCAGTAGGCGCCGATCCCGATCACCAGCGCCGGTACGATCAGCATCGCGATCAGCCGCACAGGCGACCGCTTGCGTTCGGCCGTTCCCTGTTCAGCCATCGTGTCCACCCTTATCTGCGGGTCCTGTTCGGCCACTTTGCCCCATCCTCCCAGACGAACGCCGAAAATCGCACAGACTTTGGGTCTTGGCGAGACTTTTTGGAAAAAGACGGAAAAAGTGAGTCTTTTGAGTCACAGTGGCCCTGTTATGGTTTTCGGCTTATCAGCCCGTTAATGCCGGGTTCCGGTGCCGGCGAATAGCGGAGGATATGCCGAGATGACCCTGCACGCCGATCTCTACTGGTCGTTCCGCAGCCCCTACAGCTATCTGGCGACCCGCCGCTATCGCGCGCTGACCGAGAGCCACGACATCGATATCGCGCTGAGGCCCGTCTATCCGCTCGCGATCCGCGAACCCGATTTCTTCGAACGCAACCATCCCAACTGGCTGCGCTACACCCTGGTCGACGTCATGCGCCTCTCGCAATTTCTGAAGATCCCGATGGCGCCGCCGCGCCCCGATCCGATCGTCCAGGACATGGCGACACGCAAGATCGCCGAGGACCAGCCCTATGCCTATCGGTTGACCCGGCTCGGCCAGGCGGCCGCGCGGCGCGGCAAGGGGCTCGCTTTTGCCGACGAGGTTTCGCAGATTATCTGGGGCGGAACCGAAAACTGGCATGAAGGCGATCATCTGAAGGATGCAGCGGCACGCGCAAGCCTCGATCTGGCCGAACTCGATGCCGAAACGCTAGCCGAGCCGGACGCACTCGACGCCGAGATCGCCGCGAACCAGGAGGCGCTGGAGGCCGCCGGCCATTGGGGCGTGCCGACGCTGGTCTTCGAGGGCGAACCGTTTTTCGGACAGGACCGGATCGATGTCGCAATCTGGCGATTGAAGCAGAAGGGGCTGGAAGAGCGGTGAGCATCGAGGGCGGATGTCTGTGCGGCGCGGTGCGCTATCGCATCGAAACCGAGCCGATGCCCGCTTGCTACGCCTGTCATTGCACCGATTGCCAGACCCAGTCGGGTAGCGCGTTCGGGCTGCAAATGCCGTTGTTCGGGACGATGCTCGATGTGAAAGGCGAACTCGGAAAGGGCCAGCGACAAACGGCCGACGGAATCGCCGTATCCTATTGGACCTGCGCAAAATGCGCGGTCCGCATATATGCCGAGAACACGGCGCGTCCGGGGATTGTCGTGCTCCGCGCGGGGACGCTGGACGAGAGCAGTGCGCTGGTTCCGCGCGCACATTTGTGGGTGAGGAGCAAACAACCCTGGCTGGTTCTGCCCGAGGACGCGATCCTGTACGATACGCAGCCGGAAACGCAGCAGGAATGGATGACGATATTGGGATTGGGAGGCGCTGATGCCTGAGACGATAAAGGGCGGCTGCCAGTGCGGCCGGATACGCTACACGGCCACGATCGACGATCGCGACGCTTATCTGTGTCACTGCCGGATGTGCCAGCGCGCGACGGGCGGCGTATCGATCGCGTTCAAGAACCTGCCCAAGGCGAGCGTCGAGTGGGAAACCGAACCCGACTGGTATGAAAGCTCGCCGATCGCGCGTCGGGCCTTCTGTTCGCAATGCGGGACGCCGCTCGGTTTCGAGTTTCCCGACAGCGACAAGATGGACATCACGGTCGGATCGATCGACGATCCTTTCGGGTTCGTTCCGAAACATCATTTCGGCGTCGAGGGTATGCATCAGGCCTGGTTGGATACGCGCAGCCTGAACCGCCACCGGGCGGACGAATACGAACCGATCGTCAAACGCTGGAAGGAAAAAGTTGGCAAACTCCCCGATTGATCCGCCGGTCCATTGCTTCAGCAGTCAGGACGGCTACCGGCTGGCCTATCGGGAAATGGGCGACGGGCGGCCGCTCGTCCTCCTGCATGGCTTTTTCTCCAACGCCGTCACCAACTGGATCCGCTACGGCCATGCCGAGACGATCGCGGCCAACGGCTATCGCCTGATCATGCCGGACCTGCGCGCGCATGGCGACAGCGCAAAACCGCACGATCCGGCAGCCTATCCGGCGGACATATTGGCGCGGGACGGACTGGCGCTGGTCACGCATCTCGGGCTGACCGACTATGATCTCGGCGGCTATTCGCTCGGCGCGCGGACGGTCGTCCGAATGCATGTGCTGGGCGCGCGCCCGGCCCGGCTGATCATTTCGGGCATGGGGCTGTCTGGCCTCACGAGCCTCGCGAGCCGGGCCGATCATTTCCGGCATGTCCTGACCGATCTCGGCAACCATCCCAAACATTCGCCCGAATGGATGGCCGAAGCGTTCCTGAAGACGACCAAGGGCGATCCCGAGGCGCTGCTGCAGGTCCTCAACGTTTTCACCAACACGCCGGAAGCGGCGATCCGGGCGATCGCGGTGCCGACGCTCATTCTCGCCGGCGAGGAAGATCGGGACAATGGCAGCCATGAAGATCTCGCGGCGCTGATCCCCAATGCCGATCACCGCGAAGTGCCGGGCGGCCATATGAGCTGCATCGTGAAACCCGAATTCGGCGCGGCGCTCGCCGACTGGCTTGGCAAACCCGCCTAGGCTTTCGACGAACGGCCCTTGACCGTCGGCAAGCGCCTTGGTCAAACGCGCGCCATAGAAACGTCTTACGGAGAGCATGTTCCATGAAAATCTTTGCGAAAATCGGCGCATCCGCGCTCGCGCTCGGCGCTGTCCTCGCCGCCACGCCGGCGCTGGCCGACAATCACGAGGCGCCGGCCGCCGAGCGCACGCCCGAGGCCGCGCGCGCGTTTCTCGATCAGTCGATGGTCGAGATGCGCGATCTCTTCACCATCTCGTCCCGCGCGGCCTGGGTCAATTCGACCTATCTCAACCAGGATACCGACGCGCTGAATACCTATTTCGGTACCCTGATCACGCAGATGCTGGTGCGGCTCGCCAATCAGGCGGCCGAATATGCCGAGGTCGACGGGCTCGATTACGATACCAGCCGCCAGCTCGATCAGCTGCGCTCGGGGATCGGCATGCCGGCGCCGACCCGCGATAGGGCCGCCGCCGAACTCAACGAACTCGCAACGGCGCTGAGCACCGCCTATTCGACCGGCCGGGCGACGATGAACGGAGAGGAAATCAACGGCAACGAGGCTGAGGCCCGGATGGGCACCGTCCGCGATCCCGCGCTGCTCGCCGAGATGTGGACCAGCTGGCACAATGACGCCGCCGATATGCGCGACAATTATTCGCGTATCGTGACCATCGCCAATGAGGGCGCGACCGAGCTCGGCTATGACAATGTCGGCGATCTCTGGCGTTCGGGCTACGACATGACGCCGGACGAGTTCGCCGCCATGACCGAGCGGCTCTGGAACGAGACCCGCCCGCTCTACGAAGAACTGCACTGCTATGTCCGCGCCGAACTCAACGAGGAATATGGCGACGAAGTGCAGGCGGAAAACGGCCCGATCCGCGCCGATCTGCTCGGCAATATGTGGGCGCAGGAATGGGGCAATATCTACGAGATCGTCGCGCCGGAACGGGCGGGCGATGTCGGTTACGACCTGACCGAACTTCTGGCCGCGGCTGACTACACGCCGGAGCGGATCGTCCGGACGGGCGAGGCCTTTTTCAGCTCGCTCGGCTTCGATCCGCTGCCCGAAACCTTCTGGACCCGTTCGCAGATCACCGAACCCCGGGATCGCAACGTCGTCTGCCATGCCAGCGCCTGGAACATCGACAGCGTCGACGATCTGCGCATCAAAATGTGCACGCGCGTCAATGCCGACGATTTCGTCACCGTGCATCACGAGCTGGGGCATAATTACTATCAGCGCGCCTATAACCAGCAGCCGCTGATTTACCAGAACAGCGCGAATGACGGCTTCCACGAGGCGATCGGCGATATGATCGCGCTGAGCGTCACGCCCGAATATCTGGTGCAGGTCGACCTGCTCGACGAGGCCGATGTGCCGGGCCCGGATCGCGATCTCGGCCTGTTGCTCCGCCAGGCGATGGACAAGGTCGCCTTTCTGCCCTTCGGCCTGCTGATCGACCGCTGGCGCTGGGGCGTCTTCGACGGTTCGATCACGCCCGATAATTACAACGCGGCATGGAACGAGATGCGGCTGCGCTATCAGGGCATCGCGCCCCCGGTCGAGCGGACCGAGGCGAATTTCGACCCGGGCGCCAAATATCATGTGCCGAACAGTGTCTCCTACACCCGCTATTTCCTCGCACGGATCCTGCAGTTCCAGTTCTACCAGGCAGCCTGCGAGCAGGTCGGCTGGGAAGGGCCGCTGCATCGCTGCTCCTTCTATGGCAACGAGGAAGTCGGCGCGCGGCTGAACGCGATGCTCGAAATGGGCTCCTCGCGGCCCTGGCCCGAAGCGCTGGAAGCGTTCACCGGGACCCGCGAAATGTCGGCCGAGCCGCTACTCGCCTATTTCGAGCCGCTCCAGACCTGGCTCCAGGGGCAGAATGAAGGCCGGGAATGCGGTTGGTAACCTGGCTTCTGCTGTTCATCTCGGCGCCCGTTGCGGCGCAGAGCGTCCAGTTGCAGACCGGTGAGATCCTTCTCAAGGTCGAGGCGGAAGGCGTCGTCAGAACTGCACCGGATCGTGCGACGTTCGACGCTGCAGTGGTGACCTCAGGAACGACAGCGCTGGACGCGATCGGGGCCAATAACGTGCTGGCGAACCGATTGATCGACGCCTTGCGGGGTGAAAACGTCCCGATTGTGACGATCGAGACCCGTCGCGTTAGCGTCGAACCGCGCTACAGGGATGATCGGAATATTCGTGCACCCTCGGATGTCGAGATCGTCGGCTATGTCGCGTCAAATCGGGTGACCGTCATGCTCGATGAGCTTGAGCATATTCCGGCAGTTTACGCGCTGATGTCGGAGAATGGAGCCAATGATATCGACGGACCACAACTGTCGCTGGCGAACCCTGAGGCTGCTTTGCGAGAGGCGCGCGCTCGAGCTGTGGAGGCTGCCCGACTGGAAGCTGAGGATTATGCTTCCGCCTTCGGGATGCGTGTCGGTCGCGTTCTGCAAGCGAGCGAGCGCAATCCACAATTCGAAAGCAGCAATGCCATCATCGTCACTGCCAGCCGCATCGCGCCTTTCGCGATCGGCGAGATCGAGACAAGCGTTGAGTTGTGGGTCGATTACGCGCTCGAACGGTAATACGCCGAATTGACACGCCTGTCATCTCAGCTGCTAGTCTGATCCCATGACCGCTCCGTCCACCCGGGATCGCCTGATCGATGCCGCATTCCGTGTCGTCGCCCGCGACGGCCTGGATGCGGCCAGCGTCAAGGCGATCGCCGCCGAGGCCGGGGTGAAGCCCGGCCTCCTTCATTATCATTTCAAGACCAAGGACGAGGTTCTCGAGGCGGCGGTCGAACGCGGCCTCGAAACCTATCTGGACCGGCTGCGCGGGCTGCTCGCGGACACGCCGCCCGATCGGGTGCTGGCCGCTTACGCGGATTTCATCCGCGACAATCTGGAGGCGCATCGCGACCTGTTTCGGGTTCGGCTCGGACTGGCGGTGCGCGCGATGAACGATCCGGCTCTGGGCGAGAAGCTGGCACAGGCCAACGCCCGTGCCCAGGACTCCATGGCGCAGATTTTCGCTGCGCATATGAGGGCGGCGAAGCCGGGCGAACGGCATCATGCGATCGCCCGGACGGCCAAATCCTCGTTCGAGGGCATCATGCTCTCCTGGCTCAGCCAGCCGGGCTATCCCATGCGTGAGACGTTCGACGTATGGGAAGGCGCGGTCCGGGAGATGATCGCCAAAGACTGATCCCCGCGCCTGTCCCACCACTTGACCCGGTGGTTGGTCTGGCTCATAAATTGGTTGGTTGACCAATCAGGAGCAGAGCATGCATATCGTGATGACCGGCGCGACTTCGGGGATCGGCGAAGAGGCGGCGAAGATCCTGCTCGAACGCGCGGACGTGCATCTCACCATCGGATCGCGTAGCGGTGCCAGCGGTCTCCCGCAGAGCGAGCGGCTGACCGTGCTGCCGCTCGACATGGACAGTCTCGAGAATGAGCGGCGCTTTGCCGATGCGGTGCGGGAAAGGGGCCCGGTCGACCGGCTGCTTCTCAATGCCGGACTTCAGCTGGCCAGACCCGAAAAGAGCGCCGACGGCTTCGAGCGGACGTTCGCAGTCAACCATCTCGCCCATTACCTGATGTTGCGGCTGCTGACCGGTTCGCTCGCGCCGGGCGCGCGGGTCGTCCTGACCGGCAGCGGCACGCACGATCCGGCCGAGAATACACCGGTCACGCCGCCCGACCATGCCGAGGCCGAATGGCTAGCCTATCCCGAACGCGATCCGAATCCGGCGAAGGGCACGCGCAAATTCTGCGCCCGCGCCTATTCATCCTCCAAGCTCTGCAACATCATGACGGCGCGCGAGTTTGCCGCCCGCCATCCCGAATTCACTGCCCTGTCCTACGATCCCGGCTATGTTCCGACGACGGGACTGGCGCGGGACTATCCGAAATGGCTGATGGCGATCGTCTCGCGCGTCATTCCGCTGCTGATGGCGCGCGACCGGACGAGCACCGTCCCGCGCTCCGGCCGCTACCTCGCGGACCTGGCCGTCGACGATCGCTATGCGCGCGGGCAGGGCGACTATTGGTCGGTGCGCGGCCCCGATCTGGTGAAGGCCGAACCCTCCGATCTGGCGCGCGACGCGGCGGCCGCGCGCAAGTTATGGGACGATAGCGCCCGGCTGGTCGGGCTCGAAAGCGCGTAAAAAAGGGGCGGCAGCCGGATCGACCACCGCCCCGGTTCCGGTTTTGGTACCGCGTTCAGTCGGCCCGCGGCTTCACCTTGGGCGGTGTGGCCTTCGCATCCTTGCGCTTGTCGTACATTTTCTTGCCGACCACGGCGCCGGCGGCTGCCGCGGCGACGCCGCCGACCGCGGCGGCGGTCTTGATCGGGTGCTTCTTGACCGTCTCGCCGACGGTCTTCGCGCCGCTGCCGACCTTGCCGGCCGCTCCCTTGGCGGTCTCGCCCACCTTGGTCGCCGTGCCTTTTGCGGTTTCGCTGACTTTGGCGGCCGCGCCCTTGGCCGTCTCGCCAGCCTTGCCGGCTGCGGATTTGGCCGTGGCGCTGATCTTGTCGGTCATGCCGGGCTTTTCGGCGGGCGGCGCTTTCGCCGTACTTTTCGCTGCCGGTTTCGCGGCGGGTTTGGTCGGTTTGCTTGCCATGATGTTCGGGCCTCCTGTGGCGTGATGTCCTATTGTCTAACCAATTCGCGAAACGGCATTCCGTTCCATCGCAGGACGGAGGACTATGCTTTCGCAGCTGTAACGACCCTGAACGGGCCTAGCACATATCCCGCCTAGCGGAAGGGCGGTTCGTCGAAAGCGCGCAGCTTGCGGCTGTGCAGCCGGGTTCCGAAGGCGCGCAGTTCGGCGACCGCGGCGATGCCGATCTCGATATGCTCGCGCACCGCGCGATCGTAGAAGAGATTGGCCTGGCCGGGCAGCTTGAGCTCGCCATGGAGCGGCTTGTCCGACACGCAGAGCAGGGTGCCGTAGGGCACCCGGTAGCGATAGCCCTGAGCGGCGATCGTCGCCGATTCCATATCGATCGCGACGGCGCGCGAGAGCGAGAAGCGCAACGCCGACTGGCTGTACCGAAGCTCCCAGTTGCGGTCGTCGGTCGTCACCAGCGTGCCCGTGCGCATGCGCCGCTTCAGCGCATCGGCCTCTTCGCCGGTCACGCTGCGCGCCGCGGCTTCGAGCGCCTGCTGGACCTCGGCGATCGGCGGGATCGGGATTTCGGGCGGCAACACCGCATCGAGCACATTGTCATCGCGCAGATAGGCATGGGCGAGCACATAATCGCCGATCCGCTGGCTGGGCCTCAAGCCCCCGCAATGGCCGATCATCAGCCAGGCCTCGGGGCGCAGCACCGCGAGATGATCGGTGATCGTCTTCGCGTTGGACGGGCCGACGCCGATATTGACGATCGAAATCCCGCCCCGGCCCTCGGCGGTCAGGTGATAGGCCGGCATCTGGTGTTTGCGTGCCGCAGCGGCGGTTTCCAGCGCCGCCGGATCGGCATCGTCGCAGGTCAGCTCGATCCCGCCCGCGCCGGAGAGCGTCCGGTACCGGTCACCATTCTTGAGCTGCTCGCAGCCCCACTCGACGAACTCGTCGACATAGCGCTGATAGTTGGTGAACAGGATATAGCGCTGCACATGCTCGGGCGGGGTGCCGGTGTAATGGCGCAGCCGGGCGAGGCTGAAATCTGTGCGCAACGCATCGAACAGCGCCAGCGGCCGGTATCTGGCGCGCTCGCTGTCCCACAGTCCGTCGGCCAGCTCGTCGCCGATATGCGCGAGTTCGGTGGCCGGGAAATGCCGGGCCAGCTCCTCGGCCCGCAATTCGCCAAGCTCGATACCGCTGCCGTCGAGCACATAGGGGAAAGGGATTTCCTGATGGCTGGGCGCAACATCGACGCTCACCCCGTAATCGGCCATCAGGATGCCGAGCTGTTCGGCCAGATAGTCGCGATACAGTTCAGGCCGCGTGACGGTGATCGCATAGTCCCCGGCTTCGGGCAGCCGGCCGTAGGAGCGTGGCCGCCGGTCCTCCGCCGGTCCTTCGCCGCCATAGCTGAGCCGGATTTCGGGATAGGCGAAGCCGCCCGACCGGCGCATATCGGGATCGGGCGGCGTGCCGTTTTCGATATAGGCGCGCACGGCATCGCGCAGCCGGTCGATGCTCTCCCGATAATGCCGGTCGAGTGCCTCGACGACCGCGGTTACGGCTTCCGTGCGTTCCGCCTCAGTCAAGCTGACCGAGCATATATTCGGCCGAGCTGACCTTGTATTCGCCGGGCGCCTCGACATTGAGCGTCTCGACCACGCCGTTATTGACCACCATCGAGAAACGCTGGCCGCGCGTGCCCATGCCGAAACCGGTGCCGTCCATCGTCAGGCCGACCGCTTCCACGAATTCGCCGTTGCCGTCGGCGAGTGCCGTCACCTGGTCGGCGTCCTTGGTCCATTCGCCCATCACGAAGGCGTCGTTCACGGCCGTCGTCGCGATCTCGTCGATACCCTTGGCCTTCAGCTCGTCGGCCTTTTCGACATAGCTGGGCAGATGCTTGGCCGAGCAGGTCGGCGTGAAGGCGCCGGGTACGGAGAAGAGCGCGATCTTTCGTCCGTCGAAAAACGCGTCGTGATCGACCGGCTGCGGGCCGTTTTCGGTCATCGTCACGAAATTGGTCTTGGGGAGGGTGTCGCCTTCGCTGATCGTCATGATGGGCTCCTGCTGATTGGGGGTCTGAATAGCGTGATACCGATCAACCATGAATGTTTGCGGACGTCCAGCGCAATTCGCCGAAAAAGGCGCATCGTTGCACATGATCTGTTATGGCGGCTATGCCATGGGGAACGGATCGTAACCGGCATCGGCCATTTTGTGCCCTTTTTGGAGAGTGTTATGCGTATCATGATCGTGACCCTGATGGCGCTGCTGCTGAGCGGCTGCATCGCGCGAACCGCCGCGAGCG
Organism: Parasphingopyxis algicola; assembly: GCF_013378075.1. Lineage (GTDB taxonomy): Bacteria > Pseudomonadota > Alphaproteobacteria > Sphingomonadales > Sphingomonadaceae > Parasphingopyxis > Parasphingopyxis algicola. The sequence continues at coordinate 810,664 of NZ_CP051131.1, read as the reverse complement.
TCGTCACCGCGCCGTTCAAGGCGGTCGGTCAGGCCGCCGACTGGGCGACGACCAGCCAGGACGAAGCCGATCGCAATCGGGGCAGGGAGATTCGCGAGGAAGAGGAACGGCTCGGCCGCGAATGGCGCGAATGCATGGAAGATCATGAACGCGCCTATTGCGACGAGATCTACTACAGCAATGCGCGCGCGCAGCCGCCCGAAGAGGATTGAGACTGCCCGGTCGGTTTGCGATTCGTCGATGATGTCGGCTGACCGGTCGAACGCCCCGCTGTAATTCCGCGCGTGTCTGATACTCCGATGCGTGTCGTCGCAATGGGGAGAGACGGACATGCGATATATCTGGCCGCTACTATGCGTGGCTCTGGCGTCCTGCGCGCAAGCTGCGGACGATGTGAGCGAAGTGGACGACGCAGCGCTCCGCCAATGGGTGGATAGCTATTACGGCGACTATCTTCGTCCGGGCGTCACGGCCGAGCAGTTGCTGACCCATTATGCCGAGGATGTGGAATTCGTCGATCCGACGTTCCGTATCGACGTCCGGGGGCACGACGGTCTTATGGGTGTCTTCGGACAGTTGGGAACGCCAGAATCCAATTATCGCGACGTCGAGTGGCAGATCGACAAGGTGATGGTGGACGGACAAAGTGTCGCGGTGAACGGCGTGATGAGCGGCGCATGGTTCGGCTGTCCATTCGAAATGGCCTTCGTCACGATCTTCGATATCGAGGACGGCCTGATCGCGCGGCAGCAGGATTTCTTTGCGGCCTCGACGTTCGACGAGCAGGTGGCGCTGGATCGCGAAACGGGTTTGCCGACCTGCGAGACGAGCACGGCGTCGGCCGGGTAGTCATTTCGGGGCGTATGGGGTGCGTTTCGGGCCGGGATACACTGGACCCGAAGCGCCCACCCGCTACAGTCCCGGTTATGGATTCACCGACCTTCTACTCCGGCCAGTTGCTGCTCGCCTTGCCCGGCATGGGCGATCCGCGGTTCGAGCGCGCCGTCATCGCGATGTGCGCGCATGACGAGCAGGGCGCGCTCGGCATCGGGATCGGCAATGTGATCGCCAATGTCGGTTTCCATACGCTGCTGAACCAGCTCGAGATCGAGGTCGGCGACGCGCCGGACGCGCCTGTGCATCTCGGCGGGCCGGTCGAGCCGCAGCGCGGGTTCATCATCCACAGCCTCGACTGGGGCGGCGAGGATAGCGTGCAGGTCGGCGACAAATGGGGACTGACCGGAACGCTCGACATATTGCGCGCGATCGCCGAGGGCAGGGGGCCCGAACGCTGGCTCTCCGCGCTCGGCTATGCCGGATGGTCGCCGGGTCAGCTCGACGAGGAGATGACCCGTCACGGCTGGTTCACCGCCGAGGGCGATGCCGACATCCTGTTCGATACCGAGGCCGAGAAACGCTGGGCGGAGAGCTATCGCAGGGCGGGCGTCGACCCGGCGCTGCTGGCGCATGACGCGGGACATGCCTGATCGGGCGGCGGATCGGTCCGGCCGACTTCACTTGACGGCTGACTCTATTTGAACGTGTCGAAGACGTCCGCCAGCCAGTCGGTCACGATGCGCGTGTCCGGATCGTCGCGCAGATGCTCCTGCACGAGCAGCCAGATCGGACGGGTGAGCCCGAGGCGCTCGAGCTTCAGTTCGGGCTTGTCCCAAAGGTCGCCGCACATGAAATCGGGCAGGAAACCGATGCCGTCGCCATTGAGCAGCATCCGCTTGGACGGCGACATGCCGTTGACGATGATCATCGGGAGCTTGACGCCGACCTTGGCGCGCAGCGTCTCGCGTTCCTCCTTTTTCGGGTGCTGCGAAGAATAGCCGGTTACGAAGGCGGGTTCGCGGTCGGCCGGGCGAACCAGGACCCATTCGAAATCGGTCAGCTTGCGCATGACGAGATTGCCGCGCTCGGGCCGCGCGAGCCGGAGCGCGATATCGGTCTCCCAGCGGGAAAAGCTCGCCAGCTCGGTCGACAGCAGGATCTCGATATGGAGGTGCGGGTGCTTGGCGATCAGCGACGATAGCCCGGGCGCGAGATAATGGGTCGCCATCGCCTCCACGGCGGCGATCCGCCGGCGCACCACCGGCCGGTCCGCCTCCTCGGGGATCCGCAGCCGCTCGGCCTCCTTCTTCATCCGCTTCGCCGCTTCGAGCACGCGGCGCCCGGCCGCGGTCGGGCGGCGCTGGCCGTCGGCGGTATCGAAGATCTTGAACCCCAGATCGCCCTCGAGCCGGGCGAGTCGCCGCGAAACGGTGGTCTCGTTGAGGCCGAGCTGCTGCGCCGCCCCGGCATAGCTGCCGCTGCGCAGGATCGCCGAGGCGATGCGAAGATCGTCCCAATGCATTGAGATCACACTTCTGTTCCCGATCCTGCGAAATTGCAACCCGAGGTCGAAAACAAGCTGCGTGACTGCAGGATCGATGCCGCCCTATCACGCCGTCCATCGCACAACCGAAAGGACGGACAATCATGCTGACTATTGGAAACACGGTTCCCGATTTTCGCGCCGAAACGAATTGCGGCGCGATCGATTTTCACGACTGGATGGCGGACAAATGGTGCGTCCTCTTCTCGCATCCGAAGGACTTCACGCCGGTCTGCACGACCGAACTCGGCGAGGCCGCGCGCCTGTCGGCCGAGTTCGAGCGGCGTGGCGCGAAGCTGATGGGCCTCAGCGTCGACGGCGCGGAGCGGCATAACGACTGGTCGCAGGACATCCAGAAGGTGACGGGCTTCATGCCGGCCTTCCCGATGATCGCCGACACGGACCTTGCGATCTCGAAAATGTTCGGCATGCTGCCGGCCGATGCCGAGGGTTCTTCCGACGAGCGGACCGCCGCGGACAATGCGACGGTGCGGACCGTCTTCATGATTGCGCCCGACAAGACGGTGCGCATGGCGATGGCCTATCCGATGAGCACGGGGCGCAATTTCGCCGAGCTGCTGCGCGTTCTCGACTCGCTGCAGCTGACCGAAAACAACCAGGTCGCGACGCCGGCCAACTGGCAGCCGGGCGAAGACGTCTTCATCCTGCCGTCGATCGGCGACGAACAGGCGGCCGAGATGTTCGGCTCCTGGACCAGCCGGCTCCCGTACATGCGCATCGTGCCCCAGCCGAAAATGGCGGACGCGGCCTGACCGCAAAAAGGGTCGCGAACCATCCCCCCGAGGCGGGGCGGCGGAAAGCGCCGCCGCCCCGCCCATGGAGCGAAACCATCATCTTTCACCAGCTCTTCCATGCACGTGCGAACGCCTTCGCCTATCTGATGGCCAACCACGGCCATTGGGGCGTCGATCTCGACGTGAAGGAACTGTCGCTCGCGATCGAAACCGAAAACGGACTGGTCCTGATCGTCGGCTGCAGCCATCCGACGATCGAAACCATCGTCCGGACGGCGACCGAAGCCACGGGGCGGTCGGTCGACACGATCATCGGCGGCCTCCATCTGCTGCCGGCCGACGATCGCGAGATCCGGCGCGTCGCTGAAGCGCTGCGCGACGAGTGGCGGGTGCGCCATATCGCGCCGGGTCACTGCACGGGCGAACATGCGCTGGCGGTCATCCGCGATGTGTTCGGCGCCGGTTTCATCGAGGCGGGCCTGGGTTCGTCGATCATGCGTTAGAACCCCCGCAATCCGGCGTAGCCGCGCGTTTTCGCCACGGGGCCGGTTCAAATCGGGCATCGCCATGTCGGCTTTTCGGGGACATCCGCGCGAATCCCGGATATGGAGTCTTCCGGTCGCCCCGCCGCTCGGCAAAGCCGGAAAGGATAACGCATGCCCGCCCGTGTCGATTTCCGGAACCGTCCGCGTGCGGTGGAAACGCATCTCGACGACGGTGCGCCGATCTGCCTGCGCCCGATCCGCCCGTCGGACGAGGAGGCGATAGAGCGGGGTATCCAGGAGCTCTCCGACCGCTCCCGCTATCTGCGGTTCTTCTCGTCCTTCAAGAGCGCGCCGCCTTCGGTCGTCGAGCGTCTGTCGGCCGTCGACGGGTTCGATCATATCGCCTGGGGCGCGGTGATGACCGACGAAGACGGCCAGCCGCCGGTCGCCGCCGCGCATGCCATCCGCGGCAGCCATGATTCCGATACCGCCGATCTCGCCATCGCCGTGCTCGATCGGTATCACGACCGCGGCATAGCCCGCCTGCTGCTCGCCGCGCTGGTTCTCGATTGCCGGGCGGCCGGTCTCACCGAGCTGACGTTCGACATCCTCTACGCCAACACGCCGGCGATAACGCTCGTCAAATCCCTCGGCGCGGAGACGCGCTCCAAGGCGTCCACGGTGATCACCTACAGCCTCGATGTCGAACAAACGCTTTCGCGCCTGAAGCGGATGGCCGAACCGCGCGGGCTGACGGAGGTCTTCGCTGCATTCGAGACCGCACCGATCGGCTGAACCGGGCGCCGGGATATCGGTCCTGAAACGCGGTGCGCGCTTTCGCGATTGAAGGGGCGGCGGTGTCCGAACAACGGATGCGAAGCAGAATTGGCCGCTGCTGCTTGCGGTCTTCATTGCCTGTTCCAGCGCTTCAAGCCTAAGGGATGGAATCGGAACCATTTTTTGCGTAGGAAAAGAACGATGGCCGGTGAAGCCGAAACCCAGGGACAGGCCAAGCTTTCCAAGAATCTGAAACTGTTCGATGTCTATGCGATGGCGACCGGCGCCATGTTCTCGTCCGGACTTTTTCTCCTGCCGGGCATCGCCGCCGCCGATACCGGCAATTCCGTGTATCTCGCCTATCTGGCGGCGGGTTTCCTGATCCTGCCGGCGATGTACTGCATGGCCGAACTGTCGACCGCCATGCCGAAATCGGGCGGCACCTATTTCTTTCTCGACCGGGCGATGGGCCCGCTCATGGGAACGATCGGCGGGCTCGGGTCCTGGATCGCCGTCGTCTTCAAAAGCGCCTTCGCGCTGGTCGGGATGGGCGCCTATCTCGGCCTGTATCTCGATGTTCCGATAACCATCACCGCGGTCGTGCTCACCCTGGTGTTCGGCGCGGTCAATTATCTTGGCGCCAAGGAAACCACGTTCCTGCAACGGATCCTCGTCACCATCCTCGTCGTCATCCTCGGCGCGTTCACGATTCTTGGCCTAGCCGAAGTTGGCGTGCCGGCTGTCTTTGCGCCGGAACGGGATTATGGCGCATTCTTCTCCGGCGGCCTGGTCGGTTTCGTATCCACGGTGGGGCTCGTCTTCGTATCCTATGCCGGCCTGACCAAGGTCGCGAGCGTTGCCGAAGAGGTGGAAAATCCCGATCGCAACATTCCGCTCGGCATGCTGCTCTCGCTCGTCACCGCGACGGCGATCTATACGCTGGGCACGCTCATCCTCGTCAAATTGCTGGAGCCCGACGCGCTGTTCGGCAGCCTCACACCGATGGCCGACGGCGCGGCGGCGTTTCTCGGCTGGATGCCGTTCGATCTCGGCGTGTTGCTGATCGTGGTGTCGGCGATCGCCGCCTTCGCATCGACCGGCAATGCCGGGATCATGTCGGCCTCGCGCTATCCCTATGCGATGGCCAAGGACAAGCTGGTGCCCGAAAAGCTGTCCCGCCTCAGCCGGTTCGAGACGCCGACGCTCGCCATCGCGCTGACCGTGGCGACGATGATCGCCGTGCTCGTTCTGTTCGACGTGGCGTCGGTTGCGAAACTCGCCAGCGCGTTCCAGCTGCTGCTGTTCGGGCTCGTCTGCATCGCCGTGATCGTGATGCGCCAGAGCGGGATCGATTCCTACAAGCCCGGTTACAGGACGCCGCTCTATCCCTGGCTGCCGGTCGCCGGGATCCTGATCGCCTTCTGGCTGATCATCGAGATGGGCATCCTGTCGATCGCGTTCACCGGGATGATCGTGATCGGTTGCGCGCTCTGGTATCAATTCTATGCGGCCGACAAGGTGCGTCGCCGGGGCGCCATCTTCCATGTGCATGAACAGCTCGGCAGGGCCCGCTACGAGGGCATCGAAACCGAACTCATGTCGATCGTGCATGATCGGACGGCAGACGAAAATCTCGCCTATGAGCGCGTGATCGCGCGATCCGCGATGATCGATATTGGCGAGGGCCATTTCGATTTCGACATATTGCTGGAGCGGACCGTGACCATCGCCGAAGAGCGGTTCGATATCGATCCGGACGATCTGCGCGCCGCCTTCGCCGACGCGCCGTTCGAAAGGCACCGGATCCTGCCGCGGATCCTGCTCATGCACCGCACCTTTGGGCTGATCGAGAACCCCAAGCTGTTCGTCTTCCGGTTCGGCGGCAGTGCGCGCCTGTCGTTCGACACCGATTATGACCTGCATACGGCGATGATCTTGCTCGTGCCCGAAGAACCGGTCGGCCTCGATCTGCGCATCGCCGGCCATATCGCCGAAATCGCAAGCAGCGACCGCTTTGAGAAACGCTGGCTCGCGGCCGCAGACGAACAGGCGATGAATGCCGTGCTGGTCCGCGACGACCATTTCCTGCACGCCCCGGTGGCCGACATCCCGTCGATCGCTGACAAGGCCGGCCGGAGGGTCGACGAGATCGATCTGCCCGCTTCGTGCCTGATCGTCATGATCGAGCGCGACGGAGAACTGATCATCGCGCGCGGCGATCTGGCGTTGCGCCGAGACGATCTGATCTCCGTTATCGGCGAACCGGAGGATCTCGATCGGCTCTAGGAAGCCGGGCGGGTTTGCGGTTTCAAACAGAACATGCGTTTCGGCGTGCAACGGCGCTTACGGTTGCCAGCGAGGCTTCATCGCCTCTCCGGATTTCACATATAAAGAATTCTTTATATTCCATTTGCAATCCCGGGCGGAGGCCTGTAAATAGGCGTGCATGACGGCCGCTGCTGCTATGCGCGGCTTTTCTTTTTGACCTATTCGAACAGGAGCCTTCTTCATGGCCACCGACGTCCTTGAAGCCAAACAGGATTATATTGTCGCCGATATCGGCCTCGCCGATTACGGCCGGCGCGAACTCGATATCGCGGAAACCGAAATGCCGGGCCTCATGGCGACGCGCGAGGAATATGGCCAGGAGCAGCCCTTGAAGGGCGCGCGCATTGCCGGCTGCCTCCACATGACGATCCAGACCGCCGCGCTGATCGAGACGCTGACGGCGCTCGGCGCCGAGGTGCGCTGGGCCTCGTGCAACATCTATTCGACGCAGGACCATGCGGCCGCCGTGATCGCGGCCTCGGGCGTGCCGGTCTTCGCCAAGAAGGGTGAGACGCTGGCCGAATACTGGGAATATGTCGATCACATCTTCCAGTGGGGCGAAGAGCCCTGCAACATGATCCTCGACGATGGCGGCGATGCCACGATGTACATCATCTGGGGCGCGCGCGTCGAAGAGGGCGAGGACATGCCCGCGCCGACCAATGAGGAAGAAGAGGAAATGCAGAAGGTGCTGAAGAAGCGCCTTGAAACGAGCCCCGGCTTCTTCACCAGGACGCGCGACGCGATCAAGGGCGTGTCCGAAGAAACGACGACCGGTGTCCTGCGGCTTTACGAACTCGCCAAGCAGGCGAAGCTGCCTTTCCCGGCGATCAACGTGAACGACAGCGTCACCAAGTCGAAATTCGACAACAAATATGGCTGCAAGGAATCGCTGGTCGACGGCATCCGCCGCGCGACCGACGTGATGATGGCGGGCAAGACCGCCTGCGTCGCCGGCTATGGCGATGTCGGCAAGGGCTCGGCGGCATCGCTGCGCGGCGCCGGCGCCCGTGTGATGGTGACGGAAATCGATCCGATCTGCGCGCTGCAGGCAGCGATGGACGGCTTCGAAGTCGTGACGATGGACGAGGCCGCACCGCGCGCCGACATCTTCGTGACCGCGACCGGCAACAAGGATGTCCTCACGCTCGATCATATGCGCGCGATGAAGGACATGGCCATCGTCGGCAATATCGGCCATTTCGACAATGAGATTCAGGTCGGCGCGCTCAAGAATCTCGAACATGTCGAGGTCAAGCCGCAGGTCGACATGTACACCTTCCCGGACGGTAAGCGGATGCTGCTCCTCTCGCAGGGGCGCCTGCTCAACCTCGGCAATGCGACCGGCCATCCGAGCTTCGTGATGTCGGCGAGCTTCACCAACCAGGTGCTTGCCCAGATCGAACTGTTCACCAATCACGGCACCTACGGCCATCAGGTCTATGTGCTGCCCAAGCATCTCGACGAGAAGGTCGCCAAGCTCCATCTCGACAAGCTCGGTGTCCAGCTGACCGAGCTCTCGAAAGAGCAGGCCAGCTATATCGGCGTCGAACAGCATGGGCCGTACAAGACGGACCAGTATCGCTACTAGGCGAAGCCGAACCCGATCGAGAGGGGCGTCCATCCGGTGCGATGGGCGCCCCTTTTTTGTCTGGGACGGGCAGGGGGCGGACGGATCGATGAACCGCCCCGTCCGTTAGACGAACCGTTCTCATCTGCGATTGATATGTTGTCACATACCGAATAGGCCACCGGCATGACCTACAGACATTCCCTCTCGGCCAAGGCCGTTCTCGCGGCAAGCGTCGCATTTCTTTCCGTTCCCGCCATCGCTCAGGATGCCAGCGAACAGCCCTCCGGCGATGATTTTCACGGCGATGCCAGTGCGCAGATCGTTGTGACTGCATCCTTTGTTGACGAACTCGATCTGCTCGCTGGCACGTCGACCTTGTCGGGAACCGATCTTGATCAGGCGATCCGCCCTCAGATCGGCGATGTGCTCACCGCCTTGCCGGGTGTTTCGGCCACCTCTTTCACGCCCGGCGCGTCGCGGCCGGTGTTGCGCGGCTTTCAGGGTGAGCGGATCCGCGTCCTGACTGACGGTATCGGCGCGATCGATGCGTCGAACACCTCGGCCGACCATGCCGTTACTATCGATCCGATCACCGCCTACCGGATCGAGGTGCTGCGCGGCCCGGCGGCACTGCTCTTCGGCAGCCAGGCCATCGGCGGCGCGGTCAACGTATTCGACCGGCGTATTCCGCGGGAAATTCCCGACGAACCGATCCATATCGACGCGGTCACTTCCTATGGGTCCGCTGCGGACGAATGGAGCATTGCGGGCGGCGTAGACCTTCCCCTGACGTCCAATCTCGTCCTGCATGTCGACGGCAGCTATCGCGACAGCGATGATCTCGACATATCCGGCTTCGCGCTTTCGCCGGCGCTGCGGGCCGAACAGCTCGAAATCGCCGCCGAAGAAACCGAGGAAGGCAATCTCGGTGAGGCGGAAGAAGCGCTCGAACTCGCCAATCTCCGCGGCACCATTCCCAACTCGGCGGTCGAAACGCTCACCGGCGGTGCCGGGCTCGCGCTGATCGAGGAATGGGGCAATATTGGCGTATCGGTCAGCTATTTCGGCAGCGATTACGGTATCCCGGCTCGTCCCGGCGCCGAACATGCCCATGAAGAGGGCGAAGAAGAAGGTGAAGAGGAAGAAGAGGAAGAAGGCCCCGTCACCATCGATCTGGAGCAAATTCGCGCCGATCTGCGCGGTGAGATCCGGGTTGCCAACGGCTTTCTCGACAGCATCCGTATCCGCCTTGGCTATTCGGACTATACCCATACCGAATTCGAGGGTGATGAGGTCGGCACCCGGTTCTTCGTCGATGGTTTTGAAGGGCGGCTCGAATTTGTCCAGCGTGCGCAGGGAAGCTGGCGCGGTGTCATCGGCACACAGCTCTATGTTCGCGATTTCGATGCGATCGGGGCGGAAGCCTTTGTACCGGAAAACAATACCGAGCAGGTCGGCCTGTTTACGCTGCAGGAATTTGATGTCGGCGCGCTTCATGTCGAGGTGGCCGGTCGTTACGAACACACCAATGTCAGCTCCGGACCGGTCGGCGTCGACCGCAGTTTCAACGCCTTTTCCGGCGCGATCGGCGCCAATGTCGATGTTGCGCCCGGCGTCATCATCGGCGCGAACTTCTCGCGCGCCGAACGCGCGCCGTCGGCCGAAGAGCTGTTCTCCAACGGGCCGCATATCGCGACCCAGGCATTCGAGATCGGCAACCCCAATTTCGACACTGAAAAGAGCATCGGGCTAGAAGGCTATATTCGCGGCGAAGCCGGCGGCGTGAACTTTGCGCTGACGGGCTATGTGAGCTGGTTCGACGATTTCATTTTCGATACCGCAACGGGCGAGGAGGAAGACGATCTCCCGGTCTTCCAATATTTCCAGCGCGATGCGACCTATTATGGCTTTGAAGCCGAGATTTCCGCGACCCTGGCCGAAGTTGGCGAGTTCCGGATCAATGCGGACGCCGTGGCCGATTATGTCCGCGCGAGCATCGAAAATGGCGGCGGCCCGGTTCCACGGATACCGCCGTTGCGCCTGTTGGGTGGTCTCGAAGCCCAGTCGGACAATTTCGACGCCCGCGCCGAAGTGGAATGGGTGGCCGAACAGGATCGCGTCGCGGCGTTCGAAACAACGACCGACGATTTCACCTTGGTCAACGCGTCGATCGCCTGGCGGCCCTGGGGACGGGCGAACGGCACATCGCTGTTTGCGTCGGTCAACAATCTCTTCGACGTTAACGCGCGGCGCCACGCCTCCTTCACGAAGGATTTCGTTCCGCTTGCGGGTCGCGACTTCCGGTTCGGAGCCCGGTTTAGCTTTTAGCGGTCCCGCCCGGGTAATCGGCACGGGCGGTAATTCGCCCGATCACTCCCAGCCTGGCGGGCATCGCGTCTTCCCGAACCCCCCATCGAGGGGCTAGAAGCGCTCCCATGGTTCGGGGCGGCAGCGCATAATGATCACGATTTCGACGACTGCGGCCGTTTTCACCGGCATGCTGCTCGCCGCCTGGCTGGGCCTGGCCGTCTGGGCGACCGTTCTCGGGCTGAAACGCAAGGCGGCGGGCGAGCAGGCCGCGGCGGCGGCGCGGCGGGGCGGCATGCTGCTCGAAAGCGCGCCGACCGTGTTCTTGGTGATCGACCTGAAGGGCCGGATCGATGCGGGCCCCGGGCTCGCCGAATGGCTCGGCTTCTCGGCGCCGCCGAAGCGCCTCGCCGATCTGAAGGACGTACTCAGCGAGGACCGATTCGCCGATTTTTCGGAAACCGTGAAGGCCGCCTGCCGCACGGCCAAGCCGTTCGGGATGGAGCTGCGCGTCACTGGTTCCGACCGCATCCTGTACGCGCAGGGCGGGCCTGCGCCCGACGAACTGGGCGGCAACCAGGCGGCGATGATCTGGATCTTCGACGCCACCGACACCCGTAGCGAGATCCTGGCATTGACCAGCCGCGCGGACCGGGCGGTCGAGGCGCTGGACGCGCTGTCCGGGCTGATCGAGGCCGCGCCCTTCCCGATGTGGCACCGCGCTCCGGATCTGCGCCTCACGCTCGTCAACCAGGCCTATGTCCGCGCCGTCGAGGCGGAGAATGCGGCCGAGGTGATCGCCCGCGGGCTCGAACTGGTCGAAATGTCGGGACGGGACAGCGCCCAGGCGGTCGCGGCGCGCGTCCGGGAGGAAGAGAAGGCGCATGTCCGCACCGTTCCGGCGACGCTGGGCGGTGAACGGCGGATGATGCAGATCGTCGACGTGCCGCTGGGAGAAGCCGGGGTCGCCGGCTATGCCGTCGATGTCGAGCAGCTCGAACAGGCGCGCGCCGAGCTCGGCCGCTTCGCCCGGGCGCAGCGCGACATGCTCGACCTGCTCTCGGCCGGCGTCGCGCAGTTCGGTGCGGATCGCACGCTCATCTTTTCCAACCAGCCGTTTCAGCGCATCTTCGAAATGAAGACCGAATGGCTGGCCGACCGCCCCGAATTCGATCGCGTACTCGATCGGATGCGAGAGGCGGACCGGGTGCCCGAAGCGCGCGATTTCCCCGAATGGAAGGCCGAGCGGCGCCAATGGTTCCAGTCGGGCGACGAGCCGATCGAGGAGAATTGGCTGCTGACCGATGGCACGCATCTGCGCGTGGTGGCCCAGCCGCTGCCGGACGGCGGCCTGCTGCTGATCTTCGAGGACCGGACCGAGCAGGCGCAGCTGGCGAGCGCGCGCGATATCCTGCTGCGCGTCCGGACCGCGACACTGGACAATCTTTCCGAGGCGATCGGCGTGTTCGCGGCGGACGGGCGGCTCCATATCTGGAACCGGCGGTTTCGGGAGATCTGGGGGTTTGCCGAGGAGACGCTCGCCGCGCATCCCCGGGTGGACGATCTCACCGATGCGATTGCCGGCCAGTTTCTCGGCGGCGGCAGTGCCGAGGCGATCCAGAATGCGGTGCGCGTCGCCACCAGCGAGCGGCAGCAGCAGGGCGGCCGGCTGGCCCTGCGCGACGGCCGCTATTTCGATTTTGCCGCGGTGCCGCTGCCCGACGGCAATGCGCTGTTCACCCTGCTCGACATCTCGGACAGCAAGCGGATCGAGGCGGCGCTGATCGAGCGCAACGAGGCGCTCGAGGCCGCCGACCGGCTCAAGACGGCTTTCGTCTCCAACATCAGCTACGAACTGCGCACGCCGCTAACCTCGATCGCGGGTTTCGCCGAGATGCTCGACGGCGGCTATGCGGGCGAGCTGCCCGAACAGGCGGGCGATTATGTGAAGGCGATCCTCGATTCCGTCGCGACGCTGCGCGTCCAGATCGACGAGGTGCTCGATCTCGCCCAGGGCGAGGCCGAGGATCTGCCGATGGAGAAGGCCGAGGTCGATCTGCAGCTGGTCTGCGAGGAAGCAGCCGCCGATGCGCGTCAGCGGGCCGCCGCCCGCAACCACGAATTCGTCGCCGAGATCGACTGGTCGGTGGGCAGCGTGACCGGCGACGCGCGTCGGTTGCGCCAGTCGCTCGACCATCTGCTGCGCAATGCGATCCGCTATACGCCCGAAGGCGGCCGCGTCCTGCTCCACGCCGAAGGCACGACGACCGAGGCGCGGATCACTATCTCCGACAATGGCGTCGGCATCGCGGAGAACGAAAAGGCCCGCGTCTTCGACCGGTTCCACCGCGGCGCGGGCGAACAGCAGTCGCGCGCGCTGGGCCTCGGCCTGCCGCTGACGAAACAGTTTGTGGAGGCGCATGGCGGAACGCTCGAACTCGAAAGCGAACCGGGCGAGGGGACGTTCGTGACGATTGTGCTGGGGCGGGGGTAATTTCGGTGACAGGGTGACAGTGCACTTAACTGCCGCGAAGTCGTTGCCAGCCTCACTCTCGTAAATGAATTAAGTGCACTATCACCGTGATACTGTAATCCGTCAGCCGTCGAGCAAATCCCTCGAGAGCGGGCCGCGTTTTCTGGCGATGATCGTGAAGTAGAAAATGGGATCGCCGTCGATCGACAGCCGGTGCCGATAGCGTTCGAGATGGTGCAGCTCGACGAGATCGCCATAGAGCAGCGCCTTGATCAGCTGCGCGAAGCCCGATGCGTCTTCGTTGGACAGGAAATCGGTGCGGATCGTGAAGGCGATCCAGCCCCGGTCCGAAATGATGTTGGCCGCGCTCAGAAAGGCTTCGGCGGGAATATCGTCGAAGCCCAGGGCCGCCACCGTGGTCATCGCCGAAAACCGCCAATCCTCGAGCGACTGCTTTTGCTTCGCATCGAGCGCGGTAATGTCGGCCACCAGATAATCGTCATACACGCCGGGCCGATCGCGCGTGGCCGCCTGTTCCGCTTCGGGAATGATGTCCGCGCCGACCAGCCGCGCAACGTTGAACCGTTTCAGTTCCTCCCCGACGATGCCGTTTCCAGCGCCCAGATCGAGTACCCGCAGCGTTTCGACCCGATCCTCGGCCTCCTTTACGGCATTGGCGAGCGCATCGACTACGCGTTGAGGAGATGCGCATTGCAGGCGGTCGTAAAAGAGCTGTTCGTAAAGGCCGGGGCGGTCGTAGATCGCATCATAATCGTGGAACCGGATTTTGCGTTCCTCGCCATCCTCTTCGAGGAAGAAAAAGGCCTGGTTCTGATCGAAGTCGTACGATGATTCCTTAGGGAAACGCACATTATGCAGTCTGTCGGTATCGATATCGGACAATTCGTGTAGCACGGATACTCCTTCTTCTAAGCGCTTGATTGTCTAGCAGTGTTGCATTGCGGTATAAAGGGAAGAGCATTTGCGGACGAAGATGGTTCGCCCATCGTCCGTACAGTCTGGCCCGAAACAGGCTTCCGCCGCGCGCCCATTGGCTTTATCGGAAAGGGCATGGGCGAGGAGTTGATACTGGCGGACGAACAGGCGACGCTCGCATTCGGCGCCCGCATCGCCTCTATCCTCCGTCCCGGCGATGCTATCGCCCTGTTCGGCGATCTCGGCGCGGGCAAGACGACGCTGGCGCGGGGCATTTTGCAGGCGTTCGGCCTCGAAACGGAAGCACCCAGCCCGACATTCGCCATCGTCCAGCCCTATGAGCCGCCCGAAACGCGCATTCCCGTCTGGCATATCGATCTCTATCGGCTCGAAGACCCGGAAGAGGCGTTGGAACTGGGGCTGGACGAGGCGCGGCGGGAGGTCGCGATGCTGATCGAATGGCCCGAACGGCTCGGCGCGGGACTGTGGGAGGATGCGTTGCGGCTGCACCTTTCCATCGCGCATAAACGGGGCGCGGGCGGGGATGGGCGGTCCGCCGCTCGGCGCTTGACAGCGACGGTTCCGCCCGCTTGGGAGACGCGATGGCCACCAGCATGAAAAATCCCGAATCCGCGCCCGATTTCCTCGCCGCCAATGGCTGGGTGGACGGCGCGCTGCTGCCGCTCGCCGGCGATGCCTCGTTCCGCCGCTATTTTCGCGTCGTCGCGCCCGGCCGGACCGCCGTGCTCATGCATGCGCCGGCCGACAAGGAGGACAGCAGGCCCTTCATCGATGTCGCCGAACATCTGAACAGGCTCGGCTTTGCCGCGCCCAAGATCATGGCGAGCGATCTGGAGCAGGGCCTCATCCTGCTCGAGGATTTCGGCGACGCGCGGATGCGCGAGGTCGTCGACGCCGCGCCGGAGAGCGAGGCGCGCATCTATCGCGATGCCGTGACCCTGCTCGGAGTGCTGCACCGTTCCGGCGCCGGCGATCTGCCGCCCTATACGATGGACGAATATCTGCGCGAGGCACGGCTGTTCACCGAATGGTATGCCCCGGCGCTCGACCTGATCGTCGATGAGACGGCGTTCGATGCGGCGTGGCAAAAGGTGCTCGCGCCGATCGTGGATTTCCCCGAACCGGTCACGGTGCTGCGCGACTATCACGCGGAAAACCTGATGCTGCTCGAAGGGCGGCACGGGATCGGGGCGCTCGGTCTGCTCGATTTCCAGGACGCGCTGGCCGGGCATCCGGCCTATGACCTCGTATCGTTGCTCCAGGACGCGCGCCGCGATGTCACCCGCGAGCTCGAGGAGAATATGCTCACCCATTACCGCGTGACCAACCCGGTGGATGGCGGCCCTCCGTTCGACGCCGCCTATGCGATCCTCGGCGCGCAGCGCAACGCCAAGATCCTGGGTATCTTCACCCGGCTGTGGAAGCGCGACGGCAAATCGCGCTACCTGTCCTATCAGGCGCGGGTCTGGAAATATCTGGAGCGCGACTTGCGGCATCCGGCTCTCGCGCCGGTTACCGCCTGGTTCTCGGCGAATGTACCGATGGGGAAGCGGGCAGACGCCTGGCAGGGGGGATCGCCGCGATGAACAAATTCACCGCGCCCCTCGCGATCCGTCCGGCGGCCGAAGGTCCGGCCGTCGATACCGCGATGGTCATGGCGGCGGGCCTCGGCAAGCGGATGCGGCCGCTGACGGCGACGACGCCGAAGCCGCTGATCCAGGTACAGGGCCGCGCGCTGCTCGATCATGTGCTCGACCGGCTGCGCGATGCCGGCGTCGCCAAGGCGATCGTCAACGTCCATTATCTCGCCGATGCGGTCGAGGCGCATGTCGCGCGGCGCGGCGGCGATATCAACATCACCGTGTCGGACGAGCGCGCCGAGCTGCTCGAAACGGGGGGCGGGGTCACCAAGGCGCTGCCGCTGATCGACGCCGATCCGTTCTTCGTCCTGAACTCGGACGTCATGTGGATCGACGGACCGAGCGATACGCTCAGGCTGCTCGCCGCGCGCTGGGATCCCGACAGGATGGATGCGCTGCTGCTCCTCGTCCCGCAGGCGCATGCCCATTGCCACAGGGGCCGCGGCGATTTCCACATGGACAGCGTCGGCCGGATTTCGCGGCGCGGGCGCGGCAAGATCGCACCGTTCGTCTATTCGGGTATCCAGCTGCTGTCCAAACGCCTGTTCGACGATGCGCCGGCAGGACCGTTCTCGACCAACATCCTCTGGGACCGTGCGATCGAACAGGGTCGCGCCTACGGCCTCGCGCATCAGGGCCTGTGGTTCGATATCGGCACGCCGCCCGCGATCAAGAAGGCGGAGGCCATGCTCGTGGATGGCTGAGGCCGTTCACCCCAGCGTTTACACGATCCCGCCCCACCGGGCCTTTGCCGACGCGCTTGCCGCCGGTCTGCTCAAAAGCCACGGAAAAGACCCGCTCGGCCTCGCCCGCGGCATCATTCTCGTACCGACCAACCGGACGACGCGCGCTATCCAGGACGCTTTTGTCCGGCGCGCCGAGACCGGCCTGCTCCTGCCGCGTCTGGTACCGATCGGCGATCCGGAAATCGCCGAGACGCTGGGGAGCGCGCTCGATCCGATGGGGGAGGGGGCGGATGTTCCGCCCGCGATCCCGCCGCTCGAACGCACGATGCGGCTTGCGACGCTGGTCCAGCAGGTCCGGCGCCGGATGGACGATCCGGTCGATGCCGGGGAAGCCGTGCGCCTCGCCCGCGATCTCGGCACGACGCTCGACCAGCTGCTGATCGAGAAGGCGGACCCGAATTCGCTCGCCGACAGTGTCGAGGCCGATCTGTCGCATCACTGGCAGGTGTCGCTCGATCAGCTTGCCGTGATCCTCGAACAATGGCCGGCGGAACTCGAACGGCTCGGCAGGATCGACATGGCCGAGCGCCGCAACCGGCTGCTCGACCATGTGGCGCAACGATGGAAGGATGCGCCGCCGCCCGGTTTCGTGGTCGCGGCCGGCATCGCTTCGACCTCGCCCGCCGTGGCCGGCGTGCTGCGCACCGTGTCGCGCATGGCGGGCGGCATGGTCGTGCTGCCGGCGCTCGATATCACGATGCCGGAAGCGGAGTGGGAGGCGCTCGGCCCGCATGAGCCCGACCCCGAAACGGGCTTCCGCACACGGTCGATCGAAACCCATCCGCAATTCGCGCTGAAGCTGCTGCTCGACCGGATGGGCGTGGCGCGCGCGGAAGTCGCGCGCTGGCGCTGGGGCGGCGGCCGCGATTCCCCGGCGGTGCGCACCCGAGCGATCGGCAATGCGATGGCGCCTGCCAACTATACCGGCAAATGGAACGACCTGCCGCCGCGCGAACGGCGGCTGTCGGGCATGCGCGGGCTCGAACTGGCGACTCCGGCCGAAGAAGCGCAGGTGATCGCGATCGCGATGCGCGAAGCCCTGGAAGAGCCCGGGCGCACGGCGGCGCTCGTGACGCCCGATCGCGCGCTCGCGCGGCGCGTCTCCGCGCATCTCAAGCGCTGGGGAATCGAAGCCGACGACTCGGCCGGCCGTCCGCTCTCCGAGGAGCCGCCGGGCACGCTGCTCTTTGCGCTCGCCGAGGCCGCGGCTGAGCGTTTCGCGCCGGTGCCGCTGCTTGCGCTGCTCAAGCATCCGCTGGTGCGGGCGGGCGACGGACGGGGCAGCTGGCTTGCCGAAGTGCGGCGGTTCGATATCGCCATGCGCGGTCCGCGGCCAAGACCCGGCCTCGACGCGGTGACCGCACATCTCGGCAAACTGCTGGCCGATGCGCGTGACCAGGCCAAACCGGCGTTCGCCGCCACGCTCCGATGGTGGAAGGATACCGCCGAACTGCTGGCCCCGCTCGAACGGGCGGCCGGCCGGACGAAAGACCTGCCCGGTCTCGTCGCTGCGCTCCGCAAAGCCGCCACCCGCCTTGCGGGCGATGCGGTCTGGTCGGGTCCCGATGGACGCGAGGCCGCGCGGTTCGTCGCCGAGTGCGAGGCGCAGGCGGCGCTCGGCCCCGCCGATGCCGGGATCGCGGATCTCGCGCCGCTGCTGACCCATCTGATGGCCGATATCGCGATCCGCCCGCCCCAGGGAGGCCATCCGCGGCTGTTCATCTGGGGTGTGCTCGAGGCGCGGCTGCAACAGGCGGACCTGATGATCCTGGGCGGTCTCAACGAAGGCGTGTGGCCGAACCTGCCGACCCCCGACCCGTGGCTGGCGCCGCGCCTGCGCGCCGAACTCGGCCTGCCGGGGCTCGAACGTCGGATCGGCCTCGCCGCGCACGATTTTGCAAGCGCGCTCGGCGGGCGGCAGGTGCTCGTCACCCGCGCGCGGCGCGATGCCAGCGCGCCCGCCATCGCCAGCCGCTTCTGGCTCCGGCTCGAAGCCATGACCGGCGGGCTCACGCGCGCACCGCGTTTCAAGGCTTGGGCGCAATCGATCGACCGGGGACGGGAAATCGCGCCCACCGAACGCCCGGCGCCCCGTCCGCCGCTCGCAGATCGCCCCCGGAAGATATCGGTGACCAAGGTCGACCGGCTCAAGGCCGATCCCTTCGCCTTTTACGCGCAGACGATGCTGAAGCTCTCACAGCTCGATCCGGTCGATGCCGAGCCCAGCCCGGCTTGGCGCGGCTCCGCGGTTCATCAGATTCTCGAAGACTGGTTTCGCGAGGACCGGTGCGATCCCGACAAGCTCGTCGCGCGCGCGGAGACATTGCTCGATGCGAGCGACGCCCATCCGCTGATGCGCGCCTTGTGGCGGCCGCGGCTGATCGAGCCGATCCGCTGGATGACCGAAAGGGTAAGGGCCGATATCGCGGCGGGGCGGGTGCCGATTGCCTCGGAGGTCGACGGAAAGACCGAGATTTCCGGTGTGACACTGACTGGCAAGGCCGACCGGATCGACCGGCTGGACGACGGTTCGCTTGCCATTATCGATTACAAGACCGGGCAGCCGCCGAGCCCTGCGGCCGTCGAAGCGGGGTTTGCGATGCAGCTCGGCCTGCTCGGCCTGCTGGCGGATCGCGGCGCGTTCGACGGTGTCGAGGGCGGCGCGGCGGTGTTCGAATATTGGTCGCTCGGCAAGGATGGCGACGGGTTCGGCTATGTGAAGCAACCGTTCCGCAAGCGCGGCGACGCGGAAATCACGGCCGACAATTTCGTCGCCCATGCCGCGTCCGTCTTCGCGACCGCCGCCGAACAATGGCTGATCGGCGATGAACCCTTCACCGCCAAGCTGCATCCCGAATATGCGCCCTATGGCGAGTATGACCAGCTGATGCGGCTCCAGGAATGGTACGGGCGCGGCGATGGGTGAACCGGCCGTGATGATCCTCCCCTGCAAGGGGAGCGGGACCGCCGAAGGCGGTGGAGGGGTATCACCGCTTTCGTCTGGCGAAATCCTTGCCACACATAATTACCGCGTGGCCTTCGTTGACCAGCGCATTCGGACGGAAGATTTGGCATGTTAAGCGGCCCGAAAAGAACGATTGCGCGTGCCCGGCGTTTACGTCGGGAGATGAGTCCGCCGGAGATAATCTTGTGGCGGGAGCTCCGTAAACGTCCGGGTGGCTGGAGGTTTCGCCGCCAGCATCCTGCAGGGCCGTTCGTCGCCGATTTTTTCTGTCACAAGGCGAGGTTGGTGATTGAGATCGATGGTTCTTCGCATGATATGGTCGACCGGCCCGCAAAGGATGTCCGACGCGATCGTTGGTTCAGCGACAGAAAGCTGAAAGTCGTGCGGATTCCCGCGCAACGGATTTTCTTCGACCTTGACGCTGTAGTCATCCAAATTGTTGAAGCCGCCAACTCCTCCCCTTCAAGGGGAGGGGGACCGCGAAGCGATGGGGAGGTATAACAGTTGACCTGTTGCGCTGTGCAGCCGCTGATACCCCTCCGACGACCCTACGGGCCGCCACCTCCCCTTGGAGGGGAGGAGTATAGCGATGCCTAAACGTCTCTCGCCCCTTTACCCGCTGACCGGCGAACAGCGCGCGGCGTCCGATCCCGATGCATTGGCCTGGCTCTCCGCCTCCGCGGGCACCGGCAAGACGCAGGTGCTCACCGCGCGCGTCATGCGGCTGCTGCTCTCGGGCGTCGATCCCGCCTCGATCCTCTGCCTCACCTTCACCAAGGCCGGTGCGGCGGAGATGGCGGACCGCATTCATGCGCGCCTTGCCCATTGGGTTCGCCTCAAAAGCCCATTGCTGGCCGCGGAGCTGAGAGCGCTGGGCGAGGCGCACGATCCGGACTCCGTTGAGTATGCCCGCCAACTCTTCGCCCGGGTGCTCGATGCGACGGGCGGGGGCCTCAGGATCCAGACGATCCACGCCTTCGCCCAGAGCTTGCTCGCCGCCTTTCCGGCCGAGGCGCGGATCGTGCCCGGTTTTCGGCCGATCGAGGGGCGCGAGCAATCGCTGCTGATGCGCGAAACGCTGGCCGCGATGCTCGTCGCGGCCGAGGAGCGCGCCGACGGCGCGCTGATCGCCGATGTGCAGCAGCTCAGCCGGAGACTGGGCGAGGAGGGCGCGGAGGGCTTTCTCCAGCGCTGCGCGCATTCGCTCGAGGCGATGGTGGGGCTCGGCGCGACCGAGCTGTTCGGCGACGTGCTCAGGCGGGCGCTGGACGTTCCGCTGGGCGATATCGACGCGGCGATCGTCGAAGCCTGTTCCGACGAGGCTTTCGATATCGCGGCACTACGCAGGATTGCCGCCGCCAATCGCGATTGGGGCACGAAAACGGGTCTCGCCAATGCCGATATGCTTGCGGGTTGGCTGGCGGCAGATGCTGAAACACGGGCGTTGCAGCTTCCCGAATTGCGCGGAATTTGGGCCACGAAACAGGGCGATTTGCGCAAGTTCAGCGCAAAACTGCTCGATTCCGATCCCGAATATGCGCAGCTTTGCACAGAACTGGACGCTGCGGTTGCGGGGTTGCTCGCGCTACGTATCAAGGCGGAGTTTGCCGACTTTGCTGCGGCGGCGTTGCGCGCGGGACGGATGTTTGCAGAGGATTATGCGATCGGCAAGCGCCGGGCGGGGGTGCTAGATTTCGACGACATGATCCGCCTGACCCGCTTTCTGCTCGGTCAGGAGGGGATTGGCGAATGGGTCCGCTACAAGCTCGACCGGTCGATCGACCATATCCTGGTCGATGAGGCGCAGGATACGAACGTCGCCCAATGGTCGATCATCGAGGGGCTGAGCGCCGAGTTCTTCGAAACCGATCCCGACAGCGCCGATGCCGCGCATCGGACTATCTTCGCGGTCGGCGATTTCAAACAGGCGATTTTCGGGTTCCAGGGCACCAATCCGCAGGCCTTCGAAGACGCGAAACAGGCGTTTGCCGCGCATATTGCGGAACGCGAGCGGGAACTGCGCGATCTCAGTCTCGACAAGAGCTACCGATCGTCGCCCCCGATCCTCGAACTCGTCGATGCGGTGATGGACGGGATCGGCGGCGCGGCGATCGGCCTGCCGGGCGGCCTGCGCAGCCATGTCAGCGCGCATGGCGGGCGACCGGGCCGGGTGACCCTGCTCAAGCCGGTGCGCGGCGAGGCCGTCGACGATGCCGATCCGGGCGAGGAAGGCTGGCTCGCCGACGCCAAGCTCGCGCTGGCCCGCAAGATGGCGAAACAGGTAAAGGACTGGCTCGCCGAAGGGCCGGACCAGCTCTGGCTTGCAAGCAAGGGCAGGGCGCTGCGTCCCGAAGACGTGCTGATCCTCGTGCGCAGCCGCGGCGAACTCGCCTCGCTGCTCGTCGCACGGCTGCACGAGGAGGGGGTGCCGGTCGCGGGTGTCGACCGGCTGATGCTCACAGATCCGCTGGCGATCCAGGACCTGCTCGCCGCGTTGCGTTTCGCGCTCCAGCCCGAGGACGACCTCAATTTCGCGAACCTGCTGGTATCGCCACTGATCGGCTGGTCGCAGGATCAGCTTTATCGGCTCGCAAGAAATCGAAAATCTAGTCTATGGAGCGCATTGCGCGATGAAATTGATAATGAGAATCAGGAATTTGCGGGGCTCGGCGACACGCGTCTGGCTGTAAACGAAATACTCGATCAAGCCGATTTTGTCACACCTTATCAGCTGCTCGAATCGATCCTCTCCGGGCCCATCCATGGACGGAAAAAGCTGCTCGCCCGGCTCGGCGAGGAAGCGCGCGATCCGATCGAGGAACTGCTCAACGCCGCCTTGCTGTTCGAAGCCGACAATCCGCCGTCGCTCCAGCATTTCCTCGACTGGTTCGATCGCGGCGATGCCGAGATCAAGCGCGATCCGGCGGCGCCGCTCGATGCCGTGCGCGTGATGACTGTCCATGGCGCGAAAGGCCTGCAGGCGCCGCTTGTGATCCTTGCCGACGCGACCTTCGATCCGGACCTTGCGCGCAGCCGGACCGTCGATTTTTCGGTCGCGGACGACCGCCCTGCCATCCCGCTGCCCCATCCGCGCCGGGCGGAACAGGTCGATGCGCTGGCCGACGCCGTAGAGCGCCAGAAGACCGCCGATCGCGAGGAGCATTGGCGGCTGCTATACGTCGCGCTTACCCGCGCCGAGGAGCAGCTGGTGATCGGCGGATCGCTGGGGCCGCGGAACAAGGACGGCGCGCCGCAAGACAGCTGGTACGCGGCGGTCGAGCGCGCAATGGACAGGTTCGACGGCGACTGGCAGGAAAGCGATCTCTGGCAGGGCGTTAGCCTGTTCGATGGCGCTGCCGTGTCCAAAGCTTCGCCGCGCACAGCGGCCTCCCGGCGCTCTGTGGTCGCCGATCTCGCAAAGCCCGAGTGGCTGGAGCAGCCCGCGCCGCAGGAGGAACGCCCACCACGGCCGCTCGCGCCGTCCTCGCTCGGCGCGGACACCGTCGCCGATCCGCCGCCCGATGCCGCGATGCTGGAGGCCGCGGAACGCGGATTGCTGCTCCACGCCCTGTTCGAGCGGCTGCCCGAAGTCGAGCCGTCCCGGCGCCGGGCGGCGGCATTGGCCTGGCTCGAACGATCGGCAGGACTGGGCGATGCGTCGCGGCGCGAAAGGCTGGCCGACGATGCGCTCGCCGTGATCGATGACCCCGCTTTCGCCGATATTTTCGGCCCCGATGCGCTGGCCGAAGCGCCGATAGCGGCGGTGGCCGGCGACATCGTCGTCTCGGGCACCGTCGACCGGCTGCTCGTCGGCGAGGATGCCGTCCGCGTTGTCGATTTCAAGACGGGGCGCGTGGTGCCCGACAGCATCGATACGGTTCCCGAGGGACATCTGCGCCAGATGGCGGCCTATGCCGCGGCGTTGGAGGTGGTTTTCCCCGGCCGCCGGATCGAGCCGTGCCTCCTCTACACCTCTGGCCCGCGGCTGATTACCCTGTCGGATCAGGATGTTGCAGCGAACAAGCCCGGCTTGCCCCGCGCAGAGCAAAGTTTGTCGCCGAGCGGTTGAGCCGGGGCAGGGGGCACTCTACATGACGAGTAACCGATAAGGAGATTAAGATCATGACAACCAAGCCGGTAACCGATGGAAGTTTCGAACAGGATGTCCTCAACGCCGATGGCCCCGTCCTCGTCGATTTCTGGGCCGAATGGTGCGGCCCGTGCAAGATGATCGGCCCGGCGCTCGAGGAACTGTCGGATGAAATGTCCGACCAGGTGACGATCGCCAAGATCAATATCGACGAAAATCCGGAAGCCGCCGCCAAATATGGCGTGCGCAGCATTCCGACCATGCTGATCTTCAAGGGCGGCGAAAAGCACGCGGAAAAGGTCGGGGCGGCGCCGAAGATGCAGCTCAAGCAGTGGATCGAGAGCGCGGTCGCTGCATAACTAACCGAACAGGATTTCCGCGGCCTGATCCCAGAGCTGCGGCGTGGCGGCCGAGAGCAATCCCGGCCGCCTTTTCGTTGGCGTGTAGAGCGTGCCGTCCGGCCAGGCGGTCTTGCCCCCCGCTTCGGCCAGCAATAGCGCGCCCGGCGCATGGTCATAGGGCCAGGAGCGGGCAAACAGCGTCATGTCGTTTTCGCCGAGTGCGAGCCGCGGATATTGTTCGCCGGCGCAGCGCGGAATCGCGACGATCCGCAGTTTTCCGCCCGCGCGGCGCTCAAGGCCGGCGCGTTCGTCTTCCGACAGGAAATGCACGCCGAGCGCGGCGATCGGCCGGGGCTCGCCGGTCGGTCGGGCGCGGATGCTCCTGCCGTCGACAAAGGCGCCGTTGCCGCGATGGGCGTGGCACATGCGCCGCGCTACCGGATCGTAAATCCAGCCCGCTTCGGTTTCGCCATCGACGAGCAGCGCGACCATGATCGCGAACGGCGTCACGCCTTCGGAAAAATTGGTCGTGCCGTCGAGCGGGTCGACGAGCCAGACCATCCCTTCGCCGAGCTCGTCGAGCATCGCGGGATTTTCGACGGCGGCTTCCTCGCCGACGATCCGGGCTTCCGGGCAGATCGCCGCCAGCGCCGCGGACAACCGCTCCTCGCTCTCGTGATCGGCGACCGTGACGATGTCGCCGGGCGATTTCTCGGCGATTTCGTGCGCCGCCAAAGCTTGAAAGCGCGGCATGACGATGGTCTCGGCGGTTTCGCGCAACAGGGCGGAAACCGGCGCGTGAAAACGATGGGCGCTCATGTCCGGTAGTCGGCGTTGATCGTGATATAGCCATGGGTGAGATCGCAGGTCCAAACCGTGGCCCGGCCCTCGCCGATCCCCACATCGATGCCTATCTCGATCTCGTCGCCCGTCAGGTGCGCGGCGACGGGCGCTTCGTCATACCCTTCGACCGCGAGACCGTTTTCGGCCACCTGCGTCGCGCCGAAGCGGATCGAGAGCCGGTCCCGGTCGGCCGGTTCGCCCGCCTTGCCGACGGCCATCACGACCCGGCCCCAATTGGCATCTTCGCCGGCGATCGCGGTTTTCACGAGCGGCGAATTGGCGACCGAGAGCGCGATGCGCCGGGCGCTCGCGTCGCTTTCCGCGCCCTCCACAGCGATCTCGATGAATTTGGTCGCGCCTTCGCCGTCGCGCACGACGAGCTGGGCGAGGCCGAGGCAGACGGCCTCCAGCGCGGCGACAAAGGCGTCTGCGCCCAGGTCGTCGGGTCCGGCGAGCGGAGCGTTGCCGGCCTGGCCCGTTGCGAACATCAGCACCGTGTCCGATGTCGACGTGTCGCTGTCGACCGTGATGCAGTTGAAGGTTTTCGCGACGGCGCGGTTCAGCATCTCCTGCAGGAAAGCGGCGTCGATCGCCGCATCGGTAAAAAGGAAACCGAGCATCGTCGCCATGTCGGGCGCGATCATGCCCGATCCCTTGACGATGCCGCTGATCTGGACAGTCGTATCGCCGATCACGGCGCTGGCTGT
Organism: Parasphingopyxis algicola; assembly: GCF_013378075.1. GTDB lineage: Bacteria > Pseudomonadota > Alphaproteobacteria > Sphingomonadales > Sphingomonadaceae > Parasphingopyxis > Parasphingopyxis algicola. Next base: position 785,297 of record NZ_CP051131.1, on the reverse strand, counting down.
CGCGCCTTTCGGAAAGGTGTCGGTCGTGCCGATGGCCCGCGCCGCATCCTCCCAGCTGGCTTCGTCGGCCGAGAACGCGGCCTCGATCCCGGCTTCCGCCTTGTCGATGGGCAACGGCTCGCCGATTACCCCGGTCGAGGCAATGAATATCTCGTGCGGCGCGCAATCGAGATGCGCCGCTGCTTTCGCCGCGATCGCCTCGACCGCGGCGCGGCCCCGATTGCCCGTAAAGGCGTTCGCGTTTCCCGCATTGACGACGAGTGCGCGCGCCTCGCCGTGCGCCAGCGCGTCGCGGCACCATTCGATTTCCGGGGACGGACATTTTGAACGTGTCGTCACACCAGCGACGGTGGTGTTTCCCTCTAACTTGATGAAAGTGAGGTCATGGCGATCCCAATCCTTATATTCCGCGCGCGAAACGCGGATCTGCATACCCTCAAGCGCAGACATATCTGGAAAGCCGATACCAATGGTGTCCATTTCGGTCATGACCGCCCGACTAACCTTACTCGCTGCATAGAGAAACTGAAAAGTTGTCGGTTTGTCTGCAGGACTTTAACGAGGTTTTTGGGAAAGCAGCTTTGAACTGGCGTCAACCATGAAGAATTTCTCGATCGGTATGGCCATTGCGTTGGCCGCCAACAGTGCATGGACCAGCCCGGCATTGGCTCAGGCAGAGCCATCGCCAGCCATGCCGTTAGGCAATCCCGGATCCTGGATCACCACCGCCGATTATCCGCCTATGGCACTTAGGCTTGAGGAAGAAGGGATAGCGAGTTTTCGTTTGCGGATCGGCGTTGATGGCAAGGTGAAAGAATGCACGATTACCTCGTCCACAGGCTCTGAACTTCTCGATGAACAAACATGCGGAGCGCTCACTTTTCGGGCACGGTTTAGACCGGCGAGAGATGCGGATGGGAACCCAACCGAAGGATCATATTCCAGTTCTGTGAGATGGGAGATTCCATCGCGATCGGGCGGTGGTAATGAAGACCTATCGCTGAGCATGAGGCCGTCGGCGAACCTGGCCGAGTTTGTCGTCGATTTCGCTGCGGATGGAACGGTCGCAGGCTGCGAGCTTATCGCGGTTGAGCCTGCGAATGGATTGGCGGAGACGATACAGAACCAATTCTGCCAACAATATGAATATTCAGGATTTCAGGTAACGCCTTATACGGACGATGATGGCAATCCGGTTTCAAGGCGAGCCCGAATACGCTTCAGCACGACGATCGAGGAAATCCCAGAGAGCGAAGCGGGGCAATAATTGACTATCCTCCCACCGATCCCTACATCGCGCGCCTAGGTTTTTAGGGGATTTCGGGCCGTTTTCGATGGCCGCCCCAACACAATAAACGTCAGGAACGCCCATGTTTGGCGGCATTGCCAAATCACTATTCGGATCGAGCAACGATCGGTATCTCAAGAAACTCGACAAAATCGTCGCGCAGATCAATGCGCTGGAGCCGGAAATCCAGGCGCTGAACGACGATCAGCTCAAGGCGCAGACGCCCAAACTCAAGGAACGGTTTGCCGGCGGCGAAACGCTCGACGATATCCTGCCCGAAGCCTTTGCGACGGTACGCGAGGCGGCGATGCGGACATTGGGTCAGCGCCATTACGACGTGCAGATGCTCGGCGGTATCGTGCTCCATCGCGGCGAAATCGCGGAGATGGCGACCGGCGAGGGCAAGACGCTGGTCGCGACCTTGCCCGTCTATCTGAACGCGCTCGAGGGCAAGGGTGTCCATGTCGTGACGGTCAACGACTATCTGGCCCGGCGCGACGCCGAATGGATGGGCGAGGTCTACCGCTTCCTCGGTCTCGAGGTCGGCGTGATCGTTCCGAACCTGCCGGAAGAGGAGCGCCGCGCGGCCTATGCGGCCGATATCACCTACGGCACGAACAACGAATTCGGGTTCGATTATCTGCGCGACAATATGAAATATACGCGCGCGCAGATGGTCCACCGGCCGTTCAACTTCGCGATTGTCGACGAGGTCGACTCGATCCTGATCGACGAGGCGCGGACGCCGCTGATCATTTCCGGGCCCACCGAGGACAAGTCGGAACTCTATATGGGCGTCGATGCGGTCGTGAAGCAGTTCGACGAGGAGGATTACGAGCTCGACGAGAAGCAGCGCGCGGTTACGCTCACTGAAGACGGCACCGAAAAGGCCGAGCGCATGCTCGAGGAAGCCGGCCTGCTTGAAGGCGCCAATCTCTACGATTACGAGAACACGCTGGTCGTTCACCACCTGCAACAGGCGCTGCGCGCCAACACGCTGCAGAAGCGCGACAAGGATTATCTGGTCAAGGATGACGAGATCATCATCATCGACGAATTTACCGGGCGGATGATGGAAGGTCGCCGCTGGTCCGACGGTCTCCACCAAGCGGTCGAGGCCAAGGAAGGCGTGCCGATCAAGCCGGAAAACCAGACCTTGGCGTCGATCACCTTCCAGAATTATTTCCGCATGTATCCGAAGCTCGCGGGCATGACGGGTACCGCGCTGACCGAAGCGCCCGAATTTTTCGACATCTACAAGATGAACGTGACGGTCATCCCGACCAACAAGCCGATCCAGCGGATCGACGATACCGACGAATTCTACAAGGACGAGATGGACAAGTTCGCGGCGATCGCCAAGGCGATCGGCGAAGCGAGCAAAAAAGGCCAGCCGGTGCTGGTCGGCACGGTTTCGATCGAGAAGTCCGAATTGCTGTCCGAATTCCTCAACAAGGAAAAGGTCGAGCATGCCGTCCTCAATGCACGGCAGCATGAGCGCGAGGCGCATATCGTGGCGCAGGCGGGGCGTATCGGCGCGGTGACGATCGCCACCAACATGGCCGGTCGCGGCACCGACATCCAGCTCGGCGGCAATGTCGAGTTTCGCATCGGCGACGAGCTGGCCGATATGCCGGACGGGCCAGAACGCGACAAGGCGATCGAGCAGATCAAGGCCGAAGTCGCGGCGGAAAAGGAAAAGGTGAAGGAAGCCGGCGGCCTGTTCGTGCTGGCCACGGAGCGGCATGAGAGCCGCCGCATCGACAACCAGCTGCGCGGCCGTTCGGGGCGCCAGGGCGATCCGGGCCTGTCCCGATTCTATCTGTCGCTCGACGACGATCTTTTGCGTATTTTCGGGCCGCAGACGATGTTCGCCAAGATGGTCCGCAGCAACCTGGAAGAGGGCGAGGCGATCGTCAGCCCCTGGGTCGCCAAGGCGATCGAGACGGCGCAGAAGAAGGTCGAGGCGCGCAACTATGATATCCGCAAGCAGGTCGTCGAATATGACGATGTCATGAATGACCAGCGCAAGGTCATCTACGAGCAGCGCGGCGACATCATGGATGCCGAGGGTGTCGACGATATCGTCGTCGACATGCGGCAGGAAACGGTCAACGGTATCGTGGCCGACCATTGCCCGCACGGTACCTATCCCGAACAATGGGATGTCGATGGCCTCAAGAAACAGGTCGACGAGGTTCTCGGGCTCCAGCCGACGATCGACGATTGGATGAAGGAGGACGAGGTCGCTCCGGATTTGCTCGAGGAACGGCTGCTCGAACTCGCCGACCGGCAGGTCGAGGAAAAATCGAAGGATATCCCGGCCGAGGACTGGGTGGGGGTCGAAAAGAGCATCCTCCTCCAGAATCTCGATGTGCAGTGGAAGGAGCATCTCTCGACGCTCGACGCGCTGCGCCAGGTCGTGAACCTGCGTTCCTATGCCCAGAAGAAGCCGATCGACGAGTATAAGCGCGAAGCCTTTGCGATGTTCCAGCAGATGCTGGTCAATATCCGCGAGGAAGTGACGAAAACGCTGGCCTTCGCGACCTTTACCCGGGCCGAGCCGCCGCCCTTGCCGGAGCTGCCCGACTTCATCACGACCCATATCGATCCGCTGACCGGCGAGGATAACAGCGCCGATATCGACGGCGGCGATCTCGGTCTCGTCACGACGAAACTGCCGCCGCGCCAATCCGCTGCGCCGCGCCTCGACGAAATGGCGGCCGGCAACGCGGACGAATGGCAGGGCAAGGTGAGCCGCAATGCGCCATGCCCGTGCGGGTCGGGCCGGAAGTTCAAACATTGCCACGGGGCGCTGAGATAGCGGCTAGCATGACCTGCCGGGTTGTGCCGTCGGCGCGGCCGCGGCGGTGATGGCGGCCGCAGACCCGGTCGTCCTTGCAGACGATGCGCTGTCGCGCGGCGACAATCTCGAAGCCTATGACATCGCGATGTCGGCGCGCGAGGAGGGGATCGAAACCCCGCGGCTCGCCTATATCGCCACCCTCGCCCTTGCGCGCATGGGCGACACGAACATGGCGCTCGATTTCTACGAGCAGGCCGGGCTCGGCGCGATCGATGACGACGACATATTGGCGCTCTGGGGGCGGCTGAAAAAGGACCTGGCCGAAAAGGCCGATGATGATGAGCGCGCGGCGTTGTTTGCCGAGGCCAGCAAGGCCTATCGCGCCGTCTACGAAAACCGGCCCAGCTATTATACCGGCATCAATGCGGCGACGACGGCGCTGCTCGCCGGAGACCGTCCGTGCGCGGAAGAACTGGCGCACAAGATATTGGAAGACCCGGCCGTTGCGAAGCCCAGCGGTTTCTATGCGACCGCCACGGCCGCCGAGGCGAACGTGCTGCTGGGCCGTGCGAGCGAGGCCTATGCCGCGATCGCCGATGCGGTCAGCTGGTCCGATGCCAGTGTCGGATCCAAGGCGTCGACATTCCGCCAGATGATGCTGATCGCCAAGGTCGCTCCCGACATGGCCGAGACGATCGCGCCGCTGCTCGAAGCGCTCCGGCCCTCGCCGGTTCTGGTCTATACGGGCCATATGTTCGTGGCCGACGCGGCGGCGGAAGCGGCGCTCGCGGAGAAAATCGAGGCGGCGCTCGACGCGTTGAATCCCGATACGGCCTATGGCGCGCTGGCCTGCGGCGCCGACATTATTGTTGCGGAGGCGATCTTGCGGCGCGGCCTGGAACTCCATGTCGTGCTGCCCTTCGAGCGCGAGGATTTCGTCACCCAGTCGGTGCGGCCCGGCGGCGAGGCCTGGGTCGAACGGTTCGACCATTGTCTCGAACGCGCGGCGCGGGTCAGCTATGCGACCGATATGGGCTATATCGGCGATCCGAACATGTTCAGCTATGGATCGGCCGTCGCGATGGGGCTGGCCCGTATGCGTGCGCGGCATTTGCGCACGAGCGCCGTTCAGCTCGCGATTGCGCAAAAGGAGAACAACTCGCTTCCGGCCGGCACCAACAGCGATGTCGGCATCTGGCAACGGCTCGGCCATCACAGCGAGATCATCGATCCGGGCGCGATCGATCGCAAACTCGATCGGCCTCCGGATATCGCCATGCCCGAAGGAGTGACGCGGGTCGCCCATTCGATGATCTTCGCGGATTTCGCCGGCTTTTCGAAGCTGTCCGAAGCCGCACTGCCGCTCTTTACCAGCGAGATTCTCGGCAGGGCCGGTGCCGTGCTCGACGAATATGGCGACAAGGTGCTCTACCGGAACAGCTGGGGCGATGCGCTCTATGCTGTGATCGCGACGCCGATCGATGCGGCCGAGATCGTGCTCAAGCTCCAGCGGCAGGTAAACGACGTGCCCGAACTGCTGCGCGACTGTGCCGGCAGCAATTGCGGCATGCGGATCGGGCTGCATCATGGCCCGATCTATCGGGGGCATGATGCCGTAACGATGCGGACGAGCTTTTTCGGGACCGAAGTGACGCGCACCGCGCGGATCGAGCCGGTCACGCCGACCGGCGAGGTCTATGCGACCGAAGCCTTCGCCGCGATCCTGGCGCTGGAAACCGAGCAGCGGTTCGGCACCCATTATGTCGGCCGGGTCCAGCTCGCCAAGGATTATGGGGAACTCGCAATGTACAAGCTGAGTCCGCGCGACAGCGGCGAGGCGGCCTGACGAGGTCGAACGCCCCCGGGGCGATGGCTCAACCGGTTTCGTGCAGGCAAAATACTCCGCCGATGGCGGCCCGGATCATCGCGAGATGGCCCGTCCCCTCAACATGGGTGCTGTCAAGCAGTATCTCGCAGTCCAGCGACCGCGCGTCGCTCATCGCAGTGTCGATATCGGCCGTCGCTATCCAGGGTATCCAACCGGACGCGCCGCTGGAATCGGCAGCGGTCGCGAGGGCTGTGTGGCCGCGGCGCTCGGCCATTTCCCAGCCGAAAAGGCCTGCGTAGAATTTGGCCGTATCGGGACTCGCCGGCCCGAACAACTGGTCGCGCGTAAACAGGCCTTTCGGTTGCGGATAGCCGTGCGACGGAACGAACGGGCATATGGCGGCGCCGTCAGGGTCGTGCAAGACGGCGCTGCGCCCCACGCCGGGAATGTCGAATGGCGCGCGCTCTATCGTCCCGCCGAGCCCCGTCGCCCTCTCGACCGCGGCGTCCACTTCATCCACCGTCACGAAGGGCAACCAATAGGACGGTGTCTCGATGCCGGGGTTGACGAACCCGCCATGGGCCTCGTGATCCGCCATGATCAGCGGGTAATCGGCTTCGCCCGACCGCCAGACAAAGTCTGTGCTGTGCTCGATCAGATATTCCCACCCGAGCAGGTCTTCATAGAAGCGCATTGCCGCCGGTACGGCGCCCGTCACGAGATCGTGCCAGACGATGCGATGGCGCGTGTCTTCAGCGTTCATCCGCCTTTTTCTCCCATATCTTTTGAATCAGGCAGTGTCGGCGATCAGCACATCGGCAACAGGTCGCCGCAGCGACATCGGCAGCGGGGGCGCGTATCCGAAACGGATGACCAGATCGGGGCGCGCATCTCGATTGCCGAGCCATTGCGCGAAATCCGCACGGACCGATGGCACCTCGACCGGTTGATTGATGTGGGAGTGCCGAATGCGCAACGCTGTCGCCTGGAGCGCAAATCGCTGGAAGCTGCGGCCGACGTCGATCCAGCTGGCGATATCCGGGCGCTCGCCAACAAATACGGCGACGCCGGCTGAGGTTCTCAACTGGCTGGCATATCTGTCGTTCTCGGCACTCTTGCGGTAGAGCATGGCGAACAGACGCCGGCCGAGCCAGCCAGACATGGTGAGATTGCCCGAACAGGCCGAGAACAGGCCATCGCGGGCATAAAGCGCTTCGGCGGCGTTGAAACGGATCGAGTCCCTGAGTTCCCGGACAAAGGCCGGATCGTCCATCTGTGCAGAATTTCCGGCGATCACGTGATCGAGTATGGCTTCGCGATCCTCGTCGCTCGTGAAGATTTCCACGGCAACACCGTCGATCCGCGCAGCATTTACAAGTTGCCTGATGTCGTCCCGGGGGACCAGCCTTCCATCGAAGTCGGACCGTGTCGATTGACGTTCCCTGATGGCATCGAACAGCGCGTTTTCCTGCCGGGCGCCCCGCGCGAGATCGATATCGATCCGGCCGTCGCCCCCGGTCGCGATATCCATCGCTCCAGGGCGTCCCGACGCCGCTGCGGCGATGAGGAAATTTTCGGCGGCGCATCCCAGGCTCGCATAAAGGTGATGATCGTCCGGATCGACGGCCGCGGTCCGCCGGCCAAGATCGGGTAGTATGGACGTGCGGCCGCCGCGGACCGCAAAACGCCATGGCTGCACATTATGGCCGTTGGCGGCCAATGTGGCGAAGCGGATGAAGTCCAGAATCTCGGGGTTTGGTGGTAGTGCCGATCTCAGTTCGGCGGCGGCCCGGTCATACCCTCGCATGCCGCCTCCCGCACATCCCGACAGTGATGTCGAAAGCGCCGCGGCGGACGAGGCAGCAATGAAACGGCGCCGGTTGACCATCATCGACTCCCAAGCCTCGCGACGGCGTTCGATGCGAGGCTGAAAAAAATCGTACCGCCGGTTTCACGCGAAAAGCTTGATCGGCATCAAGCCTCGCGACAGCCGGCCGGCCGCGTTTCGATGAAAAGCTGCTGAAAGTGGCTCCCCGGGTCTGATTCGAACAGACGACCGATCGGTTAACAGCCGATTGCTCTACCGCTGAGCTACCGGGGAATGCCCTTGAAAACTGCCCGGCGATTCTCGGGATCGCCTTGCAGACGGGGGCCTATAGCAACGCTTCATGGGGCGATGCAAGCGTCTCAGACGATGAATTGTTCGCGCGCGATACGTTCGTCGAGCGCATGTTCGGGGTCGAACATCAGCGAGAGCGTCAGGCTGGTATCGAGATGCACGTCGACTGTCGCCACGTCCCGCACTTCGCGCTGGTCGGCGACCGCGCTGACGGGCCGTTTCAGCGGCTCCAGCACGCGGAACGCGATGCGCGTCGTATCGGGCAGGATGGCTCCGCGCCAGCGCCTCGGCCGGAAGGGGCTGATCGGCGTCAGTGCGAGCATGTTCGATCCCATCGGCAGAATCGGGCCGCGCGCGGAAAGGTTATAGGCCGTCGAACCTGCTGGCGTTGCGACAATGACCCCGTCGCACACCAGCTCGTCGATCACGACATTGCCGCCCGCCTTGACCTCGAGCTTCGCGGTCTGCCGGGTTTCGCGGAGGAGCGAGACCTCGTTGATCGCCGGGCTCGACACCGTATCGCCGTCGACCGTGACTGCGTCCATGCGCAGCGGAGTGACGGTGAAGGTTTTCGCCTGGGCCAGCCGCTTCTCGAGCCCAACGGGCCGCCATTCGTTCATCAGGAAGCCGACCGTGCCGAGATTCATGCCGAACACCGGCTTGATGCGATGCTCGGCCAGCATCTGGTGAAGCGTTTGCAGCATGAAACCGTCGCCGCCGAGCGCGATAACGCCCTCCGCGTCCTTGAGATCGACGAAGTCATGATGTTCGCGGAGCAGCGCCTCGGCCTCCTGGGCCTCTTCGGTTGGCGATGCGACAAGGGCGTATTTCCGGTCGATCGTCATCCCCCGGTCACGCTCATATGGCGGGAGACGGCCGGTTCGGCATTGTCCGCGCGGATCGCGAAATCATGCGCGAGCGGTTTGAGGATCATCGCCTGGTCCAAAACCCGGTCGAGCGCCTCGCGCCCGCCTTCGCGCAACGCGGTTTTGAGATCGAGGTGATCGTCATGGCCGAGGCACATATAGATCTTGCCCGAAACCGTGATCCGGACGCGGTTGCAGCCGGCGCAGAAATTGTTGGTCAGCGGCGTGATGAGGCCCAGTTTGAGGCCCAGTTCCCCGACATTCCAGTAGCGGGCCGGCCCGCCGGTCCGCTCCATCAGCGGAACCAGCGTGAAACGGTCCTCGAGATCGCGCTGCACGGCGTCGAGCGGCAGATAGCGGTCATGCCGGTCATCGTCGATCTGGCCGAGCGGCATGGTCTCGATCAGGGTCAGATCATGGCCCTCGTCCGCGCACCAGCGCATCATCGGCACGATTTCGCGGTCGTTGAGGCCCTTGAGGCCCACCATGTTGATCTTGACGCGCAAGCCCGCGGCCTTGGCGGCGGCGATGCCGTCCAGAGTGCGGCCGATCTCGCCCCATCGCGTGATATAGCGGAAGGTTTCCGGATCGCGCGTATCGAGACTGACATTGACGCGCCGCACACCCGCATCGACCAGCGCTTCCGCATGTTCGGCGAGCCGCGTCGCATTGGTCGTCATCGTCAGTTCGTCGAGATCACCGTTCTCACGATGGCGGCCGAGCATGCGGACCAGATCCATGACTCCGCCGCGGACCAGCGGTTCGCCGCCGGTCAGCCTGATCTTGCGAACGCCGCGCTCGACAAAGGCCCCGGCGATCGCATCGATTTCCTCGAACGAGAGGATATCGCGGCGCGGCAGGAACTGCATCTTCTCCGACATGCAGTAACGGCATCTCAGATCGCAGCGATCGGTGACCGATATACGCAAATAGCTGATCCGGCGGCCATGGGCGTCGGTAAGCGGTGGTGCCTGCGTCGGAGCGTCTGAGGCCATGGGACATGCCCTAAAACGGGGCGGTGGCAGGGGCAAGTGTGGATCGGAACATTGCGCAGGGCGGGTCGCGCTCTAAGGTATCGCCGAAATATGCCCGGTATTGCCGCAGCGGAGCCAAGATCATAGCGCCATTCGCATCCTCGACCGGAAATCCGCTCTTTCTGCTATCGTTTCGTCAGAGAAACGAGTTGGCCGCGATCGTCGAGCGGGCAGGGTGGACGCCGATCGCGGCGCGGCGGCTCGAAAAGGCGGAACGGCGATTCATTCTCTCGGGCGCGCGCATCGCCGTCGTCGACGCGCGCGGCGCGTTCGAAGATGGCCTCGCGGCGATCACGGCGCTTTCCGAGCCGGTCGAAGCGAATGCCGCGGCGTTGCTGGCGCTGGTGTCGAAAAAAGACGTCGCCCGGATCGATTCCGTACTCGCCGCCGGTGCGACGCATTATCTGGCGAGCCCGTTCGGGGAGCAGGAACTGGTCCAGGCGCTGCGCTTCGCCGACCGCTACACCGTCCGCGTAGGGGGGCGTTACCAGCACGCAACGACGCCGACCCGGGCGGAAACCGATACTCTGAACTGGCAACTCGATCGCGAAACCGAGACGGTCAACCTCGCGCCGGCGCTAGCGCGGCTGCTGGCCTTGCCGCCAGAGAAGGCCGCCTCCCTGCCATGGTCCGACTTTCTGGGGGCGCTTGGCGACGGCGCAGTCGAAGAGTCCGAACGGGCGATCCGCAAATTCGACGATGCGAATGAGCCGACCGCTTTCGCACATGACGCACCGGGCGCCGGCGATGATCGGATGGTGCATCACCTGACCCGTGACGAGGCGACCGGCCAGATCGATGGCTGGATCGAGCTGCCCGATGAAGACACGGACCGCCAGGCGCTCGGCGAACGCGATTATCTGACCGGGGTCGGCGATGTACACAGCGCCCATCAATGGATCGACCGTCAGCTAGCTGCGGATGTCGACGCTGGACCGAAACTGGCGTTACTGCTGGTTTCGCTTCATCGCTTCGAACGCATCAATCAGGCTTATGGCAGCGCGACCGGCGACGCGGTGTTGCAGGGGATGGCGCGGCGGATCGAACGGCTGGTGTTCGGCATGCCGATGCGCAACAAGCTGGTGGCGAGGCTGGCGGGCGCGGAATTCGCGATCGGTCTTGCGCCGTCGGTTTCGCTCGACGAGGCGGAATTTGCCGCGCGCCAGCTCGCCGGGGTGATCGAGCAGCCTTTCATCACCGATGACCAGGTCATCCGGCTCAAGGCGCGATGCGGCATCGTGACGAGCGTCGAGACGGACATGGACGCTGCTGGTGTCATGCGGCGGGCCAGCGTCGCGCTGGCCGAAGCGCGCGACGGCGACTCGCATCCGATCCGCGTGTTCGGCAAGGACGAGGAGGTCGAGGCCGTGCGCGACAGCCGGCTCGAGATCGATCTCCGGCACGCGCTCGATCGCGACGAAATCGAGATACTGTTCCAGCCCCAGGTGTCGGTGACGTCCGGCGCGATCATCGGCGCCGAGGCACTCGCGCGCTGGCAGCATCCCACCTATGGCGAGCTGGGCGCCGTCGCCCTGTTCGCGGCCGCCGAGCGCTCCGACTATCTGACCGAATTGTCGATGCATGTGCAGCAGAAAGCGGTGGAGGCAGCCGCGAACTGGGCCGATGCGCTGGGCGGTTTGAGACTATCCGTCAATGTCACGGCCGCCGATATGGCGGAGCCCGATTTCGTCGATCGATTTGCGGCGATGGTGGATGCGGCGGGTTTCGATCGGGGCCGGCTGACGGCCGAGGTGACCGAGAGCGGGCTGATCGAGGATCTGGGCGTCGCCGCCGATCGCCTGGCCGCGCTTCGCGCAGACGGTTTTCGCGTGGCGATCGACGATTTCGGGACCGGCTATTCGAGCCTCGCCTATCTCAAATCGCTGCCGCTCGACTATCTGAAGATCGATCGCCGGTTGAGCCAGGACATTGCGGGCAGCGCGCGCGACCGGATCGTCGTTACCGGCGTCATCGAAATGGCGCGCTCGCTCGGCCTGTCGGTCATTGCCGAAGGCGTGGAGACTGACGAACAGCTGACCCTGCTCGCCGAACAGGGCTGCGAACTCTATCAGGGCTTTCTGTGCGCGCCGCCCGTGACGTCGGAGAACCTGGCCGGGCTCGTCGAACGCCGAGCCTGACGGTCAGTCTCCGGCGTGCTCAGTCGGCGCTCGGGGTCTCGGAGACAAGCTCGGCGAGCATCGGCATGTCGGAATTCCCCGGAGGGCCGCCCGTCGGCAGTTGCAACCGCAAACGGCGGTTGGCGAAATCGATCAGGACGCGATCGAACACCCGGAGCGCATTCATGCCGAGCAGCACGGCCGGTCGGTCGACCAGATCGAGCTGGCGGAACAGTTCGGTATCGGCAAAGGCGATCGGGACGTTGTTGAGCCGGACTCCGCCGATCCGCAGTTCGTCCACGAACGCATAATTGATGTCCATGGTCGATCCGGTCACCGACGTGATCGTGAAAAACTGGGCCGGGTTCATGCGGCCGCGCCGGATCAGCCGCTCCCGAAGAGCATTGTTGCCGATCGTCACCGCCGATCCGGTATCGACGATCGCGTGGATGCGCGTTCCTTCGACATTGGCGCGCGCCAGAACGAGCCTGCCGGACCGTTGCCGCGCGCGCACGACGATGACATCGCCTCCTGACCAGTCGCTCTCCTCGATCCGGGCCTGGCTGAACGTCATTCTGTCCTGCTCGAAATCGAACAGCACCTGCTGGTCTTCCAGCGCGTCGATACCGAGTACGCCCGCAGCGCCGAGATCGGTGCGCGCCAGAGCCGGCGCCTGGATATCGTCGACCGTGCGGCGGCCCGCGCCGAGGCTCGGGATAATGACGGTCGGCACCTGCTCGACATTCAGGATCGTGGTCAGCCAGACATCGTCGCTCGCATGGAGCTCGAGCGTATCGGCGAGCTCGCGCGAGATGACCGTGCGCTCGGCGCCGGTATCGACGATGAAGTCGAACGGGCCCCGGCCATCGACGCTCACTGGGATCGTCACGCGATTGTCGACCGTGCGGTCGGATTCGATCGTTTCGGAGTCCTGAGGCGGCATCTCCGGGGTGGAACCGATCGCGATCCCCGCCGTAGCGGCGGCCATGCAGGCAAGACCGATCAAGGCCAATTTCATCGCATACTCTCCTTGTCCGGACACCAGTATACACGGTGGTACGGATAGTACGAAATGTGGCGGTTTATTGCGCCTTTCGCGGTGTCGCGCCCGTTTTACCGTGCCGCCTTGGCGAGCCCCTTGGAAAGCTGCAGCGCGCCATTTAGCCGGCCCTGCGGATCGCCCCAGTTGCGCGTGATGACCAGTTTATGGTCCGGGCGCAGCTTGGCCGTGCCCTTGAGCCGCTCGACATAGTCGACGAGCCCGGCCGGATTGGGAAAGCTGTCCCGGAAGAAACCGACCAGTGCGCCGCGCGGGCCGACATCGATCTTCGCGATCTGGGCCTGCTTCGCGTTCAACTTGGTTTCGATGATCTTGAGCAGGTTCGCCGTCGGCGCCGGTATCTCGCCGAACCGGTCGATCAGCTCGGCCGCGAACGCCTCGACTTCCTGCCGGTTTTCGAGCGCGTTCATGCGGCGATAGAGACCCATGCGCAGATCGAGATCGGGGACGTAATCGTCGGGGATGAGGATCGGCGCATCGACCGTGATCTGCGGCGAGAAGTCGCTGTCCGACATCTCGATCCCGGCATCGCCGGCCTTGGCCGCGACGATCGCATCCTCGAGCATCGACTGGTAGAGTTCGAACCCGACTTCCTTGATATGGCCCGACTGTTCGTCGCCGAGCAGGTTTCCCGCGCCGCGCTGGTCGAGATCGTGGCTCGCGAGCTGGAAGCCCGCACCCAGCGATTCGAGATCGGAGAGCACGCCGAGCCGCTTTTCCGCCGCCTCGGTGACGATCCGGTTGGCCGGGGTCGTCAGATAGGCATAGGCGCGCTCCTTGGACCGGCCGACGCGTCCGCGCAGCTGGTAAAGCTGCGAGAGACCGAACTGGTTCGCGCGATGGACGATCAGCGTGTTGGCCGAGGGGATATCGAGCCCGCTTTCGACGATCGTCGTTGAGAGGAGGGCGTCATAGCGCTTGTCGTAAAAGGCGCTCATCCGCTCTTCGACGATGGTCGGCGCCATCTGGCCATGCGCGGTGACGAAGCGGACTTCGGGCACTTCCTCGCGCAGGAACTCCTCGATCTCGGGCAGGTCGGAGATGCGCGGTACGACGAAGAAGCTCTGCCCGCCGCGATAATGTTCGCGCAGCAGCGCCTCGCGCAGCACGACCGGGTCCCAGGGCATGACATAGGTGCGCACTGCGAGCCGGTCGATCGGCGGCGTCTGGATGACCGAGAGTTCGCGCAGGCCGGACATCGCCATCTGGAGCGTGCGGGGGATCGGCGTCGCGGTCAGCGTCAGGACATGGACGTCGGCCTTGAGCGATTTCAGCCGTTCCTTGTGGACGACGCCGAAATGCTGCTCCTCGTCGACGATGACGAGCCCGAGCCGTTTGAATTCGACCGACTTGGCGAGCAGTGCATGGGTGCCGATCACGATATCGACCGAGCCGTCGGCAACGCCTTGGCGGGTTGCCTTGGCCTCGTTCGCGGGCACGAGGCGCGAGAGCCGCCCGATCTTCATTGGAAAGCCGGAAAAACGCTCCTGGAAATTGGTAAAATGCTGGCGCGCGAGCAGGGTGGTCGGGCAGACGAGCGCGACCTGCATGCCCGCCATCGCGGCGACATAGGCCGCGCGCAGCGCCACCTCGGTCTTGCCGAACCCGACATCGCCGCAGACCAGCCGGTCCATCGGCGTACCCTTGCCGAGATCGGCGATGACCTGGTCGATCGCCCGGTCCTGATCCTCGGTTTCGGCATAGGGAAAGCGATCGACGAAGCTCGCATAGCTGGAATCGGGTTCGGCGGCATCGGCCTTGCGCAGCGCGCGTGCTGCGGCGGTCGCGATCAGGTCCCCGGCGATCTCGCGGATCCGGTCCTTCATCCGCGCCTTGCGCCGCTGCCAGCCTTCGCCGCCGAGCTTGTCGAGCGTCACGCCCTCGGTCTGCGCGCCGTAGCGCGACAGCACGTCGAGATTTTCAACCGGGACGTAGAGCTTGTCGCCGCCCGCATATTCGAGCGCGACGCAATCATGCGGCGCATTGCCGACCGGGATCGAGGTCAGGCCTTCATAGCGGCCGATGCCATGCTCGCTATGGACGACGAGATCGCCGGGCGAGAGCGTCGCCAGTTCGTTGAAAAAGGCGTCGGCATCCTTTTTCCGGCGCGTCCGGCGGCGGAGCCGGTCGCCGAGCATGTCCTGCTCGGTAAGGACGGCGACATTTTCGGCCGTGTAGCCGTGATCGAGCGGGATGATCGCCAGCGCGACGTCCGCGCCGAGCGCGCTCTGCCAGTTATCGGCCATGCCGGCGCCGTCCAGGCCATGCTCCTCGAGCAGTCCGCCGAGCCGCTCGCGGGCGCCGATGCTATAGCTGGCGAGAACCACCTTTCTGTCCTGCGCGCGCAAATCGCGGATATGGTCGACGACCGCTTCGTAGATATTGGCATTGGCCTTGCGCTCGGGCGCGAAATCGCGGGCGCTCTCCACTCCGAGATCGACCACCGTTTCGCTTTCGGGCTCCCGGAAAGGGCTGGTGAGGTGGACGGGAGTCTCGGCGATCCGCGCCGCCCATAGTTCGTTCGAGAGATACAGCGTTTCGGGCGCGAGCGGCCGATAGCTGCCGGGGTCGGACGAGCCCACATTCTCCCGATTCCGGTAATAATCGGCAATCGCCTCGAACCGCGCCTCGGCGGCCGCCGGCGTTCCCGCGTCGCGGACGAAGACCGTTTGCGCATCGAGGTGATCGAATAAGGTCGCTAGTTTGTCTTCGAACAGCGGCAGCCAATGCTCCATGCCTGCAAGGCGGCGGCCCTCGCTGATCGCCTGGTAGAGCGGATCGCCGGTCGCAGTGGCGCCGAAAAGTTCGCGATAGCCGCCACGGAAGCGTTTTATATTCTCCTCGTCGAGCAGCGCTTCTGAGGCGGGCAGCAGCGTGAAGCTTTCGGCGCGCCCGGTCGTCCGTTGGTCGGCGGGATCGAACCGCCGGATGCTCTCGATCTCGTCGCCGAAGAAATCGAGCCGCAGCGCTTCCTTTTCGCCGGACGGGAAAAGATCCAGCAACCCGCCGCGTACGGCAAACTCCCCGGCATCGGCAACGCTTTCGACGCGGATATAGCCATTGGCCTGGAGCTTGGCGGTTAGCTCGTCGCGGTCGATCCGCTCGCCGGGGGCGAGATGCGCGACGAGCTGGCGGACGCGGAACGGCGTCAGCGTCTGCTGCGTGACCGCGTTGATCGTCGTCGCGATCAACCGCGGCTTCGCGGTTTCGCGCTGCAATGCGTGGAGCGCCGCCAGACGTTCCGCCGATATCCTCAGGCTCGGGCTCGCCCGGTCATAGGGCAGGCAGTCCCAGGCCGGAAAGGCGATCGTCTCGATCTCGGGAGCGAAATAAGCGGCCGCATCGGCGAGGCCACGCATCGCGGCATCGTCGGGCGCGATATAGACGGCGGGCAAGCCCTTGAACGCCGCGGCGCGCGCGAGATCGGCCATCAGCGAGGGCAGGAACCCGGTGGGCGCGCTCGCCAGCGTCAGCGGCTGATCGGCGTCGAGGATCGTCTGGATGTCAGTCATTTGGCGATCGGGATATAATCCAGTTCCTGCATCCGCCGCATCATCGCGCCGTCGATGCCGGCGGGCGGCGTTTCGGTGCCGATCGCCCAGGCCATGATCGTCACATCGTCGATCTCGAGCAATGCTTCGAACCAGTCGGCCTCGTCTTCCGTCCATTCGGCCGAAAAGCGATCGAAAAAGCCGCCGATCAGCAGGTCGGCTTCCTTGGTTCCGCGATGCCAGGCGCGAAACTTCAGGCGTTTGAGGCGGTTTGCGTGATCCATTTCGGCTCCAACAGCAAAAGGCCGACAGGCGCTGGCGCGGCCTGCCGGCTTCGGTATAGAAGCCATCTAATCATGCGCCCCGAAATTCTCAATCCGCTCTTTGCCGAAATCGAGGCGCTGAAAGGCGTCGGCAAGGGATTGGCCAAGCCGCTGGGGCGGCTCAAGATCGAACAGATTGTCGATGTCCTCTTTCACCTGCCGACGGGATGGATCGACCGCAAGCGCGTCGAGACGCTCGACATGGCGGATGCAGGGCGCATGGTAACCGCGATCGTCACGCCGATCGACTACAAGGCCGGCGGGCCGCGCAGCCCCTTGCGGATCCAGGCGCAGGACGGGCAGGGCAACGTAATTTCGCTCGTCTATTTCAACAATCCGGGCTGGGCGAAGAAACTGCTGCCGCTGGGCGAGGTGCGGGCGATTTCGGGCCGGATGGAACTGTACGGCCAGGAATTGCAGATCGTTCATCCCGACACGGTCGTAAAACCGGAGGAGATCGACGAGATTCCGGAGCGCGAGCCGGTCTATGCGCTGTCCGAAGGGCTCACCAACAAAAGGCTCGGCCAACTGGCCGAACAGGCGCTCGAGCGCGCGCCGGAGCTGCCGGAGTGGATCGAACCGGGGCTGAAGTCCCGGGAGGACTGGCCCGACTGGCGGATGGCGATCGGCCGGATCCACACCAATCCGGCTGACGACAAAGCGCGCCGGCGTCTCGCCTATGACGAAATCTTCGCAAACCAGCTGGCGCTGGCGCTGGTTCGCCAATCCGCGCGCAGCCGCCGGGGCGAGGCGCTGGAACCCGATTCCCGCCTCCGTGATCAGCTGCGACTGCCCTATGAGCCTACCGGCGCGCAAAAGCGGAGTATCGCCGAGATCGAGGCGGACGTGCGGCAGGACAAGCCGATGCTGCGGCTGCTGCAGGGCGATGTGGGGTCGGGCAAGACACTCGTGGCGGTCAATGCACTGCTGATGGCGGTGGAATCGGGCGCACAGGGTGCGTTGCTCGCGCCGACCGAAATCCTCGCCCGCCAGCATTTCGATACGATTTCGGCCATGCTCTCCGGCTTGCCGGTCAACGTCGCCGTGCTGACCGGGCGGGACAAAGGCAAGACGCGCGAGTCCACGCTGATGGGGCTGGCCGACGGCTCGATCGACATCCTGATCGGCACGCACGCCATTTTTCAGGAGGCGGTTCGCTACCGGAAACTCGGGCTTGCGGTCATCGACGAACAGCATCGTTTCGGTGTCGCCCAGCGCATGATGCTTGCGCAGAAGGCCGAGCGGCCGCCGCACCTGCTGGTGATGACGGCGACCCCGATACCGCGCACGCTGACCCTGACCCATTATGGCGAGATGGACGTGTCGCGGCTCGACGAGATGCCGCCGGGGCGTCAGCCGATCGAAACGCGCGTGCTGTCCGTCGGCCGGCTCGACGAGGTCGTCGAAGGGCTTGGCCGCCATATCGCGGGGGAAGGGCAGGCCTATTGGGTGTGCCCGCTGGTCGAGGAAAGCGAATTGTCCGACCAAGCCGCGGCGGAAGAACGCGCCCGGCTGCTCCAGGCGCGGTTCGGCGAAGACCGGGTCGGGCTGGTTCACGGCCGGATGAAGGGACCGGAAAAGGATGCGGTGATGGAGCGTTTCCAACTCGGCGAGCTCGCCGTGCTCGTCGCTACCACGGTTATCGAGGTCGGGGTCGATGTGCCCAACGCGACGCTGATGATCGTCGAAGGCGCGGATCGCTTCGGGCTGGCCCAGCTGCATCAGCTGCGCGGCCGGGTCGGGCGCGGCGATGCCCGGTCGATCTGCCTGCTGCTGCGCGGAGATACGTTGAGCGAGACCGCACGGGCGCGGTTGAAACTGCTGCGCGAGACGAACGACGGATTCCGGATCGCCGAGGAAGATCTCCGATTGCGCGGCGCAGGCGAATTGCTGGGCACGCGGCAATCGGGCGAGGTCGGATTCCGGATTGCGCCCCCCGAACTCGTGGCCGAACTCGCGCCAACGGCCAATGACGACGCGCGGTTGCTGATCGAAAATGAGGGCGGGCTCGACAGCGCGCGCGGCGAAGCGGCGCGAATTGCCCTTTATCTGTTCAAGCGGGATGCTGCGGTGCCGCTCCTGCGATCAGGATAGCGGCGGGCCCCGTCAGCTTTCGTCGTTATTCGCCTTGTGCGGAGTCGAATCGAGCAGTTGGCGATAGCCGCGCGCATCGAACGGCCGGATGAATTCCGCGCCGAGACGATCACTGAGCGACCAGACGATGCGGGCGTTCACCTCGCCGATCAGCGGCAGGTCGAGGCGAATCAGCGTTCCCTCGCGATAGGCCTTGGGCGAGATCGCCATGAAGCCGAACGGCGAAAGGTTGCCGACGAGGATTTCGTGACTGTCTTCGCCGGGCTCGTGCAATGCTGCCCGAATGGAAACCGCATCGCGCGCAGCCCGACGCTTCTCCACGTCGAAGATATGCTGAGCAAGAGGTTGCGCACTCATTCTGGTTTCTCCCAAATCCGCTGGAAACGCATGATCTTAATGGCGGAAACTCTTTAAGCCCGGCCAAAGCGACATGGATAATTTCCCGTTTACCATTCGCTAATCGCCGGAAACCGAGAATTTCGACGAAAGGCCCTTGTCAGCGCCGCGGTGCCTGCCCAAAGCGCTGATGATGGCCGACAGGCGCGATCTTACCCAGGGCTCGGTGCGCATCCAGCTTGTCCGTCTGGCGAGCCCATTGTCGATCGGGATCGTCGCGCTCTTCTCGGTCACGATCGTCGATGCCTATTTTCTCGGACAGCTAGGGACCCGGCCGCTCGCCGCCATCAGCTACGCCTTTCCGGTCGCCTTTGCGGTGACGAGTCTGGCGATCGGGCTGGCCGCCGGAACCGGGTCGGTACTGTCGCGCGCGATCGGCAAGCGCGATCGCAGTCGGATCGTCAGTCTGACGACGCACAGTCTGGTGCTCGCCCTTGTCATCGGAATCCTCGTCGCGGCGATCGGGATCGCGATGATCCGCCCGCTCTTCACACTGATCGGCGCGGAGGGCGGGGTTCTCGAAGATATCACCGTCTATATGCGCATCTGGTTCTACGGACTGCCGCTGCTCATGCTCGCCCAGGTCGCCGGCAGCATCCTGCGCGCCAATGGCGACGCGCTGGTGCCGAGCGCGCTGATGATCGCCAGCGCGGCGGTCAATATCGCGCTCGATCCCATCCTGATCTTCGGCGGTTTCGGCATTGCCGGCATGGGCATCGAAGGCGCCGCCTGGGCCGCTTTCGCCTCGCGCGTCGTGATGCCGCTGGTGATCATCCCGGTGCTGCTGTTCCGGGACCGGTTGATCAATCTCAAGCGCACGAGCTGGGGCGAAGTGTTCGACAGCTGGAAAGAGATCGCCCGGATCGGCGTCGCCGCGGCGTTGGGTAATGCGGTCAACCCGATCGCGATAGCGGTCGTAACCGGCATCATCGCTGTCTATGGCGACCAAGTCGTCGCCGGGTTCGGCGTCGCGGGGCGTCTCGAAGGTTTCGCCGTGATCCCGATGCTGGCGCTGTCCGGCTCGATCGGACCGGTGGCCGGACAGAATTGGGGCGCGGAACGCTATGACCGTATCCGCGAGGCCATCCGCTTCGCCTTTCTGGTCTGCCTGGGTTGGAGCGTGGTCGTCGCGATCGGGTTCTGGTTCGGCGCGGACTGGCTGGCGAGCCGGTTCAGCGATTCGGCCGTGGTGAGCGAGGAGGCGAGCCAGTATCTGTGGATCGTGCCGATAACTTTCGCAGGTTACGGCGTGACGATCGTCGCAGCCGGCGCGTTCAACGCGTTGGGCAGGCCGATGCTGGGCCTTGCCATCTATCTCGTCAGATCGCTGATCTTCTATGTTCCGCTGGCGTTCGCGGCGACGGCCCTTTTCGACACGACCGGCGTCTATGCGGGGATAGCAATCGCCAATGTGCTGGCGGGTTTCGCGATACTTTGGCTCACCTTCCGCTGGCTCGACCGGATGATCGAACGCGAGCGATCGGCCGCCTAGGCGCGCGTCAGCACGCCGTGTTTTTTCTTGCCGGCCGAGATGCGGACGGGCGCTTCGCCTACCGTTACAACGGCCGCCTCGTCCGCGGCCTTCTCGCCATCGATCCGCGCCCCGCCGCCGCGCACCAGCCGCTTGGCTTCGCCCTTTGACGCCACGAGGCCGAGTTCGACCATCGCATCGAGCAGGCCGATCGTGCCGCTGTCGACGGCCAGCGCCGGCAAATCTTCGCCAACCGCGCCCTGCTCGAAGGTTTTCTGCGCGGTTTCGGCCGCGTCCTTGGCGGCGTCCGCGCCATGGGCCATGGCTGTCGCTTCGTCGGCCAGTATCTTCTTGGACTCATTGAGCTCCGCGCCCTCCAGCGCCGCCAGTTCGGCAATCCGCTCGAGTGGCATGTCGGTGAACAGCTTGAGGAAGCGTTCGACATCGGCATCCTGCGTGTTGCGCCAGAATTGCCAGTAATCGTAGGGGCTCAGCGCATCCGGATTGAGCCAGACCGCGCCGCTCGCCGTCTTGCCCATCTTGCCGCCATCCGCCGTCGTGATCAACGGCGTCGTGACGCCGTAAAGCTGCGTGCCGTCAATCCGCCGCGCCAGTTCGATGCCGTTGACGATATTGCCCCACTGGTCCGATCCGCCGAGCTGCAACAGGCAGTTTTCGCGGCGGGACAGCTCGAGGAAGTCGTAGGCCTGAAGGATCATGTAATTGAATTCGAGGAAGGTCAGCGGCTGTTCGCGCTCGAGACGGAGCTTGACGCTGTCGAAAGTGAGCATCCGATTGATCGTGAAATGCGGACCGACCTCGCGCAGGAAGGGGATATATTCGAGATCGTCGAGCCATTCGGAATTGTCGATCATGACCGCGTCGGTGGGGCCGTCGCCGAATGTCAGGAACCGCTCGAAAATCCGGCGAATGGATGCGATATTGGCATCGATATCGGCGGCCGTCAGCAGCTTGCGGCTTTCATCCTTGCCCGACGGATCGCCGATCTTGGTGGTGCCGCCGCCCATGATGACGATCGGCTTGTGCCCGGCCTGTTGCAGCCGGCGGAGCATCATGATCTGGACGAGGCTGCCGACATGCAGCGAGTCCGCCGTCGCGTCGAACCCGATGTAACCGGGCACGACCTGCTTGGCGGCGAGCGTGTCCAGCCCCTCGGCATCGGTGAGCTGGTGGATATAGTCGCGCGCTTCGAGTAGGCGCAGCAGATCTGATCGGTATTCGGTCATGTTGGACGGGCCGTTAGCATGGGGATGGGGCAGCTTCTACCAAAACCGTATGGGCTGAGCTTGTCGAAGCCCTGTCCCTTCTTCTAACGCTCAAAAATAAGAACAGTCCTCCGGCAAGCTCAGGACAAGCGGAGTGCCATGACCTTTAGCCTGCAACGACATCCCGATACCCCGAGCAAACTTATCCGGGGCATTGAAGTGGCGCATGAATGGAAATCGCGCGACACGCTCTGGCTGCGCTATTTCGTCGATTGCCCGGTCGATCGGCTCTTTATTCCAGACCCGGCCAAGCCGGAGCGCATGGACGACCTCTGGAAAACCACCTGCTTCGAGCTGTTCCTGAAAGAGCCCTGCGCAGCACCGTATTGCGAGTTCAACTTTTCTCCATCCGGTCGATGGGCGGCATATGGCTTTTGCGACTTCCGCGACGGCGCGCATGATCTCGAGGTGCCGTCCGATCCGGCGATCGCGCCGCTCGACGCAGGCGACAGCTACTTCGCACTCGAAGTCGATGTCGTGCTCCCGGCCGATCGCATTTATCCAACAATGCCAGCGGCAATTTCGGCGATCATTGTCGATGCCGACGAGAACAAGACTTATTGGGGCTATCGGCATCCTGAGGGCGACCCGGAATTCCACCATGAGGATTGCTTTGCCGCGCGATTGACGCCACCGGAGGCTGCATGAAGTTCGGTATCGATCGCCTCCTCAAGGACCGGGAACTCCGCAAGCCGCTGGAGGGGCAGCGCGTGGCGCTGCTCGCGCATCCGGCGTCTGTGACCGCTGACCTGTCGCACAGTCTCGATGCGTTGATTGCCGCCGGTATAAACGTGACCGCCGCCTTTGGCCCGCAACACGGGATCAAGGGCGACAAGCAGGACAATATGGTCGAGACCGAGGACGAGACCGACCCGGTATACGGCATCCCGCTATTCAGCCTCTATGGCGAAGTGCGCCGCCCGACCGGGCAATCGATGGGAACGTTCGACACGGTGCTGATCGACCTCCAGGATCTGGGGTGCCGGATCTACACCTTCGTTACGACGCTGCGGTACATGCTCGAAGCGGCGGCGGAGCATGGCAAGTCCGTCTGGGTGCTCGACAGGCCGAATCCGGCGGGGCGCCCCGTCGAGGGCCTGACCCTGCGCGAGGGCTGGGAAAGTTTCGTGGGGGCGGGGCCGATGCCGATGCGGCACGGACTGACTCTGGGCGAGATGGGGCGCTGGTTCGTCGATCATCTCGGTATCGATGTCGATTGCCGCGTGATCGAGATGGACGGCTGGCAGCCGGATGCGGCGCCGGGCTTCGGCTGGCCGCTCGGCGATCGGCTCTGGATCAATCCCAGCCCCAACGCTGCCAATCTTTGGATGGCGCGCGCCTATGCGGGCACGGTGATGCTCGAAGGAACGACACTGAGCGAGGGCAGGGGGACGACGCGGCCGCTCGAACTGTTCGGCGCGCCCGATATCGATGCCCGATCCATACTGGCCGAGATGGAGCGGCTCGCGCCCGACTGGCTTACGGGTTGCAAGTTGCGCGAAATCTGGTTCGAGCCGACCTTCCACAAACATGCCGGGACGCTGTGCCATGGCGTGCAGATCCATCCCGAGGGCGATTTCTACGATCATCAGGCGTTCAAGCCGTGGCGGCTCCAGGCGCTCGCCTTCAAGGCGATCCGGCGTCTCTATCCGGACTATGCGATCTGGCGCAGCACGGATTTCAAATATGAATATACCGACGACGTCCTCGCCATCGACGTGATCAACGGCAGCCCGCTGCTGCGCGAATGGGTCGATGACGGAGCGGCGGAGCCCGGCGATCTGGACGCGCTGACCCAGCCCGACGAGCTGGCCTGGCAGAAAGTCCGCGCGCCAGTGTTGCGCTATTGAATCTGCCGCTATTTGAGCGCCACGGCGTAAATCGCATTGGTCGCCACTTCGGTTACCCGGTTCTCGGCGATCCAGTCTAGATTATCCGTCTTCACCCGATCCCGGGTCGCCACGTCCATCGCGTCGATCGACCAGCGCAAGCCGGAGCCGAGCGCGATCGTCCACCAGTCTTCCGGTGAGCGCAGCGGCTGCACGCTGTTCTCTGCTACGACTTCGGGCTCGGTAGTGCCGCCGTCCAGCAGCAATTGTCGCACCGATTCCACGTCGGTGATCCGGTCCCATGGGTTGAACGCACTGTGCAGATCGGGCCGCTCGCGCTTGAGCGCATCGAGCCAGCGGCTGTATACGGGCTCGAAGATATCCGGTCCCCATGTCGTAATCGCAAGCCGGCCGCCGGGCCGCACCATCCGCCACAGCTCGGCGACCACGCTTCCATGTCCGGCACGAAGAAGATCGAGAAGACGCTGATCACCGTGTCGAAGCGTCCGTCGGCGTAATCGAGCGCCGTCATATCGCCAACGCGGAATTCGGTGTTCTCCAAACCATCGGCGGCAGCTCTGCGGCGGGCTATCTCCAACAGCTCGCCGGACAGATCGATGCCGACGACCCTGCCATCTTGGCCCACGGCCCGCGCTGCGGGCAGCGCAGAGGCGCCAGCGCCGCAGCCGATGTCGAGCATCTCTGCTCCATCGGCCAGTTGGAGGCGCTCTACCGTTCGCGATCCTATGCGCGACCAGAAGCCGAGCGGCGGTTCTTCGAACCGGTCGGCCGCCGCGTCATAGGTGGCTCTGGCCTTTTCCTTCGCCTATTTGGTTTCATCATCCATTTCGACCTCCCGGTTTCGGGCGCGACTCGAAATCCCTCTACCTCGACCGTCTCATCGATGCCGACGCGCGCATTATAGCCCAATCGAACAATGCCCAGAACAGCGCCGTAAGGCCCCCATAGCTCGCGCCGATCAATGCTAGATCGAGCGTTTTGGGATGCGATACTCCTGCGAATGCGAGCGTCAGCCCCAGTAATGCGCCACCCGCCACGAATCCGGCAACCGCCAGCACCGCATATCGGACGATACGTGCGCCGATCCTCTTCCGGAGCAGCGCATGAGATGGCCAGAGGATCAGGAACGCCCCGATCAGCGTAAAGGGGAGGGCGTCGATCGCCGATCGCGACGGTTCGGGCGGGAAAAGGGCGTTGCCGGCGATAAGGCCGGCGACCGCCGCGCCGGCCGACACGACCGCACCCTTTGCGAGCGATCGCAGCATCAATTCCCGTGCTTGCGCGTCAGCTCCCGCATCGCGTCGTCGAGGCCGTCCAGGGTCAGCGGGTACATGCGATCGTTCATGAGTTCGCGGATGACCTTCGTGCTCTGCGAATAGCCCCATTGCGCTTCGGGGACCGGGTTGAGCCAGGCCGCGGCCGGATAGGTGTTGGTCAGCCGGTGCATCCAGGTGGCGCCGGCCTCCTCGTTGAAATGCTCGACCGAACCGCCCGGATGGGTAATCTCATAGGGGCTCATCGAAGCATCGCCGACGAACACCAGCTTATAGTCATGACCGAATTTGTGAAGCACATCCCAGGTCGGCGTCCGCTCGGAAAAGCGGCGGTGATTGTCCTTCCACAGCCCTTCATAGGGGCAGTTGTGGAAATAGAAGAATTCGAGATTCTTGAATTCGGTGGTCGCCGCGCTGAACAGCTCCTCGCACAGCTTGATATGCGGATCCATCGAGCCGCCGACATCGAGGAAGAGCAACACCTTGATCGCGTTACGGCGTTCGGCGCGCATATGGATGTCGAGCCAGCCCTTGCGCGCGGTGCCGTCGATCGTCGACTTGATGTCGAGCTCGTCCTGCGCGCCGTCGCGCGCGAACTTGCGGAGGCGCCGCAGCGCGACCTTGATGTTGCGGGTGCCGAGTTCCTTGGTCGAATCGAGATTCTGGAACTCGCGCTTTTCCCAGACTTTCACGGCCTTGCCATGCTTGCCTTTGCCGCCGATCCGCACGCCTTCGGGATTGTAGCCGCTGTTTCCGTAGGGCGAGGTGCCGCCAGTACCGATCCATTTGTTGCCGCCCTCATGGCGCTTCTGCTGTTCCTCGAGCCGCTCCTTGAGCGTCTCCATAATCTCTTCCCAGGAACCGAGCTTCTCGATCTCGGCCATTTCCTCTTCGGAAAGATATTTCTCGGCCACCGCGCGAAGCCAGTCTTCGGGAAGTTCGACGGCGTCTTCGCCATAGGTCGTTTCGATGCCCTTGAAGACCTTCGCAAACACTTGGTCGAACCGGTCGAGCAGGCCCTCGTCCTTCACGAAGGTCGCCCGGGCGAGATAGTAGAATTCGTTGGGCGTCCGCTCGATCACATCCTTGTCGAGCGCATCGAGCAGGGTCAGATGCTCCTTCAGGCTGGCCGGGATGCCGGCGGTCCGGAGTTCGTCGACAAAGGAAAAGAACATTTTTCTAACCTATTGATATAATTCGTCTATTGAGCGGGTTGTCACAAGAAGTCCCGCCTCCGCGCGCACGAGCCCTTTCATTGCCACAGGTTCAGGTTGACGCGCTCGTAAAGCATGACAGATTGGGCGAGAGTAGGAAAGTACAATCGGGACATGAAAGGGGCAGGGGTCATGGGCGGTTTCTCGGGAAAATCGATGCTGGTGACGGGCGGCAGCCAGGGAATCGGGCTGGCGACGGCACGGGCGTTTGCCGATGCGGGCGCGGATGTGACGATTACCGGCACGCGGGCCGATCCGTCCGACTATGCGGACGATCTGTCCGCTTTCGCCTATGTCCGTTGCGAGATGAGCGATCCGGACCAGCGCGCGGCGCTGTGCGAGGGGATCGAGGCGCTCGACGTCCTCGTCAACAATGCCGGCCAGTCTGGCGGGTCGAACGAGTTCGAGATGGACGCGTTTCGGCGCGGATTGGAGGTCAATCTGATCGCCGTGCACGATTTGTCGGAACGGCTGCTGCCGCTGCTCAGGGCGGGGGAGGGCGGCGCGGTCGTCAATGTCGGATCCTGCGCGTCGTTCCTCAGCTATCCGAAGGCCCCGGCCTATACGACGAGCAAGACGGCGCTGCTCGGACTGACCCGCGCCCAGGGCGATGCCTGGGCCGAGCAGGGCGTGCGCTCCAACATGGTCGCGCCGGGCTTTATCCGGACGCGGATGACGGCGGGCGTCGACCAGAATGAAGACCTCAAGAAGAAGCTGCTGCGCACCGTCCCGATGCGCCGTTTCGCCGAACCGTCGGAAGTGGCGTCGGTGATCCTGTTCCTGGCCTCGGATGCGGCGAGCTATGTGACCGGCCAGTCGATCGTGATCGATGGCGGGCTGGTGCTGCACTAAGGCTCGTCCGGCGCGCGCGGCCGGTTGACGATCGCGACCAGCACGAAAGAAATGATCATCAGAAGGTACCAGCTGCCGAGCTTGGCGAGCGAGACCATCTCCCAGCCATCCTCCTGTCCCGGATAGGTCCAGGCGCGGGCGAAGGTGCCTATATTTTCGGCGAACCAGATGAAGAGCGCGACGAGCAGCCAGCCGAGGAGCAGCGGCATCCAGCGCGGTCGCCGCCAGGGTCGGAACCAGATCCGGCAGCGCCAGAAGAGCAGGGCGGTGAGCGCGAACAGCAGGTAGCGAATATCGGGCAGCCAGTGATGCGCGAAAAAGTTGACGTAAATGGCGGCGGCCAGCGCATAGGTCGTCCAGACCGGCGGATAGCGGCTGAAGCGGAAGTCGAATATCCGCCAGATCCGCGCGATATAGCTGCCGACCGCGGCGTACATGAAACCGGAAAAGAGCGGGACTTCACCGATTCGCAACACGCTCGCTTCGGGATAGAGCCAGGAGCCGTTTGCCGTCTTGAAAAGCTCCATCACCGTGCCGACGATGTGGAAGATCAGGATGACCTTGGCCTCGTCCAGCGTTTCGAGCCGGAAGGCGAGCATCGCGACCTGGATCGCAAGCGCGGCCAGGGTCAGGAAATCATAGCGGGTGAGTGGGGCGTTGTCGGGATAGAAGAGGAAGGTGCCGAGCAGCAGCGCCAGCATCAGTCCGCCGAACAGGCAGGCCCAGGCCTGTTTGAAACCGAATAGCAGGAATTCGTAGAGCCGGCGTTGCCAGTGGCGTTCGAAATCAAGCGTCTCGAGGCGCGCGCGGATGTGAGCGAAGCGGGTGGCGCCTTTACCGGCGGGCGCCATCTGCGGAAAACCTCTCTAACCTTCGCGCCGGCTCATAAAGGCGAGCCGTTCGAACAGCATCACATCCTGCTCGTTCTTCAGCAGCGCGCCGTGGAGCGGCGGGATGAGCTTCTTCGGGTCGCGCGAGGTCAGCACCTCGAGCGGCATGTCCTCGTGGAGTAGCAGCTTCAGCCAGTCGAGCAGTTCGCTCGTGCTCGGCTTCTTCTTGAGGCCCGGCACGTCGCGGACCTCGTAGAAGATGTCCATCGCCTTGGAGACGAGCATCTTCTGGATGTCCGGGAAATGGACGTCGATGATTTCCTGCATCGTCTCGCGCTCGGGGAATTTGATATAGTGGAAGAAGCAGCGGCGCAGGAAGGCGTCGGGCAGCTCTTTCTCGTTGTTCGAGGTGATGACGACGATCGGCCGCTCTTTCGCGACGATCTCTTCCTTCGTCTCGTAAACGTAGAACTCCATCCGATCGAGCTCCTGGAGGAGGTCGTTCGGGAACTCGATATCGGCCTTGTCGATTTCGTCGATCAGCAGGACGGGCAGTTCCTCGCTGGTGAACGCCTCCCACAGCTTGCCGCGCTTGATATAGTTGCCGATGTCGTGGACGCGCTCGTCGCCGAGCTGGCCGTCGCGCAGCCGCGCCACAGCGTCATACTCATAGAGGCCCTGCTGCGCCTTGGTCGTCGACTTGATGTTCCACTCGATCAGCGGCGCGTCGATCGCCTTGGCGATCTCGTGCGCGAGCACCGTCTTGCCGGTGCCCGGTTCGCCCTTGACGAGCAGCGGGCGGCGC
Source organism: Parasphingopyxis algicola (assembly GCF_013378075.1). GTDB lineage: Bacteria > Pseudomonadota > Alphaproteobacteria > Sphingomonadales > Sphingomonadaceae > Parasphingopyxis > Parasphingopyxis algicola. The sequence goes on along the minus strand of NZ_CP051131.1, from coordinate 756,293 downwards.
AGGGTCACGGCTGCGTTGACCGCCACCTTCAGATCATCGGTGGCGACATAGTCCTTGGTTCCGTCAAAACGCACGCGCGGTCCTTCCTTGGGCTTGCATCAGGCCCGGCGAGGGACCTTTCCGTTAACGTCAAGCGATCATCGATAGGCGGAAGGGTTGCGCGTTGCAACCGTCGGAAGTGTCAGCTTTTCAAATTGGCGCGCGTGGACGCCGCTTCCTACCAGATATCGCGGGCGGCTTCGCGGGCTTCGAGCAGGTTCCACAGGCCGCGATGCTGGGCGAGTATCTGCTCGGCTCCGAAGGCCATGGCGCGCTGGATCGCGGGATCGGCGCCGATCGCGTCGGCGAGCTCCAGCGTGTCGCTGTCGACGGGCAGGGCGGAGCGGGGCGCCTCGACCTCGAGCTTTTCGGCCGCCGCGATCAGCACGGCGCGAATGGCCTGCCAGTCCAGCACCAGCGCGATCGCCGCGCCGAGCGCGCAGCCCGTGCGTTCGGACCGGGCCAGTGTCTCGATCGCGTGGCGCTGGCTGAGCACCGCGGCTTCGCTCTTGTCATGACCGGGCGTGCTGGGAAGCGGCCCGGCCGCGACGACGAGTTGCGAGAGGAAAAGGCGTTCGCGGGCAAAACCCTGTTCGGCCTGATCCAGCCAGGCGCGCGCTTCGGGCAGCGCGGTCTTCATCGCGGCGAGTTCGACGACACCGGGATGCTGGCCATGCAGGATGCTGAGATAATGGACAGCGTCGGCCAGATTGCGGGCGGCTTCCCGGCCGTTGTTGAGTTCGGCACCAGTGACATAGCGGCGGCCTGCCGAACCGTCGGTTTCGATCATGCCGGAAAGCGTCGCGCCGAGACTGTTCTGTTCAGCGGTTTTCGCCACGCCGTGCATCATCTTGAGCTTCCCTTCGAACTGCAACTGACGGCGCCGTCGCGCCGCGCAAACCCTCCTCTTAAAGCGAGCCCGTAAAGACAGGGTTTAAATCGCATTAGGGGAGAATTGACGGAAGTTAAGAAGGGGTGGGCGACCGTCCCGCGACGGGAAAGACCGCGCGGGACGGGCGAGCCCGATTTCCGGTTTTTCGCTCGTGCTACTGGTCGAGAAAGCTGCGCATTTTCCGGCTGCGGCTCGGATGTTTGAGCTTGCGCAGCGCTTTCGCCTCGATCTGCCTGATCCGCTCACGCGTCACGCTGAACTGCTGGCCGACCTCTTCGAGCGTGTGATCGGTATTCATGCCGATGCCGAAGCGCATGCGCAGCACGCGTTCCTCGCGCGGGGTAAGGCTGGCGAGCACCCGAGTGACGGTTTCCTTGAGGTTGGACTGGATCGCCGCGTCGACCGGGATGATCGCATTCTTGTCCTCGATGAAATCGCCGAGATGCGAATCCTCCTCGTCGCCGATCGGCGTTTCGAGGCTGATCGGTTCCTTGGCGATCTTCATCACCTTGCGGACCTTTTCGAGCGGCATCGAGAGACGCTCGGCCATCTCCTCCGGCGTCGCTTCGCGGCCCTGCTCGTGGAGGAACTGGCGGCTCGTCCGCACGAGCTTGTTGATCGTCTCGATCATGTGGACCGGGATACGGATCGTGCGCGCCTGATCGGCGATCGAGCGGGTGATCGCCTGGCGAATCCACCAGGTCGCATAGGTGCTGAACTTGTAGCCCCGGCGATACTCGAATTTGTCGACCGCCTTCATCAGGCCGATATTGCCCTCCTGGATCAGGTCCAGGAACTGCAGCCCGCGATTGGTGTATTTCTTGGCGATCGAAATGACGAGGCGGAGATTCGCCTCGACCATTTCCTTCTTGGCGATCCGCGCTTCGCGCTCGGCCTTCTGCACCATGTTGACGATGCGGCGGAACTCGCTGAGCGAGGTGCCCGTCGCTTGGCTGATTTCGGAGATTTCGGTGCGGATGCGGTCGACCGCTTCGGCTTCCTTGTCCGCGAATTTCTTCCACTTGGCGTCGATCTTCGCGACCTTTTTGAGCCAGCCGTCTTCGAGTTCGCGGCCCATATATTCTTCGAGGAAGGATTTGCGCGGTACCTTGTGGCGCTCGGCCAGCCGCAGCATCTGCCCACCCAGCGCGGTAAGCCTGCGGTTGTAGCTGTAAAGCTGGTCGACCAGATATTCGATCTTGGTCGCGTGGAACTGCACGCTCTCGACCTCGGCGGTCAGCTCTTCGCGCAGATTCTGGTAACGCGTTTCCTGGGCCTTCGGGAAATCCTTGGTCGTACCCAACGCCTCCAGCCGGCGTTCCTGGATCTTCGAGAAGGTCCGGTAGAGCTTGGTGATCTTGGCGAAGCGGTCGAGCGCATCCGGCTTCAGCGCCTCTTCCATCTGGGCGAGCGACAGCTGGTTGTCGTCGTCCTCATCTTCCTCGCGGCGGCGCTTGGCGACGGGATCCTCGTCCTCATCGCCATCATCGCCGTCGCTGTCCTCATCCCCGTCATCGTCGAACTCGTCGTCATCTTCCTTGATCGACACGCCCGCCGTTTTTTCGGAAATCTCGCCGCTGTCGTCGTCATTCTCGACATCTTCGAGCGAGGGCCCCTTGGTCAGCATCGCCTCGAGATCGAGAATCTCGCGCAGCTGCATTTCCTCGTCGTTCAGCGCGTCCGACCATTCGATGATCGCATTGAAGGTGATCGGGCTTTCGCACAGCCCCATGATCATCATGTCGCGGCCGGCCTCGATCCGCTTGGCGATCGCGATCTCGCCCTCGCGGCTGAGCAGTTCCACCGCTCCCATCTCGCGCAGATACATGCGGACCGGATCGTCGGTCCGGTCGCCGGTCGTTTTCTTCGCCGGGGCCTCGACGACCTTCTTTTCGTCGCCGTCCACCGCCTTGGGCGCGGACTTGGCTTCGGCGGCCTCTTCCTCGCCGACATCCTCGTTCTCGACGATGTTGACGCCCATTTCGGACAGCGCCGACATCACGTCCTCGATCTGCTCGGACGCCATCTGGTCCTGGGGCAGCGCCTCGTTCAGCTCGTCATAGGTCAGATAGCCGCGCTTCTTCGCCTTGGTGATCAGTTTCTTGATCGAAGCCTGGTTGAGATCGATAACCGGTGCGTCCGTATCGTCCTTCGCCGCCGTTTTTGCTTTTGCCATGTAAAACCTTGTGTTTTTCGCCGCTATGCTGCGGCTTCCCCTAACGTTTCCAACTCATCGTGCAAGCGCTGCTTTTCTTCCATCAACCGCTTGCGGCGTTCCGATTCCCTGTTCCAGACCCCTTCGAAATCCTCCGATTCCGATGCCCGCTCGAGATTGGCGCGGACATCTTCCAGATTTTCGTCGAGCTCCTGGCTGCGGGCGATTGTATCGATCGCGGCTTCGAGGTCGCGGACCGCAATTTCGGGATCCGTCTTCGGATAGAAGAAGGAAAAGCCGAGATCGCGCCAGAAATGCCTCTTTTCCGCCGATTCCAACTCCGCACTGGCCAATATGGTCTCGATCATGTCTTCATCAAGGTCGGGCCGCTCAAAAGCCGCCGCGACGAGCAGGTCCCGCCAGCGCGCGAGCAGACCTTCTCCGATATGGAGCGACTGGATCTGGTCGGCCCGGGACTGGATCACGCCCGGATAGCGGGACAGGCCGAGCAGAATCGCACGGATATAGAGATCGAGGCCCCGGAGCCGGTTGCGTCCGGACGTCGCGGCCAGCGCGTCGCGGACGAAATCGACCTCTTTCTTCTTCCAGCCGAATGCATCCCAGAAACGCTCGCGGAAATCGCGGCCGAATTCCTCGCGCATCGCGGGATCGCCGATCGCGCCCGCGAGTTCGTTGAGCCGCCGTTTGAGCTTGGCCCGGGCGGTGGGGCTTTTCGGATCGATCTTCGCCGCTTCATGGCGCCACAGGAACGCATCGAGGCTCAGCGGTTCCTCGAACTGCGCGCGCAACGCGTCGGTACCGCCCGACCGGATGATATCGTCCGGATCCTGCCCGGGCGGCAGCTGGACGAAGGCGAGGCTGCGTTCGGGCTGGATCGCGGGCAGTGCGCGGTCGATCGCGCGGGCCGCGGCCTTTTGCCCGGCCGCATCTCCGTCGAAACACAGGATCGGGGCTTCGTCGATGCGCCACAGCATCGCCAGTTGATGCTCGGTCAGCGCGGTGCCGAGCGGCGCGACCGCCTCGCCGAACCCGGCTTGGTCGAGCGCGATAACGTCCATCTGTCCTTCAACGACGATGATGCGCTTGGCGTCGCGGGCGGCAGGCGAGGCCCGGTCGAAATTGTAGATCGTCCGCCCCTTGTCGAAGAGCGGCGTGTCGGGCGAGTTCAGATATTTGGGTTTGCCGTCGCCGATGATCCGCCCGCTGAACGCGATCACCCGACCGCGCGGATCGCGGATCGGGAACATGAGCCGACTGCGAAACCGGTCATAGGGGGAGCGGCCGCTGTCTTCGGGCACCGCGATCAGCCCGGCTTCGATCAGCTTGTCGCGCCCGAATTCCTTGAGCGCTTCTTCCAGCTTGCCGCGCGCGTCGGGCGCAAAGCCGAGACCGAAGGCGCGTTGCGTTTTCGCCGTGATACCGCGCTGTTCGAGATAGGCGCGGGTTTCGGCCCCGGCGGGGCTGTGCAGCTGATCCACATACCAGTCCGCCGCCGCCTCCATCACGTCGCGCAGCGAGGCCGATTTCTCCTGCCGTTCGCGCATCCGGGGATCGGGCGCCGGCACCTGCATCCCGGCGCCTTCGGCCAGTTCCTTCACCGCATCGATAAAGGGAAGCCCCCGCGTTTCGGTGAGGAAGCGGATCGCGTCGCCATGCGCGCCGCATCCGAAGCAGTGATAGAAGCCCTTCTCGTCATTGACGGTGAAGGAGGGCGTCTTTTCCTTGTGGAACGGGCAGCAGGCCTTCCATTCGCGGCCGGCTTTCTGAAGCTTGGTGTGTTTCCCGATGACGCTGGACAGCGTCGTCCGCATGCGAAGTTCGTCGAGAAATGCAGGCGAAAGGGACATGGCCCTATTATAATCCGATTAGCGCGAAATGGCGCGGAATTCAATTGCCCGGCTGGGGATTACTCGCACACGCCGGCGATCTCGCCGCCCGGTGTCGGCATCGGGCCCGGTCCGGTGGCCTCGAGACCGTCCGCGACGAAGCGATATTCCCCGTCCGGGCCGCTCGGAGGCTGGGTCGACTGCCAGAAAAAGGTGATCGTTTCGCCCGTGCTCCAGCCCGATTCTTCGGGGAAGCTCCAGATGATCCGGTCGTCGACGCAGCTGATCGAGGCGTTGAAGCCCTCGGCGAGCACGTTTTCCGCGTCGAGCACCGAATAGCCGGCGACGCCGGTGAAGCCGTGCGCGGGGAAGGCGAGGGAGAAGCTCGACGCGCTTTCGACCGGCCGGACATTTTCGGGCATCTCGAACGGCGCGTCGTTCGGGCCGTCGAAACCGGGGCGTATCTCATGAACATAGGTGTAGATCGTGCCGTCTTCGGCATCGTCCGGGTTGCAGGGATCCACGCCTTCCGGACATTGCACCCGGCTTGCAATATCGCCGATCGCCGCATCGAGCGCGACGAGCGAGGCTTCAACCTCGGGGCCGAGCGGGCCCTGGATCGTGCCGCCCAGGGTCAGCGAGGCGAAATCGGTCGGCGCGATGATGTTTTGCGGTTCGCTGAGCGTCGCATCTTCGACCGGTTCAGCCGGTTCTTCGACGGGTCCGTCCGCACAGGCGGCGAGGGCGAGGGGCAACAGGCAACAAAGAGTAAGGCGACGCATCGAATATCCTGATTTTTGGGTTTCCGCTTGGGGGAACCGAATACTGCATGTCGGCAGCAAGTTCCGTCGCGTCAACCCGCTAACCGCCCGTCAACCGCACCTTAACCAGCCCGCTCGCCTTGCCCATGTCGATTTCCCCGCCGTGGCGCGCCTTCAATTGTCCCATAACTTTGCCCATGTCTTGAGGGCCTTGCGCCCCGAGTTCGGCGATGATCGCGTCGATGATCGCGCCGGTTTCTTCTTCGTCCTTCATGGCGGGCAGAAACTCTTCGATAACCGCAACTTCGGCCTTTTCGGCATCGGCCAGTTCCTGCCGGCCGCCGCTTTCATACATGGAGATCGACTCGCGGCGCTGTTTGACCATCTTCTGCAGCACCTCGACGATCATCGTGTCGTCGTCCTTGGCGCCGCCTTCGGTCCGAAGCTCGATATCGCGGTCCTTCACCCTGGAGAGGATGAGGCGCAGCGCAGACGTGCGCGCGCTGTCCTTCGCCTTCATCGCCGCCACCTGGGCGGCCTTGATATCGTCGCGGAGCATGGGTCTTTTCCTTTATGTCAGTCCGTATTCCCGCGCAGACAGGAATCCAGGGCCGCAAGCGCCGATGCATGCCGCTCTGGGCTCCTGCCTGCGCAGGAGCATGGATGGAATATTTCGAGTGCAATTCCTAGCTGGGGATAAAGCGCTTGAACAGGCATTGACCCGGACCGATGCCGCGCCTAGCTGACAGCCGTTTGCGCGCCCGGCAGAATCGAAGAAACAGGACAACCGACCATGGCGAACGCCAAGCCAGACACTGCGCCCGAAGGAGCGACGGGCGTATTGGTTTTGGCGGACGGGACATGCGTTTGGGGCCGGGGTTTCGGCGCGGAAGGCGATGCCGTCGGCGAAGTCTGCTTCAACACCGCGATGACCGGCTATCAGGAAAGCATGACCGACCCGAGCTATGCCGGGCAGATCATCACTTTTACGTTTCCGCATATCGGCAATGTCGGCACCAATGCCGAGGATATGGAATCCGTCAATCCGCATGCGCTCGGCTGTATCGTGCGCGAGGATGTGACCGATCCCAGCAATTTCCGATCGAGCCAGCATTACGACCAGTGGCTGAAGGTCAACGGCCGGATCGGGCTGTCGGGCGTCGATACGCGGGCGCTGACGCGGCTGATCCGAACGCAGGGCGCGCCCAACGGCGTGATCGCGTATAGCGCGGACGGCACCTTCGATCTCGATGCGCTGAAGGCCAAGGCGGCCGAATGGCCGGGGCTGGAAGGCATGGACCTCGCCAGGACGGTCAGCACGACGCAGCAATATGAGTGGCGCGACGGGCTGTGGACGCTCGGCGAAGGCTATGCGGAAGGCCAGGCCGACGAACCCCCGCCCATCTCGAACGAGGATCGAGCGGAGCCGAGAGCCTGTGTCGAGAGACCCCATGTCGTGGCGATCGATTACGGGGCGAAGCGCAATATCCTGCGCCATCTGGTCAATGCCGGTGCGCGGGTGACGGTGGTGCCGGGCGAAGCGTCGTTTGACGATGTGATGCGCCATGAGCCCGACGGCATCTTCCTCGCCAACGGCCCCGGCGATCCGGCGGCGACGGGAGACTATGCGGTGCCGGTGATCAGGCAGCTGCTGGAGACCGGCAAGCCGCTGTTCGGCATCTGCCTCGGCCATCAGATGCTCGGGATCGCGGCGGGCGCGAAGACGGTGAAGATGCACCAGGGCCATCGCGGCGCCAACCATCCGGTCAAGCGGCTGGAAGACGGCCGCGTCGAGATCACGAGTATGAACCATGGCTTTGCGGTCGATATCGATACGCTGCCCGACGGCGTGAAGGCGACGCATGTCAGCCTGTTCGACGGCAGCCTGTGCGGGCTGGAACTGGAAGACCGTCCCGCGTTCAGCGTGCAATATCATCCCGAAGCGAGCCCCGGGCCACAAGACAGCGCCTATCTGTTCGCGAAGTTTGTGGGGATGTTGGACCAGCAATGACTAGCGGCGACCCAAGAGTGAGTTTCATTTCTTCCAAATGGAAGAGGGTTGGACCTTATTTGGAAAGAGACGGGGACTCCCATCGATATCGAATTGTTGTTCCGGCTGCGAAACCAGAGAGCCAGATAAACTGGACGAAATGGAGCGCGATACTGACAGCGGTTGGCATCCTAGTAGCGATAATTTCAGTGATAGTTTTATAATGTCTCGCTGCACCAACATCTCCTCCATCTACTTTAGCGATGCAGTACCTGCTCCCTCACCCCCTTTAGGGGGAGAGGGTTGGGGAGAGGGGGGCTTAGCCGTCTCTTCTCAAAGTTATCAGGATGACGCGAATCACGCCTTCAATGTTGTTGAGAACTTCATTGTTCGTGAAGCGCAGGACCCGATAGCCTCGGGCTTCGAGAGCTTCGGTTCGCGCGGCATCTTCAACTTCATGTCCTGTATGACTTTCGCCGTCCACTTCGATGGCGAGCTTTTCCGAACGCGAAGCGAAGTCTACGATATAGGGCGGAAGCACGACCTGCCGCTGGAATTTGGTGCCGAGCCGGTTGCCACGGAGCACCGACCACAAAGCGCGTTCCGGTGGCGTCATTTTGGTGCGCAGTTCCTTGGCGCGCTGTCGTGTGACCGGATGCCGTTTCGTCATGCCCCCTCTCCCAACCCTCTCCCCCTAAAGGGGGCGAGGGCCACAGAGCAAGAAACCACCCATGCCTAAACGCACTGACATCTCTTCCATCCTTATCATCGGCGCCGGTCCCATAATCATCGGCCAGGCATGCGAGTTCGATTATTCGGGGACGCAGGCCGTGAAGGCGCTCAAGGAAGAGGGCTATCGGATCATCCTCGTCAACTCCAACCCGGCGACGATCATGACCGATCCGGAGCTGGCGGACGCAACCTATGTCGAGCCGATCACGCCAGCCATCGTCGCCAAGATTATTGCTAAGGAGCGCGCGGAGCGGCCGGACGATGTGCTCGCCCTGCTGCCGACGATGGGCGGGCAGACGGGGCTCAACACGGCGCTGGCACTGCACGAAGATGGCACGCTCGAAAAGTTCGGCGTCGAGCTGATCGGGGCGGATGCCGATGCGATCGACAAGGCCGAGGATCGGCTGCGCTTCCGCGAGGCGATGTCGAAGATCGGGTTGGAAAGCCCGCGCTCGCTGATCGCGCACAATATGGACGAGGCGCTGGAGGGGCTGGAGTTTGTCGGGCTGCCGACGATCATCCGGCCGAGCTTCACCATGGGCGGCACGGGCGGCGGGATCGCCTATAATCGCGAGGAGTTCGAGGAGATCGTTCGCGGCGGCCTTTCCGCCAGCCCGACCACCGAAGTGCTGATCGAGGAATCGGTGCTGGGGTGGAAGGAATATGAGATGGAGGTCGTTCGCGACAGGAACGACAATGCCATCATCATCTGCTCGATCGAGAATGTCGATCCGATGGGCGTGCATACGGGCGATAGCATCACCATCGCGCCCGCGCTGACGCTGACGGATAAAGAGTATCAGATCATGCGCAATGCGAGCATCGCTTGCCTGCGCGAGATCGGCGTCGAGACGGGCGGGTCGAACGTTCAGTTCGCGGTGAATCCGGCAGACGGACGCTTGGTGGTGATCGAGATGAACCCGCGCGTGTCGCGCTCGTCGGCGCTGGCCTCTAAAGCAACCGGCTTTCCCATTGCCAAGGTCGCCGCGAAACTCGCGGTCGGTTACACGCTCGACGAGATCGACAACGATATCACCGGCGTCACGCCTGCGAGTTTCGAGCCAACCATCGACTATGTCGTAACCAAGATCCCGCGCTTCGCCTTCGAGAAATTCAAGGGCGCGGAACCGGTGTTGGGCACGGCGATGAAATCGGTCGGCGAGGTCATGGCGATCGGCCGCAGCTTCACAGAGAGCCTGCAAAAGGCGCTGCGCGGGCTGGAGACGGGGCTGGTCGGTCTCAACTGGGTCGACGAGCTGGTCGGTGCGCCCAAGCCGCGGATCGAGGCGGCTCTCTCCGAAGTGTCGCCCGAGCGGTTGCTGGTGACGGCACAGGCATTGCGGGAAGGACTGAGCGTCGAGGAAGTCCATGCGATCACCAAATATGATCCCTGGTTCCTCGAACGGCTGTCCGAGATCGTCGAGGCGGAAAAGGGCGTCATCGAAAACGGCCTGCCCAACGATGCGTCTGGCCTGCGCAAACTGAAGGCCATGGGCTTTTCCGACAACCGGCTCGCGCGGCTGGCGCTGGCCTCGACGCACATCCGCGAAGGGATGGAGAAGGCCGCGTACAGCCCCGGCCTGATCGGCGAGGCGCTCCAGGCGATGGCGGGCGGCGTGACCGAGGAGCAGGTGCGCGAGTTGCGCCACAAGCTCAGCGTGCGACCGGTCTTCAAGCGGATCGACACCTGCGCCGCCGAGTTCGAGGCGAAGACGCCCTACATGTATTCGACCTATGAGGCGCCGAGCTTCGGCGAGCCCGAATGCGAGGCGCAGCCCTCCGACCGCAAGAAGGTCGTGATCCTGGGCGGCGGGCCGAACCGGATCGGGCAGGGGATCGAGTTCGACTATTGCTGCTGTCACGCCTGTTTTGCGCTCGAGGAGCAGGGCTTCGAGACGATCATGATCAACTGCAACCCGGAAACGGTGTCGACCGATTACGATACGTCGGACCGGCTCTATTTCGAACCGCTGACCGCCGAGGACGTGCTCGAGATCCTGCACATCGAACAACAATCCGGCGAGTTGGCGGGCGTGATCGTCCAGTTCGGCGGGCAGACGCCGCTCAACCTCGCCAAGGCGCTCGAAGAGGCGGGCATTCCGATTCTCGGCACCTCGCCCGATGCCATCGACCATGCCGAGGATCGCGAACGCTTTGCCGATCTCGTCGCCGAGCTCGATCTGAAGCAGCCCGAAAACGGCATCGCGCGCAGCGGCGAAGAGGCGCTCGCGGTGGCGCAGCGCATCGGCTATCCGGTGCTGATGCGGCCCAGCTATGTGCTCGGCGGCCGGGCGATGGAGATCGTCGACAGCGATGCGCAGCTGGAGGATTATATCCAGACGGCCGTGCAGGTGTCGGGCGACAGCCCGGTCCTGATCGACCAGTATCTGCGTGACGCGATCGAGGTGGATGTCGATGCGATATCCGATGGCGAGGACGTGATCGTCGCCGGCGTACTCCAGCATATCGAGGAGGCTGGCGTCCATTCGGGCGACAGCGCCTGTTCGATCCCGCCCTACAGCCTGCCCGACGCTATCATTGCCGAGATCGAGCGGCAGACCGAGGCGCTGGCGATTGCGCTCAAGGTGCGGGGCCTGATGAACATCCAGTTCGCGGTGAAGGATGGCCCAGAAGGACAAAATGTCTATCTCATCGAAGTCAATCCGCGCGCCAGCCGCACCGTGCCGTTCGTCGCGAAGGCGATCGGTCATCCGGTCGCCAAGATTGCGGCGCGGGTCATGGCGGGCGAAAAACTCGCCGACCTGCCGAAAATCGACCGCGCGATCGATCATATCGCGGTGAAGGAAGCCGTATTCCCCTTCGCCCGCTTCCAGGGCACCGATCCGGTCCTCTCGCCCGAAATGAAATCGACGGGAGAGGTGATGGGCATCGACGACGATTTCCCGACCGCCTTCGCCAAGTCCCAGCTCGCGGGCGGCACGACCCTGCCGAGCGAAGGCTGTGTCTTCGTATCGGTGAAGGACAGCGACAAGGCGCATATCCTGCCCGCGATAAAGGATATCGTCGGCTATGGCTTCTCGATCGTGGCGACGGGCGGTACCGCGGACTTCCTGCAGGAGAACGGGGTCGAGGCGGTGCGGATCAACAAAGTCGCGCAGGGCCGCCCCCATATCGTCGATGCGATCGTCGACGGGGATATCGACCTGATCTTCAACACGACCGAGGGCTGGCAGTCGCTGAAAGACAGCGCCTCGATCCGCAAATCGGCGGTTTCGAACAGGATCCCCTATTTCACGACGGCGCCCGCAAGCGCGGCCGCCGTAAGGGCAATTGGGGCGCTGAGCACAACGGAGCTTGAAGTACGGCCGCTACAGGCCTATTATTCAACTGCCGAAAGCTAATCCCGACAATTTGTGCGGAAACAGCAGGCGGACCCGGACGGGCCGCTGCACGGCAGATTTTTGACGAAAGGTAAGGCAATGGCGACGATAGAAAAGATGCCGATGTTGCTGGAAGGCTATGAGAAGCTGAATGCCGAGGTGAAGCGCCTCAAAGAGGTGGAACGCCCCGACGTGATCGACGCGATCGAGGAAGCGCGCGCGCATGGCGATCTCTCGGAAAACGCGGAATATCACGCGGCCAAGGAACGCCAGGGCCAGATCGAGGCGACGATTGCCGATTATGAAGACCGGCTGACCCGCGCCCAGGTTATCGACCCGAAAGAGCTTTCGGGCGACAAGGTCGTGTTCGGTGCGACCGTCCATCTGCTCGACGAGGACGACAAGCCGCTCAAATATCAGATTGTCGGCGAGATCGAGGCGGACGCGAATTCCGGCAAGATTTCATACAGCTCGCCGCTGGCGCGGGCGCTGATCGGCCGCAGCAAGGGCGACGAGGTCGAGTTCACCGTCCCGGCCGGCGACAAATATTTCCTGATCGAAAAGATCGAGTTCGTTTAAGGCGAGAGGGCAGGGGAGCGGCTTCATGGACTGGCAGACGCGCCTCGCCCAATCGACGCTGACGACCCGGATCATTCTCGTCACGGCGGCCTGCTGGCTGCTGGTGATGGCGCTCGGGCTGGAACGCTGGGCCTATGGCTTTGGCGGATTCATCCCGCTGCGCTTCGACGAGGGCTTCACGATCCCGGGCGCGCTGCCCGCCATCCTGACACCGCTTTCCGCGACGTTGCTGCATGCGGACGCCATGCATCTCGCCTTCAACATGCTGCTGATGTTCATCTGCGGCCGGGGCGTCGAACAGGCACTGGGCGGACGCGGGCTGATCGCGCTCTATGTCATCGGCGCCTATGTGGCGGCGCTCGGCCATTTCCTGTTCAATACCGAGAGCGCGGGCCCGATGATCGGCGCCAGCGGCGCGGTGTCCGCGATCATCGGGGCCTATGCGCTGCTCTATTCGAAACCGCGCAACGGCGTGGGCGGATGGCGGCATGTCGCCTCGCTCGCCGCCGCATGGATCGTGATCCAGCTGCTGATCGGGCTGACGACCTACGGATCGCCCGCACCGGTGGCGATCATGGCGCACATCTTCGGTTTCGGCGTCGGGCTGGCGATGGCCCGGCCGCTGCTGATGTGGCACTATCGGGATGCCTGAGGCGGCGGGCCGCGTTTTCCCCGCATCCTGCTCCTGCGGAGCCGCCCGGCTGACCCTGACCGCGCTGCCCCGCCATCGCTTTTTCTGTCACTGCACGGTCTGCCAGACCGTCTATCGCGCGCCCTTTGCCGATGTCACGGTGATCCGTGCCGACAGGGTCGCGATCGAAACGCCGGAGGCGATCGCCTTTGCACGCTACAAATCGCCGCCCGCTATCGAGCGGGGCATCTGCACAAATTGCGGCAAGCCGGTGGTCGCGTTGGCCGATATGCCGCTATCGCCGCGGCTCGCTTTCATCGCGGCAAAGAATTTCGACGATGCAGCGGCGTTGCCGCCGTCGTCCATGCATATCCATTACGGGACGCGCAGCGCGGATATCGACGACACGTTGCCCAAGCGCAGCGGTCCGCTGGTCAGCCAGCTGGCCGCCATGCGCCCGATCCTGGGCGCGATTTTCAGCTAGGGCAGGGGCCTATTTCTTGGCCGGTTCGATGATCTCGGGTTCGAGCAGCCGGTGCAGGTGCACGACGACATATTTCATTTCGGCATCGTCGACGGTCGCCTGCGCCTTGGAACGCCAAGCGTCCTCGGCGTCCTCGTAATTCGGATAGATGCCGACCAGATCCATGGAGTTGAAATCGTTGAAATCGAGCGTGCGCGGGTCGGAAACCCGGCCGCCGAACACGAGATGAAGTTTGTTTTCGCTCATGGCCGCGCCCCTTAATCGAAAGGCGGCGATATTGCCACCGAAGATGAAGAATTTCGCGTTCGCAAATACGGCACCTGCCCGTTCCCCCTCCCGGCCTCCGACAGGCTAAAACTATTGGGAGGCCGGGAGGGGGAACGGGCCGGTGCCGCGCACATCAATGCAGATTACGCGCTGCGGCTTTCCATGAAACGGACGAGCCGGTCGAAGCCGTTGCGCTGGATATAGCTGTCGAAATCCTGTGCCTGGTTCAGCGTCAGGTTAATGCCCGCCACGCGCATATTGTAGACCTTGTAGCTGCCGTTCGTGCGAGTCAGGTACCAGATCGCCGAGACGGGTCGCTGCCCCGGGTTGGTGATCCGCGTCTGCACGAGATAGGTGCTGCCGCGCTGAGTCGCGTTCGTTACCTCCACTTCGGCGCGCGCATAGGACGACAACCGGTCGGCATAGGTGCCGAGGATGAAGCCGGGCAGTGCGCGCTGATAGGCGCTGTACTGGCTCGCGCTGATATCGTCGCGCCAGCGGCGGATCAGCCGGTCGCCGATCTGGTTGACCGCGAAATGCTCGCCTAGCAGCGAGCGGAAACGGCTGCGGCGTTCGGCCACGCTGCCGGTGCGCAGAGCGCCGAGCCCGTCCGCAGCAAGGCTTTCGACGAAGGCCGAGGGATTGGCCTGGCTGACCGCGGCATGGGCCGGCGTCGTAATAATCGCCGGCGCGGCCACGGCGGCGGTAGCCATTGCACTGGCGAGGAAAATCTTGGGGAAGCGTGTCATAATCGTCTCAAAACCCTGTTATTGCAGTTGATTATGAGTTTTAGCCTGTCCCGGCTGAACCGGGATTGAACTGTTCGTTACCCGGCAGACAGTCAGTCTTCGCCGCGCGCCTTGCGGGCGGCGGCGCTGCTCGCTTCGCTGGCGGCCGCCTTGGCCTCGTCCATGACTTTCTTCGCGGTTTCGCGCGCCGTGTCCTTCACGAAACCGAGTTCGTCGAGTTTCTCCTGGCCGACTGTCTTGGCGGCTTCCGCCGCTTCGCGGGCGCGGCCGGTGATCTCGCTGCCATAGGGGCCGAGCAGCTCGGTTTCGCGCCGCGTTCGCGGCAGGAGCGCGCCGATCAGCATGCCGATGCCCAGACCGCCGACGAGCGCGGCAAGCGGATTGCTCTCGACCGTGTCTGCGGTGCGACGTCCGGCGCCCGCCGCGCGGTCGCGCGCCGATGCGTACAGCTCGCCGGTCCGCGCGGCTGCCGTTTCATAGGCGTCCTCGGCGCGTGCGCGCGTCGCGCGGTAGGACTCGCGAACGGTCTCGCCGGCTTTGCTTGCTGTTTCCTTGACTGTCATGGTCAAACCTCCTCGGTTACGATGGTGACGGGTGCGGATCCATCATCATGCACACGCCCTTTTATCCTTTGTTCTGGCAACGAACGGAAATCCTCTCCGGTTGCCTCTTTCTTCGAAAATTTTCCGCGTAGCGCCGACGCTATGGGTTTGCGCAACAGAACAAGGCCGATCGCCGCGCCGACGGCGAGGATCGTCCCCGGGCGCCTGCGGGCCGCGCCGGTTACCTTGTCGACTGCCCCGGACGCACCATCCTTGATCTGGCCGATCGCGTCCTTGGCGATCGCGTCCGGTGCCAACCGGGCCTGCGCGATGCCGAGCGATTGGAACCAGTTCGCGCGGGCCTCGCGCTCCGCACGGCGCGCATCGTAGAGCCGTTCTTCCGCGGTTTTCATGATATCTTACCGTCCTCTGCCGTAGGCGGCGCCAGTTTCTCGTGCTCCGCCAATGACGGAGCGGCGTCGAACTCGTCGTCATCGAACAGTTTCTCGTCGAGATCGGGAAATGTCTTGACGCCCCAATAGGCGAGCAGAGCCGCGATCGTCAGACCGACTCCGCAAACAATGATGCCGGACAGGAGCGGGCCCACGAGTTGCGCCAGGGATATGACCAGCGCCATCAGCAGCGCGACGAGCGCGGCCGCGGCGATCAACAGCGCGACGACCATAAGCGCCGCCGCTTTCCGAGCCTGCGACACCCGGTACAGGACGATGGCACGGTACAGTTTTATCCGGGACTTGGCGAATTGCTCGCCGTCTTCTAGCAATCCGGCGACGATGCGCCGGTAGGAGATGTCGTCACCGTCGCCGTTCATGCGTCGTCCCGTTCCCCGAGACCCGATTTCACGAGCCGCGCGATCGCGAATCCGGCGACCGCGGCGATACCGATTGCGACGACCGGGCTGCGGC
This sequence comes from Parasphingopyxis algicola, assembly GCF_013378075.1. GTDB lineage: Bacteria > Pseudomonadota > Alphaproteobacteria > Sphingomonadales > Sphingomonadaceae > Parasphingopyxis > Parasphingopyxis algicola. Next base: position 740,358 of record NZ_CP051131.1, on the reverse strand, counting down.
GCACGAAATTCTCCGCATCGCGCAGCATATCCTCGACTTCCTTGCCCTCGAGCTTTTCGGCAAAAGTCGAAACGGCGCCGGCGGCCATGCGTGCATATTCGCCGTAGCTCTCGCCGAGACGCTCATCGACCGATTTGGCGGCGTCGTCCATCGCGGCCGACACGTCCCGGATCGCGCCGGTCGCCTTGTCCTTGCCCTGCGTCGCATATTCGCGCGCCTGTTGGGTCGCCTGCGTCTTGAGGTTGCTCGCTTCGTCCTTGATACGCTCCTTGGCCTTGGTGACGGTACCCTTCTCGGCCTCGTCCGCCGGAACGTCGATAACCGTATCGGTGCCCTCGGGCAGATCGGATTTCTTGCTCGCCATCATTCTTCCTCCGTAACGAAACTTCTATCTGTGTATCAAGCGCACGAAACGCAATCATGTTCCGTGCTTTTCTCCAGTTTACAGCATTTGCTTCGCGGGCGCAGCATGGATAGAGCAGCGCGGTAAATAGCCCGTAATCGAAAAGGTTTTTCCGATGACTGCCATAGCCGATATCCGCGCCCGCGAAATCCTCGACAGCCGCGGCAATCCGACCGTCGAAGTCGATGTCGCCCTTGAGGATGGCAGCTTCGGTCGCGCGGCCGTGCCGTCCGGCGCATCGACCGGCGCTTACGAGGCCAATGAAAAGCGCGACGGAGACGAGGATCGCTATCTCGGCAAGGGCGTGTTGAAGGCGGTGGCCGCGGTGAATGGCGAGATCGCCGAAATGCTGCGCGATGCCGATGCCGAAGAGCAGCTCGCCATCGACCATGCGATGATCGATCTCGACGGCACACCGAACAAATCGAAACTCGGCGCCAATGCCATTCTCGGTGTCAGTCTTGCGGTCGCCAAGGCTGCCGCGGAAGCGCGCGGCCTGCCGCTTTACCGTTATGTGGGAGGCACCTCGGCCGCGACCTTGCCGGTGCCGATGATGAACATCGTCAATGGTGGCGAGCATGCCGACAACCCGATCGATTTTCAGGAATTCATGGTCATGCCGGTGGGTGCGGACAGCCTAGCCGAAGCCGTGCGCTGGGGCGCGGAAATCTTCCACACGCTCAAGAAAGAGCTGCACGACGCCGGGCACAGTACGGCGGTCGGCGACGAGGGCGGATTCGCGCCCAATATCGGATCGACGACCGACGCGCTCGACTTCATCCTGAGCGCGGTCGAGAAGGCGGGGTATGCGCCCGGCGATAATGTGATGCTGGCGCTCGATTGCGCCGCGACTGAATTTTTCGAGAATGGAAACTATGTGATGGCCGGGGAGGGGAAGACGCTCTCGCCGGTTGAAATGGCGGGCTACCTCGCTGATCTTTCAAAAAAATACCCGATCCTGTCGATCGAGGACGGCATGGCCGAGGACGATTTCGAGGGCTGGAAAGCGCTGACCGATGCAGTGGGAGACACGGTCCAGCTCGTGGGCGACGATCTGTTCGTTACCAATAGCGAGCGCCTGGCCATGGGCATCGAAAAGGGGCTGGCCAATTCGCTGCTCGTCAAGGTCAACCAGATCGGCACGTTGACCGAGACGCTCGACGCGGTCGAGATGGCGCATCGCGCGAGTTACACCGCCGTGATGTCGCATCGCTCGGGCGAAACCGAGGATGCGACGATCGCCGATCTCGCCGTGGCGACCAATTGCGGGCAGATCAAGACGGGCAGCCTTGCCCGTTCGGATCGGCTCGCCAAATATAACCAGCTGATCCGCATCGAGGAGGAGTTGGGCGGTACCGCTGCTTATGCGGGACGCAGCATCTTGCGCGGCTGAACCGCTCGTCGTTCGCCCGATTCCGTTCGTCGCAAAAAGGACTCATCACGCGAATCGCCCTTGAATCCACGAGTCGCTTGTGATTCAACGCTGGCATGACGCGTTCGCGAAACCTCGCCAACATATTGCGCTCGGCCGCGGCGCCGGCATTGGCGATCCTCGTAATCGCCAATTTTGCCGGCTATGCGCTGCTCGGTCCGAACGGGCTTTTTGCCTGGGGCGACTATGCGCGGCTTCACGAGCAGCGGCAGGTCGAACTCACGCAACTGAACGAAGAGCGCGAACGGCTCGCCAATCGCGTCGAACTGCTTGATCCCGACAGCGTCGATCCGGATTTTGCGGACGAGCTCGTCCGGCGGAATACCGGCCAGGTCCGCGAAGACGAGCATATCGTTATCACCGACTGACTTTCCCTTTCGGTGACGTTGCGGAATCGCTGCCGCTCGGCCATATCCCAACCGGAAGTCACCAACAGGAAAGGCCTTACTCTTGGCCAAGGCACCGGCGTCACCCAAACGCGCTCCGCGCAAATCCTCCAGCAAGAAACCGGCCGCCCGGAAATCCGCGGCGCCCCCCAAGCCGAACAGGGAACGGCCCGCCGAACCCAAACGGTACAAGGCGTCCAAGGACCAGCTGCTCGAATATTACCGGCAGATGCTGCTGATCCGGCGGTTCGAGGAAAAGGCGGGCCAGCTGTACGGGCTCGGCCTGATCGGCGGTTTCTGCCATCTCTATATCGGACAGGAGGCGGTCGCGATCGGGCTGCAATCGGCACTCGACAATGACAAGGACAGCGTCATCACCGGCTATCGCGATCATGGCCATATGCTGGCCTATGGTCTCGACCCCAAGGAGATCATGGCGGAGTTGACCGGCCGTGCCGCGGGCAATGCCGGGGGCAAGGGCGGGTCGATGCACATGTTCTCGGTCGAAAAACGATTTTATGGCGGCCACGGCATTGTGGGGGCCCAGGTGCCGCTCGGCACGGGACTCGCTTTCGCCCATAAGTATCGCGATGACGGCGGCGTTTGCCTCGCCTATTTCGGCGACGGCGCCGCGAACCAGGGGCAGGTCTACGAGGCCTTCAATATGGCCGAACTGTGGAAGCTGCCGATCATCTTCGTGATCGAGAACAATCAGTACGCCATGGGCACGAGCGTCAACCGCTCGTCGGCCGAGGACCAGCTCTACCGGCGCGGCGAAAGCTTCCGCATTCCGGGCCTGCAGATCAACGGCATGGACGTGCTCGAGGTGCGCGGCGCGGCGGAAGTGGCGCTCGACTGGGTCCGGAGCGGAAAGGGGCCGATCCTGCTTGAACTCAAGACATACCGGTACCGGGGTCATTCGATGTCCGATCCGGCCAAATACCGGTCGCGCGAGGAAGTCCAGTCGGTGCGCGAGAAATCGGATCCGATCGAGGCGATCAAGAAGGAATTGGAAGCGGCCGGGGTGAGTGCGGACGAAATGAAGGCGACCGACAAGGAGATCAAGGCGATCGTGGCGGAAGCCGCGGACTTTGCCGAAAGTTCGCCCGAACCCGATCCGGATGCGCTCTATACCGACGTTCTGGTGGAGCAGTATTGATGGCGATCGAGCTGAAGATGCCGGCCCTGTCGCCGACCATGGAAGAAGGCACGCTTGCCAAATGGCTGGTCAAGGAAGGCGACGAAATCGTTTCCGGCGACATCATGGCCGAGATCGAGACCGACAAGGCGACGATGGAGTTCGAGGCGGTCGACGAGGGCGTGCTGGCGAAGATCCTCGTGCCGGAGGGCACCGACGAGGTGCAGGTCGGTGCGGTGATCGCGATTCTGGCCGAGGAAGGCGAGGATGCGGACGCCGTCGAAGCGCCGTCCGACACGGGGAGCGTCGACGCAGCGCCTCAGCCCGCCGAGGCCAGGAGCGAACCCGATGAGACAGCGGACGAGGATATCGCGCCGCCCGCACGGCCGGAGGCCGGCGCGCGCGCGTCCGATCCCGATATTCCGGACGGCACGAAGATGGTCACGCTGACCGTGCGCGAGGCGCTGCGCGATGCGATGGCGGAGGAAATGCGATCCGACGACCGGGTGTTCGTGATGGGCGAGGAAGTCGCCGAATATCAGGGCGCTTACAAGGTGACGCAGGGGTTGCTCGAAGAGTTCGGCGACAGGCGTGTGATCGATACGCCGATCACCGAATATGGCTTTGCCGGCGTCGGGACGGGCGCGGCGATGGGCGGGTTGCGGCCGATCGTCGAATTCATGACGTTCAATTTCGCGATGCAGGCGATCGACCATATCGTCAATTCGGCCGGCAAGACCAACTATATGTCGGGCGGTCAGATGCGCTGCCCGGTCGTGTTTCGCGGTCCCAACGGCGCGGCATCGCGTGTCGCCGCGCAGCACAGCCAGAATTACGGCCCCTGGTATGCAAGCGTGCCCGGTCTCGTCGTCATCGCACCCTATTCGGCGGCCGACGCCAAGGGCCTGCTCAAATCCGCGATCCGGACGATCGATCCGGTCGTATTCCTCGAAAACGAGTTGCTCTACGGGCAGAGTTTCGAGGTGCCCGACCTCGACGACTATGCGCTGCCGATCGGCAAGGCGCGGACCGTCCGTTCGGGCAACGACGTATCGATCGTCAGCTATTCGATCGGTGTCGGCATCGCGCTGGAGGCGGCTGACAAGCTGGCCGAGGAGGGTATCGAGGCCGATGTGATCGATTTGAGAACGCTGCGCCCGCTCGACGAGACGGCGGTGCTCGAAAGCCTGTCGCGCACCAATCGCATGGTCGTCGTCGAGGAAGGCTGGCCGACCTGCTCGATCGCTTCCGAAATTGCGGCGATCTGCATGGCGAAGGGCTTCGACGATCTCGACGCACCGGTCACCCGGGTGACGAACGAAGATGTGCCGATGCCCTATGCGGCCAATCTCGAAAAGCTGGCGCTTGTCGATGTCGACAAGGTCGTCGCTGCCGCGAAGGCGGTGTCCTATCGCTAACCGCCCCGGGCTGCGGCCTACTGGGTGAGCCGCAGCTGGCCGATCCCGGCGCCGATCCGCTCGAAGACGTCTTCCAGATCCGTGCCGTCGCTGGTCTCGAAATGGCCGCTGCTCGTCGCGCAGGGCTCGATATCGGTCGTGTCGGCGACGTCGAGCGCGATTACCCAGATCGTCATTCCCATCGATTTCGCCTGGCTGCATGCGGACTGGAACCGGGCGACATGCTGGGCATTCAGTCCGAGCGTCGAATCGACGCGATCGTCCTCGTCGTCGACGCCATAAGCGGAGTAGGCGCTCCCGCTGGTCGAGATGATGCCGTCGGTCATGAACACGATATGCTTGCTGACCGGTATCCCGTTATAGGTTTCCGGGTTGGATGACGCGAACATGCCGGTCGACGAGAGAAAACGGGCGCCCCAGATCAGCCCGACATCGTGATAGGTCGAACCGTCGACATATCCGGTTACCGTATCGACCATGCTCTCATAGGAACTGGCGCTCGCATATTCGGCGAGCTGCCGCGCCGGCCGCGGACAGGCGGACGACGACTCCGCCTCTTGGGCCGAGGTGTCATACGGCGCCCATTGCCGCGCCGCATCGCTCGTCGATACGATATCGATATCGTCCCGGCTCACATCGGTCGAAATGCTGATCGGCGATCCGCTGCGGCCGATCGTCGCCCGCTCCTCGATGCAACCGTCGCTGGTATTGCTCGAATACGATCCATGGCCCCGCCAGGAACTCAGCCAGGAGCTGCTATGGTCAACTTCGGCCAGGACATATTCGTTGCCGGTGCAATCGTCATAATACCCGTAATACCAGTGATATTTCTCCACACACAGGCCAGTATCCTGTTGGTAATCGGCGGGATCACGGATCCAGCCGGAATCAAGCGCACGCCCGACATTCGCCGTGACCGAATAGGGCATGAAGCCGTACCGAATTCGGGTATTCGCACCTCCTCCTGAAAGCGCGTTGTAAAGTCCGACGGCGCCGTCCCGCAGCCGGCCGATCTTGGAGTTCGACTGCTCCCACCAACAGCTCGAGACACCGGGATTGCATTTCATCGACCCGGTTACGTCGAGCACGAGCATGATATCGGCATTGCCGTGATCCTGGTCGGCGTTGCAGGTCACGCTGATCGGAAGCTCTGCCATGCCGAACAGGGACATCAGCGATGCAGGTATGTCGGCGCTGGCCGTCACTTCGACCGTCGAACTGTCGCTCGTGCTTTGCGCGATGGTTCGCACGATATTTTGCGCATTCATCGTCGTCGACGGAAAGTTGAAATCGAAGAAGCGCTCGCCTTCGGCTTGGGCGTCGCTGTCGAAGATCGCGCCCGTCATCTCGCGGCGGGCGGCCAGGGCCGCGGCGTCGCAGGCGTTCTGGAGCTTGGCCTGCGCCATATAGGCGCGGCTCATGTCGAGCCCCGATCCGATCATGGCGGCGATCGGGATCATCGCTGCTGCCGTCAGCGCCAGCGTGTTGCCGCGACTGTCCCGGCCCAGTCGCGCCAGGAAAGCGGTGGATCCGGATTCTGAATGAAGTTTGTCGGCAGTCGGTGGGCGAAGCATCGATATCCCCGTGGGTCGGACATTGTGTCCCCCCACGGGACGAGAGGCATCTAAATCGGATACGGTTAATTTTGCGTTTCAACGCAGCGAGATGGCGTCGAGACCCTTCACCGGACAGACTTGCGTCAGCAGCTGGCGACAGTCAGGCTTTGGGTATTGGAGATGTCCTGATTCGTGCGATCGCGCACCGTGAAGGCACTCTCATAGCGGATTTGTCGGGTGCCCAGGATGCCGAAGGTCGGAAGTAGCGGCTGATAATCGTACGTCACCTCGACGAACATCACGGCGGTACCATCGGCCGATGTGATTTTGTTGCCCGCCGGCCCCATGCCCAGTTCAAGCGAATCGTCCGTGCGGCCGTCGTCCTCGACGCCATAGGCCGGCGTCGCGGTCGTCAGCTGTCCCATGCAGCGCTGCCAGTTGATCATCTGGCCTTCGTCAGAGCCCGACTGATTGTTGGGCTGCAACGAGGAGAGGACGACGCGCCCGTTTTGCGTGAAGTCGATGGAATTGCCGACCAGCGCAGCCCCCGCGAAAACTTCCTGAATGTTGGCCTCATCGATCGTCGTGTCCACACGGCCGGCATTGTCGGCGACCGTCATCGCAATCTGGCTGACCCGGAGGTGCGCCAGCGCGTAATTCGCCGTTTCCAGCCCCCCGAAGATCAGCGCCAGCAGAATGGGCAGCGAGAAGGCGAACTCGATGAGCGCGACACCCTCGCTGTTCTGCTTCAGCTTGCGCGCCTTGGCAAAGCGGTCGAGAAATTTTCTGGTCGTCATGGTCCGCACACCGTTGGAGGAATGGCTTGGTCGGCAAAAGGCTGGTTGCGGACCGCTGCCCGGGCGTTGATCGTATAGTTCGCCGGAACGCCGATCAGCGTCATCACCGGCACGATGCGCGGCATGGTGATCGTAACGTCATAATAGACGATATCGTCCGCGCCACCCTGGCCGCTGGCGCCGGCGCTGAGGTCGAATGCGCCGTTGCTGTTGATATCTTCGAAGCAATCGCCGTCCGCCGAATCGTATTGGCCATTGCCGTTAACATCGGTCAGCAGCTTCTCCGCGTTCCCGACGCCCGAAAACTCGTAGAAATTCGTCTGATTAATGGTGTAGCTTGCATTACGGGCGATGTTGTTGACGCGGTCCTTGATCGCATTCTCGATCCGCTCTTCCGTCGTCGTGCCGGTATAGCCAGTGAAATCCGGCGTTTCGACGGTCGCCGTGCGGGCCACATCGTTGAGCACGCCTTGAAGCTGGGCACGAACATAAGACTGGTAGCCGAGATCGAACGCGCCGAGCAGGACGATCATCAGGGGCACGACGAGGAGGCCGAACTCCGTGGCCGCCATGCCGCTTTCGTCGCGGCGCAGCTTGCGGGATATGGTTGCGAATATCCTCATTGGGTCAGCCTCAACCGTCCGATACCGGCGCCGATCTGCTCGAAGACGGATTCCAGATCCGTACCGTCGCTGGTGTAGAAATGGCCGCTGCTGGTGGCGCAGGGTGCGATATCGGTGGTGTCGGTCACGTCGAAGGCGATCACCCAGACCGTCATGCCCATCGACTTCGCCTGAGAGCAGGCCGAAAGGAAACGTGCCGAATGAAGACCGCGCAAGGCATTATTACCGCAGCCCGAAATTGGCGCTGCCGTACCGGAAATCCGTGGTTCCTGGTCATGCACGCCATAGGTCGAATAGATGCCCTGGCTGGGGCACATCTCCCCGTCCGTCAGGAAGACGATATGTTTGGCCACTGGCACACCGTTGAAGGTTTCAGGGTTATCCGAGGCAAACATGCCAGTGGACGATATGTAGCGGGAAGCCCAGATCAGCCCGATATCGTGATAGGTGTTGCCGCTCACATAGCCCGTAGTGGCATCGATCGCGCTCTGATAGGCGCTTTCGCTCGCATATTCGGCCAATCGACGGGCCGGCCGGGGACAGCGACTATTGCTCTCGCCATGGGTCGCGCTGGCGTCATAGGGCGCCCACTTCCGATCGGGATTCGACGTCGACACCAGATCGAGATCGTCGCGGCTGACGTTTGTCGAAATACTTATCGGGCTGCCGCTTTGGCCGATCGTGGCGCGTTCTTCGATACAACCGCTGCCGACATTGGTGGTATAGCTGCCGTTGCCACGCCAGTCGTCCAGCCAGGAACTGCTGTGATCGACTTCCACCAGTTCGTATCCGTTGCCGGTGCAATCCCACTCCTCGTCGTCTGCATCCCACACGCAAATGTTCTGCAGATATTCGGCGGGATCGCGAACCCAGTTCAAATCGAGATCGCGGCCGATATTTACCGACTGGGAATAGGGAATGAAGCCATAGCGCGTGCGGGTGTTCGTTGCCCCGGCCAGCGCGCGATATAGGCCGATCGCACCGGTACGCAGCCGGCTGATCTTTGAAGAACCGCCCGTGCTCGGAGAACTGTTCATCGATCCGGTCACGTCGAGCACGACCATGATGTCGTTGTTGCCGTAGTCCTGGTTTGCGTCGCATTCGACCGAAATCGGAATGAAATCCTTGCCGAACAGAGCCATCACCGATGTCGGGATATCGGCGCTTGCCCTTACCTCGACAGTCGAACTGTCGGTTGTGCTTTGCGAGATCGTGCGGGTTACATTCTGCGCGTTCATCGTCGTCGACGGAAAGTTGAAATCGAAGAAGCGCTCGCCCTCGGTGCGGGCGTCCGCATCGAAAACGGTGCCGGACATCTCGCGGCGCGCGCCGAGCGCAGCGGCGTCGCAGGCATTCTGCATCTTCGCCTGCGCCATATAGGCGCGGCTCATATCGAGACCGGAGCCGATCATGCCGGCGATCGGCACCAGCGCCGCGCCCGCCATGGCAAGCGTGTTGCCGCGGCTGTCGCGCCGCAGACGTGCGAGAAAGGAATTCGGTTTCGCGACTCGGCGCGAAGCTATCTTTTTCAGCCACTTACCCATTATTGTCCCCTGCCTAATCGGCATAATTCACCCACGTTCAAGATCGTTATGAACGGACAAACTTAAGTAGATGTCTCGCGGTAGGGTTAACGCGATGTTTGCCATACCGGCGGATGGCACTAGGAGCGCTTACGATGACTGACAGGCTAGCCGATCCGGAGCGCGAGCTCGCACTAAGCTACGCACCCGCAACGAACGCCGGACATCTGCGGACGCTCTGGATGGTCGACGAGAGGTTCGGAGCGATCGTGGCGGGCACGAGCGACGCGACCATTGGGGAAATGCGGCTGCTCTGGTGGCGGGAGGCGCTGACGGAACAGGACGGCGACCTGCGTGCAGAGCCGCTTCTGGAACGCGTTGCGGAAACCATAGCGGCAACGGGCGCCGACGGCGCGGAATGGGGCAAGATGGCCGAAGGATGGTTCGCCCTGCTGCAGGAGCCGCTCGAACCGGCCGATCTGCGGCGGTTCGCCGACGAGCGCGGCGGCCGGCTTTTCGCGCTGTCCGCAAAGCTGCTGGCGGCGGACGTGCCCGGCTTCGTGGTCGAATCCGGCCGTGCCTGGGCCCTGAGCGATCTGGCCTGCCGGACAAGCGATCCCGATATCGCCGTCGACGCCCGGGCGATGGCGCGTGCTATCTTTGCCGAAGCGGATCCAAAGCCCTGGCCGCGCGCCTTGCGGCCGCTGGGTGCGCTGGCCGTGCTGGCGCGAAGGGATGCGGCGGCGGACGGCCGTCGCCAGGGATCTCCGGCGCGGGTGGGACGAATGGTCTGGCACCGGCTTACTGGGCGTTAGCGGGCTTTGTGCATCGCGCCGAACGCGCTAGGATTGCCGACAGAGGAGGCTGCCCATGGGACGCTATTTCGCGGGAGCGGTATCGGCGATGCTGCTGATCGGCGCGGGATTGTTCGTCTGGGAAAGCATTGCCCAGCAGGATGAACCGCCGCCGCCCGTCGCGCCACCGCCCGAGATCGAACTGCCCGATCCGATGACCGCCGCCGAACCCCAGGGAACCGGACCGCCGCCACCCGAAGCCACCGAATTGACGCGCGAGCAAAGGCGATTCGGCCGCTATGACAGGGACCGGGACGGCACGATCACCCGGACCGAGATGATGAGCAGCCGGACGAACGCCTTCCGCCAGCTCGATACGAATGGCGACAACTATCTGACCTTCGAGGAATGGGCAGTGCGGACCAGCGAGCGATTCGCGAGCGCGGACGCGGACGGATCGGGCGCGCTGACGCCGCAGGAGTTTGCGACAACGCGGCAGCGACGGTCGGGCGCCAGCCGCTCCCGCTGCAATTGTTAAGTTGACGCGGGCGTTCAAGCGCGAAACAGATCGGGTATGCGAACTTTTTTTCCTGCCTGCGCAGCTATGTTTGCGCTCCCGTTCATGCCCGCTCTGGCGTTTCACCAGGTCGATGCGCTGGAAGTACAGCCTTATGTGGCCGAACTCTCCGTCTTGCGCGGCGATCCACGGATGGAGGCCGCCTTCGCCCATATTGCCGACAATTACGAAGCGCGGCTGCAGGATCTCGTCACGCTGACCGAGATCCCGGCGCCGCCCTTCGCCGAGGAAGCGCGCGGCGCAGCCTTTGCCGATATGATGCGCGCGACCGGTTTCGGCGATATGACGATCGACGAGGTCGGCAATGTCGTCGCCCGGCGGGCCGGCGTCGCCGGCGCGGGAAGCGTGATGATGGTCGCGCATCTCGATACCGTGTTTCCGGCCGAAACCGATGTGACGGTGCGGATCGAGGGCAATCGCTATACGGCGCCCGGCATTGGCGACAATACGCGCGGGGCGATCATGATGCTCGAACTGGCGGCGGCGATCGCGGCCGCGGACATCAGAACCGAAAAGGACATCATCCTGGTCGGCAATGTCGGCGAGGAGGGGCTCGGCGATCTGCGCGGTGTCCGTCATCTCTTCCGCGACGGCGCAGAGCGCCCGGACAGCTTCATCGCGATCGATGGCGGGGACGAGGCGCGGCTCGTTATCAGTGCCGTCGGATCGAACCGCTACCGCGTCACCTTCAACGGCCCGGGCGGTCATAGCTGGGGCGATTTCGGCGACGGCAATCCGCATCATGCCGCCGCCCGCGCGATCACGCGCTTCGTCAACGCGGCGCGGCCCATCACGCAGGAAGGCCCGCGTTCGAGTTACAATATCGGCCGGACCGGGGGCGGGACCTCGGTCAATTCGATCCCGTTCGAAAGCTGGTTCGAGGTCGATATGCGATCCGGCAATCCCGAAAAGCTCGCTGCCCTCGACGCGGTTTTCCAGCAGGCGATGAACGAGGGGCTGGAAGCTGAGAATGCGGTGCGCGGGGACGGGGATCTTCTCACCGTCGAGATCGAATCGATCGGTCAGCGGCCCGCGGGCGAGGGCGATCCTGCATCTCCGCTCGTCCAGCGTGCCCAGGCCCTGCTACAGGCCGAAGATGTCGAGCCGCAATTGGTCGCGTCCTCGACGGACTCCAACATCCCGATCTCGCTCGGCATCCCGGCGATCACGATCAGCCGCTGCGGCACGAGCGCGCGGGCGCACTCGCTCGACGAATACTGGATCGACGATGGCGTAGTCCCAGCGTGCACGATGCGCGGGCTGACCCTGCTGATAGCCGAAGCGGGGCTGGCTGCGGATTAGGCGGCGGCCTTTCGGTCGATCTGGCCCAGCCAGTCGGCCATTGCGGTCCGCGCGCGGAACGTCATCGCTTCCTTGCGCTGTTTCTTGTGGACCCGCTCGGCAAAGGGCGGGAACAGCCCGAAATTGACGTTCATCGGCTGATAGTCGCGCGCGTCGGCGCCGCCGCTGATATGCCCGAGCAGCGCTCCCAATGCGGTTTCGGGCGGGGGAGGGGCGAGCGTTTCGCCGCGCAACTCGGCCGCCGAATAGCGTCCGACCATCAGCCCGACCGCCGAACTTTCGACATAGCCTTCGCACCCGGTGATCTGCCCCGCGAACCGGATATGCGGCGCGCTTTTGAGGCGCATCTCGCTGTCGAGCAGTTTCGGCGAGTTGATGAAGGTATTGCGGTGCAGCCCGCCCAATCGCGCGAACTCGGCCTTTTCGAGCCCCGGGATCGTCCGGAACAGCTCCACCTGCGCGCCATGCTTGAGCTTCGTCTGAAAGCCGACCATGTTCCAAAGCGTGCCGAGCGCGTTGTCCTGGCGCAGCTGGACGACCGCATAGGGCCAGCGGCCATTGGGGAATTCGGGCGTGGCGCTATGCGGATTGTCGAGCCCGACCGGCTTCATCGGGCCATAGCGCAGCGTATCGACGCCGCGCTCGGCCATCACCTCGATCGGCATGCAGCCTTCGAAATAGGGCGTGTCCTTTTCCCAATCCTTGAATTCGGTCTTGTCGCCGTCGAGCAAACCCCGATGGAAGGCGAGATATTGCTCCTTGTCCATCGGGCAGTTGATGTAATCGTCGCCGTCCCCCTTGTCCCAGCGCGAGGCCATCCAGCAGATGTCCATATCGATACTGTCCTTGTGGACGATCGGGGCGATGGCGTCGAAAAAGGCGAGGGCGTCCGCGCCCGTCGCCGCGCCGATGCTTTCGGCCAGCGAGAGCGCGGTCAGCGGGCCGGTCGCGACGATCGTGGGGCCGCTGTCCGGCAGCGTGTCGATCCGTTCGCGGACGATCTCGATATTGGGATGCTCGGCCAGTGCCTGCGTTACGGCATCCGAAAAGCCGTCGCGATCGACGGCCAGCGCAGAACCGGCCGGCACCTTGTGCGCATCGCCGCAATGCATGACGATCGAGCCCAGATCGCGCATCTCCTGATGCAGCAGGCCGACCGCATTGCGCTCGGCATCGTCGGACCGGAAACTGTTCGAGCAGACCAGTTCCGCCAGCCCATCGGTCTGGTGCGCGGGCGTCATGTCGCCCCCATTGTCAGCAGAGGCGCCGCGCATCTCGGAAAGCCGCACTTTCACGCCCTGTTCGGCGAGCTGCCAGGCGGCTTCCGAACCGGCGAGTCCGCCGCCGATGATATGGATCTGATGGTCGTTCATTCGTCTTACGTTCGCAAAGTTCCAAAGGTTAACGGCGCTGCGTTGCCTTGCCTCGATCGATGGTTACAAGTGCATGGCGCAACAAGGGGCCTGTAGGACAGTATGACCGAAGAATCATCCTCAAAAGCGGGCGATCTCGCGCCGGCGGTCCTGGTCATCGCGCTGCTTGCGGGACTCAGCTATTATCTGGCGACGCGGTTCATGGAGCCGTCGGCGCTGCTCATCGCGTGGAAGGGAGCGGGCGTCGGCCTGCTTGCGGTCTGGGCGGCGATGCAGGCGCGCAGTCTCGATGGCTGGCTGCTGGCGCTGGTGATGGCGCTCGGCGCGACCGGCGATGTGCTGCTCGATGCGGTCGGCACAGTGCAGGGCGGCATGGCCTTCATGGCCGGCCATCTGATCGCGATCACGCTCTTTTTCCGCAATCGCCGCTCCGAAACCACGCTCAGCCAGAAATTACTGGCCGTCTTGCTTGTTCCCGTCGTGATCTGGCTCTCCTGGACGTTTCCGGCGGATCGGGGAATGGCAAGCGGCGTCGCGCTCTACGCAACGCCGCTCGCCTTCATGGCGGCGCTGGCGTGGATCAGCCGCTTCTCGCGCTATCTGACGGGTATCGGCGCGCTGCTGTTCGTGGTGTCCGACCTGCTGATCTTCGCCCGGATGGGGCCGCTGGCGAGTTCGCTTGTTCCCGGCCTGCTGATCTGGCCGCTCTATTTCACCGGCCAGGCGATGATCGCGATCGGCGTCGTGAAGACACTGGCCGGGCGGGACCCGGCCTAGGCCGTCGCGCCGGCTTCCATATCCTCGCCTTCGCAGCCGAGCAGCGCGACGAATTTTTCCGCGTTGATCGCGACATCGTCCTCGCCGATCTGGTCGAAAGGGTCCTCCAGATGATCCTGGATATTGGCAAGACCGACCAGGATGATCGAGAACAGGATCGGCATCACATAGACGAGTGCCAGTGAATAATCCGCCGCCTCATGCGCGAAATAGGGGCCGTAAAGGACGGGCAGCGTGACGATGAAGAAGTCGCTGAACGCGTTGAGCGTACGCGGCGTGCGATACTGGTAGATATGTTTGATCTGCTCGAACGAGACGATCATCTTGCTGATATACTGGTTGCAGCGCGAGCATTCGCCCGAGGCGAGGCCTTCGTTGCGCATGCTTTTGACGAATTCGGAGAGTTCGGAAAAAGCGGCATAGACCTGTTTCTCATGGTCGGCCATTTCGCTGACCGGACTCTTGAACATGTCGCGGCACGCCTTGAGGAGGTGACCCAGAACGGTCTCGATGCGCCGCAGCCGATCCCCGTCGCGTTCGGGCAGCCAGTCGCGCGCTGCGAAATAGATGGCGCGGCCATGCGCCTTGATGATCCCGTAATCGTCGAGCGCCTTTTCGCGCCGCTTGAAGGCGTGGCCGATGGCGAAGACGATCGGAAAGACGATCGCCGTCGCGATCAGCGTCAGCGGGAAATTGCCGGTGATGCCGTATCGCAGGCAGAACCAGGTCGAGAGCACCGCCAGGCCGCTGACGAGCAGGCTCCTCATATCGATGACTTTGCCGATGACGAGCATATTGCGCATGTGAGCCGTTCCCCCGGTTTTCCGCTCAAAGCAGAATAGCGGGCGATTATCCGGCTTGGCGATATGCGCCTATCGTCGTCCTGTGGAGTAACCGGTCATCGCCCTCATAGCCGCCGGTGGCCTTGTGCAGCACGGAGCGGTTGTCCCACATGAGAAGCATGCCGGGTTGCCATTTGTGGCGATAGACGAAGCGATCCTGCGTCTGCCACGCATAGAGTTCCATCAGCAGGGGCAGGGCATCCCGCTCGGCCAAGCCGTCGATACCCGCGATATAGCCCACCGTGCCGTAGATTCCCGTACGCCCGGTTTCGGGATGGTCGCGGATGACCGGATGAAGCTGCGTCGCCTTGGCATCCTCGGAGGGGCGGATATCCATCGAACGGCCCGCGTCCTTCTCGCCGTACATGCCTTCGGGCGCATAGGCGTTTTTCGCCGAATGGATCGCCATCTTGCCGTCGAGCCGCGCCCGCAGATCGTCGGGCATCGCCTCGAACGCTGCATGCTGGTCGGCGAACAGGGTATCGCCGCCCTCGGGCGGAATGGTGATGCCGTACAGGCAGGTACCGGCGGGGGGATGCTCCTGGAAGCTCCAGTCGGTATGCCAGTTTTCGGCGAAGAGCGGGGCCGTCTCGCCGGCATCGCGCTGCACCGCGATGATATGTTCGCGGCCCGGGATCGGCGCGATGAACGGATCCTCGCCGAACGGGCCGAAATAGAGCGTGAAGCGTTCCAGGTCGTCGTCGGTCAGATTCTGGTCCGGAAAGGCGAGGACATGATGCTTGAGCCAGACGGCGCGGATATCCGCCACGACTTCATCTGTCAGAGGTTGCGAGAGATCGACGCCCGTGACGGTGGCGCCGCAGGCCTGGCCGGAAGGGGTGATATCCATGACAAAACTCCGATCGGGGTGAGCTTGTCGAAGCCCTGCACTTTCTCATACGCTCGGTCAAAGTGAAGAACGACCCTTCGACAGGCTCAGGGCAAGCGGATTAATTCCAGAGTTACTTGTCGGCTTCGATCTCCGCCACCACGGCCTCTTCCGCCGCGTCCTCGGGATCTTCCTCTTCGTCGATCAGCGCGACGCCGACGACCTTTTCGCCCTTCGCCACGTCGAGCAGCGTCACGCCCGCCGTGCTGCGGCCCATCACGCGGACATCGCTGACGTTCATCCGGATGAGCTTGCCCTGGTCGGTGATCAGCATGACCTGGCTGTCGTTGCTGGCCGGGAAGCTCGCCACGACTTTGCCGTTGCGCTTGATATTGTCGATATTGACCACGCCCTGGCCGCCCCGCTTGGTGACGCGATATTCATAGGCGCTCGAACGCTTGCCGTAGCCGTGGGCGCAAACCGTGAGGATGAACTCCTCGGCCGCGATCATCTTCGCCATGGTTTCGGGCGGCAGTTCGGGCTCGTTGTCGTTGTCCTTCCAGGGCGCGGCCTTCAGATAGGCGTCGCGCTCCTCGATCTCGGTGCCCGTCGCACCCATGACCGATAGCGAGATGACCTCGTCGTCGTCCTTGAGCGTCACGCCACGCACGCCGGTTGCGGTACGGCTTGCAAAGGCGCGGACATCGGTCGCCGCGAAGCGGATCGCCTTGCCGTTGCGCGTAGCCAGGAGGACGTCATCGCTTTCCTGGAGCAGCGCCACGCCGATCAGCTTGTCGTCGCTGGGCGTTCCATCCTTTTTGGGGGCGAAGCGCATCGCGATCTTGCCGTTGGACGGAATGTTCTCGAACGCATCCATCGAATTGCGCCGGACGCTGCCCTGCGCCGTGGCGAACATCACGTGCAGTTTTTCCCACCCGGCCTCGTCCTCGGGAAGCGGCAGCACGGTGCGGATGAACTCGTCCTCGGCCAGCGGCAGCAGGTTCTGCATGGGCCGGCCCTTGGTCTGCGGCCCGCCCTCGGGCAGCTTCCAGACCTTCATCCGGTAGACCTGCCCCTTGTTCGAGAAGAAGAGCACGGGCGTATGGGTCGAGGTGACGAAGAGCCGCGTGACGACATCCTCGTCCTTGGTCGCCATGCCGGCCCGGCCCTTGCCGCCCCGCTTCTGGGCGCGGAACGTCGCGAGCGGCGTGCGCTTGATGTAGCCGGAATGGGTCACCGTCACGACCATCTCTTCGCGGGCGATCAGATCCTCGTCTTCGATATCGAAATCGCCGGCCGTGATCTCGGAGACGCGCGGCGTCGCATATTGCTCGCTGACCTCGTCGAACTCGGCTCGCATCACGGCATAGAGCTTGGCCCGGTCGCCGAGAATGTCGAGCAGTTCGGCGATCTTCTCGGCCAGTTCCTTGAGCTCGGCGCCGATCTCGTCGCGGCCGAGCGCGGTGAGGCGATGGAGGCGCAGTTCGAGGATCGCGCGCACCTGCGCATCGGACAGCTGATAGGTGTCGCCTTCGACCGCCGTTTCGACGGCCTCGACAAGCTGGATATAGGGGCGAATCTCGGCGATCGGCCACTCCCGGGCGCGCAGGGCGGCGCGCGCCTCGGCCGGGTTGGACGAACCCCGGATGATCCGGACCACCTCGTCGAGATTGGTGACCGCAACGACCAGCCCGAGCAACAGGTGCGCGCGCTCGCGGGCCTTGAACAGCTCGAACTTGGCGCGGCGGGTGATGACCTCCTCGCGGAACTGGATGAAGGCTTGGATGATGTCGCGCAGCATCAGCGTTTCGGGTCGACCGCCGCGGATCGCCAGCATATTGGCCGGGAAACTCGATTGCGCGGGCGTGTGCCGCCAGAGCTGGTTCAACACGACTTCGGGGGTCGCGCTGCGTTTCAGTTCGATCACGACGCGAACGCCGTCCCGGTTCGATTCGTCGCGAATGTCAGAAACACCCTCGATCCGGTCGTCCTTTGCCGCTTCCGCGATTTTCTCGACGAGCCCCGACTTGCCGACCTGGAAGGGAATGGACGTAAGCACGATCGCCCGTTTGTCGCCCGCTTTTTCTTCTATCTCGTGCCGCGCGCGCATGATGATCGACCCGCGGCCCGTCTCATAGGCCGCGCGAGCACCCGACCGGCCGAGAATCAGAGGCGCCGTCGGGAAATCGGGTGCCGGCACGATTTCCATCAGCTCGGCATTGGTGATCGCCGGATTGTCGATAAAGGCGCGGCAGGCATCCAGTACCTCGCCGAGATTGTGCGGCGGGATATTGGTTGCCATGCCGACCGCGATGCCGCCCGCTCCGTTGACGAGTATGTTCGGAAAGCGGGCGGGAAGCACCTGCGGTTCGGTGGTCGAGCCGTCATAGTTCGGCGTGAAATCGACCGTATCCTTGTCGAGATCGTCGAGCAGCGTCATCGCCACCTTGTTGAGCCGCGCCTCGGTATAGCGCATCGAGGCGGGCGGATCGGGGTCCATCGAGCCGAAATTGCCCTGGCCGTCGATCAGCGGAACGCGCAGCGACCAGTCCTGCGTCATACGGGCCAGCGCATCGTAAATAGCGCTGTCGCCGTGCGGGTGGTAATTGCCCATCACGTCGCCGACGATCTTGGCCGATTTGCGATAGGGACGCCCGGCGACGAAGCCGCCTTCCTGACAGGCATAGAGGATACGGCGATGGACCGGCTTCAGCCCGTCGCGGACATCGGGCAGCGCGCGCGCCACGATCACCGACATCGCATAGTCGAGATAGCTCGACTTCATCTCGTCGACGATATTGACGGGGCTGATATCCGACGGACTCGCCATGGTAATCTGCTCGTCGCTCAAAGCGTCACTTTCCTCTGTGAAATAATTGCGGAAACCCTAGCAAAACTGCTGGAAATTGGCGAGCCGAAAGCCCGATTTATCCACAGATGAGATGGGGTCGATTAAGGGGCGATTTCCTCGCCATCCCAAGCGAAAATATGTCCGCTGTCGGCCGGCTTCAACCCGTCCAGCACATCGAGCAGCTGGAGCGCGGCGCGCTCGGCATCGAACAGCTGTTTCGACGGCACGTTGCGCTGGAAGGGCTGGCTGAGTGCGGTGTCGACGGTGCCGGGATGCAGACCCACGACGATCGAGCGGTCGTTCTTGCGCTTCTGCTCGATCGCAAGGTTGCGGATCATCATGTTGAGCGCGGCCTTGGAGGCACGATAGCCGTACCAGCCGCCCAGCCGGTTGTCCGATACGCTGCCGACCCGAGCCGAAAGCGCGGCGAAGACGGCACGGCCCTTCGCGGGCATCAGCGGTAGAAAATGCTTGGCGACCAGCGCAGGCCCGATCGTGTTGACCGCGAAGTTGTGCGTCAGCCAATCGGCATCCAGATCGCGCATCGCCTTTTCAGGGCCGGCCTTGCCGTCGTGGAGGATGCCGGTGGCGACCAGGACGAGCGAAGGGGCGGGGGCACCGGCAAACCGCTCGGCCGCCGCGGCGATGCTCGTTTCGTCTTCCAGGTCGATATGCGCTTCGCTCTCGGACGATCGCGCCAGCCGGACCACATGTTCATGCGCGCCTTCGTCTTCGAGCGCGTCGGCGAGAGCGCCGCCGATTCCGCCTGACGCGCCGATTACGACCGCGCTGCCGGTCATCGCCGGACGAAGCGCCAGCTATTCTCGTCGGAACCGTCTTCGACGAACCGGTAGCCGTCGCTGTCGAAGGATTTGAGGGCTTCGGGGTCTTCCAGCCGATGCTCGCAGATATAACGCGCCATCATGCCGCGGGCCCGCTTGGCCTCGAAACTGTTGAAGCGGAGGCCCTTTGGGCCTTCCTCGCGGAAATCAATGGTTATGACGCGCGCCGCCTTGACCGTGCGCGATCGCTCGACCGCCGCCCAATATTCGTTGCTCGCCAGATTGACGATCACACCGGACCCGTCGGCCTCGAGATCCTCCGCCAGCAGGCCTGCGATCTTGTCGCCCCAGAAATCGGTCAGCTTCTTGTAGCGGGGTGCCCATTTGGTCCCCATTTCGAGCCGATAGGGCCGGATCGTGTCGAGCGGCCGCAACAGGCCATAGAGGCCGGACAGGATGCGCACATGATCCTGGGCGAACCGGATCGCTTCCTCGTCGATCGTCTTCGCCTCGAAGCCGACATAGACGTCGCCCGAAAAGGCGTAGATCGCGGCGCGTTCCGGCTGTTCCCAAAAATCGCGGTACCGGCCATGATTGAGGTCGATCAGCTTGTCCGAGACGGGCATGATCTCCTGCAGCCGTTTCTTCGTGAGATTCGAGGCGGCGGAGACGAGCCGCTCGGTTTCTTCCGAAAAGCGCGGCGCTGTCGATTCGAGCGCCGGAAGCTCGCTGTTGAAGTCGAGCGATTTGGCGGGGGAAATCAGAGCTAGCATCGGGTCCGGTTAGCGGTTTCACAGGGCCGCGTCAAAAGCGCCTTACGCGCTTGTAAACACACGGTTCAACCCGCATTCAGCGTCTTTCGGCCATAAACAATTCACATACGCGCAACTTGTGCCGCGCTTCATCCGTTAGTAGCAGGATATCTAACCGTAACGTGCTTAATGCGCGGGAACTTGGGAGACACAATTTCATGAAAATGGTTTCGACTTATACACTGGCTTTGGCGTTGGCCGTATCGGGTAGCGCGGTGGCATGGACATCGCCCGCGGAAGCCCAGAATTACGGCACACCGCCCGCTCCGCCACCGCAACAGTCGAGCGATCGTCGCTCGACGGCTTCGAGCGAAGGCGAGGTAGCGGAATTCGACCCCGGCGAGATAAGCGATGGCGTGCGCGCGGCCGTGGTCGCCGCGCAGACCGCTCTCGAAGCGGAAGAGGGCGCCGGGCCGGTCGATACGGCCGCCGTCCAGTCGCAACTCGAGGCCGCGGTGCCGCTGATCCAGAATCAGGACGATCGCTTCATCATGGGCCAGCTCATGTTGCAGCTGGCTGCGAAAATCCAGCAGCAGGGCGGCGCCAACGAACAGATTCAGCCGGTCCAGCTGCAGGGCCTTCGTCTGGCGCTCGACAGCAATCGGGTGGCGCTCGAACGCCGTCCCACTTACTGGCTGGCGATCGGCAACGCCGCGAACAGCGCAGGCGACAATGCCGGCGCGATCGAGGCCTATCAGAATGTGCTGCGCTATGATCCCGACAATGCCGACGCGCTGATCCAGACCGCCCTTGCGCATTTCAATACCGACAATCGCGCCGCCGGCTATGAGAGCGCGGCTGCGGCGTTCGCGGCGCTGCGGGCGGCGGGTCAGGAAATCCCGTCGAGCTGGCATACCGTGCCTTTCCGCGCGGCCTACCAGACCAACGATGTGCCGCGGGTCGTACAGTTCGGCACCGCACTGCTGGCCTCGCACCCTTCGCCGCAAAACTGGAACGAGGTGCTTCGGGTCTACCAGACCGCGGGACGGCTTGAGGATCAGCCCAACCTTGACCTGTTGCGCCTGATGCGGGCGACCAACGGTCTGGATGCGGCGAGTATCAACGAATATGTCCGTCTGGCAGCCCAGCGCGGGCTCCCGCGCGAAGCGCAGAATGTCTATACGGCAAGCGTCGCGGGCGGGGCGATCCCGGCCAATCAGGAGATCGCCACGGAGCTTACGTCCAATGTCACGGCCGACCAGGCCGGGCTGGCGGAGTCCGAGGCTACCGCGCGCAGTTCGGCGGCGGGCCGTGTCGCGCTCAACACGGCGGATGCTTATGCGTCGTACGGCGAGAATACGAAGGCGCTCGAACTGTACGATCTCGCGCTCGAAAAGGGCGGGGTCGATACCGGTGTCGTCAATCTGCGCAAGGGAGCGTTGTTCTATTCGATGGGACAGACGGCCGAGGCCCGGGCGGCGTTCGAGGCCGTGACCGGCGACCGCGAACCCCACGCCGCCTTCTGGCTGCAATGGCTCGACGAGCAGGCCGGTGCAACGGCTGCGCCGGCGCCCGCCGAACCCGCAAGCGCCGAATAGACCGGCGCGCAGGACAAGCGGAAGAATTATGGGGACGGCGCGATGGAGTCGCCGTCCCCATTTCTTTATGCGCTTGAAAAGACCGACATTAGATCGAGGACAGGGATGGTGAAGAAACTGACCGGACTGGCACTTGCGGCGGCTGTCGCCGTGTTCGTGCCGATGGGAACGCCGATTGCCGCGCAGCAGGCACCACTGGCTTATGAACTGACCCAAGACGTCCGGAGCGCTGCGGAACAGGCGCAAATTGCCATAGCCCAGGGCAATTTTCCGTCTGCATCGGCCTATCTCAATCAGGCGGCTGCCGTCGCACAGACCGACGGGGATCGCTACGTCATTGCAAGCCTTCAGCTCGAAGTCGCCAACCGGACGTTCAATACTGCAGCGCAGGTCGCAGCGATCAATACGCTGCTTGCCAGCCCGTTGGTGAGCACCGAACAAAGTGCCGAGCTCTATTATCATCGGGCGCGTATTTCCTATCACGCCCAGAATGGCGACGCGGCCCGAGCGGACCTCCAGGCGGCTATCGACCGCGGCACGAGCAATCCGCAGATATTTATCGCCATGGCAAGCCTGACCGACGAACGCGGGGATCATGCGGGTGCGCTCTCGCTGGTCGAGCGGGCGTTCGCGATCCATCGGACGGCGGGCATCGCAATCCCGGCGGACTGGTACCGGCGGGCTATCCATTTCGCGCAGGAACTCGAAGACACCGCGCGCGTCGTCACGCTCGGCCAATCGCTGGTGGCCGAGCATCCAACCCAGCGCAACTGGCGCGACGTTCTTGTCCAGCATCGGGCCGCCTATTCCACCGATCCCGAGGCGGCGCTCGATCTATGGCGGTTGCAGGACGCGGCCGGCGCGCTCACCGGCGAGTTCGACTATCGCGACTATGCGCGGGTCGCGCACGGCCGGTCTTTACCCGCCGAGATCGAGCGTATCGTCCAGGCGGGCCGGTCCGCGAACGTCCTCGATGGCGGCAATGCCGAGATCGCGACCCTCGATCGCGGGACGACTCGGGCGGCGCAGGCGTTGCGTTCGGCCCTGCCGGGGCGCGCCGGTTCTGCCGCAAGCGCGGCGACGGGCGAAAATGCGATGGCCGCAGCCGACGGATACATGTCGCTGGGTGACCATGCGGCCGCGGCTCCACTCTATCGCATGGCGGCGGAAAAGGGCGGGGTCGATGTCGAACTCGCCAACGTGCGGCTTGGCATCGCGCTTGCGCGGAGCGGCGATGCCGCCGGCGCCCGGGCGGCTTTCGACCAGGTCACCGGTTCGCGGGCGTCGATCGCGCGGCTGTGGGGAGTTTACGCCGCCTTGTCGCAACCTGCGGCGCCACAAGTGGCGCCGACGCCGGAACTCACGGTCCAGCCGGAAACCCCCGGCACTTAACTTTCGGTATCGACGGGGACACCGGGCAGCGATTTGGCGGTGCGAATGGTTAGCGACGTTTTCACGCTTTCGACATTCGGAATCGTCGTGAGCCCCGAGGTCAGGAAGTCCTGAAAATGCTGGAGATCGCGGGCGACTATCTTGAGGATGAAATCGATCTCTCCGTTGAGCATATGGCATTCGCGGACAAGCGGCAGCGAGGCGATATGCTCCTCGAACGCGCGCAGATCGTCCTCGGCCTGGCTTTTCAGGCTGACCATCGCGAACACCGTGATGCCGTAACCGAGCGTCCGCGGGTCAAGCTTGGCGTGATAGCTCTCGATCGCGCCGCTGTCTTCGAGCGCGCGGACTCGCCGAAGACAGGGTGGCGCCGTCAGCCCGGCGCGGCGCGCCAGCTCGACATTTGTAATGCGTCCCTCGTCTTGCAGCGTTGCGAGAATAAGGCGGTCAATGTCATCGAGCGCGGGCGATGCGGATTTCATAGTCTAATCCTTCAGAAAAACTGCTTCTGTTATAATTATATGTCCCGCAAAAGCAATTGTCCCAGTATCGCACGGATCGAAAAGACAGCTTTCGTTAACCATAGGCGAGGGCTATCTGAAATGATGGTGTTTGCGAGGGCGGGCGGCACCTGGAGCGAGGATCCCGATGCGATTTGACGATATGTTGGCGACGGTGATGGCGCAGCCGCGCGATACGGCCGCCGCGCGCATATCGCTCTGGCGCCAGCTTGTCGATGTGCTCGCACAGCGCGAGGATGTCGCGCTCGATCCCGAACATGTGCATGCCTTTGCGCTGCTCGACGAATGGCAGCGGGACGTGCCGTTCGAAGTCCGCCTTGAGGCCGCGCGGTCGTTGGCCGGCCGCCGGATTCCAGCATGGCTGTGCGCGCATTTCGCCGAGGACGCCCCCGAAATCGCCCGGCCGGTCTTGCTCGGGGCACTGCTCGATCCGGAGGACTGGATAGAGCTGCTTCCCCAAATGCGCGGCAGTTCGCGGGCGCTGCTGCGGCATCGCGGCGACCTCGACCCCCGGGTTGGGGAAGCGCTTGGCCGGTTCGGAGCGGCCGATATGGTATTGGAAAGCCGGAACGAAAAATCGCGAGCGCCGGCGGCGGATATCCTTGAACTCGGCCCTTCGGATGCGTTACCAGACCTGCCGGAAACCGATGCCCCGTCGGGAAATTTCGAACAGATCCGCACGCTCGTCGAACGGATCGAAGCATTTCGGAAAACGCGGGAAGGGGATACGGCGGCTGCGCCGCGCATTCCTGTCCGGGAGTTCCGGTTCGAAGCCGGTCCGGACGGTGTGATCCGCTGGGTCGACGGCGCGCCCCGGGGCCCCTTGATCGGCCAGACGATAGCGTTCAGCGCCGACGCGCTCGATTTCGGGGTCGACGGGCATGCGGCGGGCGCATTCCGGCAGCGCGCCCCGTTCCGCGATGCGCGCCTGGTCGTGGCGGGGGATGGGTCCGCTTCGGGCGCCTGGCGTATCTCCGCCGTCCCGTTTTTCGGTGAAGAGGACGGGCGCTTCGCCGGGTATCGCGGCATGGCGCGTCGTCCGCGTCGCGAAGAGGAGGCGACAACGACGGCCGCGCCGCCGGACGGTCTGTTCGGTTCCAATCTGGAGCCCGATTCGCTGCGGCAGCTCATTCATGAACTGCGCACCCCGCTCAACGCGATTATCGGTTTTGCGGAGATGATCGATGGTCAGCTGCTCGGTCCCGTGTCGGCGATCTATCGCCAGCGCGCGTCTGGCGTCGCCGAAGAGGCCGCCCGCCTCCTCCAGTCCATCGAGGATATCGATACCGCGGCGCGCGCCGAAACCGACCGGCTGAACTTCGATGTCGAAACGGTGGAAATGACCGGGATCCTGCAGCGGTTGCACGATGCCTATGTCGAACAGGCCGAAGCGCGCGGCGTCAATCTCGCGATCCGTATCGAGCAGGATCTGCCGTCGCTTACCGCCGATCCGATCGCCATCGAGCGGATGGTCGAACGGCTGCTGTCGTCCACGGTCGGCCTCGCGGCGGCGGGGGAGACGATTCTCGTCGTCTGCATGCGGGACGCGAGCAGGGGCGGTATCGCCATCGCCTTCGATCGGCCGGCGCTGCTTGTCGGACAGGAGGAGGACGCCTTGCTCGACCCCGGCTATTCGCCGGACGGCGACTGGCCCGACGCGCCCGCGCTCGGGCTCGGCTTTGCGTTGCGGCTTGTGCGGAATATCGCCCATGAGGCGGACGGCGAACTCGATATCGAGCCGGACAAATTTGTCCTGCACCTGCCGACAAAAGATGCTAGCGCCTTGCCGGGTGAACGGGGCAGATAGAGACGAAGAGTCGGCAATCCCGGCCGAGGACATGGGCGAGCGCCGGTCCGGCCGCATCGACCGGCCGGCCGACCCCAAGGCCCATGCGGCCCTGCCGGACGATTTCGGTCAGCATTATGTGATTTTCGTCGATACCGAAGAGGAGTTCGACTGGGAGCGGCCGTTGAGCCGCGACAATGTCGCGGTCACGGCGATGGAGGGACTGCCCGAAGCCCAGCGCTTCTTCCGCGAGGCTGGCGCGCTACCGGCCTATATGGTCGACTATCCCGTCGTCGATAATGACCGCAGCGCAGCGATCATCTGCGAGATGCATGCGCAGGACGGCTGCGAGATCGGAACCCAGCTGCACCCCTGGGTCAATCCGCCGTTCGAGGAGGCGGTGACGGGCTTTACGAGCTTCACCGGCAATCTGCCGCTTGACCTCCAGCGCGCCAAGCTCGAGCGGCTGACAGAACGGATCGCCGAAAGAGTTGGCGAGCGGCCGACTCTCTACCGTGCCGGGCGGTACGGTATCGGCGAGCACAGCGCCCGGCTGCTCGAGGACACCGGTTATCGTCTGGATACCTCGGTTCGCGCGCTGTTCAGCTATGCGCGGGAAGGCGGGCCCGATTTTTCGCGCTTTCGGACCAATGCCTTTTGGGCGGGCCCGTCGCGCACTTTGCTCGAACTGCCGTTGACGTCGACCTTTATCGGTCCGCTGCGGCGGTTCGGCATGCCGTTATTCGCCTGGGGCGAGAATTTCCCCCTCTGGCGGACGCTGCTCGCGCGGACCCGGCTGCTTCAACGGGTGTCGCTGACGCCCGAAGACTATCCGCTCGATCTCGCACTCGAAGCGATTCGACGGCTGATCGACGATGGTCTGCCCGTGATCGGCCTGTCCTATCATTCGCCGTCGGTGGTGCCGGGACACACGCCCTATGTGCGCGACGCGGCCGACCTCAAGGCCTTTTACGCGTGGTGGGACGGAGTCTTCGAGCTTTTTGCCCGGCACGGCGTCACCGCCGTCCGCGCGCGCGACATCGTCGCGGCGGCTGACCGGGCTCGGACCGACCCAGCCCGTTCCGCTTAACACGCGAATAGCCGCTTGCCTTGGGCGACCGCGTTTGGCAGGGCGATGCCGCTGAACCGGTGGGGCCTGTAGCTCAATGGTAGAGCCGGCCGCTCATAACGGCTTGGTTGGGGGTTCGAGTCCCTCCGGGCCCACCAATTCCGGCATTGCCCTTGGTGTCCGTACGGCCTAAGGGCGCTCTTCCGGTCGGGGAGTGGCGCAGCCTGGTAGCGCATCTGTTTTGGGAACAGAGGGTCGCAGGTTCGAATCCTGTCTCCCCGACCATTTTCTGAGGCTTTCGACGGATGAGATCGTCGATGCCGTTCCGTCTTAGCGAGATGCGGCGGTTGGAACCTGCACTGATCCCGGTGTACCGGCAGTGCTCGCAACGGGCGATAGCGAGCGGCGTGTTGAACCCGCGTCCTGGCGACGATAGTCTCGCACCTCTTCTTCTACTGGCGAACGCCGGCGCATGGGAAAAACGAATATGGAGAACCGGGTGAATAAGAAGCGCTCGCATGAGCCATTTCGCGCGCCCAGCCGAAATTTGTTTTCCGACCCTGAACTTGCGTTGTTTTCGGAGAAGAAATTCAACGTAGTCGATGGGGGCGCCGCTGGCGAAATGTTCGCGCCCTTCGATGCAACGCCCGAAGATATATGCGTATATTCGTTCGAGCCCCGGGCCACTGAATCCGAGCGCGATCATATGCATAAGCCCATGGGCGGAGGCATTTGGTCGGAGCAGACTCGAAAGGCGCTACACGTCGCAAAAGTGCCGGAAACGTCCTCGATATATCCCCCCAATATACCACTCCTGCAATATTTCGAGGATCGCTACGGCGCTCCGCCCCGAGAGACCGAGAAACGTATCGAGGTCGAGCTGTTCTCAATCGATGCTGCGGTCGAGCAGGGATTAATGCTGCCGCCAAATTTCTTGAAACTCGATGTCCACAGTTCCGAATATGAGGCGCTCATAGGGGCGCAAAACAGTCTCTCCGAATGTCTCGGTGTGCTGGTCGAGGTTTGGCACCTCGAAGTCCACAAGGGTCAGGCGTTGTCAGGTAAAGTCGAAAAGTTCCTGAACGACGCGGGATTCGTGCAGTTTTCCAGCCGGCAAAATATTTCCTGGTTCCATTCGTTCGAGGGCCAGACGCTCGCGAGCGACCGCCCGCACGTCGTCGGCGCGGAGAATCTTTATCTTAGGTGGGATCCGCCGGAGCATCTGGCTGCGGCCCATGTCGCCTTGCTGGAGCTTTTCGGGTTCTCCGCACTGGCTCGGCGCCGCTTGACCGAGGATAGTGGCGCCATTCCGCCCGATCTTCGGTTGCGGATGATCGCCGCGCTTGACGAGAATATCCGGGTGCGAGAGGCCGAGGCGAAAGAAGCGGCGAGACAACAGCGGTTGGAAAAGAAGCGATACAAGGCTTTTCTAGCCGCTCGCTAGGCTTTGCGCAGGGTGGCCGGTCCGAATCCGGGTTACTGGCCAGTTCGCCGGCACGGGCATTCGGCTAAGGAAAACTGGCGGCTATCGAAAACGGGCAAAAAGAAAGGGCGCTCCCCATGGGGGAACGCCCTTTCGAAACTGTTGGTTAGCCGGAAGGCCAACCGCTGGATTACATGCCTTCTTCGGCCATCTCTTCGTCGACAGCGTCTTCGGCTGCGTCGGCGGCTTCAGCGCCTTCTTCCATCGCTTCTTCGCCTTCGGCCATGGCTTCATCCATGGCTTCTTCGCCTTCGGCCATCGCTTCTTCAGCGGCTTCTTCCGTTGCTTCGACGGCTTCGGCGCCTTCGTCAGCGGTTTCCGTGGCGGTTTCGCCGCATGCGGCCAGCGCGAACAGGCTGGCGGACGCAAGCGCAAAGCTAAGTTTCTTCATTATAAGTGCTCCCATAGCAATAAATCAGGGCCTGGCTCTGCGCCAATCCCAGCGCGCTGCCATAGCGTCCCTCCACGGAACGTCAACTTGTAATTGCGGGGCCGTATCGAAATGAACCGGATTTTTTGCTGCAGCGCAACACGTGTTTTTCGCAGTTACTCGGCGGTTTGAGCCGTCATGGTTGCAATATCGTTATTCGCCATGACTGCCAGCATAACGATCCACGCTGCGACATTTTGCCGCAGTTGCGCCGGATCGATCTTGTCGAGCGTGTCGTTGGTCGTGTGGTGCAGATCGAAATAACGGGTGCCGTCCTGCTGAAGGTCGATCGCCGGTGCGCCGTTCCGGACCAGTATCCGGACGTCAGGACCGCCGGTCGCGGGGATGTTGCTGCGCGGAATGCCGAGCGGGGCGAGCAGGCGGCTCATCCGGTCGGCATCGCCGCTCGCGCCTTCCGGCAGCGCGAATTCGACGCGCCACACGCGGTCCGCGCCGAAATCGGATTCGGAAACGACGGCATGACGGTCCGCGCCGTGGCGCTCGAAATAGGCGGTGGCGCCGAACAGGCCGACTTCCTCCGCTCCCGCCCAGAAGAGGCGGATCGTCCGTCTCGGTTGAACGCCGCTCTCGAGGATGCGGTGCGCGGCGGCGGTGATGATCCCGCAACCGGCCGCATCGTCGAACACGCCGGGCGAAAGGTCCCAGCTGTCGAGATGGCAGGCGGCGAGGACGATATCCGCTTCGGGATCGCGGCCCGGTATCTCGGCGATCACATTGCCGGATTCCCGATCGCCGATCCATTGGGGCGTCAAGGTCAGATGCATGGTCACCGGACGCCCGAGCGCGACCATACGCTCGAGATTGTCGGCATCGGGATTGGACAGCGCGCCCGCCGGAATCGGCGTGACACCGTCGGCCCATGTCGTTCCGCCGGTATGGCCGCTGCGATGATCGGCCGTCCCGACCGAACGGATCACGATCGCCGCCGCGCCGCGCTCGGCGGCCAGCGACGGCGCGTTCCAGCGTGCTGGCCCGGCAAAGCCGTAGCCCGATCCGTCCTGGGCCGGCTCCATATGATGGCCGACATAGGCGATCTTGCCGGTAAGGCTGTCGATCGGCGCGGCCCGCAATTCCTCGATCGTTTCGAACGCCACGATCTCGGCGCGAAGGCCGGCCTCGCCGGTCGACCCGCTGCGGCCCAGCGCCGTCACGTGCATGGCTTGCGGGTAGGGCGACACGATCTCGGCAGTCTCCGCGCCGCGCACCCAGGTTGGCATCTGGAACGTCTCGATCCGGACATTGGAAAAGCCGAGGCCGGTCAGCCGTTCGACCGCCCAGTCGCGGGCACGCGCTTCGGCCTCGGTTCCGGCAAGGCGCGGGCCGATCTCGGTCGTCAGGCCTTCGGTGATTTCATAGGCGAGCGTATCGCCCTCCAGCGCGGCATCGCGCATCGCGGCGATTTCGGCGTCGCTGGGTTGCGCGAGGAGTGGCGAGGGAAGGGCGGCTGCGCAGAGCGCGAGGGGGAGGAGGATTTTTTGCATGCGCCTCGCTTAACGCGCGCTTCAACGTTTGCCAATTCGCCTTGGCGTCCCTACATCGCAGCCCAATTTCCAATATCCCCATCCGGAGCATAATCGACCCATGGCCGCGCAATATTCCTTCGTCATGAAGGGCATGACCAAGACCTTTCCCGGCGCCCGCAAGCCGATCCTCGACCAGGTCCATCTGCAATTCTATCCCGATGCCAAGATCGGCATCGTCGGGCCCAACGGCTCGGGCAAATCGACTCTGATGAAGATCATGGCCGGCATCGATACCGATTTCACCGGCGAAGCCTGGCCGGGCGAGGGGATCCGCGTCGGCTATCTGGCGCAGGAGCCGGAGCTCGATCCGGACAAGACGGTGAAGGAGAATGTGATGGACGGCGTGCGGCCCGTCGCCGATCTCGTCGACCGGTTCAACGAGATTTCCGGGATGATGGCCGACCCGCCCGAGGATGCGAATTTCGACACGCTGATGGAGGAAATGGGCGAGCTTCAGGAGAAGATCGACGCCGTCGATGGCTGGACGCTCGACAACCAGCTCGAAATCGCGATGGACGCGCTGCGCTGCCCGCCGGGCGATGCCGATGTCACCAGTCTTTCGGGCGGCGAACGGCGCCGCGTGGCGCTCTGCCGGCTGCTGCTCGACAAGCCCGATATCCTGTTGCTCGACGAACCGACCAACCATCTCGACGCCGAAAGCGTCGCCTGGCTCGAAAAGCATCTCGTCGATTATCCGGGCAACGTGATCCTCGTCACCCATGACCGCTATTTCCTCGACAATGTCGTGAACTGGATCCTGGAGCTCGATCGCGGCCGCTACTTCGTCTACGAAGGCAATTATTCGACCTATCTCGACAAGAAGGCGAAACGGCTCGAGCAGGAAGAGCGCGAGGACAAGGGCAAGCAGAAGGCGATTTCCGACGAACTGGCCTGGATCCGGCAGTCGCCCAAGGCGCGCCAGACCAAGTCCAAGGCCCGCATCAAGGCGTTCGACGAGCTGGTCGAGGCGCAGGAAAACCGCTCGCCCGGCAAGGCGCAGATCCTGATCCAGACGCCCGAGCGGCTCGGCGGCAAGGTCATCGAGGCCGAGGGGCTCTCCAAGGCTTATGGTGATAAACTGCTGTTCGAAGACCTGACGTTCAGCCTGCCGCCCGGCGGTATCGTCGGCGTGATCGGGCCGAACGGCGCGGGCAAGACCACGCTGTTCAAACTCATTACCGGCCAGGAAGAACCGGACGATGGTGACATCGCGGTCGGCGAGACGGTCAAGCTCGGCTATGTCGATCAGAGCCGCGACGCGCTCGATCCCAACCACAATGTCTGGGAGGAAGTTTCCGACGGGCTCGATATCTTCACCTTCGGCAAGCACGAAGTGCAGACGCGGGCTTACGTCGGCGCGTTCAACTTCAAGGGCACCGACCAGCAGAAAAAGGTCGGCCAGCTATCGGGCGGCGAACGCAACCGCGTCCATATGGCCAAGATGCTGAAGGAGGGCGGCAACGTCCTGCTCTTGGACGAACCGACCAACGACCTCGACGTCGAAACGCTGCGCGCGCTCGAAGAAGCGCTCGAAAGTTTTGCGGGTTGCGCCGTGGTGATTTCGCATGACCGCTTCTTCCTCGACCGTCTCGCGACGCATATCCTGGCGTTCGAGGGCGACAGCCATGTGGAGTGGTTCGAGGGGAATTTCGAGGCGTATGAGGAAGACAAGCGACGCCGGCTCGGCGACGAAGCGGATCGGCCGCATCGGATGACGTATAAGAAGCTGACTCGTTAGGTGTCAGGAAAAACGTAGTTATGCCGGACTTGATCCGGCATCCAGGGCCATCAATGATGACGCTCGCCGCCCTGGACCCCGGGTCAAGCCCGGGGTGACGAACTTGGGAGAAGATCAAAGCCTAAATCCTCAGCCAGGTCGCGCCACCGAGGGTTGTCCTTTTCGATCAACTCCAACTTCCAGCTGCGTTTCCAGTTCTTGATCTGCTTTTCGCGGGCGATAGCGGTTTCCATGGTTTCATGGGTTTCGAACCAGACGAGGCGTTTCAGGCTGTAGCGTTTCGTGAAACCTGGATAGGTGCCGAGCGGTGTTCGTGGATACGTTTCGGGAGGTCGGATGTGACGCCGGTGTAGTCCGTGCCGTTGCGGCGGTTTGCCATAATGTAAACGGCCGGTTGTTTTGCCATGCCTTGTGCCTAACTGCCCTGGATACCGGATCAAGTCCGGCATGACGGTATCAGCAGGTCGAGCGTTTCTCGAAGCCGACAAGCCTGTCGGTTTCCGCCGTACCTGGATCGATCCGCAGCACTTCGGCAGCTGGCGGCCCGTTTTTCGCGAGCGACAGGAACCGCTCCACCGCTTTCTCCTCACCCTGCACGACCGCCTCGACCGTGCCGTCCCTCCGGTTGCGGACCCAGCCGACAAGGCCGAGTTCGTGCGCCGTCTTCACCGTCCAGTCGCGAAACCAGACTCCTTGGACGCGGCCGTGGATGATGAGGTGACGGGCGATCATTTATGCTGTCCTACAGGCTATCGCGTGTGAGATAAGGGACCGGACGTGCGGCGATAATGCCGCTTCGGCTACCGCGCCGCAACGCGGACCGGAAACGGAGAAGGGATAGGAGAAGCCGTCGAAAAAACGCCGGCTGTGTGTAAAGTATGTAAACTTAGGGTCTTTCCTCCGCGACACGCATCGAGATTGTAGTTTCAGCCGTCATTGCGAGGAGGGCCGAACTCGCTTCGGGCCGTCGCGGCAATCCAGAGCCGCAAGCGCATCGCTCGTTCGCTCTGGATTGCCGCGTCGCTTCGCTCCTCGCAATGACAACAAAGAACCATCCGGACGCAATCCTTGTCACAAGGAGATAACTCCTCAAACTTACTCTAAGGTCATTGCGCGTTACCGCAACCGCTTCACCCAAACCTGCCCGTTCTCGCGCTGCTCGGTCGCGAAGTTGGGGATGTCGTCGATCAGGTCGCGGAGGCGCGAATAGCCGTAGTTTCGGACGTCGAAGCTCGAGCGGTTGCCGGCGCGCTGGCCGACGGCCGATAGCGCTGCGTAGCCGTTTTCGTCGCGTTTGGCGGCGTCATAGGCGTCGATCAGCAGCGCGACGACATCCTCGTCCACCGCGCCTTTTTCGCCTTTGGCGTTTCCGTCCTTCTCCGCGCGGATCAGCGCATCGACATCGATGAAGCGGGTGCAGGCCTGTTTGAAGGCGTCGGGCGTCTTGGCGCTGCCGAAGCCGTAGACGGGGAGGCCGTCCTGGCGGATGCGCATCGCCATCGGCATAAAATCGCTGTCCGACGACATGATTCCGAACCCGTCGACGCGCCCGCCGAATAGCAGGTCCATCGCGTCGATCGTCATCTTCATGTCGGTGGCGTTCTTGCCCTTGGTCAGATCGAACTGCTGCTGCGGCTCGATGCCGTAGCGGTGCAGCTTGTCGACCCAGTTCTTCAGCGCCTGTTTGCGCCAGTTGCCATAGGCGCGGCGGATGTTCACCGTGCCGAGCTCGGCGAGCACGGTCAGCACCGGGTCGATCCCCTGGTGCGAGGCGTTGTCGGCATCGATGAGAAGGGCGATATTGTGATGATCGCGGCTGTAATCGTTCGGCATGGGGTTATCCTGCAGGGGCAATGATAAAGCCGGCGCGCGGGAAATGCACGGCGACGTCGCCGACCCGGTCGTCGGTGCGCAACACGGTGATCCGCCCATCGTCGGCCCGGACAAGCCGTCCGGCGACCGGCACGCGGCCATTGTCGTCGGGCGTTACGGTGACCGTGTCGCCCGAACTGAACCGTCCCGCAACGGTCCCTTCGGTCTCCCGCGGGTCGGCCGATTGGGCGATATCGAGCGCGTTGGACGAGGGCAGGGGGCTCGGGTTGCCGTGCTTGATCGCCCCGACCCGCGCGGCCCAGGGCTGGACGTGCCGGAAGACGCCGATCCCGGTCAGTTCGGCGGACAGGACGGCGGAAACGAACCAGACATGCATGTAGAGGCTCGCATCGACGGCGCCCGGCGCGTCGCCGAAGAAGAAATCCCGGCCATCGGCGAGCTGTGCGTCGACCCAGCCGGTAAAGGCCCGCCACTGGGCTATCGAATGCGGCTGCGCGGCCTTGACCATGTCGACATCGAGCGGTGCGCCGCCGAACTCGGAGCGGTCCTTAAGGAATTCGGGCGGCAGGGTCTCGATGATCGTGCCAAAAACGCTGCCGACGCTCGCGCGGAAAAAGGCGCTTTCGGACCAGCGCAACATGCCCATCGCCGCGCCCCTGTTGTCGTCCGGATAAAATCCCGGATCGGGTTGCCGTGCTTCCAGCACGTCGGTGATCAGCTGGGTGTCGCAATAGATGTCGGCGCCGATCTGCATCACCGGCGTCTTCCGGTAACCGCCGGTCAGCGGCATCAGATCGGGTTTGGGCATCATCATCGGGATATCGACCGAGCCCCAGTCCAAGCCCTTGATGCCGAGCAGGATCCGCGCCTTTTCCGCGAAGGGCGAGCGGTCGTAATGGTGGAGGATCGGGGTCGTGGCGTCGGTCATGAACGGGTTTCTCCTGTCAGCTCGTGCGGGCGACGCGCGCCTGTTCGAAAGTCTGGGCAATGGTGTCGGCGGGTTCGCGCCCCAAAAGGCTGACGCTGACGGCAATAGCGCCGCAGACGAGAAAGCCGGGGACGATCTCGTAGATCACACTCGACAAGGTCGCGCCGTCCGCCAGCACCGGTACGTAGATCCAGAACAGGACCGTCGCCGCGCCGGCGATCATCCCGGCCAGCGCGCCGTTGCGCGTCATCCGGTTCCATGTGAGGCTCAGCAGGACGATCGGGCCGAAGGCTGCGCCGAAACCGGCCCAGGCATTACTGACCAGGCCGAGGACATTGCTGTTCGGGTTATAGGCCAGCGCGATCGCCACGAGGCTTACGGCAACGACGGACAGCCGCCCGATCGTCACCAGTTCCTTTTGGCCCGCTTCCTTGCGCAGGAAGATCGCGTAGAAATCCTCGGTCAGCGAGCTCGACGAGACCAGCAGCTGGGAGGAGATCGTGCTCATGATCGCGGCGAGGATCGCGGCGAGCAGGAAACCGGCGATCAACGGGTGGAACAGGATCTGGCTGAGGATGATGAAAATCGTCTCGGGATCGTCGACCGGCAGACCGGTCTGCGTCGCATAGGCCAGGCCGATCAGTCCGGTCGAGAGCGCGCCGATCAGCGTGACGCCCATCCAGGTCATGCCGATATTGCGCGCCCGGGGAACGTCGGCGACGCTGCGGATCGCCATGAAGCGGACGATGATATGGGGCTGGCCGAAATAGCCGAGACCCCAAGCCATCGCGGATATGATACCGATCGCCGTCATCCCGCCGAACAGGTTGAGCAGGCCCGGATCGATGCCGTTAAGCGTCGTCTGCAGGCCGCCCGCGCCGCCGATGTCGGTCAACGCGACGACCGGCACGAGAACCAGCGCGACGAACATGATGCAGCCTTGCACGAAATCCGTCAGGCTAACCGCGAGGAAGCCGCCGAACAGCGTATAGACGACGACAACGCCCGCCGTGATCCAGAGGCCGAGCGCATAATCGGCGCCGAACGCGCTTTCGAACAGCTTGCCGCCGGCGACGACACCGCTCGATGTGTACAGCGTAAAGAAGATGACGATGACGATAGAGGACATCACGCGCAGCATGCGCGAGCGGTCTTCGAAACGCTTTTCGAAATAGTCGGGAATGGTGATCGCATCGTCGGCGATCTGGGTGTGTACGCGCAGGCGCGGCGCGACGACGATCCAGTTGACGAGCGCGCCGATGAACAGGCCGATCGCGATCCAGCTGGCGCTGAGCCCGGAGACATACATCGCGCCCGGCAGCCCGAGCAGCATCCAGCCCGACATGTCGGACGCGCCGGCCGATAGCGACGCGACTGCCGGGCTCAGCTTGCGCCCGCCCAGCATATAGCCGGAAACGTCGTCGGTGGATGTTCGCCAGGCGTAGAGCCCGATTCCGAGCATGGCGACGAAATAGAGGGCGAGGGAAATCAGCTGGCCGGTTTGCATCGGAACGCCTTAGCAGCAGCGAGATGGTTGGCTAGGGGCGGGGTCAAAATGTCAGGCGGGCCCGAAGGCGCCGGAATCGTCGTCCATGACGTGCAGTTCGCCATCGGCAATCGCGAACCAACAGCCGTGGAGCTTGAGGCTGCCTTCGGCTTCGCGCTCGGCGACATAGGGGAAGGTGCGCAGGTTCTGGAGGCTGATGCGGATCGCTTCATGCTCGAGCTCGCGTTGTGCGTCGAGCGCCGGATCGGTCGCCGCGCGTTCGACAATGCGATCGCGGCCCTGCTTGATGATCGTCATCCAGTCGTCGATAAAACTCGGTCCCGCAACGCCGCGGTCTTCGCCCTTGAGCGAAGCGGTAATACCGCCGCATTTGCCATGGCCCATCACGACCACATGGCGGACCTTGAGATCGACCACGGCAAACTCGATCGCCGCCGACGCGCCGTGCAGGCGCTGATCCGGCTGATAGGGGGGCACGAGATTGGCGACGTTGCGGAGCGCGAACATCTGGCCGGGCACGGTATCGAAAATTGTCGCCGGGTCGACGCGGCTGTCGCAGCAGCTGATGACCATCACCGGGGGATGCTGGCCGTCATGGTCGAGATTGTCATAACGGCGTTTTTGGGCGGCATAATCGCCGGCCCGGAACCGGTAGTAGCCGTCGACGAGCGCCCCGAACTCCGGCACTAGAACCGGTCTCCGCGTACGACCTGCACGTCGGAAACGGTCAGGAGCAGGCTGTGGCTGTCGAGCTTGGGCGCAAGCTGGTCGACCAGTGCGTCGGCCTTTTCTTCCGACGCGATGGTCAGGAAAATCACCTTGTTTTCGGCTCCCGATATCCGGTCGTTGCGCCAGCTGCCGTGCCGGCCGGCGCCGGATTGGACCGGAATCAGGGAATAGCCGGCGATGCCGACATCGGCGGCCGCCCGGATCGGCACGTGGGCCAGCGGCTTGTCGACGAGAATTTCGATCCGTTTGCGGGTGACGGTTTCGACCATGACTATCCTATCGCCTGCGCCAATGCTGCGAACAAGGGAATGCCCAATATGATGTTGAAAGGGAAAGTAACGCCAAGCGACATCGAGAGATAGAGCCCTGGATCGGCCTCCGGCAGCGCCATGCGCATTGCCGCCGGGACGGCAATATAGGAGGCGCTGGCCCCGAGCACGCCGAGCGCGGCCGCCGATCCGACGTCAAGACCGATCGCGGTGCCCAGCACGGTTCCGACGACGCCGTTGAACAGCGGGAAGAGAATGCCGAGCGCGGCCAGCCGCACCGTCATCGATTTGGATTCGATCAGGCGCCGCGCGGCGACGAGGCCCATGTCGAGCAGGAAGAAGCAGAGCACGCCGGTGAACGGCACCTGGAACAGCGGTGCGATCGGTTCGAAACCGACGGGCCCGGCCATCAGGCCGATGAAGAAGCTTCCCATCAGCAGCACGACCGAGGCGTTGAGCAGGACTTCGTGAAGCAGCCCGCCACCATTCCCGTCATCGCGCTTCTGGCCGCGCCGGGCCAGCATGAGGCCGCTGATGATCGCAGGGGTTTCCATCAGGGCGAGGACCGCGACCATATAGCCGGCAGGCCCCATCGACTGACCGGTGAAAATCTCCTGCGCTGTCACGAATGTGACGACGCTGACCGAGCCGTAGTGTGCCGACACGGCGCCGGCATTGATGCGGTCGAGTTTGCCGAAGCCGGTCAACAGCGGATAAGCGAGATAGGGTATGACGAAAGATAGCGCGACGCCAGCCGCAGCAGCCAGCGCGAGTTCCGGCGTAAACCCCGATTCCGAGACCGCGACGCCGCCTTTCAGGCCGATCGCCGCCATCAGGTAGAGCGACAGGCCCTTGGCTATGGCCTCGGGAATGGCGAGGTCGGATCGCGCGGACGCCGCCAGCATGCCGAGGATGAAAAAGAGGATGACCGGCGAGGTCAGCGTGGCGATCACGATGTCCATGCGGTCATCGCTATTGCAGGGGTCGCACCGCATCAAGCCATTGTATCAACAGCGGCGGATGCACCGACCGCCGGCGCCATTCATTCGCTATTCAGTGCAACGGATTCAAAAAACAGCGCATCAGGGGAGCGAGACCATGCACAATTTCCGGTTTCTGACTGTAGCCGTAGCGGTCGGTTCGATGGCCTTGGCAGGATGTGTGAGCGGGCGGCCTTTCGCCAATGCGCATCCGGTTCGGGTCGTAACTGCACCGGAGGGCGCAACGGTCACCAGCGAATATGGCGATAGCTGTGTGACGCCGTGCAACATCTATTTGCCGACCGCGTCCGGCGGTCTCCTCGAGATCGCTCTCAACGGATATCAGACCGAATCCGTCTATATCGGCAGTGTGCTGGATTCCGGGCGGGTCGCGCGGGCCCGTGCATCCGAGGCGGCATGGACGCTGATCGATCCCGATCCGGTCGATATCGGCCTGGATGCGCTCTTGTCGATTGTGGATTTTCGCGGACGATACGCCGAGCTCAGCGATTATGACGTGAGCCTGCAACTGGTGCGCGCCATCGTCGGCTATGCCGATAGCGGCGATGCGAACGCCGGAGAAGCCGGTGTTCGAGAAGGCATCGTCTACCGCCTTTCGGACGAGGAGATCGCGGCCATTCGCGACGATCTGCCGGAGCGGGCCCCCATCATGGCCGCCAGCCTTCCGTTCGGTCCGGCGGGCGAGTAATTCTGGAAATCGTTGCGATCCATCGCTATCTGCGAAGCATGGACAACGCGACTCTGCAAACTGCCGCTTCGACGCCTGTTAAACGGCCACGCAAGCCCGACTGGATCCGGGTGAAGGCGCCGATGGGCGAGACGTTCAACCAAACGCGCAAGCTGATGCGCGAATTGAACCTCAATACCGTATGCGAGGAGGCCGCCTGTCCGAATATCGGCGAATGCTGGTCTAAGAAACATGCGACAGTCATGATTCTCGGCGATGTCTGCACGCGGGCCTGTGCCTTCTGCAACGTGAAGACGGGCATGCCGGGCGCTGTCGATCCGCTCGAACCCCAGCATACGGCAGATGCTGCCGCCGCGCTTGGTCTCGAACATATCGTCGTGACCTCGGTCGATCGCGATGATCTGCCGGACGGCGGGGCGAGCCAGTTCGTCAAGGTGATCGAGGCGTTGCGCAAGACGACGCCCAAAACGACGATCGAGATACTGACGCCCGATTTCCGCAACAAATCGGAAGCGGCTGTGGAGGCGATCGTCGCCGCGCGGCCGGACGTCTACAATCACAATCTGGAAACGGTTCCGCGTCTCTATCCGACGATCCGCCCCGGCGCGCGCTATTATGCGTCGCTCCGGCTGCTCGAACAGGTGAAGCGCCACGATCCGTCGATTTTCACCAAGTCCGGCGTCATGCTGGGCCTTGGCGAGGAGCGGATGGAAGTGCACCAGGTGATGGACGATATGCGTTCGGCGGGCGTCGATTTCCTGACGATGGGCCAGTATCTCCAGCCGACGCCAAAACATGCGAAGGTTATCGATTTCGTCAGCCCGCAGGCGTTCGACGCCTATGCCGGCATTGCCCGGGCCAAGGGCTTCCTGCTCGTCGCCTCCAGCCCGCTGACCCGATCGAGCTATCATGCCGGTGACGATTTCGAGAAGTTGCGCGCCGCGCGCGAGGCGCAATTGGCCAAGGCCTGACGCCCTATCGATGCCACGTCACAGCGAAACCCGACACGTACCCTATACGGCCGAACAGATGTTCGACCTGGTGGCGGATGTCGGGCGCTATGAGGAATTCCTGCCCTGGGTGATCGCCACCCGGATACGCTCCAACAGCGAGACCGCGATGGTCGCGGATCTGGTCGTCGGCTTCAAATCGCTGCGCGAGACGTTCACATCGAAGGTGAACAAGGAGCGGCCTTGCCGGATCGCGGTCGATTATCTCGATGGTCCGCTCAAATATCTGCACAATGAATGGGGTTTCGAACCGAGCAACAGCGGCGGTTGCACGATCGAATTCTGCGTCGATTTCGCCTTTCGCAGCCGGGTGTTCGAAAGCCTGGCGGGCCAGGTGTTCGATCGCGCGCTCCGCAAGATGACGGACAGTTTCGAGGCGCGCGCCGACGCGCTTTACGGCGATGGCGGGCGCGCCGTTTCGGGCAGCAGCAGTTCCAGCGCCCATAGCGCCGCCTGAAGGCGGATCGCGGCCCGGCCCCGGTCGGGAAACCGTTTCTGCTCGGTATCCGCCTGATCGGGATCGTCGCCCCGCAACGCGCGCCCGAATATGACGGTACCGACCGGTTTCTTGTCGGTTCCGCCGCCGGGCCCCGCAACCCCGGTGATCGAGACGGCGATATCGGCGCCGCTGCGTTCCAGCGCGCCGAGCGCCATTGCCCAGGCGACGGCGGGCGATACTGCTCCAAACGTTTCAATGAGGCCGTCATGCACGCCCAGCAGCGCCGTCTTGGCGCCGTTCGCATAGGTCACGAAACTGGCATCAAAGACATCGGAAGAGCCCGGAATTTCCGTCAGGGCGGCGCCGACCAGTCCGCCGGTGCAACTTTCGGCGAGCGCGATCCGCCGCCCCGCCGAGCGATTGGCGTCGATGACCGAGCGGGCCTTCTCCACCAGTTCATTAGGCAGCAGATACACTGAGGCGGTCACGGTCAGCCTTGCGCGACGCCGCAGATCGAAAACGGGCCGGGATCGTCGTCTTCGTCGTCGCGGCTGCCGATTTCGATGAGCAGCGTCAGCAAACTGGAAAAATTCCGCGAGGGAAGGGGTTCGAGTGCCGTGAAGACCCGGTCCGCGATCGGGCAACTCTCGGCGTCCATGGCGTCGGCCATGGCCACCGCGATGCCCATCTCGAAAATACCGAGCACCAGTTCGCCGCCGGATTCCTTGTCGAACGGTGGGGTTTCGTCTTCGCCTTCGTCCAGAATTCGCAGCGCGAGGCCCGCCGCTTCCGGCCGGGCCGCATCCGCCGCTGGCGTATAACGTTGACCCAGGGCCTGGCTGCGAGCGATCAGCCCGGCATTGGCCGGCAGGTGGGGTGCGCATTGTTCGCTGACATTCTCGATGAGGCTGGGCAGCATCGCCTGGATCATCGTCTCGGCCTCGGCGCTCGTCAGACAGGCGGGCTGCGCGGCGGCTTGCGCCGATAACCCCATTAACGCCGCCCCAGCGGCCAATTTCTTCACTCGCATATCACCCTCCCATGTCTCCGAGCGTGGCGATCGCCTGTGCGGCAATGCCTTCGCTGCGCCCCGTAAAACCGAGCTTCTCGGTCGTCGTGGCCTTCACGCTGACAGATTTTTCCGGGATCGCAAGGATTTCGGCGATCCGGGCCCGCATCGCGGCGCGGTGCGGGCCGATCTTCGGCGCCTCGCAGATCAGGGTCACATCGACATGATGGATGGCGGCATTTCGTTCCGCCGCAAGATCGCGGGCATGTTCGAGAAAGCGATGCGAGGCCGCTCCCTTCCATTGCGGGTCGCTGGGCGGGAAATGGTCGCCGATATCGCCTTCGCCGAGCGCGCCGAGAATGGCGTCGGTCAGCGCGTGGAGCCCGACATCCGCATCGGAATGACCGGCTAACGCCCGATCATGGGGAATTTCGACGCCGCACAGCCAGACATGATCGCCCTCGGTAAAGGCGTGGACGTCATAGCCGAGGCCGGTGCGGATCAGAGCGGAGGAAGGTGCTGACAGGCTGGAAGGCATCGCGAAATCCTCGGCAAAAGTGATCTTCTTGAGCGCGGGATCGCCGGCGACCAACGCGACCGAATGACCCGCGGCACGGGCGATCGCGGCGTCGTCGGTTGCGGGCCGATCGCCGGTCCAGTTCCGGTGCGCCGAGAGGATCGTGTCGAAGCGAAAGGCTTGCGGCGTCTGGATCGTGACGAATTCGGAGCGGTCGACGGTGCGGCCGTCCGTGCGCGCGAGACTGTCGATCACGGGCAGGGCGGGGATCGCGCCGCCGTCCGCGTCGAGCGCGTCGATCAGCCGGTCGATGACCGCGGCCGGTGTAAAGGGACGGGCGGCGTCATGGATCAACACGATATCGGCGCCGCCGGACGTGGCGAGCGCCTCGAGCCCGTTCCGCACGGATTCCTGACGCGACGCGCCGCCGATGATCGGCGGGGGCGGGTCGCGTGATCCGATCGCTTGCCGATAGGCCTGCTCCTGGCCTTCGCCGATCACGACCCGGATGTCTTGGATGGCTGGATGTGATGTCAGCGCATCGATGGCATGCGCGAGCACGGTCTGGCCGCGAAAATCCCGATATTGTTTGGGCGTATCGCCGCCCGCCCGTTCGCCTTTGCCGGCTGCGACGATCAGTGCGACGATATGGGCTCGATCCGACATCGCCATCGCCTTAGCCGAGCCCCGGCTTGCCCGCCAACGCCTTTATCACTAGATGCGCGCCAGAAACGAAACGCATGATGACAACGCTTGCCCCCATCTCCATCGGTCCGCTGACGATCGAAACGCCGGTAGTCCTGGCGCCGATGACGGGCGTCACCGACCGGCCGTTCCGTCGGCTCGTCCGCCGCTACGGCTCGGGCCTCAACGTCACCGAGATGATCGCGAGCCATGCGATGGTCCGCGAAACGCGCCAGTCGCTGCAAAAAGCGGCCTGGGATCCGATCGAGGAGCCGGTGTCGATGCAGCTCGCCGGCTGCGAGCCCGATGTGATGGCAGATGCCGCGCGCCTCAACGAGGATCGCGGCGCAGCGATTATCGACATCAACATGGGCTGTCCGGTCAAGAAGGTCGTCAATGGCGATGCGGGATCGGCGCTGATGCGCGATTTGCCGCTGGCCGCCTCATTGATCGAGGCGACGGTGAAGGCGGTCCAGGTGCCCGTGACCGTGAAGATGCGGACGGGATGGGACGATTCCAGCCGCAATGCGCCGGAACTCGCGCGGATCGCCGAGGATCTCGGCGCGCAGCTGATCACCGTGCACGGCCGGACGCGCTGCCAGATGTACAAAGGTCATGCCGATTGGGCCTTTGTGTCGGAGGTCAAGCAGGCGGTGTCGCTGCCGGTCATCGTCAACGGCGATATCTGCTCGATCGAAGATGCCGAGGAGGCGTTGCGTC
Organism: Parasphingopyxis algicola; assembly: GCF_013378075.1. Classification (GTDB taxonomy): domain Bacteria; phylum Pseudomonadota; class Alphaproteobacteria; order Sphingomonadales; family Sphingomonadaceae; genus Parasphingopyxis; species Parasphingopyxis algicola. Next base: position 697,308 of record NZ_CP051131.1, on the reverse strand, counting down.
AGTCGGGCGCCGACGGTGTCATGGTTGGCCGCGGAGCCTATGGGAAACCCTGGCTGCTCAGCCAGATCATGCACTGGTTTGCGACCGGCGAGCGGCGTACCGATCCGTCGCTCGATGAACAGTATCGCGTCATCGCCGCCCATTATCGCGATATGCTCGATCATTATGGTGGCGATGTCGGGGTGAAGGTCGCTCGCAAGCATATCGGTTGGTACACCAGGGGCCTTCCGGGATCGGCCGAATTCCGGAACCGCGCCAATCAGGAAGACGATCCCGAACAGGTGCTGCAGATGCTGGCCGACTTTTTCGGGCCCGCGCTCGAACGCGCCGCGGCTTGATCGCCGCACTGTCGATTTTGCGACGGACCGCCCGATGCGAGCGTCATGGAACGCCCGTATGTCTGGAAAACTGTGTTTTCTATGCAACGGGACTGTGTTAGCCGTGCAACGATGACGACCGAGGCGGTTTCCGGGGAATTGGCAGGCGGCGACGGCGGCTTGGACGGGCTGCGCCACAAGAGCTGGTTCATGCCGTCTATCGAGCTCGTCGCGCTCGGCGTGTTCCTCTCCATGGTCGCGCTCAGCTATTTCATCGTAACGCGCCAGGGCTCGGACGAACTGTTCCTCACCCCGTTCCTGACGGCTTCATTGTTGGTGGCGCTCCTCGTCCCGGCGATGTTCCTGATGGTGCTGATCGCGCGGCGAATAGCCCAGCGCCGCGCCGCGCGCTCGCCGATCGGCGGCAAGGGGCGGCTGCACGTCCGCCTTGTCGCACTGTTCTCCGGCATCGCTGCGGTGCCGACCTTGCTGGTCGTGATTTTCGCATCGTTGCTGTTCCAATATGGCGTGGAATTCTGGTTTTCGGAGCGCGCGCGCGACACGCTCGAGAACGCTGGCAGCCTTGCCCAGGATTTCTATCTCGAAAGCCTGGAGGAGGTGGAGGCGGAGACGCGAACCATGGCGGCGGACCTTGCACCTCTGGTCGAGGGATCGTCGTTCGAATCGCCTGAATTCGTACAGAATTTCGCCTTTCAGGTTTATGCGCGCGAACTATCCGATGCGGCGATATTCACGGTAGGTGAGGGAGGCGATGTGCGGACCGTCGCGCTCGTCAATCCCGACAACAGCTCGATGGAATCGCGGCTGACGGCATCGCTGCTCGCGACGCTCGATGCCGAACGCCAGTCGGCGGTCAACGATGCCGGCGACCGGTTCGAGGCCCTTGCCCGGTTCGGCGATGATTCCCCTTATCTGATTTACGCGTCGCGGGCGTCGGATCCGCAGATGCAATTGCAGACCGAACGTGCCCAGGCGATCCTCAACGATTATGACGAACTGATCGATCGCGGCCAGGTGATGCAGTTGCGGTTCAACGTTGCGTTGCTCGTCATTTCGCTGCTGATTGTGGCGGCCGCAATCTGGATTGCACTGACGGTGGCGGACCGACTTGTCAGGCCCGTCGGCGCTTTGGTCCAGGCGGCCCGCAAAGTGGCCGATGGCGATCTCTCGACGCGGGTGCCTGAAGCGGGCGCCCATGACGAGATCGGCACTTTGGCCAGCGCGTTCAACGGGATGACCGGCCGGCTCGAGGAACAGACCGGCGCGCTGGTGCTCGCCAACGACCAGCTCGACAGCCGCCGCGCCTTTATCGAAGCGGTTTTGTCGAGCGTGACCGCAGGCGTGGTCTCGGTCGACAGCGAACGGCGGGTTCGTCTGATCAATCGTTCGGCCGCCGAACTCATGGAAGTGGAGCAGCATGCGGTCATGGCGAAGTGCCTGAAGGACATAGCGCCGGAACTCGACCGGCTGCTCGACGGCCGCGACAGCGAGAAGATCATCCAGATGACGAGCGGCGGCGAGCCGCGCACGCTGGCGGTCACCCTGGTCGAGGATCAGGGCGGCCACGTTCTGACCTTCGACGATATCACCCAGCAGTTGCTCGATCAGCGGCGAGCGGCCTGGTCGGACGTCGCCCGGCGCATCGCCCATGAGATCAAGAATCCGCTGACGCCGATCCAACTGGCGGCCGAACGGCTGCAGCGACGGTTCGGCGATGCCGCCGACCCCGATAGCGGCGTTTTCGCCAAGCTGACGGGAACCATTGTCCGTCAGGTCGGCGATCTCCGGCGGATGGTCGACGAATTCTCCTCTTTCGCGCGCATGCCGAAACCCGTTTTCCGGGAGGAATCGATCGTCGATATCGCACGCCAGGCCGTCTTCCTGCATGAAGTCGCGCATCCCGAGATCGCATTCGAACAGCAAGTCGGCGAAGAGCTCCCGCCGCTGGTCTGCGACCGCCGGCAGCTGGGCCAGGCCCTGACCAATGTGGTCAAGAACGCCGTCGAGGCCGTCGAACAGAAGCATGGCGAAGGCGAGCCCGGCGGACTGGTCAGGCTGAGCGTTTCGGAGGCTGACGGACGGATCATCGTCGATGTCGAGGATAATGGTGTCGGCTTGCCGGCGGAGCGCGAACGGCTCACCGAGCCCTATATGACCACCCGGGAAAGCGGGACTGGCCTGGGCCTCGCGATCGTCAAGAAGATCGTCGAGGAGCATTTCGGCACGGTCACATTTTCCGATCGCAAGGAAGGCGGTACGCGGGTGCGTGTCGCGTTCGACGTCGAGGCGCTGGCGCCGCTCAAGGACTCGATGTCCGGCGATACCGAGGGTGAAGATCGCCTGTTTCAGTTAACGCGTAACGATGAGGAGGCATCCTGATGTCACTCGATATTCTTGTCGTCGACGACGAAGCCGATATTTGCGAGCTGGTCGCCGGGGTTCTCGAAGATGAAGGCTATGAGGCGCGAACGGCGCGGAGCAGCGACGAAGCGATCGCGGCCCTCGAGGAACGCCGTCCCTCGCTCGTCCTGCTCGATGTCTGGCTGCAGGGCTCCAAGCTCGACGGGCTCGACCTGCTCGAAGAGATCAAGCAGCGGGACCCGAGCCTGCCCGTGCTGATGATTTCCGGCCATGGCAATCTCGATACCGCGGTGGCGGCGATCCGGCGGGGCGCCGTCGATTTCATCGAAAAGCCGTTCGAAGCGGCCCGGCTCCTCCATCTCATCGCGCGGGCCACCGAAACGGACCGGCTGCGCCGCGAGAATGAATCGCTCAAGGCCCGGGTCGGCGAAGAGGATGAGCTCACCGGCAATTCGAGCGCCATCAACAGCGTCCGGGCGACCCTGAAGCGGGTGGCCGGTACCGGAAGCCGGGTCCTGATCACCGGACCCGCAGGCGTCGGCAAGGAGGTTGCCGCGCGGCTGTTGCACAGCTGGAGCGGGCGCGCAGAGGCCCCATTCGTCGTCGTCAGTGCCGCGCGCATGACAACCGAGCGGGTCGAGGAAGAGCTGTTCGGGACAGAGGACGACAATGGTCCGCGCCCGGGCCTGCTCGAACAGGCGCATGGGGGCACGCTGTTTCTCGACGAGATCGGCGACATGCCGCTCGCCGCGCAGGGCCGCATATTGCGTGTCCTGACCGATCAGCGGTTCAACCGCATTGGCGGCCAACGCCTCGTGAACGTTGACGTACGGGTGATTTCCGCGACCGCGCGCGATCTCGAGACCGAAATTGCCGAAGGCCGGTTCCGCGAGGATCTGTTCTATCGGCTGAACGTCGTCCCCGTGCATCTTCCGCCGCTTGCCGAGCGTCGCGAGGATATCCCGCCGCTGGTCGAGCATTTCGCGGCGCGCTACGCGGCCGAGCGCCGGGTGCCCAACCCGGAAATTTCGGACGAGGCGATCGCCGCCATGCAGGCCTATGAATGGCCAGGCAATGTCCGCCAGCTGCGCAATATCGTCGAACGCACGATCATCCTCGCACCGGGGGACCGGATTGCCCGGATCGATGTCGACATGCTGCCGGCCGAAATCCTCGAAGACCAGATGCAGATCGCGCCGGACAAGGGTGCGCGGGCGATCATGGGTACGCCGCTGCGCGAGGCGCGCGAGACATTCGAACGCGAATATCTGCGCGTCCAGATCCGCCGTTTTTCGGGTAATATCTCCCGCACGGCCACCTTTATCGGCATGGAACGATCGGCCCTGCACCGCAAGCTCAAGACCCTCGGTCTCAACGAGAACAAGAAAAACAGCAACTGATTGAAGTCGGGCATCGCCCCACCTACATTTCGGAAAGAGGCGGGTCGCCGCCTTGTCGAACAGACGTCGAAAAACGATGCCCAGCGGGCCACGACCCGCCAAGAACCGGAGGCCGAAAATGGCTGAAAAGGTCAATATACTTCAGGATCTGTTTCTCAACACGCTGCGTAAAAGCAAAACGCCGGTCACGATGTTTCTCGTGAAGGGCGTGAAGCTCCAGGGCGTCATCACCTGGTTTGACAACTTCTCGGTGCTGCTGCGCCGCGATGGCCAGTCGCAACTCGTCTATAAACACGCGATCTCGACCATCATGCCCGGCGGGCCGATGGATATGACGGAGATCGAGGAGGCCTTCGCGGAAGAAAAACGCGGCAAGCTGCTGCAGGAAATCTTCCTCAATGCCGTCAAGCGCGAGCGCGATCCGGTGACGATGTTTCTCGTCAACGGGGTAATGCTGCAGGGCGAAGTGGCCGCGTTCGACTTGTTCTGCCTGCTGCTGAACCGCGACGGCCAGTCGCAGCTGGTCTACAAACATGCGATTTCGACGATCCAGCCCGCCAATGCGATCGATCTCGGCAGCGCCGATCCAGACGCGCCATCCTGAGTCTTCGGCTTTGAGCGTTTTCGACCGCGACGAACTTGACGGCCTGAGGCGCGGTGACCGCGCGCTGATCGTCTTTCCCGATTTCGGGCGCGAGGACAGCCGCGACAGCGATGCGCGGCTCGAAGAGGCGGCGGGGCTGGCGGAGGCGATCGGCATCGAGGTCGCCGAGAAACGCGCGGTCAAACTGCGCCAGGCGCGGCCGGCCACGCTGTTCGGCAAGGGACAGGTGGAAAGCCTCGCCGTGGAAACGCGGCTTGCCGCAGCCGATCTCGCCATTGTCGACGCGGCCCTGACGCCCGTTCAGCAAAAGAACCTCGAAGATGAACTCAAGATCAAGGTCATTGATCGAACGGGGCTGATCCTCGAAATATTCGGCGAGCGCGCGGCGACCGCGGAAGGGCGTTTGCAGGTCGAACTCGCGCATCTCGACTATCAGGCCGGGCGGCTTGTCAGGAGCTGGACCCACCTGGAACGGCAGCGCGGCGGTTTCGGTTTTCTCGGCGGTCCGGGCGAGACCCAGATCGAGGCTGACAGGCGCATGATCCGCGACCGGATGGCGAAACTGCGCCGCGAACTCGAACAGGTGCGGCGGACGCGCAGCCTGCACCGGGCCCGCCGGCAGAAGGCGCCGTGGCCGGTCATCGCGCTCGTCGGCTATACGAATGCCGGAAAATCGACGCTTTTCAACAGGATGACGGGCGGTGACGTCATGGCGGCGGATTTGCTGTTCGCCACGCTCGATCCGACGATGCGCGAGATAACATTACCCGGCCTCGACAAGGCGATCCTGTCCGACACGGTCGGCTTCGTGTCGGATCTGCCGACCCAGTTGGTCGCCGCGTTCCGCGCCACTCTGGAGGAGGTCAATGCGGCGGATCTCATCGTCCATGTGCGCGACGTTTCGCATCCCGACAGCGACGCGCAGAGCGCCGATGTCGAGACGGTGCTGAAGGAGATCGACGCGATCGACGGGGAGGGGAGTGCCCCGCTGATCGAGGCGTGGAACAAGATCGACGCGCTCGAGGATGCGGCGCGCGAACAGTTGTGCAACGCCGCCGATCGCCGTGCCGACGTGGTCGCGGTCTCGGCGTTGACCGGGGAGGGGATCGAGGGTCTGCGCCTCCTGATCGCCGAACGGCTCGATCGCGGTCGTGCCGTGCACGATGTGCGGCTTCAGCTGTCCGATGGCGAAAATCTCGCCTGGCTTCACCGCAACGGAAGCGTTCTGGATCAACATGTTGACGGCGATATCATGCATGTTTCGGTAAAACTCTCGGCGATCGATTGGGACCGTTTTCAGGACCGGGTAGAGGCCGGCTAGGCTTCTTCACGCTTCGCGGCCGCCCAAAGCCGTTCCATCTCGTCGAGCGAAAGCCCGGAAAAGCCGGCGCCAGCGCGTTCTTCCATGGTTCTGAAACGCCGCTCGAACTTGGCGTTCGCGGCCCGCAGCGCGGCTTCCGGGTCGATTTTGAGATGGCGCGCCCAGTTGACGACCGCGAATAGTAAATCTCCAATCTCTTCAGTGCGTTGCGTGTCGTTCTTGGCACATTCCACTTCGGAAATTTCTTCCTCGATCTTGGCCCTTGGACCGGTCGCATCCGGCCAGTCGAATCCGGCACGCGCTGCCCGCTTCTGGAGTTTTTCGGCGCGCAATAGCGCGGGAAGTGCGGTCGCAACCCCATCCAGCGTACTATGTCCGCCCTTTTCCGCCCGCTCCGCCTCCTTGATGGCCTCCCAGCCCGGACCTGCATCGCCATTGTCCGCTTCCGGACCGAATACATGCGGGTGCCGGCGGATCATCTTGTCGGAAATGCCGTCGAGCACGTCGGACAGCGCGAAATGACCGGCTTCCTCGGCCATGCGGGCGTGGAACACGACCTGCAGTTGCAGGTCGCCGAGTTCGTCCTTGAGCGCCGCCATGTCGTCGCGCTCGATCGCATCGGCAACCTCATAGGCTTCCTCGATCGTGTACGGTGCGATCGAGGTGAAATCCTGTTCGACATCCCAGGGACAACCGGTTTTCGGATCGCGTAAGCGCTCCATGATCGTCGCGAGCCGCGAAATCCGGTCGCCGAGATGGTCATCCGGCCGAGAGGGGCATGTCACGTCCATGGATCTACTATCCCGATAATATACATTATGTTAAATAAAGGGCTCTTCGAGGCCTTCAGGCCCTTCCGTCCCGTCTAGATGCAAAAAACGCCCGGGCCAATGACTGGCGGGCACGGATTTCACGGCTCGAGGACGAGCCAGTCCCCTTGGACGCTCCAGCTGGACAAAGACGAAAGAAAGTTCATGCCTAGGACGTTGGTGCCGCCAAATTCTTCCGCGATCACGACCGGCATGTCGTCGCGGCGGATCGTCCCCACGATCAGCGTTTCGGCCCTCGCCCGATCGGCGGAAATCGCGCCATTGGCGGTATTCAGGATCATCGGGAAGCCGCCACCGGGTTCGACGCCGGACCGCGTCGCGGCGCCGACGGATAGCGCCGTCACCGTCGCGCCGCTGTCGATCAGGAAGCGCTCTTCATTGCCGTTGATCCGTACGTCCACCCAAAAATGGCCGTCGGGCGATTTGCGGATCCGCAGCGCTTCTCCGTCCGCCACCGTTTCAGGCGGGTCGATTTCGTACCAGATTCTCTGTCCGAACGCCTTGATATCGTTGCGAAAAGCGTAGATGGTGAGGCCGATTGCAAAGATCGCGATCCAGGCCACGGCCATTTTTGCCGCCTGCCCCAACGGAATCCGCCGACTGGCCAGCGCGCTGACGACGATCACCAGCATGATGACCGCCCAGACGAGACTGATGCCCTGCCCGTCGCTCATCCGAAATCCACCTCCATCCCGTCATAGCCGGGCTCGACGCCGGGCGGCAGTTCGGCGCAGAGCGTCGCGTAATCCATCGAATGGTCCATATGCGTCAGTATCGCGCGTTTCGGCCGGGCTTTGTCAATCCATTCGAGCGTTTGCGCGAGATGCGGGTGCGTCGGATGCTCGCGGCGGCGCAACGCGTCGACGACCCAGACATCGACACCCTCGACGCACTCGAAGGCCTTGGCCGGCAGCCCGGTGAAATCGGTCGTATAGGCGATGCTCTTGCCGCCATGATCGAAGCGCAGGGCGGCCGAGGTGATCGTGCCGTGCGGCATGTCCGCCGCGGTGACCGTTACGCTGCCCAGCATTACCCGGTCGGTCAGCGCCAGGCCCTGCGCATAGGACGGATAGGGGCCGTTGCCGCGAAATGCGAAATCGAAACGCTGCTGCAGCTCCCGCAAGGTGCGCGGCCGCGCAAGGCAGGGTATCGGTCCGCCCAGCGCGAAATAGAGCTGCCGGAGTTCGTCGATACCATGGCAATGATCGGCATGCTCATGCGTCCAGATAACATGATCCACCCGTTTGACCTTTGCCTCGAGCATCTGCTGGCGCAGATCCGGTCCGGTATCGACAAGGATGTTATGATTGTCGGCGGAAACGAGGATCGAAGAGCGCATCCGCCGGTTTTTCGGTTCGTCCGGGTCGCAGGCGCCCCAGTCATTGCCGATCTTCGGAACGCCCGACGAGGTGCCGCAGCCGAGAATGCGAACCTTCACGCGGCGGTCTTGTCGAACAATGTACGGAAGTTGCGCGTCGTATAAGCCGCGAGCTCTTCCACCGGCTCGCCGCGCAGGTCAGCCAGGAACGCCGCCGTGTCCGCGACGAAGGCCGGCTCGCAGGTCTTCCCGCGATTCGGGACCGGGGCGAGAAAGGGCGAATCCGTTTCGATCAGCAGCCGGTCGGCCGGGAGTTTGGCGGCCGTCGCCTGCAAATCCTTCGCATTCTTGAACGTCACGATGCCGGAAATCGAGATATAGAAGCCCAGATCGAGCGCGATATCGGCGAAATCCTGGCTGGCCGTGAAACAGTGGATGACGCCGCGATATGGTCCCTTCCCCATTTCGTCGGCCAGGATCTCCGCCGTGTCGTCCTCGGCATCGCGCGTGTGGACGATAAGCGGCAGATCCGTTTCGCGGGACGCGGCGATATGGGCCCGGAAACTCGCCTTTTGGCGCGCGCGGTCCGAATGCTCGTAATAATAGTCGAGGCCCGTCTCGCCGATCGCCACGACGCGCGGATGATCGGCCCTGGCCACGAGCTTCGCGGTATCGATATCGGGGTGCGCATCGGCTTCATGCGGGTGAATGCCGACCGAGGCCCAGATATCGTCCGCCTTTTCCGCGGTTCCGATGATCGCATCCCATTCGCGTTCGCGCGTGGAGATGTTGAGCATCGTCGATACACCGCGTGCGCGCGCGGCCTCGATGACATCATCCTGACGCTCGACCAGACCTTCGTAATTGAGATGGCAGTGACTATCGACGAACATGGCGCCGAGATAGGGCTTCGTGCCCTAACTGTCACCCTGCTCTTCGGGCAATTCCAGCCGCGGAAAGACGCCCTGGGGTGCGGGCAGTTCGAGTTCGGGTTTGAGCGGTTGGCCGAGCGCGGCGAAGTCGCGCGCCTCTTCGGGTTGGGCCAGCTGGTCGAGCAGCGCATCGGCCGAGGCGGGGATCGCCCAGCGCGCGAGGATTGCGAGCTGGCGCACGGCTTCGGCCGAGCGATAGAGGATAGTTCCGGCGCGATCGGGATCGGTCTTGCGCACCGACCAGGGCTGTTCCTCCGAGATGTAGAGATTGGCTTCCCCCGCCCCGCGCCAGATCGCCTCCAGCGCCTGGTGGATCGCGAATTCGTCCATCGCCTCGGCGGCCTGTTTCGGGATAGCGTCGAAAGTCGCCATCAGCGTGCAATCGGCATCGGTCGGGTTGCCGGGTTCCGGCACTTTGCCGTCGAAATTCTTGGCGATCATGGACAGCGTACGCTGGGCCAGATTGCCGAGATCGTTAGCCAGATCGGCATTACAGCGATTGACGATGGCTTCGGCCGAGTAGCTGCCGTCCCGCCCGAAACTGACCTCGCTGAGCAGGAAATAGCGGACCGAATCCACGCCGAATGTCTCGGCGAGTTCGATCGGATCGGTCACATTACCGAGCGATTTTGACTCTTTTTGCCCACGATTGAGCAGGAAACCGTGGCCGAAGACGCGCGACGGCAGCGGCAGATCGGCGCTCATCAGAAAGGCTGGCCAATAAACGGTGTGGAAGCGGACGATATCCTTGCCGATGATATGGACGCTTTCGGCATCCTCGCCCCAATAGCGGGCGTAAAGCCCCTCCTCGTCCGGAAAATCGAGGCCTGTCAGATAGTTGGTCAGCGCATCGAGCCAGACATACATGACATGATCTTCGTGGCCGGGCACTTTGACGCCCCAATCGAAGCTGGTGCGCGAAATCGAAAGGTCGCGCAGTCCGCTTTCGACGAACCGGGCGATCTCGTTGCGGCGGCTATCCGGTTTCAGGAATTCGGGGTCGTTTTCGTATAATTCGAGGAGCTTGTCCTGGTAATTTGAGAGCTTGAAGAACCAGCTTTCCTCGACTGTCCACTCGACTGGCGTGCCTTGGGGTGAGAGTTTTTCGTCCCCCTCCCCGTCGATCAGCTCCTTCTCGTCATAATAGGCTTCGTCGCGGACCGAGTACCAACCCTCATAGCGATCGAGATACAAATCGCCTCTGGCCTCCATCCGTCGCCAGATCTCCTGCGCGGCGCGGTGGTTCGCCTCCTCGGTCGTCCGGATGAAGCGATCATATTGAATATTAAGAATTTTATTCATCTCGATGAAATATTGCGTCATTTCATCGGCGAAATCGCGGATATCCATGCCGCGTTCGCGCGCGGTCTTGACCATTTTCAGGCCGTGCTCGTCGACACCTGTCTGAAACCGGACATCGCGGCCCGCAAGCCGGTGGAAGCGGGCGATCGCGTCGGTCGCGATCGCTTCATAGGCATGGCCGATATGCGGCCGCCCATTGGGATAGCTGATCGCGGTGGTGATGTAGAAAGGCTTGGAATCAGGCGTCATGCCGGGGTTCATGCAGCGAAGCGAGCAGTCCGGCAAGCGCGAAAACAGTGGTTTGCGGGTCGAGTGACAGCCGTTGCGCACCGCCGGCCAGCGCGCGGGCCTCTTCCCAGACGGATACGGCCTTTTGGAGCGCCCTGCCCTCCAATGTCCGCGCATGCGCCGCGATCGCCGACGGCGCGCGATCCAGAAAGGCCTCGTAGCGAGGCTGCGCGTTCTTGAGACCGAGGCTCTGCGCCAGCGCCGCGCGGGCGCGATTGCCTGCGTCCCCTTCGGCGATCAGCGAACCGATGGTCGCATCGAGCGCTGCGATATCGAGTCCGGCATAGTGCAGCGCCTGGCCGGGCGCGCCATTGCCGATCCGTACAAGGGCCGTACGCTCGTCCGCATCCAGATCAGGCGCGGCCTGAGCAATGGCTGACGTCATGGCGTCAGGCGAAAGCCGCGAAAATCTCAGCATTCTGCAGCGCGACCGGATAGTGGGCAGCACCCGGCCAGGGTTGTGGCAGACGAGCAGGAACACGCAATTGGACGGCGGTTCCTCGAGATTTTTGAGCAACGCATTGGCCGCCGGTCGTTCGAGATCGTCGATCGCGTCGATGACCACCGCCCGCCAGTCGGACATCGACGGCGTGGTCGCGAACAGCGACTGGATCCCGCGAACCTGGTCGACCGTGATGTTGCGCGCCAGCTCCTCGGGCTTGCGGTCCCTGGGAAGCCTGGCGAGACGGCGCAGGTCGGGATGGCTCCCCGCATCGATCAGCTGCGCTGTCGGATGGATGTCAGGGACGGACAGTCCCTCCCCCAGCCCTTCCGGCCGCGCGGCCTGGGCCAGCATACGCCGCGCCGCCATGTCGGCGAACAGCGCCTTGCCGACGCCCCTGGGCCCGGCAAGCAGCCAGGCATGGTGCAGTTTCCCGCTGTCCATCGCATCGCGGAACGCGTCGATCGCGGTATCCTGGCCAAAAAGCTTCATAGCAGCCGCGTCTCTACCGCCGATCGGATCGCGCCTGCCACCTGTTCTATACTTTTGGTCCCGTCGACCACCGCAAAGCGCACCGGTTCCCTCTCCGCAAAATTATCAAAGGCCTTACCCACGGCGCGATGGAAAGCGAAATCCCGATTCGTGAACCGATCGGTCTCGGCTCCATCGCGGGCGATCGCCCGGCGCGTGCCCGTATCCGTGTCGGTCCGCAGTAATATGGTGAGATCCGGCCAGGTGTCGCCGATCGCCGTTTCATTGATCGAGCGGACCAGATCCACGCCGAGCTTTCCCGCCGCGCCCTGGTAGGCGAGCGTCGAATCCACGAACCGGTCGCACACCACCCATCTACCGGCTGCGAGTGCCGGGCGGATCAGCGTTTCGACATGATCGGCGCGCGCTGCCGCGAACAGATGGGCTTCGGCGGTGGGCGTGAACGGCGTATCTCCGTCCAGCAACAATGCGCGGATCGCGTCGGCTCCCGGCGTTCCGCCGGGTTCGCGGGTTTCGACGGTTTCAAATCCCCGATCGTGAAGCCATGACGTCAAAAGCCTGGCCTGCGTCGATTTGCCGGCGCCCTCGCCGCCTTCGAGCGTTATGAATTTGCCGCGCACCCCTGCCTATCCCCCACTCCCGCTATCCAATGCCGAGCAGCGATTTGAGACCAGCCCAGACCCGCCCGAAAAAGCCGCGCTCGCCGACCGCTTCCGCTGCGACCAGCGGCAACCGCTGGGCGGGCATGTCCGGCGTCTCCACCACCAAGTCCGCGATATGCTGACCTTCGGCGATCGGTGCGCGGATCGGTCCTTCGTACACGATCTTGACCTGTCGTTCGGAAGCGAGGCCCGCCGGCACGGTCACGGCAAGATCGCGCGGTGCCACGAGTCCGACTTCGCCTGCGCTTCCGCCCTGCACCCGCGCCGTGCCGACGCGTCCGCCGCTCGATACGAGCTGGACCGACCGCCAGGCGTTGAATCCCCATTCCATGAAGCGGGTCGCTTCGCTGATCCGCCCGCGATAGGAATCGAGACCCGCCAGGACCATGACGAGGCGGCGTCCGTTTTGAACGGCGGAGCCCGTAAAGCCATAGCCGGCTTCTTCGGTGTGGCCGGTCTTGAGACCGTCCGCGCCGTCTACATTTCCCATCAGCGGATTGCGATTGGGCTGGGTGATGGGCTGACCGCTCATCGTCTCGCCCCAGGTAAACTCGCGGCGACCGTAGAACTGGCTGTAATATTCGGGATAGCGGCGGATTGTCGCAATCGCCAGCCGGGCGAGATCGCGCGCCGTGACATAGGTCCTACCTTCGTCGGGCCAGCCCGTGCTGTTGCCGAACCGGCTGTTTTCAAGACCGAGTTCTTCCGCCTTGCGGTTCATCAGCGCGGCAAAGGCCGTTTCCGTTCCCGACAGGCATTCGGCGAGCACGACGCTGGCATCGTTGCCCGATACCGTGACCACGCCATAGAGAAGGTTCTCGATGCTGACCCGTTCACCGGGCGACAGGAACATCGTCGATCCGGCGCTCGGCCCGTGCCATTGCCGCCACGTTTCCGGGCGCACCATGCATTCCTGATCGAGGCTGATCTCGCCTTCGTCGAGCAGGTCGAACGCGACATGCGCGGTCATCATCTTCGCCATCGATGCGGGCGGGATCCGCCGGTCTGCATCGCGCGCGAACAACACCGCGCCCGAACTCATGTCGATCAGATAGGCGATGGGCGGATCGCCGTCGTAGCGGGGGCGTTCGGCATGGCCGGGCGCGACCATCGCGGTCAGCGCCACAGCGAGAAGAACGGAAGCCTTGCTCATAACTCTCTTTCTTGTCTGTCCCGCTACTGGGCGGGATCGCGGAAAATTCGGGCGTCGCCAAATCCGGCCGACCGCACCTGTGACAATGCCTGGCGCGCGGCCGCCTGGGTCGGATAGGGTCCGAGCCTGACGCGGCGGATGGAACCCGCCGAAACGATGCGCACCGTGCCGAGGCGTTGCGCCCGGTTGGCGAGCCTTTGCGCATTGGCGGCGTTGGAGAACGCGCCGAGCTGAACGTAATAGTCGCCGGCTGCGGCCGGTGGGGCGGACTGCACGGGCCGGGATTGCGGTTCCTCCTCTATCTGCCAGTTCACACCTGCATTGGACGGGCCCGCGTTGCCGCCCGAAGTTGCCGCCTGGCCCGTCGAGGCCGGTGCGTCGGGCGATGGTGTTGCTTGCGGAATGATTCCGCCGCCGCGCTCGAACTGCGCGCGCAGGGCTTCGAGCAGCTGCGGCGAGGTCTGCAGGCGCGGTTGGGCGGGTTGGCCCGCGCGCAGCCGCGCGCGATCGCTTTCGACAGGCTGGACGCGTCGGACGCGGACCGGTGCCGTCCCCCGCTCCACTATGCCGAGCTGCCGCGCGGCGCCGACCGAAAGATCGATGATCCGATCCCCGGCGAACGGCCCGCGATCGTTGACCCGGACGAGGATTGTGCGGCCGGTCTGCAGCGCCGTTACCTCGACATAGGACGGCAGCGGCAGGGTCCGGTGCGCGGCGCTGATCCCCGAGGGACGGAATCGTTCGCCGTTGGCTGTCGGCCGGCCCGAAAGCTCGGCGCCATAATAGGAGGCAAGCCCCACCTCGTCATAATGCGAGGGATCGGCGGGCGTATAGGTGCGGCGGTTGATCGTGTAGGGCGGACCGATCTGGACCGGTGTGTCCGATACGGCGGCGCCGTAAACGGAGCCGTCTGCACCCGCCGAAGCCGGCGGCAGTTCGCGGCCGCCGCTGCTGCATGCGGCGAGTGCGGCGAGCGCCGGCAGGACCGTCCATCGCTTCTTATCGAACAATTGCATCGGCCAATAACCCCACCGACAACGCATAGAAATTCGAACAATTATAGTCGAGTATCACGCGATAATTGTTGGTGAGAAGATAGGCGGTATTGCCCGGCCCATCCGGCTCTAGCAACGTCGCCATCATGCCGTCATCGGGCCACACCCCGTTTTGCGGGCGAATGCCGAGTTCACGCCACTCGGCCATCGACATCCAGCGGCTGTGACGTTCATGGACCCGCGGGCACCGGGTCGGCGTCGTGCGGTTGGCAACGGCGTTGCGATCCAGCGAGGACGGCACGTTGACCGCGATCCCCCAAGGCTCGCCGGCGCGCCATCCGGCATTGCTCAGATAATTCTCGATGGACGCGAGCGCATCGGCTTCGCTGCGCCAGATCTCCGCCCGGCCATCCCCGTCGCCGTCGACCGCCAGGCGCAGATAGACGCTGGGCAGGAATTGCGGATAGCCGAATGCGCCCGCCCAGCTGCCCACCAGCCGGTCGCGCGGAACGCCGCGGTCGATCATCTTCATGGCGGCGATGAATTCGCCAGCGAACAGCTCGCGACGGCGGCCCTCATAGGCTAGGGTCGCGAGCGAGCGCGGCAGATCGAAATTGCCCGTGATACGGCCGTAATTCGTCTCATGCCCGTAGATCGCGATGGCGATCTTGCCAGGGACGCCGGTGCGCTGCTCGATCTCCCTGAGCTGGTCCCGCACCCGGCGATATGTCGCCCGTCCGCCATCGATGCGCGTCGGATTGACGTGGCGCGCCCGATACGGGGCGAAAGGCGGGATCGGCGAATCGAAACTGCCGCCGGGCTGGTTGCGGTCGAGCCGGATAACCCGCGGATTGAAGCTGAGCGTCGGGATGATCCGGTCGAGCGTTTCGGGACGCACGCCTTCCGCGATCGCTTCGGCCCGCAACTGTTCCATATAGGCGCGGAAACCGGCATCGGTCTGGGCAACTGCGGTACCAGCGGCTCCAAAACCGAGAACGGCTGCGATCAGTGTAAGAATTTTGGTAAGGTGACGCATTTACTACCCTTTCTCCCCCTCCTGCCATAGCGGCGGGGCCAAGGGAAAGCTTTTCGTCGTATCGCTTGCACGCAAGGGCGTTTGCAGGATAAGCGCGCAGGCGAAGCGGACAGGTGGCCGAGTGGTTTAAGGCACTGGTCTTGAAAACCAGCGTGGGTTCACGCTCACCGTGGGTTCGAATCCCACCCTGTCCGCCATCAACCCGGTGTCTTCACTCGCCCTTGTCGGCCTGATCCGCGCCGGCGACGAGATCGGCGGCGAATTTGCGGGCCATGTCCGGGGTCAACAGCATCTGGAGGCCGTCGGGGACGTTAACAGGCTGGTCCGTATCTTCCTTGAAGTAGAGCAGCCTCAGCAGGACATGTCCCGGCGCGGTTGCCGATTCATATCCGTGAAAACGGAGCATCTTGAAATTGCCGTTTTCGTCCGTTTCCCAATCGTCCACAAAACTCTCCTATCCGGTGGCGCGCGCAATCGCGCTCCCTTTCGCTATCTGAAAAGGAGCCGGCTTTCCATGTCGTTCGAAAAAAAGCGCGAAAACGCTTAGTTCTTCTTGAGCGTAAGCCCGCCAAAACGCTTGTTGAAACGGTCGATCCGCCCGCCGCTGTCCACGAGGTTGCGGCTGCCGCCGGTCCAGGCCGGGTGCGATTTCGGGTCCACGTCGAGGCTCAGCGTATCGCCTTCCGCGCCCCAGGTGGAGCGGGTCTGAAACTCGGTGCCGTCGGTCATCTTGACCGTGATCATGTGGTAATCGGGATGAATATCGGTTTTCATTGCTTTGGCTTTCTTCGTGGCTGGTTACCGACCAGCCGGTACAAGCGAAGGCGCGCATCTAGCGATTGAGGCGGCGCTTGACAAGGGCTTGCGGCGGGGCGTAGCGGCGGAAGTTGGCAAAGGTGCCGCGCATCAGCGCGGTGAAAAGGGAAACCGGCGGAAATCCGGTGCTGTGCCCGCAACTGTAAGCGGAAAAGCCGTCCCATTACGCCACTGAACCGCACCGGTTCGGGAAGGCGGGGACATCAAAGGCGATCGATCCGCAAGCCAGGAGACCTGCCTTTGCGTCGTCCGACCCCCGGCCGGGACCAGCCGGAGCGACGGGAAGCCGCGTGCGCGCTTCCTTCGTGGCGACATGGCCGGGAGGAAGCGAGTTTGGCGGAGAAGCGCCGCAGGAAGACGAGTAACGTGCGAGGCCCCCTGCCCGCGGTCGTGGCCCTGTGCCTGTGCGCCTGCCTGTGGTTCGGCCTCGACAGCGCCGCTCAGGCTGCCCCGAGCCGCGTCGTTTCGGTCAATATGTGCACCGACGAACTGCTGCTGCTGCTCGCCCGGCCCGACCAGATCGCGTCGGTCACCCATCTGGCGCGGGATCGTCACGAATTTCCCTTCTGGCGCACCGCCCGGCGCTATCCGGCGAATAACGGCAGCGTGGTCGCGGTCGCCGGATACCGGCCCGACCTTATCCTGACGATGGGCGGCGTCGCGCAGGACAGGGAGCGGCTCGCCGACCGGATCGGGGCCGAGCTGATCGCCCTCCCCTTTCCCCGGACGATTGCCGATATCGAGAACGCGGTCCGCACCGTCGCCGCGGCGCTGGACCGGGAAGAGCGCGGCCAGCGGATTATCGCCGCCATCCGCCGCTTCGAGGCCGATCGTCCCGAGACCATGCGCGAAGTCACCTTTCTCAGCGACAGCGGCTACAGCCTCGCCGAGCAGAGCCTCGGCGCCCAATGGCTGGCGCTTGCCGGAGCGCGGTTGCCGGAGGGCCAGGGTATGCGCGTCGCCGCCGAGACGCTGCTGCTCGACCCGCCCGAGACCGTGATACGCAGCGATTATCATCGCGGCCGGACGTCGCGTGGCCAATATTGGCTTGGTTTCCGGTTCATCGACAACTCGCCGGGAACGCGCATCGTCGATACCGATGGCCGGCGCTGGACCTGCGCCGGGCCGTCGATGCTTCCTGAAATCCGGCGGTTGCGCGCGGTGCTGGGACGATGAGACCGGGTCTCTATCTGCTGTTCGTCCTGCTCGTTCTGGCGCTGACCATCGCGTCGCTGACGGTGCCGCTGCATTCGCTGCCGGAGCTGTTCGAGACCGATCCCGATCTCGCCTGGATCGTGGTCGCCGAACTCCGCCTGCCGCGCGCGCTGCTCGCGCTGGTGTACGGCGCGGTGCTGGGCGCGAGCGGCGCGGCGATCCAGGCCCTGTTCGCCAACCCCCTCGCCTCGCCCGATATTACCGGCGCGACCGGCGGCGCGGCCTTCGGCGCGGTGATCACCGCCTATCTGATCGGTTTCGCGAGCCCGTTCGGCGTCGCGATCGGCGGGGTGGCGGGCGCTGGTATCGCGCTCGCCCTGCTGCTGATGCTCGCCGGGCCGCGCGCCGAAACCGCGACATTGCTGCTCGCGGGCATCGCGATCAGCGCGATTACGGGAGCGGGCACGGCGCTGGCGCTGGCCCTCGCGCCCTCGCCCTTCGCCTTTTATGACGCCTATGCCTGGCTCATGGGATCGCTGGTCGACCGCAGCCTGCCCCAGCTCGCCTTTGCCGCGATACCGGCGCTCGCGGCAATCGCCTATTTCGCGCGCTGCACGCCGGCGCTCGACAGGCTGGCGCTCGGCGAGGATGTCGCCGAGGCGATGGGCCATGACGTCGCAGCGCTCCGGCGCAACATCATCATTGCGACCGCGATCGGCGTCGGCGCGGCGGTTTCGGTATGCGGCGCGGTCGGTTTCATCGGCCTGGTCGGGCCGGTCATCGCGCGCAAGCTGACCGCTGGCCATCCGGGCCGGGCGGTCCTGCCGGCCGCGTTGATCGGCGCCGTGCTGCTGCTCGCCGCCGATATCGCCGTCCGGTTCGCGCCGCCCGACCGGTCGGTTCCGATCGGCGTACTCACCGCCCTGCTCGGCGCCCCCTTCTTCCTCTGGCTGGTCGCGCATATGCGCTGGAGCGCACGGCCATGAGTGCGCGGCTCATTGCCACGGGCGCCGCGATCGCGGACCGGCTCGAACCGTGCGACCTCGCTTTCGAGGGCGGCACGATCACGATGCTGGTCGGACCCAATGGCGCGGGCAAGACGAGCCTGTTGCATGCGCTCGCCGGTCTTTCCGGTACCATGGGCGACATCCGCGTCGACGGCGACGCCATCACCACGCTTTCCCCGGCCCAGCGCATCCGTCACCTGGCCTTTCTGGGCGCGTCACGCGAAGTGCGCTGGCCGCTCCGCGCGCGCGACTATATCGCGCTGGGACTGCCCGGCACGCCGTCGGGCGACCGGGTGGATGCCGCGCTGGCGTCGCTGGAAGCGTCCGCGCTCGCCGACCGCCGTCTCGATCACCTGTCCACGGGTGAGCGCTCGCGGGTGATGATCGCCCGGGCGCTGGCGCCGCAGGCAAGCGCCGTGCTGCTCGATGAGCCCTGCGCCAACCTCGATCCGCAGTGGCAGCTGGCGATATTGGCGCGGCTGCGCGCCGAAGCCGAAAATGGCGCGGCCGTGATCGTCTCGATCCATGACCTCGATCTGGCGCGCCAGCATGGCGACCGGGCTATCGTCATCGACAAGGGGCGTATCGTGGCCGACGGCGCACCGTCCGACACGCTGTCGGAGGCGACCATATCGAAGGTGTTCGGTGTGGCGCAGCGCGATGGACGCTGGATGCGGGTTTAGCCGGCAAAATCCTCTCCGGTACGGGACTCCTCCGCCATTTTTGGCGAGAATGGTTCCCCTCCCCTTGATGGGGAGGGGTCAGGGGTGGGGTGATCTGTCCGCTGAAGCCATCGCGTGCCGATGACTCACCCCCACCCAACCCTCCCCCATCAAGGGGGAGGGCTTTGTCCCCATCCTTGTCCGAATGGGACAACCGCCCGGCAAACTGTCTTTGCGCGTCATCCCGGCGAAGGCCGGGGTCTCAGACGGATAGGCGGGACATGTACGGCCGGAGATTCCAGCCTTTGCTAGAGCGACGAATGCTCAGGACGCGCATCGTCATTGCGAGCGTAGCGAAGCAATCCAGGGCCGAACGCGATACGCTCTGGATTGCCGCGTCGCCTCCGGCTCCTCGCAATGACGAATTTTCTAGAGGAACTCGCCTCGAAGGCGCTACGCTCAGTCCTCGGGCGGATCGGCGATCATCGCGGTGAAATCGGCTTCCGCGGCGAGTTTGTCGCCGACATAGGCCTTGCCGCTGAACTTGCAGACGGGGAATCGCTTCTTGGCGTACTCGACCTTGAGCGTCAGCAGGCAGCCCGGTTCGACCGGCGCACGGAACTTGGCCCCGTCGATCGCCATGAAATAGACGAGCTTGCCGCTTTCGAGCAGGTCCAGCTCCTCGACCGCCATGATCGCGGCTGCCTGGGCCAGCGCCTCGATGATCAGCACCCCGGGCATGATCGGCCGGCCGGGGAAATGCCCCTGGAAGAATTCCTCGTTCATCGACACGGCCTTGATCGCGGCGATCGACTCGCCCGGAACGATCTGCTCGACCCGGTCGACGAGCAGGAACGGATAGCGGTGCGGGATGGCCGCCATCACCCGCTTGATATCAAGCGGGCCGATGGCGGTGGTATCCTGCGAAGCGGTGTCGTTCACCGGCCTTCAGGCTGGCTCGCGGCCGGCTGTGCGGCCTGTTGTGCGGCGCGCAGCGTGTCACCGGGGTTCCAGCCCGCCGGCGGGATCGCCTGCACGCTCGGCACCCGGGTGTTGAGCTGCGTCGTGACGGCCGCCGTGATATTGGCTGTCGAGTTCGGCGCGAGCGTCGCAACCGCGTTCGGCTCGAGCACGAGATCGACATTGCTAGCGGCCATCGCGGCGGTCAGCGCGTCGTTGAACTGTATCGCGATCTGCTCACGAACATATTGCGTGGCGAGCAGCACCGGCCGGCGGATCGTCGCAAGCTCCTGCTGCGCGGCCTGCTGGCGCGTGTTGAACGCCTCGATCGCGGGGCCGGCGGTCTCCGGGTTGGCTTGCTGGGCAGCCTGTGCAGCCTGCTGCAGCGGGCGGAGTTCGGCCTCGAGCGCGGTCGCCCGCGTCTGGGCCTGCTGGATCTGGGCGGCATAGGTGCTCTGGATCTGCGTCGCGGCCGTCTGATAGGCGGTCGTCTGCTGGATCGCCGCATCGACGCTCACCACGCCGACGCCGCGGGCCTGGGCGTGGGCCGGCGTCGCGGCGACCATCGGAAGCGCGAGCAGCAGTCCTGCGAAAAAGGTTTTGGTTTTTGAAAACATCAGAATTGTGTTCCTATGTTGAATGAGAAGATTTTGTCCTCGTCGCCTTCCTCCTGAAGAAGGGCGTAGGCGAGGTCGATACGGAACGGCCCGAATGGCGAGTTCCAGGATACACCCGCACCGATCGTAACACGCGGCGACGGCGAATCGCCGACGAAACGTTCGAGGAATGGGGGGCGAGAGTTGAACGCCGGATCATGCGGATCGCCATCTTCATCCACCGGGTCCCTTGTAAGGACGCCGCTAGAGTCAATGAAAAGCGGGGTTCCGTCTGTGTCCAACAACCGTATATTGATCGGGCCGGGAATACTATCACCCGTACACGGCGTCCTGCCGACTTCGTTGCCGTCCTCGTCCAGACACGGAAATGTCTGCAGCTCCGGATCGGTCACGCCGAATACGGCGCCGGCATCAATGAAGATCGACGGGCGGAAGCCGAGTTCGCGAGCACCCGAGCCGAGCGGGATTTCCAGTTCGGCGCGCGCCAGATAATAAGCGCGGCCGCCGATCGCGTCGTCGGTGACGAACCGTTCGTCGGTGATCAGATTGTTGGTGCCCGGCTCGTAGGAGAAGCGCTGTACGCGCGGTCCCACGCCGCGAATGTCGAAGCCGCGGATTTGCGGTTCGCCGAGGA
Source organism: Parasphingopyxis algicola (assembly GCF_013378075.1). Classification (GTDB taxonomy): domain Bacteria; phylum Pseudomonadota; class Alphaproteobacteria; order Sphingomonadales; family Sphingomonadaceae; genus Parasphingopyxis; species Parasphingopyxis algicola. The sequence goes on along the minus strand of NZ_CP051131.1, from coordinate 675,983 downwards.
AGAAGCGGTCGGTCAGGCGGACATCGTCGACCCCCGCCCCGCCGCGATTTTCGAACGACTGGATATAACCGGCCTCGGCGCTGAGACCGAAGATGAAGCCCGATCCGATGTTGAAAAACTGGTCGGCGTCGATCCGCGTGCGCAGATAGCGGACATCGCCGAACACGCCGGCAAAATCCTGGCTCAGGATGATCCGGCGGCCGCTCGACGGGCGGACATTGTTGTCGAGATTGTTGTAGACCAGCGAATAGCCGACGCTCGAAATGATCCGTTCGCCGATCGTGTCGCAGAGGAAGCGGCCGGCGAGCAGCGGGCTGCACTCGTCGTTGATGAAGAAGGTGTTGCGATCGAGCGTGACGTCTTCCTGGCTCAGCCCGTAGCGCAGCGCGAGCGTCCAATATTCGGTCAGCGGCACGCCGGCGCGGACCTGGAACCCGGTGCTGATCTGTTCGAAGGTCGTGTTGCGGTCGTTGCCGATGAAGTTGAACGAATCGAAATCGCGGCGGAACAGGTCGACGCCGACCGCGATGTTGCGGTCGAACAGATAGGGTTCGGTGAAACCCAGTTCGATCGAGTTGGAGAAGCTCGAATAATTGACGCCGGCGCGCAGCTCCTGGCCCTTGCCGAGGAAGTTGCGCTGGCGCACCGAGAAATTGAGGATGAACCGCTCGAGGCTCGAGAAACCGGCCGAAACCTGCAGCTCGCCGGTCGCGTTTTCCTCGACATTGGCGGTCAGCACGATCCGGTCGGGCGCCGAGCCGGGCGATTGCTCGATCTCGAAATTTTCCTGGAAGAAGCCGAGCGACTGGATGCGGCTCTGCGACCGGCGGACGAGGAAACTGTTGAACGCGTCGCCTTCCTGCAGGCGGAACTCCCGGCGGATGACCTTGTCGCGGGTCAGCGTGTTGCCGTTGATGTCGATCCGCTCGATATAGACGCGCGGCGTCTGTTCGATCCGGAAGCGGACGTCCATCGTCCGGTCATCGCGGTTGATGTTGAATTCGGGCCGCGTCTCCGCGAACGCATAGCCGAGCAGGCCCGCGGTCTCGTTGAGCCGGTCGACAGTGTCCTCGATCTGCTGGGCGTTGTACCAGTCGCCGGTCTGCATCGGGATGAAGCTGGTGAACTGTTCGGAGCGGAAATCGCGCAGGTCGCTGTCGAGTTCGAGCTCGCCGAAGCGATAGCGCTCGCCTTCCTCCACCACATAGGTGATGATGAAGTCGCGCCGGTCGGGCGTCAGTTCGGCGACCGCCGATACCACGCGGAAATCGGCATAGCCTTCGGTCAGGTAGAATTGCCGGAGGCGCTGCTGGTCGAAGGCGAGACGATCGGGATCGAACGTGTCGCTCGACGAGAAGAAACGGAAGAAGCGCGACTGTTTCGTCGCCATTTCGGAGCGCAGGTCGCTGTCCGAGAACACCTCGTTGCCGATGACGTTGATCTGCTGGACGCGGGAGCGCGGGCCCTCGCTGATCTCGAACACGATATCGACGCGGTTCTGGTCGAGCTCGACCATCTGCGGCACGACGGTGGCGGCGAACCGCCCGCGGCGGCGGTAGAGTTCGATGATCCGCGCGACATCGGCGCGGGCGCGCGAACGGGTGAATATCTGGCGCGGCGCGAGCCGGATCTCGCCGCGGATATCCTCGTCGTCGAGACGGCGATTGCCTTCGAGCAGGATGCGGTTGATGACCGGGTTTTCCTGGACGACGATCGTCAGCTCGCCCTGATTGTCGCGGATTTCGACATCGGCGAACAGTTCGGTCTCGAACAGGTCGCGCAGCGCCTCGTCGAGATCCTCGCGCGTATAGGTCGCGCCGGGCTGAAGCTCGACATAGGAGCGTACCGTATCGGGTTCGATCCGCTGCGACCCTTCGACGAGAACCGCGCGAATGACCTGGCCCTCGGGCAGCTGGCTGGCGGCATCCACGGCCTGGGCGCCGGTGTCGAACTGCGGTGCCGGTCCCTGAGCGGGCGCCGGGGGTGGAGACGGCGGCGCCTGTTGCGCGACCGCCGGCACGGCGAAGCCGCCCAGCATCGTACCCAGCATCAGCCCAGAAAGCCGCGCCCGCTTCGAAAATCTTCGGTTACTCAGATGCACGCAAACCGCCCTTATTATCTTATTCCGGTAGGAGAATTCCCGCCCTGCCCCATAGAAGTCAGCCGATCAAGCCGCTCAGTCGCTCCCATAGACCGAACGAACCCAGATCGATGACCGTCACCATCAACATGAAACTCAGCAAGACGGCAAGACCCATACGGAAAGCCCATTCTTGTGCCTCTGGCTTTATCGGTCTCCTGCGGACGGCTTCGGCCGCATAGAACACCAGGTGACCCCCGTCGAGCATCGGGATTGGCAACAGGTTGATGAATCCGAGATTAATCGAGATCGCCGCCATGAAGAATAAAAAGGCGTAGAGGCCGAGACTGGCGGTCTGGCCGGAGAATTGCGCGATCCGGAGCGGGCCGCCCAATTCCTCCACCGACCGCCGCCCGGTAATGATCTGGCCCAAGCCCACGGTGATCATCTCCAGACTCGACACCGTCTGCTCAAGCGCCGCGCCCGGCAGCTCCAGCGCCCCCAGCCGCTCCATCTCGAGCACGTCGGACTGGACGCCGAGCCGGCCGATCCGCGCCTCGTTGCCGAACCGGTCGGTAACCGTGACATCGCCGGTCACCGCAGTGATCGACAGATCGTCGCCGCCGCGGACGATATCGAACCGCATCTCCTGGCCCGGACGCAGGCGGACGATGTCGGCGAGCTCGTCGAACCGGTCGATGGCCCGGCCGTCGACGGCGACGATCTCGTCGCCGAGCGCGAATCCGGCCTCGTCGGCGACCGAATCCTCCATGATCGCGGAGATGACGGGCGCGTTCTGCGCCTGCCCATAGGTCGCGAAAATGCCCATGAAGAGAATGACCGCGAACAGGAAATTGATCATCGGCCCGGCCAGGATGATCAGGAAGCGCTGACCCACCGGCTTGAACTGGAACAGTTCAGCGCGTTCGGCATCCGGTATCGCGTTCGCGTCCGGATCGGGCTGGCTCGCCGCATTCAGGTCGCCGGCGAACTGCACATAGCCGCCGAGCGGCAGCCAGCCGATCTTCCAGCGGGTCCCGCGCCCGTCCGTCCAGCCGGCGATCTCGCGGCCGAACCCGATCGAGAATTTCTCGACCTTCGTGCCGAACCAGCGGGCGACCAGATAATGGCCCATCTCGTGGACGAAGACGAGCGGGCCGATGACGAGCAGGAACGCGCCGATGGAATAGAGAATGCCGGGGCTTTCGATCATGCGGTATAGCTGTCCATCTGCTTTTGCGCTGCGGCGCGCGCCGCCTCGTCTATCGCGAAGACATCTTCCAGGCTTTCCGGCGCGTCCGGGGCATAGCCGTCCAGCACATCTCCGACAATCGCCGTGATATCGAGAAAGCCGATGCGTCCGGCCAGAAAGGCGGCGACGGCCTCTTCATTCGCCGCGTTGAGGATCGCCGGGCGTGCCCCGCCCGCTTCCATGGCGGCGCGGGCCAGGGCGATGGCCGGGAAGCGGACCGGATCGGGTTCCTCGAAGTCGAGCTTGCCGATCTCCCCCAGGCTCAACCGTTCGCAGGGTGTGTCCATCCGCTCCGGCCAGGCCAGCGTATAGGCGATCGGTATGCGCATGTCCGGCGCGCCGAGCTGCGCGAGCACCGATCCGTCGCGATATTCGACCAGCGAGTGGATGACCGATTGCGGATGGACGATGATCCGGCAGTCGTCGGGCGGCAGATCGAACAGATAACGCGCCTCGATCAGCTCCAGCCCCTTGTTCATCAACGTCGCCGAATCGATCGATATCTTCGCGCCCATCGACCAGTTGGGGTGCTGGACCGCGCGCTCGGGCGTAACATCGCGCATCTCCTCGCGCGACCATTCGCGGAACGGGCCGCCCGACGCGGTGAGTATGATACTGGCGATGCCCGCCGGGCGTTGATGGTCGAAGCATTGGAAGATCGCATTATGCTCCGAATCCACCGGCAGGATCGTAACGCCGCGCTTGCGGGCGGCCTCCAGCATCAGCGATCCGGCCGATACGAGCGATTCCTTGTTCGCCAGGCCGACTGTCGTCCCCGCCTCGATCGCGGCCATGACCGACGGGATCCCGGCCGCGCCGACAATGGCGGCCATGACGAGATCGGCCTCCATCCCGGCGGCGTCGCAGATCGCCTCGGTGCCGGCCGCGGTTGCGATACCGGTCCCGGCCAGGGCATCGGCCAGCGCGCCGGCCCTTTCGGGATCGCCGATCACCGCGATGTTCGCGCCGCTCTCTTTTGCCGCCTTGGCCAGACCCTCGACATCGCGATGCGCGGTCAGCGCGATAATGTCGAAATCGTCGGGATTGCGGTTCACCAGATCGAGCGTGGACTGGCCGACCGAACCGGTCGCCCCGAGTATCGAGAGCCGTTTGCGCGTCGCCATCACAGCCATCCCGCCGCGCTGATGCCCGCGACGCCGATGGCGACGGGCAGCAGCCCGTCGAGGCGGTCGAGCGCCCCGCCATGGCCGGGAAACAGGTTCGAACTGTCTTTCACGTCCGCGCGCCGTTTTAGCCAACTTTCATACAGGTCGCCAAGCTGCGCGATCACCGCGAAGAGCGCGGCCAGCGGCACGATCAGCACCGGCAAATCGCTTCGCAGCGCAAATCCGGCGCTGACCAGCGTGGCGCACACGATGCCCCCGATCAGCCCGGCCCAGGTCTTGTTGGGGCTGAACTGCGGCGCCAGTTTGGGGCCGCCGATCGTCTTGCCGGAGAAATAGGCGCCGATATCGGTTGCCCAGACCATGGCGAGCGTCCAGAGGGTGAGAATCAGCCCCCCCTGTTCGCGCAGGAAGATGATCGCGATCGCGGCCAAACCGAGATAGAGGAACCCTCCGGCGAGGCGCGCGCTCCAAAAGCCGAAACCGACAGCGATACCGACGGCCCCCGCCGCGATGAGGTCTGCTTGGTCGATGGGCGCGTAGGCAGGGCTAAATAGCACCATCAGCAAAATCAGAATAACGGTAACGGAGACTGTTTTCCGAGCAGGCTCCTTCATGAGCCCGCCCCATTCGTATATCATCGCCGCCGCGAGAGCCGTCACGAGCAGCCAAAACGGCCATTGCCCGGCAAACAGCGCGCCGAGTGCGACGGCCACCAGAACGACGCCGGTCACCGTGCGTTTCCACAGATTTCGAAACCCGCTCGGGGCCGCGACTTCGGTCATAGTCCACCGTAGCGCCGGTCGCGCCGCGCAAAGTCCTGAACGGCCAGGTTCAGATCGCCTTCGCCGAAATCCGGCCAGAGCGTGTCGGTGAACAGCAGTTCGGCATAGGCCGATTGCCAGAGCAGGAAATTGGACAGGCGTTTTTCGCCCGAGGTCCGGATCAGCAGGTCGAGCGGCGGCAGTCCCTGCGTACTCAGCCGGTTCTCGATCGTTTCGTTGGAGATGTCGTCCACGCCCAGCCGGCCGTTGCGGACATCCTCGGCGATCCGGCGGACCGCATCGGTGATCTCGAACTGCGAGCCATAGTTGAGCGCGACGACCAGCGTCGCCTTTTCATTGTCGGCGGTCCGCGCGATGGCGCTGTCGATCAGCGCGACCACATCGCTTTCGAAGGCGTGATAATCGCCGATTACGCGGATGCGGATCCCCTCCCGCGCCAGCGCTTCCAGTTCCTTGCGGATGAAGCGGCGCAGCAGGTTCATGAGATCGGCGATTTCGGACGCCGGCCGGTTCCAGTTCTCCGAGGAGAAGGCGTAGAGCGTCAGCACCTCGATCCCGAGCGCGCCCGCCGCCTTCACGACCGAGCGCGCTGCCTCGATGCCCTTGCGATGACCGGCGATCCGCGGCAGTCCGCGCCGCTGGGCCCAGCGGCCGTTGCCGTCCATGATGATGGCGACGTGGCGCGGCACCGCGGCGCCGCTGCCAGTCCCGGCCGCCGCGTCGTCCACGGATCGGGCCGGTTCGGCGGTCACAGCTCTAGAATTTCCGCTTCTTTCTCGCTGGCGATTTTATCGATTTCGGCGATCTTGTCATCGGTCAGCTTCTGGACTTCGGTCTCGGAACGCTTTTTCTCGTCCTCGCCGATTTCCTTCTTGTTCTCGTCGGCCTTCAGCGCATCCATCCCGTCGCGGCGGACGTTGCGGACGGCGATTTTCGCCTTTTCCGCATATTGGCCGGCGAGCTTGGCGAGCTCCTTGCGGCGCTCCTCGGTCAAGTCGGGGATCGGCAGCCGGATCGTCGTGCCGTCGAGCTGCGGATTGAGGCCGAGCCCGGCCGCGCGGATCGCCTTTTCGACGGGCTGGACGTTCGAGCCGTCCCACACCTGCACGGTCAGCATGCGGGGCTCCGGCGCGTTGACCGTCGCCACCTGATTGAGCGGCATATTGCTGCCATAGACCTCGACCTGCACCGGATCGAGCAGCGACGTCGAGGCGCGGCCGGTCCTGAGGCCGCTGAGATCGCCGCGCAGCGATTCGATGGCGCCGTTCATCCGCCGCTCCAGATCGCCCTTGTCATATTGCGCCATCAGGCATCTCCTTCTTGTTGCACGGTCGTCGCGGTTCCCTCGCCCGAAAGGACATTGGCGAGATTGCCCTTTTCGCGGATGTTGAACACGACGATCGGTATATCGTTGTCGCGGCACAGCGCGACGGCGGCCGCATCCATGACCTTCAGATTGTCGGACAGGACGCGGTTGAAGCTGAGCGTGTCGTAGCGCTTGGCGCCTTCGACCTGTTTGGGATCGGCATCGTAGACGCCGTCGACGCTCGTCCCCTTGAACAGCGCGTCGCAGCCCATCTCGGCCGCGCGCAGCGCGGCGGCCGTGTCGGTCGTGAAATAGGGATTGCCGGTGCCCGCCGCGAAGATGACGATCCGGCCGCGCTCCATATGCCGCATCGCGCGGCGGCGGATATAGGGCTCGCACACCGTATCCATCGGGATCGCCGAAAGGACACGCGTGTCCTGGCCGATCTGTTCGAGCGCGTTCTGGACGGCCAGCGCGTTCATCACCGTGGCGAGCATACCCATATAGTCGGCGCTCGTGCGGTCGAAGCCCTTGGCGGCCGCCGCAAGCCCGCGAAAGATGTTGCCGCCGCCGACGACGAGGCAGAGTTCGTGCCCCGCTTCCTTCGCCGCGGCCACCTCGCGGGCGAGCCGCGCGGTGGTTTCCGGGTCGATGCCGAACTGGCCGTCGCCCATCAGCGCTTCGCCGGACAGTTTGAGGAGGATGCGGTTATAGTGCGGGCGGGACATCGCCGGACCGGTCTTTCAAAAGGGTGATATGGATGCGGCGCGCACCCTAGTGGGGGTGCGCGCCGCTGCCAAGCATTTGATTGCCACGGTGTGGATTAGCGAAACCCGGCTATGCGCCGACCGCCGCGGCCACTTCTTCGGCAAAATTCTCTTCCTTCTTCGCGATGCCTTCGCCGAGCTGGAAGCGGATGAAATCCTTCAGCGTGATGTCGGTCCCGGCCTCCTTGCCGGCCTGGGCGACGACGTCTTCGATCCTGGTCTTGTTGTCCATGACGAAGATCTGGCTCATCAGCGCGTTTTCCTTGCGGTACTTGGCGATCGAGCCTTCGACCATCTTCTCGACGATATTGTCGGGCTTGCCCGATTCCGCCGCCTTTTCCTTGGCGATCGCGCGTTCGCGCTCGATCGTGCCCGGATCGAGATCGTCGCCGGTCAACGCCATCGGCGAAGCCGCGGCGATGTGCATGGCGAGCTGCTTGCCGAGCGGTTCGAGCACGTCGGCGCCCGCGTCGCTTTCGAGCGCGACGAGCACGCCGATCTTGCCCATGCCGGGCGCGGCGGCGTTGTGGACATAGGAAACGACGACGCCCCGATCGACGCCGATCTTGCCGACGCGGCGCAGGCTCTGATTTTCGCCGATCGTCGCGATGTTCGCGGTCAGCTTTTCCTCGACCGTGCCGCCGCCCGGATAGTCGGCGGCCTTCAGCGCGTCGAGATCGGCATCGACGCCGAGTGCGATTTCGGTGACCTTGCCCACGAAATCCTGGAACTGTTCGTTCTTGGCGACGAAGTCGGTCTCCGAATTGATCTCGACGGCCGCGCCGGTCGTGCCCGATACGGCAACACCGACCAGGCCTTCGGCGGCCGTGCGGCCGGCTTTCTTGGCGGCGGCGGCAAGGCCCTTGGTGCGCAGCCAGTCGACGGCCGCTTCCATGTCGCCGCCATTTTCCTGCAGCGCCTTTTTCGAATCCATCATGCCGGCGCCGGTGCGCTCGCGCAGTTCCTTTACGTCCTTGGCAGAAAAATCGGCCATCTGTCCGTCCTCGTCTTTTGCAATTTTCGTTTATCGACGCGCCGGGCTGCGGACCCGGCGCGCGATCGTCTACGCGTCGATTGCGACGCTTATCCTTCGGCGATCGCCGGCTCGGCGGGCGGCTCGACCGCGGCGCCGATATCCTCGCCCGAAGCGGCGGCCGCCGCCTGCGAACCCGCACCTGCTGCCGAAGCGACCGCTTCGCAGTAGAGCCGGATAGCGCGCGCGGCGTCGTCATTGGCCGGCACCGGAAAGGCGATGCCGTCCGGGCTGACGTTCGAATCCAGGATCGCGACGACCGGGATACCGAGCACATTGGCTTCCTTGATCGCCAGCTCTTCCTTGTTGGCGTCGATGACGAACATCACGTCCGGCAGGCCGCCCATGTCGCGGATGCCGCCGAGCGACAGCTCCAGCTTGTCGCGCTCGCGCGTCAGCTGCAGGACTTCCTTCTTGGTGAAGCCCGAAGCGTCGCCCGAAAGCTGTTCCTCGAGATTCTTGAAGCGCTTGATCGAGTTCGAAATCGTCTTCCAGTTGGTCAGCATGCCGCCGAGCCAGCGATGGTTGACGAAATGCTGGCCGCACGAGCGCGCCGCCTCGGCGATCGGCTGCTGCGCCTGGCGCTTGGTGCCGACGAACAGGATCTTGCCGCCCGAGGCGACCGACTGGCCGACGAAATCGAGCGCCCGCTGGAACAGCGGAACGGTCTGCGACAGATCGATGATATGAACCCCGTTGCGATCGCCGAAGATATACGGCTTCATCTTCGGGTTCCAGCGATGGGTCTGGTGGCCGAAATGCGCTCCGACCTCGAGCAATTGCTGCATGGTGACGGAAATGTCCGCCATAGTCTTTCTCCTTCCGGTTATACCTCTGGAAAGCAAGAATCAGAGCCACGGCTCCGACACCGGTATGTGCGCCTTCCATGTGGAATGGCGCGCAGATAGGCGGTGCGGGAAGAAAATGCAACCCCGCACTTGACGAGAACAATTCCGGAACATAGAAGCAGGAACACAAGGCGAACATTCCGGATCGGGAGTAATCGTCACGCCGAGCGGAAACGTGAAGATGGCGATGAACTATGCGTATTTGAGGAACTGGAAATGGTCGAAATTGCCGCCGCTGTGTTTTTCGTTTTCGCGCTGGTCGCCCCGCTGGCGGTCATCATCCTGACGCTCCAGCAGAACTGGACGGCGATTATCGGCGCGCTGCGCGGCACACCGGCGACATCGGATGTACGAGGCCTGCGCCCTGCCCGCCTCCGTCCGGTACGGACGGCTACGCTGCGTCCGGTGACGGTTCGTCCGGCCCGCGCTGCCGCCTGACCTTTGCATAGCTCGCGATGCTGAACGGAATGCTGATCAGATAGGCGACGGCCAGCGCCGAAAAGGCGATCCAGGGTATGGTGACGATCGCCGCGATCATGCCCGCTATGCCCGCCAGCGCACCGAACCGCATGCCCCGCTTCAGGCGGATCGAGGACCAGCTGAAGGTCGCGACGTTGGAGACCATCAGAAAGGCGATCAGCGCGGCCCAGGGCGCAACCACATAGAAATCGCGGAACAGCGGCTCGTGCGTCACCAGCCACAGGAAGATCGGGAACATCAGCAGTCCCGCAGCGGTCGGCGCCGGCACGCCGGTCAGGAATCCGGCCGATTTGTGCGGCTGCTCGTCCTCGTCGATGCTGGCGTTGAAACGCGCCAGCCGGAGCGCGCAGGCCGCCGCAAAGGCCAGGGCGAAGATCCAGCCATAGCGCGGCATGGTTTCGAGCGACCAGAGATAGACGACGAGGCTGGGCGCGACGCCGAAGGCGATGACGTCGGACAGCGAATCGAGTTCGGCGCCGAACCGCGTCTGTCCATTGAGCAGCCGCGCCACCCGCCCGTCGAACCCGTCCAGCACGCCGGCGATGACGATAAAGGTCAGCGCGGTTTCCCATTGGCCCGCCAGCGCGAAGCGCACGGCACTCAGCCCCATGCACAGCGCCAGCACGGTGATCGCGTTGGGGATGATCGCGCGCGCCGGAATGCCGCGCATCGGCCGTTTCAAGCGACCGCGCTTCATTGGGTCACGCCGAAGGCGCGCGCATCGTCGCCGATCTTCGCGATGATCGTCTCGCCGGCGACGGTTTTCTGGCCGAGTGCGACGCGCGGCGCGGTGCCCGCGGGCAGGTAGACGTCGACCCGGCTGCCGAAGCGGATCAGCCCGACCCGCTGGCCGGCCACGACCATGTCGCCGGGTTTCACGAACGGCACGATGCGGCGCGCGACAAGCCCGGCGATCTGGGTGAAGCCGACCCGCTGGCCGTCGCGGGTTTCGAGCAGGATATGCTGGCGCTCATTGTCCTCGCTCGCCTTGTCGAGATCGGCGTTCACGAACTTGCCCGAGATATAGACGACCTCCTTGATGGTGCCGCCCATCGGGGCGCGATTGATATGGACGTCGAACACGCTCATGAAGATCGATACGCGGCACATCAATTCGTCGCCCAGCGCGTCCGGCCCGGCCATTTCGGGCGGCGGCGGGACATCGCGGATCAGCGTGATCAGCCCGTCCGCCGGCGCGATGATCAGGCCCTCGTCCGTCGGCGTGACGCGTTCCGGATCGCGGAAGAAGGACGCGATCCAGATGGTGAGGCCGATGATCGGCCAGGCGATGATGTCCCAGCCCAACCACAGAAAAACGATGGCGGCCGCCGAGGAGATCGCCAGATACTTGTAGCCTTCGGGATGGATGGGCGGCCATTGCCAGCGCACGTTGCGATCGTCGCCGGGCGGCTTTTGAAGCTCTGTCATGCGCGCTTGATACAGTCGGCTATCCGGGGTGACAATCGCTGCATTTTCCCGCGTCCACCCGGTTGATTGCGCGGGCGTTGAGCCCTAGGGTCACGGCTTATGGATCACACAAACGCTGCGTGATCCCTAGGTCCAGCCCCTGAACCGACCCAAATTCTCGAAACTCCCCATCTGGAAAGCGACACTGCGCATGGCAACGAAGATCAAGGTGAAAAATCCCGTCATCGAAATCGATGGCGACGAGATGACCCGGATTATCTGGGAATGGATTCGGGAACGCCTGATCCTGCCCTATCTGGATGTCGACCTGCATTATTACGATCTTTCCATCCAGAAGCGCGATGAAACCGACGACCGGATCACGGTCGATGCCGCCAATGCGATCAAGGAACATGGCGTGGGCGTCAAATGCGCGACGATCACGCCGGACGAGGCGCGGGTCGAGGAATTCGATCTCAAGCGGATGTGGAAATCGCCCAATGGCACGATCCGCAACATATTGGGCGGCGTCGTTTTCCGCGAACCGATCGTGATCGAAAACGTCCCGCGGCTCGTGCCCGGATGGACCGATCCCATCGTGATCGGCCGCCATGCGTTCGGCGACCAATATCGCGCGACCGACATGCTGGTCCCCGGCCCGGGCAAGCTGCGCCTCGTGTTCGAGGGCGATGACGGGACGGTGATGGACGAGGAAGTGTTCAACTTCCCCTCCCCCGGCGTCGCCATGGCGATGTACAATCTCGACGACAGCATCCGCGATTTCGCGCGCGCCAGCATGAATTACGGCCTGCAACGCGCCTGGCCGGTCTATCTCTCGACCAAGAACACCATCATGAAGAAATATGATGGCCGCTTCAAAGACCTGTTCGAGGAGGTGTTCGAGGCCGAGTTCAAGGAGCAGTTCGACAAGGCGGGCATCGAATATGAGCACCGCCTGATCGACGACATGGTGGCCTCCGCGCTCAAATGGTCGGGCAAGTTCGTCTGGGCCTGCAAGAATTATGACGGCGACGTGCAGTCCGATACGGTCGCGCAGGGCTTCGGCTCGCTCGGCCTGATGACCTCGGTGCTGATGACGCCGGACGGCAAGACGGTCGAAGCCGAGGCGGCGCACGGCACGGTCACCCGCCACTATCGGATGCACGAGCAGGGCAAGGCGACTTCGACCAATCCGATCGCCTCGATCTTCGCCTGGACGCGCGGGCTCATCTACCGCGGCAAGTTCGACGAAACGCCGGACGTGACGCGCTTCGCCGAAACGCTCGAACGGGTGTGCGTCGAAACGGTCGAGAACGGGCAGATGACCAAGGATCTCGCGATCCTGATCGGTCCCGACCAGGCCTGGATGACCAGCGAGCAGTTTTTCGAGGCGATCCGGGTCAATCTCGAAGCCGCGATGGACGAGTGGTAGGATGAAGGCTCGCCGATAATCCGGTGACAAGTTGACGGCGGAGCGGCACTAAGCTTCGCATGATCCACGCAATCGAATCGGAAGCGTTCGGCAACGCGCTCGTCATTCTGGGCGCGGCGGGCATCGTCATCCCGCTGTTCGCGCGGTTCCGGATCACGCCGGTCATCGGTTTCATTCTGGTCGGGCTGCTCGTCGGGCCCTCGGGCCTTGGCTCGCTGACCGACCGCGCGCCCTGGCTCGTCCATGTCACGATATCCGACCGCGAGGCGATAGAACCCTTCGCCGAATTCGGCATCGTGTTGCTGCTGTTCTCGATCGGGCTCGAACTTTCCTTCAAACGCCTCTGGGCGATGCGCGGCATGGTGTTCGGGGTCGGGGCCGGCCAGTTGATCGCTTGCGGCCTGCTGATCGGCGGCGCGCTCGTCGCGCTGGGGCAGAGCCCAATCGGCGCGCTGGGGCTCGGGCTCGCGCTCGCACTCTCCTCGACCGCGCTCGTGCTCCCGATGTCGGGGACGAAAACGCCGGTTGGCAAGGCGGCGCTCGGTATCCTGCTGTTCCAGGATGTCGCGATCGTCCCGATCATTTTCTTCCTCGCGGCGATGGGGCCCATGGCGCAGGATGCCGGGCTGGCGGCGCTGGGCTGGACGCTGCTGCTGAGCGTCGCCACCGTTCTGGCAATGCTGGTCGGCGGGCGCCTGTTGCTCCCGCGGCTCTTCGCCCAGGCCGCGCGGACCAAGACGCCCGAAGTCTTCCTGGCCGCTTGTCTGCTCGTCGTCATCCTGGCGAGCCTCGCCACGACCGCGGTCGGGCTGTCGCCGATCGTCGGCGCGCTGGTTGCCGGTCTGGTTATCGCAGAGACCGAGTATCACCGCGAAGTCGAGGTGATCGTCGAACCCTTCAAGGGGCTGGCGCTCGGCGTTTTCCTCATCACGGTGGGAATGAGCGTCGATTTGCCCGTCGTTCTCGAAAACTGGTCGTCGCTGCTGCTGGCCGTAGTCGGCGTCGTGGTCGTCAAGACGGTAGTGATCGGACTGTTGCTCCGTTTTTCCGGTGCGCGCCGCGCCACCGCGGCCGAGGCCGGCCTGCTGATGGCATCGCCTTCGGAAACCACCCTGATCGTGCTCGCGGCCGCGCTGCAGGCTGCATTGATCCAGCCGTCGACCGCCGCTTTCTGGCAGACGGTAACGGCGATCGGTCTCACCATAACGCCGCTTTTGGCACGCGCGGGCCGGGTCGCGGCGCGGCGCGTCGAGCTGCGTGAAACCCCTGTCGACCTGTCCGGCGAGGCGGCCGAGGGCGAGGACCGCGCGATCATCGTCGGTTTCGGAAGGGTCGGCCGGCTCGTCGCCGAGATGATGCGCGAGCATGACCAGCCCTTCGTCGCCGTCGATTCGAACATCGATGCCGTGGCGCGGGGCCGCCGCGACGGCTTCCCGACGATCTTCGGCGATGTCGCCCGCCCGCAGCTGCTCGAAAATCTCGATCTCGAACGGGTCAGCGCTCTGATCCTGACAATGGACGATCCGGTGAGCCTCGTGCAGCTGACCAAGCGGGTCCGCGAGGCGCATCCCGACCTCACCATCGTCGCGCGGGCGCGCGATCCCGATCACGCCGCCGAACTGTACCGCGCGGGGGCCACCGACGCCGTCCCCGAAACGGTCGAATCCTCGTTGCAACTCTCCGAAGCGGTGCTCGTCGATATCGGCGTGGCGATGGGGCCGGTCATCGCCTCGGTCCATGAAAAGCGCGCGAAACTGAGGGAGGCGATCATGGAAATGGGCGAACTCGAAAGCCTGCCCGAACTGCCGCGCGAGAAACTGCGCAAGTCCTGAGACCCGGCTAGACTCCGGCGGCGATCGCCTCTCGGATCGCGGTCAGCGCCGCCTCGGCCTTGTCGCCATCGGGCCCGCCACCCTGTGCCATGTCGGGCCGCCCGCCGCCGCCCTCGCCGCCCAGCGCCTCGACAGCCGTCCGCACCAGCGCCACCGAATCCCTGTCGCCGGCCAGATCGTCGGTCATGCCCACCGCCACGCTCGCCCGGCCGTCATTGACGGCGACGATCGCGGCGATGCCCGAGCCGAGACTCGCCTTGGCCTCGTCGATCAGCCCGCGCAGCGATTTGGGATCGAGCCCCTCGACGATCTGGCCGAGAAACCGCGTGTCCGCGATCGTCTCCGCCTTCGGACCGCTCGCATTGCCGCCGCCCATCGCCAGCGTCTTCTTGGCGTCGGCAAGTTCCTTTTCGAGCCGCTTGCGCTCGTCGACCAGCGCGGCGACGCGGCCCGGCAGTTCGTCGGCGCTGGTTTTCAGAGCGTCCGCCGCGCTCGCCAGCTTGGCCTCGCGGTCGCGATACCAGAGCCGCGCGGCCTCGCCGGTCAACGCCTCGATCCGGCGGACACCGGCCGATACCGCGCTTTCGGAGACGATGACGAACAGCCCGATATCGCCGAGCGCCGACACATGGGTGCCGCCGCACAGTTCGACCGAATAGTCGGCCGGGCCGTTGCGGCCCATCGACAGCACGCGGACCTCGTCGCCATATTTCTCGCCGAACAGCGCGAGCGCGCCGGCTTCGACAGCTTCGTCGGGCGTCATCAGCCGGGTGACGACATCGGCATTGTCGCGGATCTGCGCGTTCACATCGGCCTCGATCGTGGCGACCTCCTCGGCCGTCACCGCCTTGGGATGCGAGAAATCGAAGCGCAGCCGGTCTTCCGCGACGAGGCTGCCCTTCTGCGTCACATGCTCGCCGAGCCGGTTGCGCAGCGCCGCATGCATGAGATGGGTCGCACTGTGATTGGCGCGGAGACGCGCGCGGCGTTCGGCGTCGATGGCGAGCGTGACGACCTGTCCGACGGCGATCTCGCCCATATCGATCGTCACGTGATGCGCGTGGAGACGTCCGAGCGGTTTCGAGGTGTCGCCAACCGTGGCGGAAAGCCCGCTTTCGTCGCTCACCGTGCCCGTATCGCCCATCTGGCCGCCGCTTTCGGCATAGAAGGGCGTCTGGTTGGTCAACACGATCACGCTGTCGCCCGTGGCTGCCTGCTCGACGGTTTCGCCGTCCCTCACGATGGCGACGACCTGCCCTTCGCCTTCATCGGTCGTGTAGCCGATGAATTCCGTTCCGCCATGCTCCTCGGCAAGATCGAACCACAGCGTATCCGACGCCGCCTCCCCAGACCCTTTCCAGGCGGCGCGCGCGGCGGCTTTCTGTTCGGCCATCGCTTCGTCGAAGCCCGCCCGGTCGATGCCGAGACCCCGGCTGCGCAGCGCATCCTCGGTCAGGTCATAGGGAAAGCCGTAGGTGTCATAAAGCTTGAACGCGGTCTCGCCGGCCAGGACGTCGCCCTCGTTCATGTCCGTCACGGCCTCGTCGAGCAGCTTGAGGCCGTTGGCGAGCGTCCGGCGAAAGCGGATTTCCTCATGGTTGAGCGTTTCCTCGACCAGGGGCTGCGCGCGGACGAGTTCGGGAAAGGCGCCGCCCATCTCGGCGACGAGCCCCGGCACGAGCCGGTGCATCAACGGTTCCTTGGCGCCGAGAATGTGCGCATGACGCATCGCGCGGCGCATGATCCGGCGGAGCACATAGCCGCGGCCCTCATTGGCCGGTAGCACGCCGTCGGCGATCAGGAAGCTCGCGCTGCGCAGATGATCGGCGATCACCCGGTGCGAGGCGGCGGTATCGCCCTCCGGCGACGTCCCGGTGAGCTCCGCGCTTTCGGCGATCAGCGCCTTGAACAGGTCGATCTCGTAATTGTCGTGCGTGCCCTGCAGCACAGCGGCGATCCGCTCGAGCCCCATGCCCGTGTCGATCGAAGGGCTCGGCAGGTCGATCCGCCCCTCCTCGCGCTGGTCATACTGCATGAAGACGAGGTTCCAGATCTCGACGAACCGGTCGCCGTCCTCGTCGGGCGAGCCCGGCGGGCCGCCCGGAATATGATCGCCATGATCGTAGAAGATCTCGCTGCACGGGCCGCACGGACCGGTATCGCCCATCGACCAGAAATTGTCGGCGGTCGCGATCCGGACGATCCGGCTTTCGGGCAGCCCCGAAATCCTGCGCCACAGGTCGAACGCCTGATCGTCGTCATGATAGACGGTCGCGGTCAGCCGCTCGGGATCGAGACCCCATTCCCTCGTGAGCAGGTTCCAGGCGAGCTCGATCGCGCGCTCCTTGAAATAATCGCCGAACGAGAAATTGCCGAGCATCTCGAAAAAGGTGTGGTGGCGCGCGGTATAGCCGACATTGTCGAGATCGTTGTGCTTGCCGCCGGCGCGGACGCATTTCTGCGAGCTGGTTGCGGTCGAATAGTCGCGCGTCTCGAGCCCGGTGAAGACATTCTTGAACGGCACCATGCCGGCATTGACGAACATCAGCGTCGGATCGTTGTGCGGGACGAGCGGCGCCGAGGGCACCTGGGCATGGCCTTCATCCGCGAAAAATTCGAGGAAGGAGCGGCGGATGTCGTTGGTCGATGTCATGCGCGGCATGTAGGCAAGCCGGGCGGCCCGGGCAAGCGGGCTTTGCGCCGATCCCGGCCCGGGTCTCAGGCGTTAGGCATAGGCATAATCGCCGCCACGCGCGAGGGCGCGCTGATAGGCGGGGCGGGCATGGATCGTCTCGAGCCAGGCGAGCAGGTTCGGATAGCGGTCGTCGAGCCCGGCCCGGTCGCGCGCGGCTTCGAGCGGAAAGCTCATCATGATATCGGCCGCGGTAAAGCTGTCGCCGGCGAACCAGGGGCGTTGGAAAAGCTCGTCGTTGAGCCAGCGCAAATGGTCTGCGAACATCGCGAGCAGCGGTTTGCGCGCGGGCCGGCCGAGCAGCCCGAGCCGGTTGACGACGAGGATCGAGAGCAAGGGCGGCATCAGCGATCCTTCCGCATAATGGAGGAACTGGCGGTATCGCAGGCTCTCCTCGACATGCGCCGGTGCGCCCAGGGCTCCACCCGCCTTGGCGACCAGATATTCGACGATCGCGCCGGTTTCGATGAGGGTGCGGTCGTCGACCGTTATGACCGGCGATTTACCGAGCGGATGGACCTGTTTGAGTTCCGGCGGCGCGAGCATGGTCTTCGGATCGCGGTCATAGCGTTTGACCTCATAATCGAGCTCCAGCTCCTCGAGCAGCCACAGGATGCGCTGGGAGCGCGAATTTTCGAGATGATGGACGAGCACGGTCATCGGGCGATTTCCCCTGTTCAATCGCGGCGGGCATTTTCGCTAGGCAATTGCGGCCGGAAAAGCAAAAGGCCCGTCGGGGGGGAGGACGAGCCTTTCGCCGTATCGAACGAAAGCGAGTGGCCTATTCGTCCGACGCTTCCTCGTTTCCGGGCCCGGCCATCATTTCCTCGGCCACTTCCTCTTCCTTGCCGCGGATCGCATTTTCGATCTTCGCGCAGATTTCGGGATTTTCGAGGAGGAAGGCCTTGGAGTTCTCGCGCCCCTGGCCGATCCGGGTCGAATCATAGGAGAACCAGGAGCCCGATTTCTCGACGATCCCGGCCTTGACGCCGAGATCGAGTATCTCGCCCATCTTCGAGATACCCTGGCCGTACATGATGTCGAACTCGACCTGCTTGAACGGCGGGGCGACCTTGTTCTTGACGACCTTCACGCGGGTCGCGTTGCCGACGATCTCGTCGCGATCCTTGATCTGGCCGATCCGGCGGATGTCGAGCCGCACGCTCGCGTAGAATTTGAGGGCGTTGCCGCCCGATGTGGTCTCGGGGCTGCCATACATGACGCCGATCTTCATCCGGATCTGGTTGATGAAGATGACCATGCATTTCGAGCGGTTGATCGAACCGGTCAGCTTTCTGAGCGCCTGGCTCATCAGCCGGGCCTGCAGGCCGACATGGCTGTCGCCCATCTCGCCCTCGATTTCCGCACGCGGGACCAGCGCCGCCACCGAATCGATGACGAGAATATCGACCGCATTGGAGCGGACCAGCGTATCGGCGATCTCGAGCGCCTGTTCGCCGGTATCGGGCTGGGAGATGATCAGTTCGTCGATATCGACGCCGAGCTTCTTCGCATAGGCCGGATCGAGCGCGTGTTCGGCATCGATAAAGGCCGCCGTGCCGCCGGTCTTCTGCGCTTCGGCGATGGTGTGCAGCGCGAGCGTCGTCTTGCCCGAGCTTTCGGGCCCGTAAATCTCGACGATCCGGCCGCGCGGCAGGCCGCCGATGCCGAGCGCGATATCGAGCCCGAGCGATCCGGTGGAAACGGCATCGATTTCGATCGCTTCGCGCGATCCGAGTTTCATCGCCGATCCCTTGCCAAAGGCCCGGTCAATCTGCGCGAGTGCGGCGTCGAGCGCCTTCTGCCTGTCCATATCGTCCTTTTTTCCGTTGGAATCGATCACTTTGAGATGGGCTGCCATTGCCTGTTTCCCTCCTAGAAGCTCCGCGCCGCTCGTTCAACGCTGGCTTCTTTGTATACGCTTTGTTCCGGAAGAACAAGAGGGGAACAATTATTCCGTTTGCAGGCCCGTCTCCAATGCGGCGCGCACACCCTCCAGCGTGAATGGTTTGGCGAGAAACGGCCGGCTGCGGTGCCGTTCGGGCGGTTTTTCGAGATCGCCGCCGCTTGTGAACAGAAAGGGTTTGCCGGCCTCGTCGAGCGCATCGGCGATCGGCCAGCTCGCCTTGCGTTCGCGCAGATTGACGTCGAGCATCGCGAGATCGAAATCGATGTCCGCGACCGCCGCCAGCCCGGCCTCCAGCGAGTCGACGATTCCCGCCACCTCATGTCCGAGCGTTTCGACGAAATCCTCGAGCATCATGGCGATCAACGCCTCGTCCTCGACGATCAGAATACGTGCCTTTGTCATGTCGAGCCCGATTATCCCCGTTTTTCCAATCGATAAAGGGCCGCGCCCTCCCCGCCTGTCAGCAAGTCTATTGCGCGATATCCTTCATGATGTCCCGCACGGCCTCGGCCAGTTGCTGGACGGAGAAGGGTTTGGGCAGGAAATGGACCTGCTCGATATCGATCGACTTGCGCAACTGTTCCTCGGCATAGCCGGACATGAACAGGATCGGCACGTCGGGCATGGTCTCGCGCAACTCGGTGGCCATCGTCGGCCCGTCCATGCCGGGCATTACGACATCCGAGAGGATCAGGTCGAAATCCTGGCGCTCGGCGATGATGCGCAGGGCATCCTCGCCATCCTCGGCGGTCACCACGCTATAGCCCTGCCGCGTCAGGGCGCGTTCGGCGACCGCGCGGACCATGTCCTCGTCCTCGACGACGAGGACGGTGCCGCTGCCCCATGCTTCGGTGGCGGGAGCGGGAGTCGGCGGCGGCGGTTCGTCGGCCGGCGATTCCGTCGGCGTCTCCGCCGCGCCTGCGGACGGTTGGGCTCCGACTGCCGCATCGCCGCGATGGGCGGGCAGGTAGATGGTGAAGGCGGTTCCCGTGCCGACCTCGGAATCGGCGAAGATATAGCCGCCCGATTGCTTGACGATGCCGTATACGGTCGAGAGGCCGAGGCCGGTCCCCCTCCCCACTTCCTTGGTCGTGTAGAAAGGCTCGAATATCTTGCCCAGCGCCTCGGGCGCGATGCCGATTCCGGTGTCGGTCAGCCGGAACGCGGTATAGTCGGCCGCGGGCATGACGTCATGGCTCATCGCCTCGACCTCCGGCGCCGAAACCGCAAAGGTTTCGAGCGTCAGCGTGCCGCGCCCGTCGCCATCCTCGCGCGACTGGATCGCGTCGCGCGCATTGACCGCGAGATTGACGATCACCTGTTCGAGCTGGCCGGGATCCGCGCGGACGGGACCGAGATTGCGGCCGTGATGGATGTCGAGCGACACCGTTTCGCCGAGCAGCCGCTTGAGCAGGTTCGAGACTTCGGAGACGACATCGGGCAGCTGGAGAATTTGCGGCCGCAACGTCTGCTGCCGCGAGAAGGCGAGCAGCTGGCGCGTCAGGCCGGCGGCGCGGTTTGAATTGGATTTGATCTGCTGGATATCGTCATAATCGCTGTCGCCGGGCGTATGCCGCAACAGCATGAGGTCGCAATGGCCGATGATCGCGGTCAGGATATTGTTGAAATCATGCGCGACGCCGCCGGCGAGCTGGCCGACCGCCTGCATCTTGGTGGCCTGGGCGACCTGCCGCTTCAGCTTCTCGTCCTCGCTATTGTCCTTGAGGCTGAGCAGCACCGCCGCCTCGCCGAGACCGGGCGCGCCGGCGACGGTCATCGCGACGGTTTCGTCGGGCTGGTGCCGGAGGCGCAGGGCGATATCGGCGGAGATCGAGGCGCTGTTGGCGAAGCGCCGGACCGCATTGGCGACCGCGGTCTTGTCCTCGTCCACGACCAGGTCGCCCGGATAGACGGGCTGGGCGTCGTCGGCGAGGCCGGCCGCGCGGCGGAACGCAGCATTGATATAAAGGAATCGGCCGTCGCGCTCGGCCAGTGCCAGGCCCAGCGGCAACATGCCGAGCAGCGCATGGATGTCGGCGCTGTCGGTCGCCCGGCCCGGCCCGGGGATTTCGTCGAGCAGGAAGAAGAGCAGCGGATCGGCCTCGTCCGACGCGGTCGGGATCGGCACCTGGACGAGACGGAGCGGCGGCCCGTCCTCGCCTTCCCGCGCCATCCGCAGCAACCGGTCCTCGCCGGTTTCGAGACAGTCGGTGAAATCCCGGCCGCGCAGCCGTTCCTGCGAAGATCCGAGCGCGCGTTTCCGGAAGACCTGGTTCGCGGCGATCATCCGCCCGCCGCTGTCGACGAGAACGGCCATCACGCCGGCAATGCCGAGCGCATTGCCCGCCGCGCTTTCCAGCAGCCGCCGCGCCTCGCCGACCATGTCGGTCCCGGCCGCGGGCATGAAACGCCAGATGAGGAAATCGTCCTGCTCGCCGCCGCGTTCGACGACCGCGTCATAGATTCCCTGCGGCGTCCTAAGCGCCGGAGCGGTACCCCGGCCGTCGCGCCAGGCCGTTCGCCCGGCATTCGTCAACCGGTCGACGCCTTCCTCCCCGAACGGGAGCGCCGGCGGCGTCGGTGCGCCGCGAAAATCCCTTTCGAAAAGACTGTTCGCGACGACGAGCAGCCCCTGCCGGTCGGTCACCGCGACCGGCGCGCCGCCGCCTTCGATCGCCGTGCGGATCAGCGCCCGGTCGGGCCCGCGCGCCACCGCGGCGTCCGCCGGCCGGCGCCGGGCCGCGATGAGCGCGACGCCCAGCGCCGTGACGAACAGAGCGCCGAAACCCGCCGCGAATACCGGGCTTTCGAGCAGAAACATGAGCAGGACCGAAGACCCGATCCCGGCCAGCGCCACGATCGCGAGGAGCGTGCGGTCGATCAGCCGATATGCCGTCGGATGCCGGTCCCGGCTGTCGGGTGCGAGGCTCGCCATCAGGGCTTTCCTCCGTCTTCGCCGCCCGCATGGCGCCGTTTCCAGCGGCGCGCGACGCGATAGCGCCAGAACCAGTCGGCGAGCAGATAGGCGATAACGGCCGAGATCACCGCGATGACCAACAACCCGCCGAGCATGGCCGGCGCGGCGTCGGTCGCGAACCAGGCGAACCATTCCGAAACGCCCGCCTGCCGCTCCACCAGTGTCTGGAAATGGGCGGGATCGGCTTCGAGGCCGAAGACCTCGTTGCCGACGAAAATCGCGCCGATGATGATAAACGGCGTGGTGATCGGGTTGCTCGTAAAGGTGACGGCGGCGGCGACCGGGATATTGGCGCGAAAGGGCAAGGCCAGAAGCGCCGAGGCGATCATCTGGATGCCCGGCACCATAACGAGAATGCCGACCACCATGCCGAGCGCCGCGCCGCGCGGTACCGAACGCCGGTTGAACCGCCACAGATAGCTGTGCATCACCCGCGAGGCGAACGGGCGGATGAGCCGGTTGCGCGCGAGCTCCTCGCGGCTCGGAGAATGCCGCCGCACCCAGCGGACGAAAGGACCGCTCTCGCGGTTTGTTTTAGCCACGTTCGCGTAGCAGGCGGCCCTGTTCCCTCTTCCAGTCGCGCGCCTTTTCGGTGGCCCGCTTGTCATGCTGTTTCTTGCCCTTGGCCAGCGCCAGTTCGACCTTCGCCTTGCCCTTCGAGTTGAAATAGATGGACAGCGGCACGAGCGTCATGCCCTTGCGTTCCACCGCCCCGCGTATCTTGTTGATCTCGTGGGCGTTGAGCAGCAATTTGCGCGGCCGCTTGGCCTCATGATTGAACCGGTTGCCATGGCTGAATTCCGGGATGTTGGCGTTGATCAGCCAGACCTCGCCATCCTCGATATCGGCATAGCTTTCGGCGATCGCCCCCTCGCCGAACCGCAGCGACTTCACCTCGGTGCCGGTCAGTGCGATCCCCGCCTCGAATTTGTCCTCGAGCGCATAATCATAGCGCGCGCGCCGGTTCTCGGCGACGGTCTTGACCTTGTCGAACGTTGCGGGTTGCGGGCGCGCCATGGTTCAGTCCTCTAGCAGGCCAGCATGACCAAGCGCTGAATCGACCAGGACTTGCGCTTCCTCCGAGGGCCAGGTCATCGGCAGCCGCAATTCGCCCGGAAAGCCGGGCCGCACTTTCGTCAGTGCATATTTCGCCGGTCCCGGCGAGGCGTCCGCGAACATCGCGCCGTGCAGCGGATAGAGCCGGTCGTTGAGCGCCAGCGCCTCGTCCGTATCGCCGCGCGCCCAGGCCGCCTGGAATTCGGCGCACAGTCGCGGCGCGACGTTCGCGGTTACCGAGATGCAGCCCGCGCCGCCCATCGCGAGATAGCCTAGCGTCAGATAGTCATTGCCCGAAAGCTGGCAGAAATCGGCGCCGCAGGCCGCGCGCTGGGCGCTGATCCGGTCCATGTCCGCGGTCGCGTCCTTGACCCCGATAACCGACGGGAACTTCCGCAACCGCTGCATGGTTTCGACCGCGATGTCCGATGCCGTGCGCCCCGGCACGTTGTAGAGCACGATCGGCAAGTCGCAGGCGGCGATGATCGCCTCGAAATGGCGGTAGATGCCTTCCTGGCTCGGCTTGTTGTAATAGGGCGGGACCACGAGGCCGGCCGTGGCCCCGAGTTCCTTCGCCTTGTTCAGGTTCTTGATCGCCGATTGGGTGTCGTTCGACCCGCAGCCTGCGATCACCGGCACCCGGCCGCCCGCCTGATCGACGCAGACGCGCACGACCTCGAAATGTTCTTCGAAGCTCTGGGTTGCCGCTTCGCCCGTCGTTCCGCACGGAACGAGACCACTGCTCCCCTCCTCGATTTGCCAGTCGATGAAGCTCCGATAGGCCGCCTCGTCAAACGATCCGTCGCGAAAGGGTGTCACCAGAGCCGGAATCGACCCGCTGAACATAAATTTCTCCTTCACCTCCACATGTTTGCGCGGCATATCACCGGCAAATCAGTGGGGTTCCATTCATCGCCAGATAAGGATTGTGCGCGCACTATGTCCAGCATGTTGAAAAAGACCTTTGCGCTCATGGTGATGGGCGCCGCCGCTCTTGCCGGATCGAGCATCGCTTCGGCCCAATCCCTGACGTCGGACCAGCGCGCCTGGTATGCGAGCCGGCTCGGCGTTTCGGGCGCCGGTTCGGTGGGCGCCGTGCCGCGCGCCCATCCGCTCGGCGAGGCCATCCTGCGGTGGAACCGGTTGCAGCAGAGCGACTCCCTGCCCTTCAACGATTATGCGAGTTTTCTCGTGTCGCATCCCGGTTGGCCCGGCGAGGCACGGATGCGGCGTATTGCCGAGAACCAGATTCCCGCGACCGGCATCTCGCCGCGCTCGCTGGCGGCATTCTTCGAACGGTTCGAGCCGCTCACCGCATCGGGCGCATTGCGCTACGCCGAAGCCCTGGCGGCATTGGGCCGCGATGACGAAGCGGCGCGTTTCGCGCGCGAGGCCTGGCGGCTGGGTTCGTTCGACCGGGATTCCGCTTCGTCCGACGAAGCCGTGATCCTTTCGCGTTTCGCCGGTGCGCTGTCGCCGGCCGACCATGATGCGCGGTTCGATTTCCTGCTCTGGCAGGACGATGTATCGGCCGCCGCCCGCACCTTGTCGCTGACGTCGAGCGCCCGCCGGGATGCGCATTCCGCCCGCTTGCGGCTGGCGACGGGCGCCGGTGCCGAGGCGGGCGGCGCGGCCATGGGCGATCCGGGCTATGTCGCCGAACGCGCGATGTGGCTGCGCAACAACGGCCGGTCGCTCGAGGCCCGCAACCTGCTCGCCAACCGGCCGGCGCTCCAGTATCGCCCGATCGATGCCGAAGAATGGTTCGAGGTGCTGCTGCTCAATGCGCGCGCGGCGGCGAACGACCGGCAATGGTCCCGCGCCTTCGCGATCGCCAGCAAGGTCGACGATGCGTTCGAGCCGGGCACCGATGTCAGCGGCGAGGATCTCGGTGTCCGCGACGATTATACGAGCCTGACCTGGCTCGCCGGAACGACGGCGCTCTGGCACCAGAACCGGCCGGCGGAGGCGATCGGCATGTTCGAACGCTATGGCCGCGCCGCGCGGACGCCGCAGACCCGCTCCAAGGGTTTCTACTGGGCCGGACGGGCGGCCGAGGCCGCCGGACGCCGGGACGAGGCGAACGGCTTCTACGAGGAAGCCGCCGTCTATTACGATTATTTCTACGGCCAGCTCGCCACCGAACGGCTGAGCCGCGAATTGCGGGTGCCGCAGGCAACGCGGCAGGACTATGCGGCGCTCGCCGCTAACAGCCGCTTTGCCGAAAGCGAGCTGGTCCGCGCGATCCGGATGCTCGGCGAACTCGGCGCCTGGAATACGCAGAGCCGTTTCCTGCGAGAGCTTACGGCCCAGATAGAAACCGAGGACGATCACCATTTCGCCGCGCAGCTCGCCAGCCAGATCGGCCGCCAGGATCTGGCCGTGATGACCCATCGCAGCGCCCGCGTGAACGGGTTCGATGCGACGGTCTATGGTTATCCGATCGTTCCGATGCCGCGCGGCGCCGAACGCTTCTTCACCCCGGTCCATGCGATCGCGCGGCAGGAAAGCCAGTTCGACCCGCGCGCCGTGAGCCATGCAGGTGCCCGCGGGCTCATGCAGTTCATGCCCGGAACTGCGCGCGAAGTGTCGCGCTGGATCGGGCGCGGCTACAGCCGCTCGGCGCTCACCAACGATCCGCAATATTCGATCCTGCTCGGCCGCGCCTATTACGAGAGTCTGCTCGAGCGCTGGCGCAACCATGTGCTGGCGGCGGCGAGCTACAATGCGGGGCCGGGCAACGCCAATCGCTGGATCCGCGCCAATGGCGATCCGCGCACGCCGAGCGTCGATATCGTGCGCTGGATCGAGGAAATCCCGATTTTCGAAACGAAGAATTACGTCCAGCGCGTGCTCGAAAACGCCGTGATGTACGATCTTCTCCATCCCGACCGCGCCTTCATGCCGCGCTCGAACATGCCGCTGTCGCGCTATCTCGGAAAATCCACGCCGGGGTAATGGCAACCCGCGTCAACTACATCACGCCCGAAGGTTTCGCCGCGCTGAAGTCCGAATATGAGCGGCTGTTCGGCAAGGAACGCCCGGAACTGGTCGAGGTGATCAGCTGGGCCGCGGGCAATGGCGACCGCAGCGAGAATGGCGATTATATCTATGGCCGCAAGAAGCTGCGCGAGATCGACCGGCGGCTCAGTTTCCTGTCGCGCCGCATGAAGGCGGCGCAGATCGTCGACCCGGCCGAGCAGCCCGACAAGAGCCGTATCTATTTCGGTGCGACAGTCACGCTGGTCGACGAAGAAGACGAAGAACGCGTTGTCACCCTGGTCGGCGAGGACGAGGCGGATGCATCGGCAGGCCGGATCAGCTGGGTCTCGCCATTGGCCAATGCGCTGAAACGCGCAGCCGTCGGCGACAGCCGGACGGTCAGGCTGCCGGCCGGGCCCAAGGATTACGAAATCCTCGCCATCCGTTACCCGGAGCCGGAAGTTAGGGCTTAAAAGGCGATCCGTCCGTAGCGATTGCGGGTGTGGACGAGCGCGGTGCGGATTTCGGCATCGGTCAGGCGATAGTCCCGATCGGTATCGGCCCAGCGGCGAAAGAAGATATTCGCGCTGTCCGCGTCGCCGCTGCTGATTTCGCCGCGCTGGCCGACCGGATAGTGATCGGCCACGAATTGCTGGCCCTCGCGCGTTTCCGACAGCCAGGGATCGAGCTTCTGCGCGCCGCGTCCGCGGAATCCGTTATCGTACCGCTCGGCATAGCGATGGCTGCCGCGATAGCCGTTGCCGCTCCGGTAATCGCGCGCGTAATAGCCATGATCGGCGGAGGCCGACCGATATCCGCGATCGTAATAGCCGTCATGGGTGCAGCCCGTAACGAGCAGGGCCGCCGCGATCGGTACCGCAATTGTCTGAAATGCCCGGACCATCCTGTGTCTCCCGTTTGGAGGAATATCGCACAGGGCGGCCGGCAACCGCAAATAGGGTAAATTCAGTCTTCGGGCTCTGTCCCCAAATGGGACGCCGCCAGATCGACGATTTTCTGGTGCGGCTCCGGCGGATCCATCGAGACATTCTCCGCGAGCCGATCGGCGACATGGGTCAGCGCCGCGATCCGCGCCGCCTTCTTGTCGTTGCCGTCGATCGCGGCCCAGGGCGCCCAGCGCGTGTCGGTCCGCGCGAACATGTCCTGGATCGCCTCGAGATAGTCCTTGCGCTTGGCCCGGTTGCGGAAATCGTCCTCGGTCAGCTTCCAGCGTTTCCAGGGATTGTCGAGCCGCTTGCGGAACCGCTCGTCCTGTTCTTCCTGGGTAACGTGCATGAATAGCTTGATGATCGGTGTGCCGCTCTCCTTCTGTTGCGCCTCGAACTCGTTGATCTCGTCATAGCCGCGCCGCCATTCCGACTCAGAGCAATAGCCCTCGACGCGTTCGACCAGTACGCGGCCGTACCAGGTCCGGTCGAATATGTTGATTTCCCGGTCGCCGGGCAGCTTGTTCCAGAAGCGCCAGAGAAAATGGCGGGCCTTGGCCTCGGCCGTCGGCGCGCCGATCGGCCAGACTTCGAAGAAACGCGGGTCCCAGCGGCCGGTCAGGCGGCGGATCGCCCCGCCCTTCCCCGATGCGTCCCAGCCTTCGATCGCGATCACCGCGCGTCTGTCATTGGCGATATAGGCGGCCTGTATCTGGCCGAGCCGTTCCTGCAGCGCGACCAGCGTTTCGTCATAATCGCCGTCGAATTCGGCGCCGGTTTCATAGTCCGCAAGATTGATCGCCATGGAGTCTCCCAGATTTTCGCCCTGTGGCCGTTTCGGAGCAAAACTTTACACAATGTTATGATATGGGCGAAGTGTTAACGATTTCGTAGGCGATGCGGACCGGGTCCTGCATCGGCATGAAATGGGTCAGCTCGGGCAGATAGACCTCGCAGGCATCGGCGAACCGCTCGACCAGTCCCGGCCATGTCGGCGACCGGGTGAAATCGAGCGTACCGTCCCGCGTACCGGGCGGCGCGCGCAATATGGTGACCGGCACCGCCACCTTATCGACCATGGGATAGGGGTCGATGCACAGCGATCCGGCATAGACCGACGCTTCGAGGAGCGGCGGGCAGGCCAGCTCGAATCCGTCGCCATCGGGCCGGCGCAACAGGCCATGGCGGCAATAATCCATTAAGACATCGGGCTGCCAGATCGCATAGGATGGATGCTCCCTGAGCCGCTCGAACATCTGCTCCGGCGAATCCCAGACCGCGCGCCGCCGCGACACCGGATTGGCCGACGGATCGACGTCTTCGAGCTTCGGCGCATTCTTATAGAGCGCGGGCTCCATGATCACCGGATCGATCAGGACGAGCCGCGTGAAACGATCGCCCATCCGCGCCGCCATCTGGACGAGGCAGTGTCCGCCCATCGAATGGCCGGCGCCGATCACATTCCGCAGCTCCAGCCCCTCGACCAGCGCCATCAGCGGCTCGGCTGTGCGAGTCCAGTCGGCCAGCGTATCCGGCTTGGCGCTCCGCCCGTGGCCGAGATGGTCGACGGCGATGACCCGGTATCCGGCGGGAAGCGCCGCGACGACCTTGTCCCAGCAGCGGGCATGGAAGCCGGTCGCGTGCAGCAGCAGGATGACCGGGTCCGCCGGGTCGCCCCATTCGAAATAGCGGAGCCGGGGATCGCCCTCGCCGAAATATCTCTCCGCCGGTTCGCTCATCCCTCTTTCGGCGGCTCGACGACGCGCAGGTTCAGTTCGCGCAGCTGCTTCAGGCTGACATCGCTCGGCGCGCTCATCATCAGGTCTTCGGCCTTCTGGTTCATAGGGAACAGCACGACCTCGCGAATATTGGGTTCGCCGGCGAGCAGCATGACGATGCGGTCGATGCCCGGCGCGGACCCGCCATGGGGCGGCGCGCCGAACTTGAACGCGTTGATCATGCCCGAGAAATTCTCGTCGACATCGGCTTGGCTGTAGCCGGCGATTTCGAACGCCTTGTACATGATGTCCGGCCGGTGGTTCCGGATCGCGCCCGAACTGAGCTCCACGCCGTTGCAGACGATGTCGTACTGCCAGGCGAGGATTTCGAGCGGGTCCTTGGTTTCCAGCGCTTCCATCTCGCCCTGCGGCATCGAGAAGGGATTGTGGCTGAAATCGATCTTTTTCAGCTCCTCGTCATATTCGTACATCGGAAAATCGACGATCCAGCAGAATTTGAAGACAGTCTCGTCGATCAGCCCGAGCTCCTCGCCGAGCCGGGTGCGGGCCCCGCCGGCCAGGCGGACCGCTTCGGCTTCCTTGCCGGCTGCGAAGAACACGCTGTCCTCTTCGCCAAGTCCCAGTTCTTCGAGCAGCTTCGCCGTTTTCTCTTCGCCGTGGTTCTTCGCGATCGGGCCCGACGGCGCGCCGTCCTTGCGGTTGATATAGCCAAGGCCGGCAAAGCCCTCGCCGCGCGCCCATTCGTTCATGCTGTCGAACCAGCGGCGGCCGCGATCGCCGGTCTTGGGCGCCGGGATCGCGCGGACGACCCCGCCCGAACCGACGATATTGGCGAACAGGCCGAAATCGGAGCCTTCGAAATGGGTCGAGACATCGGTGATTTCGAGCGGGTTTCTGAGGTCCGGCTTGTCCGAGCCATATTTGAGCATGGCTTCGGCAAAGGGGATGCGGACGAAATCGGGATCGACGGTCCGCCCCTTCCCGTCCCAGTCGGCGAATTCCTCGAACACGCCGCGCAGGACCGGCTCGATCGCCTGGAACACGTCTTCCTGGGTCACGAAGCTCATCTCGAAATCGAGCTGGTAGAATTCGCCCGGGCTGCGGTCGGCGCGGGCGTCCTCGTCCCGGAAGCAGGGCGCGATCTGGAAATAGCGGTCAAAACCGGCGACCATGATCAGCTGCTTGAACATCTGGGGTGCCTGGGGCAGCGCATAGAATTTGCCCGGATGCACCCGGCTCGGCACCAGATAGTCGCGCGCGCCCTCCGGCGAGGAGGCGGTCAGGATCGGCGTCTGGAACTCGGTGAAATTCTGCTCGATCATCCGCTTGCGGATCGAAGAAATCACATCGGAGCGGAGCAGGATATTCTTGTGCATGCTCTCGCGGCGCAGATCGAGATAGCGGTATGTGAGCCGGATATCTTCCGGATAATCGGCCTCGCCGGCCACTGGCATCGGCAGTTCCTCGGCCGCCGACTGCACGTCCACGGCCTGGGCGCGGACCTCGATTTCGCCGGTGTCGAGCTTCGGGTTGATGAGATCGGCCGAGCGGGCGACCACCTTCCCCGTAACCGTGATGACCGATTCCGAACGCAGGCTCTCGAGCGTGGCGAAGGCGGGGCCGTCGACCTCGGTCACGATCTGCGTGATGCCGAAATTGTCGCGCAGATCGACGAACACCAGATCGCCGTGATCGCGCTTGCGATGGACCCAGCCGGACAGGCGGACCTCTTCGCCCACATTGTGGCTGCGAAGCTCGGAACAGTTGTGAGTGCGATAGGCGTGCATGGTCATTTCGGTTCAATCGATCGAGAGGTTGGAAAGAAAGGGGCTCCCTTAGTTGGTCGAAAGCCGTTCGTCACCTTCTAGATCGGATTTGGCCAGATC
Organism: Parasphingopyxis algicola; assembly: GCF_013378075.1. Taxonomy (GTDB): domain Bacteria; phylum Pseudomonadota; class Alphaproteobacteria; order Sphingomonadales; family Sphingomonadaceae; genus Parasphingopyxis; species Parasphingopyxis algicola. Next base: position 645,449 of record NZ_CP051131.1, on the reverse strand, counting down.
GGATTTATCAGGCGAAACACCCTCCCGCTGTTCACATTGTTGTTGGCAGTTCGCATTGCCGATAGCGCGGCAGCTTCTATAGACGGGCTTCATGCGTATCCATCCGCTGATCGACGACAGCGATTCCCTCTCAGACCTGTGCGCGCGCCTGGCGAAGTCGGACTTTGTCGCTGTCGACACCGAGTTCATGCGCGAGAGCACCTATTGGCCCGACCTGTGCCTGATCCAGATCGGCGATCACGAAGAGGCCGCCGCTATCGATCCCAAGGCAAACGGTATCGATCTGACGCCGCTGCTCGACCTGCTGGTCGACAATGAGGATGTGCTGAAGGTTTTCCACGCCGGCGGCCAGGATGTCGAGATTGTCTACAATCTGACCGGCAAGACGCCGCACCCGATCTTCGACACGCAGATTGCGGCGATGGCGCTCGGTCTCGGCGAGCAGATCGGCTATTCGAACCTTGTCGACGCGCTGCTCGGCCAGAGCCTCGACAAGGGCGCGCGCTTTACCGACTGGGCCCGTCGCCCGCTCGACAAGCGTCAGCTCGATTATGCGATCGGCGATGTGACCCATCTCGCAGAACTGTTTCCGAGAATGCTGGACCGGCTGCGCGAAACCGGGCGCGGCGCCTGGATCAATGCCGAGATGGAGCGGCTTGCCGATCCCGCAAACTACGCCAATGTGCCCGAGGAGAGCTGGAAACGCGTGCGCATCCAGAGCCGCAAGGCCGATGTGCTGGGGCGGTTGAAGGCGATCGCCGCCTGGCGCGAGCGGGAGGCGCAGGACAAGAATTTGCCGCGCGGCCGACTGCTGCGCGACGAGACCCTGGCCGATATCGCGTCCCATCCGCCGAAAAACCAGAAGGCGCTCGCCAAGATCAGGGGCCTGCCGTCAAGCTGGGGCGGCAACGATATCGGCGCCCGACTGATGCAGGTCGTCAATCATGCCGAACCGTTGCCCGAGAGCGAACTGCCCACCCGCAAGAGCCGGAAGCCGGGCCTGGGCAAGGAGGGCGCGCTGGTTGCCGATCTGCTCAAGCTGCTCCTCAAGATCCGTTCGCGCGAGATCGGCGTCGCGTCGCGCCTGATCGCGAAGGCGGACGATCTCGAGCAACTGGCCGCGGGCGAGCGCGATGAATTGGGTTTGCTCGCCGGATGGCGCTACGAGGAGTTTGGCCGCGACGCGCTCAACCTGGTCGAGGGCCGCGTTGCATTTGCCGTGCGCGACGGGAAGTTGAAGGTGACGCATGCGGAGGATGAGGGTGAGGGTTAGACTTGGAATTGCTTCGGCGGCGGCGTTCGTGACGCTCGGTGCCTGCGCGACGACAGCCGACGATCGGCCGGTCGACGAACTGCCGATGGTGGGCGGCGGGCCTTGCGACGCCGATGCGGCGCAGCAACTGGTCGGCGAGCCGGTGAGCCAGGAACTGGCGGTCACCGCGATGCGGCTTTCCGGTGCCCGGGAGCTGCGCTGGATACCGCCCAACAGCGCGGTAACCATGGATTACCGGCCGGCCCGGCTCAATATCGAATATGACGAAGGATCGACCGTCACGGCCATCAACTGCGGCTGATCTTCGTTGTAGAGCCATCTCTTCAGGCTAAACGAGACGTCATTGCGAGGGCCGGAGGCCCGCGGCAATCCAGAGCGGCCTGCGTTGCCATTTACAGCTCTGGATTGCTTCGCTGTGCTCGCAATGACGATCGAACCAAGGGTATTTCCCTTTACAGCAGCCGCATCTCCGGCTCCTTGCCGAACGCGTCGGCCAGCTGGCGATGGCGCTTGGCGACCGGTTGGCTGTAGAGTTCGGCATCGCCCTGATCGAGTGCGAGGACCAGCCTGCCCTCCTCCACCGCCACATTGCTCAGTTCGAGCGGCCCGGCAACGCCGCCGCTCAACCGCTGGCCGAACCGCATCGCGAGCCCCCAACGGGCGGCCTGTTCCAGCTCCTGAGTGCTGCACAGATTGACGAGCTCCTCCACCACCCCGACGCCGCCGCCAAAATTTGTGAACAGCGCCTGCGCCATCTTACCGCGGCCGTTGCTCTCGATCCCGACCCAGTTGCCGTGCAGCGCCATTTCCAGCCCGCGTTCGGCGCGGAATTCGGGATGGGCCCGCCACCCGGTATCGGCGAGTAGGCAGGCGGCGAGCCGGATGCGCTTGTCGGTGTCCGATTCGTCGACGAACAGCGGTGCAATCCAGCGGTTGAGCAGGTCGCCATGTTCGGGGAAACGGCCCTGGCGTTCGCCCTCCTCCCGCGTCGCGGCGATCAGCGGATCGATCTTGCGCGTATCTTCGTCGAGCCGTTCGTAGAGCAGTCCCTCGCGCAGCCCATAGGCCGACACGACGAGCTCGCCGAGACCGGCCTGCTTGACGAGCTGCGACAGGATCGCCGCGCCATCGGGCAGGTTCGGTATGCGCTGCGACGCCATGGAGGGAACGCAGGTGAGCTTGGACTTGTCGATCCGCGCCAGCAGCCGGACGAGCTTCGCCGCGCGTTCCGGCTGCATCGTATAGTGATGGACGATCGGCAGCGGGAATCTGGTGCGCTGCATGTCGACCCGGGCCAATGCACGCCACGAGCCGCCGACGAGGTAGAAGGGCTGGCCTTCGCATTTGCCGATCCACTCGGCGGATTTGAGCGCTTTGGCGACGGCGCGTTTGAGCGCGCCCTTCTTGCCCGACGCCCGCAACTCCGCAACCCGCAGCACGCCGAGCGGGAACGACACGCATTCCTTTACCTCCCGGCCCCCGATGCGCGCCAGTTCGAGGCTGCCGCCGCCGAGATCGCCGACCAGACCCTCGGCTTCGGGTATGGCGGACAGGACACCCATGGCGGCGAGCTTCGCCTCGTCCCCGCCCGACAACAGGCGCACGGGCATGCCGATATCCGCGAGCTGGCCGAGCAGGTCGTCGCGATTGCTCGCCTCGCGGACCGCGGCCGTGGCCACCGCCCTGAGATCGGTCACGTTCATCGCGGTCGCGAGCGACCGGAACCGCTGCAGGATTTCCATCGCATCGGCGATGGCGTCGTCCTTCAGATCGCCATTCTCGTCCCGGCGTCCGCCGAGTCCCACCATCACTTTCTCGTTGAAGAGGAAGGCGGGCAACCGGCCATGGCCGTCGAAGACGACGAGCCGGATCGAGTTGGAGCCGATATCGATGACCGCCGTGCGTCCGTCCTGCGCGGCGGGAGAGGTCTCTTCCGAGCGGAAAAGAGAAAGCACGGCCATCGGCCGAAACTTCTAGACGTTCGGGTTGCCGCTGGGAACCGGATTATCCACGTCGCTTGACGTGCAGCTTCTTCGGCATCGATCCCTGCTCGCTGAGCGCTGCGCCGCGGCCCGACAGCGACGGATTGGTCATGAAATAACGATGGAGGTTGAACGGCCGGCCCTCGGGCACGATCCGCGTATAGCTGCCGTCGGGATTGAGCTGCCAGCTCTGCTCGTTGTCGATGAGGTTGGCGACCATCACCTGATCGAGGATCTGGGCGTGCACGGTCGGGTTCTCGATCGGCATCATATATTCGACGCGGCGGTCGAAATTGCGCGGCATCCAGTCCGCCGAACTGATCAGAACATGCGCCTTCTTGTTGGGCAGCGCCGCGCCGTTGCCGAAACAGGCGATCCGGCTGTGTTCGAGAAACCGGCCGATGACCGAACGCACGCGGATATTCTCCGACATGCCCGGCACGCCGGGCTTCAGGCAACAGATGCCGCGAATGACCAGATCGATCTCGACCCCGGCATTGCTGGCTTCATACAGCTTTTCGATGATCGCCGGATCGACGAGCGAATTCATCTTGGCCCAGACCGCGCCGTCCTTCCCGGCGCGTTCATTGGCGATCTCGGCATCGATCAGCTTCATCAGATCGTTGCGCATGTCGCGCGGCGACATCGAGATCAGCTCCAACCCCTCGGGCTGCACATAGCCGGTGATATAGTTGAACAGCTGGGCCGCATCGCGACCGGCGCGGGGATCGGCGGTGAAGAAGCTGAGATCGGTGTAAATTTTCGCCGTCACCGGATGATAATTGCCCGTGCCGAAATGGCAGTAGGTCCGGTAGCCATCCTCTTCCTTGCGGACGACCATCGTGACCTTGGCATGGGTCTTCCATTCGATGAAGCCGTAGACGACCTGGACGCCCGCGCGTTCGAGCGCATTGGCCCAGAGCAGGTTCTGCTCCTCGTCGAACCGCGCCTTGAGTTCGACCACGGCCGTCACCGATTTGCCCGCCTCGGCGGCGTCGATCAGCGCGCGGATGACCGCGGATTGCTTGCCGGCGCGATAGAGCGTCTGCTTGATCGCCACGACATCGGGATCGTCGGCGGCCTGTTTGAGCAGCGCGACCACGACGTCGAACGTTTCGTAGGGGTGGTGGACGACGATGTCCTTGGTCTTGATCGCGGCGAAACAGTCCCCGCCATGTTCGCGGATCCGCTCGGGAAAGCGCGGGCTGAACGGCGGGAATTTGAGATCCGGCCGGTCCTCCTCGACCAGCTGTTCGAGATCGGCCACGCCCAGGAAACCGCTCGATTCCGCCACGATCGAATCGTCGCCGCCCATTTCGCGGCGGATCAATTCTTCCATATCGTCCGGAATATCGGCTTCGAGCTTCAGGCGGATCACGCGCCCGCGGCGACGGCGTTTGATGGCGCTGCGAAAATAGCGGACGAGGTCCTCGGCCTCTTCCTCGACCTCGATATCGCTGTCGCGGATGATCCGGAACGCGCCCTGCCCGACCATGTCATATCCGGGAAACAGGATATCGGTGAACCGCCGGATGATGGTCTCGATCGCGACATAGCGCGCCGTTTCGCCCGGCACCCGCACGAAGCGCGGCAGGGTCGTCGGCACCATCAGCAGTTCGCGGATCGGCTCGCCGTCGCTCTTGCGTTCGAGATCGAAGACGAGGCTGAACCCCTTGTTCGGGATGAACGGAAAGGGATGCGCGGGATCGAGCGCCTGCGGCGTCAGCACCGGGAAGATGTGCGTGTGGAAATGCTCGGATAGCCAGGTCTCGGTCTCGCCCTCTATTTCGGTGTCCGACAGGACGAAAATCTCGGCCTCGGCCAGCGCCGCGCGGAGTTCGGTCCAGACCCGCTGCTGCTCGTCCATCAGCGCATTGGCGCAATCGGCAACGGCGGCGAGCTGCTGGCCGGGCGTCATCCCGTCGGCCGAGCGCATTTCGACGCCCTGGAGCTGCTGCCCTTTCAGGCCCGCGACGCGGACCATGAAGAACTCGTCGAGATTGTTGCCCGATATCGACAGGAACCGCAGCCGCTCGAGCAGCGGATGCGCGGCATTGCGCGCTTCCTCGAGCACGCGTTCGTTGAAACCGAGCCAGCTCAGCTCGCGGTTGAAATAGCGATCCTCGGTGCCAGGTTCCGCTTCTGTCTCCCGGGAAAAATCTTCGGTGATATGTTCGGGATTATACTCGTCCATGACAGGCTTTTAGCCATTTCTATGTTACACGTCGATGAAACCGAGCTCCTTCATCGCATCGCGCACCAGCCCCAGCGTGATTCGGCTGCGCCGTTCGAAACCCAGCCGGTCGAGCGTCTCCATCAGGTGATGCAGTGCATAATGGCTGCGATCCATGCGCTTGAGCAGATAGTCGATCGCATTTTGCGGGATCGCCATGCCCTGCGCGCCGAAATGGTGCTGGAGCCGGGTTTCGATCAACTGGTCGCTCGGCTCGCCGATGCGGACCTTGGGCGTCGCCGCGATGCGGGTCCGGAGGTCGGGCAAGGCGATCTCCCATCTGGGCGGCGGTTCGTCGGCGATGATCAGCAGCGGCTGCCGGTCGGCCTGCGCCGCGTTCCAGGCGTGAAATAGCGTCTCCTCGGCCGAAAGGTCGGCATCGTCGATCACGCGGCCGCCGCTCTTGCGCGCGAAAAGTTGGCCTAGCGTCGAACGTCCGGATTTTCGGGGACCGGTCAACAGGCTGGTCCGCACCGGCCAGAGCGACCAATGTTCGAGGTGGCGAACCGCTTCGCTGTTGCTGGCATCGACGATGAACGCGTCGCCCCGGCCGGATTCCGGCCAGTCGAGCGGCAGCGCAAACTGGCTCACTGGCCGTCCGGTGTGTCCGAACCGCCACGGCTGATCCGCAATGTGCCGTCGCCGCGCTGGACCTGGAAGCCCCTGGCGGCCAGCGCGGACGCCAGCGTATCGAGGTCGCCGATATAGTTGACCTCCATCAGCGAAACTCCGCCGATCGCCAGGCTGGACGTCGAGGCGCCACGGACGCCCGGCGTGCCGCGCACTGCCGCTTCGCTCGCGCGAACCGCGTTGGCGTCGGGCGTGACGACCTGGATCGTATAGCGGCCTGTGGAACTCGCCTGTTCGGTATTGACGGCCGGTTCGGCCGGCCGGGTCTCGGCGGCGGCGACGCTGTCCTGCAGTTCGTCCAGCGCCTCTTCCAGCGCGTCTTCGTCGAGACCGAATTCGAAGTTGAGGGAGGGATCGGGCCGGAGCCGGCCGTCCTCGAGCGCTTCGGTATAGGCGGCGTCGATCCGCCGGACGCCCTCGTCGAGCAGCTGGTCGAGGCTGGCCGAACTGCGCACCCGCAGCGAGAATTGCGCGATCTTGCGTCGATCCGGCCCGTGATAGGCTACGAACCGGCCATATACCGGTCCGCCCGGATAGGCATAATGGAGATGGACGACCGGGACGACGACATCGACCGCGCCATAGGAATCGAGCAGGAACCGCCACCATCCGCGTCCGGGCCGTCCGGTCTGGCCGACGGTCAGTAGCAGCGGGGTCGGTCCGGTGCCGCTGGCACGGACATAGTCGATCGGGCTTTCGCCGGACCGGAAGCGGAGCCAGGCGCGTTCCCAGCGCGTGCGCTCCTCGAAACTCATCGGCGTGCTGCCGACCCACTGCACCGGCAGGATCAGCATCGGCGGCGAGCGGCGGACGACGCCGGAAACGCCCAGATAGCGGCTGACGCGCGCGCGATCGAACATCACGCCGAGCCGCGCTACATAGCGCGTCGGGCCGATCTGTTCTTCCTCGACGATGATCCCGGTGACGACGGCGCTCAGCGACGAATCGCTGAGATTGGGCGCTTGGGACGCCGGTCCGCCATTGACCCGCGCATACAGCATCCGCCAGCCTTCGCGCTGCGCCTGTTCCCAGGCGTTGCGCCGCGCATCCTCGGCATCCTCGCCCGACGCGTCGACCAGTATATCCGTCACCTCGTAATTGGCGGCGCTGTCGAAGCCGAAATCGCGCGAATTTTCGGGCGTCTGCTGGGCGAGCAGGATTCCCGTCGCGCCGATACCGGCGAGTGCGAGCACAAACAGCTTTTTCAGATTACGGGTTACGAACTGCATTGTGGGCCTTTTGGCGACTTGGCCGTGGAAATCCAAGAGCGATGTGGCTAGTCGCTATAAAGATGAACGCCAAGCACAATTCGCCCGAACCCTATAGCTATGAAAAGGCCGGGGTCTCGATCGCCGCCGGCAATGCGCTCGTGAAGGCGATCGCGCCGCTTGCCCGGGCGACCGCCCGGCCGGGTGCGGACGCCGATCTCGGCGGCTTCGGCGGCTTTTTCGATCTCAAGGCAGCCGGCTATTCCGATCCGCTGCTCGTCGCGGCGAACGACGGCGTCGGCACCAAGGTCAAACTGGCGATCGATCATGACCGGCACGACAGAATCGGCATCGATCTCGTCGCCATGTGCGTCAACGACCTGATCGTGCAGGGCGCGGAGCCGCTTTTCTTCCTCGACTATTTCGCGACCGGCAAGCTCGACAATGGCGTCGCCGAATGCGTCGTCGCGGGCATCGCCGAGGGCTGCAAGCAGGCCGGCTGCGCGCTGATCGGCGGCGAAACGGCCGAGATGCCGGGCATGTATGCAGATGGCGATTACGACCTTGCGGGCTTCTGCGTCGGCGCGGTGGAGCGCGGCGAAGCGCTGACCGGCGGCGATGTGGCGGCGGGCGATGTCATTCTCGGCCTTGCCTCCTCCGGCGTCCATTCCAACGGCTATTCGCTGGTCCGCAAGCTGGCCGCCGACAAGGACTGGAAGCTCGACCGCCCTGCCCCGTTCGACCGGGACCGGCTGCTAGTCGACGCGCTGATCGAGCCGACGAAGATCTATGTGAAAGCGCTCCTGCCGCTCGTCCGCGCGGGCGACATCAGGGCGATGGCCCATATCACCGGCGGCGGATTGCTCGAAAATATCCCGCGCGTGCTCGGCGATGGCTTGCACGCCCATGTCGATGCCTCAGGCTGGGAGCAGCCCCGGCTGATGGCGTTCCTCCAGGCGCAGGGCAATATCGAGCCCGGGGAAATGGCGCGCACCTTCAACTGCGGGATCGGGATGGCGCTGATCGTGGCCGCGGATAAAGTGGATACGGTCTCGGCGGCGCTGGCCGAGGCCGGCGAGACGGTTCACCGGATCGGGCATGTCACCGAGGGTGACCGCGGCTGCACGGTATCGGGATCGGCCGACGACTGGTCGGCCATGTCCGCATGGAGCGCGACGCATAATGGCTGAACGCGCCCGCGTTGCCGTCCTCATCTCCGGGCGGGGAACCAACATGGCCGCCCTGCTTTACGCCGCGAAGCACGAAGACTGTCCGTACGAGATCGCGCTGGTTGCCGCGAACGATCCCGAGGCCCGTGGGCTCCAATTGGCCGCGGCCGAAGGCGTGCCGACCTTCGCCCGGAGCCATAAGGGCATGGAGCGTGCCGCTTTCGACGCGATCATGGACCGCGAAATCCGCGCGGCAGGCGCGGACTATGTCGTGCTCGCCGGCTATATGCGGATCCTGTCGGACGAGTTCGTCGGCAAATGGGAGGGCCGGATGCTCAACATCCACCCCTCGCTGCTCCCTAAATATAAAGGTCTCGACACCTATCAGCGCGCGCTCGACGCCGGCGATACGGTCTCCGGCTGCACCGTACACCTGGTGACGGCGACGCTCGACGATGGCCCCATACTCGACCAGACCGAGGTCGCGATCCTGCCGGACGACACGCCCGAGCGGCTCGCGACCCGCATCCGGCTTGCCGAGCATCAGCTCTATCCGCGCGTGCTCGCAGAACTGGTCGGCCGCGAGCTGGATCCGGACTGGCTGGTTGCGAAGGTCGGCGAACTGGCGCTCGCGCTGCCCGAAACCCGTGCCAGGACGTCGCACGGCGCGCCGGGCTGGCGGGTCGGCAGCGAGAAAAGCGGCAAATTCTTCGCCTATGTCTCGATCCACCATCATGGCGAGGACGCGATCGCGCTCCTCGTCAAGACCAGCGGGGTCGACGAACAGGCGGCGCTGATCGAGGCCGAGCCCGATCTTTACTATCGGCCCGCCTATTACGGCCCGTCAGGCTGGATCGCGATCCGGCTCGATACGGGCGCGGTCGACTGGGATCATATCGCGAGCTGGCTGCGCAAGAGCTGGAGCTTCGTCGCGCCGAAAAAGCTCCAGAAGCTGGCGGAGTTTCTGGGCTGATCTTAGGTGCATCAGGGCTGAGCCAGTCGAAGCCCGTCTCTCCATCCGGGAAACGCCCTTCACAAGCTCAGGGCTAATGGGCCAAGCGGATCCCCGTCGCTAGCCGACGATCTCGTGATCGGCGAAGAAGAAGGCGATTTCGATTGCGGCATTCTCGTCGCTGTCGGACCCGTGGACCGAATTGGCTTCGATCGATTCGGCATAGGTCTTGCGGATCGTGCCTTCATCGGCATCGGCCGGGTTCGTCGCGCCCATGATCTTGCGGTTGCGGGCGACGGCGTCTTCGCCTTCGAGCACCTGCACGACCACCGGGCCCGAGGTCATGAATTCGACGAGGTCGCCGAAGAACGGCCGTTCCTTGTGCACCGCGTAGAAGCCTTCGGCCTGTTCCTGCGACATCCGGATGCGCTTGGAGGCGATGACCCGCAGACCCGCTTCTTCGAGCATCTTGGTGACCGCGCCGGTCAGATTGCGGCGGGTGGCGTCGGGCTTGATGATGGAGAAAGTGCGTGTCACGGCCATGATGGGCTGAACTCCGATAGGTAATGAGGGGATTTCCGGCCCGCTTAGTGCCAAGCCGCAAAGGGCGCAAGTGGGCTGTGACGTCGGTCCGGCCGGACGTCAGGGCCCCTGGCGCCAGCGCCCCGCCTCCTGCTTCCAGTAGCGCGGCTCGACACCGTCCTTCTCGGCCAGGCTGCGCCACGCGGTCCGGGCGTCGTCCAGGCGGTCGGCATCGAAGAGATAGAAAACCCGCTCGAACCCGAGCGCTTCGTCGCGCCAGGCCCCGTCCGCGAGCATCACGAACCTGGCCTCGTTCGCCGCCTCCGGCTTGTCCGACAGGAGGATCGGCTGATGGGCGGCCCTCTCGTCGGCGTCCGATCCGTGCGGCAGGAAGGACGTCGGGTCATGCGTCCAGAGCGCCTCGTCGAGCAAGGTGCGCAGCCGCTCTTCGCCGGCGACGATGAGGAGCCGCTCGCCGCTCTCCAGCACTTTCGCCGCAAGCTGCGGCACGACGGTCTCTACGGGCGTACCGGCGAGCTGATAGAAATCGACCTGCACGCCGCTCCGCTATCCTTCGAAATTGTCGGCGATGAAGCGATCGAGCAGGCGGACGCCATAGCCGGTCGCGCCCTTGTCCCAGAGGTTCGACGCCGATTTCATCCAGACCGTGCCCGCGATGTCGAGATGCGCCCATTTGACGCCGTCCTTGACGAAACGCTGGAGGAACTGCGCGGCGGTGATCGATCCCGCCTCGCGCGGCCCGACATTCTTGATGTCGGCGATCGGCGAATCGATCAGCTTGTCATAGGGTTTGCCAAGCGGCATCCGCCACAATTTGTCGCCGCTGCCGGTGCCGGCCGCCAGCAGCTGGTCCGCAAGGCCGTCATCGTTCGAGAAGCAGCCGCCATGTTCATGGCCGAGCGCGATAATCATCGCGCCGGTCAAGGTCGCGAGATCGACCATGACCTCGGGGGAATATTTCTCCTGCGTCCAGTGCATCGCGTCGCACAGGACGAGCCGGCCTTCGGCGTCGGTATTGAGCACTTCGACCGTCTGGCCCGACATGGTCGTCACGATATCGCTCGGCCGCTGGGCGTTGCTGCCCGGCATATTCTCGACGAGCCCGCACACGCCGACGACATGCGCCTTGGCCTTGCGGCCCGCGAGCGCGCACATCGCGCCCGCCACCGCAGCAGCACCGCCCATGTCGAACTTCATGTCCTCCATGCCCGGACCGGGCTTGAGCGAGATCCCGCCCGTATCGAAGGTCACGCCCTTGCCGACAAAGGCGACGGGGTTCTTCTGCGCCCCGCCGGTGCCGTCCCAGCGCATCACGAGCAGCTTGGGTTCGCGGATCGAGCCCTGTGCGACGCCGAGCAGCGCGCCCATGCCGAGTTCGGTCATCTCGTCCCGGTCCAGCACTTCGATCTCGACGCCGAGCTCGCTCAGCGGGCGGCAACGTTCGACGAAGCCCTGCGGATGGATGATATTGGGCGGCTCGGTCACAAGCTCGCGCGCCAGCGCGATACCGGCATAGAGGGCCTGGAAATGGTCCCAGCGTTTGGCCTCGGCATCGTTGGCGACGACGGCGATTTCTTCAACCGTCGGTTTCGTTTTGGCCGGCGCTTTCGTGCGGTAGCTGTCGAGCCGCCAGCTGCGCTGGAGCGCGCCGAACGCCATCCGCGATCCGGCGTCCTTCTCGCCGCTGGTCCGCGCGTCGAAAGCGAGCGCGGTTTCGCCCGACGTCAGCAGTTTCGCCATCGCCGCGCCTCCGGCTTTCTGCAGCGACTCGGTATCGTCCCCATTCCCCGCACCGACGATCACGATCCGGCGGGTTCCGTGCTTCGTTTCGTCGAAAATCTCCACGATTGATCCGAGATCGCCCTCGAACCGGCTGGCCTCGGCGGCGCGTTTGACCAGATTCGCCGCGTCTGCGGACAGCTCCTTCGTCGCCGTATCGAGCGGCTTGCCCTTGCCCAGCGGCAGAATGAGCGCGGAAGAGTCTTCGGGGACGGACGAAGCGAATGTGACGGGAATGGAAATCGGTATTCTCCTGCCGCTATGAGGGTGGGATGGCTTTCTCTCCCGATAGACGAGCGTTCAGGCTCTGGCAAAGGCGATTGCAGCATGGCGCGCGGGGTGCGATAGGCGCGGCCGAAGGGCCGTTACAGTGACCGGTGGTAAATTTGACGCGTAGCCATATTCTCAGCCTGACCGCGCTGCCGCTGGTTTTGACCCTTTCCGCAAACCCGGCTCATGCGCAGGGCGAACCGCCGGTCGGTTTCCGGGACATGATCCCGCCGGTCATATTCACCGACACCGAAATCCCGCCGCTCGCCTCGCCGGAGAATCCGGACGAAATCGCGTTCAGCGCGCAAACGGTCGAATATGACGGCGAGGCCGATATCGTCACCGCCATCGGCGATGTTCAGCTGGTACGGGCTGGCGCGCGGCTCCGGGCCGACCGCGTCGTCTGGAACCGGCGCACAGGATCGGTGGAGGCGAGCGGCGATGTCGCGGTGCGCTCGCCGCAGGGCGAGACAGCCTATGCCGATACGGCGACGCTGACCGATACGCTGCGTGACGGCATGGTCGACAATCTGCTGATCGTTCTGGAGAATGGCGGCCGTCTCGCGGCGCGCCAGGGCGACCGGATCGACGGTGTGTCGACTCTCGAAAATGCCGCCTACACTCCCTATCGCGCCGTCGATTACGACGGCGAGCCGCGGCTGCCGAGCTGGCGGATCACCGCGGCCCGGATCGTCCATGACCCGGCGACCAACCGCATCCGCTACAGCAATGCGCGGTTCGAGCTGTTCGGCGTCACCGTCATGGCGCTGCCGGCCTTTTCGCACCCCGACGGCACGGCCGGCGGCGCCAGCGGCTTCCTCGTCCCCGATCTCCGGCTGAGTCGCACCAACGGCCTGGAAATCGGCATCCCCTATTATCTGCAGATCGCCCCCAACCGGGATCTGACGATTACCCCGCGTTTCTACACCGAGGTCCTGCCGTCGATCTCCGCCAATTATCGCAACCTGGCAGCGGAAGGGGCGTTCCAGATCGGCGGCATGGCCACCTATGGCACGCGCCGAGACCCGCTCCCCGGCGGCGGCTTCACGACGACCGGAAACAAGGATTTCCGCGGCTATATCGAGGGCAATGGCCGGTTCCAGTTCACGCCCTATTGGAGCGTCAGCGGTTCGGGCCGGCTGACGACCGACGACACGTTCCTCCGCCGCTACGACATTTCGCGCGACGACCGGTTGCGCTCGACCGTGGCGGTCGAACGGATCGGGGTCGACAGCTATTTCTCGCTCGCCGGTTGGGCCGTGCAGGATTTGCGGGTGACGTCGGACTCAGGCCAGCAGCCGTTCGCCATTCCGGTCATCGACTACCGGCTGCGGACGGACGAGGACTGGCTCGGCGGTACGATCAACCTCCAGGCCAATTCGCTCGGCATCGTGCGCACCGAGGGCCAGGATACGCAGCGCGCCTTCGCCAGCGCCGAGTGGAGCCTCAGCCGAATCACGACGATGGGGCAGCAGGTTACATTGACCGCACTCGTCCGCGGCGATGTCTATCATTCCGACGAAAATGCCGACACGCTGACCGGCCTCTATCGCGGTGAGGACGGCTGGCAGTTTCGCGGCATCAGCGCGGTCGCGGCGGATGTCGCCTGGCCGTTCGTCGGCGAAGTGCTGGGCGGCGTCCAGCGGATCACGCCGCGCGTGCAATTCGTGGCGACACCGCCGCTGTCCAATCTCGAAGTGCCGAACGAGGATTCTCGGGCGATCGAGCTCGAAAGCACGAACGTGTTCGCCCTCAACCGGTTCCCCGGCTACGACCGGTTCGAGGACGGAGCGCGCGTCACCTATGGCGGCGAATATGCGCTCGACCTTCCGCGCTTCTCGCTCCGCTCGAGCCTGGCGCAAAGCTACCGGCTGAGTCGCGAGCCGGCGCTCTTTCCGGCCGGAACCGGCCTCGCGTCCCGCTTTTCCGATTTCGTTGGACGGACCGAAATTCGCTATGGGCGTTTCCTGGCGCTCACCCACCGTTTCCGGCTCGACAAGGACAATCTCGAGCTGCGCCGCAACGAGATCGATTTCGCGATCGGCTCGCGCACCACCTATGCCGAGATCGGCTATCTCCGGCTTAATCGCGACATCACCTTCAGCGCCGAGGATTTGCGCGACCGCGAGGAATTGCGGAGTTCGGCCCGGGTTGCGATCGGCAACTACTGGTCGATCTTCGGGTCGGCGGTCGTCGATCTGACGAGCCGGCAGGAGGATCCGCTCTCGCAATCGGATGGTTTCGAGCCGGTCCGCACGCGTCTCGGTTTCGGATATGAGGATGAAGGGCTCGAATTCGGGTTCACCTGGCGGCGCGATTATGACGACACGGGCGACGCGCGGCGGGGCAACACGTTCCTGCTACGCTTTGCCTTAACCAATTTGGGCCGCTAAGCTGTGGTTCAGGAACATTCGTTCTAATAGAGGCGATACAGATGCTGGCCTAGGGCCTCGGCAGATATGGGATTCTTTAAAATAATGCGTGAACAGTTTCGAGGGCGCGGAATGCGCCGGACCATCAAGATATTCGCAATTGCGGGCCTTGCGACGCTCGCAACCTCACAGGGGGCGACCCAGACGGCCGACGATGCAATGGCCAATACTGCGGCGCAGCTCGATCTGCCGTCCACCTTCACGGTGTTCGGCGAACGCGATCCGAACATCCGCAAACCGACGGCGATCGTGAATGGCGAGATCGTCACCCGCACCGATGTCGATCACCGGCTCAATCTGTTTCTCGCGGCGAACAGCGCCGCGCAGATCAGCGACGAGGAGCGCCAGCGGCTGCGCATGCAGATCGTCCGCAACCTGATCGACGAGACGCTGCAGATCCAGGAAGCCCGGGCCAACGACATCCAGATCCCGTCCGCCGATGTCGATGCGACGTTCGCGCAGGTCGCGCAGCGCTCGAATGCCTCGCCCGATCAATTCTCCGACTTTCTGAGGACGCAGGGAAGTTCGGCGCGGTCGATGAAGCGCCAGATTCAAGGCGAGCTGGCGTGGCGCCGGCTTTTGCGGCGATACGTGAATCCTACCGTCGGCGTCAGCGACGCCGAGGTACAGGCGATCGTGGAACGGCTGGAAGCGTCGCGCGGCCAGACGGAATATCGAGTCGCCGAAATCTATCTGCCGGCCCGGCCGGACAATGAGGCCGAAATGCTCGACGGCGCCCGGCGCATTCTCGAGCAGATCCAGTCCGGCGGCTCGTTCCAAGCCTATGCTCGGCAGTTTTCCCAGGCGTCGACCGCGGCGGTCGGTGGCGATCTCGGCTGGTTGCAGCCGGCCCAGCTGCCGCCGGAACTCGCGGCGGTCGTGACGCAGATGCCGGTCGGCGGAGTCAGCCAGCCGATTCCGATCCCGGGCGGCTTTTCGATCATCGCGCTGATCGATCAGCGGCAGATTCTCGTCGGCAACCCGCGCGACGCGGTGTTGAGCCTCACGCAGATCACGCTGACGTTTCCGCCAGGCACGACACGCGCCGTGGCCGAACCCCAGATCGAGGCACTGTCATCGGCCACCCAGGCCGGTGGCGGATGCGGTGTGGCCAACACGATCGCCGTCGATCTGGGCGGCGAGATCGTGCAGAATGACGGTGTCCGGCTTGGCGACCTGCCCGAGGTGCTCCAGCGCAATATCGGCAATCTGCAGGTCGGCGAGGCGACCGCGCCCTTCGGCTCGCTTACGGACGGCGTCCGCGTACTCGTGCTGTGCGGCCGCGACGACCCGCCGGCGAGTGCGGAACCGGATGCGGACGTGATCATGGCACGTCTCGAACAGGAACGGGCCGACCGCCGGGCACGGCGCTATCTGCGCGACCTGCGGCGCGACGCGGTCATCGAATATCGCTGAGGCCGGTTTCGCCATGACGCCGATAGCAGTCTCACTGGGCGATCCGGCGGGTATCGGGCCCGAAATTACGGGAAAAAGCTGGGCGCGGCGCCAGACCTATGACCTGAAACCGTTTTTTGCCGTCGGCGATCCGGGTTCGCTGAGCGCCGTCTGGGACGGCCCGGTCGAGCGGATCGGTTCTCCGGACGAGGCAGCCGCGGCGTTCGATCGCGCCCTGCCGCTGCTGGCGGTCGAAAGCGGAGAACAGACGAAGCCCGGGTTTCCGACGCCCGAGGGCGCGCGCTGCGCTCTCGATTCGCTCGAGCTGGCAGTAGGCCTTGCCCGCTCCGGCGCGGCGCAGGCGGTCGTCACGGGCCCGGTTTCGAAGAACCGGCTCTACGATATCGGCTTCTCCCATGCCGGGCAGACCGAATTTGTCGCCGAACGGTGCGGTGTCGCGCGCGAAAACGCCGCGATGATGCTCGCCGGGCCATCCTTGAAGACGGTGCCGATCACCACGCACATACCGCTCCGGGACGTGCCCGATGTCATTTCGGTGGAACTCATCGTCAACAAGGGCCGGGCCGCCGCGCGCGGCATGGCGCGGAATTTCGGGATCGCGAACCCGCGCCTCGCCTTTGCCGGGCTCAACCCGCATGCGGGCGAGTTCGGCGCCCTGGGGCGCGAGGAGATCGATTTCCTCGAACCGGCGATCGTCCAGTTGCGCGAGGAAGGATATGACGCCCGCGGGCCGTTTGCCGCCGACACGATGTTTCACGAGGCGGCGCGGACGCAATATGACGTCGCGCTCTGCCTCTATCACGACCAGGCGCTGATCCCGCTCAAGACCCTCCATTTCGACGAGGGCGTCAACCTGACCCTCGGCCTGCCGATCGTCCGCACGTCGCCCGATCATGGCACGGCCTTCGAGATTGCGGGCGAGGACAAGGCCAATCCGGGCGCGACGATCGCGGCGATCAGCCTCGCCAGTTTCTGCGCCGAACAGCGGGTGATCTACGAAGGCAGCGTCGCTGCGTGACGGCGCTCCCGCCGCTGCGTGAGGTCATCGCCCGGCACGGGCTGCGGGCGAACAAGGCGCTCGGTCAGAATTTCCTTCTCGACGGCCAGTTGCTCGCCCGGATCGCCACGATCCCGGGCGATCTGGCGGGCGGGACCGTCTACGAGGTCGGCCCGGGACCGGGCGGCCTCACCCGCGCGCTGCTGGCCGCAGGCGCTCACGTCATTGCCGTGGAGCGCGACGACCGGTGCATTGCGGCGCTGAACGAGCTGGCGGAGCATTTCCCAGGGCAGCTCGCGCTGGTGTCCGGCGACGCGATGGCGATCGACGAGCCGGCGGCGGGCGCAAGCGGCGCGCATATCGTCGCCAACCTGCCCTACAATATCGGCACGGCCTTGCTGGTTCGCTGGCTCACGGTCGCCGAATGGCCGCCCTGGTGGCGGTCGCTGACCTTGATGTTCCAGGAGGAAGTGGCACGGCGCATCGTCGCCGGTCCCGGCGATGCCGCCTATGGACGGCTTTCGATCCTCGCACAGTGGCGATCCGCGGCCAGTATCGCGCTGAAAGTGCACCGTTCGGCCTTCGTCCCGCCGCCCAAGGTGATGTCGGCAGTCGTCCATATCGTGCCGGAAACCGCGCCGGAGGGCGTGCGCGTCGAAACGATCGGTGCCGTCACCCAGGCCGCTTTCGGCCAGCGTCGTAAAATGCTGCGGCAAAGTCTCAAAAACGTGCCACATGCACATCAATCATTGGAAGAATTGGGAATCGACGAAACGCGTCGCGCGGAAACGCTAGAGGTCGGCGATTATGTCGCGCTGGCCCGCGCCATCGACGCGGCTTAGGGCGTAATCACTTCTTCGGCCTCGGGAACCGGTGCCACGGCCTGCTGCGCCGCCATCCGCGCCGGCGGACCGCTTGCGATCGCCGCGGCCAGAGTCGTCGCTTCGGCACATTCGATCTCACACAGGGCCTCGATGCGCACGAGATTGCGGCGCGCACGCTCGACCGCGCCCCGGCTGACGAGCACCCTGCCCTGGCCTTCGAGCGCCGCGAGATCGTTCGGATCGATGGTCAACGCCTGGCGATAGAAGCGGATTGCCTTGCCCGGCAGGCCATTGGCCTCGGAAATCTCCGCCAGTGCGATGAACCCGTCGCGGTTGCGCGGATCGACCGCGAGCGCGCTTTCGACCAGATCGGCCGCACGCTGCGCGTCGCCGTCCGCAAGTGCCGCGCGTCCCGCCTCGACCAGCGCCACCGAGCGCGGATTGATGTCGTCATCGCCCCGTTGGCCGTGCACGCCGCTCGATACCGTGGCGAGCGTCAGGGAGATTGCGATGGCGAGCGGCGAAAAGCGCATGATGAGCTCCGTTACAGTTTCCTTGCGATCTTCTAGCATGACCGTTGCAGCCTTGCGAAGAAAAACCCGTCCGTTCCGAGGCGCGCCGGCGTGAGGACGAAGCCGTCTCCCGACGCGACCGCCTGATCGTTAGCAGGGTCCACCTTGCTGAAATCCGAACGACTTTGCAGGAAATGTGCGATTTGCCCTTCCCCTTCTCGCGCCAGAAGCGAACAGACGATGTAAACCAGAAAACCGCCGGGCTTTACAAGAGGCGCGGCGGTTTCGAGCAGCTGCGCCTGGAGCGCGGCATAGCGGGCGATCGCCTGCGCATCGAGCCGCCAGCGCGCCTCGGGATTGCGCCGCCAGGTGCCGGTGCCGCTGCACGGCGCGTCGACCAGCACGATATCCGCCGCATCCGTGATATCGGCCAGCGCGGCGTTTTCCTTGCCCGGATCGAGCAACCGGGTCTCGATCCCCGTCATCCCGGCCCTCGCCGCGCGCGGCGCGAGCCGCGACAGGCGTTTGCGGTCGACGTCGCAGGCGATCAGCCGTCCTTCGCCGCCCATCCGGTCATGCAGCGCCAGCGTCTTGCCCCCTGCCCCGGCGCACAGATCGACAACCGTCATCCCCGGTTCGGCCGCGCATCGGTCGACGATATACTGGCTGCCCTCGTCCTGGATTTCGGCCAGGCCTTCGCGCCACAGTGCGTGCTGCTCGATCGGAAAGCCCTGCGGCAGTCGCACCGCCGAGGGGCTCAGCTTTCCGGCCTCGGCTCCGTCGAGCTGGTCGAGCACGGCTTCCCGCGAGGTTCGCCCGAGATTGACCCGGATATCGAGCGGCGCGCGGCCGGTCAGACTGTCGATATCGGTTTCGTCGAGGGTATCGGCGAAGCTCGCGAGCAGCCATTGCGGCATATCAGTCGGCAGCGCGCCGACCTCGTTTTCTCCGAGCGGCGCCGGCCCATAGACCGAGCCGTCGAACAGGTCGCGCAGCGCCGGCTCGTCCTGCGCCAGCCCGACCATCGCCGCGCGGCCGTTGACGGGCGCCTCGCCGTAGCGGCGGATCGCGCGATAGACGAGATCGCGGACCGCGCGCCGGTCCTTCGATCCGGCATAGCGTCGGTCGCGGAAATAGCGCTTGATGAGCGTATCGGCGGCCGCGCCGTTGCCCCTTGCCGCGGCGATGATGTCGTCGAGCAGCTCGATCGCCGCCTGCAGACGCGCGGCGGGTGTCATTTCAGGCCGTCGGCGCGGATCCGCGTCAACGCACTAACGCGTCGGATAGTTGGGGGCTTCGCGCGTGATCGACACGTCATGGACATGGCTTTCGCGCAGGCCCGCATTGGTGATCCGGAGGAACGCCGCGCGTTTCTGGAGCGCGTCGATGGTGGCCGAGCCGGTATAGCCCATCGCCGCCTTCACGCCGCCGACGAGCTGGTGGATGACATCCTTCGCCGGGCCCTTGAACGGCACCTGTCCCTCGATGCCCTCGGGCACGAGCTTGAGCTGTTCGGTCACGTCCTGCTGGAAATAGCGGTCCGCAGAACCGCGCGCCATCGCGCCGACCGAGCCCATGCCGCGATAGCTTTTGTAGGATCGGCCTTGATAGAGGAAGGTTTCGCCCGGCGCCTCGGCCGTCCCGGCCAGCAGCGAGCCGATCATGACCGTCGATGCGCCGGCGGCCAGCGCCTTGGCGACATCGCCCGAGGTCCGCAAGCCGCCATCGGCGATGACCGGGACATTCGACTTGGCCGCCTCTTCGGACGATTCCATGACCGCCGTCAGCTGCGGCACGCCGACCCCGGCGACCACCCGCGTCGTGCAGATCGAACCCGGGCCGATGCCGATCTTGATGCCGTCGGCGCCCGAATCGATGAGCGATCGCGCGCCTTCCGCGGTTGCCACATTGCCGGCGACCACCTGGACCGAATTGGAGAGTTTCTTCACCCGTTCGACCGCCTCGCCCACCGACCGGTTATGGCCGTGCGCGGTGTCGATTACGATCAGGTCGCACTCGGCGTCGATCAGCGCTTCGGTGCGCTCGAAGCCCTTGTCGCCGACGGTCGTCGCCCCGGCGACGCGCAGCCGGGCGGAATCGTCCTTGGTCGCGTGCGGATAGGTGACGGCCTTTTCGATATCCTTGACGGTGACCAGCCCGACGCAGCGATAATCGTCGTCGACGACGATCAGCTTCTCGATCCGGCGCTGGTGCAGCAGGCGGCGGGCTTCCTCCTGCGAAACGCCCTGCCCGACCGTCGCGAGGTCGTCCTTGGTCATCAGTTCGGACACGGGCTGTTTGGGATTCTCGGCGAAGCGCACATCGCGGTGCGTCAGGATGCCGACCAGCCTGCCGGTCTTTTCGGTGATCGGAATGCCGGAAATCCGATTGCGCTCCATCAGTTCAAGAGCGTCGGCCAGCGTCTGGCTCGGGGCCATGGTGATCGGATTGACGACCATACCGGATTCGAAGCGCTTGACCGCGCGGACGGCGCCGGCCTGCTCCTCGATCGAGAGGTTGCGGTGGAGAACGCCGATTCCGCCGAGTTGCGCCATGACGATCGCCATGTCCGCTTCGGTCACTGTGTCCATGGCGGCGGAGAGGATTGGGATGTTGAGGCCGATTTCGCGGGTCAGTCGCGTCGTCGTGTCTGCCGCGCTGGGCAGAATTTCGGACTCCCCCGGGCGTAAAAGGACGTCGTCAAATGTGAGTCCTTCGCTGATTTCCATGACCGCGTTCACCTTGCTCCAGATTCGCTGTCGCGCGTCTATAGGAGGGAAGCGCGCCGGTTGCTAGCGCCGAGGGGACGGATATCGGGCCGGATCGGAAAAAGCCCGGCCGAGCGCGATGTGGAGCCAGGTGTCCTCCAGCGCGCCGCCGAGTTCGAGATCCTCGATCTCGTCGTCCGGCCCGTGATACGGCCCGCGCAGGAACGCGTTGAGCAGCTCGGGATCGGTGAACGAGCCGCCCGCCATTACCGCGGGCACGCCTTGCTCCAGAAAGGCCCAGCCGTCGTTGCGCCGGACGAAGCCGTTGATATCGGTGCTGGTGTCGATCGTGCGGCCGTTTTCCGCCGCGACCGCGTCGATCAGCGTGTCGAGCGGCGTCATGCCGCGCCCGATGATGCCGACCGCCGCGCCGGCGGGCGCGATCGCGATCGTATCGAGGTTGAAGACGGCCACGATCGTGTCGAGCGGCACGGGTGGCTGTGCGACAAAGGCCCGCGCGCCGAGCAGTCCGTCCTCCTCGGCAGTCGTGGTCAGGAACAGGATATCGCGGACCGGCGGGGCGCCCTGGGCCAGTGCGCGCGCCGTTTCGATCAGCGCCGCCGTGCCGCTCGCATTGTCGACGGCTCCGTTGCAGATCCGGTCCTCGTCGCTGTCCGGCCGGCAGATGCCGAAATGATCGTGATGCGCCGAGAACAGGACCGTTTCGTCCGTTTCGCCGGTGCCCGGCAATCGCGCGACGACATTGATTCCGTCATAGCGGTCGATGATCGTCGTCACGTCGAAGCCGACCGCGAGATCGAGCGTGACCGACGCGAATCCGGGCGCCGCTGCCGTTGCGGCAAGCGTTTCCCGCGACTGCCCGATATCGCTCAATATCGCATCGGCGGTCGGGGTCGACAGGATCGCCTCGACGGGTGCGAGGCGGTGCGAGGCGAGATAGGTCTGGCGGAACCGCATACCGGTCACCGCGGCGTCCCAGGGCAGGTCGGGCTCGACGATGACGATAATCGCGGCCGCACCGCGCTCCCGGAAGAAGGCGATCCGCCGTCGATAGGAGGGTGTCGTGCCGGCGCCTTCGGGCGCGCCGCCGAGCAGCAGCACGGCCTGGCCGTCGAACCGCAGCGCGCCCATCGCGCCGCCGTCGTCCTCGCCGATATCGATTGCATAACCGACAAAGGTCAGCGGCAGATTGTCGAGCGTGATCCGCTCGCGCGTCCCCAGCGCCAGCATCTCGCCGCCATGCGTCCGCGCGCCGGCCGGACCGTCGCTGCGCAGCGTCACCGAGCCGTCCGCACGGCTGATTAGCGCGACAGGCTGGAAATAATTGCCGCGATAACCGGGCAGCAGGCCGGCATTGGAGAGCGCGGCGGCGATATAGCTCACCGCCAGCGCTTCGCCCGCGGTGCCGGGCTGGCGTCCCTCGAAATCGTCGCTCGCCAGAATTTCGATATGTCGGCGCAAATCCGCTTCCGTCGGAAGGGTTTGCGCGTTTGCGGGAACGAGAAGGAACAGGGCCGCGAACGCGGCGAACAGTCGTAAAGCCATGGCCGGTCCATGGCAGCCGGCCGGGCGCCGGGCAAGCCGCTATGAGCGGCGGTTCGACGAACCGCGTCCCCTCTCTATCAATGGCCGAGCTGCCACCCGATTACACCTTGGCAGCCTCCGCGATTGCGCCCAATATGCACAGCAGAGGTCGGATTGTCGGAAGGAGCGGTGTGATGGAAGGTTTTTTCGGAGTGGTGATGTTTCTCGCGCTGCTCGCGATCATTTTCGTGGTCATGGGGATCAAGATCGTCCGCCAGGGGTATAATTACACGATCGAATATTTCGGCCGGTTCACGACCGTCGCGCGCCCCGGTTTCAACTTCTTCATGCCCTTTTTCTATCGCGTGGGCCGCAAGGTGAACATGATGGAGCAGGTGCTCGACATTCCGGGCCAGGAAATCATCACCAAGGACAATGCGATGATCTCGACCGACGGGGTCGTGTTCTTCCAGGTGCTCGACGCCGCCAAGGCCGCTTACGAGGTGTCGGATCTCTACAATGCGATCCTCAACCTCGTGACGACGAACCTGCGCACCGTCATGGGCTCGATGGATCTCGACGAGACCCTGTCGAAGCGCGACGAGATCAACGCCCGGCTGCTCGCGGTCGTCGACGATGCGACCACGCCCTGGGGCGTCAAGATCACCCGCGTCGAGGTCAAGGATATCCGCCCGCCAATCGATATCGTCGATGCGATGGCGCGGCAGATGAAGGCAGAGCGTGAAAAACGTGCTACCATCCTGGAGGCCGAAGGCGCGCGGGCTTCCGAAATCCTGCGGTCCGAAGGCGAAAAACAGGCCAATATCCTCGAAGCCGAAGGCCGGCGCGAAGCGGCGTTTCGCGATGCCGAGGCCCGCGAGCGCGAGGCGGAGGCAGAAGCCAAGGCGACGCAGATGGTGTCGGACGCGATCGCCGGCGGCAATGCGCAGGCGATCAACTATTTCATCGCGCAGGATTATGTCAAAACCGTCGAAGCTTTCGCCAACTCGCCTAACGCGAAAACGATCCTGTTCCCGGTCGAAGCGACCCAGCTGATCGGGACGCTGGGCGGTATCGCCGAGATGACCAAGGACGCCTTTGGCGACAAATCCGAGGATGGCATCGCCGTATCCGGCCGTCCGCCGCGGTCGGGCGGATCGAGGTAAGAGCAGATGAATATCGGCGGTATCGAATTGAGCAGCGAAATGCTGTGGGTTATCCTGGGGATAATCCTGTTGATATCGGAGATGATCGCGCCCGGCGCCTATCTGATGTTCCTCGGCGGCGCGGCGATCCTGACTGGAATCCTGGGCTTCGCCCTGCCCCTGTCTTTCCCGCTGCAATTGCTGATCTTCGCGCTGGCCTCGGTCGCGTCGGTCTATGTCGCGAAACGCTGGTTCGACGTCTATCCGATCCTCTCGAGCGCGCCGCTGCTGAACGCGCGGATCGCCCAGATGATCGGCCAGACGGTCGAGGTCGTCGAACCGATCGAGAGCGGCCTCGGCCGCGTCAAGGTCGGCGACAGCGTCTGGTCGGCATCGGGGCCGGATGCGGCGGTCGGCACGCGGATGCGGATCGTCGGCGCGGAAGGCAACCGGCTCGCCGTCGAGCCGATCGACGCGCTGCCCGCCGATGAGGGATCGGAATCCGGCAGCGGCTCGTAACGATCAGGCCGGTGTCGGTGCCGCTTCGCGGACGCCCTGATCGACATGCTCTTCGAACTGGGCGAAATTGTCGATGAACAGCCCGACGAGCTTGGCGGCCATCTCGTCATAGGCTTCGGGATCGTCCCAGGTGCCGCGCGGATCGAGGATCGCGTCGTCGACGCCCAGTTTTTCGAGATTGGGCACCGAAACCGGCACATCGAACCCGAAATTGGGATCGGTGCGGAATTCGGCATCGTTGAGGCTGCCGTCGAGCGCCGCATTGAGCAGCGCGCGCGTCGCCTTGATCGGCATGCGGTTGCCGACGCCGTATTTGCCGCCGGTCCAGCCCGTGTTGACGAGCCAGCATCTGACGCCGCCCTTGGCGATCCGTTCCTTGAGCAGGTTGCCGTAGACGCTCGGATGGCGCGGCATGAAGGGTGCGCCGAAACAGGTCGAGAAGGTCGCTTCGGGTTCGGTCACGCCGATTTCGGTGCCGGCGACCTTGGCCGTGTAGCCGGAAAGGAAGTGATACATGGCCTGGTCGGGCGTCAGCCGCGCGATCGGCGGCAGAACGCCGAACGCATCGGCGGTCAGCATGATGACGTTCTTGGGTACCGGGCCGAGATTTTCTTCCGAGCTGTTCGGAATGAAGTCGATCGGATAGGCGCCCCGGCTGTTCTCCGCGAGGCTCGAATCGTCGAAATCGAGTTCCCGCGTCGCCGGGTCCATGACGACATTTTCCAGGACCGTGCCGAAACGGCGCGTCGTTGCGTAGATTTCCGGCTCGGCCTCTTCGGACAGCCGGATCATCTTGGCATAGCAACCGCCCTCGAAATTGAAGACCGCGGTATCGGACCAGCCATGTTCGTCGTCGCCGATCAGCGTGCGGCTCGCATCGGCCGACAGCGTCGTCTTGCCGGTGCCCGACAGGCCGAAGAAGATCGCGGTATCGCCTTCCGGGCCGATATTCGCCGAACAGTGCATCGGCATGATGCCGTCCGCCGGCAGCTTGTAGTTGAGGATGCCGAACACCGACTTCTTCATTTCGCCGGCATATTTGGTGCCGCCGATCAGGATCAGCTTTTCGGAGAGATTGACCGCGACGACGGTTTCCGACCGCGTGCCGTGACGCTCGGGATCGGCGCGGAAGCTGGGCAGGTCGATGATCGTATATTCGGGCTCGAACCCGGCCAGTTCGCTCTCCTCGGGACGGCACAGCAAGGTGCGGATGAAGAGATTGTGCCAGGCGAGTTCGTTGATGACGCGGACCCGGACGCGGTGGTCGGGCTGCGATCCGCCGTGGAGGTCCTGGACGAACAGCGTGTCCTTCTTCGCGACTTCGCTCAGGAAATCCTCCTTGAGCGCGGCAAAATGCTCGGGCGACATCGGGACGTTGACCTTGCCCCACCAGACGGTGTCCTCGGTCTCGTCGTCGCGCACGATGAACTTGTCGTTTGCCGAACGGCCGGTATGCTTGCCGGTTTCGACGACCAGCGGACCATGTTTGGCGAGGCGCCCTTCACCGCGCTCGACCGATGTTTCGATCAGCGGTGCGGTGTCCAGGTTCCAGTGCAGATCGGCAGTACCGGTATCGATTCCCTGTTTGGCCAAATCGAAAGCGGGGGTACGAGCGGACAATTCAAGTCTCCTAAGAAAATCGGAAAGAACGCGGCTGCCTTGAAAAGCGCCGTCGTCGCTTGCCCTCAGGCCTAAGCAGTTGACGACGGAAAAATCAACGCGCGAGACTCGAATATCGGTGAAAAGCGCCCATTGCCGCGCCGTGCCGAGGCCGCTAGTCAGGCCCGGAACTCCTAGGATATGGTAACCGGATGACCGCCACGATCGCGCTTGTCGACGACGACAAGAATATTTTGACCTCGGTTTCGATTGCGCTGCAGTCCGAAGGCTTCGCGACGCGCATCTATTCCGACGGCGAGACGGCGCTCAAGGCGCTGATCGAGAATCCGCCGGACCTTGCCGTGCTCGACATCAAGATGCCGCAGATGGACGGTATGGAACTGCTCCGCCGGCTGCGCGAGAAGAGCGCGATTCCCGTGATCTTCCTGACCTCCAAGGACGACGAGCTGGACGAAGCGCTGGGCCTGGCGATGGGCGCGGACGACTATATCTCCAAACCCTTTTCCCAGCGCCTGCTGATCGCCCGGATCCGCGCGATATTGCGCCGCAGCGAACTGTCGTCGCAGACCGGCGGAGAAGAAAGTGCGGCCGAGGAACTGCCCGAGCGGATCGTCCGCGGACGGCTCGAAATGGATCCCGCCCGGCACCGGGTGAGCTGGGCCGGCGAGAATGTGACGCTGACTGTGACCGAATTCATGATCCTGGAATCGCTCGCACAGCGCCCGGGCATCGTCAAATCGCGCGATCAGCTGATGGACGCGGCCTATACCGACGACGTCTATGTCGACGATCGCACCATCGACAGCCATATCAAGCGGCTCCGCCGGAAGTTCCGGCAGGTCGACGACGAGTTCGACGCGATCGAAACGCTATACGGAGTCGGCTACCGTTTCGCCGAGGAATAGGTGGAATCGGGCGACGATCTTGACCTGAGATGGTCGGCGCGATGGTCGCTGACGAGCCGCATTCTGGCCGTCAACATCTTCGCGGTCGCGCTGCTCGCCGGCAGCTTCTTCTGGCTCGATAATTACCGTGTGCGGCTGCTCGACGAACGGACCCGGCAGACCGAAACCCAGGCCGAACTGATCGCCAACGTCATCGATCGCGCCGATCCCGGCGAACGGGCCGAGATATTGGCGGCGCTGGGAATGCGGAGCGGCCACCGGATCCGGATCTACGATGCCGGTGGCCGCGCGATACTGGACAGCTGGGACGTTGCCGAACCGACCTATGTCAATCGCGATCCGGCAACCGAACCGTGGCGCCGCAGCGTCGCCCGGTGGATGGATCAGGGGATCGAGACGGTGGTCAATGCCGATCCCCTGCCCCGTTTCGAGGAGCCCGAGATCGACCGGCTGTCGGCCTGGGAATTCGCGGCGGACATTCCCGAAAGCAGCGTGGTGGCGACGCAGCTCGCGTTGGCGCCCGACCGCACGCCGATGGTGTCGGTGGCGATACCGCTCTCCCGCGAACCCGGCCAGATCGCGCTGGTGACGGCCAATGCGCGGGATATCCGCGGCGATGTGCGCAACGAACGGCTGCGGCTCGGCATCATCATATTCGTCGCCGCGCTGGTTTCGATCCTGCTGTCGCTGTTTCTCGCGCGGACGATCGTCCGCCCGCTCCGGCGTCTGTCGCTTGCGGCCCGGCGCGTCCGGCTTGGTCGGGCGCGCGAGGTCGTTCTACCGCGCCTGCCGTCACGGCGCGACGAGATCGGGCTGCTGGCGCGGACCCTTTCCGATATGAGCCAGGCATTGCGGCACAGGATCGATGCGACCGAAGCCTTTGCCGCCGATGTGGCGCACGAACTCAAAAACCCGCTCGCGTCGCTCAGCTCGGCCGTCGACACGCTGCGCAAGGTCGAGGATCCGGCGCTGCAGGCCCGGCTGCTCGACGTCGTCCAGGACGATGTCCGTCGGCTCGACCGCCTGATCACCGAAATATCGACGGCGTCGCGGATCGATGCCGAACTGTCGCGCGCGAATTTCGAGCGGGTCGATATCGGCGATCTTATCGGCTCCATCGTCAAAAGCCGGGACGAACGCGGGCGCAACAGCGAGGTGCGCATCGCCTTCGGCCGCCCCCGGACCGGCAGCGCGGTCGTGATGGGCGATGCGTCGCAACTGGCCCGGGCGCTGGAAAACCTGCTCGACAATGCGGTGTCCTTCTCGCCGGCGAACGGCACGGTCCGGATTGCCGCGACCGGTGACGGCGAGCGCGTCCATGTCGCCGTCGAGGACGAGGGGCCGGGTATTCCCGAAGAACAGCGCGAGCAGATATTCCGCCGGTTCCACAGCATGCGGCCTTCCGACGAGGATTTCGGCAAGCATTCGGGCTTGGGCCTCGCCATCGCCAAGGCTATTGTCGACGGGCATGATGGAAATATCGAGGCTGGAAACCGCGACGATTCGGCAAATGGCGCGCGTTTCACCATTATCTTGCCGATGGCCGGCGCATGACTGACACGAACCCATATGATCGGCGCATATTGCTCGTCACCGGAATGTCCGGCGCCGGCAAATCCACGGCCTTGCGCACGTTCGAGGATATGGGCTGGGAAACGGTCGACAATCTGCCGTTGAGTCTGTTCGACAAGTTGTTCGAGACCAGCGTGCCGCTCGACCCGATCAAGGCCGAGCGATCGATCGCCATCGGCATCGACAGCCGGACGCGCGGTTTCGACGCCAATTCCATCGTCGAGCGGATCAAAGGGCTCGCAAAATCCCATGCGCTCGATATCGAAACCGTCTTTCTCGACTGCGGCGGCCGCGAACTCGAGAGGCGTTTTTCCGAAACCCGGCGGCGCCATCCGCTGGCGCTCGACCGCCCGGCGGCGCACGGCGTGGGGCTCGAACGCGAGATCATGACGCCGCTCAGGCGCTGGGCCGCCCATGTGATCGATACGACCGACAGTTCGGCCAACGATCTCCAGAAAGAGCTGCGGGCGCGCTTCGGCTCGAAAAGCGCCGAGGAGCTCGTGGTTACCGTCTCATCGTTCGGCTTTGCCCGCGGTATATTGCGCAATGCGGATCTGGTGTTCGACATGCGGTTCCTGCGCAACCCGCATTGGGACAAGGATTTGCGGCCGCTGACCGGTCTGGACGCGTCGGTCGGCGACTATATCGCCGAAGATTCCGCCTATGAGGAGGCCGTAACCCGTATCGAGGATCTCGCGCTGCTCCTGCTGCCGCGATACCAGGCCGAAGGGAAAGCCTATGTTACGCTCGCCTTTGGCTGTACGGGCGGGCGACACAGATCGGTACATGTTGCCGAACGGGTCGCCGAACGGTTGCGTAAGGCCGGATTTTCCCCCACGGTCGCCCACCGCGATCTGGCCTTTCCGTCGCTCGATTCCGTCGAGCGGGTGGCCGCGGGCGAAAATGGCAATACAGGTGAGTGAATGATCGGGCTGGTTCTGGTGACGCATGGCAATCTTGCGCGCGAATTCGTGGTGGCGATGGAGCATGTCGTGGGCGCGCAGGAACTGGTCGAGGCGATCTGCATCGGCCCGGACGACGACATGGAAGAACGGCGCGCCGAGATCGCCGAGGCGGTGAAGAAGGTCGATAACGGCAAGGGCGTGATCGTGCTGACCGACCTGTTCGGCGGTACGCCCTCCAATCTCTCCATATCGCTGATGCGGCCCGAACAGGTCGAGGTGATCGCCGGCATGAACCTGCCGATGCTGATCCGGCTCGCCAGCGCGCGCCAGTCGATGAGCGTGACCGATGCCGTCGCCGCGGCCCGCGATGCCGGCAAGAAATATATCTCCGTCGCGTCCGAAATATTGGGACAAGCGGCTTGAGCGCGGCCGAACGCACGGTCACTATTACCAATCAGCGCGGGCTCCATGCCCGGGCGAGCAGCAAATTCGTGACCCTGGTCAGCGAACTCGACACCGATATCGAGGTATCGCGGGACGGGCAGAGCGTCGCCGGATCCTCGATCCTCGATCTGATGATGCTCGGCGCCGCGATGGGCGACACGATTACGATCCGGGCGCGGGGCGACGGGGCGGAGGAAGCGGTCGACAAGCTGGCGGCGCTGGTCGAGTCCAAATTCGGGGAGGACTGACCCCTGCCCCGAGACATTACGGCATTCTCAAATCCGCTGATCAAGCGGGCCCGGTCGCTGCGCGACAAGAAGAACCGGCGCAGCGAAGGCCTGTTTCTCGCCGAGGGGCTGCGCATCCTGACCGAGGCGGAAGAGAGCGGCCGGCTGCCCGAGCAGATTTTCTATGCGCCGGAGTCCAGCGATCATCCCCGCACGCAGGCGCTGGTTTCGGCGACCGAACATGCCGGCGGCGAGGCGATACAGACGACGCGCGCGATCCTTTCCAAGCTGTCGGGCAAGGACAATCCGCAGGCGGTGGTCGGCATCTATCGCGAATTCGATACCGGGCTGGCCGCGATCGACCGCAGCAAAGCCGATATCTGGCTGGTCGCGCAGGCGCTGCGCGATCCCGGCAATCTGGGGACGATGTTGCGGACCGGCGACGCCGTTGGCGCGGGCGGGCTCATTCTCGTCGACGACTGCGCCGATCCCTTCTCGGTCGAGGCGGTGCGTGCCTCGATGGGCGCGCTTTTCACCCAGGCGATCGCGACCGCGCGCTGGGCCGAGTTCATCGCCTGGCTGCGTGAGGGCGACGGCATGCTCGTGGGCACGAGCCTCGATACCGATCTCGACTATCAGCAGCCCGGTTACGTGCCGCCGACCTTCATCCTGACCGGCAATGAATCGGCCGGACTGCCGGCCGACTATGCCGCGGCCTGCGACCTGCTCGTCAAGATGCCGATGCGCGGCAAGGCCGACAGCCTGAATGCGGCCGTCGCGACCGCCGTCATGGCCTATGAAGTGCTGAACCAGTTCCGGCGATGAGCGAAGTCCGCCGCCGCCTCGTCCTCTATCTGAGCGGGTTCGATCCGCGCGGCGTGCGCTATTACCATCAGCTCTACCGCGCCGAGGCGCAAAAACAGGCGGCGGTGTCCGGATACGATATCGAAACCGGCAAGCGGAAACGGATCGCCGACCATCTGGTGCGCTGGGACGTCCGCCATTCCGACGCCGCCGGGACGACGGAAACCGAATATCTCTATTGCGAATGGGACGACATCGTCCGCCAATTCTGGGTCAAGCAGCCGGCAAAGCTCGCCTGGGTGACCTTGACGGCGAGCTGGCGGGCGCTGCGGTCGGGGGTCTTCGCCAAGACCTTCCGGTGGAGCTGGCCCGCCGGCGTCACCGCGACCATGCCGGCGATCGCGATCCTGCTGCTGATCCTGCTCGGCATCGGCCTGAGCGCGATCGGCTATCTGGCGATCGGCGTGGCCGGACTGGTGGCCGGCCTCGCCATCGGGTTCGGATTGCTCTGGCTCGCCTATCGGCTCGAGCAGAAGTTCAACCTGACCTGGGTCGGGCGCATTCTCAGCTTCCACGAGCGCGAGGAGCAGAGCCGCACCCGCTCGCTCGACCGCCGCCGCGACGATTTCGGCGACCTCCTCCGCGCGCGCCTCAAGGAAGGCGGTGTCGATGAGATCCTCGTCGTCGGCCACAGTTACGGCGCGGCGCTGGCGATCGCCGTCGTCGCGCGCGCGCTCGACGACATGCCCGACGACGCGCCGACCCTCTCGCTGCTGACGCTAGGGCAAACGATCATGTGGCTCGCCTGGCTGCCCGAAGCGCAGGCGATGCGGGACGAGATCGCCGCCGTCGCCGAAAGCGATGCGGTCGACTGGCTCGATATCTCCGCGCCGCCAGACGGCGCCTGTTTCGCGCTTGTCGATCCCTATACGGCGATCGGCGACCGCAATGCGGACCGGAAAAATCCCAAGCTGCTGAACGCGAAATTCCACGAGATCATGCCGAAGGCGGAATTCGACAAACAGTCGCGCAACTGGATGCGGCTCCATTTCCAGTACATCATGGCCGCCGCCAAGCCCGCCGATTACGACTATTTCGCTATCACCGCCGGGCCGGAGAAGCTCGCCGACCGCTTCGCCCATCGCCCGTCGGCGCGGGACTTCACACGACTGCGGCGCGGGCGCATGAAGGCCGTGCGATGACCCCATTTGTCCCGCCCAAGCCCGCCGGCAACCCGAAAAAGCTCGGGCCGCTCGCGCGCTTCGTAAAGAGCTTTCATTCCTCGACCGCGCCGCTCTATGCGAACAGCTATTCGATGAAGCTCGGCGAGGTGCGCCTCCCGCGCCGGACCATGTATTTCGTCAACCAGCCCGATCTGGTCCAGCAGATCCTGCTCGGCGATGTCGATCGCTATCCCAAGTCGGACCTGATGGCGACGATGCTCGAGCTGCTGCTCGGCGAGAGTATTTTCGTCTCGAACGGCGATCTGTGGAAGCAGCAGCGGCGGATGATGGACCCCGCCTTCGAGGCGACCCGGATCAAGGCGATCTTCCCGCTCATGCGCGAGGCAGTGGACGCGATGACGGAGCGGTTCGAATCAGGCGCGGCCGGTCCCGACACGCAGGTCGATCTCGAAATGACGCATGTGACCGCCGACGTCATCTTCCGCACCATCTATTCGCGGCCCTTCACCCGCGAAGAGGCAGAGATCATTTTCGAGAATTTCGAGCGCTTCCAGCATCTCGCCTGGCAGCATGGCGTATGGACGCTGGCCGGCGTGCCGCAATGGCTGTCGCTCGGCAAGCTGCGGGCCCGGCGGTCCGCTTCGACTATCCGCGAACTGCTCCACAAACCGGTCCGCGAGCGGCTTGGCGCGATCGAACGCGGCGCGGACGTCCCCGACCGCGATATGCTCGCCAGCTTCATCCGCGCCGAAGATCCGGAGACCAGCAAGCGGTTCGACGAGCGCGAACTGGTCGACCAGATCGGCATCATGTTCCTCGCCGGGCATGAAACCTCGGCCTCGGCGCTCGCCTGGGCGCTGTACCTGATCGCGCAATGCCCGGAGGTCCAGGTGCGGATGCAGGACGAAGCCGATGCCGTGTTCGCGGACGGGCCGCTCGAATTCGAGAAGATGCGCCGCCTGCCCTTTACTCGCGACGTGTTCCGCGAGACGCTGCGCCTCTATCCGCCGGTCGCCTTCATCCCGCGCGACGCGACCGAGGAGCAGGAGATGCGCGGCAAGCACATCCTGCCGGGCGCCATCCTCTTCGTCTCTCCGCTGCTCGAGCATCGCCATACCGAGCATTGGGAGGATCCGGACGTCTTCGATCCCGACCGGTTCGGCCGGGCGGAAACCAGGGCGTCCGAGCAAAAGGCCTATCTCCCCTTTTCGAAAGGCCCGCGCGTCTGCCTCGGCGCGGCCTTCGCGCTGCAGGAAGCGGTGATCGTGCTCGCCACGATCATGCGCGACTGGACGGTGTCGCCGGTCGAGGGCCATGTGCCCAAGCCGATTGCGCGGCTGACCTTGCGCTCGGAAAATGGTATCAGGCTCAATCTCGAACGACGGAGAAAGGAAGGCTGATGCGCTTTCTCGGACTGGCGCTGCTGCTGACGCTCGCAGCCTGCGCGACCACCTATGCGGGCGGCGAACCCGTTTACGAAGACACGGTATATTGATGGCACAGCGCCTTCTTGCCGGGCTTTCCGCCGCCACCCTGCTGACGCTCACCGCCTGCGAGGAACAGCTCGATGTCAGCGAATCGCCGAGCATCGTCGCGGAAGGGGAAGCCGCCGCGGCGGAGCCGGAGCCCATGTTCCGCGGCGTCGGGCAGGAGCCTGGCTGGTTCCTGCGCATCTATGACGATGTGATCGTCTACGAGGCCGATTACGGCGAACGCCGGGTGACGGCGCGGACGCCCGAGGTCGAGCCGTTCGACGGCGGCCGCCGTTACGAGAATGATTCGATTACCGTCGAGATACTCGACCGGCCCTGCACCGACACGATGAGCGGCGCCCCCTACCCGGCCGTGGTCACGATCACCGAACGCGGCAGCCCGCCCGTCGAAGGCTGCGGCGGCGACGTTTGAGGGCAATCGCCGTCAGGGGTCGGGCGACTTCATTACACCGATACTCTACCGTCATTGCGAGCGCAGCGAAGCAATCCAGAGTAACAGGCGATACGCTTGCAGCTCTGGATTGCCGCGTCGGCCCGAAACAGTTTCGAGCCTCCTCGCAATGACGGCCCTCGATCCGCCGCTATAGAGTACATACTCTATTCGGCGGCGTCCGGCGTATCCTCGTCATTGTCGGATGACGGCAGGCTGCCCGCATTGGGCTCGCGCGCGATCGCTTCCACAGGCTGCAATTCGCCGATCTCGTTCTTGCCGGTTTCGATATTGAGTTCGGCGAAGCGGCGCCCGGTGGACAGCACATTGCGTTCGAAACTGCCGACGAACTTGTTGTAATTGTTGACCGCCGTGGTGAGGCCGCTGCCGACCGTGCGCATATGGCCCGCGGCGACCGCGAGCCGGTCGTACATTTCCTTGCCGAGCTGGCCGATCTGCTTGGCTTCCTGCGCGAGCCCCTCCTGCCGCCAGACGGCCGCCACGGTCCGCGCGATCGCGATCAGGTTCGTGGGCGTCGCGAGCAGCACCTTCTTGTCGAACGCATGGTCCCAGAGCGACGGCTCATGCTCAAGCGCCGCGGTCAGGAAATGCTCGCCCGGCACGAACATGATCACATAATCGGGCGCCTCGTCGAACTGGCTCCAATACGCCTTGCGCGATAGCCCCTCGATATGGGTCTTCATCGACGTGCAATGCCGGGCCAGCGCGATTTCCCGAGCCTCCTCCTCGTCTGCGTTGAACGCGTCCTGATAGTCGTTGAGCGAGACCTTCGCATCGATCACCAGCGCCCGACCGCCGGGCACGCGGATGATTGCATCGGGTCGCATGCGCCCGTCCTCGCTTTCGACGCTGACTTCGGTCCGGAAATCGGTGTGCTCGGCGAGTCCAGCCGTTTCCAGCACGTTCCGCAATTGTTGTTCGCCCCAGCGGCCGCGCGCCTTGGGCGCATTACGCAGCGAATTGACGAGCTTCTCGGTTTCGCTGCGGACGCCTTCCTGACCCACGCGCATCTGGTCGATCAGGCCGGTCAGCGTGCCATAGGCCTCGGTGCGGTCCTTCTCGATCTTGCCAACCTGTTCCTCATAGGCTTTCAGCCGTTCGCCGACCGGGCTCAGCAATTGCTTGAGGCGCTCCTCATTCTTCTCGCCGGCCTGGTGGAAGCGCGCATCGGCGCGTTCGAGAAACTGTTTCTGCGCGTCGCTCAGCATCTTGGCGCCGACTTCGCTGAACTGCGCGGTCAGCGCCTCCTTGGCCTCGCGCAATTCGGTAAGCCGCGCTTCGAACGCGCGGTCCCGTTCCTCGGCCGACGCCTTGAGCCCGGCCAGCTCACGTTGGGCCGCGTCGCGCTCGTCGCGCACCCCGTCGAGCGCCGTGCGCAGGTCTCCGGCCGTGCGTTCGCCGTCCGACCGCAGCCGCGCATTCTCTTCCCGCAAGGGCGCAATCCCGCGCGCGCTGGCGAGCCAGCCAAGCACCGCGCCGATGACGAGCGCAGCAATGACAATCAGCGAGACGATCAGCGGATCCATCCAATTCCTCGATGAGAACGAAGGGAGAACCTAGGCCGCATCCATCGCTGCGGCAACCGAATAATCCACCGCAGGGGAATGCGGCAGGCATGACACCGACCATTGCCGCAGTTTCGCGGAAATGTGCCGCGAAAGCCCGGCCGACTGCCGGACGGCGCTCGAAAACCTCTAGCGCCAAGGCGCTTGCAATGTTGGACAATGTCTGGCTGATTCGCGGTTCGATCGCGCCGGTGCGATATAGGGCACACTAACTGTCCTTCTTGAGGCAGTCTGCGTGTGAATTATGTGAACTTAGGGCGAGATCGTTGCGCGGCGATCTCGAGGGTCGACCGCGCTGACGCCTAGGCCGCCTGGAGTTTGCGCGATTTTTCGAGCTTCTTGAGCACCATATTGCGCTTCATGCGCGAAAGATGGTCGATGAAGACGATGCCTTCGAGATGGTCCATCTCATGCTGGAGACAGGTCGCGAGCAGGCCGTCGAGCCGCTCTTCATGCTGTTCGCCATTCTCGTCGAGCCAGCGCGCGGTGACGCTGTCCGGCCGTTCGATCTCGGCGAACTGGTCGGGGATCGACAGGCAGCCTTCCTCATAGGTTCGCAGCTCTTCGGACGGATCGATCAGCTCGGGATTGATGAAGACGCGCGGATCCCTGACCGGCTCGGCGTCCTCGGCATCGCTTTCCGGCTCCTGCAGGTCGATCACGAGGATGCGCTTGGGCACGCCGACCTGGATCGCCGCGAGCCCGATACCGGGCGCGTCGTACATCGTTTCGAACATGTCGGCGATCAGCTTGCGCGTCTCGTCCGTCACCTCCTCCACGGGCGTGGAAAGGGTTTTCAGACGGGGGTCCGGGACCTCGACGATCGGTAAAATGGCCATGCAGAATAAGTAAATCTCTTCCCCCTCCCTTTCAAGGGAGGGGTGTAGGGGTGGGTGCGAGGCTTTAGCCTCGCTGCGCTTGGAAAGCCGAAAAGCGGCATTGAGCCGCTTCCCGGCTACCCCACCCTGTCATCCCTCCCCTGAAGGGGAGGGAGTAAGTCAGGAAACCGGTCGCCGCGCCCTCAAAGCCTGCGCCAACGTGCCCTCGTCCAGATAGTCGAGTTCGCCGCCGACCGGCAGGCCATGGGCGAGCTGGGTGATCCGCACCGGGTGGGATTCGAGCCGTTCGGCCAGATAATGGGCGGTCGTCTGGCCCTCGAGGGTCGCGTTCATGGCGAGGACGACCTCGTCGATATCGCCGCCCGAGACGCGCTTGATCAGCGTGTCGATATGCAGATCCTCGGGCCGGATGCCGTCCAGCGCGGAGAGGCGCCCGCCGAGCACATGGAACCGTCCCGGAAACAGCCGCGACCGGTCGAGCGCCCAAAGATCGGCGACTTCCTCGACGACGCAGAGCGAGCGGGTGTCGCGCTTGGCGTCCGTGCAGATGCCGCACGGATCGCTGGTATCGACATTGCCGCAGATGCTGCACGTGGCGAGTTTCGCCTCGACCGTTTCCAGCGCCCGCAGCAGCGGCGAGAGCGAGGCTTCGCGTTTTTTCAGCAGGTGCAGCACCGCCCGGCGCGCCGAACGCGGGCCAAGACCCGGTAGGCGCGCCAGCGCATTGGTCAGCTGTTCGATCTCCGCGGATGCCATGATTTCCTAGGTAGGGGGTTGCGCTCCCCTTTGCCAAGCGGTTGAAGCAGCGACATGCGGATCATTTTCATGGGAACGCCCGATTTCGCGGTGCCGGCGCTGCGCGCCTTGGCCGATGCCGGGCACGATATCGTCGCGGTGTACAGCCAGCCTCCCCGCCCGGCGGGCCGAGGCAAGCAGCCGCGCGCGTCGGCCGTGCAGCAGGCCGCGGAGGAACTGGGTGTCGAGGTCCGCACTCCGGCCAGCCTGAAACCGGACGAAGAGAAAGCCGCCTTTGCCGCGCTCGACGTCGATGTCGCGGTCGTCGCGGCCTATGGCCTGATTCTCAACCAGACGATTCTCGATGCGTCCAAATATGGCTGCCTCAATATCCATGCATCCCTGCTCCCCCGCTGGCGTGGGGCGGCACCGGTCCAGCGCGCAATCCTTGCAGGCGACCCGGCGACCGGCGTCACGATCATGCAGATGGAGCGCGGACTCGATACCGGGCCGATGTTGACCGTCGCCGCGACGTTGGTCGAGGACAAGACCGCTGGAGAATTGACGGCGGAACTCGCGGCCATCGGCGCCTCGCTGATCTGCGATACGCTCGATGAACTCGACACGCTGGAGCCGCAGGCACAGGACGATGCAGAGGCCATTTATGCGGACAAGATCGACAAGGCCGAAGCGCGGCTCGATTTTACGCAACCGGCCGAACAGGTGGAGCGCGCCGTCCGCGCCTTCAACCCGATGCCCGGGGCCTTTTTCGAGCACGAAGGCGAACGCTTCAAAGTGCTCGCTGCCGATATTTCCGGACAATCCGGCGATCCCGGAACCGTGCTCGACGACGCGCTGACCATCGCCTGCGGTACGGGCGCGCTCCGCCCGACACGGGTACAACGCGCCGGCAAGGCCGCGATGGA
The DNA here is from genome assembly GCF_013378075.1 of Parasphingopyxis algicola. Classification (GTDB taxonomy): domain Bacteria; phylum Pseudomonadota; class Alphaproteobacteria; order Sphingomonadales; family Sphingomonadaceae; genus Parasphingopyxis; species Parasphingopyxis algicola. Next base: position 607,642 of record NZ_CP051131.1, on the reverse strand, counting down.
CACGGCCGACCTTCTACGGGGCCTTCCGATCCCGGCCGGCACGTCGCTCGCATGACGCGCTTTCGCCTCACCATCGAATATGACGGCCGGCCCTATATGGGCTGGCAGCGGCAGCCGCACGGACCCAGCATTCAGCAGGCGATCGAAGAGGCCTGCACGGGGATCACCGGCGAAGAGGTGCTCGTCTACGGCGCGGGCCGGACGGATTCGGGTGTCCACGCCGTGGCGATGGCCGCGCATGTCGATATCGCGAAGGAAATCGACGCCTTCCGGCTCGGCGAGGGGCTGAACGCCAAGCTGCGCGACGAGCCGATCGCGATTCTCGATTGCGAGGAAGTGACCGACGACTGGCATGCGCGCTTCGATTGTATCGGCCGCCGCTATCTCTACCGGATCGTCAACCGCCGGGCGCCGCTGGCGCTGGAGAACGGCCGGGCCTGGCGTATCCCGCAACGGCTCGACGAAGCCGCGATGCACGAAGCCGCGCAACTGCTCGTCGGCAAGCATGATTTCACGACCTTCCGCTCGGCCCATTGCCAGTCCGACAGCCCGGTCAAGACGCTCGGCTCGCTGGCCGTGCAGCGCGACGGCGATGCCGTGAGGGTTCATGCCGCCGCCCGCTCCTTCCTCCATCACCAGGTCCGCTCGATGGTCGGATGCCTGGCGCTGGTCGGCATGGGGCGCTGGTCGGCGGACGATCTGCAGGCGGCGCTGGACGCGGCCGACCGGAACCGGCTCGGTCTCAACGCGCCGCCGGACGGTCTCTACTTCCTCGGCGCCGATTATGCGGGCTGATCGCCCAGGCCGAACACCCGGCGCAGCGAGCGGTCCAGCATCATCAGCTGCCAGATCAACCGCCCATGCTCTTCGCGCCCGCTTTTGTGCGCCTCGACGATCCGCTTGACCGCCTGTCGGTCGAACCATTCGGTTTCCGCCAGCGCCGTACTGCTGACGAGCTTGTCCGCCTCGCCCGCCAGAGCGCCTCGGAACCAGGCGCTGATCGGCGTGACGAAGCCCATCTTGCGGCGATGGAGGATATCCTCGGGCAGGTAGCGCCGCATCGCCTGTTTCATTAGCCATTTGCCGGTTCCGCCGCGCACGCGCTGTTTGAGCGGCAGGGTCGCGGCGAATTCGACGAGCCGGTGGTCGAGCAACGGTTCGCGCGCCTCGAGACTGACCGCCATGCTCGTCCGGTCGACCTTGGTCAGGATATCGCCGGGCAGCCAGATCTTGAGATCCGCATATTGCGCGGCGGCAAGGCCGTCTTCGGCGGGCGCATTGGCAATCGCACTCACATAGCGATCCTCGGCGCGATGGCCTGCCAGCGCGGATCGCATGGCGTCGCTGTACAGGGCGTTGCGCAATCCCGGCCCGGTCACGCCGACGGATTCGGCATAGGCCTCGGCCCCGGATTGTCCGAGACCCTGCAGCGTCGATTTCGCGCGCAGGAATTGCGGCGCCCAATCCAGTTTCGGATAGACTTTGCCGAGCCCGCCGAACAGTGGCCGGCGGACGGCGCCCGGCAGCAGGCGCCGCGCCCTCTCCTCTCCGGCATGGAAGACATGGCGGCGATAGCCGGCGAAAATCTCGTCCGCACCGTCGCCGGACAGCGATACGGTAACCTTCTCCCGCGCCAGTTCGCAGACGCGGTAGGTGGGCAAGGCGCTGGCATCCGCGAACGGTTCGTCGAACGCCTCGACCAACGTATCGATCAGCGCGAAATCGTCTGCCGCGACGATCCGCTTGCGGTGATTGGTCGCGAAGCGTTCGGCGACCTGCTCGGCATATTCGGTCTCGTCATGATCGGCCTCGTCGAAGCCGATCGAACAGGTTTCGACCGCTTCCTTGCTCGCTTCGGCCATCAGCGCGACGACCGAAGAACTGTCGACGCCGCCGGACAGGAACGCGCCCAGCGGCACGTCGGCGATCATCCGGCTGCGCACCGCCTCGCCCATATGGGCGATCAGCTCGTCCTCGGCGGCACCTGCCTTGCGCCGTTTCGGCGCGAAGGCGACGTCCCAGTAGCGGCGCGGATCGGCGAGCGGCAGGCCGCGGCGGGTCATCAGATAATGGCCGGCCGGAAGCTTGTGCACGCCGGCGACGAAACAGGCGTCGTCGGGCACATAGCCGAACGCCAGATAGTCCTCGATCGCCTGTTCGCTGGGCCGGCGGCGCAACAGCGGATGGGCGAGAAGCCCCTTGAGTTCGGACGCGAAGATCAGGCTGCCGTCCGACACTTCGGCATAATAGAGCGGTTTGACGCCGAGCCGGTCGCGACCGAGAAACAGCGTCTTTGCCTCTTCGTCGTAGAGCGCGAAGGCGAACATGCCGTGGAAACGCTCGACACAGAGCGGGCCCCATTGCCGCCATCCGTGGAGAATGACCTCGGTATCGCTATCCGTCCGGAACTCATGGCCCAGCGCGCACAAATCGGCGCGGATTTCCCGATAATTGTAGATTTCCCCGTTGAAGATGGTGACGAGCGTGTCGTCGGGGGTCGCCATCGGCTGATCTCCGCCCTCCAAGTCGATAACCGACAGCCGCCTATGGCCGAGCCCGACACCCTGCGCCGTCCAGACGCCCGATCCGTCCGGGCCGCGATGCGCGAGTACGTCCGCCATCGCGCGCACCCGGTCCGGATCGACGGGTTTCGCCGTTTCGAGATGAAAGATGCCCGCAATCCCGCACATGGCGGTTCAGTCGGCCAAGCCGGTCACGCGGTCAACCAGCTGTTCAACACCGCCGCTGTCGGCGATGAACTCTTCGATAGCCGCCCGCACCTCGCGGCCTTCGGCGGAAATCACGATCCCGACGGCGCGCCGGTCGCCGCCGAGCAGCCGCGCGCGTAACGTCGCCAGCTTGGCCCGGCCGCCGCCAGCGGTCAGCCGGTCGCCGACCATTACATATTGGAACACCTCGCGCGCCACAGGGCCGGGCGCCATGATGCGATAGGCGCGGCCCGACGGCGGCGGTGCGCTGTTTTCCGACCAGGACCATTCGGTTTCGGCCGGAAGTCCGCCCTGTCCGAAACCGACCGGCTCCCGCCCCTCGACCGGATTGGCATAATAGCCGATGGCGAGATCGACCACCCTCCCCGCCGCGTCGCTGTAGCGGGTTTCGAGCAGCCGGTCCGCGCCGGCATAGGTCGCCCGCCACGGATAGGCCATCGGCGCCGAGCTGCGCGCCCAACCCGCGATCTGCGGCGCGGAGAACGGGGCGGGAACCGTGTCGCGGGCGGCAGCGGCATTGCCGGCCATCCAGACGGGCGAAATGACGGCAATCGCAAAGACGGCGAGCGTCATTGCATAACGGCGGTTCGGGCCGTGGGTTAACGGTTTGCGCGGCTCGATTTCAGCGGGATCGAAGGCGGGATCGTCGATATCGCGATCGAAGAACGTCCAGCCCAGGGCCAGCACCGCGGCGATGACGAAGGCGAAGAAGAACCAGCCATAGACGACATGATCGAAATTCTCTGCGAATTCGATGCCCGTCGCATCGGCGATGTAGATGGTCGCGAAGGCGCGGATTCCGTTGGCGACGATCGGCATGACGATGCAGAGCGCGAGGAAGGCCCCGCGCCGCCGCCAGCTCCGGAAGCACAGATTGGCGGCGAGCGCCCCGAGCGCGACCATCGCGATCAGGAACTTCACCCCCGAACAGGCTTCGGCAACCTCGAAATAGCCCGAGGGCGTGGTGATGAAGACGCCTTCCATATGCGCGGGCAGACCGAACAGGCCGAGCAGTATCATGCTGAGCTCGGCAGTAATTTCCTGGAGAAAGGGCACGAACTCTTCGCCGAACGGGACGAGAAACAGCGCATAGGCGAGCGGAAACAACAGCCCCCGGGTGACCGTCAGGCCGAGTATCGAGACGACGGCGCCCTGCAGCATCACGACGACGCCCAGATGCCGTGCGAGCGCGACGCCCGCGGCTTCGCCGAGCAACCAGCTCTGGCTGCCCAGCGCCACTATCGCCAGGCCATAGGGCGAGGCCGACGGCGTCAGTTCGGCGAGCTCGGCCTTCCGGTTCCAGACCAGCCACCCGATGATCGGGATAATGAGCAGGCAGTGATTGAACGTGGAACTGTTCCACCAGACCGAAACCATGTCGGCGGCGTCGCCGCGGAACAGCAGAAGGAGACCCGCCGCCGCGGCCGCCAGCAAGACGAGACTCGGCCGCCATGCGCCGACCGCGCCGGCTGCCGAAGGACGGTCCAGGGTATCGCTCGCCGTCATCAGCGGACCTCGGCCAAAGCGTCCTTGGGGTCCGCCAGCCCGTCGCGGCCGGTCAGCGCCGCGAGCGGCGCCAGCGTTTCGTCCCAGGCATAGCGTTCGAGCATGCGCTTGCGCGCCGCGCGGCCCATCACTTCGCCCATCGCGCTGTTGCTCAGCAGTTCGAGGACGAGCTGCGCCTCTTCGGCCGGCGTATCCGCGACGAGGAGATCGCGGCCGGGCACGGCGTCGATACCTTCGAAGGCCGGACGCGAGGCGATTACGGGGCGGGCCATCCCCATCGCTTCGAGTACCTTGTTCTGGATCCCGCGCGCGATGCGCAGCGGCGCGACGACGACATCGGCGGCCGCGAGCCAGCTGCGAATATCCGCGACCCCGCCGGTGACGATCACCCCGTCGCGCCCGGCAAGCCGCTCCACTTCGCCGGTCGGGTTCCGGCCGACGACCGCGAATGTGATGTGCGGATTTTGCAGGCGGATGATCGGCAGGACGTCGTCGGCGAAACTCACGGCCGCCTCGACATTGGGCCGGTAGTCCATCTGCCCGGTGAAAACGACCAGCGGACCGGCCGGCCGTTCGATTGCGGGAAATGCGGCATCGGGATCGAAAAATGTGCAATCGATCCCGTTTTCCAAGGCGCGTACCCGATCGGCATCGAGACCGGCTTCGCTTCGAAACAGCGCGGCCTCGGCCTCGCTGACGAACAGGCTGGCATCGGCCCGCTGCGCCGTCTCCCGTTCGAACGCCGCCAGCTTGCGGGCTTCGCGGGCGTGCACATAGCGCATCGGTATCGAGCTCGATTCCGCATAGGACGCGAATTTCGCCGAATCGACATCGCCGAAATCCATGATGAAGCAGATGCCCGGCGGAAGTTCGGGCACGAACTGCGCCATCTGCCCGGAAAAGACGAAAACGGTGTCGATCGATTCCGTTTCCATCGTCCGTGAGACGAAATCGCGGATACCGGGGCGGTCGAACAGGGTCAGCGAAATCGGTTTTCCGGACAGGATCGCCCGGACGCCGCCAACCGGTTTGGAAACGGTCCGTTTTTCGACATGCAGCGATCCCAGCATCGGCCGGAGCGTTTCGGCGTGCCCCAGATCCTCGTCGTGATCGGCGAAGGTCGCGACGTGGACGGTTGCCAGCTCGCACAGCTTTTTGAGGATGTTGTACGAGCGGATCTTGTCCCCGCGGTCGGGCGGATAGGGAATGCGATGGGCGAAAAAGAGGATGTCGCCCATCAACCGAGCCCTTTTGCGATCCAGGGCCCGATACGGTTGGCGATCCGCAACGGCAGCCGCTGCCACAGCGCGACCTGCAACCGGTATTTCGGGTCGTTCGGGTTCATTTCACGCGGTGTCGCGCCGTTCGCGGTTCGAACCGCATAATGCAACGGTTCGGGCGTGAAGCCCCAGTTTTTCTTGAAGTTGTAGGGGCCGGTCTTGATCTTTGAGCGACCGAAGTCGAACTGCGTGCAACCGCGTTCGCGGGCATGGTTCATCAGGCTGAAATAGAGAAGTTCGTTCGCCCGCAGGGCGCGCGCCGCGAACGTGCCACCGCCCCAATAGGGCATCGCGGTGCCGTTGAAGTAGAAGGTCAGTACCGAAGCGACGGGCTCGCCGTGATGGCGGACCGTCGTGATATCGGCCTCGTCGCCGAACCCGTCGAGCATCGCATCGAACAGCGCGCGCGGAAACACCGGCGTTCCGAGATTGCGCACGCTTTCGGCATAGACCGCGTAATGGGCCTCGCGATCGCGCTCGTCCGTTCCGAACGCGACGGTCAGATCATTCTTCAGCGCCTTGCGGATTTCGGCCCGCTGCTTGCGGGGTATCGCCTGAAGCTGCGCATCGTCGCTCTCGGCCAGCGCCCCGACGAACCCGGCATAGACGTCGCTGCGCACCGGCCATCCCTTGGGCAGCGCGCCGCCGCGTAGTTCGACCTCGGGGATGCTCAGCCGTTCGGCGAGCTGCCAGGCGGCGTCGGCCAGCGCATTCGCATTGATCGGATTGGCGACGAGCGCCCCTCCCCCGACCGCAAAGCCGCTCGATACGAGCGCCCGGCCGAACAGCGGCGAATGGATTTCGGTGAGCGGCAATATCCCGCGCAACGTGGTTGCCCGTTCGCCGATCAGTATATGGCCGGGCTGGCCGCATCCCCGTTCGATCGCTTTCAGCCAGCGCGGCAGGTGGAACGGCGTCCCGCCCTCGGTCTCGCGGATGAAATCCTCGATCCGCGCACATTCGTTCGGATCGCGGAGATCGGCGGCCCGGATGCGCAATTTGTGGAGAGACATGGGCGCGTTCACTGGACCGTCGCCTTTTGCATTTCGGCGACACGGTCGACACGCCCCCATCGGAAGTCGCGGAGCAGGCGCTCGAGCTTGGCCTCCATCGCCGACAGCCGGCTGTAATGGCGGACCCTGGACCGGAGCGGCGCGTTTTCGATGCGCGGCTGTTCGGGGTCGATCTCCCAGGGATGGAAATAGAATATCGCCGGCCGCCCGTCATTGCCGTTCACCCGGCCGATCGCCCAACGCGAAAAGCGATAGGGCAGCAGCCGGAAGAAACCGCCGCCGCCCGCCGCGATCGTACGCCCGCCGAGCCGCGCTGTCGTGACCGGCAGCTCGATCAGCTCGCTGTCATCACACGGCGCAAAGGCGAAGCGCGGCGCCTCCGGCCAGCCATAATGATCGTGGACAACGGGCGCGACGCTCGAGGAATAGGCATAGCCCTCTTCCGCCAGAATTTCGTGCGCCCAGGGCGTGCGGGCATCGATCGAGAAGCTGGGCGCCCGGTAACCGGACACGCGCTCTCCCGCGGCGACTTCGAGCGCTGCACGCGCCTTGCGAATGTCGGCGCGGAACTCTTCGGGCTGCATCGTGAAGACGCGCCGATGGTCCCAGCCATGGCTGGCGACCTCATGTCCGGCTTCTGCGATCCGCCGGATCAGGGCCGGATAGCGTTCCGCCACCCATCCCAGCGTGAAAAACGTTCCCTTGACGCCCGCGCGATCGAACAGATCGAGGACGGCGTCGCTGTTGCGCTCGACGCGATGCGCGAGCGCATCCCAGTCGTCACGCGCGATAACGGTCTCGAACGCGCCGACCTGGAACCAGTCTTCGATGTCGACCGAAAGCGCATTGAGCATGGCGCGCCATTACCTCCTCGCGCTGGTTTAGGCCGCGTCGCCGCGAACGACGCCGAAACTCGGCTGCGTGTCTTCTTCCTCGACCCATTGGACGAGCAAGGTCAAGACGCGGCGCAGGGCGGCTTCCTGTTCCTCGAGCCGGGCTTCGAGCGCCGCGATCCGGGCGTCCGCATCGGCCTCTTCGCCGGCATCGTTATTTGCGCTCCCTGGCGCAGCGACCGACCGGTCCAGTTGGACGGGTTCTTTCACTCGCTCTTCTTCCGGCTGCTCGGTTGCTACCAGCGACGCGTAGATATCGCTGTCCAGGTCGGCCGGCTCGGGGTCCGTTTTGGAAAGATCGACAGTCTCGGGCGGCTCATCAGCCTCCACATTTTCGCTGGCGGACAATGCCGGTTCGCTCTCTGGCACAACGTCAGCATCCTCGCCGGCCAGATCCGCGACAACGGCCTTGACGGCATCGCCATCGATCGTCTCGAGATCTTCCACGGCGCCGAACAGCAGCACGCGCGCCATCAGCGTGTTGAGGCGGCGCGGTACGCCGTCGGTTGCCCGGTAGAGCGTCGCATAGGCCTCGACGGTGAATTGCGGCTTGCCGGTCCATCCGGCGATCGAAAGCCGATGCACGATGTAGGGCTCGATCTCGTTCGCCTGCATCGGATCGAGATGATGCGTCGCGATCACCCGCTGGCGCAGCTGTTCGAGATTGGGGGCCTTGCGGACCCGGTCGCGAAACTCGGGCTGGCCGAGCAGGAATATCTGGAGCAGCGCGCGGCCGGCCGACTGGAAATTGGACAACATGCGCAGCTCTTCGAGCGCCGAAACCGAGAGATTCTGGGCTTCGTCGACGATGAGCAGCGTCCGCTTGCCCTCGCGCGCCTGGCCGTGAAGGAAGCGTTCGACCCGGTCGATCAGCTCGGCCTTTTCGACACCATGGGCGTCGATGCCGAGCTGCTGCGCCACGAGACGCAGCATATCATCGCCTTCGACCTGGGTGGACACGATCTGCACCGCGGTGAGCCGGGACGTGTCGATCGTCGCCATCAGATGGCCGACCAAAGTCGTCTTGCCCGCGCCGATATCGCCGGTGATGACGATGAAACCCTCGCCCTGCGCCAGGCCATAGCCGAGATAGGCCATCGCCTTTTTGTGCGTTTCGCTTTCGAACCAGAAACGCGGATCGGGCGTGAGCTGGAACGGGTTCCCGGTCAGGCCGTAATGTTCGCTATACATATGTCTTTCCTTCGAACGCTTTTTGCGCGTTTTCCCTAAAATCCGTAGCGTACGCCGAACAGCAACGTCGCGAGCCAGTCGGTTTCCTCGCCTTCGACATCGTTGGCGAACAGCCCGGCCGAGGCCTGGGCGCTCAGCCCGCTATACAGGCCGACGCTGTACGTCGCCGAACCGCCGCTGCTGAACACATCGGCTTCGCCAGGGATCCCGCTTTCGAACCAGGTGGCGTAGAGATTGCCGTCGAGGCTCGAATTGGGCGATAGCTGGCGGCCGAGATTGGCCTGCAGCGCGAAGGCCTCGTCCGTCACCCGATCGAGCGAGAAATTGGCGCTCGTCGTCGGCGCGAAATAGCGGCGGTTCTGATAGCCGGCGCCGACGCCATAGCTCCACGGGCCGCGGCCGCCGGTCCAGACCAGGTTGCCGCCGCGGCTGCGGAAATTGGCTGCGTTGAGCGACTGGAAACCGTTGTCGAAACAGCCGCCCGCACTGCCGTCATCGCCGAAGGCGCAGCCGTTGAACTGGTTGAAGCCGTTGCGGCCGAGCGTGAAGCTGGTTGGCAGGCCGGCCAGCGTGTTCGTGGTGCCGCGGCCGAAGCTGCCGATTTCGTTGTACACCGCCGCCTGAAGCGTGCTGGACGAGCTGGCCTGATAAGTCAGATAACCATTGTAGATGGTGGTATCGTAGCGATGGCCGACCCGCGCCGAGAGTTCGAGCCGCGGATTGGGCCGCCACAGGATGCCTGCGTCGTAGATCACCTCGTCCACATTGTAGGCGAGTAGGCGCGGCGAGTTGGGATCGGTCTGGAACCGTCCGTTATTGTCGAGCACCGGATTGCCGGTCGCATCGACGATGACGTCGCGCTGGCTGATCTCGATGTCCTCGTAGCCGACGCCGCCGACGAGCGCGAGCGTTGGCGTCACCGGAACGGTGACGTCGACCCGGCCGTAATAGGCTTCATAGCGCTGATCGAGCTGGCTCGCATCCTCGCGCTCATAACCGCCCGAAACGATCCAACCGAAAGGCAGCATTCCACCCGGCGACATGCCGACGCTGGCGGTTGCCAGATGATAGGTCGTGTGATCGACATAATCGACCGGCGCCTGGGTCGGATCGCTATTGGCGGCGAAATTGTCTTCGACATGGGTGTAGCCGATCCGATAGCCGGCGCCGATTTCCAGCGGGCCGGCATGGGTCGACAGCGTCGGTCCGCCATAGATCGAGTATATCTGAGTGCTGTTGTCGTTATCGCCGGTCAGCGAGCCGAGCCCGTCGCCGCCGATCTCGGCACGCGCACGCGCCGCGAGCGCACCGGCTTCGAGGCTGAGGCCGCGCGTGATATTGGCGCGCGCCCGGACAAGGCCGCTATGGACATCGTCGTCGGCGATATCGTCGCCCCAGTCGATACGCCGCTCGTAACGATAGCTCGCGCCGACCTCGATCCGCCGGGTTGCAACCGACGCATCCACGCCGGCGGCGACCGAGGTGTAGGTGACGACGTCATCGCCCAGCGCGTCGTTATTGCTGAGGTCGAAATCGAGGATTTGCTGGACCTCGATATAGGGCGCGATTTCGGTGCGCGCCTCGGCCTGTACCGAAAGGGCGAGCATCGCGGCCGCGCCGATCCCGATCGAGCCGTTCCAAAGCTGGCGTGGTGAGGCGGTACCCATGATCATTCCCCGTACCCGTAATATTCGCTGAACCGCTTGCCGTTCGGCGTGAAGGTGACGCCGTTGAGAAGCAGCTGAATGTGATCGCAGCCGTCGAGCAGCCCCAGCGCTTCGCGCAGTTCCGCTTCGTTCGTGGTGTCCGCCTTGACGACCAGCACGGTCTGGCCGGCATGCATGGCGAGCACCGAGGCCGGCGAGGCCGAAAGCGCGGGCGGCGAATCGAAAATCGCGATGCGTGTCGGGTTGCTGGCCAGCAGCGCCCGGAAAATCTCGCTCGTCCGCTGTGACGCCAGCAATTCGGTGGCGTCATCGGTTCGACGGCCCGCCCGCAACAGCGAGAGATTGGAGATATCGGTCCGCACCAGGCAGGATTCGATGTCGATCGCCGGATCCGCGACGGCATCCATCAGTCCCGGCCCGTCTTCCACGCCCATCAAGGCGGCGATTTCCGGATTGTTGAGATCGCTGTCGGCGAGCACGATGTCGAGATCGGTTTCGCGCGCCATCGACAGCGCGAGATTGACCGAACAGAAAGTCTTCCCCTCATCGGGTTTGGCCGAGCAGACGAGGATCATCCGGCCATTTCCAATCGGCGGTCCGCCCTCGCCGGCCGCCCGAAGCAGCAGCTGGCGCTTGACGATGCGGAATTCTTCGGCGAGCGGGCCCGGGCGCTGATCGGGCAACACGAAACCGGCTTCGGCCAGCGCGACCCGGTCGACGCAGACCGCTTCGCGGTCGAAGGCCGGTGCGACAGCCGGAGCGGGCGACGCGGCGGGATCGGCGGTCGGCACCGCATCGTCGACCGGAAACTCGGTGGCGGCGCCGCGCAGCGCGGCCGCGAAATCGAATTTTTCCGAGGCGCGCTCGAGCAGCGAACCGGAAGAGCGGATGGAGCTGTGCTTGTTCATCGTTCCTGTCCCCTCAGGCTGCCATGCCGCGCTGGATGAATTCGACCGCCATCAGGACGACGAACACGCCGAAGAGAGCAGCGGTGCCGGCCGCGAAACGCCGGAAATTCTGCCTGCGGATTTCGGCATCGGCCGGCTTCACGACTTCGCTGATCGCGCCGAGTACGGGAAGACCGGTACCGCTGCCGAGCCGCCGGGCGGTCGGATAGGTGGTCTTGAGCTGGCCTTGCGCGAAGGCGGCCGCGATACCCAGGGCAATCGCGGCGAACAGGACGAGGATCAGCAACAGCGGCCGGTTGGGCGCGGCGGGCGCGCTCGGCATGCTGGGCGGATCGACGACGCGGAAAGTGTTGCTGTCGGTTTCGGTGACGACGTCGCCGCGCAGCCGCACGCGTTCGCGGTCGGCGACCAGCTGGTTATACTGGGTCTGCAGCGCCAGATAGTCGCGATCGAGCTGCTGGAGCTCGGCAAGCTGGCCCGGATTGGTCGTGCGCTGGCGCTCGATCTGTTCGATACCGGCCCGCAACTGATCGCGCCGCGCGGTCAGGGCCGCGACCTGCGCCTGACGATCGGCGAGCATCGAGCGCAGGGACGTGTAGAGCGGGTTCGACACGCCGCCGCCAAACCGGCGCCCGCTTCCGCGTTCACCGCGCGCCTGTGCCCGCGCCCGGGAAATCTGGGATTCGAGCGCGACGACGTCGGGATGCTGGTCGGTCCAGCCCCGCGCCCGGGCGTCGGCCAGCTGCGCCTGGAGCGCATTGAGCCGCGCCGTGGCCGGTCCGGCCGCTACACCGCCGCCGGCGACGCTGGTCGTGGCGGACGTCGCGCCCAATTGCGCCTGGACTGTCGATAGCGAGCTCTGCGCCGCGGCAAGATCGCCCTCGATGTTGCGGAGTTCGGACCGCGCCTGTTCCATGCGCTGGGCGATCGTGCCCGTGCCGGGCAGCAGACCGCTATATTCGCTTTCGAAATTGGCGCGGCGCTCTTCCATCTGCTGGAGGCGCTGCTCGCGCTCGGCGATCTGGCGATCGAGGAATTCGACCGACTGGGTCGCTTCGGCGCGCGTTCCGGCGAGATTTTCCTCGACGAAGACATCGATGAGCTTCTGATTGATCTGCCGGGCGAGCCCCGGGCCGTCCCAGCTGGCGCTGATCTCGAACATGTTGCCAGGCTGTCCGAAGCTGTTCGGATCCTGCTGCGCGGCCACCATAACGTTCGCGCGCAGCTGCGATGCTAGCGAGCGCACCTGCGCGTCGGTCGTCGCCTGTTGCGCGAGATCGGTCTGGCGGACGACCTGTTCGAGATTGGCGGTCGATGCCAGGGTCTGGCGGATGCGCTCGATATTCGCGCGCTGTTCGCGGCCCGTGACGCCGATTTCGTTGGTCAGCACCGATTCCTGCTGGACGTAGATGCGCGCCTGCGAGGTGTAGCTGTTCGGGATCATCGCGATCACGAGCCAACCGAGGATGGCGACGCCCCAGGCGACCGCCAGCGCCAGCCAGCGGCGCTGCCAGATCGCGTGCAGTGCGATCCTGATTTCTTCGTAGATGCCGTTCATGTCGTGCTCGTCGCCTTTCGCGAATGAGGGACCGGGGCGCGTTCGATCAGAACATGCTTTCGGGGATGATGATCACGTCGCCGGGCTGAAGATCGACATTGGCCGTCGTGTCGCCGCGCCGCAGCAGGCTGGAAATGCGCAGATCATATTCGCGCTGTTCGCCGGTCGCGCGGTCGTGCCGGACGAGCCGGGCGCGGTTGCCGGATGCAAACTCCGACAGGCCGCCGACTGCGATCATCGCGTCGAGCAACGTCATGTTCGCCCGGTACGGGATCGATGCCGGTTCCTCGGTGGCGCCGATCACGCGGACACGCTGGGCGTAGGTGCCCGAAAATTCGTTGACGATCACCGACACGCGCGGCTCGGTGATATATTGGGCGAGCATGACCGTGATATCATCGGCGAGCATCGCCGGCGTCTTGCCCACGGCCACCATGTCCTGGATCAGCGGCGTGGTGATCCGGCCGTCCGGGCGAACCTGCACTTCCGCGCCGAGCTCCGGGTTGCGCCAAACGAAAATGGTCAGTTCGTCGAGCGGGCCGATCACATATTCCTCGCCCGGCCCCTGATTAGTGCTGACGAAGGAAGCGGGCGGCAATTCCTGCCCCGAGCCGCCGGCACAACCGGCCAGCGCGAAGGCGGAAACGCCCATGCAAAAGGCAATCTTGGTGGATTTGACGCGCATCATCAGGCCCTTCTTTTCCGGGCCGATGACGTCATCCTCCGCAAAACGCGCGGGGATTCCGGCCCTTTCTCGGATGCGTCATGCACCGGAAAGGGTTAAATTCATGTTGAGTTATTTGGTTATTTTTCCGCCCTTAACCACGATCTCCGCCGCAGTCGGATGGCTGAGAAAGTTTACGGGACTTGCGCTTAAACCATAAGCGCCCGACGCGAACACAGCGACATAGTCGCCGATCTCGGCCCGCGGGACAGCGATGTCGGCGGCCAGCCGGTCGAGCGGTGTGCAGAGCGGGCCGACGACCGTGGCCTCTTCGACGGCCTCGCCGTCCATGTGCGAGGCGATCGCCACCGGGTAGTTCCGCTTCATCACCATGCCGAAATTCCCCGACGCGGCGAGATGATGGTGCATACCGCCGTCAGTCACGAGGAAGAGCGCGCCTTTGCTCATCTTGCGGTCGAGAATCCGCGCGATATAGACGCCCGCCTCGCCGATGAGCCAGCGCCCGAGCTCGATCATGAACTGGGTGTCGGCGAGGATCGGGTCGCGGCCAGCCAAGGCTTCGGACAGGCGCGCGCCGACGGCCTCGACGTCGAGCGGCGTATCGTTAGCCGTATACGGAATCCCGAAGCCGCCGCCCAGATTGACGCTTTTCGGGGCTTCGCCGATCGCCAGTGCAAGCTTGGCCGCGAGCGCGATACTCGCCTCCTGGCTTTCGGAGATGGCATCGGCATCGAGCGACTGCGACCCCGAATAGATATGAAAACCGCGCCAATCCGCGCCTTTGCCGAGGATATGCTCGACCAGTGCCGGCACGCGCTCTTGGTCGACGCCGAACGGCTTGGCGCCACCGCCCATGCTCATGCCCGAACCCTTGAGTTCGAAATCGGGGTTTACGCGCACCGCGAGCCGCGGCGTGACGCCAAGCCGATGGCCGATCGCCAATGCCCGTTCCGCCTCGGTTTCGGATTCCAGATTGAGCGTAGCGCCAAGCGAAATAGCCAGTTCCAGCTCCGGATCGCGCTTGCCCGGGCCGGCAAAGCTGACATGCGCCATGTCGGCGCCGCAGTCGCGCACCCGTTCCAGTTCGCCACCCGAGGCCATGTCGAGACCGTCGGTTTTGTCCATTAAATGTTGTATTACAGATGGGTGAGGATTGGCCTTAACAGCAAAATGCAAATGAATTTCCGCGGGCAGCGCCGCCCGGAACCGCTCGACCTGGGCTGTCGCCAGATCGAGATCATAGACGAAAAACGGGGTCCGGCCCGCCCGTTCGGCGAGTTCGGATACCGGGATCCCGCCTATTTCGAGCTCGCCCTGCTGCCCGGAAAAGGCCGGCGGTATCGGTCCAATCGGTTTCATGCGCCCCATTTCCGTTCAATTTCAGTGCGATCGAGCTTTCCATTCGGATTGCGTGGTAATTCTTCCTGCCACACGATCTCGCGCGGCTGCATGAAATTTGGCAGCTCGGCCTTGAGAAAACGTTTCAACCCGACATCGGCGTCACCCCGCTCGCCCCGAACGACCAGTATGATCGCCTGTCCGAGCCGCTCGTCGGGAACCCCGAAAGCACAGGCTTCTGCGGTAAATCCGCTTTCGATCGCCGCATCCTCGATCTCGCTCGGTGAAATCCGGTTTCCCGCGCTCTTGATCATGGCGTCATCGCGGCCGACGAAGCGCAGATAGCCGTGCTCGTCGCGAACGACCGTATCGCCCGACCAGACCGCCATGCCGCCATAGTCCGAAAAGCCCGGTGCCGGCTTGAAACGCAGGGCCGTGCGGTCCGGATCCTGCCAGTAACCGAGCGCTACGAGCGGGCCTGCATGCACCAGCTCGCCCGCCTCGCCGGGGTCCGCCTCGCCGCCGCCGGATGCGACGACCATGATCTCGGCAAACGGAATGGCCTTGCCGATGCTGTCCGGCATGCGGTCGATCAACGCCGGATCGAGCGTCGTCGACCGGAAAGCCTCGGTCAGCCCGTACATCGAATGCAATGCGGCGTTCGGAAACGTGGCGCGCAACGCCTGGACCAGCGGCACCGGCATCTTGCCGCCGCTATTGGTCAAAACCCGCAGTTTTCCGGCGATTTCACCGGGCCAGTCGATCTCGGTCAATTGCACCCAGAGTGGCGGGACGCCGGCGAGAATTGTGGCGTCATGACGGCGCACGGCCTTTGTGACGTCACGCGGCATCAGATAGTCGAACGGCACGACCGAGGCCCCGGCATACCAACTCGAAAATAGCTGATTCTGGCCATAGTCGAAGCTGAACGGCAGGACGCACAGCGTCCGGTCGCCAGGCTCGGTCCCGAGATAATGCGCGACGCTGACCGCACCCAGCCACATATTGGCATGGCTCAGCATCACGCCCTTGGGACGGCCGGTGGACCCCGATGTGTAGAGAATGGCCGCCAGGTCGTCCGGATCCGCCTCGGACGGTGGCAGCCCCTGCCCTTCCAGCGCCGCATCGCCTTCGGGCACGGGCGTGCAGTCCTTCGGCACATCGCCCTCTTCGAGCGTGCCAAGCCGCGATTGTCCGCCGATCAGCAGCCGTGCGCGGCTATCCGCAAGGATATGACCCACCTGGGCGCGCTTCAGCAGCGGATTGACCGGCACATGGACCAAGCCCGCCCGCGCGGCCGCTAGCGGCATCAGGCAGGCGAGACGGGTTTTGTTCAGCCAGCTGGCGACCCGGTCGCCCGGTTCGAGCCCGCGCCGCCGCAGCCATGCCGCCAATGCGCCGACAGCCGCCTCCAGCCCGGCAAAATCCAGCTCGCCCTGCTTGTCGATCAGCGCAACCGCGTCCGGCGCTCCGCGTAACGCCAGATGATCGAGCGGCCTGGGGTCGGGATTTAAGGTTTTCGTCATTGCTTCCGGTTAACTAATGAGGGCACGGGCGGCTGGGCAGCGATCACCGGGATAGCGTCATGACAGTTAACGTAAAGCTATTCGATAGCCTGGCCGACGTCATGGCCGATGCCGGCGATGCGCTCGACCGTTCGCAACAGCCCAGCCTTTACGATCGGATCGCATGGTTCGAGATGACGTCGAAACATTGCGGCAGCGACGAGAGGTCGCCGCTGGTCGCCCGGGCCCTTCGCGGCGATTCTGCCGCATGGCTGTTCCTCTGCCGGACCGGCCCGCGGCGTGCCGAGGCGCTGGCGAGCTGGTATACTCTGGCATTCGACGTCGTTCGCCGAGGCGAAGATGACAGTCTCCTCGTCGCGATCGCCGGAGCGCTCAAGGAGCTGGCGTTGATCGAGCTTGCGCCCCTGGCAAATCCGGAGCCCATCGAACGGGCATTCGAAACGGCAGACTGGAAAGCCGTCAGAGCGGTTTGGAGCGAAAACTGGGAGTTGCAGCCGCCCAAGGATTTCGAAAGCTTCTGGGAAGCGCGGCCAGGTAAATTGCGCTCGACGGTAAAACGCAAAGCCAAAAAGGCCAATCTCGAAATCGCGATCCATCGTGCGTTCGACGGGCAAGCCTGGGACGATTACCGGAAAGTCTATGCGCAGAGCTGGAAACCCGAAGAAGGCTCCTGGGGCTTCATGCGGGCATTCGCAGAGAGCGAAGGTTCGGCTGGCGCACTCCGGCTCGGCATTGCCTATCGCGATGGGGCGCCGGTGGCGGCGCAGCTCTGGCATGTCGAGAACG
Source organism: Parasphingopyxis algicola (assembly GCF_013378075.1). Classification (GTDB taxonomy): domain Bacteria; phylum Pseudomonadota; class Alphaproteobacteria; order Sphingomonadales; family Sphingomonadaceae; genus Parasphingopyxis; species Parasphingopyxis algicola. The sequence continues at coordinate 590,562 of NZ_CP051131.1, read as the reverse complement.
GCCGGGCGACGATCCACAAGCTCGCCTATGCCGAAAACGCGAAGTCCTATTCTCCCGGATCGATCCTGAGCGAGGCCATGTTTCGTCACGTCATCGAGGAGGATCAGCCCGACATCATCGATTACGGCACCGGCAGCGAACCGTATAAGGCGGACTGGATGGATGCGCCGCGCCCGCTCTACGAACTGAAACTCTATAATCCGCGGCAGCCACGAGCCTGGCTGCCCCTGCTCCGCCACCGATTCTCGGGTCTTGTCCGCCGCGCTTCGAGCGATTAGGCGGGCGCATCGGGTTTGCAGGGGAATTTTCATGGCATCTGAAGCCGCCGATACGGTCGATGAGACGCTGCGCGCGGTGCTGGTCGACATCTTGGGCCTTGCCGAAGCGCAGGTCGCGGATTTCGATGCCGACACCGAATTGTTCGGCGCCATACCCGAACTGGATTCGATGGCGGTCGCCGGCCTCCTGACCGAGATCGAGGATCGGCTCGACATCTGGATCGAGGATGACGAGTTCGAGACCGAGATACTCGAAACCTTCGGCAATCTCCTGACCTTTGCCCGGCAAAAGACACTTAAGTGACAGCTCCTGCCCCGCGATTTTGGTTCTATGAATCGCGGGGTGCAGCGCATCCTCTGATGAGCTTCGGCCCGGCGGACGGGCACCAAATCCTGATCGTTCCGCCCCTGTTCGAGGAGTTGAACCGGACGCGCAAACTGCTCTCGGATCTGATGCGCGCGCTGGCCGGTCGCGGCATTGCGACACACTTGCCGGACCTACCCGGTACCGGCGAAAGCGAAGCCCAACTGCCGGAGATACAATGGACGGATTGGCGTCATGCGGTCGATGATGCTGCGAAAGCAAGCGATGCAACGGAAATATTCGCGGTCCGCGGCGGCTGTCTGCTCGACGACGTCGTGCCGGCCTTGCCGCATATGCGCTTTTCCCCGGGCCAGGGCAAAAGTGTGATCCGCGACCTGATCCGGTCGCGCAGCCTGAACGATCCCGACTTCGACAGCGCGGCCCAGAAGGCCGTCTTCACGGACGGCCCGACCTTGCTCGGCGGCTATCCGGTCAGCGCCGCCCTCGCCTCGGCAGTTCGCGATGCCGATATCGCCGATCTTCCAGACGTCCGGACCATCCGTCTCGAAACCGAGCATGGCGACGCCGATCGCCAGATCGCCGGTCCGCCATTGTGGCGCCGGGCGGAGCCAACCGGTTCAGCCGAACTGACCGACGCGCTGACGACCGCGATCGCGGAATGGACGGGGTGATGCGATCGCAATTCGCCTTTGAATGTGGCGGGGAGCAGCTTGTCGGGTCGCTGGACCCGGCAGACGGCAAGACCGGCGTTATCATTGTCACCGGGGGCGGTCAGACGCGCTTCGGCGCGCATCGCGGCTTCGCCCAATTGGGTGCCGCACTGGCGAAGACTGGGTATCCGGTGATGCGGTACGACCGGCGCGGCGTCGGCGACAGTTCGGGCGAGGATCCCGGGTTCGAGGCCAGCGCGCCCGATCTCCAGGCGGCGGTCGACGCTTTTCGCGAACAGCTGCCGAACCTTTCGTATATCGTCGGCTTCGGCCTGTGCGATGGTGCCACGACGCTGTGCCTCCATCACCGCCAATGCGGCGTCGACGCCATGATCCTAGCCAATCCATGGGTGGTCGAAGCGGCGGCCAACGAACCGCCCGCAGCGGCCATCAAGAGCCATTATCGGGATCAACTGCTGAGTTTCGCCGGCTGGAAACGCCTGCTGACCGGCGGGATCGACTATCGTAAGGCCGTCGCCGGCGTTTTGAAGATCGCAAAACCGCGGCAAAGCGACGGCAGTCTCGCCCAGCGCGTCGCGGAAGCCCTCGCCGCATCGAACACACCCGGACACATCGTGTTGGCGAAAGACGACGCCACGGCCATCGGCTTCGATGACGAATGGCAAAAGGGCGCGCTCGCATCGCTTTCCCGCGAGGCCCGGTTCGGCCGCGAGGTCATCGACACCGACGCGCACAGTTTTGCGCGCGATGGCGATTTCGAACAGCTGATAAAAAGCTGCCGTGATGCGCTCCGGCGGTTCGACGAGACCTTCTAGGCCGTTTCCAGCTCGGCTTCGAACTCGGTTTCTGCGAGAAATTTTTCCGCGTCGAGCGCGGCCATGCAGCCGGTGCCCGCGGCGGTCACCGCCTGCCGGTATATCTTGTCCATTACGTCGCCGCAGGCGAACACGCCGGGAACGCTCGTCCGGGTACTGCCCGGCTCCACGACGATATAGTTGTCCTCATCGAGCTCGAGATGACCGCGAAACAGCTCGGTCGCCGGATCGTGACCGATCGCGATAAAGCCGCCTTCCGCCGGAATCTGCGAGATTTCGCCCGTCTTGGTGTCCTTGAGATCGATTGCGACCAGCCCTTCGGGATCGCCATTACCCACAAACTTATCCACAGTCTTATCCCAAAGAACGGTGATATCGGGATGGGCGAACAGCCGGTCCTGCAGCACCTTTTCGGCACGCAGTTCGTCGCGGCGATGGATCAGGGTGACGTCGTCGCTGTGATTGGTGAGGTAGAGCGCCTCCTCGACGGCCGTGTTGCCGCCGCCGACCACCGCGATCTTCTTGCCGCGGAAAAAGAAGCCGTCGCAGGTCGCACAGGCGGAGAGGCCCTTGCCGCGCAGCGCCGTCTCGCTGTCGAGCCCGAGCCAGCGGGCCTGCGCGCCGGTTGCGATGACGAGAACGTCACCGACATATTCGTCGCCGCCATCGCCTTTCATCCGGAACGGCCGTTCGGAAAGATCGACCTCGATGATGCTATCCCACATCATCCGCGCGCCGCAATTTTCCGCCTGTTTCTGCATCTGCTCCATGAGCCAGGGCCCCTGGATGATGTCGGCGAAGCCCGGATAATTCTCGACCTCGGTCGTCGTGGTCAGCTGGCCGCCCGGCTCGATGCCCTGCACAACGATGGGTTCCATGCCGGCACGGGCGGCATAGATCGCCGCGGAGAGGCCCGCCGGGCCCGATCCGAGGATGAGCATTTTCGTGCGATGCGTTTCGGCCATGTCGTATCCTGTTCAAACTGTGGGCCTGAGATAGGAGCCCTGCCTTCCCCGGCGCAAGCGCGCAACAGGCTGGCATTGCTTGAACGGGGAAAAGAGAAACTTGGTAGCGGAGGAGGGATTTGAACCCCCGACACATGGATTATGATTCCACTGCTCTAACCAACTGAGCTACTCCGCCCTGAAGCACCAAGGCGAGCGCCGCAAACGGGCGTTGGGGGCCTATAAGCAGCGCGTCTTTTGCGGTCAACCGGTTTGGCGTAGCGGGGAACCCTGATGGACCGCAAAGTGTTGAAACGGTAGACCCGCCGCTTGCAGGAGACGCGAAAATGGAACTCGAAACACCGCTCGACATGATTTGCCGGATCATCGTTCGGGCCCGGGAATGGGATGCGCAGGTACCCTCCAACGAACCCGACGAGGTGGACGAAGACGGCCCCGTTTCGACCGACGACGAATATGACGTGATGATCGACGAGAAGAATGATTCGGTCGAAGCGGAGATCGAGGCCGCGCTCGACGATCTCGCCGAAGACCAGATCGCCGAGGTGCTCGCGCTGGCCTGGGTCGGCAACGGTACGTTCGAGGCGACGGACTGGGACGAAGCGCTGGCCGCGGCGGCCGATCCGGACAGCGATCCGGCTGCGGACCAGTTGATGGAGATGCCGATGCTCGCCGCCTATCTCGACGCCGGGCTGGAGGCTTTCGGCCTCAGCTGCGAGGGGATCGGCCAGATCGACTGATCCGAAAAATCGCTCAGCGCGCAAATTTGTGGGTCGACAACGGTTCCCACGGGCCGCCGCGATAATACCAGCTGGCCAGGCCGGCAATCTGCAACGGTCGCGGCGCGAAATCCCGTGACAATTGCTCGAGAAGCCCCTTCGCTTCGGCGGGCTCCACCTTGTTCTGGATCGTCACGTGCGGGCGCCAGCTTTGCTGGTCCTGCGGCGTCAACAAGCCGGTAAATGCGTCCGCCAGCCGATCGCGGATCGCTTCCAACTCGGGACTCTCGACCCGGAACGCCACTCCGCGGCCCAGCGACATCAATCCGCTCAACCGCGCCCTTGGCGGCGAGGAACCCCGCGTTTCCGCGTTGAGGCGATCTTTCAGTTCCTGCGAGACGCTTGGCGGCAGGTGATGAAACAGCGTCAGATGCGCGTCGATAACGTTGCGTTCCGGCGGGAAGTGCCGGCGGCGCAGGCCGTTGAGCCACGCGAAATCCTCCGCTCCGAACAAGGCGGACACGATAATTGGCGCGGCTTCTCCAGTCATCTTGGGCGGACTCCCACGCGGAAAAACCGCTCGCCGGGACGATCGATATCCCGGATCGCCTCCGGCCCCGATTCGACACGCAAGACTTCGCCGTTCCGGAATGGCGACTCATCGCGGATCAGGCGGTCGGCGACCGTTTTGACGTCGCGGATCAATACGGGATGGCCCGGAATGCCGCGATGGGTCGCGCGCACCGCGATACCGGCCCCGCGCGCTGCGCGAACCAGACGGGTGGCCAGACCATGATCCGCGAGCGGCATATCGCCGAGGAAGACGAGGGCCTCGCCTTCCGATGCGCGAAGCGATCGTAGCCCGTGCAGCAGGCTGGCCCTGTGACCCCGTCGGTGGTTCGGCGCGAAAACGGCCGACACCCGGCCGTTGCGGACGGCATGGACGACCTTGGCAGCGCGGATTCTGTCAGCGCCGATGACGACGAGCACCCGCCCAACCTGTGCGCCGAGCGCAGCATCGATGGCCCATCGCAGCAAGGGCCTGCCCCGATACCGGGACAATAGCTTATTGGCGGTTCCGAAGCGTCGCGACCGCCCTGCGGCGAGAATAATGGCCGCGCGCACGGACGAACCCTTAGATCTCAACCTGACTGCCGAGTTCGACCACGCGGTTGGGCGGCAGGCGGAAGAACTGCATTGCCGTTTCCGCGTTACGCAGCATCCAGGCAAACAGTTTCTCGCGCCATGGCGCCATACCCGGATTTTCCGAACTCAACAGCGTCTGCCGGGCGAGGAAGAAACTCGTCTCGATCATGCGGAACGGCGGACCGCAAGTCGTGACCTTCTCCAGCGCCTTGGGCACATTGGCGTCCTGCATGAAGCCGTAGCGCAGGATGATCCGGTAGAAACCGGCGCCGAGATCCTCATATTTCACCCGATCCTTCTCGGCGACATGGGGCCGATCGAGGATCGAGACCGTCAGAAGCACGATCCGCTCGTGCAACACCTTGTTATGCTTGAGATTGTGCAGCAGTGCATGCGGCACGCCTTCGGGCGATGTCGTCATGAAGACGGCGGTTCCGGGAACGCGGGTCGCTTCGCCCGCGGCGGATTTGACGAAGACCTGGACCGGCATCGCGGTCTCGCGCATCTGGGCGATGAGCAGCGAGCGGCCCTTGGCCCAGCTCGTCAGCAGGATGAACGCGACGCCGCTGACCGCGAGCGGCACCCAACCGCCGTCCGTCAGTTTGGTGAGGTTGGCGGCGAAGAACAGGATGTCGACGGTGAAAAACAGACCGACGAGCAATCCGGCCCAGAGCTTGTTCCATTTCCAGAAGCTGAAGAGCAAGACGGTGAGCAGGCAGGTGTCCATCAGCATGGCGCCGGTCACGGCAATGCCATAGGCGGCCGTCAGGTTCGATACATTGCCGAACGTCAGCACGAGCAGCACGACCATGATCATCAGCGCCCAGTTGACCACCGGTATGTAGATCTGGCCGATCGTCTTGGCATTGGTATGGTTGATCCTCAGGCGCGGCATGAGGCCGAGCTGGATGGCCTGCTGCGTGACCGAGAAAGCACCCGAAATCACGGCCTGACAGGCGATGATCGCAGCGAGCGTGGCGATGATCAGCAGCGGCAGCTGAAACCAGGCCGGCGCCAGCATGAAGAAGGGGTTGGCCATGATCGCCTCGCCTTCGCGCAGGGCCAGCGCGCCCTGCCCCATATAGTTGAGGATCAGCGCGGGCAGCACGAAGGCGAGCCAGGAAACACCGATCGGCTTACGGCCGAAATGCCCCATATCCGCGTAGAGCGCTTCGGCGCCGGTCACGGCGAGCACGACCGCGCCGAGCGCGAGAAACGCCTTGAGCGGCTCCATCATGAAGAACTGTACCGCGTAATGCGGGCTGAAGGCCCAGAGAATTTCCGGGTTTTGTACGATGCTGAGGATGCCGAGAACCGAGATCGTCAGGAAGTAGAACAGCATGATCGGACCAAAAAATGCGCCAACCTTCGCCGTTCCCGATCGCTGGATCAAAAACAGGAAGATCAGAATGAAAACCGCGATCGGCACGATCCAGCCGCTCAGCGAGGGGTTGACGACAGCGAGACCCTCGACAGCGCCGAGCACCGAAACGGCCGGCGTAATCATCGAATCCCCGTAGAAGAGCGCGGTGGCGAGCACGCCGAGCATAACGATGCCCGCGCTCCACTTCTTGCCGGAACTCTTCCCGCCCATCAGCGCCAGCAGCGCCAGGCTGCCCCCTTCCCCGCGATTATCCGCGCGCATGATGATCGTCACATATTTGATCGTGACGACGAGCATCATCGCCCAGAAGATCAGGCTCAAAACGCCGTAGAGATGCAGCGCATCGAGCGCGAGCGGGTGATGGCCGGTAAACGCCTCGCGAAATGCGTAGAGTGGGCTCGTCCCGATATCGCCGAAAACGATGCCGATCGCACCAAGCGCGAGCTTGATGACGGCCTGGTCCCGCGTCGGCGGACCGGAGACGGGGTGAGCAGTTTTCGAATCGCTCATTTTTTACGGACGCGGCCCCTTGTGAATGCCGGGTAAGCCGCACTGGCCGGGCATTCTGGCCCGGCGGCGGTAAAGCGCGCGCACTATCACGAGACGCGGCGGTCCGCAATGGGAGGACAAGCTTAACGCGGGTCGCTATAGGCCTGCCATCAGCAATCTCAGGAGGCGTCGATGCGCGTCGGAATCCCCAAGGAAATCAAGAATCACGAATATCGGGTCGGGCTTACCCCGGGCTCGGTTTTCGACGTTATCCAGGCCGGTCACGAGGTGATCGTCGAAACCAAGGCCGGCTGCGGCATCGATTTCGACGATGACGATTATCGCGCGGTCGGCGCGACGATCGTCGACACCGCGGCCGACGTGTTCGCCGGGTCGGACATGATCGTGAAGGTAAAGGAACCACAGGCCCAGGAAGTCGCGATGCTCGAGTCGCGCCACATCCTGTTCACCTATCTCCATCTCGCCGCCGACAAGCCGCAGACCGAAGGGCTGATGGCTTCGGGCGCGACCTGCATAGCCTATGAGACGGTCACTTCGCCCAACCGCTCCTTGCCACTACTCAAACCGATGAGCGAAGTCGCGGGCCGGATGTCGGTCCAGGCCGGCGCGCATTATCTCGAGAAAGAGCAAGGTGGACGCGGCATCCTGCTCGGTGGCGTACCCGGCGTGGCGCCCGCCAAGGTCATCATCATCGGAGGCGGTGTCGCCGGCCTCAACGCCGCGCAAATGGCTGTCGGCCTGCGCGCCGACGTTACGATCTACGATATCAGCAACGACCGGCTTGCCGAGCTCGACACCCATTTCGGCAATACGATCAAGACCGCTTATGCGTCGAAGGCGGCGATCGAAGCCGCCGTCAAATCGGCGCATCTCGTAGTCGGCGCGGTCCTGGTTCCGGGCGGCGCGGCGCCGAAGCTGATCACTCGCGACATGCTCAAGACCATGAAGCGCGGCTCGGTGATCGTCGATATCGCGATCGATCAGGGCGGCTGTTTCGAAACCTCGCGGCCGACGACGCATGAAGACCCGGTCTATGAGGAAGAAGGCGTCATCCATTATTGCGTCGCCAACATGCCCGGAGCCGTCGCGCGGACCTCCACCTTCGCGCTCAACAATGCGACGCTGCCCTATGTCATCCAGCTCGCGAACAAAGGGCCGGACAAGGCGATGGCGGACAATCCGCATCTCGCTGCCGGTCTCAACGTTTCGGGCGGCAAGATTCGTTACGAGGCGGTGGCCGAGGCGCTCGACCTGCCGTTCAACTAAGCGCCCGTTTCATCCTCGGGCGCGGGGGCAACCGGAACATCGACCGGTCGCCCCTGTGCCCGGGCGATACTCGCCAACCGGCTTTCCAGATCGGCGCGATAGGGCGCATCCTCGGGCGTGCGTTCGAGCAGCGTACGCCAGGTCGCTTCCGCATCGTTGAGCCGGCCCGCTTGCGCGAGCGCGAGGCCAAGGAAGAAAGGCGGACCGGGATGCTCGGGCGCGATCTGCGCCGCCCGTTCGAAGGCCAGCTGCGCGGCCGGGTTCATCTGCCCTTCGCCGTGCAGCAGCAGCGCGTTGCCGAGCGCCACCCAGAGATCGGGATTGTCGGGATCGTTGTCGATCCCGTTCTGGATCGCATGGGCGGCATTCATGTGATTGCCGACCCGGTTCAGCGCTTCGGCGAATTGGATCCAGCGCTCGGAGGTTGCATCGCGATTGTCGAGAAATTCCTCGTTGATATCGGTGCTGCCCTCTGGCGGACGTTCGCGCCGGTTTTCGGTCGGCTGCCCTTCCAGGACAGGACTGCCCTGCCACGCGTAACCGGCCAGGCCGATCAGGAGCGCCGCGCCCAGCCATTCGAGCCGTCGCCCGCGAAACTCGGCGAGGCGCCAGAGCCAGAAAAGGACGAGCGCGATCAGGCCGACCGCCGCGAACCAGCCCATCAGCTTTCCTTGCCACGCCGGCGGAACCGCCCGCGCGCGAGCCAGACACCCGCGCCGATCAGCGCTATCGGCAGCAGCCAGAGCGGCCATGTCACGCCGTCGATCGGCGGGTCGTAGGTGATCCATCGGCCGTAGCGGTCGACCAGCCAGTTGCGGATCTCCTCCGGTTCCTCGCCGGCGGCGATGCGGCGGCGCACGAGCGCGCGCATATCCTGCGCCATGTCCGCGTCGCTATCGGCGATCGACTGGCCCTGGCAGACGAGACAGCGCAGCGATTCCATCAATTCTCTGGCTTCGGCTTCCTGCGCCGCATCGGGTAGCTGCCGATTGGCCCATTCGGCTTCCGGCATCCGGGATTGCGCATGGACCGGACCGCTCAACCCGAAGGCCAGCAGCACTATCGCAAGCCAGCGTATCATCGCGCATTCTCCAGCGCGGCCAGAATCTCGGGCACATGTTCGGGACGGATATCGCCGATATGCTGGTGTACGATCACGCCATCGCCATCGACGACAAAGGTCTCGGGCACACCGGACGATCCCAGCGCAAGCTGCGCCTCGCTCTGCGTGTCGGCGCCGATCCGCTCATAAGGGTCGCCCCATCGCTCGAGAAAAGCGTAGACATCCTGGGGGCGGTCCCGCACCGCGATCGCATCGATCGCGACGCCGGCGTCGCGAAGCTGCATAAGTTGCGGCGCTTCGGCTATGCAAGGCACGCACCAGCTTGCGAAGAAATTGACGAGCCGCGGTTCGCCGGTGGCGAGATCGGCGCTGCTCAGTCCCGGACGGCTGGCCAGCGACGGTTCGAGCGCGAACTCCGGCATCGGTTCGCCGATCAACTGCGATTCGATCGCCCGCTGCTGGGGCGAGCTGTTTCCGAAATAGAGGGCATAGGCGAAAAAGCCGAAAAAGATCGCCGCGATGGCGAGCGGCACCCAGAGGATGAAGCGCTTCATTGCCGCCGTCTGCTTTTCGATTGCCGGATCAGTACTCATGCCCATGCCTCGCGTTCCATGGTCCGCCGCTCGCGCCGGACGCGGCCGATGAGCGAGAGCAAGCCGCCGAGCGCGATCAGCAGCGCCCCGAGCCAGATCAGGGTCACGAACGGTTTCCACCAGAGGCGCAGCTGAGAGCGTCCCGCTCCGTCGCTGCTGCCGAGTACGGTATATAGCTGCCCGTTCCAGGCCGTCCGGATCGCGGCTTCGTTGGTTTCGGTCTGGGGCGAGGAGAACATGCGGGACTGCGGTGTCAGGACAAATGCCTCGCCTTCCCCGCGCTGTACGGTCAAGCCGCCCTCCACCGCCGTCCAGTTCGCCCCGGCTACCGGGCGCGTCCCGTCAAAGGTTACGGCATAGGGCCCCACCTCGTGAGTTTCCCCCGGGCTGGCAGCGACCAGCACTTCCTCGCTGAACGCGCTTTCGAAGGCCATGCCGGCCATGCTGACGGCAATGCCGAGATGGGCGATCACCATTCCATAGACGAACATCGGCGTCCGGCGCAGGTTGCGCTTCCAGAGCGGCGCGATGCTGGCCGCGGCGACACCGGCGGCGAGGATCAGCCCGAGCATCGGCAGGATGCCGATCGGTGACGTCAGCAGGACGAGCCCCATCAGCGCCAGCGCGGCGACCAGCACCGGCAGCGAAATGCGGCCCATCACGTTGCGCCACTGGTCGCGCCGCCAGCGCAGGAGCGGGCCGATCGCCATCGCCGCGACGAGCAGCAGCGCGAGCGGCCCCGCCGTGGCGTTGAAATAGGGCGGGCCGACGGAAAGTTGCTCGCCGGTCACGGCCTCAACGCCGAGCGGATAAAGTGTGCCGATCAGGACGATGCCGAGGATCGCCGAGAGCAGAAGATTGTTCGCCACCAACGCGCCTTCGCGGCTCACAAATTCAAATTGCGATCCCTCCCGCACCGTGCCGACGCGCATGGCATAGAGCGCCAGAGCGCCGCCGATATAGAGAATCAGCAGGCCGAGGATGAACGTCCCGCGCTGCGGGTCGACGGCAAAGGCGTGAACGCTTGTCAGCACACCGGATCGGACGAGGAAGGTGCCCAGCATCGACATGGAGAAAGCGACGACCGCCAGCATGATCGTCCAGGCGCGCAATGCATCGCGGGTCGCGAGAACCGTGACCGAATGCAGTAGGGCCGTCGCGGCGAGCCAGGGCATCAGCGACGCGTTCTCGACCGGATCCCAGAACCACCAGCCACCCCATCCAAGCTCGTAATAGGCCCAATAGCTGCCCGCCGCGATCCCGATCGTCAGGAATATCCAGGACGCCAGCACCCATGGTCGCATCGCGCGGGCGAAGGTCGGCCCGACATCGCGCGTCAGCAGCGCCCCGACGGCGAAGGAAAATGCGATCGAAAGACCGACATAACCGACATATAAAGTCGGCGGATGGAAGGCGAGCCCGGGGTCCTGCAACAAGGGGTTGAGCCCCCTGCCCTCCGGCGCGGCCGGGCTGAGGCGCGCGAAGGGATTCGAGGCGAAGATCAGGAAAGCGTAGAAACCGATGCCGATGGCCGCCTGCGCCGCTAGTGTCGCGGTCAGCGTCCGTTCCTTGAGCCGGCTTTCGAACATCGCAACCAGCGATCCGGACAAGGCGAGGATCGCCACCCAGAGCAGCATCGATCCCTCATGATTGCCCCAGGTGCCGGAAAATTTGTACAGCCACGGCTTGGCCGAATGGCTGTTCGCGGCAACCAGTTCGACCGACAGGTCCGTCCGCAGGAACAGCCAGACCAGCATCGCGAACGAGAACAGGGTCAAGAGGCCCTGGACGATCGCGACCGGCCGGATCGCGCTGACGGCCCCGCTGCCGTCGGATCGGAGCGCCATCACGCCGAACACCAGCTGAAGTCCGCACAACGCGGCGGCGAGCCACAGGGCGGCGAGACCGGCTTCGGCGATCATTGGCGCGGGTCTCCGACCAGATCGACATCGGCCAGTTCGGGCGGCATGTAATTCTCGTCATGCTTTGCGAGAATATGGTCGGCTACGAACACGCCGTTCGCGTCGAGCGCGCCCTCGGCCACAACGCCGGAATTCTCGGCGAACAGATCTGGCGTGATCCCCGCATAGACAACGGGCACCTGGGCCTCGGCGTCCTGAACCAGAAAACGGATCGACACGCCGTCCGGCAGCTCCTCGATAGACCCTTGCGCGACCATCCCGCCGAGCCGGAATGCCTGGCCTGCAGGCACGGGTTCGGCGGAGATCTCGGCCGGCGTCCGGAACAGGGCCGCATTGTCGCGCAGACCGAACAGCGCGAGAAATCCGGCGGCGACCACCGCCACGATGGCGATGATCGCGAGCGTCAGCCGCTGATGCTTCGCTCTCATTGCCCGTCACCCTCGCGCAGCGCAGCCGCCCGGTTTTCGGTCGCGCGCATCCGCGCGAAACTCCATATCGCCAAAATCGCAGTGCCCGCGATCGTGCATGCATAAGCGGCAATGATGAACGGCCACGGCTCCATCATGTCATCCTTGTGCCAGACGGCGCAACCGCGCCTCGATCCGGATGTCGGCAATGATCGCGCGCATCCGGAACAATGTGATCGCGCCAAAAAGCATCGTGAAGCCGAGAGTCGCAATCCCCAGCGGCCATAGCATGGAACTATCGATCGCCGATCCGCTGAGCGTGAGGCTTTGGGGCTGATGCAGCGAGTTCCACCAAGTGACGGAATAGTGGATGATCGGCAGGTTGATCGCTCCGATCACGCCAAATATTGCGGCGACCCGGCCGATGCTGGCGCGCTCCTCGCTGGCCGCCGCGAGCGCCATGAACCCGAAATAGAGAAACAGCAGCACGAGCATCGATGTCAGCCTGCCGTCCCAGATCCACCAGGTCCCCCAGGCGGGGCGGCCCCAGATCGATCCGGTGAGCAGGCAAAGCGCCGTGAAAAGCGCGCCCGGCGCCGCGATCGCGCGCGCCGCTATGCCGGCCAGCGGATGGCGCCAGACCAGCTGCATCAGGCTCGCGATCAGGATACCCGTCCAACCGCCCATGCCGAGCCAAGCGGTCGGCACATGCACATACATGATGCGGACAAGCTCGCCCTGGAGATAATCGGGCGGCGAAAAGAAAAGGCCCATCGCAAAGGCGATACCGGTCAACAGCAGACCACCCCAGAACAGCCAGGGGGTCAGCGGGCGGGCGATCGACAGGAACCGGGTCGGATTGGCGAAAACGTGCATGGGCAGCGTCTCTTAGCGTAGCATCCGCCCGGGGAAAAGCATAAGACGACGGCGAATCCGTTTCATCCGATCACGCTCCTTCTCCCGGAGGCATTCGCCGCCCTTGACCGATCTCTCGCCGCCCGAACAACGGCCCGTCGCCGGGATCGTACTGCGCATATCGGCGGCCACCGTCTTCGCATTCATGGCGGCGATGGTGAAAATCGGGTCGGACTACGGCCTGCACCCGATCGAAATGATATTCTGGCGATTCGCGTTCGCACTGCCGCCGCTGTTCCTGTGGATCGCGCTCCGGCCGGGCCTGGAGGTCATCAAGACCAGACGGCCGCTCGCCCATCTGTGGCGGGCACTGATCGGATTCGTCGCAATGGGCTTCGGCTATTGGGCGATCACCCTGCTGCCGCTCGCCGAAGCGACCGCCATCAGCTTTGCCGCGCCGATTTTTGCGACTCTCCTGTCGGCGATCTTCCTGCTCGAAACGGTCGGTTGGCACCGCTGGAGCGCGGTTGCGATGGGGTTCGTCGGCGTGCTGATCATCATGCAGCCGCAGGATCTGGCCTTGCCGCTCGATGGCCTGGTGGTCGCGCTGATATCGGCGTTCGGCGTCGCCTGCGTGATCATCACGATCCGTCAGATCAGCAAGACGGAACGCGCGATCACCACCGTATTCTGGTTCACGTTGATATCGGCCGTCGGCACCGGGTTCGTCATACCCTTCTTCGCCGCCGGGCACGACTGGACGGGCTGGGCGATCATGATCGCGATCGCGATATTGGGCGGTACCGCCCAATTGCTGCTCACGGCCTCGCTGCGCGTTGCCCCGGTCGTCGTCGTCGCACCGTTCGATTATACGCAACTGCTCTGGGCCGTCGCGCTGGGCTGGCTGATCTGGTCTGACGTTCCATCCGTCGCGACCTGGTCCGGCGCGGCGATCATCATCGCCAGCGGACTGTATACCCTCTACCGCGAGCGCCGTCGGTCGCGGCCGCAGCGGCCGGTTATCGTCTAGCCGCGGCCGATCAGGCGCCGGGCGATCCGGTCGGCGACATTGGCCGCGGGATCGCCGGTCTCCTCGCTTTCCTGCCAGACCTGTTCGAGCCGTTCGGGGATTTTCGCGATCCGCGCCTCGACTTCCTGCTGATCGCCCTGCCCCAGATATTCGAGGCCGACATTGATGATCCCGCCGGCATTGATGACATAATCCGGCGCGAAGAGGATGCCGCGGTCATGGATACGCTGGCCGTCGGCGGGAGTCGCCAGCTGGTTGTTCGCTCCGCCGGCGACCGCCGAACAGCGCAGCGCCGTGATACTCTGTTCGTCAAGGATCGCGCCGAGAGCACAGGGGCTGACGATATCGGCTTCGATCGTAAGAATGGCATCCGGTGCAACCGCTTCGCCGCCATATTCCGCGGCGAGCGCCTTGGCGCGGTCCGCATTGACGTCGGCAAGGGTCAGCCGGGCGCCTTCGGCGGCAAGCAGCTTTGCGAGGCCACCACCGACACTTCCGACACCCTGTATGGCGACGTGGACGTCCTTGACGCTGTCGGTGCCGAGCGCACGTTTGGCTGCGGCCTTCACGCCCAGGAAAACGCCGAGCGCGGTATATGGCCCGGGATCGCCGCCGGCGGCTCCGATCTCCACCGGCAATCCCGAGACATGATCGGTTTCGCTGCCGATCACGACCATGTCGCCATCGGTCATGCCGACATCTTCGGCCGTCACATAGCGGCCGCCCAGGCTGTCGATGGCGCGGCCGAAGGCGCGCAGCATCTCGGACGTCTTGGTCCGCGTCTCATCGGCCAGGATCACGGCCTTGCCGCCGCCCATCGGCAATCCGGCCATCGCATTCTTGAAGCTCATGCCGCGCGACAGGCGAAGCGCGTCGGTGATCGCGCGCGTCGAGTCGGCATAATGCCAGAAGCGAACGCCGCCGGCCGCCGGCCCCAGATGCGTCGAATGAACCGCGATGATCGCACTGAGACCGCTCTCGACATCCCGAAAGAGATGCACGGCTTCATGGTCGTCAAAATCGGGGAGATCCCAGGTCGCGGACATTCCAAATTCCTGCGTAGCCGGCGATCAGACGATCCGTACCCGGCAAAAATGGGGCGACCGACGGGACTTGAACCCGCAACCTCCGGCATCACAAGCCGGCATTCTAACCAATTGAACTACGGTCGCCATGACAGGCGTTACAGCCAGCCGCGCACATAGGGGCCGCAGCGGCTGATCGTCAATGGTTTGTAATTAAATTACGAGCAGGTTTTTGCCCGATTTATCGCGGCGCAATCGCCGGAACTGGTGGGCGCGGCTGGGATTGAACCAGCGACCCCTGCCGTGTGAAGGCAGTGCTCTCCCGCTGAGCTACGCGCCCGCTCCAGTCCGTGTTACTGCCCGAAGAGGCAGTTCAAAAGAAAAATGGCGGGCACCGTAAGAGCACCCGCCTATTTTCCTGCGGCCCTGTAAGGCTCGGCCGCTCGCCCTGCCCGGCCGAGCGGCCGGAAAGCGGTCTAGTTGACCGCGTCTTTCAGGCCCTTGCCGGCCTTGAACTTCGGCTGCGTCGATGCCGGAATCTGCATCGGCTCGCCAGTGCGCGGATTACGGCCGGTCGAAGCCTTGCGCTCCGTCGTCGAGAACGTTCCGAAGCCGACCAGGCGGACTTCGCCGCCATTGCTCAGCGCACCGGTGATCGTGTCGAACACGGCCTCGCAGGCCTTGCCGGCATCCGCCTTGCTCAGACCGGACGCATCCGCGACAGAAGAAATAAGTTCTTGTTTGTTCATGCTCTCCGCACCCCTTGTGTGTGTTTTTCGTAGAAATTTGGACTCACGGCGTTGCCGACGGCGCCATCTAAGTCCAATTCACCCATGGCTGTAAAGCCCTAAGACGAACAAAAACGCCAAAATTCCGAGCTTTCCGGATTATGAAGGTTAATTTGTTGCGTTTCAGTGACGGACAGTGGGCTCCCCATCGCCCGACACGCCGGACGTGATTTGGGGACTCGGGTCGGTCGCGATCTCGTCGGCATCGCTCCATTCGATCGGCGCGACCGCTCCGGTCAGCGCGAGCGCCAGCACCTCGTCGACATGACCGACCGGAACGATCTCCAGGCCCTCGCGGATATTCGCCGGGATTTCGGCGAGGTCCTTCTCGTTCTCCTCTGGAATCAAGACCGTCTTGATGCCGCCGCGAAGCGCCGCGAGCAGCTTCTCCTTCAGGCCGCCGATCGGCAATACCCGTCCTCGAAGAGTCACCTCTCCGGTCATCGCGATCTCGCGGTTGACGGAAATGCCGGTCAGGGTGGAGATCATCGCGGTCACCATGCCAATGCCGGCGGACGGTCCGTCCTTCGGCACCGCGCCCTCGGGCAGATGCACGTGAATGTCCTTCTTGCCGAATACGCTCGGCTTGATGCCATAACTCGGCGCCCGGGCCTTGACGAAACTCATCGCCGCCTGGATCGATTCCTGCATCACCTCGCCGAGCTTGCCGGTCGTCTTGATTTGTCCCTTACCGGGAACGGTCACCGCTTCGATCGTCAGCAGTTCGCCGCCGACCTCGGTCCAGGCAAGCCCGGTAACGGCACCGACCTGGTCCTCTTCCTCGCTGACCCCGAACCGGTATTTCGTCACTCCGAGATAGTCGGACAGATTGTCCGGCGTGACCGTCACAGATTCGGCCTTGCCTTCGAGGATTTCGCGCAATGCCTTGCGGGCGAGCTTCGCGATTTCGCGTTCCAGCGTCCGGACACCCGCTTCGCGCGTATAATGCCGGATCATCGAGCGCAGGCCCGCATCCTCGAGCGTGAACTCGCCCTCCTTGAGCCCGTGCGCCTCGATCTGCTTGGGCAGCAGATGACGCTTGGCGATCTCGACCTTCTCGTCCTCGGTATAGCCGGCGAGCCGGATGATCTCCATCCGGTCGAGCAGCGGCTGCGGCAAGTTGAGCGAGTTCGCGGTCGTCACGAACATCACATCCGAGAGATCGAGATCGATCTCCAGATAGTGATCCTGGAACTTGTCATTCTGCTCGGGATCGAGAACCTCGAGCAGCGCCGACGCCGGATCGCCGCGGAAGTCCTGCCCGAGCTTGTCGATCTCGTCGAGCAGGAAGAGTGGGTTAGACGTACCGGCCTTTTTAAGGTTGGTGGCGATCTTGCCGGGCAGCGAACCGATATAGGTCCGCCGATGGCCGCGGATCTCTGCCTCGTCGCGCACACCGCCCAGTGACTGGCGCACGAAATCGCGGCCGGTCGCGCGGGCGATCGACTTGCCGAGCGAGGTCTTGCCGACGCCCGGGGGGCCGACTAGGCAGAGGATCGGACCTTTCAGCTTGTTGGTCCGGGCCTGCACGGCCAGATATTCGACGATCCGGTCCTTGACCTTCTCAAGCGCGTAATGGTCCTCGTCGAGAACCTTCTGCGCCTCGCCGATATCCTTTTTGAGCTTTGCCTTCTTGCCCCATGGCAAGCCGAGCAGCGTGTCCAGATAATTGCGGACGACCGTCGCTTCGGCCGACATCGGCGCCATCGCTTTCAGTTTTTTCAGTTCGGCCTGCGCCTTGGTCCGCGCTTCCTTGGAAAGCTTGGTTTCCTTGATCTTCTTGGCGAGTTCGGCGAGCTCGTCGCCCTCTTCGCCATCCTCGTTGCCGAGTTCGCGCTGGATCGCCTTCATCTGCTCGTTCAGATAATATTCGCGCTGCGTCTTCTCCATCTGGCGCTTCACGCGGCTGCGAATCTTCTTCTCGACCTGCAACACGCCGAGTTCACCCTCCATGAAGGCGAACGCCATTTCGAGGCGCTTCGACGGATCGCGCTCGACGAGCATCGTCTGCTTGTCCGAGACCTTGGCGCCGATATTCGCGGCGACTGCATCGGAGAGCTGCGAGGCCTCTTCGATCTGGCCGAGCTGGACGGCGGTTTCCTCGGGAATCTTCTTGTTGAGCTTTGCGTAATTCTCGAACTGCTCGACCGTGGAGCGCATGAGAGCGGCTACCTCGGGGCCTTCCGCCGTCTCATCCTCGATCAGTTCGATATCGGCGATCAGATGCTCGTCGCGATAATGGATATCGTCCAGCGATGCTCGCTGCTGCCCTTCGACCAGAACGCGCACCGTACCGTCCGGCAGCTTCAGCAGCTGCAGCACGGTCGCGGTGACGCCGATATCGTAGAGCGCGTCGCGATCGGGATCGTCTTCCGCCGGATCGAGCTGCGCGACCAGGAAAATGGTCTTGTCGGCGGCCATCGCGCGTTCGAGCGAGACCACGGATTTGTCCCGGCCGACGAACAGCGGGACGATCATGTGCGGAAACACAACAATGTCGCGCAACGGGAGGACAGGAAGGGATACAGTCATTCGTTACTCCAATGAGTTCGGCGGCCAGATTAGCCGCCGGACTTCAACTTTTCGTCAATATGGAGATCCGGCCGTCTGGCTTCAACACAGGCCGTCGCAACGATGTGGATCGGCAGCGCCGGGCTGCCGACCAGATAGGGTCCGATTCGCCAGCTTTTCCGCGGAAAATGCGGTCAGGCTGCGTCGTCGGCCGTCTTTTCTTCGGCCTTTGCGAAAACGCGGACCGGCTCCTTGCGTCCCTCGACGACATCCTTGTCGATCACGACCTCGCTGACATTCTCCAGGGTCGGCAGGTCGAACATGGAATCAAGCAGGATCCCCTCGAGGATCGAGCGGAGACCGCGGGCACCGGTCTTCCGCTCGATCGCCTTCTTGGCGATGGCGATCAGCGCATCGTCGGTGAATTCGAGCTTCACCTCTTCCATGTCGAAGAGCTTGGCATATTGCTTGACCAGCGCATTCTTCGGTTCGCTCAGGATCTGGACCAGCGCATCCTCGTCGAGATCGTCGAGAGTTGCGATCACCGGCAGACGGCCGACAAATTCGGGGATCAGGCCGTATTTGAGCAGATCCTCGGGCTCGACATGGCGAAGAACCTCGCCGACACGCTTTTCATCGGGCGCTTCGACATGCGCGCCGAAGCCCATCGACTTGCCCTGCATGCGATCCGAGATCACTTTTTCGAGACCGGCGAAAGCACCGCCGCACACGAACAGGATATTGGTCGTATCGACCTGCAGGAATTCCTGCTGCGGATGTTTGCGACCGCCCTGGGGCGGAACGCTCGCTGTCGTGCCTTCCATCAGCTTGAGCAGGGCCTGCTGGACACCCTCGCCCGACACGTCGCGGGTGATCGAGGGATTGTCCGACTTGCGGCTGATCTTGTCGATCTCGTCGATATAGACGATGCCGCGCTGGGCGCGTTCGACATTGTAGTCGGACGCCTGGAGCAGCTTGAGAATGATATTTTCGACATCCTCGCCGACATAACCGGCTTCGGTGAGCGTCGTCGCGTCAGCCATCGTGAACGGTACGTCGAGGATACGCGCGAGCGTCTGCGCGAGCAGCGTCTTGCCGCAGCCCGTCGGGCCGACGAGCATGATGTTCGACTTGGCGAGTTCGACATCGCCACCGGCCGTACCGTGGTTGAGCCGCTTGTAATGGTTGTGAACCGCGACCGAGAGAACGCGCTTGGCGCCGTCCTGCCCGATCACATAATCGTCGAGGACTTCGCAGATCTCGGCGGGCGTCGGAACGCCGCCTTCGCGCTTCGACGCGATCGAGCCCTTGGTCTCCTCGCGGATGATATCGTTGCACAGCTCCACACATTCATCGCAGATGAACACCGTGGGCCCGGCTATGAGCTTGCGCACTTCATGCTGCGATTTCCCGCAAAAAGAGCAATAAAGCGTGCTCTTGGAATCGCCGCCGCTAAGCTTTGTCATACTCAATTCCCTCCGGCTGCATCGCCGCAACCGCCTTTAGTCTAGCCCGTCGCTATCCGGCTAGACAATGACTTATTACACAAGAAAAATGCCTAATGGTTTAACCCGGCCTATCCGTCCGCCTTGGCTTCGGTTTCCGGGCGCTTTTCATAGACTTCGTCGACAAGGCCGAAAGCCTTGGCTTCGTCGGCATCGAAAAACTTGTCGCGATCGACGTTGTTTTCGATCTCCTTGATCGGCTGGCCGGTATATTTGGCCATCAGTTCGTTCATCTTCGCGCGTGTCTTGATCAGCTCTTTCGCGTGAATTTCCACATCGGCCGCGGTGCCCTGCATCCCGCTGGACGGCTGGTGGATCATCACCTTCGCGTTGGCGAGCGCCACGCGCATGCCCGGTTCGCCGGCGGTCAGCAGAAACGCGCCCATCGAGGCCGCGAAGCCGACGCAGACGGTGCCGACGCGCGGCCGAATATATTGCATGGTATCGTGGATCGCCATGCCCGCCGTCACCGAACCGCCCGGCGAATTGATGTACATGTAGATGTCCTTCTTCGGATTTTCCGACTCAAGGAACAGCAGCTGGGCGGTAATCAGCGAGGCCATATTGTCTTCGACAGGCCCGGTGAGAAAAATGATCCGGTCGCGCAAGAGCCGGGAAAAAATATCAAAACTGCGCTCGCCACGGTTCGATTGCTCGATGACGATAGGAACGAGCGCGTTTTCGATGGGATCAATCATTAGGGGCCTTTCCGGAAAACTGGTCGGGCCAACATTGCGACTTATGCGCCGCGCTTCAAGAGGGCTTAGCCTTTGGGCGACAATCCCGGTGCAGAAAAGCCGAGATAGGAGAGTCTGCGCAACTCCCGCCTGCCCCGGACGACCGTGTCGAGGATCAATCCCGCGAACAGGTTCAGCGAGGCCAGCAGCATCAAGCCGGTCGACAGGATGGCGGTCGGCAACCGGGGCACGAGACCCGTTTGCGCGTAGGTCAGCGCCAGCGGGATCGCCAGGATGACCGCGGCCAGTGCCAGCAGCCCGGCGATCGCGCCGAAAAACAGCACCGGGCGCTCCATGCGAAAGAGCGTCGCCATCGTCCGCAGGATCCGAAAGCCGTCGCGATAGGTGGACAGCTTGGACTCCGAACCCGCGGGCCGCGCGCTGTATTCGGTGACTTCCTCGGCTACCGGCATTTTCAGTTCGAGCGCATGGACGCTGATCTCGGTCTCGATTTCGAAACCCTGGGAGAGCACCGGGAAACTCTTGACGAAACGCCGGGAAAAGACGCGATAGCCGGACAAAATGTCGTTGAAGCTGCGGCCGAAAAGCTGCGCCAGAATGCCGGTGAGCAGCGCATTGCCGAGCCGGTGGCCGCTGCGATAGGCGGCCTCGACTTCGGTCTTGCGCGCACCGACCACCATATCGAGCTGTTCCTCGACGAGGCGGCGAACGAGCCGCGGCGCGGCAGCCGCTTCGTAGGTCGCATCGCCATCGGCCATGATATAGATATCGGCCTCGACATCGGCGAACATGCGGCGGACGACGTGACCCTTGCCCTGCATCCGCTCGGTACGGACGATGGCGCCGGCCTTGCCCGCAACCTCGGCGGTGCGGTCCGAGCTGTTATTGTCGTAGACGTAGATTTCGGCCTGGGGCAGCGCGGCACGGAAATCGGCGACCGTCTGGGCGATCGCCGCTTCCTCATTATAGCAGGGCAGAATAACCGCGATCGAGGGTGAACCCGGCAGCGGAAACGTGATTTCGCGTTCCGCCACAAACTCGCTGATATGCTCCATTGCCCGTCCTCGGCTGTCCCGGTGATGGGAAAGCTTCTAGGCGGGCAATGGTTAACAACAGGTTCGGAAATCAGACTTTCCGGCGGAAAATCAGCTTTCCGAAGCGGGTGTCTTCTTGGCGGCCGTCTTCTTTTTCGCCGCCGGCTTCTTGGCCGGTGCTTTTTTGGCCGTCGAACCGGACGAGGCAGCCTTTTTGGCAGCAGGCTTCTTGGCCGGCGCCTTTTTTGCGGGAGCCTTCTTCGCAGCCGGTTTCTTTGCCGCCGCTTTTTTAGGCTTCTCTTCCTCTTCGGCCTCGATCGCCGCTTCCAGCTCTTCGCGGGTTACCGTGCGATCGGTGATCGTCGCATTCTCGAACAGATAGTCGACGACCTTGTCCTCATAGAGCGGGGCGCGCAACTGGGCGGCCGCCATCGGATCCTGCTGGATGTACTGGACAAAGCGCTCGCGATCCTCCGGGCCGTATTGCTGGGCCGCCTGGGCGACCAGCTGGCTCATCTCGCTCTGGTTGATCTCGACCCCATTTGCCTGGCCGATTTCGGAGAGCAGCAGGCCGAGGCGGACGCGCCGTTCTGCGATGTCGCGATACTCGTCCTTCTCGTCTTCCATTTCCTTGCGCGCGGCTTCCGGATCCGTCTCGTGCGAGGCCTCATGCTCGAGCTGCTTCCAGATCTGCTCGAACTCGGAATCCACCATCGTCGGCGGAACCGGGAAATCGTGGTTCGCGGCCAGATAGTCGAGCAGCTTGCGCTTCATGTGCGTGCGCGTCAGGCCGTTGAGCTCCTGCTCGACCTGACCCTTCATCAGCTCGCGCAGCTTGTCGATGCCCTCAAGGCCAAGCGATTTGGCGAACTCATCGTCGGCTTTCGCTTCCTTGGGCTTGCGGACCTCGCCGACCGTGACGTCGAAAACGGCTTCCTTGCCCTTCAGATAATCGACATTGTAATCGTCGGGGAAAGTGACTTTCACTTCCTTGGCGTCATTGGCTTTCACGCCGACGAGCTGGTCCTCGAAACCGGGGATGAGCTGGCCCGAGCCGATCGTGACGGACATTTCTTCGCCCTTGCCGCCTTCGAACGGCTCGCCATCGACCTTGCCTTCGAAATCCATGACGACGAGATCGCCTTCCTTGGCCTTGTATGTCTTGGCCGCGGTTTCGTAGCTTTTCTGGTTTTCCGCGAGATTCTGGATCGCCGTGTCGACGGCCTTGTCGTCGGCTTCGACGGTCAGACGCTCGAGCGTGATATCGTCGATCTTCGTTTCGGGGATTTCCGGCAGGACTTCGACCTTCATCGAAATCTCGATATCCTTGCCGCGCTCCCAATCCGGGTCGAGTTCGACTTCGGGCTGCATCGCCGGACGGATGTTCTGATCGGCCATCGCTTCCTGGATGCCGGTCTGGATCGCCTTGTTGACGACGTCCTGCTCGATCGCATCGCCATGCATCTTGCGCACCAGATTGGCCGGCACTTTGCCGGGCCGGAAGCCCGGCATACGCACCTGTGGAGCGATCTCCGAGAGCTGCTGGTCCACCTGCTTTTCGATATCGGCAAACGGAATGGTGAGAGTGTAGGCGCGCTTCAGGCCTTCATTGAGCGTTTCAACGGTCTGCATGGTTCTTACAATCAAGCCTTCGTCAGAAAGGGAAATCGGGAGGCGGTTTGGCCGCGGGTTGGTGGCAAGCCTGGTGCGGGCGAAGGGACTCGAACCCCCACATCTTTCGATACTTGGACCTAAACCAAGCGCGTCTACCAGTTCCGCCACGCCCGCTAGAGGACCGCCGGTCGGCGGCGTCTATAGCAATACCGCGCGGAAGGGCAAGCGATGATACCGTTCGCAAAGTCGAACCGACGGCCGCCCTGCGCCGAATAGCCTCGGCGTGCCGATTTGCGATCCCCGCTTCTGGCCATTGCCAGTTTCGCGCACTAATAAGGTCTCCAATCTTCAAACGGGATCGCAATGAGCTTTTTGAAAACCCTTTTCTGGATCGTGCTTTCGGCCGTCGTCGTGCTGTTTTCGATCAATAACTGGCTGCCCGTCACGGTGAATCTGTGGGGCGGGCTGCAGGCCGACGTAAAACTGCCGCTCCTGCTCTTCTTCTTCTTCCTCGTCGGCTTCGTCCCGACGCTTATATACTACCGCACCAAGGCATGGCGTCTGGGCAAGCGGCTCGACACGGTGTCGCGCGAGCTGGCCGACGAGCGCGGCATGAAGCGTTTCCGGGCACCCGAACGCGCAGAAGGCGCCGACACTCCGGCCGGTGACGAGCTGACCCTCGACACGCCGGCGCCGCGCGGTAGTAGCGCATGAGAAGCCCGATCTTCATCGCTCTCGATACGCCAGATATCGAAAAGGCGAAAACCGTCGCCTCGGCTGTGCGCAACCATATCGGCGGCATCAAATTGGGTCTGGAATTCTTCGCGGCCAACGGCCCCGAGGGCGTGAAGGAGATGGCGGCGCTCGATCTGCCGATTTTCCTCGATCTCAAGCTGCATGACATTCCGAACACCGTCGCAAAGGCCGTTCAGGCGCTGCGGCCGATCGAACCGGCGATCCTCACCGTCCATGCCGGCGGTGGCCGGGCGATGATGGAAGATGCGAAAGCGGCGGCGCCGATGAACACCAAGGTCGTCGGTGTGACGGTTCTCACCAGCCTCGACGGGGAGGACCTGCACGATATGGGCGTCGACGGCGATCCCCACGACCAGGTCGCGCGATTGACCGAACTGGCCAAGCTTTCGGGTCTCGACGGTGTCGTCTGTTCGGGTCGCGAGGTTAAGGCGGCGAAGAAAATCTGGCCCGACGGCTTTTTCGTCGTACCGGGCGTGCGGCCGTCCAGCGGCAAGACAGGCGATCAGAAACGCACCGTGACGCCCGCCGACGCCCTCCACTCGGGCGCCTCGATCATCGTGATCGGCCGACCGATCACCCAAGCCGCGGTGCCCGACCTTGCGGCAAGGGCGATAGAAGCGACATTGTGATCCGCTTTCTCGGCATTGTTGGCACCGTCATGTTCTGGGCGGCGGGTCCCCTCGCCCCGGTAGCGCATGCGAGCGAGCGGATCGCGGGCCAATGCCGGCCGCTCGAGCCGGAGCTGTCAGACATTTTTGTTACCATGGGCTATGGTTCGCTAGCGTCGATCAATTGTCGTTCCGCAATAATCGACTGGGAGCACGCCATCTCGTTCCACCGCAACCGCGGGGAGAGTGATCTACGCCCCCTGATGACGTTTCACGGTGCAACTAATGGGCAGGAAGGCCGCTTTTCCATTTCTGCAGTCGAGAACTCGGCCTCGCGGCGTCGGGCAAGCGGACAATGCCGCATCCGAGCGCCGGGGGATTCCGGGTCGCGGGGTATGATTTGCGTTGCGGAAGAGCGAGGCGAAGAAACCAGACGCCTCACAATCGTTCGCTTCGAAATCGACGATCCAGAACGGGTTCCGGGTATTGCAGGGCGGCTTTCAGGGTCTTGTGAGTTGCTTCGGGACGAACGATCAATGCTTGTCGATATATTCGTCGCTTTCGCATACGCGGAGATAGATGAAATACTCTCTCCCGCCGAAGATCTCGAATGGCAGTGCGATAGCATGCGCATTGCCGCGAACGGTACTCGCAGTTTTATCGATTCCTCACTTGGGAACGGCGCCACGTTGGCCTTTGCCGATATCACCGATGGAGACGATCCGGGTCGCTTAACTGTGGGGCGCCTTGTTTTGCCCGACGGTTCGGTTGTTCCAGCGATCGGCGGCGGTTGCATCGATTTGCGTCGTGCGGCTGATGGCGCATTGCAAACAACCTGTGGCGCGCTCTATTACGATGGAAACGACTATCGCAGCGCAGTCGTCATGTTCACGCCCGAAAGTTGATCGAACCACCCGTGTCTCCATCGGTAAAGATATGCGGCCTTACGTCGGTTGAGGCCATCGAAGCTGCGGCGGATGTCGGCGCGGCCTATGCCGGATTCGTCTTCTACGATCCCAGCCCGCGCAATATCCGACCGCGCGAAGCGCCTGCGCTCGTCAAGCATGTGCCCAAGACGATGAAGCGGGTTGGCGTATTTGTGGAACCCGAGGATTCACTGCTGGAACGCGCCATTGCGGCGGCCCGCCTCGATGTCATCCAGCTGCATGGCGAGGAACGGCCCGAGCGGCTGAAATCGATCAAGGCGCGGCTCGATGTCGATATCTGGAAGGCGATTCCGGTCAGCACCGCGAGCGACCTGGAACGCGCGCGGCGCTATCGCGACGATGCGGATATGATCCTGTTCGACGCCCGCACGCCCAAGGCCTCGCGCCTGCCGGGCGGCATGGGGATCGCGTTCGACTGGAAACTGTTGAAACGCTTCAACCACAAGATGCCCTGGGGCCTGTCCGGTGGCCTGACGGCGGAGAATGTCGCCGAGGCTATTGCGATCACCGGCGCATCCATGCTGGATGTCTCGTCCGGCGTCGAAAGCGAGCCGGGTATCAAGGATCCCGCGAAGATTTCCGCATTCATGGAAGCCGTGAAAGCCGCATGACCGATCAATCCCCACCTCCTAATAGCTATCGCGCCCTGCCGGACGAACACGGCCATTTCGGCGATTATGGCGGCCGTTATGTCGCCGAAACGCTGATGCCGCTGATCCTCGATCTCGAGAAGGAATATCGCGCGGCAAAGGAGGATCCGGCGTTCCAGGCCGAATTCGACGATCTGCTCGAACATTATGTGGGCCGCCCTTCCCCGCTCTATTTCGCCGAGCGGCTGACCGAGGAAGTGCGGCAGGGCGCGGCCGACGGCAAAGGCGCGCAGATCTGGTTCAAGCGCGACGAACTCAACCATACCGGCGCGCACAAGATCAACAATTGCATCGGCCAGATCCTGCTCGCCAAGCGCATGGGCAAGACGCGGATCATCGCCGAAACGGGCGCCGGCCAGCACGGCGTTGCGACGGCGACCGTCGCCGCGCGGTTCGGCCTGCCCTGCGTCATCTACATGGGCGCGCGCGACATCGAGCGGCAGCAGCCCAACGTGTTCCGGATGAAGCTGCTCGGCGCCGAAGTCGTGCCCGTGACCAGCGGCGCGGAGACGCTCAAGGATGCGATGAACGAGGGGCTGCGCGACTGGGTCGCGAATGTGCACGACACTTTCTACATCATCGGCACGGCGGCGGGCCCCCATCCCTATCCCGAACTCGTCCGCGATTTCCAGAGCGTGATCGGCACCGAGGCCCGCGCGCAGATGCTCGAGCGCACTGGCAAGCTGCCCGACCTGCTGGTCGCGGCGATCGGCGGCGGATCGAACGCCATCGGCCTGTTCCACCCGTTTCTCGACGATCCCGAGGTCGCGATGCTCGGCATCGAGGCCGCCGGCGAAGGGCTCGACAAGCGCCATGCCGCGAGTCTTGCCGGCGGCGATCCCGGCGTGCTCCACGGCAACAAGACGTACCTTCTCCAGGATGAGGACGGCCAGATCGCGGAAGCGCATTCGATTTCGGCCGGTCTCGACTATCCGGGCATCGGTCCCGAACATGCCTGGCTCAAGGAAAGCGGCCGGGTCGAATATGCGAGCGTGACCGATAGCGAGGCGCTCGACGCCTTCCAGCTTCTGTGCCGGACCGAAGGCATCATCCCCGCACTCGAACCGAGCCATGCGATCGCGGCCGTTGTCGAGCGGGCGAAAACCATGAATCGCGACCGGATCGTGCTCGCCAATCTGTGCGGCCGGGGCGATAAGGATATTTTCACGGTTGCGGAAGCGCTAGGAGTGGAGATGTGAGCGCGCGGCTCGAACAGGCCTTTGCGCGATGCAATGACGATGGCCGTGCCGCACTTGTCGCCTTCGTAACCGGCGGCGATCCCGCGCCGGACGGCACAGCCGCCATCCTCGATGCACTCGTAAACGGCGGCGCCGATATCATCGAACTCGGCATGCCGTTCACCGATCCGATGGCGGACGGTCCGTCGATCCAGGAAGCCAATCTCCGGTCGCTCTGCGCGGGTACGACGACCGCTGATCTATTCGCCATCGCCCGCGATTTTCGCGGTCGCCATCCGGAAACCCCGCTGGTCCTGATGGGCTATGCGAACCCGATGATCCGGCGCGGACCGGCCTGGTTTGCCGAGCAATGCCGCGAAGCCGGCGTCGATGGGGTGATCTGCGTCGATATCCCGACCGAAGAGGACGATGCGCTCGGCCCCTCTCTCCGCGATGCCCTGATCGATACGATCCGGCTCGCCACGCCGACGACCGACGAAGCGCGCCTGCCGGCCGTGCTGGATGGCGCATCCGGTTTTCTCTATTATGTCTCGGTGGCCGGGATCACGGGCAAGCAGCAGGCGGCACAGGACAGTATCGAGGCTGCGGTCGCGAAGCTCAAGGCGCAGACGGATCTGCCCGTGGCAGTAGGTTTCGGTGTCCGGACCCCCGAACAGGCCGCCGATATCGCCCGCGTCGCCGATGGCGTCGTCGTCGGGTCCGCGATCGTGGAACTGGTCGGCAAACATGGTGCGGATGCATCCGGCCCAGTTCGCGACTATGTTGCGTCCCTATCCGCCGCTATACAGTCCGCGCGCCAATAACAGGAAACCGCTCATGAACTGGTTCAACAATGTCCGGAACCGCATTCCCTTCATCTCGAAGCGGACGACCGAAGACACGCTCTGGCACAAATGCCGCGACTGCAACCAGATGGTGTTCACCAAGGAATATGAGGAAAACCTGTCGGTCTGCCCCGAATGCGGTTTCCATGGCCGGATCGGGCCGTCGAAGCGGTTTCTGCAGCTGTTCGACGATCACAGCTGGGAGGAATTGCCGGCACCCAAGGTGAAGGAAGACCCGCTCAAGTTCCGCGATCAGAAGAAATATACGGATCGGCTGAAGGCCGCCCGGGCCGCCACCGGCGAAAGCGATGCCTTCGTCAATGCCACGGGCACGATCAAGGGCCAGGACGCGGTCATCGGCGTCCAGGACTTCGCCTTTATGGGCGGTTCGATGGGGCTGGCCGTCGGCGAGGCGTTCGTTCGTGGCGCCCGCGCGGCCGTCGAGTCCGGTTGCCCTTACATCGTCTTCACCGCATCCGGCGGCGCACGGATGCAGGAAGGTGCGCTTTCGCTGATGCAAATGCCGAAGATGACCGTCGCCGTCGAAGAGCTGCGCGAGGCCGGCCTCCCCTATATCGTCGTGCTGACCGACCCGACATCGGGCGGGGTGATGGCGAGCTATGCGATGCTCGGCGATATCCAGATCGCCGAGCCCAAGGCGTTGCTCGCCTTTACCGGGCGGCGGGTGATCGAGAACACGATCCGCGAGAAGCTGCCCGACAATTTCCAGAGCGCCGAATACCTGCTCGATCACGGCGCACTCGACATGATCGTCGCGCGCAAGGATTTGCGGGATACGCTTGCCCAGCTGATCGATTTTCTCGCGCCCTCGCGCCAGGCCGCCTAAGTCAGAGCCGCCATGGCCGATAACGCGCGTTCGGACGATCCGGCGGTCCAACGCCAACTCGACAGGCTGGCGACTCTGTCGCCCGGCCGCGATACGCTGGGGCTCGAGCGCATAACAACATTGCTCGAACGGCTCGGCAACCCGCATCGTGCCCTGCCGCCAGTCTTCCACGTCGCCGGGACCAACGGCAAGGGTTCGACCTGCGCCTTTCTGCGGGCGGCGATCGAAGCGGCCGGGCTTTCCGCCCATGTCTATACGAGCCCGCATCTGGTGCGGTTCAACGAGCGGATCCGGGTTGCCGGAACGCTGATCGCCGACGACGCGCTCGCGCCGTTGCTCGCCGAGGTGCTCGATCAGGCAGATGGCATCGATCCCAGTTTTTTCGAGGCAACGACGGCCGCGGCCTTTCTGGCCTTCTCCCGGACCCCTACCGACGCGTGCGTCATCGAGGTCGGGCTCGGCGGCCGGCTTGACGCGACGAATGTGATCGAGCGGCCGCTCGTGACCGGTATCGCCCATCTCGGTATCGATCATGAAGCTTTTCTCGGCTCCGACATCGCCGTGATCGCTGCCGAGAAAGCCGGGATCGCGAAACGGGGACGGCCTCTCGTCACGCAGGAATATGATGCGCCGCTGGGGCGTTCGATCGCGCAGGTTGCCGGGAAAAAGGGCGCCGAATGGATCGCCCGGGGGCGCGACTGGCGCGGCGCAGCCTATCGCGGCCAGCTCCATTATCGCGACAGCGAAAACCGGTATCGCCTGCCCCTGCCCCGGCTGGCCGGTGCGCACCAGGTGGACAATGCGCTGCTCGCCATCGCCATGCTCAGCCACCAGCGCGCGGTGGAGGTGCCCGAGGCCGCACTCAAGGCCGCCATGGGATGGGCCGACTGGCCGGCCCGTTTGCAGAAGATGGAGCCGGGGCCGCTGACTGCGCGCCTGCGCGATGGCACGGAGGTCTGGCTGGACGGCGGGCATAACGTGCTGGCGGCGGAAGCGCTCGCCGCCCATTTCGCGGATACCGGCGGGCTTCACCTGGTCATGGGCATGTTGGCGAACAAGGATCCGGTCGGATTTCTGACGCCCCTTGCCCGTGTTGCGCGATCCGCAACATTCCTGCCGATCGAGGGCCATGCCTGCCATCCGCCCGATACGCTCGCCGAAATCGCCGACGGATTGGATATCGCCGCCGACACCGCCTCCGACATCGAGACCGCCGTCGACAATCTCGCTGCGCGTGGCGAGGATGCTCCATCGCGCATCGCCGTTGTCGGTTCGCTCTATCTCGCCGGCGACATGCTACGGGCGAATGCCAATTATCCTGAATGATCTTTTATTGCGATTGACTTGCAATAGCAGATAAAAGCATAAGGCCTTCCAGACGAAAGGAAGCCTGTGCCCGAATCCAGCAAGCTCGATACCATGCTGCCCCATGCCGCGCCGGTGTGCGGCAATGCCCGCACCCTGCTCTTCGCGATACGGCGTATGGCGATTCATGGACTGAACGACGCATTCGCTGCCAATGCGATGCTCGCCGCCTATGGAATGCGGTATCGCAAACCCCTGCTCCTGGTGCGCGCCCTGCTCATCGATATTGCACGCAGCGCCCGCGGCCATGTGATCGTCGCGCCCTGCTGCGCACCGCGCATGACGGCCCATGAACACGCGTTGCTGTCGGCCATCGGCGATCCGGCCGGCGCCGACACCCATATCGCTCGCTTGCTCGATAGCGGGAAGACGTCGACGGCAGTCGCAACCGCCACCGCGCTGAATGAAAGTCTAAGCGCGATAGGCCGACCAGTCGCGCTTTAGCCGCGATCTTCTTCCGCGTCCGGCACTTCCGACCCGGCCGTACCCAGAGATCGATCGACAAGCCCCGATCGCATCATCCACCAAAAGAGGATCACGCCGGGAAAGGCGGCCGCCGTCGTGAGCAGATAGAAATTCACATAACCCATCGTCTCGATCAGCGATCCCGCAGTGGTGCCCGTGAGGAACCGCCCGAGAATGCTGGCCGCCGCGGATAACAGCGCAAAGTGCGTCGCGGTGAATTTGAGATTGCAGAGCGCCGAAAGATAGGCAACGACCGCCACCCCGCCGATCCCGCTCGCGAAATTTTCGAAGCCGATAGCGAGTGCCATGCCGATATTGCTGTGCCCGACAGCGGCCAGTCCCGCGAAGCTGAAGTTGGAGACGGCCATCAGCACGAGGCTGATCAGCACCGATATCTTCATGCCGAGCCGGGCATAGAGCATGCCGCCGACGAAAATGCCCGCGAGCAGCGCCCAGAAGCCCACGCCGACATCGTAAATCGCGATCTCGTCATTGGTGTAGCCGAGATCCTCGAACAGCAGGCGAAACGTCAGATTGGCGAGCGTGTCTCCGATTTTGTGGAGCAGTACGAAGACGAGGACGATGATCGCGCCCTCGCGGCTGAAAAACTCGACGAGCGGGCCGACGACCTTGGACTGGGTCGAGCCTTCCGTGCGCGTCGGTGTGATGCACAGCCAGGCGATAACAGCAGCGCCGAGCGCCAGCAGCGGATACAGGATGGCGGCGCCGGCGCCGAGCCATTGGGTAACGGTCGGCCAGTCGAAAACGAGAATCGAGAGCAAGGCGGCGAGCGACGGAACCAGCAGCCAGTTGACATGGCCCGACCAACCGATATCGCGGGCGCGCCGCGCGGTCAGGTCGAACATCGGAAAGACATAGCCGACGATTACCATCAGGCTCAAAATCTCCACGCCGAGCCAGCGATCGAGCGCGACGCCGCCGCCATAAGCCAGCGGGAAGCTCAGGATGAAGATGGCATAGGGCGTGCGGGTCATGAACTCGGGCCAGCTGCGCTCGATCTTGCGCGTCGGTTCACCCATCACGAGGCCGGTGAT
This sequence comes from Parasphingopyxis algicola, assembly GCF_013378075.1. GTDB lineage: Bacteria > Pseudomonadota > Alphaproteobacteria > Sphingomonadales > Sphingomonadaceae > Parasphingopyxis > Parasphingopyxis algicola. Next base: position 558,722 of record NZ_CP051131.1, on the reverse strand, counting down.
GACGGCCGGCAACGCTAACAGGCCGCAGGCGATATAGGCCGCGCCCCAACCCATCCGGGCGGCAACGACGAGCGCAAGCGCGCCGGCGACCGCCGCGCCGATCCGCCAGCCATATTGGCTCATTCCGGAACCCACGCCGAGCTGTTCGGGTTCGAGCAGCTCGATCCGGTAGCCGTCAATCACGATGTCGAAGGTCGCTCCCAATACGCCGACAAGGATCGCCGCCAGCGCCACCGCGGGGAGCGAGGCTGTCGGATCGATATTGCCGAGCAGCGCCACCGCGCCCATCACGGCCAATCCGATAACCAGCAGCCAGGAACGCCGCTGGCCGATCCGGCCGAGCACGGGGATCCGTACCTTGTCTATGATCGGCGCCCAGGCCCATTTGAGATTATAGGCGAGGAAAGTGAGCGCGAAGGCGGTGACCGCCGATTTCTCGATATCGTCCTGGGCGAGGCGCGTCGTCAGCGTCGCGCCGATCATCGCGAAAGGAAAGCCCGAGGACATACCGAGAAACAGCGCCGCGAGCGGCGCATTTTCCAGATACGGCCGAACGCCGGGGCGGACCGGCGACGGAAAAAGGCCGAGAATGAATTCCCTGATCGGCCCAAGCCGTACTCCGCGCTCAGCAATATCGACCATAATCTACTTCCCGCCCTGTGTCGGCGCGAAACTAGCGGCAAAAATCGCCGTGGATAGCCTGTTATCCACGCTTCGGCCCGGCCGCGGGCCAATTGAAGCCGACAGACCGGCTTTCGACCGGCTAGCTGCCGAGATAGCGCGCGGCGAGGATCGGGCCCGCTGCACCCTGCCGGACGACGACGGCGCGGCGATCGTCCTCAGCGGAAATGAGATGATCACCGGCAACGATCAGCGGCAGAACGCCGCCCGTCCATCGGGCAAGATCGCGTTCGTCGCGCAGCACATTCGTATAGGTGACGGATCGTCCGCCATTTTCTCCGCGGCCGATGCCGACCGTCTCGCTCCTGTCGAGCGCGAGCAGCCGGACCGTCGCGGCGCCCTTTGGTTCGCCATCGATCGTGACGCGAAAACCGCTTGCGGGATCGCCCTCCACATCGATCGAGATCCGGGCCTGCGTCTCGCGCGCCTCGGCGATCGCGGCTTCGAGCTCCTGCCGTCGCGATCCGACCAGTCCGACCCGTCCGTTGACCACGGCCTGCGGCGTGTAGGATCGCCCTCCGCCACGGATCAGATTGTCCGCATAGGCGCGCTGCAGCCGGGTATTTTCCTCGCGGGCCAGCGTGTCGCGCCAGCCCAGCCTGTCCCAATAGGTGACGGGCCGCGAAATGATCACCAGCCCGGGATCGTCGACGAGTTCGGCGACCAGCCGGTCGGCCGGCGGGCAGGACGAACAGCCCTGGCTGGTGAACAGCTCGATCGCGACCGGACCCGCATCGGATACCAGCGGCGCCGCTTCGATCTCCCGGTCTCCCCCTACAGGCGCCTCCGCCCGTTCGGCCGGACTGCAGGCCATAAGGGCCGCGGTAAGGCCCGCGACGATTCCGGTGTGACGCAATAGCCGCATGGTGATCTTCCGATTCTGCCAAACTCGGTGCGATATTCGCAATCTCGGGAAAAACGGTTACAGCGGCACTCATGCCGTCACCCCGGAAAGATCGTGAAGACCAGCGGATCGCGAAACTGCTTGCCCGGGCCGGGGTCGCGTCGCGTCGCGAGGTCGAGCGGATGATCGCGGCGGGCCGGATCGCGATCGACGGCAAGACGCTCGATACGCCGGCGACGCTCGTTAAGTCGCTGCATGGTGTCTCGGTGGACGGGCAGCCGGTCGGCCAGCCCATCCCCGCCAAGCTGTATAGCTTCCACAAGCCGGCCGGTGTCTTGACGACCGAACGCGATCCCAAGGGCCGCCCGACCATCTATGACAAGCTGCCCAAGGGCCTGCCGCGGCTGATGCCGGTCGGACGGCTCGATCTGAATACAGAAGGGCTGTTGCTGCTGACCAATGACGGCGGGCTGAAGCGGCAGATGGAGCTGCCGTCGTCAGGCGTCGAGCGTATCTATCGCGCGCGCGCCTTTGGCGACATCAGCCAGGACCAGCTCGAACGGCTGATCGGCGGCATCACGATAGACGGCGTCCGCTACGGCCCGATCGACGCCAATCTCGAGCGCCGGACGGGACGCAACCAGTGGATCGAGCTCAAACTCGCCGAGGGGAAGAATCGCGAAGTCCGCAAGGTGCTCGAGCATTTCGGGCTCAAAGTCAGCCGGCTGATCCGCACCGCCTACGGCCCCTTTTCCCTCGGCGATATTCCGAAGGGCGGCGTCGAGCAGGTACGCCAGCACGATCTCGTCAAGTTCCGGCAGTCGCTGAAATGAGGATCGTCGCCGGTCGGTGGCGCGGCCGGAAGATCGACGCGCCTCCCGGCAATTCGACCCGCCCGACAACGGACCGCGTCCGCGAAGCGCTGTTCTCGATGCTCGCAAGCCGGCTCGGGAGTTTCGAGGGGCTGCGTGTCGCCGACCTGTTCGCGGGCAGTGGGGCGCTCGGTCTGGAGGCGCTGTCGCGCGGCGCAGCGCATTGCACCTTTGTCGAACGCGATCGGGCAGCGTCACAGATATTGAAGGCAAACATCGCAGCTCTCGATGCGCCGGCCGAAATACTGACGCGGGCGGCGGAAAATCTCCCCGCTGCGAATAGGCCCTACGACCTGATCTTCATGGATCCGCCTTATGGGAAGGGCTTGGCGGGCACGCTGCTTCCGCAGCTCCGCGATCGCGGCTGGATTGCGGCGGGCAGCTGGATCAGCATCGAGACCGAACGCGGCGCCGCCATCGCAGATACGGGTCTGGAGCTCGACACGGTCAAATCGTTCGGAAAAGCCCAGATCAGCCTGTTTCGCGGCCAATCCGTCGTCTGAAAAACTCTACCGTTTGAGAGTTCTGTGCCCGCGATCACAGCGTGAGCGCACCTTCTCTGCGAGAACAATCCTGTTGGCGGAATAGTCCGCCGCAGGGAGCAGGACGATGAGACAGCGCGAAAATCTGACGATGGACAACGAACGGCTGGCCCGCGCGCTTGCCGCGACCGCCGGTATCGAATGGGCAAGCCTGCGCGACTATCCGGGCTATGGAAAGAATTACTGGCGTGAAAAGGCGCGCAATTTCTTCAAGCTCGAAACGCAGGCCGCCTAGTTCCGATCACGCCAGTTAGCGCACCACAAGATCCCCCGTCATGCCGAACACGCTGTGCATGAAATGCGAACAATGCACGTCGTAACGACCGGGCTCGGCAACGAAAACGCGGACCTCGGCGCGCTCGCCGCCATCGAGCTCTATCCGCCCGCGATCGAGCCGCGCCCGGTCTTCCGCCGGCATCTGAGCAGTCCTGAAAAACTCCCGCGCCACGAAATTATGACCGCCCGAAGAGCGATTGACGAAGACGAGCCGATAGGGCCGGCCATGCTCGATTTCGATCGTTTCCGGCGCAAATTCGAAGCTCGACAGGGTGATCGTGACGGTTTCGGCATTGGACCAGTCGACGGACTGCCCGAATACCGGCGTCGCGGGGAGGACGAACAAGAGGAAAAGAAGGCGATAGAGAATCATTTGCGCGACTCCATTGGAAATCGCCCCCGAGCTCCCCTCATATCATCGATTGTCGGGTAAAAGTAGGAAGCGGGACGCCGCGCTTGCGCCCCCTGCCCTTGTTCCCTAACTGTTCACGGGTGACCGAACCCGCCGTTCAACAGCCCGAACCGCCCTATCTGCGCGCGCTCAACGCGCCGCAGCGCGAGGCGGTGCTGACGACCGAAGGCCCCTTGCTGGTGCTCGCGGGCGCCGGCACGGGCAAGACCGCCTGCCTCACTGCCCGGCTCGCCCATCTGATCTGGACGCGCAAGGCCTGGCCGTCCGAAATTCTCGCCGTCACCTTCACCAACAAGGCCGCGCGGGAGATGAAGGAGCGCGTCGCCCGGGCGCTCGATCAGGATGTCGAAGGCATGCCCTGGCTCGGCACCTTCCACGCGATCGGCGCGAAGATGCTGCGCCGCCATGCCGAGCTGGCCGGGCTGGAAAGCAATTACACGATCCTCGATACCGACGATCAGCTACGGCTGCTGAAACAGCTGATCCAGGCCGCGGAGATCGACGAGAAACGCTGGCCGGCGCGGCTGCTCGGCGGGTTGATCGACCGCTGGAAGAATCGCGGCTGGGTGCCCGCCGATGTGACGGCCGACGAAAGCGAGGCCTATGCCAACGGCAAGGGCCAGCAACTCTACCAGGCCTATCAGGACCGGCTGAAAACGCTCAACGCCTGCGATTTCGGCGATCTGCTGCTGCACATGCTCGTTATCCTCAAAGCGCATCGCGACGTGCTGGAAATGTACCAGCAGCGGTTCAAATATATTCTCGTCGACGAGTATCAGGACACCAACAGTTCCCAATATCTGTGGCTCCGCCTGCTCGCGCAGGAGCGCAAGAATATCTGCGTCGTCGGTGACGACGACCAGTCGATCTACAGCTGGCGCGGGGCGGAAGTCGCCAATATCCTGCGTTTCGAGAAGGATTTTCCCGGCGCGCAGATCGTCCGGCTCGAGCAGAATTACCGCTCGACCCAGCATATCCTCTCGGCCGCCGCCGGGGTGATCGGCCATAATGGCGGGCGGCTCGGCAAGACGCTGTGGACCGACGAGGGCGATGGCGAGAAGGTCAAGGTGATCGGCGTATGGGACGGGCCCGAAGAGGCCCGCCGCGTCGGCGAGGAGATCGAGGCGCATCAGGCGAAGGGCGGCAGTCTCGACGATGTCGCGATTCTCGTCCGCGCCCAGTTCCAGACGCGCGAATTCGAAGACCGCTTCATCCAGATCGGCATGCCGTACAAGATCGTCGGCGGTTTCCGTTTCTACGAACGGCAGGAAATCCGCGACGCCCTCGCCTATCTGCGCGTGATCGTCCAGCCCGCCGACGACCTCGCCTTCGAACGGATCGTCAACACGCCCAAGCGCGGGCTGGGCGACAAGGCGGTGGGGATGATCCACGGCTATTCGCGGCGTGAGAATATCCCGCTCAGTCTCGCCGCGGCGCGGATTATCGATACCGACGAGCTGACGCCGCGCGCGCGCAAGCCGCTCGGCGAGCTGATGGGCAATTTTGCGCGCTGGCGCGACATGGCGAACGACCTGCCGCATCCCGAACTCGCCCGGCTCGTGCTCGATGAATCGGGCTATACCGCGATGTGGCAGAACGACCGTTCGGCCGACGCCGCGGGCCGGCTAGAGAATCTGACCGAACTGACCCGCGCGATGGAGGAGTTCGACACGCTCGGTTCCTTCCTCGAGCATGTCAGCCTCGTCATGGACAATGATGCCGATCGCGAGTCCGAGAAAGTGACGATCATGACGATCCACGCCGCCAAGGGGCTGGAATTCGACACGATCTTTCTCGCCGGATGGGAGGAAGGCGTCTTCCCGTCCCAGCGCTCGCTCGACGAAGGCGGCGCCAAGAGCCTCGAGGAGGAGCGCCGTCTCGCCTATGTCGCGATCACCCGCGCCCGGCGGTTGTGCCATATCGTCCATGCGGCCAACCGGCGGATTTACGGGCAATGGACGAGTTCGATTCCGTCCCGCTTTATCGGCGAACTGCCCGACGAGCATATCGAGGCCGAAACCAGCATGACCGGCGGGGAATCGCTCTGGCGCGCCAACTGGTCCGAACAGTCCGATCCCTTCTCCAACGTCGCCCGCGCCGGCAAGCGCGGCCCGGGCTGGCAACGCGCCGCGGCCGCAGGATCGCTACCCAAGGCCATCAAGGTCATGGAAGCCAAGGCCAGCGCAGCCAGCTTCGCCGCGAAACCGCGCTCCGACATCGCCATCGGCCAGCGCGTCTTCCACCAGAAGTTCGGCTATGGCGCGGTCGAGGAGATCGAGGGCAACAAGCTCGAGATCGAGTTCGAAAAGGCTGGGCGGAAGCGGGTGCTCGACAGCTTCGTGGAGCTGGCCTGAGGCCAAATTTCGTCCCAGCCTGGTACAGTAACCGCGCCTGCTAACTAGGACGGACCGAAATCCCGTCTCAATCATGGTTAACCGACCCCGAACCATCTTGCTTACTCAAGCGTTAAAGTGGTTCAAAACCCGCAGGACAAGCGGGAGTTGTTGCAATGACGCCGAACAAGGGAATGGGACTGGGTTTCAAGCTGCTGGCTGCGGCCGCGCTGGTTGCCGGCGCCACGCAAATGCTGTCGGCCTGTTCCGAGACCGAATCGGCTGAGGCTGAGGCCGAAACCGTTGCGGCGGCAGCGGCACTTCCGCTCGCGACCGAAGCACCCGCTGAACCGCTGCTGACGCCGATCTCGCATGCGGATGCAGCGATCACCGAAGAGGACGACCAGCCGGGCTTCCGGATTACCAGCCCGCTGACCGTCGACGGCGAAATGGCGTTCGGCGAATATGCCTGGAATGCGGACGGCGTACCGCAGGGCGAACTGCGCATCATCGTCGATTTGCAGGCCGAGCGACTCTACGCCTATCGCGGCGGTTTCGAGATCGGCCGCGCCGTGATCCTCTACGGGCATGACGACACGCCGACGCCGACCGGCAGCTTCACGATCACCGAGAAGAACCGGGATCATATCTCCAATCTCTATTTCGTGCCGATGCCCTTCATGATGCGGCTGACCAATGACGGGATCGCGATCCATGGCAGCATGGTCGAGCAAGGCTATGCGTCGCGCGGCTGTGTCGGCATTCCCGACGATTTCGCCGAATTGCTGTTCAACGAGGCCGAGATCGGAACGCGCGTGCTGATCACCCGCGGGTCGCCGATCGTCGACGGCAACCGCGTCGTCGGGATCTGAGGCCGGGCGAGGCGTTTTGCCCTAGAGGCAGCCTTCGACATATTGAATCGCCGGTCCGCCGGCATGGATGAGCTGGACGATACCATCCTGCCCGATCTCGTAGCGGATACCGCGTGCATTCTCGTCCGACGTGCCGTTCTCCGAAATTTCGCCCGCCGTCCAGGCTGTAAGATATTCGCCCGGCGCCTCCACATAGGTATGCGGCATCGTCCGTAGCTCCTCGCCATAGGCCGCGCGCACCTGATCCGCGCCATCGCCGACGGTGATCCCCTCGGTGGTCCGGACCTCCGTATCGCCCGCCAGCGTGATCCTGGCAAGGCTGCCCTGCTCGATCATGACGTAGAGGCCCTCCGGCGTGTCGGCGGGCTGATATTCCTCGCAGAGTTCGGGCTCCGGTCCCCCCATCGCATCGGGATCGGCCTTGCCGCCGACCGCAGCGGTCACCTCGTCGCGCGTCATGCCGATCCGCAGCGGACCCCAGCCTTCTGCCGTCAGCAGTCCGTCGCCCGGCGCTTCCGATGTCGCTTCATCGGTGTCGGCAGCCGGCGCGTCCGCCGGTTCGCCGGTTCCGCCGCATCCGGCCAACAGCGTTACCGCCGCCGTCATTGCTATCATTCGTCGCATGCTCGCCTCCTCTAGCAGGTTCACAATCGCTGTATCGCGCTTGCGCGTTCGGCAATCGCCTTCCGGTCCGATAGCAGCCAAGCTGCGCTTTCGTCCATGAAACACCGCCTCGCTTGCCGATCCGCCGCCGCTGCGCCTAGAGGGCAGTGATGGCCGACGCCCCGCACCCTTTCCGCATCCACAATTTCCGCGCCTATTGGACGTCCCGGCTCGCGATGACGCTCGGCCAGTACGCGATGATGCTGATCATCGGTTGGCAGGCCTACAATATCGCGCGCGACGGCGGGATGAGCGTGGGTGGTGCGGCGGGACAGCTGGCAATTATCGGGTTGCTCCAGTTCGTTCCGCTCTTCCTTCTCACGCCCTTCGCCGGGCTGGCGGCCGACCGGTTCGACCGCAAGACGGTGGCGCGGGTCACGGTGGCGCTGCAGGCGCTGTGCGCGGCGGCGCTGGGCTGGGCGACATGGTCCGGCGCGATGACCCTGCCGATCCTGTTCGGAATCGCGATCATCCTCGGTATCGCGCGCGCTTTCGCCGGGCCGGCGCTCAGCGCCTTGGCGCCGAACCTCGTGCCGAAATCCGTCCTGCCCAATGCCATCGCGCTGAGTTCGATCGCGTGGCAGACCGGCATGATCGTGGGCCCGGCGATCGGTGGCTATCTCTACGTCGTCAATCCCGCCCTGCCCTACGCGGCGACGTTCGGATTGCTTGGCATATCCTTCGTCGCGCTCACTTTGATCGACCATGTTCCGAAACCGGCGATCACGGGCGCGCAGAGGCCGGTCGGACAGGTGATCGACGGTCTGCGCTACGTCCGGCAGAACAAGATGGTGCTGGGTGCGATCACGCTCGATCTGTTCGCGGTGTTCCTCGCCGGTGCGACGGCCCTGTTCCCGGTCTATGCGCGCGACATTCTCGAGGTGGGCGCTACCGGTCTCAGCCAGCTTGCCGCCGCTCCCGCCGTCGGCGCCGCGCTGACTGCGCTCTGGTTCTCGTTCAAGCCGCTGAAGAATAATGTCGGGCCGAAAATGCTCTGGGCGGTGGCGGTGTTCGGGCTCGCCACGGTGGTATTCGGCTTCTCGACCTCGATGCCGCTCTCGCTCGCGGCGCTGTTCGTCGTCGGCGCGGCGGACATGTTCTCGGTCTATATCCGGCAATCGCTGATCCAGCTGCATACGCCCGACGACAAGCGCGGCCGGGTATCCTCGGTTTCGCTGCTGACGATCTCGGCCTCCAACGAGTTCGGCGACTTTTTCAGCGGCACCCTGGCGTGGATCATCGGGCCCGTTGCCGCGGTCGTTTCCGGCGGTATCGGCGCGATTGCGACGGTGCTATTGTGGACAGCATGGTTTCCCGCGTTACGTACGACAAAGACATTCGATCCGCCTGACGATCTCGAAGAAGATCGCCCCGCGCAGACATTGCAGGAGAAAGTGACATGAAGGCCGCCAATACCCTCGAAACGATCGGCAACACCCCGCATATCCGCATGCAGCGGCTGTTCGGCGATGCCCCAAACGGCACGGAGGTCTGGATCAAGTCCGAACGCGCCAATCCCGGCGGCTCGATCAAGGACCGGATCGCGCTCTCCATGGTCGAGGATGCCGAGCAGTCGGGCGCGCTGAAGCCCGGCGGCAAGATCATCGAGCCGACCTCGGGCAATACCGGGATCGGGCTCGCCATGGTGGCGGCCGTCAAGGGCTATGAACTCGTGCTCGTCATGCCCGAGAGCATGTCGATCGAACGGCGGCGGCTGATGCTCGCCTATGGCGCGAAATTCGATCTCACGCCCAAGGAAAAAGGCATGAAGGGCGCGATCGAGCGCGCACAGGAGCTCGTCGCGGCGGACGATAACAGCTGGATGCCGCAACAGTTCGACAATCCGGCCAATGTCGCCGTGCACGTGAAGACGACGGCCGAGGAAATTCTCGCCGATTTCGCCGACAGCCCGGTCGATGTGTTGATCACCGGGGTCGGCACGGGCGGGCATATCACCGGCTGCGCCGAGGTGCTGAAACAGCATTGGCCGGAGATGAAGGCCTATGCGGTCGAGCCCGTCGGGTCGCCGGTCATTTCGGGCGGACAGCCCGGTCCGCACCCGATCCAGGGCATCGGCGCCGGCTTCATCCCGAGCAATCTCCACACCCAGGCAATCGACGGCGCGATCCAGGTCGACCCCGAAGACGCCAAGGACATGGCCCGGCGTGCCGCCCGCGAAGAAGGCATGCTCATCGGCATCAGCTCCGGCGCGACCCTGCAGGCCATCAAGCAGAAACTGCCCGAGATCGGCGAGGGAGCACGGGTACTCGGCTTCAACTATGATACGGGCGAGCGCTATCTCTCGGTGCCGGACTTCCTGCCCGAGGAATAGGCGGCCGGGCTAGGTTCCCTATGTGCGTACTGGCCTTGGCTTGGGCGGCGGATTCGCGCTGGCAGCTCGTGCTGATCGGCAATCGCGACGAGCTGCACGCCCGGCCCGCCGCGCCGCTCGACCGATGGAGCGACCGGCCGCAGATCATCGCCGGCCGCGATCTCGAGGCCGGCGGGACCTGGCTCGGCATTTCCGAAGAGCGGCGGTTCGCCGTCGTCACCAATGTCGCCAACCCGGGCGGACCGCAGCCGGGCAAGGCTTCCCGCGGCGCGCTGATCGCCGATCTCCTGAGCGGCGACGGCGCATATGCAAACCCGACCGAAAGCGATCTCGACGACTTCAATCCCTTCAATGTCATCGCCGTCGACGCCGGCACGGCGCGGCTGCTGACAAATCGCCCGAGTGCGGAGCGCCACCGGCTCGATCCCGGCATCTACGGCCTGTCCAATAATGGCGCCTTCGACGATAACTGGCCGAAGACGGAACGCGTCAAGGCGCTGTTGCACGATTGGCTGGACGGAAACGGGAGAGACCAGGGCGCACTGCTCGACGCCTTGCGCGCCGATGATGCGCCACAGGTCGAGCCGGCCCGCGCGCGACACAGCCCGATCTTCATCCGCAACCCGGTATACGGAACGCGGTGCAGCACCGTCGTCGCCGTCGACCGTCAGGGATATGGTTCGATCGTCGAACGGCGGTACGATCCCGACGGCGAGACGACCGGCGAGACGCGCTTCGAATTTGACTGGAACGCCCGAATCTAGGCCGGCATCGCTATCTGCGGCCGTCTTCCTGCATGACAGGCGGGAGCAGATCCTCGGGCGGCGGAGCATCGCTATCCTGGAATCCGGGATCGCCGGGCGCCGGCTCGTCGAACTCCGGATAGAATTCGGGATCGAACTCGTCCTTGTCGCTCTCCATCGAAATGTCCAAAGGCTTGTCGTCCGCGTCCGGATCGGTCCGGCGCGTCACGAGATCGGCATCGGCGAGCCGGTCGATCAGATCGTCGGCGCCGCTCATCCGGTAGATGGTGCCGCGACCGTCAGGGGCCGGCTGCGCGATATATTCGAGGCTCGCATTGAGCCGGCGGCTGTAGTTGAAGGCGGGTTCGGTGCCGCGCGGCAGTTCGAGAATCAGGCGTCCCTCGCACCGGGCCTGTTCGAGCCCTTCGTCGAAATCGATGAGCCGGGGGTTTTCCATCCGGGCCACCGTGCCGCCTTCGAGCCGTGACAGCAGTGCACCGTCGTCGGAACTCGCCGTCCGCGCCCGGGCGAAAATGCGCCGGCGGATGGAATCGGTGGTGGTTTGCGAGGCGCAGAGCCGCTCGCCCGGCGTCATATCGGCAAGATCGCCGTCGCTATTCGAGCTTTCGGACTCGCCGCGCTGATACTCGCCCAGTCCCAGCTGCATCGTCCCGACATAGCCGAGCGCCGCTGCTGCAAAGATACCCAATATCCCGAGGACCCATTTCAACCGCGTCGACAAAGCTTCTTCCTCCCCCTTATCTCGCCGGGTTGTTTACGGCGAGACGCAACGCGGCGTCCAGCCCGCCCGGACGAACCCGGTCGAACCAGACGCCGCAGGCGCACCGTTGGTCGTGTTTCGAAGGTCCGCTAGGCCGCGACGAACATTTCGGGTTCGAGCGCCATCAGGCTGTCCGACCCGCCCTCGATCTTTGCCCGCAGACCCGCCGCATCCGGCATGATCTTCTCGGCAAAGAAACGCGCCGTCACCAGCTTCGTCTCGTGGAAGGCCGTATCCTCGGCGCCGGCTTCGATCGCCGCGGCGCTGGCCTTGGCCATCCGCAACCACATCAGGCCGAGCGAAACGATGCCCATCAGCTGCATATAATTGTAGGCGGCCGCGCCGGCATGATTGAGATTGGCGAAGGCATTCTGCATCAGCCACATCGTCGCGCCGCGCAGTTCGCCATTGGCCTTTTCGAGCGCGCTCGCGACCGTTTTGACGCTCTCGTCCTCATTCTGCTCGGCAACTTCTTCGCCGACCATCGCGAGGAACGCCTGGATCGCCCGACCGCCATTCAGGGCCAGCTTTCGGCCGACAAGGTCCATCGCCTGGATACCGTTGGTGCCTTCGTAGATCTGCGCGATCCGCGCATCGCGGACATATTGCTCCATGCCCCATTCGCGGATGTAGCCATGGCCGCCATAGACCTGCTGCGACTGGGTCGCGATCTGGTAGCCGAGATCGGTGACGAAGCCCTTGATGACCGGCGTCAGCAGCGAGATCATGTCGTCGGCTTCCTGCCGCTCTTCCTCGGTCTGCGCCTTGTGCGACAGATCGACCTGCAGCCCGCCCCAGATGCACAGCGCGCGGCTCGCTTCGAGATAGGCCTTGGCCTCCATCAGCATCCGCCGGACGTCGGGATGGACGAACAGCGTATCGGCCTTTTCCTCCGGATCGGCGGGGCCGGTCAGCGCCCTGCCCTGGCGGCGGTCCTGCGCATAAGCGACCGCGTTCTGGAACGCGACTTCGCCGATCGCGAGCCCCTGGGCGCCGACGCCGAGACGGGCCGCGTTCATCATTATGAACATGGCGGCAAGGCCCTTATTCTCCTCGCCGACCAGCCAGCCCGTCGCGCCGTCATAATTCATGACGCAGGTCGAGTTGCCGTGGATGCCCATCTTCTCTTCGATCGAGCCGCATTCGACCGCGTTGCGCTCGCCGATCGATCCATCGTCATTGACGAGAAATTTCGGCACGATGAAGAGCGAGATGCCCTTCACGCTGTCCGGCGCGTCCGGCGTCTTCGCCAGAACGAGATGGATGATGTTCTCGGTGAGGTCATGCTCGCCAGACGAGATGAAGATCTTCGTGCCGGAGACCTTGTAGCTGCCATCGGCCTGCGGTTCCGCTTTCGTGCGGATCAGACCGAGATCGGTTCCGCAATGCGGCTCGGTCAGGTTCATCGTGCCGCCCCATTCGCCCGAGACCATCTTGGGGACGTATTTTTCCTTCTGCTCCTGCGAGCCCTTGGCCATGATCGCGGCCGTCGCGCCCATGGTCAGGCCGTTATACATGGCGAAAGCCATGTTGGAGCTGATCATATATTCCTCGATCGCCGTGCCGAGGACATGCGGCAGCCCCTGCCCGCCGAATTCCTCGGGCCCGGTCAGGGTCGTCCAGCCCCCTTCGACCAGCTGCCGATAGGCTTCCTTGAATCCTTCGGGCGTCGTGACCGAGCCGTCGTCATGCCGCGTGCAGCCCTGTTCGTCGCCGACCTGGTTGAGCGGAAACAGCACTTCCGAGCAGAACTTGCCGCCTTCGGTGAGGATCGCGTCGGCCATCTCCATCGTGGCGTTCTCGAAACCCGGAAGGTTCGAATAGCGATCGAGGCCGACGATATGGTTCAGCACATACTGGCTGTCACGAACGGGCGCGGTGTAAGTGGGCATGGTGAATTCCTGTACTGACTAAAGGGGTGCGTTATTCGCTTTCGACTTCGTCGAGCAGCTCGAGGAAACCCTCGAGTTCCGCGATCGACGAGTCGATGTCGGAGCGCTGGCCTTTCAGGGCCTCGATACGCTCCTTGCATTTCTCGCGCGTGACCGCCCGCTGCTTGGTGCGGCCGTCTCCCAGATCGTAGAGATCGATCATCTCCCGGACATCGGCGAGGCTGAACCCGACGCGCTTGGCGCGCAGGATCCAGGCAAGCCGGGCGCGGTCGCGCTTGGCATAGACTCGGGTCAGCCCGTGGCGTTCCGGCGAGATCAGTCCTTCGTCTTCATAGAAACGCAAGGCGCGCGGCGTTACGCCGAATTCCTCGGACAGATCGGAGATCGAATAGGTTTCGCGATTCTTTTCGTCGGGCGTATCGATGCCCGCTTGCGGTAATGCTCTTGCCATGAACCCCTCTTAGCTAACGTTCACGTTAACGTCAAGCGATGACGCTACGTCATTGGGAAATACTATTTCGAAATTTCGGGCTTTGCTAGTCGAGACGCCGCAATCCCCCGCCCTCGATGCGCCGGTAGAAGCAACTCGTTTCGCCCGTGTGGCAGGCCGGGCCGGCCGGATCGACGATCAGCCAGACCGCGTCCTGATCGCAATCGATCCGTGCCTCGGCGACGTGGAGGATATTGCCCGACGTCTCGCCCTTCTGCCACAGCGTTTTGCGGCTGCGGGACCAGAAATGCGCCGTCCCGGTTTCAAGCGTCCGGTCGAGCGCCTCGCGGTTCATGTGCGCGACCATCAGGACGGCCCCGCTCGCGCGGTCGGTGACCACCGCGGTGAGCAATCCATTGGCGTCGAACTTCGGGTCGAGCGCCAGCCCGGTCTCGCGTTCGTTGGCCATAATCGTTCCGCTTTCCCCGACTGGATTTGGATGATTCCCAAACGCTTTATGACAAAGACGAGACAAATACGATTCCCGTCCCTATATGCACGCACGTGACCGACCATGGTGCCGGAGTCGCTATGCTGACCACTGATCCATTCGACTGTTCCGACGACGGGGATAAGCTGCGCGAGGAATGCGGCGTGTTCGGCATCTGGGGCGCCGATACCGCATCCGCGGTCGTGGCGCTCGGCCTGCACGCGCTCCAGCATCGCGGCCAGGAAGCCGCCGGCATCACGAGCTTCGACGGCAAATGGTTTCACAGCCACCGCGCTATCGGCCATGTCGCGGGCAATTTCGACGAAGACCATATCATCCGGCAGCTGCCCGGCGATGCGGCCTGCGGCCATGTCCGCTATTCGACGACCGGCGAAAGCGGGCTGCGCAACGTCCAGCCCCTCTACGCCGAGCTGTCGTCCGGCGGCTTTGCGGTCGCGCATAACGGCAATATTTCCAATGCCTGGACCCTGCGCAAAGATCTGGTGAAGCATGGTTCGATCTTCCAGTCGACCTCCGACACGGAAGCCATCATCCATCTCGTCGCGACGTCGGGCTTCAAGCGGCTGCTCGACTGTTTCATCGACGCGCTCAAACAGCTCGAGGGCGCCTATTCGCTCGTCTGCCTGACGCCCGAAGGCATGATCGGATGTCGCGATCCGCTGGGCATCCGCCCGCTCGTGATGGGCAAGCTCGGCGACGCGGTGATCTTCGCGTCCGAGAGCGTCGCCTTCGACGTCGTCGGGGCCGAATTCATCCGCGAGGTCGAACCCGGCGAGCTGATCGTCGTCAATGACGACGGGATCAAGACGCACCGCCCCTTCGCGCCCACCGCGCCCCGCCCCTGCATCTTCGAACATGTCTATTTCTCGCGGCCCGATTCGATCGTCGACGGCCAGTCCGTCTATTCGGTCCGCAAGCAGATCGGCGCGGAGCTGGCCCGCGAAAACGGGGTCGATGCCGATCTCGTCATTCCGGTGCCCGATTCCGGCACGCCCGCCGCGATCGGCTATGCGCAGGAATCGGGCATCCCGTTCGAACTCGGCATCATCCGCTCGCACTATGTCGGCCGCACCTTCATCCAGCCGGGCGACAAGGTTCGGCATCTCGGCGTCAAGCTCAAGCACAATGCCAACCGCCCGCTGATCGAAGGCAAGCGTGTCGTGCTGATCGACGATTCGATCGTCCGCGGTACGACGAGCACCAAGATCGTCGACATGATGCGCGAGGCCGGGGCGGCCGAGGTCCATATGCGGATCGCGAGCCCGCCTACCCGCAACAGCTGCTTCTACGGGGTCGATACGCCCGAGCGCGAAAAACTGCTCGCGGCGCAGCACGATGTCGAGGGCATGCGGCAGTATATCCGCGCCGACAGCCTCGCCTTCATCTCGATCGACGGCCTCTACCGGGCGCTCGGCGAGACCGGGCGGGACAACGAGCATCCGCAGAGCTGCGACGCCTGTTTCACCGGCGAATATCCGACGCCGCTGACCGATCATGACGGCCTCGACAATGTCACCCAGCTGCCGCTGCTCGCCGAACGCGTGACATGATACTTCGACAAGCTGAGGACGATCGGAACTAGATGACCAAGAAACTGGACGGAAGGCTGGCCCTTGTAACCGGCGCCAGCAGAGGGATCGGCGCGGCCACGGCGAAGGCGCTGGCGGCCGAGGGCGCGCATGTCATCCTCGTCGCACGCACCGTCGGCGGGCTCGAGGAAGTCGAGGAAGCCATCCACGAGGCCGGCGGCAACGCCACCATCGCCCCGCTCGACCTGGTCGACGGTGACAGCATCGCCCGGCTCGCGGCGGCCATCGGCGAACGCTGGGACGCGCTCGATATCCTCGTGCTCAACGCAGCGATACTCGGCTCGCTGACCCCGGTCGCGCAGATCGAGGCCAAGGAACTGTCCGAAGTGATGACCTTGAACTTCACGGCACAGCAGGCGCTGATCGCCGCGTTCGATCCGATGCTGAAGAAGAGCGAGCGGGGCCACGTCATCGCGCTCACCTCGAGCGTCGGCGCGGCTCCCCGCGCCTTCTGGGGCGCGTACGGCGCGTCCAAGGCGGCGCTCGACACGCTGGTCGCAGCCTATGGCGAGGAGGTGAAGAATCTCGCGCCATTGAAAGTCGCGATCGTCGATCCGGGCGCCACCGCCACCGATATGCGCAAACTCGCCTATCCGGGCGAAGACCAGTCCGCACTCAAGCCGCCCGAAGCCGTTGCGGACGCGATCGTCGAGCTGGCGACCGGCGATTTCGAGACCGGGCATCGGACGAAGGTGGAGTACCCGGACGCCTAGCGTACGGCGTCCGGTTGGCGTAAGAGCGACCCGCCAATGTCCGTTTCCGTCACCATCATCAGCGATACTCATGCGATGCACGGATCGCTGTCACTGCCGGGCGGCGATATCCTGATCCATTGCGGCGACATGCTCGATCTTTTCGACCGGGACGCGGCGGCGTTGACGGATATCGACGACTGGTTCGGGCGGCAGGATTACCCAACAATCCTTGTCACCGGCGGCAATCATGACCTTGCCCTGGAGGCCGCGCTGGCGCGCACGAAGCAGCCGTTCCGCAATGCCCGCTACCTTCAGGACGAACGGCTCACCGTCGAAGGACTGGATATCTACGCCGCGCCCTGGGTCCCCGAACTGGCAAGCCATGCCTTCCATCTCGACGATGACGCGCTGCGCGACAGATGGGCGGCAATCCCTTCGGGGCTCGATATCCTGGTGACCCATGTGCCGCCCGCCGGGATACTGGACCACTCGAGCCGCGGCCATTCGCATGGTTGTCCGCACTTGGCCGCACAGATCGAACGGATCGCTCCGCGCCTCCATTGTTTCGGCCATGTCCATGCCAGCGCGAGCCAGGTCCGCATCGGCGATACGCTGTTCGTTAACGCGAGCTCGGCGATCAGCGGTGAGCGCGCCGTGAGAGCCCCATTCGTGCTGGACGTCGAGCCGGGTCGCACGGCATAGCGCACAACAATATTGCCGTAACTTTGCAAAGTTGACATACAGCGTTTCCCTCGTCCGCTCCACCTCACGGCCATCGATCGCGCCGTCAACGGTACGCGCGAGGAGGTCTATCATGAGCGCAGGCCGGTCCGCCGCCGGATTCGGTACCACAGTCGCCACCTGCAATGGATGCGCCGCGCGCGAATATGGCCGCCAACCGCGCGGTTGTAGAACCGATGGACCGGGAAGCGCGACTTGCCGACCGCGCGCCTATTCCGCTTCGGCGGATTGTTGCGCCTGCATGCGCTCGTACAGGGCGCGATAGTGGCGCGCCATGCGCAGATCGGGATCGACCAGTTCCATCAGTTCGAGGCCGGCGACCCAGGCATTGCCGCCGCTGAAGAAAAGGACCAGGCCGTCGCCGCTTTGCGGGCTGAAATAGACCTGCGCATGTTCGCCGAAATCGTTGCCGCTATGGTTGAGGATCATGCGATCGGGTTCGCCGAACAGCGTCCAGCCAAGGCCGAAACCCAACGGGCTCGGGCATTCTTCCGCGGGCAGGATGCATTGATAGCCGAGCTCGGTTTCCGAGCTGGAATGCAGCCGCTGGCGTTCCTCCGCCATTTCCGGGCTCAGACCCTCGCCGGCGATCACCCTGGTGAGCAGGTCCGCATATCCCTCCACGCTCGCGAAAAGATTGTCGGCAGCGCTCCATTGCCCGATTTCGATCTCGCCGCCCTCTTCCGATCTCGTGAAGGGCGGGAAGGTGCGGCCGTCCGGCGTCCGCGCCTGCGGCACCCGGCCCGCCAGATCGGGTGTTCGCCGAACCGATATGCCGGTCACGCCGAGCGGGTCGAGCAGGGTCTGCTGGACGATATCGGGATAGGACGCCCCGAACCGTTCTTCGAGATAGCGCGCGAGGATCCGGATGCCGGCGCCCGAATAGCGGATCTCTCCCTGGCCGGGATCGGCTACGAAGGCGAGCTTTCCGTCGTCGTACAGATAGGGCCAGTTCAGCAGACCGGCCTGATGCGACAGGATCAGCCGCGGCGTCAGCTGTTCATAGCGCGGATCGGCGGACAGATCGGGATGCCGGTAAAATTCCGCGATCGGATCGTCGAGCGACATTCCGTCCCGGCCGACGAGCCGGAGAACCGTCTCGGCGATAATCGTCTTCGCGACCGAGGCGGTGTTGAACATCGTGTCCGTCGATGCCGGTACGCCGGGCGCCTGTTGGCCATAGGCCGCCGCCCATTGGACTTCGCCATTCTCGATCATCGCAATGCCGAGAGCGGCGATCCCGGGTTGGGCGACGAGCTGCTGCGCTCTTTCGGAGATTTCCGAAGGCACGGCCGCGTCGCCCGGCGACGGGCCTGCGCCCGACAGCGCGTGCGCGGCGGAACCGGAGAAAGCCAGCAGACACGCTACGGCTGCGATTGAGTGAAAATGTTTCAATGCCGACTCCTAGTGCATTACTTACATAAAACACTAGAACAGATCGCGATTTTCGCGTCAAGCGGCCGGCTTCGATTGCTCGTGGCGAAGCTGCCGCCGCTACCGCCGCGGCACGAAATTGGCGACATAGGTCTGCCCGCGCGCGGTCGCGACGCAGGCGATCGTCGAAAGCGCCTCGCCGCGATGGAAAATCTCGCAGGTTCCGGTGGCCGGTCGCGGTTCGTTGGCGCGAAGCCGTATATGGCTGACGGCCATGCGATCGCCGGCCAGCGCGCCTTCGAAGCGGATCATCGATCCCCAGCTGTCGCGGCGGAAATCGAACGTATCGCGATCGCCGCCCGGATCGATCGCGACCGAATCGCACAGGGCGAAGGAATGATCGCCCTGCTCCAACAGCGGCGCGAACCGGTCGGCATATTCGCATTGCCCGCGCCATTCGCGGGCGCCCGTCCCGTCGGCGGGCGCTGCAACCAGCGCCATTGTCAGGATGACGATCGTTCCCAGGGGTGCTGCGATGGTCATGGAATGCCGGTGTCCCAATCCTTGTGCCGAATGTCGAACGGCGCTCCCGACGCGCATCGCCGATGGACGCCCGTCCGAAGCCCAGGCGCCCACCCTATGCGGATTCCATGAAGGCCGCGTGAACGGCCCGCCCCGACAGGGGGCGGTCCGGTGAAGCGCGCCGCCGGTGCCGCTCTGGACTCGCTTCTGCCTTGTAATCATAAGGTTGGCTTCGCGCTGCGCGCTCTCCGGTCGCGGCAGTATCCGGTACGATCTCGATTGGAGACCTTGATGGCCGACGGTCAGCAGCAGGCGATTGAACCGCGCCGCAACGCCTTCACCCGCTTTCTCGACGGCGTCGAATGGCTCGGCAACCTGCTGCCCCATCCGGTGACCCTGTTCGCCATATTGGCGGTGGGGATCGTCGTCGTCTCGGGCCTGTTCGGATGGATGGGCGTGGCGGTCGTCGACCCGCGGCCGGCCGGTGCGCCCGGCGTCGCCGAAGACGGCATGATCCGCGCGGTCAGCCTGCTCGACGGCGACGGCGTGCGGCGCATCTTCACCAATCTCGTCGGCAATTTCACCAGTTTCGCGCCGCTCGGCGTGGTGCTGGTGGCGATGATCGGCGTCGGCGTCGCCGAGCAGTCAGGCCTCCTCTCGGCCGCCGTGCGCAGCATGGTGCTGGGCGCACCGCCCAAGCTCGTGACGGTCGCGATCGTCTTTGCCGGGATCGTCTCCAATACCGCATCGGAAGTCGGCTATGTCGTGCTGATCCCCTTGGCCGCGGCGATCTATTATGCGCTGGGCCGGCACCCGCTGGCCGGCATGGCGGCCGCATTCGCCGGGGTGTCGGGCGGCTACAGCGCCAACCTGCTGATCGGCACGATCGATCCGCTGCTCGCGGGCATCACCCAGGAGGCCGCGCGCCTGATCGATCCCGACTATGTCGTGCTGGCGACCGCCAACTGGTACTTCATGGTCGCCTCCACCTTCCTGATCACGATCGTCGGCTCGCTGGTCTCGATCTACATCGTCGAGCCGAAGCTCGGGAAATATAACCCCTCCCAGGCGGACCCGACGATCCTCGACGACCATATGATGCAACCGCTCGAGCAGAATGAGAGGAAGGGTCTGCGCTGGGCCGGTATCGCGCTGCTCGGCGTGCTCGGCCTGATGGCGCTCACGCTGGTTCCCGACTGGGGCATATTGCGCAATCCGGAAACCGGCGACCGCATCGATTCGCCCTTCTTCCAGGGTTTCGTCGTCTGGATCCTGATCTTCTTCGTCGCCATCGGCTATGCCTATGGCCGGGCGGTCGGCACGATGAAGACCGATCGCGACGTGATCGACGCGATGGCCGCCGCGCTCTCCTCGCTCGGCCTCTATATCGTGCTGGTCTTTTTCGCCGCCCAGTTCGTCGCCTTTTTCGGCTGGACCAATCTGGGCGCGATCACGGCGGTGACCGGCGCGCAATTCCTGCAGGAGAGCGGGCTGACCGGACCCGCGCTGTTTTTCTTTTTCATCCTGATATGCGCGATGATCAACCTGTCGCTGGGCTCGGCCTCGGCGCAATGGGCGGTCACCGCGCCGATCTTCGTGCCGATGCTGATGCTGATCGGCTACGCGCCCGAGGCGATCCAGGCGGCCTACAGGATCGGCGATTCGACGACGAATATCATCACGCCGATGATGAGCTATTTCGGACTGATACTGGCCTGGGCGACGCGGTACGAACGCAATCTCGGCGTCGGCACGCTGATCGCGATGATGCTGCCCTATACGATCTTCTTCATCATCACCTGGTCGATATTCTTCTTCGTCTGGACCTTCGTGCTCGGGTTCCCGGTCGGACCGGGATCGCCGACCTATTACACGCCCTAGGCGGTGGCGGACTGCGGCATAGTCATGACGATCCAGATTGGAAACGCCGTCATTGCGACCCCGGGCTCGTGCCGGGGGAAGCAATCCAGAGCCTCAATCGGTATCGTTCGCGGCTCTGGATTGCCGCGTCGGACCGAAACAAGTTCGGCCCTCCTCGCAATAACGCTTCATGCAATGCAGTAGCCTAAGTTGACATAGTGGACACACAGCCGCCGTTCAGGATTTCTCGTCTTCTGCCCCATTGCCGCCCCGGTCCTCCGCTGGTTCGGGCAGCGTCGCGGGCGGCTCACCCTCTTCTCCCGGCAGTCTCCGGCTCCACTCTTCCTCGGCCTCGGTGAGTCGGCGCAAGGACGGTTCGATCGCTTCGGGCTTTTCGAGGCCGCGCTGGCGCATCCAGCCCTCCAATTCGGTGAGCGGCGCCCAGTTCAGCGGATCGCGCACCCGCAACATCCATTGCAGGTGGCGATTGTCATATCTGTCCCGCCACCCGACGAACTCGCCTTTGTAATAGACTTGCTCCTCGGTGCCGTTAACCGCCCGGTCGAACGCCGTCGTGGCGAGGACATTGGTGCAGGCGCGCAAGGCCTCGTCCCACGCCTTGCGGATATGCGCGCTTTCTTCGCGATTATAGAGGTTATAGGCCGACTGGCGCGACATGCCGACGATCCGGCAGGCATCCTTGATGCTGGCCGTGGAGCGCAGTGCTTCGAGGAATCTTTCGATCCGGTCGGGCGTCCAGCCGTCATGCCGCTGGCGACGCGCGGGCGGACGATCGACCTCGGCGGCCGCCAGCTCCTCTTTCGAACAATAATAATAAGCCGCGAAACTCCCATCCGCCTGGCGCGGCAGATTCTCCATCGGCCCATGATCGGGATGGGTCGGCGGAACGGGCCGGCCGTCCGCGTAGAAGAAACCGGTGTCCTTGGCGGTTTCGGGGTGCCGCGTGGCGGGTTCGGTGGGCAGCGATTTGTCCGTCATCCGACAGTATAGGTCAGATGTTTTCCAACATTTCAAGGAAATAGGGTTTTTTTGGAATGGAGCTAATATGCCGAAAACCCAGATTCGACCCTCAACCGCAAACTGGCATCTACTCTCCGCCCCCCTCCGCATCCACCGCCATCTGCACCGCGCGGTAAAAGGCATTGCGCCGCTCCCGATACCCCGCTTCACTCGCCACCGGCCAATTCCCATTGCTCGCGATCACCAAATTCCGCGCCGGATCGATGAAAATGCCCTGGCCGAAGATGCCCTGGGCGGCGAAGCTGCTATCGTCGAAGGTCCACCATTGATAGCCGTAACCGCGGCCCGGCGCGCCGATATCGGCCTGGCGGGTGCCCGCCGCCGCGAACCAGCCTTCTGGGACGACGCGCTCGTCGCCGATCGTGCCGCCGCCCAGCACGAACAGCCCGAAGCGCGCATAGTCGCGCACCGTCGCCGAGATGCAGCAGCCGGCGATCTCGTTGCCGCCCGCATTGACGATCCATTCGCCGTCCTGCGCCATGCCGATGCGCGACCAGATCTTCTGCGACAGATAGTCGGCGAGCGGCATGCCGACGGCGTTGGCGACGACCACGCCGATCAGGTTGGTCTCGCCGGTATTGTACTGCCAGCGCGTGCCGGGTTCGACCTCGCTTTCCAGCGTGCGCATATAGGTGACGACCGGGTCCACGCCGGGCTCGGGCGTGACCTGGTTGAACAGCGATACGTCCGAATTGGGATCGGTATAATCCTCGTTCCAGCGCACGCCCGAGGTCATCGTCAGCAGCTGGCGGACGGTCACGCCGTCATAGCCGCTGCCCCGAAGCTCGGGGATGTAATCGGTGACGGGCGCGTCGAGCGACGCGATATGGCCGTCGGCGATCGCCGCTCCGACCAGGGTGGAGGTCAGCGACTTGGCGACCGAGAAGCTCGTCCAGCGGGTATCGACATCGGCGCCCATCCGATAGCGTTCGAGCCGGACCTCGCCATTATGGATGACGATGACGCCCGCGGCGCGCTGGTCCGCGAAATAGCGGTCGAGCGTCCAGCTCTCGCCGTCGATCGCAATCGCGAGATCGAGACCGGGGCCGCGCGGGAGTTCGCGGAACGTGTCGGCATTGGGGATCGTGCGGACCGGCGCGAGTTCCTCCATCCGCGGAAAGGCGAAATCGCGCTGCGGCTGCGTCCACATCAGGATATTGAGATCGGTTGGGACGTGGCTTTCCGCTTCGGCCGTGTCTTGCGCGTTTGCGGGGGAGGCGAGCGCCAGTCCAAACGTTGCAGCAGTAGCCAAGATCAGTTTCTTCATTTTCGTTCCCGTGTCGATGTATTCAATACGTCATTGCGAGCGCAGCGAAGCAATCCAGAGCGGCTGGCGATACGCTTTGCGGCTCTTGATTGCCGCGTCGCCCCGAAACAAGTTCGGGCCTTCTCGCAATGACGGAAAAATGTTGAGCCCCATTAATCCTCTTTCACCAGCGTCACCTGCGCGACGTCTATGCCGCCGGCCTGAAACCCGCCTTCGCAATACATCAAATAATAGCGCCACAGATCGTGGAACCGCGCGTCGAACCCGTCCGGCAGGCGCTGCTCGGCGATCGCCCGGTCGAAATTCGCGCGCCAGCGCCGCAGCGTCTCGGCATAATGGGTGTGATAACCCGTGCGGTCGCGCCAGCTGAGGCCCTGTTCGCGGGCGATATGCGCAAACCGGCCTTCCTCGATCAGCATGCCGCCCGGAAACACATAGGTCTGGATGAAATCGGTGTTCGCCGCATAGCCCTCGAACATCCCGGCGTCCATCGAGATCAGCTGGATCGCGGCCCGCCCGCCGGGCTTCAGCCGCGCGGCGATCGCGCCGAGATAGGCGGGCCAATATTCCTGGCCGACCGCCTCGACCATCTCGACGCTGGCGACGGCGTCGAAGCTGCCCGCAACGTCGCGATAGTCGGTCAGCTCGACCCGGCACTGGCCGGCGAGCCCCGCATCGGCAAGCCGCTGTTCGGCATGGGCCTTCTGCTCGGTCGAGAGCGTGATACCGGTGACCTCCGCGCCATAGTCGCGCGCCGCGACCTCCATCAGCCCGCCCCAACCGCAGCCGATCTCGAGCAGCCGGTCACCGGGCTTGAGGTCGAGCCGGTCGAGCAGCAGTTTGAGCTTGCGGTGCTGCGCCGCTTCGAGATCTTCCTCCCCGCCGATCGGTTCGGCGAACACCGCGCTCGAATAGGTCATGCTCGGATCGAGCCAACTGGCGTAGAAATCGTTGCCGAGATCGTAATGGGCGGCGATGTTGCGGCGAGCGTTTTCGCGATTGTTGGCGCGCATCCGGTGCGCCTGGCGGTTGACCCAGCGCGCGAGGCCCTTGGCGCGCCCGGTATTGCCGAGCGTTTCCTGGTTGACGACGAACAGTTCGAACAGCTTTTCGGGCGCGGGGCTCGCCCATTCGCCCTCGGCCCATCCGCGATACCAGCCCACCGAGCCCGACGTCATGAGCCGGATCAGCGGCCGCCAGCTTGTGAGCTCGATCTCGGCGGCGACGCCCGGCGCCCGGCCGCCCAATATGCGCGTTTCGCCGTCGGGCAGCCGTGCGTCGAGTTGCCCTGTCGCGAGGCCGGCGTCGATCCGGTCGAGCAGCTTGTGGAAACCGGGCGCGAACAGGCGCGACAGCCGGGACGATCCGGTCGAAAAACCGCGATCCGCCTTCAGCAGATGCTCCCCGCGCGGTGACGGACTGCTCGCCATAACCCCTCCTGCGCGGGCTTATGGCCCAAAAAGGTTGCCCAGGGCAACGCTTCCATATCTGCATTTGGGTGACCGTCACCCCGGACTTGATCCGGGGTCCAGGGCGGTAGGCGATATCGCTTTGGGCTCTGGATTCCGGATCAAGTTCGGAATGACGTACGGGGGTTATGCCTTGACCTTTTTATAGGCGTCGAGCGCCCGCTGCCGCGCTTCGCGGTGGCCGATGATCTTGGCCGGGTAATCCTCCGGCCGGCAGCCATGCTCTTCGGGATCGTGGACATAGGGATCGTCGATGTCCGCCAGCTCGGGCACCCAGCGGCGGATATAGTCGCCCGCGTCGAATTTCTCGGACTGGCTGAGCGGCGCCATGATCCGCACGAACATGTTGGAATCGACGCCGGTGCCGGCGACCCATTGCCAGTTGGTGGCGTTCGATCCGTAATCGGCGTCGACGAGCGTGTCCCAGAACCATTGCTCGCCCTCGCGCCAGTCGATCAGGAGATGCTTGATGAGGAAGCTCGCGGCGATCATGCGGACGCGGTTGTGCATCCAGCCCGTCGCCCAGAGCTCGCGCATCCCGGCGTCGACGATCGGATAGCCGGTCTCGCCCCTGCACCAGCGGTCAAATTCCTCACGTACGGCCGAAGAGCGGAAATCGCGCCAGGGAAAAGCGTCGAACTGGTCGCGATAGCCCTCCCCGCCATATCGGGGGAACTGGCAGATGACATTCTGGGCGTAATCGCGCCAGACCAGCTCCTTCTGGAAGGTCGTGACGTCGCGGCCGGGCCCCGATACGCGGTGCCAGACATAGGCGGGCGACACCTCGCCGAAATGGAGATGCGGCGAGAGGCGCGCGGTGCCTTCGACAGAGGGTAAATTGCGGCGATTATCGTAGCGCGTCGCCTTGTCGACGAAACTGTCGACATTGCGCCGCGCGCCCGCCTCGCCCGGACTCCAGACGTCGAAGCCGGTGGCCCAGTTGGGCTTGGTCGGCAACAGACCCCAATCGCCGAGATCGTCGCTGGCCGGCCATTTCCCGGGCGCATCGATCGTCTGCGGCGTGCGGGCCGGCTCGGCCGGCGGCATATGCTCGCGCAGCGATTTCCAGAAGGGTGTGTAGATCTTGTACGGGTCGCCGCTGCCGGTCGTCACCGCGCCCGGCGGCATCAGGTAATTTCCGTCGTGCAGGCAGAGCGCGACGCCGTCGGGCAGCGCGTCCTTCAGGTCGCGTTCCGCGTTGCGCCACCAGGGCTCGTAATGGCGCAGCGCGTGGATTTCCGATGCCCCGGCCTTGGCCGCGATATCGGCGAGGATCGTCGCGCTCGCGCCGCGCCGCAGGATCAGCCGCGAGCCCTTGTCGCGCAGGCTTTTGTCAAGCGAATCGAGCGAATGATGCAGCCACCAGCGCGACGCCGAACCCATTATGCGATGCTGGGGCGTTTCGTCGTCGAGGACATAGACGGGAATGACCGGTCCCCCGGCGGCGGCGGCCACAAGCGCCGCCTGATCGGACAAACGGAGATCGCGGCGGAACCAGATGATGGAAATACTGCTCATTCCGGAACTGTTACATCAACCGTGAAGCGATCCCCAATACCGTCAAAGGTGAATCTCTGGTCCCGCAACAACACCCTTCCCTCCCGGCGCTCGACGAACGGCATCCGCGCCCAGAACAGATAGGCCCGGGCGTCCGGATTGTCGGCGGAAACGGTGCTCCAGTCGATCTCGGCCATCCCGTCGGGCCGGGTATCGTCGTTCAGGGTCACCACGTCTTCTCCGCCGAACAGCGTGAAATAGCCGCTGCCGATCTCGCCCTGCCCGCGCCAATGCATATCGCGTGCCCAGAATGTGATCGGCAGATTGTTGGCGACGACGAGTTCGGCCGGCTGGCCCCTGACTTCGGCAACTTGCTGGCTGGTCAGGTGCTCCGCCCGATTGGAGATCAGGCCGTTGGCGCCGATATAGGCAAGAACGATGGCGAAGGCGGCGATGGCGGGGAGCCGCCAATCGTCCCGCCCGCTCCGCTCCCGCCATATCGAGAGCCACAAGGCGATGCCCAGCGCCGCCCAGACCCAGACATCGATAATGAACAGCGTATCGCCATAGACCCATCGATCGGAGAATGGCTCGAGCAGGCGGATCCCGTAATTGTTCAGATAGTCGAGCGCCGGATGGCTGAGCGTGCCGATATAGGCCAGCGCCAGCAGCCAGCCTTTGCGGAGTGACAAACGATCGGGCGGCCGTTTCCCGCGCCGCGCCTGCCACCGGTCGAAGGCGATCATGATGCCGGTCAGCAGGACCGGCAGCACCAGCACCGCCAGTGGCCCGTGGGTAATGCCGCGGCGGATGGCGAGATGCTGATGGCCGCCGAGCAGGGTCGCGAGCGCATCGATGTCGGGAATATTGGCCGCGATGATGAGCGTGGCCATGCCGAGGCCGGTTTTCTTCTTGAGCCCCATCTGGCCGAGCACAGCCCCGGCCAGGCTATGGGTCAGATTGTCCATGCCGGATTACAGCTCCGGTCCGTCCTCCTCCACGGTCCAGGTCTGGCCATGCTCGATCAGAGCCTGCAAATCGGTGGGTTTCCCTTTCGATACCTCGTCCTTCTGCTTGGTCAGCACCTGGTTGAAGGTCGGGCGCGGGTCGTCATAGATCACGCCGAGCGCCATCGGATATTCGCCGAACGGCATTTCGACGAGCATATAGGCGAGCGTATGGTTGGTCTGGTCGTGGCGCAGCACGCCGGCGGCCTGCCAGTCGCCATCGACGACATCGACGACGATGGGCTTCAGATGTTCAGGATGCTCGCGGTCGAGCGCGAGGCCCTTGGTGCCATTGGCGAACAGCAGCGGCTCGCCATGTTCGAGCCAAATCTGCGTGTCCGTCGCCGTTTTCTTGTTGACGAATTCCTCGAACACGTCCTCGTTGTAGACGATGCAGTTCTGGAAAATCTCGACGAACGCCGTGCCCTTGTGCGCATAGGCGGCCTTGAAGGCGTCGGTCAGCTTCTTGTTCACATCGATCCCGCGGGCGACGAAGCGCGCGCCCGAGCCGAGCGCGAAGGCGCAGGGATTGACCGGCCGGTCGACCGATCCGAACGGCGTCGACGGGCTCGTCGTCCCGGTGCGCGAGGTCGGCGAATACTGGCCCTTGGTGAGGCCATATATCTCGTTATTGAAGAGCAGCACCTGGCAATCGACATTGCGGCGCAGCAGGTGGAGCATATGGTTGCCGCCGATCGACAGGCCGTCGCCGTCGCCGGTGACGAGCCAGACATCGAGCTCCGGATTGGCGAGCTTGACCCCCGTCGCGACCGTCGGCGCGCGGCCGTGGATCGTGTGGAAGCCATAGGTCTCCATATAATAGGGGAAGCGCGACGAGCAGCCGATGCCGGAGACGAACACGGTGTTGGCGGGATCGGCGCCGATTTCGGGCATTGTCCGCTGCACGGCCTTGAGGATCGCATAGTCGCCGCAACCCGGACACCAGCGCACTTCCTGATCGGTTTCCCAATCCTTGAGCGTCGTCTTGACAGGAGTCATGTCGTTCATCGGCTTGTCCTCGACCAGTGATTTGGCGGCATGGATACATCGTTCACTCTGTCGTCACCCTGAACTTGTTTGGTGTTTGTCCCTTTCCGACAAGGATCGTCATTGCGAGCGTAGCGAAGCAATCCAGAGCGGCAAGCGACGTCGCCTGCCGCTCTGGATTGCCGCGTCGCCCCGAAGCAAGTTCGGGCCTCCTCGCAATGACGAAAACCACCTCTGTGGCCGTTCCTTGTCCGAAGGGGATAACCGCCAACTTGTTTCAGGGTCCACTGTTCCATCGGCACCGTCTTCGCAGCAGGAAGAGTGGATGCTGAACCAAGTTCAGCATGACGGTTGTGATTTAAGACCTCGCCCATGGCAGCCTCCTCAGCTCCACAGCATGTAAATAATAACCAGGATCACAACCAGCATCCCGACCAGGGGCAGAACGCTTTTCGGCTTGTCATCCACCGAGATGCTCCTCGATCGCCGCTTCGATTTCGGCAATGCGGAAGGGCTGGCCCGACACCTTGTTCAGCGGCCGGGCGTCGACCAGATACTGGTCGCGCAGCACGGTCTTGAGCTGGCCCTTGTTCATTTCGGGAACCAGGATCCTGTCGTAGCTCTTCAGCAACTCGCCCAGATTGCGCGGCAGCGGCCAGACATAGCGCAGATGAATATGCGCAACGCTGTGTCCCTTGGCCCGTGCGCGGGCGACGGCCTGGTGGATCGGGCCATAGGTCGATCCCCATCCGACCACGGCGAGCGTCTCGCCCGCTTCGCCGAGATCGACGTCCTGCTCGGGCACGTCGTCGGCGACGTTGAGGATTTTCTGCGCGCGCAGATCGGTCATTTGCTGATGGTTCTCGGGCGAATAGTCGATATTGCCGCTGCCCGAACCCTTCTCGATACCGCCGATCCGGTGCATCAGACCCGGCGTGCCGGGTTTCACCCAAGGCCGGGCGAGTTTGTCGTCGCGTTGATACGGATTGAAATGGTCGCCCTCGTCCGACGTTTCTTCATAGAAAGACACAGGAAACGGCTCGAATTCATTGACATCGGGCATTTTCCAGGGCTCGGCCGCGTTCGCGATATAGCCGTCGGTCAGCAGCATCACGGGGGTCATGAACCGGGTCGCGATGCGGCACGCCTCGATCGCGCAGTCGAACGCATCGGACGGCGAACGGACGGCGATTACCGGCATCGGCGCATCGCCGTTGCGGCCGTAGATCGCCTGGTACAGGTCCGACTGTTCGGTTTTGGTCGGCAGGCCCGTGGACGGGCCGCCACGCTGCGAATTGACGATGACGAGCGGCAGCTCGGTCATGATCGCAAGGCCCATCGCCTCGCCCTTCAGCGCGATGCCGGGACCCGAGGAGGAGGTCACGCCCAGCGAACCGGCATAGCTCGCGCCGATCGCCGCGCCGATCGCCGCGATCTCGTCTTCGGCCTGGAAGGTGGTGACGCCGAACTGTTTGAGCCGCGAGAGATGATGGAGGATCGCCGAGGCCGGGGTGATCGGGTAGCCGCCGAAGAACATCGGCAGGTCGGCAAGCTTCGCGCCGGCCAGCAGGCCGAGCGAAATCGCCTCCGCGCCTGTCACCGTGCGATATAGCCCCGGCTCGGCCGGCGCGGCGTCGACATGGCGGGGCTGGAAGGCATAGCCGAGCTCCGCCGTCTCGCCATAGGCGTGCCCGGCATTGAGCGCCGCGATATTGGCCTGGGCGACCTCGGGCTTCTTCGCGAATTTGGCCTCGAGCCAGTCGATCACCGGCTGGCGCTTGCGGTCGAACATCCAGAGCGAGAGTCCCAGCGTCCACATATTCTTGCAGCGCAGCGCTTCCTTGTTCGAAAGGCCGAACGGCTTCACCGCTTCGAGCGTCATTTCCGACATGTCGAGCGAGAGCAGCTGCCATTTGGCGAGCGACCCGTCCTCGAGCGGGTTTTCTTCATATCCCGCCTTGGAGAGGTTGCGGTCGCCGAACGCGCCGCTGTCGGCGATGATCAGTCCGCCTTCGCGCAAATCCTCAACGTTGGTCTTGAGTGCCGCCGGGTTCATCGCGACCAGCACGTCCGGCGCGTCGCCCGCGGTGCGGATCGCATGGCTGCCGAAATGGATCTGGAACGCCGAAACGCCGAACAAGGTGCCTTGCGGCGCGCGGATTTCCGCCGGGAAATCGGGAAAAGTCGCGAGATCGTTGCCCGCCAGCGCCGTCGACAGCGTAAACTGCCCGCCGGTCAGCTGCATCCCGTCGCCGCTGTCGCCCGCGAAGCGGACAACGACCGAGGCCGCATCCTCGGGAGCTTTGTGTTTGATCGTTTCCGCCGCGCTGGCCATCAGATTACTCGCATTGTTCTTCTTCGGTCTTCCTATGCACAGCCGGGGCGCGGAACAAAATAGAAAAAATCGATAGCGATTCAGCGATACTTGGTTGCCTCACTGGGCCGCCTCGTCGGCCAGCGCGAGGATCGTCCGCGCATGCCGCGCGGCAACTTCGCCATGATCGTCGCCATAGCCGCCGCCCAGAACGCTGGCGAGCGGGATATTCCGCCGCCGCGCTGCGCCCATCACATAGCGGTCCCGCACCTCAAGTCCCGCATCGCTGAGACCCAGCCTGCCGAGCCGGTCGTCCCGGTGCGGATCGACCCCCGCCTGATACAATATGATCTCGGGCGCGAATTGATCGAGAACAGCCGGCAGCGTCTTTGCGAGCGCCGCCAGATAGCCGTCATCCTCCAGTCCGTCCGGCAGGCCGATATCGAGCGACGAGCGCGCCTTGCGGGCCGGGAAATTCTTTTCGGCATGAACCGACAGGGTGAAGATATCGGGCCGTCCGGCGAGCAGAACGGCCGTGCCGTCGCCCTGATGCACGTCGCAATCGAGAATGAGCACCCGGTTCGCGCGGCCCTCCTCCACCAGACGGTTCGCCGCGACGGCGAGGTCGTTGAGCACGCAATAGCCGGCCCCGGTATCCGGCAGCGCATGATGGCTGCCGCCCGCGCCATTGGCGGCATAGCCATGGTCGAGTGCCAGCAGCGCCGCAAGCCAGGTCCCGCCCTGGGCCAGCAAGGAGCGCTCGCGGATATCGGGCGTCACCGCGAAACCGATCCGCCGTTCCTTCGACCGCGGGACGGCGGCGGCCATCACCTCGGCGACATAATCGCCATCGTGCACGGCTTCGATCCATCGGCGCGGCATCGGCTCCGGCGCATGGACGGTCGTGGCGCGGCCGCTATCGGCCAGCGCCTCCCGGACCAGCCCGTATTTGTTGAACCGGAACGCGCTGCCCTTCGGCGCGGGCGCGACATAGCCCGAATGATGGACGAAATGCAGCATCGCAAATGCATATAGGCGCTTCGTCGCCGACAGACTATGACCGGCGCTCCATGCACCGGCCCCTCCCTTCCCACGATCCGCGCGCCATCTGGTCGATCGCGATCCCCGCCATGGCGACCAATGTCGCGACCGCGCTGATCGGGATCGCCGATATCTGGATCATCGGCCAGCTCGGCGATGCCGCGGCGCAGGGCGCGGTCGAGATCGGCGCGCGGCTGCTGATGAGCCTGCTCGTGGTGTTCAACTTCCTCAAGACCGCGACGACGGGCCTCACCGCCCAGGCCGCCGGGCAGCGCAACGAACAGGAGAAGATGGCCGCGCTGTTGCGCGCATCGGCGATCGCGCTCGCGATCGGCCTGGTCCTCCTCGCGACCAAGCCGGTGACGGTGCCGCTCGGCCTCGACCTGCTCGAAGCGGGCGACGAGGTCCGCGCGGACGCCGCGCTCTATGTCGATATCCGCTTCTGGGCGGCGCCGGCCTGGCTGCTCAACGCGGCGCTTGTCGGCTGGCTGATCGGGCTCCGGCGCGTGCGGACCGTCCTCGCCGTCGAGGTGGCGGTCAACCTGATCCATGTAGGGCTCGGCGTGCTGTTCGTGCTCGTCTGGGACATGGGCGTCATGGGAATCGCCTATGCGACGCTGATCTCCGAAACGGGCAAGCTCGCCATGCTGCTGGTGGCGCTCCTGCCCAGCGCGAAATTCCCGGCATTCGCTGCGGCGGCGCGGCGGCCGGACCTTTGGGAGGCGGGGCGGATGGGCGCGCTGTTCCGCGTCAATCGCGACCTGTTCCTGCGCACCTTGCTGCTGACCGCGGCAATCCTGCTCGTGACGCGCCAGGGCGCGATCCAGGGCACGACCATCCTCGCCGCCAATGCGATCCTGTTCCAGATGTTCATGCTCACCGCGCTGCTGCTCGACGGGTTCGAGAACGCGGCGCAGGTGCTGTGCGGCGAGACGATCGGTGCGAAGGACCGGGACGGGTTCGACAAGACGGTGCGGCGGATCATGTTGCGCGGGATCGGGACCGCGCTGATCCTCACAGGCTTTTTCGCGGTCGCGTCCGGGCCCGTGGTCGCCAGCTTTTCGACCGACCCGCAAGTCGTCGAAACCGTGCTGCGTTACGATATCTGGCTGCTCGCCCTCCCACTCGCCGGCGTCGCCTCTTTCGTCATGGACGGGGTGTTCGTCGGCGCGACCTGGACGCGGGCGATGCTCGGCACGATGGCCGCCGCCTTCATCGCCTATGGCGCGATGCTCTGGCTGACGACGCCACTCGGCAATCACGGCCTCTGGCTCAGTTTCACCGTGTTCCTGCTGATCCGCGCGGCCGGCCAGTTCGCCATGACCCCGCGACTTGCCGCCCGCACGTTTGCGCCTATAACGGCCGAAAAATAGAAGAAATCCGGAGACAATGCCGATGCCTTATATCCGCCCCGATGTGCAGATGATGCTCGACCTGCTGAAAGCGCAGGAAGGCCCGAAGACGCACGAAACCGATCCGGCGACCGCCCGCGCGCTGATGGACATGGTCTTCACCATGGCCGAACGCCCGGCCGGCGAACTCGCGATCAAGCGCGATTTCACGCTGCCGGGCCCGGCCGGGGACATTCCGGCCCGGCTCTACGATCCGCGCGAGAGCCGCGAACCCGGCCCGGTCGTGGTCTTCTATCATGGCGGCGGGTTCGTGATCGGCAATATCGAAACGCATGACGGGCTGTGCGCCGAAACCGCGCGCACGCTCGATCTGCCGGTGATCTCGGTTGACTATCGGCTCGCCCCCGAAGCCCCCTTCCCCGCCGCGCCCGAGGATTGCATCGCCGCCGCGCGCTGGATCGCGAGGAGCCCCGACGAACTGGGCCTGAACGTTACAGGCCTGATCCCGGTCGGCGACAGCGCGGGCGGCAATCTCGCGGCGGTCACCTCGCTCGCGCTGCGCGACGAACCGGCGGACGTCCCCGTCATCGCCCAATGGCTGATCTATCCGGCGACGGACATGAGCGCCGATGGCGGCTCGATGGAGGATTTCTCCGAAGGCTTCCTCCTCGAAGCGGCGACGATGGAATGGTTCGGCAATCATTATGCCGGCGACGAAACCGACTGGCGGCTCAATCCGGTGCTCAAGGACACGGCCGGACTGCCGCCGACGGTGCTGGTGACGGCAGGCCTCGATCCGCTGCGGGACCAGGGCCGCGAATATGCGGGCAAGCTGATCGCGGGCGGCGTCCATACCGTCTATCGCGAGGCCAGCGGCAATATCCACGGCTTTGCGAACCTCCGGAAGATCATCCCCTCGGCGCATGACGATGTCGTCGCCTGTCTCGACGCGCTCAAGCTGATCCTCGCCGAAGTCGAGGCCGAAGCCGCGCCGGAACAGGCCGCCGCCGCCGAATGAGCAAGGGCGAAGGCCTGCCGTACCGGCCGTGCGCCGGCGTCATGCTGTTGAATACGGAGAAGCGGGTCTTTGTCGGCCAGCGCACCGATCATCGCGAGCATGAATGGAGCGGCGCGTGGCAGATGCCGCAGGGCGGGATCGATCCCGGAGAGGCGCCCGAGGAGGCCGCCTTTCGCGAACTCGAGGAAGAGACCGGTATCGCGAGCGCCAAGGCGACGCTCGTCGCGCAGGCCTCGCGGGAACTGATCTACGACCTGCCCGAGGAACTGATCGGCAAGGTCTGGAAGGGCCAATATCGCGGCCAGCGGCAAAGCTGGTTCCTGATGCGCTTCGAGGGCGCGGATTCCGACGTCAATATCGCAACCGAACACGCCGAATTCCGCGCCTGGAAATGGGCGGAGCCGGTCGACCTTCCCCAATTGATCGTACCGTTCAAAAGGCAGTTATATAAGGAGCTTCTGACCGAATTTTCAGAGTATTTGTGAGCAATTAACTGGTCGATTATCCTTCTCCCTTGATGGGAGAAGGATAAGAAGCCTTGGCGAGGAACGAGCTTAGGCGGAATTGGATGAGGGTGATTCAGCCGCCTGCGTTGCCGCCAATGGCTGGGTCACCCTCATCCAACTTCAACTAACCAGCAAGCTGGCAAGTTTTCGTATCCTTCTCCCATCAAGGGAGAAGGATCAGTCGCCCTTCACCTTGCGGCGATATTCGTGGAGCAGGGGCTCGGTATAGCCGCTGGGCTGCGCGACGCCTTCGAACACCAGCGCGCGGGCCGCCTGGAAGGCGATACTGTCCGGGTTCCCGGTCATCGCCTCATAGGAGGGATCGTCGGCATTCTGCCCGTCGACCTTGGCCGCCATCCGCGCGAGCGCCGCATCGACCTCTTCGGTGCTGCACACGCCGTGGTGGAGCCAGTTGGCCATGTGCTGCGAGCTGATCCGCAAGGTCGCGCGGTCCTCCATCAGGCCGACATCGTGAATATCGGGCACCTTGGAGCAGCCGACGCCCTGGTCGATCCAGCGCACGACATAGCCGAGTATCCCTTGCGCATTATTGTCGAGTTCCTCGCGGATTTCGTCCGGCGACCAGTTGATTCCCTCGGCCAGCGGAATCGTGAGCAGCGTGTCGAGCGACGGGATCGGCTCGGCTTCCAGTTCCTTTTGCCGTTCGAACACGTCGACGCGGTGATAGTGGAGCGCGTGCAGGGTCGCGCCGGTCGGGCTCGGCACCCAGGCGGTGTTCGCTCCGCTTTGCGGATGGCCGATCTTGGCTTCCATCATGTCCGCCATCAGATCGGGCGCGGGCCACATGCCCTTGCCGATCTGCGCCCGGCCGGAAAAGCCGGCGGCGAGCCCGATCTGGACGTTGCGCGCCTCATAGGCCTGCAACCAGCCGGCTTCCTTGATCGCCGCCTTGCGCATCATCGCGCCGGCCCGCATCGAGGTGTGGATCTCGTCCCCGGTGCGATCGAGGAACCCGGTGTTGATGAAGACGATCCGATCCTTCACCGCATGGATGCAGGCGGCGAGATTGGCCGATGTCCGCCGTTCCTCATCCATCACGCCCACTTTCAGCGTATGCCGTTCGAGCCCCAGCATATCCTCGACCGCGTCGAACAGCCGGTCGGTGAACGCGACTTCCTCAGGCCCGTGCATCTTGGGCTTCACGATATAGACCGAACCGGCGCGGCTGTTGCGGTATCGCCCGAGCCCCTTGAGGTCGTGCATCGCGATCAGGCTCGTCATGATGCCGTCGAGAATGCCCTCGGGCGCTTCCGATCCGTCGGGCAGCAGCACCGCCGGATTGGTCATCAGATGGCCGACATTGCGGACGAACAGCAGGCTGCGGCCGGGCAAGACGATTTCATCCGTTAGGGCTGAGCCTGTCGAAGCCCGATTCTCCTCCGATAGACGTCCTTCGACAAGCTCAGGACTAACGGGCGTATATCGCCTGTCATCCGCGAGCGCGCGCGTCATCGTCCGGCCGCCCTTGGCGAATTTTGCTTCGAGATCGCCGCGCATCAGGCCCAGCCAGTGGCGATAGGCCAGCACCTTGTCCTCGGCGTCGACCGCGGCGACCGAATCTTCCAGATCGACAATCGTGGTGAGCGCCGCCTCGACGATCACATCGGAGATACCGG
Source organism: Parasphingopyxis algicola (assembly GCF_013378075.1). Lineage (GTDB taxonomy): Bacteria > Pseudomonadota > Alphaproteobacteria > Sphingomonadales > Sphingomonadaceae > Parasphingopyxis > Parasphingopyxis algicola. The sequence continues at coordinate 522,621 of NZ_CP051131.1, read as the reverse complement.
CTTTGTCGGTCTTGCCGATCGGGTGGTCGCGGTCGATCGCGACCTCGATATGCAGGCCGTTGTGCCGGAACAGCATGGATTCGCCGTTCGTCCCGACGAGCTGGGCCGGGTCCTTCAGACCGGGCGTGCCGCCCGCATAGTCCGCCCAGCTGCCATCGGCGAGCGGCAGGAATTCGTCGAGCAGGTCGCGCGCCGCCGCGATCACCTGCGCGCCGCGCTCCGCGTCGTAACCGCCCGGTTTCGGGCTCCCGGGCAGGACGTCCGTGCCATACAGCGCGTCATAGAGGCTGCCCCAGCGCGCATTGGCGGCGTTCAGGAGGAAGCGGTCGTTGAGCACTGGCACGACGAGCTGCGGCCCGGCGATCCGCGCGACTTCGTCGTCGACATTCCCGGTGCCGATCTCGAACGCCTCGGGTTCGGGCACGAGGTAGCCGATTTCGGTCAGGAAACTGCGATATTCGGCCTGGTCGACGGGTCGGCCGCGATGCGCCTCATGCCACGCGTCGATCCGCGCCTGAAGTTGCTCGCGCTTTTCGAGCAACGCCCGGTTCTCCGGCGCGAAATCGCGATAGATGGCCGCCATCCCCCGCCAGAACTGCTCGGGCGCGATATCGAGGCCGGCCAGCGCCTCGGATTCGGTGAAGCGGGCGAAACGCGAATCTACGCGCAGGCCCGCGCGCTCGACATAATCAGACATGGATACTCCCTGTTCGCACAGCGCGATGCGCCATTGGTCGGCAGATGGTGGGGAGGAGAAGCCGCCCTATGCCGCGTCGCGTTTGGGGATGCAAGGTGGTGACGCACGGCCCGTCTCGTCCTAAGGCGGTCGCGATGACAGAGATGACGGAAGACGAACGCGACGCCCTCGAGCGCGCCGCCGACGAGCCGATGCTCGAACAGACCGAGCGCTGGGCGAAGATCAACAGCGGCTCGGCCAATCTGGCCGGATTGGCGCGCGTTGCCGGCGAGCTTGCCGACGCCTTTGCCGCCCTGCCCGGCGATCTCGAACTGGCCGATCCCGTGCCCGGCGAGATCGTCCGACCCGACGGTTCGGTGGTGCAGCGCGAGACGGGGAAGAATTTGCACGTGACCGTGCGCCCCGATGCACCGGTCCAGGTGCTCCTTACCGGCCATATGGACACGGTGTTCGGCGAAACCCATCCGTTCCAGGAACTCACCTGGCTCGACGACAATACGCTCAACGGGCCGGGCGTGACGGACATGAAGGGCTGCATCGCGCTGATGCTGTCGGCGCTTAAGGCGATCGAGGCGTCGCCGCTCGCCGAACGGATCGGCTATGAGGTCGTCATCAATTCGGACGAGGAGATCGGCTCGCCGGGATCGGCCGCGCTGCTCGCCCAGGCGGCGAACGGCAAGCTCGCGGCGCTGACCTACGAACCCGCCCTGCCCGACGGCACGCTCGCCGGCGCGCGGGGCGGCAGCGGCAACTGGTCGATCATCATTTCCGGCAAAAGCGCCCATGCGGGCCGCAACCCGGAAGAGGGCCGCAGCGCGCTGCTTGCGGCGGCGGAGCTGGCGCTGAAACTTGAAGCAGGGATCGGGCCCGGTCTCAAAGTCAATCCGGCGAAGATCGAAGGCGGCGGCGCGAACAATGTCGTGCCCGATCATGCCGTGCTGCGCCTCAACATGCGGCCCGAAACGCTCGAGGATCAGGAGCGTGCGCATAAACTGCTCGACGAAGCGGTCGCCGATATTTCCGCGCGGCGCGAGGTCGATATCCATGTCCATGGCGGCTTCGGCCGGCCGCCCAAGCCGATCGACCCGGAGGCCGAGAAGCTGTTCGGGCTCGTGAAGGAATGCGGCGCCGATCTTGGCCTCGACATCGCCTGGAAATCGACGGGCGGGGTCTGCGACGGCAACAATATCGCGGCGTGCGGCGTGCCCGTGGTCGACACGATGGGCGTGCGCGGCGGCGCGATCCATTCGCCGGATGAATTCTTGATAGTCGATAGCCTGCCGGAACGGGCCCAGCTTTCCACGCTGGTGCTGCTCCGGCTCGCCCAGAGGGGAAGATTATGAAGAACTCCTGCCGCAACCTGAATCGTCATTGCGAGCGCAGCGAGGCAATCCAGAGCCAAAGGAGCATCGCATGTGGCTCTGGATTGCTTCGTCACCCCGAAACAAGTTCGGGCTTCCTCGCAATGACGAACCCGATCTGTTTGCTGGAGGCACAATAGCATGAGTTTCGTTGTCCGGGCCGCACGCCGCGACGATGTCGACCAATTGTACGAAATGGCCAAGCTGACCGGCGGCGGGTTCACCAACCTGCCGCCCGACCGCGCGGCGCTCAACGAGAAGCTGGCGCGGTCCGAAGAGGCCTTCGCCAAGACCGAGGGCGAATCCGCCAACGACCTGTTCCTCCTCGCGCTCGAAAGTACCGAGACGGGACAGGTGCGCGGCACGGCGCAGATCTTCGCCGCGGTGGGTAAGCGCTGGCCCTTCTACAGTTACCGGATCAACACCTATACGCAGCACAGCCAGGAACTCGACCGGACCTTCACCTCGAAGATTCTGTCGTTGACGACCGATTATGAAGGTGCGTCGGAAGTCGGCGGGCTGTTCCTTCATCCCAACGAGCGCGCCGGCGGGCTGGGCATGCTGCTAGCGCGCAGCCGCTATCTCTTTATCGCCATGCATCGCGAACGGTTCGGCGACACGGTGATCGCCGAGCTGCGCGGCGTCATCGACGAGGCCGGCGGATCGGCCTTCTGGGACGCGCTTGCCGGCAAATTTTTCGGCATGTCCTTCCAGGAAGCCGACGAATTCAACGCGCGCAACGGGCACCAGTTCATCGCCGACCTGATGCCCAAACATCCGATCTATCTGAACATGCTGCCCGACAGCGCGCGCTCGGTGATCGGCGTGCCCCACCCTTCGGGCCGCGCGGCGATGCGGATGCTCGAAAAGGAAGGTTTTCGCTACAATAATTATATCGACATCTTCGACGGCGGCCCGACCATGGAAGCCGATATCGACCGGGTGAAGAGCGTCGCGGAATCGCGCACGGCGACGATCGCGGCGATCGACGGCGGCGATGCGACGCAATCGCTGGCGGCCACCGGTACGCTCGAGGGCTTTCGCTGCTGCTATGCCGACATCACGATGCGCGGCGACCAGGAGGTCGAGATCGATGCCGACGCCGCAAAAACGCTGGACGCCGATACGGGCACAGCGATCCGCTACGTGCCGCGCTAGGGGAACGGCATCATGGCTCTGGCAGAAATCAATTTCGACGGGATCATCGGGCCGTCGCACAACTATGCCGGGCTCAGCCTCGGCAATCTCGCATCGGCGCAGAATGCGGGGCGGATCTCGGAACCGAGAGCCGCTGCGCTACAGGGCATCGAGAAGATGCGCACCAATATCCGGCTCGGGCTCGTCCAGGGCGCGTTTCTGCCGCAACGGCGGCCGGACACGGCCTGGCTCGCAACACTGAGCACCGACGCCGCCCATGCCGGCCCCGCCTTGCTCGCCAACGCCATGTCCGCCTCCTCGATGTGGACGGCAAACGCCGCCACGGTCTCCCCGGCGCCCGACACCGACGACGGCCGCTGCCACATGACCCCGGCCAATCTCGTGACGATGCCGCATCGCAGCCATGAATGGCCGGAAACGATGGCCCAGCTGAAAACGGCTTTCGCCGACGATGCGCATTTCGCGGTCCACGAACCGGTGCCCGCGCCGTTCGGCGACGAGGGTGCCGCGAATTTCATGCGGCTCGCGCCCGCCCATGCCGAGCCGGGTATCGAGATATTCGTCTATGGCGAGAGCGGCGGCCCCTACCCCGCCCGCCAGCATGTCGAAGCATCCCAAGCGGTCGCGCGCAAGCACCGGCTCGATCCCGACAGGACGCTGTTCATCGAACAGTCACCCGCCGCAATCGCCGCCGGGGCCTTTCATAACGACGTCGTCGCCGTCGCGAACGAGACCGTCCTGCTCTGCCACGAACAGGCCTTCACCGATCCCGATACGCTCTATAAGGGGCTGCGCGCGCTGATGCCCGAGGTCGTCATCGTCGAAGTTCCCGCCGACCGGGTGTCGCTCCGCGAGGCGATCAAGACCTATCTGTTCAACGCCCAGCTCGTAACCCTTCCCGAGGGCGGGATGGCGCTGATCCTGCCGACCGAAGCCCGGGAAAGCGAAGCCGTCTGGCCCTGGCTCGAGGAAATGGTCGCCGGCAATGGGCCGATCCGGAAACTGATACCGGTCGATGTGCGCCAGTCTATGGCCAATGGTGGCGGGCCCGCCTGCCTGCGCCTCCGCGTGCTCGCCGATCCGGGCACCGTCGATCCCCGCTTCCTGATGGACGAGGCCAAGCTCGATGCCGTCGGCGCGGTCATCGCCTCGGAATGGCCGGAAACGATCGACGGCGATGCGCTGGCCGATCCGGATTTATGGGCGCGGATCGCCTCGGCGCGCGCGGCCCTGTACGAGGCGCTGTCCCTGACCGAACTGATCTGAGCGCCATTGTCGGATTAACTTACAATTTACCATGTCCCTTAATCGCGGAATGCCGGATTTCCGGGATTGGCACGGCAATTGCTTAATAATTCCCTATGTGGAATCGTGTCGCCCGGCTGTTCGTCATCAAGAACCGGTTCGAGGCCTATCTGATCATCTATGCGCTCGCCGTGGGTGCGACGGCCCGCGCCCAGCTCTACCTTATCCAATACAAGGGGCCGACCGGGATCGTGCTGGCGCTGTGCTGCACCGGCGCGGTATTTCTCGGCGGCGCGAAGATACTCGACGCCACGCCGAGAAAGCCCCGGCATAAACGACTCCGCAAACTCGCAAACCGCTGGCAATCGGAGCTCTGATCTCAGCGCTTGAGTTCCGCCATGAGCGAGAACAGACCGACGATATCGGGCGCCGACGCGTCGCCGCGATACTCGCGGTAGAGCGTGTCGACATTGACCGCGATCCGCTCGGCATCGATCCAGCTTGCATAATCGCCGAGCGCGATGTCGTGCGCCGCATCGCGGACCGAGAGGCCGGCATCGAAGCGCTGGCGGGCTTCGCGATCGACGAACCGCAGATAGTCCTGCAATTTCCGCACATCGGCCTTGTCGGCGATCGGTCCGTGGCCGGGAACGATCGCCTCGACATCCATGGCGAGGATCCGGTCGCAGGCCGAGATCCAGTTGCCGACCGGCCCCGCCCACATGATCGGCGTTCCGTCGATGAACAGGATATCGCCGGTATAGACGATCCGGTCGTCGGGCAGATGGACGAGCACGTCACCCGCCGTATGCGCGGGCCCGACCTCGATCAGCGAGACCCGCTTGTCGCCGACCTTCAGTTCCAGCTCTCCGGAGAAGGTTTTCGTCGGAGCGCGCTCCGCGACGTTCGCGAAATCGAAATCACCGAAAATATCGAGCAGGTACCGGCCCGTCGGCCCGAGTCCGGGCGCCGCTTCCATCATTGTGTGGAGCATGGCGGCGTCGACTTCCGCCATTTCCTTCGCGCTGGCTTCGGAGGCGATGATCTCGGCATGGCGGCACAGCCCGTTGCCATGGGTGTGGTCGCCATTGGCATGGGTGTTGACCACGGTCCCGATATCGTCGCCGGATAGCCCCGTCGCGTCGGCCATCGCGTCCAGCATGTCGGCGGTCAGCCGCGCATCGAACAGCGTGTCGACCAGCAGCGACCGATCGCCGTCGACGATCAGGCCCGAATTGGACCAGCCCCATCCGCCGTCCGGCTGCAGCCAGGCCCAGTTTCCCGAACCCAGATCGTGGAGACCTTTTCGATAATTCCACGCCGTGTGTTTCGCCATTTTGTTCTCCCAAGCATCCGGGATCCGCTTTATGCCACGAATGATAGCCATTTAGCGCTATCTATTGCGCGAACGGAGACAGTTCCCTACGCGCTCCATTCGGGAACCGGCAGTCCAGGGGGGAAGGCGGTGACACGGCGAGGAATCATATTGGCGGGAGGGTCGGGCACACGCCTGCACCCGCTGACCGCATCCGTCTCCAAGCAATTGCTGCCGATCTACGACAAGCCGATGATCTACTATCCGCTATGTACGCTGCTTCTGGCGGGCATATCGGACATCCTGCTGATCACAAGGCCGGACGACAAGCGGCAGTTCGAAAGGCTGCTCGGCGACGGCAGTCAATGGGGCGTTACCTTTTCCTACGCATCGCAGGTCGAACCCGACGGCATTGCCGACGCATTGTTGATCGGCGAGTCGTTCATCGACGGAGCGCCATCCGCACTCATTCTGGGCGACAATATCTTCTTCGGAGCCGGGCTCGAGAATCTGTTGTCGTCGGCGACGGCCCGCACCGCCGGCGCCACGGTGTTCAGCTATGCGGTCAAGGATCCGACGGCCTATGGCGTGATTTCTTTCGGGCCCGACGGCCGGGCGGCGGCGATCGAAGAAAAGCCGATCGCGCCGCAATCGCACCATGCGGTAACGGGTCTCTATTTCTACGACGGCCGGGCCAGCGAATATGCCCACTCGCTTCGGCCGTCGCCGCGCGGCGAGTTGGAGATCACGGATCTGAACCGGATCTATCTCGAGAATGGCGAACTCCATGCCGAAACCATGGGGCGCGGCTATGCGTGGCTCGATACCGGTACGCAGGCCGCACTGACCGACGCCAGTCAGTTCGTGCGGATCATTGAAGACCGACAGGGCATGAAAATCTGCTGTCCGGAGGAAATCGCGTGGCGAAAGGGGTTTATCACGACCGCGCAGCTCCGCGATCTGGGACGGTCGATCGGCAGCAGCGGCTATGGTGATTACCTGGTTCGGATCACGGACGAGGTCGGCTGATGCGATTTACCGCCACCGATATCGCCGATGTGAAACTCGTGAAGCCGGAGGCATTTGCCGACAAACGGGGAGATTTCTCGGAAATCTGGCGCGAAGAGCGGTTCGCCGACGCTGGCATCGCCGGTCCGTGGGTCCAGGACAATCACAGCCGATCGCGCCGATATGTGCTGCGCGGCATCCACTATCAGATCGAACAGCCACAGGGTAAACTCGTCAGGGCCTCTCGCGGACGGATTTTCGATGTCGCGGTCGATTTGCGGCGCGCTTCGCCAACATTCGCGCATTGGACCGGTCGCGAACTCAGCGCGCAAAACAGACGAATGCTCTGGATACCGCCCGGCTTCGGCCATGGCTTTCTGACGCTCTCCGGTGTCGCCCATGTAGACTATAAATGCACAGCCTATCATGCCCCCGCGCATCAACGGACGATCATCTGGAACGACCCGGATGTCGCGGTCGAATGGCCGCTTCCGGACGGCGAAGAGCCGATACTCTCGGACGCGGATGAAAAGGGCGTGCGCCTCGAACAAGCCGATCTCTACGCATGAAAGCGCTTATTCTCGGCGCCGGCGGGCAATTGGGACGGGCACTCCGCAAGACCCTGCCCAAGGAATGGAACGCCGCCGCACTGGCGCGGCACGCGCTCGATATAGTCGACGATGCGGCATTGGCGGCGGCGCTGGAGGCGACGCGCCCCGATCTGGTCGTGAACGCCGCCGCCTACACGCACGTCGATGCGGCGGAGCGACAGGAAGCGGCGGCGTTTCGGGTCAATTGCGAGGGAGCGGCGGCCGTTGCGCACGCCTGTTCGGCCCATGACGCCAAGCTGGTGCACCTTTCGACCGATTATGTGTTCGACGGACAAGACGACGGGCCGATCGGGCCCGAGGCCCCGACCAACCCGATAAACGCCTACGGACGATCGAAACAGGCCGGGGAACATCCGGTTCTCGCCGCCTCCGGCAATTTGCTGGTTCGGACGTCCTGGTTGTACGGCGCGCACCGGCGCAATTTCGCGACCCTTATACTCGACCGGATGACCGATGCCGGGCCGGTGCGCGTCGTTGCCGATCAAACAGGCGTTCCCACCCATGTGAACAGCCTCGCCAGGGCAATCTGGATACTGGCGGAACACGATGCGACCGGTATCCATCACTTCACCGATCGGGGCAGCGCGACCTGGTATGATTTTGCGCGTACGATCGCCGACAAGGCCCGATCGGCGGGCGTTCGGCCGGCCGGCGCCATCGATCCGGTAGCCACCGCCGATTATCCGTCCCCGGCCTCGAGACCGCGCTCGAGCGTGCTTGATTGCACGGCAACCTGGCCGATAACCGGCACACCGAGACATTGGGAAGAGGAACTCGATATCATGCTGGCGGAATGGATGGCCGCGCGATGAGCGCCATACTGGTCACCGGCGGAGCGGGATTCATCGGCGCAAATTTCGTCAGACACTGGCGCGCGACGCACCCGGCGGACGAGATCGTCATTCTCGACGCGCTGACCTATGCGGGACATCGCGAGAATCTGGACGGTATCGGCGGCGTGGAACTGGTCGAAGGCGATATCCGGGATTTCGAACTCGTGCAAAAGCTGCTGGCCGGGCGTAACGTTGGCCGCATCGCGCATTTTGCCGCCGAAAGCCATGTCGACCGGTCGATTCACGGGCCCGACATTTTCATCGAAACCAATGTGTTGGGGACACTCAGCGTGCTCAAGGCGGCCAAGGCCGTCTGGCTCGATACGGGTAGCGGCCGGGCGCATCGTTTCCATCATATCTCGACCGATGAAGTCTATGGCAGTCTCGGCCCGGACGATCCCGCCTTCCGTGAAATCTCGCGCTATGCGCCGAATTCGCCCTATGCGGCATCGAAAGCCGGCGCGGATCATCTCGTCCGCGCCTTTCATGCGACCTACGGCCTGGACACGACGATATCCAACTGTTCGAACAATTACGGGCCGTTCCAATCTCCCGAAAAGCTGATTCCGTTGTTCCTGATCAACGCGCTGCATGGCGAGGCGCTGCCGATCTATGGCGACGGGATGCAGCGGCGGGACTGGCTGCATGTCGGCGATCATTGCCGGGCGATCCAGGCGGTGATCGAGGACGGGAAGAGCGGCGACGTCTATAATGTCGGCGGCGGCGCCGAGCTGCCCAATCTCGAACTGATCGACCGGATCTGCGCGACCGTCGATCGCCTGTTCGAGACCGACCCGAGCCTGGCCGAGCGTTTCCCGGAAGCGCCCGCCGCGAAGGGCCTACCGAGCGCATCGCTCAAATCGCATGTCGAGGATCGGTTGGGCCATGACCGGCGCTATGCGATCGACGACAGCAAGATCGCCGCCGAACTGGGCTGCCGCCCGGTCAGGAGCATCGACGAGGGGCTCGAAGAGACCGTCCGCTGGTATCTCGACAACGAGACCTGGTGGCGCGCGGTGATGGTGCCGCAGGCGGCGGAATAGGGAGAAGACGTGACCGCTCAAAAACACACTGAGCGAAGCGACGTACTTTTGAGCGAGAGAATGGCGCGCCCGGAAGGATTCGAACCTCCGACCCCCTGATTCGTAGTCAGGTACTCTATCCAGCTGAGCTACGGGCGCGCGGGAACGGGCCATGTAGTCGGACTGGAACACGGGCGCAACCCCGTTGCGGGCAAAAGCCGCACCGCCTAGAGCCAAATCATGACCATGCGCAGCCCGCTTCCCTTCGCCATCCTGCTCCTCGCCAGCTGTGCCGGCCCAGAGGGCGAGGCACCCTCGCTCACGCCCCGGCCGATCGAGGGGATATTGGACGAGCCCGTCCGCGCCATCGCACCCGTGGCTTCGGCGAACGATGCGGCGCTTGCGGCCGAGATCGACGCACTGGTGCGCGAGGCCGAAGCCGGCGACCGCGCGTTCAGCCAGGCCTATCCCGCGGCGCAGGACGCCGTCGCCGCAGCGGCCGGCAGCTCGCTCGAGAGCGAGGCCTGGATCGGGGCCCAGCTTGCCGTGTCGGCGCTCGATTCGACGCGCACCGACACGACACGCGCGCTCGGATCGCTCGACGCCATTCTCGCCGAACAGGCGACGACCGGCGAACCGGCGGAAACCGAGCGGCTGCTCGCGGCGCGCGAACGCGTCGCGGCGCTCTACGAGGCACAAGTCCGGCGCTACGAGGCGCTGAACGGCCGGCTCAGGACCCAGTAAATCAGGAGTCTGCGACCGCCTCGGCGTGGATCGGCGCGAGCTCGGCATAATGCATCGTGCCGAGATTGTTGATCGCCTGCTGCTGCTCGGTCAGGTCGCGCATCTTCTTCGCCGGGCGCCCGCCCCACATCTCCCCGGCCCGGATAATCTTGCCCGGCGTCAGCATGCCGCCCGCCGCGATCATCCCGCCGCTCTCGATCTCGCAGCCGTCCATGACGATCGCGCCGAGCCCGACAAAGCTTTTGTCGTGCAGCCGCGCGCCGTGGAGCATCGCCATATGGCCGATCAGGGCGTCGTCGCCGATGATCGTCGGGATGCCCGGATGCTCGGGCCCGTGATCGCCGTCGCAATGGACGACCGTCCCGTCCTGAATATTCGATCGCTCGCCGACCGCGATATAGTTCACGTCCGCGCGGAGCACGCAATTGTACCAGATGCTCGATCCCGCACCGATCCGGACATCGCCGATCAGCCGGCAGCCGGGCGCGACGAAGGCCGTCTCGTGGATCTGCGGCGTCTTGCCGTTGAACGGGATGATACTGACGTCTTTCATGCTTTGACTTCCCCTTGTTCGAATTCCCCGCGCTTCGCCGCCCAGTCCGCGGCTTCCATGCGATAGACGATGCCGTTGCCGAGATCCGGCCCCCATTCGTCATACCAGTGATCGAGATCCGCGCGGCGCGCCATGCCGAGCCGTTCCATCAGCCCCCATGAGCCCTCGTTGCCCTCGACGGTAAAGGCGGTCACGAATGCGGGGGCGAACGTGTCGAACGCGTAGTTCATGCTCGCCACCGCCGCTTCGCGGGCATAGCCCTTCCCCCAGGCGTCTTCGCGCAACCGCCATCCGATCTCGATCGTGCCGGGATCGGGCAGCACGCCGTCATCGTCGACGCGCTTGAGCCCGCAAAAGCCCAGCAGCTCGCCATCGTCCTTGCGCTCGACGACCCAGAAGGTGTGGCCATGGTTGCGCTGCCAGCGGATGAACTTGTCGATCATCTCGCCGGTCTTGTCGCGGGTCTGCACGCCGAGCAGGTAGCGCATGACGTTGGGCTGCGAATTGACGTGCGCGTACATCGGCTCGCGGTCCGCATCGCGCCACTCGCGCAGGATCAGGCGGTCGGTTTCGATCATCATCGACGCTGATTAAACGGGAACGTTTCGACAACCAACCCCGTCATTGCGAGCGCGGCGAAGCAATCCAGAGCAAAAAGCGGATCGCCGGCTGCCCTGGATTGCTTCGTCGCCCCGAAACGAGTTCGGGCCTCCTCGCAATGACGGCGATGTCGAAATTCAGTCGGCCATCAGCCGCGCGGCATGGAGCGCGTGATAGGTCAGGACGCCCGACGCGCCGGCGCGCTTGAACGCGAGCAAGGTCTCTAGCACCAGCGCGTCGCGGTCCCCTGCCCCGGCCGCGGCCGCCGCCTCGATCATCGCGAACTCGCCGGACACCTGGTACGCAAAGACCGGCACTTCGAACCGCTCCTTCACGCGCCGGACGATATCGAGATAGGCGAGCCCGGGCTTCACCATCACGCTGTCCGCGCCCTCGGCGATATCGAGCGCAACCTCGCGCAGCGCCTCTTCGCCATTGGCCGGGTCCATCTGATAGGTCTTCTTGTCGCCTTTCAGCAGCCCGCCGCTGCCCACCGCGTCGCGGAACGGTCCGTAAAAGGCGCTCGCATATTTGGCGGCATAGGCCATGATCTGGACGGTCGTGTGCGCATCGTCCTCCAGCGCCTCGCGAATCGCGCCCACCCGGCCGTCCATCATGTCGGAGGGGGCGATGATGTCCGCCCCGGCCCGCGCTTGGTTCAGCGCCTGCTCGACCAGGACCGACACCGTATCGTCGTTGCGAACGTAACCGGAATCGCCGACCAGCCCGTCCTGGCCGTGCGACGTATAGGGATCGAGCGCGACATCGGTGAGGATGCCGATATCCGCGCCGAGCGCGTCCTTGATCGCGCCGATCGCCCGGCACATCAGATTGTCCGGATTGAGCGCCTCGGCGCCGTCGTCCGAGCGCAGATCGGGCGGCGTGTTGGGGAAGAGCGCGACGCAGGGGATGCCGACATCCGCCGCTTCCCGAGCCCGGTCGGCGATCTGCTCGACCGGCCAGCGCGAGACGCCCGGCATGGTCGCGATCGGCTGCTCGTCATCGCCATCGGTGACGAAGAGCGGCCAGATCAGGTCCGACGGATGGAGCCGATTCTCGGCGACCATCGCGCGCGACCAGGCCGTGGCGCGGGTACGGCGCATGCGCAGGGCGGGATAGGCGGCGTGTGACATGGGGAGCGGTTTAGCGGGGAGATTGCGACGTGCAAACCTTCTCCCTTGATGGGAGAAGGATATGGAGCCTTGGCGAGGAACGAGCCTAGACGGAGTTGGATGAGGGTGAACCCTCCGCTAACGACATCGCTAATGGATGAAACACCCTCATCCAACTTCAGCTAGCCAGACAAGCTGGCAAGCTTTTGTATCCTTCTCCCATCAAGGGAGAAGGGCGTTTAGCCCAACCGCTCCAGCGCAGCCTTGAGACGCTCCGCCTCCGCCGCCTTTTCCGCATGATCGGCGCGCGCCTTTTCCACCGCCTCCGGTTTCGCCTTCTCGACGAATTGCGGATTGGACAGGCGCTTGTCGAGCGAACCGGCTTCTTTCTGCGCTGCTTCCAGCGATTTGGTAAGGCGAGCTTTTTCGGCGTCGAGATCGATGACGCCTTCGAGCGGTAAGAAAATCGTTGCGTCTCCAAAACCAACCTGAATTCCAGGTCCCAAGTCTTGCATATTCCCGTTCCTGATCACTTTCTGCCCCAGTCGTGCAACCCGATTCAGATAGCGTGTGTGATCAACAAATTTCTTGAGCCATTCTTCCGACCCATTCCATAACTGCGCCGGGGTTCTAACCGAGGGTGAAATATTCAGTTCCGATCGAGCAGAACGAATTTGGCCCCCGAAGGCAAATATTGCCTCCATTTCTGCCGTAGCTTCCTGATCCACATCGGCTTCCGGCGAAGGCCATCTCGCAACAATAATGTCATGCGATCCACGCTCTCCCATCGCGTGCCACAACTCTTCGGTGATGAACGGCATGAACGGGTGCAACATAACCAACACCTGATCGAGTACCCAACCTGCCACCAATTTGGTTTCTTGCTTCCTTTGCGCGATCTCTCCGTCATTCGTGCGAGGAGAATCCGGATAGAAAGCAGCAATTTGCTCGTCAGTAGGAGCGTTCAATTCGTCCTTGGCCCGCTCAATGTATAAGTCGCAAAACTTATCCCAGACGAAATGGTAGATCGCGTCCGCCGCGCCGTCGAAACGCAGATCGTCGAAGGCCTTGTTCAGCGTTTCGAGCGTCTCGACCGTTTCGGAAATGATCCAGCGATTGACCGGCAACTCTGCCTCTGGCGCTTCAAGCGTCGTGCTCGCGCCGATCCCGTTTGCCTGGCAGAAACGCGCGGCGTTCCAGAGCTTGGTCGCGAAGTTGCGATAGCCCTCGACGCGCTTTTCATCCATCTTGATGTCGCGGCCCTGGCTTTCCATCGCCGCCATGAAGAAGCGCAGCGCGTCCGCGCCATACTTGTCGATCAGCCCCAGCGGATCGACGGTATTGCCCTTGGACTTGGACATTTTCTGCCCGTCCGCCGCACGAACCAGCCCATGCAGGTACAGCGTCTTAAACGGCACCTCGCCCATCAGATGCAGCCCCTGCATCATCATCCGCGCATCCCAGAAGAACAGGATATCGAAGCCCGAGATCAGGACGTCGTTCGGGTAGTGGCGGGCAAGGTCGCTGCCGGGTCTTGCGACTAGCCCCTCCCCTTGATGGGGAGGGGTTTGGGGTGGGGTGATCTCTCCGCTCCCGGTGTCGCGGGCCGATGGGTCACCCCCACCCAACCCTCCCCCATCAAGGGGGAGGACTTCTTGGATCATGTCGTCGGGCCAGCCCAAGGTGGCGAACGGCCAGAGCGCGGAGGAGAACCATGTGTCGAGGACGTCGTCATCCCGGAAGATCGGTATGAGGTCTTCGATGGTTTCCCGAAGCTCTTGGTGGCTGGCAAGAACATTGTCCCACTCAAGATAATCTTCTTCGGATTCGAGAAATTCGAACCGTTTGTCAGCGCCATAATATTTACGAAGATCTGCAAGTAACGCTTCCTCGGTCGCTGCAACGAATACCTCATCTCGTGTTGTGGATGAGAGATCGTGGAGGTCGATTGGTGTCTTTCGGTCCGGCCCATACCAGGCCGGTATCCGATGCCCCCACCAAAGCTGGCGAGACACACACCAGGGCTGGATATTCTCCATCCAGTTGAAAAAGGTCTTCTCCCAGCTTTTCGGGACGATATCGATCTCGCCCGAGCGGACCTTGGCCATCGGCTCGACGGCCAGTTTCTCGGCATCGACATACCATTGGTCGGTCAGCCAGGGCTCGATGACAGCGTTGGAGCGGTCACCATAGGGGGTGACGATCACGCGGTCCTCGACCTGTTCGAGCAGCCCCTCTGCCTCGATCATCTCGACAACCTTCTTGCGCGCGTCAAACCGGTCCATGCCGAGCAGCGCGTCCGGGATCAGCCCGTCCGCCGCCTGAACGACTTGTGCCTCCGCATCGAGCATGTTGAGCATCTCGGCGGGCTCGAAGCCCGCGCGCTTGCCGACATCGAAATCGTTGAAATCGTGACCCGGTGTGATCTTGACTGCGCCCGAGCCCAGCTCCGGATCGGCATGCTCGTCGGTGATGACGGGGACGAGCCGGCCGGTGATCGGCAGGCGGACATTCTTGCCGACGATATCGGCATAGCGCTCGTCGCTCGGATGGACGGCGACCGCCATATCGGCGAGCATCGTTTCAGGGCGCGTGGTCGCGACCGAAATCGCACCGCTGCCATCCTCCAAAGGATAGGAAAAGTGCCAGAAATGGCCGTTGATCTCGCTATTCTCGACCTCGAGGTCCGAGATCGCGGTCTTGAGCCCCGGATCCCAGTTCACGAGCCGCTTGTCGCGGTAGATCAGGCCGTCATTGTAGAGATCGACGAACACCTTGGTGACAGCCTTGGTGAATCCGGGGTCCATCGTGAACCGCTCGTTCGACCAGTCCATCGAACAGCCGAGGCGGCGAAGCTGCTGCGTGATCTCGCCGCCGCTCTCCTCCTTCCACTCCCAGACCTTTTCGACGAATTCCTCGCGCGAAAAATCGGTGCGCTTCTGCTGCGTTTCCATCAGCTGGCGCTCGACGACCATCTGCGTCGCGATGCCCGCATGGTCGGTGCCGACGACCCAGAGCGCGTCCTTGCCGAGCAGCCGCTGGTGCCGGACGAGGATATCCTGCAGCGTATTGTCGAGCGCATGGCCGATATGGAGGCTGCCGGTCACATTGGGCGGCGGGTTGACGATCGTCCAGGGCTCGGCCTCGGGCCGGTCGGGGCGGAACAGCCTTTCCTCTTCCCAATGGGCATACCAGCGCGCCTCGATGGCGGCGGGATCGAAATGTTTGGGTAGCTCGCTCATGGCGACAAGCCGTTAGCAAGGCCTATCGCCCCGCGCCACCGGCTTTTCGTCCCGCCTCACCCGGCGGAGAGGGCGCTCGCGATCCGCGTGTTCAGCTCCCCGATCGTGAACGGCTTCAACAGCAGCGCAAACCGGCCGCCGGCGCCGTTCATGAAATGATGGGTCGGCGATCCCGTCGTCAGCACGGTCGGAATGTCGAACGTCCGGCGGACCCGGGTGGCGAGCGCGACGCCGTTCAACTCGCCCGGCATCACGACATCGGTCAGCACCAGATCGACACACGCGTCGCCCGAAAGCAGATCGAGCGCCTCGCGGCCGTTCGATGCGCGCAGAACCCGATAGCCGAGCAACTCGACCATGTCGCCGGTGACAAAGGCGACATTGGCATCGTCGTCGACGACGAGGACCGTCGCCTCTGCGCGCGGGCCATCGCCCGCCGCATCGCTGGATTCGCGATGTTGAAACATGGTTAATCAACGGTTGGGCCGGACGGCCGTTCCGCCCGCCGCATCGCCAAGCGACGAAACGAGCGTGCGAAACGACCGGCGGAATCCCGGAAATCCGCGATTCTTGGGAGCAAGCCGCTGATTAATAGGGCAATATCGGGCTGCGTCAGCCGCGACCAGTTTCCGCAGCGTCAGTCGTCGCGCAGCGCCTCGTGAATACGCTCGTCCAGTTCCTCGATCAGGAACGGCTTCAGCACGACATCATATTTGCCGAGGCTGTCGATCGTGATCCGGTGATGGGGAAAGCCGCTGATCAGAATGGTTTTCAGGCCGGCCATCTCTTTCGCGAATTCCGCGATATCCGCGCCGCCCAGCTCGCCCGGCATCACGACGTCGGCAATCACGATGTCGATATTCGGATTGGTGGCCAGCACATCGAGCGCGGCCGTGACGTCCGACTTGGCGATGACCGAATAGCCGCACTCTTCCATCATCTCGCGCGTCACTTCGGCGACGTCCGGCTGGTCGTCGACGAGCAGAACGGTTGTCGGCCGTCCGGTGCGGTTGGGCCGCTCCGGACCGGCCAGTTTCTGGAGGAGTTTTGTAAATGCCATGACCGCCTAACGGCCCAGGCAGCGCGGAGTTCCCCGCCTGTCCCGACAAAAACCGGGCGCGATTAACCCTTTGTCCCGCCCCCGTCAGCCGCGCGTCGGCACCGGTCGAAAATCGAATGAAAAATCAGCATGATGAGCGGCAAGGGGCCGTTTTCGCCGGTTACCGTTCCTGGTTTCCGGAAGATGGACAACCAGGGTTTACGGGGTGTTTACCGGCATTTGCGGGGGTTTACCGGGATTCGAGCGCCGCGCGGATCCGTGCGCCCAGCTCTTCCATGCGAAAAGGTTTGAGGATCACGTCGAACCGGTCGAACTGGTCGCTGGGGATCGCCTTGTCGGCATATCCGGTGACGAGCACGGCCTTGAGACCCATCTCCTCCTGCACACGCTTTGCAAGGTCTGCTCCGTTGAGAGACCCCGGCATTACGATATCGGTGAGCAGCAGGTCGATATCGTCGCGCTCCTCGAGAAGATCGAGCGCGTTCTGGGCGTTACTGGCGTAAACGACGGTATAGCCCAGCTCTTCGAGCATGGCCTGGGCTACTTCGGCGACATCCTCCTGATCTTCCACGAACAGGATGGTTTCGCCGCCTTGTTGGTTTCCGTCGTTCGTCACAATCACCCTTTCGGCAGTTATTAGTGAATATCTGGTTAGCGCTATGGTTCCGCCGGCAAGCCGGCGGGTTATTCGACCGATGTCGCGTCAGGACCGGTCCATCGCGCTACCCATTCATAAACCGCGCGGTGCCATTGCAGGCTGTTGCGGGGCGAATTCACCCAGTGATTCTCATCCGGGAATATCAGCAACCGGGAGGCAATGCCCTGACGCTGCAGAGCGGTGAACGCTGCCAGACTCTGGCTGTAGGGGATGCGAAAATCCCGCTCGCCATGGATCACGAGCATCGGCGTCCGCCAGTTTTCGACATGGTTGACCGGGTTCCAGCGCTCATAGGCGTCTTCCCGCTCATAATAGGGCCCGCCGAAATCCCATTCGGGAAACCACAGCTCCTCGGTCGCATAGTAGAAGGGCCGCAGGTCGAACAATCCGGCATGGTTGACGAGGCAGTCGAACCGGTCCGGCCAGTTGCCCGCGATCCAGTTCATCATATAGCCGCCATAGGACGCGCCCAGCGCGCAGACGCGCTCGCCATCCATCCACGGATGGGCCTCGAGCACCGCGTCGAGACCGAGCTGGAGATCGTGCAGCGGCTTGCCGCCCCAGTCATTGTTGATGCTGTCGGTAAAGGCCTGGCCGTAGCCCGTGCTGCCGTGGAAATCGATCGTGACGACCGCATAGCCCCGGGCCGCCATCGCGGCGGGATTCCAGCGATAGGACCAGCTGTTGCTGAACGAACCCTGCGGTCCGCCATGGACGAACAGCGCAACCGGCGCCCGTGCATCGTCCGCCAGGCCCGCCGGCCGGAATATCTGGCCCTGGACGGTCTCGCCGTCGGCGCCCTCGAACGCAAAGCTCTCGCGCGTCGGCATGTCGATCTCGGACAGGCGCGCGCCGTTGACATTGGTGAGTTGACGCACCGTCCCGTCGGCTTCGATCCGGAAGAGATCGGACGGTGCGAGCGCGCTCGTCATGGCGACGAGCAGCGAACCGTCGGGCTGCGGCGCAACCGATCCGATGCTGCCGGCGCCCGAGACGCGTTCGATCGCGCCCGCGGCAAGCGCGTAGCGAAACACCGGCGTATCGAGCCCGTCCTGCGCGACGAGGTAGAGCGACTGCAAATCGGACGACCAGGCGATCCCGGCGACGCTCCGGTCCCAGTTCCGGGTCAGCGCGCGCGTCTCGCCGGTAATCAGGTCGCGCAGATGCAGTACCTTCCGGTCGCTTTCATAGCCTGGCCGCTCCATCGCGACATAGGCGAGATAACGGCCGTCGGGCGACGGGGTCGGCAGGGAATCGAGCGCGTCATTGCCACCGGTCAGCAGTTCCGGCGCGCCCGAACCGTCGGCCGCGACCCGGTAGATATCGAGATCGGTGGAGAGCGGTTCGCCCGGTCCGCTCTCGCGCAGGGCGAAGAAGAGTGAAGCGCCCGAAGGATGCCAGGCGATTTCCTCGCCGCCGCCAAAGGGCCGGCTCGGCACATTGCCATTGAACGGCCGCGACACGACCGCGCCGTCCCCCGAGATCACACCGTCGGCCATCGGGAAAGTCACGAGCCGCGATTGGGTGCCATCGTTCCAGCTGCCCCAGTGGCGGACGAAAATCTCGTCATAGGACCGGCCGCTGCCCGCATCGTCCGCCGCTTCCGCGTCGGGGCAGCTCGTTTCGGCGCATTCCGGCGCCTCGTCGAACCAGATCGCGATCCGGTCGCCGGCCGGCGCGACGCGGAAACCGGCGACATCGGCCTTGACGTCCGTGACCTGGACCGCATCGCCCTCGCTGAGCGGAGCCCGCCAGACCTGGCTCGATCCGCCGGCGTCCGACAGATAGAAGATCGACTGGCCGTCGGCGGCAAAGACCGGCGCGCTTTCGTCGGCATCGGCCGACGGACGCCACCGCTCGGGAGCAGAACCCGGTTCGCCGAGGTCGAGCAGCCACAGATCGCCCTGCCGCGCATTCTCCTCCAGATCGGTTTCGCTCTGCGCGTAGACCAGCAGGCTGCCATCGGCCGTGAGGCTACTGCCCCCGAGGCGGTTGAACTGGACGAGATCTTCGGGCGTCAGCGGCCGCGCGGTTGTGGCGGCTGACCATGCGGCCATGGCCCCGATCAGGCCGTATCGGACGATTTTGTTCATGGTCTTGCTTGATAGCGCGCCGACTGGCTTGCGCAAGCCGACTTACCCCCGCTGGGCGGCAATCCTGGCGATTTCCCGCGCGACCATCTCTTCCGCCATCGCCGGCAGATTGTCGTCGAGCCATTCCTGGAGCATCGGGCGAAGCATCTCGCGCACCAGACCCTCGAGCGGGTGCGCCGCATCGGTATCGCCGTCGCGGTTCGCCGGATTGGTGATCGCCGATAGCGCCGCGAGCGCGGCCTGGCTGGCCGCGACCGTATCGTCGGACATGATCGGATCCGCCGGATCGCCGGCTCCGGCGCTTTCCGCCGATGCCGCTTGCGGTTCGACCTGGTCGGTCAGTTCGAGCACATCGTCGGACGCGGCCGGTTCGGCCGGCTTGGGACGCTCGCGCCGCGAGCGTGCATCGGGTTCGGAAACGCCGGTTTCGCCGTCCTCCGCGATGATCTTTTTGATGGAGGCGAGAATTTCCTCCATCGTCGGTTCATGGTTAACGTCGCCCATGAGCGCGGCATGCCTCAATTTTCGGGATTTGTCACCACGCGTTGGGGATTATCGACCGTGCGTGTCGATTGAGTCACAGGGCGCGGATCGTCGTTCCAGTCGAACCATTGATCGTCGACGCGCTCATAGTTCACGTTCGGATCGTACAGCACACCGCCGTCCAGCCCCAGATCCTGCGCCTCGGCCTGCCCCATCGCCGCCAGCAGGTTGAAGCCCGCGACATAGGCGTTGCGCCGGGCGGTCACGAGGTCGACCTGGCTGTTCAGCAGTTCCTGCTCGGCATTAAGAATGTCCAATATCGTCCTCAAACCGACCGAATTTTCCGCGCGGACACCCTCGAGCGCCAATTCATTGGCCTCGACCGCCGTTTGCGTGGCGTCGATCACCTGCAAGCTCGCCCGATAGCGCGAGAAAGCGGCGCGAACATCGGCGACAACCGCGCGTTCGGTGGCAATCACCGTTTCCATCGCCTGCGTCCGCAACGCCTGGGTCCGACGGACCTGGGCTGCCGGCCGGCCGCCCTGATAGATGGGCAAGGTCGCGCGGAGGCCGACAGTCGCAGTCGTCTCCTCCTGAAAGAATCGCGCATTTTCTTCATCCGTAAGCGCCGGGCTGCCCAAGGTATCAAGGAAATTGTTGTAGTTGCCCCGCGCGAAGGCCTCCAACGTCGGCAGGCGGCTGCCACGGGCAGCAGCGATATCGCGCCGCGCCGCCTCGGCGTTGAGCTGGGCTGCGATCAAGTCCGGATTATGGACGATCGCGATATCTTCCGCCGCATCCGGCGAATCCGGAAGGTCCGGCAGAGGCGGCGGCGGCTCGAGCTCCTGCGGCCATTCGCCGACAAGCTGCAGATAATTCTCCTCCGCCGCGGCGAGCTCGGCCTGGGCGGTGTCCAGATTGGCGCGCGCCGTGGAGAGGCGCGCCTCAGCCTGGGCGACGTCTGTGCGAGTGAGATCGCCGATCTCGAAGCGATCGCTGGTCGCCTGCAGGTTCGTATCGAGCACGCGAACCTGATTGGCATTGAGATCGACGATATTCCGGTTGCTGATCACATCGAGATAGGCGGCAACGACGTTGGTAAAGAGATTGGCCTCCGTCGAGCGCAGATCGGCCTGCCCCGCCTCGACCCGTTCGCGAGCCGCGCGGATCCGGTTGCGCACGGTGCCGCCCTGGAAGATCGGCAAAGTCACATCCGCCTGCGCGCCGGTGTTGCGGGCAGGCGCAGTGAAGCTGTTCGCCGACGTGCGGACATTCTCGTTGTAGAAGCCAGTGACGGAAACCGAGGGCCGGCCGTCGGCGAGCGTCAGCGGAACATTCTCGTCATTGGCCCGCTGTCCCGCCCGCGCCGCATTCAGCGTCGGGTTGGTCTGATAGGCTTCCAGCAGCGCATCGCGCAGCGTTTCGGCCGGGGCGGGCGTCGCCAGCATGAGGGCAGCCGCCGCCACGCCGATCAGAAGGGTGTTCGCTCTGGGCGCCATGCTCAATCTTCCTAAAATACGAATTCTGCCGGGCGTTCGAAACCGGGAAGCGAGGCCGACTGGGCGTCGACAAAGGCCGTGGTCCCGAAGGCGTCGCCCTGCTTGCGTCCGTAGACGAGCCGCGTGACCCCGTCCTCGACTATCCCCGCCGCGAGCCGCCCGCCATCGGCGAGCTGGTCGATCAGCGGCCGGGAGAGCGATTCGACCGAGCCGTCGACGACGATCGCGTCATAGGGCGCGCCTTTGGACCAGCCTTCGGCCAGCGATCCGCGTGCGCTTTCGACATTGGCATAATCAGCCAGCGCCTTCGCGCCATGCGTCGCCAGCGCTTCATCCTCTTCGAGCGCGACCACCGATTTCGCGAGTTCGGCGCACAGCGCCGCCGTATATCCACCCGCCGATCCGACGACGAGCACATGATCTTCGGGAGTCAGCGCCAGCTCGGTCAGCAGCCGTCCGGTGGCCATCGGCAGGTTCATCCGCCGGCCCTCGCCGAGCGGCAGCAGCATCTCGGCATAGGCGAGCGACGCCTTCTCTTCCGGCACGAACCGTTCACGCGGCATCGTCGACATCACGCGCACGACGCGCGGATCGTCGACCGCAGTCGTCCGCAACTGGCTTTCCACCATCGCCAGACGCATCGCTTCGAAATCGTGACTCATGGGCAGTGACCTTGCTGATAGCCTTGTCGTTGTTCGCCGCTGTCTTATATGAGCAATACAGCTGCGTCAACGCTGCCTTCTATCGGCAATAGGCGGGAAGGCCAAGCACCCTCTCCCCGGCTTTCGACGAAAGCGCGGTGGAGCTTGACAGATTGCCGCGGCTTGCCCATTTGCCCGCCCTTCGAAACGTTTCCGCGGGGCCCGATGGCGGAGTGGTGACGCAGCGGATTGCAAATCCGTGTACGCCGGTTCGATTCCGGCTCGGGCCTCCACCTCCTCGGAAACGATATTCCGCTCGAAAATCAGTTCTTTGCGGGCGGCAGCGGGAAGAAGCTGCTGGTGCGGCGGATATAGTCCTCATATTCGGGTTTCGACCGTTTGAGTCGGCGTTCGAGCAGCGCCGCGCCGCTCCATTTGACGAGCAGATAGGTCATCAGCACCGGGCCGATAATGCTCGCCAGGCCGAGCGTGGTTTCGGCGGCAATCAGATAGAGCCCCCACCAGACGCAGGTATCGCCGAAATAGTTGGGATGGCGGGTATAG
The DNA here is from genome assembly GCF_013378075.1 of Parasphingopyxis algicola. Lineage (GTDB taxonomy): Bacteria > Pseudomonadota > Alphaproteobacteria > Sphingomonadales > Sphingomonadaceae > Parasphingopyxis > Parasphingopyxis algicola. Next base: position 500,122 of record NZ_CP051131.1, on the reverse strand, counting down.
CGCCATAGCCCCTTGTCCATCACGCCGCCCGTCCCCCGCGCCTTGAAGCGCGCGAGCTGCCAGTCTCCGACCGTCTCGAACAGGATGCCGATAATCGCCAGCGCGGCGCCGATCCACCCGATCACGCCCACCGAAACCGGTTCGGCCGGGATCGAGCCGAGCTGGATCGGCAGCGACACGATCAGCAGCAGCACGCCCTGGAGCAGGAAGACGTTGCGCAGGCTGAACCAGTGCGGCGAATCCGTGCGCGACAGCATCGCGACATAGCGTTTGTCCGCCCCCTCCCGCCGCCAGCGGAAGAAGAGATAGAGCGCGAGCCGCAGGCCCCAGACCGCGGTCAGACCCAGGATCAGCAGCCGGCGTTCCGCCGAGCCACCCTCGGTGAGCAGATAGGTAACGGCCGCGATCACGACGAAGCTGAAGCCCCAGAAGGAATCGATGAAACTCACATCCTTGAGCGCGATGCTGAGCAGCCAGAGCAGCAGCATCAGGCCGAATATGACGGCGGCGTTGGCCGCGAAGAGCGATAATATGGCGTCCATGGAATGCGTCCCCTTTTTCTTGGCCCCTTCGTTCGGGCTTCTAATCCCCGGTCATGTCGATGATCGCGACGCCGGGTTCGGCCGCGTAGAGCGCCTCGATCGCGTCGGGCCGGTTGTGCTTGGCCAGCGCCTGGTTGACCGTGCCCTTGTCCGAAATCTCGTGCGCTTCGGCGTTCGGCTGGTCGGACAGGAAGGCGAAGCGCACGACCCGGTTGCTCGATCCCGAGGCGGCTTCGTTATACGCCGCGAGCTTTTCGCGCACCGCCGCGCGCGCGCCATCGTCGGAAAGCAATTCCCCGAGCGGCGCCTTCGAATCGGCGGCCATGGATCGCAGCCCGGCTTCGTTCGGCCAAGCGAGGACACCGACATAGTCGCGGTTCTCGCCGCAGACGAGCAGATCGCCGACCAGCGGCGCAAGATGCTTGAGTAGGTCCATTCGCAGATTGCCCGCCGACACCCAGGTCCCGGTCGCCAGTTTGAATTCCTCGGCGAGCCGCCCGGCAAAGGCGAGGCCCTTTTCGGGCGCGTCGGGATCGTGAAAGCGCGCGGTATCGCCGATCTTGTAGAAACCCTCTTCGTCGCGGATGTTCGCGTTCAATTCGTCCTCGCCCAGATAGCCGGGCGTGACCATCGGCCCCTTCATCCGCAGCTCGTAGCGATCGCCGATCGGTACCATCTTCACCGACAGCCCGGGCATCGGAAGGCCGATCCCGACCTTGTCGCTTTCGAAATAGATCGACATCGCGCCCGAGGTCGTCTCGGTCGCGCCATAGCCGGTGGTCAGCATGATCTTGCGGCCGACCGTATCGACGGCAAGCTGCTGGAGCCGGTCATAGACGGGCTGGGGAAGCCCTGCACCGCCGTAAAGGACGAGGCGCAGCTTCCGGAAAAACGTTTCCGCCAATTCGCGATCCTGCTCGAGCGCATCGACGAGCATCGCATAGCCGGCCGGGACGTTGGTGAAATAGGTGAGCTCGACATCGCGGAGGTTGCGGATCGTCGCGTCGAACAGGCCGGGCACGGGCTTGCCCTCGTCGATATGGAAGGTGCCGCCGAAGATCGCGGCGGCCATCGAGGAGAAGGCGCCCGACACATGGCTCCAGGGCAGCCATTCGAGCAGCACATCGTCCCAACCCGCCGCCTTGCCGAGCGCCTGCCAGCCTTGGAAGAGGTTGGCGACGATCATGCCGTGGGTTTGGATCACCGCTTTCGACCGGCCCGTCGATCCCGAGGTCAGCATATAGGCGGCGACCGTATCGGCGGTCAGTCCGTCGATCGACGCGGCGACGGCATCGGTCGGTTCGGTCCCGATGACGGCCGCATAATCGGCGCCGTCGGGGTCGGACTCGCGGCTGATGACCGGCACATTCTCGGCCAGCACGGCGCGCAACGCCGCGACATGCGCAGCGGTTTCGCCAAAGGCGACGGTCGGCTTTACGGTGGCGACGACATGGCGCAGCCGCTGATAATCCCCCTTCGCGCCGAGCAGCGCATAGGCCTCGCTGACCGGCGTCACCGGGACCCCCGCGCCTATCGACCCGTAGCGGATGACGGCATGGGCGATCGAATTGCCCGACACGATCAGCATGGCGCCGCCATCGGTGAGATCATGGTCGATCAGCCATTGGGTCAGACCGTCGGCCGCACGCTTCACATCGCCGAAGGTCGCCGTCCGCCAATCGCCGCTGTCGGGGTCGCGTTCGCGCAGATGCGGTTTGTCGGGCGTGGCCGCCGCCTGGCGCGTCAGACCGGTCGGTACATTGGGTATGCCGATCTCGAGCGGCTGCACCGGCGTCATGACGATCGTACCATCGTCGCGGCGATCGATATCGAGGTCGACGGGCGGGAAATCGACGTGCCTGAACGGCGCTTCAGACACCTGCATATTGATCCTCTTCCCGTTTAGTGAGTATTACTGTGCAACCCTATGCAGTTTGCCGTATGAGCGCAATGCCGTTTCGGCGCCCAGGAGATGACGAGCCGCGACGCGGCCATGAGAGGAATGCCGTGACCGCCAAGATGACGCCCGAAGAGCGCAGCCGAACCTATCGCGAGCGCGGCTGGTGGCAGGGAATTTCCGTCGACTCCCTGCTGCGCGATGCCGTGGCCGCGCGCGGCGGCGAAGAGGCACTGATCGACCCGCCGAATCGGCCGGACCTGACCGGCACGGAGCCGGCGCGCCTGAGCTTCGCGGATATCGATATCCGCGTCGACAGTTTCTGCCGGGCCTTTGCCGCACTCGGGCTGAAACCCGGTGACGTTATCGTCACGCAACTGCCCAACATCGTCGAGGGTGTGATCGCCTTTCTCGCCTGCGCGCGATTCGGAACGATACTGAGCCCCGCCGCGATGGCCTATCGCCGCCACGAACTCGGCAAGATCGTCGGCCAGGTCGATCCCAAGCTAATCCTCACGGTCGAGACTTTTCACGGCTTCGATCACCGCGCCGAGATCGCCGATATGCTCGACGCGGACGGGCGCGATGTTCCGGTCCTCGCGCTCGGCTCGGGCGGCGAAGACAGCGACCGGTCGTTCGAATGGCACGAAGCCCGGGCCGCCGATTCGGAAACGCCGCGCCGCGAGGCCGAGGCCTCCGAAATCCTTACCATCTGCTGGACATCGGGCACCGAGGCGGATCCCAAGGGCGTGCCGCGCCATCACGATCACTGGACGGTCAACGGCGAGGCGATGATCGAGGCGGCCGACCTTCAATCCGGCGCCGCGATCCTCAATCCTTTCCCGCTGATCAATATCGCCGCGATCGGGGGCATGGTGATTCCCTGGCTCATGGTGCAGGGCAAGCTCGTCCAGCATCATCCCTTCGATCTCCCCGTTTTCCTGCGCCAGATGGCCGAGGAGAAGATCAGTTACACGGTCGCCCCGCCCGCGATCCTCAACATGCTGCTCAAGCAGGACCAGCTGCTCGAGACGATCGACCTTTCGAACCTGCGCTGCATGGGCTCGGGTTCGGCGCCGCTCGCCATCTGGATGGTCGAGGGCTGGCAGGAACGCGGCGTCCCGGTAATGAACGTGTTCGGTTCGAACGAGGGCTGTTCGCTCTTCTCGACCCATGCCGAGATGCCTGACGCGCATCTGCGCGCCTCCTATTTCCCGCGCTTCGGGGCGAAGGGCGTCGAATGGAAGAGCGCCTTTCCCAACAAGATCCGCACCCGGCTCGTCGATCCCGATACCGAAGAGGAAATCACTAAGGCGGGTAAGGCGGGCGAGCTCCGGATCGACGGCGCGATGACGTTCGACGGCTATTGGAATGCGGAGGAACTCAACGCCAGCGCGTTCGACGACCAAGGCTATTTCCGGACGGGCGACCTGTTCGAGATCGCGCCGGACGATGCGCGTTTCTACCAGTTTGTCGGCCGGTCCAAGGAAGTGATCATCCGCGGCGGCGTGAACATCTCCCCGGCCGAACTGGACGGCCTGATCGAGAGCCATCCCAAGGTCCGCGAGGCCGCCTGCGCCGCCTATCCCGACGAGCGGCTCGGCGAAAAGATCTGCGCGGTCGTCGCGCTGGCGGAGGGCGAAACGCTCGAACTCGAGGAGCTGACTGCGCATCTGCAGGACGTCGGGATCTCGGTCTACAAGCTTCCGGAAAAGCTGCGGACGGTCGAATCGCTGCCGCGCAACCCGCTCGGCAAGGTGCTGCGCCGGGAGCTTGCGGGCGTCGCGGCTTCCTAATCGAGCGGCGGCAATGGCCCTCGCTTGACAGCCGCTCCCATTTCAGCCTTTATGGCTTGCATAAATAAACCTACTGGGGAGTGATGCCATGCCATCGAAGCTGAAACTAGTCACCGCGGGAGTCCTGATGGCCGGCCTCGCCGCCTGCCAGCCCGCCGCGAACGAGGACGCGGATACCGCCACCGAGCAAGGAGCGTCGCAAATGGGAGACGAAGCCAAGATCGCCGTCGTGCGCGACATGGTCGATGCATGGAACACGCGGGACTGGGATCGTGTTACGAACCTCTTCGCCGAGGACGGATCGCTCCATTCGATGATGGTCGAACCGATCGTCGGGCGCGAGGCGATCGGCGCGCGGATCGGTCATCTCGGAGACGGTCTCGAAACCATCACGCTCAACCTGCGCAATATCGGCGTGATCGACGGCACCGTATTCGTCGAACGCGTCGACGAGTTCGTCTATAACGGCCATGCGGGCTCGGTCCCGGTCGTTGGCGTGATCGAGATCGGCGAGGACGGGCTGATCACCGAATGGCGCGAATATTACGATCGCGCGGAACTGCTCGAGGCGATGGGTCTTTCGGAGGATTTCGACCAGGCCGGCCGCGAGTAGGTGGCCGCAACACTCGCCAGTTCGCCTGCTGACGGCCAGACCGGCGACTATCCGAAACCGCTCGTCGCCTGGGCGATCGTCGCCGCGCTCTTCGTCGCCTATATCTTTTCGTTCATCGACCGGATGATCATCGGCCTGCTGGTCGAACCGATCAAGGCCGATCTCGGGCTCAGCGACACCGAAATCAGCCTGTTGCAGGGCCTCGCCTTCGCACTGTTCTATACGATCGCCGGAATTCCGATCGGGCGGCTCATCGACCGGGCGGGCCGGATGAAGATCGTCGCCGCCGGGATCACATTGTGGAGCCTGATGACGGCGGCCTGCGCCTCGGTGACGAATTTTTGGCAGTTCTTCCTCTACCGGATGGGTGTGGGCGTCGGCGAGGCTACGCTCTCTCCCGCCGCCTATTCGATCATTTCCGACAGTTTTCCGCGCAACCGGCTCGGGCTCGCGATGGGCGTATACGGCCTCGGATCGGCGGTCGGTGCCGGGGCCGCCTTTCTGATCGGCGCGGCGGTCATCACGCTGGTCGCGGCGTCGGGCAATGTCGACGTGCCGCTGCTCGGCGAATTGCGCGCCTGGCAGGTGGCGTTTCTCGCCGTCGGGCTGCCGGGCGTACTCGTCGCGCTGGTCTTCCTGGTCCTGCCCGAACCCGCTCGTCTCGATGCGGCGGGCGGCATCCAGACCGAAGCCCCGCCCGCCGCTCCGCTGGGCGAAGTCCTCGCCTTCATGCGTAGCGAGCGGGCCTTGCTGATCAGCCTGTTGCTGGCGGTCGGTTTCGTCAATTTCGCGGTGCTCGCGGCCGTGTCCTGGCTCCCGGCGATGCTGATGCGCGCCTATGGCGTCGAGCTGGTGACCGCCGGCTATATGGCGGGCACGGCATTGATTATCGGCGGCCTGATCGGGCTGATCGGCGGCGGTTACCTGACGGACCGGATCGGCGGCGGGACGCCGCCCGGACGCGTGAAACTGTGCGCGATCGCCGTCGCCATCGGAACGGTCGGCGCGGTCGCCTTCCCCCTCGCGCCGACCCCGCTGCTGGCCTCTGCGCTGTTCACGCTTTTCTTTACCGCCGCGGCCGTGACCGTCGGCGCGGCGCCTGCCGTGATCCAGCAGACGACCCCCAACCGGATGCGCGCGACGATCTCGGCCGCCTATATCTTCGTCGTCAACATCATCGGCCTGGCCCTCGGCCCGACCGGCGCGGCTGTTGTCGGCGACACCTTTTTCCCCGAAGGCGACGGCATCCGCTACGCGCTCGCGATCGTCTGCCCCTTCGCCTATCTGCTCGCGGTCGGCCTGTTCCTCTGGGCCGTTCGCGCCGTGAATCACAGCTGGGCACGGATCCAGGCAAAGGGCGGCGCGGGATGAGTGCGGAGGTGTTCATCTATGACGCCGTGCGGACGCCGCGCGGCAAGGGCAAGATGGGGGCGCCGCTCTCGGCCCTCGCGCCGCAGGAACTGGTCCGTCAGCTGATCGACGCGCTGCGCGATCGTCACGGCGAGGCGGCCATCGGCGGCGTTGAACGGCTGCTCCTCAGCTGCGTCGGTCAGACCGGCGATCAGGGCGGCCATATCGCCATGGTCAGCAAGCTGCATGCCGAGCTTGACGACGACACCATCGCGCTGACGATCAATAATTTCTGTTCGGGCGGGCTGAGCGCCGTCGCGCTCGCCGCCTCGACGGTCCGTGCCGGCGATGCCGGGCTGATGCTGGCAGGCGGCGTAGAGATGATGTCGCGCGTCCCCTTTCTCGCGGACAGTGCGCCCTATTATGCCGATCCCGCGCTGTCCGAGCATCTGCGCTACGTCCCGGTCGCGCTGTCGGCCGATTATCTGGCGCACAAGTTCGACGTGACGCGCGAAGAGCTCGACGTCGCCACGATCAATTCGCACCGCCGCGCCAAGGCGGCCTGGGATGCCGGGCGCTACGACGGATCGGTCATCGCCATGCGGGACGATGCCGGCGAGATTATGCTCGACCGCGACGAGACGATCCGCGGTGCGATGACGATGGAGAGCCTCGGCGCGCTCCCTCCGGCCTTTGTGGAAGCCGGGGCCGCCGGCATCGATGCGATGATCGACAGGGTGAAACCCGGCACCGGGGCGATCGATCATCGCCACTCGATCGCCAATTGCCCGCCCATCGCCGACGGCGCTGGGTTGGTGCTTGTCGGCACGGCGGAAGCGGGCGCCGCACTCGGCCTGACGCCGCGGGCGCGGATCGAGGCCTGTGTGGAGGCCGCGGGCGATCCGATCGACCAGCTGACATCGGGCGAAGCCGCGATGGACACGCTGCTCGCGAAAACCGGCCGGACGCTCGGCGATCTCGATCTCGTCGAATATATGGAGGCCTTCGCGGTCGTACCGTCGCTCTTCTACCGGCGCGGCGATGTCGACCCGGAAATCGTCAATGTGAATGGCGGGCATCTCGCCATGGGCCACCCGATGGGCGCGACCGGCGCGATCCTCACTGCGACCCTGGTCGAGGAGATGGGGCGGCGCGACGCGACGCAAGGCCTCGTCGTTACCCATGGCGGCTCGGGTGTGGGTACGGCTGCGCTCCTAACCCGGGCTTAGCCATATCCCGGCTTCGATCCGGTCTCGAGCGACTTGCGAATTGGGACTCGATCAAGAAGCCTCCGGAGTGCTAAGGTTCGGCGATGGGAATGCAAAACCTGATCCGGACCTGCTCGGTTTGGCGTGCACTTGAAGTAGTTGGCGATACATCGACCCTGCTGATCCTCGAGGCGAGCTGGCTCGGCGCGCGGCGGTTCGACGCGTTCCGGACCCGCACAGGACTGCTCAAGGCACTGTTAAGCAACCGACTCAAGCGGCTCGTATCGCTGGGCCTGCTCGAAAAGCGGCTCTATTGCGAAAGCCCGCCCCGCCACGAATATATCATGACCAAGAAGGGCGGCGATCTCTACTGGGTCTCGCTCATGCTGCTGCGCTGGGAGATGCTCTGGGGCAATCGCGAGGGCAAGATCGATGTCGAACTGACCCACAAGACCTGCGGCAAGCAGTTCACGCCGACCCCGGTCTGCAACCATTGCCGCGAGGAAATCCACGCTTATGACGTCGACTGGCGCGAGGGCCCGGGCGTCGGCTGGATGACACCCGTCTACAGCCGCCGCCGCCAGCTGCGCGATCAGGACAGCCAGCCCACCTCCCTGCTCGACGAAGCGGCCAAGCTGATGGGCGACCGCTGGGCCAGCCTGATCCTGCGCTCGGTCTTCACCGGGCTCAACCGTTATGACGAGATCCGCGCCGATACGGCGATCGCGACGAACATCCTGTCCGAGCGGCTGTCCTGGCTGATCGAACGCGGCGTGCTGAAACAGAAGCAATACAGCAAGAACCCGCCGCGCTTCGAATATCATCTGACGCGCAAGGGCATGGACTATTATCCGGCCCTGCTCTTCCTCCTCCAATGGGGCGACAAATATTTCGTTTCGCCCGAAGGTCCGCCGTTGATCCTCATCCACAAATTGTGCGGGCAGGACCTGAAACCGGTGGTCGCCTGTTCGGAATGCAAGGAGGACATCGAACCGCGCGGCGTCGACTTCAATGTGATCGAGCGGACGGGCGAATCGGAAGAAACCGAAATCGTCGGATAGCCGGAACCGTCAAAAAGCGGCCCCCAGGCCATCATATCGCTTTCATTATCATACCGACTCGGTTAGAGTTGCCGCATGGAAAGCAAAATCGCCATCGAGACCGGGCCCGTCGTCGTCGTTACCGGCGCCGGCAAGGGACTCGGTGCCGCTTTTGCAAGGAGCTGGGGCGCGCGCAAAGGCCGCGTCGTCGTCAACAACCGCTCGCATCCCGGCGTGCCCTCGACGGCCGAAGCGGTGGCCGAAGAGATTCGCATGCGCGGCGGCCAGGCGGTCGCCGAAACCAGCGATGTGAGCGATGACGGCGCCGCCGAGGCGGTCGTCGATACGGCAATCGACAGCTTTGGTGGGCTCGATGCGCTTATCCTCAACGCCGGCATCGCCGGGGAGGCCGCACGGTTCGTGGACAGCGATCCCGCAGCCTTTCATGCGGTCATGGCAATCAATTTCCACGCCAATATCGCGCTCGTGAAGGCCGCCCTGCCCCGTCTGTTGAAATCCCGCGCCGGGCGCATCCTGTTCGTCTCGTCGACGGCCGGATTGTACGGCGTCCATGGCCGCGCGGCCTATGCGGCGTCGAAGGGCGCGCTCAACGGTTTCGCGCTGTCGCTCGCCGACGAACTGCGCCGCGACGCGATCGGCGTGAATATCCTGATGCCCTATGCAGCGACCAATATGACGGACGGCGCCCTTACACCCGATCTCGAGCGGCTGATGGCGCCCGACAAGGTGGCGGCTACCGCCTGCTGGCTGACATCGCCGGACTGCACGGCGACCGGCGAAACATGGGTGTCCGGGGCGGGTTTCGCCCGACAGGCGACAGTCCGGGAAGCGGCGACGCTGACAGCGCATCCGAATGGTGCGGAGCGGGAAACGGTGTCGCAGTTCTCCGACGGCCAAGCGGCGTTTCAGGATTTCCTGTCGGCCGTGACCGAACGCATGAAGCCGTCCGAAAAGGCCGAAGCGCTGTGACGTACAGGGTCATCCAATGGGCGACGGGCGCGATGGGCAAGACCTGCCTGCGCGCGATCATCGATCATCCCGATCTCGAACTGGCCGGACTCTATGTCTATGGCGAGAAGAAGGCCGGACGCGACGCGGGCGATATCGCCTATCGCGACGAAACCGGCGTGGTCGCGACCCGGGATATCGAGGATATCCTCGCGACCGATGCCGATATCGTGATTCACGCGGCGCGGCTGCAACCGCCCTATGACCATCATGACGGCGATATCCTCCGCCTGCTCGAATCGGGCAAGAATGTCGTCAGCATCAACGGCAACAGCTTTCCCGCCCATTGGCCCGAAGGCCGGCGGCGCCGGTTCGAAGCGGCCTGCGCCAAGGGCGGCACGAGTTTCGGCGGGGCCGGGCTCAATCCGGGTTTCGCGGCCGAGCGGCTGCTGGCGACGGCGCTCGAGATGACGCTTGCGCCGAAAAGCGCGACGCTCAGCGAGATCGTCATCACCAAGGAAGTGAAGAGCCCGCAATATGTGTTCGATATCCTCGGCTTCGGATCGATGCCCGGCGATGTCGATCCCAACAGCCCGGACTGGGTGCCGGCGCAGACCCTGAATGATATGTTCTCCGAAACGGTCGCCGCGATGGCCGCCCGGCTCGGCGTCGAGCCCGACGAGATCGTCACCGATCACGGGATGCGACCGGCGCGCGCCGACATGGAGATCGCGGCCGGCACCATCCCCAAGGGCGGCGCTTGCCATTTCGACTGGCGCTGGAAGGCACTCAAGGACGACACGCCGATCGCGACAGTCCACATCATCTGGGCGATGGACAAAAGCTATATCGCCGAGGACGAACCGCTCTGGCGGCTGTCGATCGACGGCACGCCCAAGGTCGATCTCGCGATCGAACTCGAACCGCCCGAAGAGCGGGACGGACGGACATCGGCCGAACAGCTCGGCGTCGCCGCGACGGTGATCAACGCGATCCCGCGTATCGTCGAGGCGCCGCCCGGCCTGGTCGCCGCGACCGGCGCTCCCGTCGCGCCGCTGGACAAGAAAGAGAAAACACTCGCGCAGGAGGAAGCCTGAACCCATGACCGAGAAAATCGACGTCCTCAAATCCGTCATCAAGCATTGGAGCGAACGGCAGGATATCGACGCCGTGCTCGAGCATCTGTCCGACGATCTGGTCTGGCACTTCTCCGCCGTTACCCAACCGCCGGTCCACGGGAAAGCCGGGGCGCGGCAGTTCCTCGAGGGTTTCAAGAAGCGCGTCGCCAATCCGCGCTGGCGGATCTTCCGCATCGCCGAGGCCGATGACGCGCTGTTCGTCGAGGGCGTCGACGAGTTCGAGACGCCGGACGGCACCACGGTCACCATTCCCTATATGGGAATCCTCGATTTCGACGGCGACCTCATCGTCGGGTGGCGCGATTATTTCGACCGGGGGATCGCCGATGACGGCGTCGCCGGCAAAGGCCTGCCCGATCATTGCGCCGATCTCGTCGAGCGCGAAGCGCTGCCCGGCCTCGGCGCGCCCGAAGAGGTGGCCGCATGAGCGATCGCGATCCTGAACTCCAGGCGCTGCTCGACAAGCAGGCGATCCGGGAGGTTCTCACCCGCTATACGCGCGGCGCGGATCGCGGCGATGCCGACCTGATCGAGGCCGCCTATCATCCCGATGCAATCGAGGATCATGGCGGGACGTTCGAAGGCCCGGCCAGCGAATATGTCGCGATGCTGCGCAAGATCCTGCCGACCGCGCCGCGCATGACTCATATGATCACCAATATCCTGATCGAACTCGACGGCGACCGGGCGCTGTCCGAATGCTATATGCTGACCTTCTCGCGCCGCGAAACCGGCGACGACGGCTTCGACAGCCTCACCATGGCGCGCGCGATCGACCGGTTTGAACGGCGCGACGGGAGATGGGCGATCGCGCATCGCCGGATATCCTGGGAGTGGAATACGGAGTTCGACATCAAGGAAAGCTGGGGCCGCGGGATGATAGCGCCCGATCCGTCCCAGCTCGTGCGCGGCGGCAAGAAACCCGACGATATCCTCTACGACGTGAAGGACGCATTCGATGGACATTAAGGGCAGCGTGGCGATCGTCACCGGCGGCAATCGCGGGATCGGCGAAGGCTTTGTCGAAGAACTGCTCGAACAGGGCGCGGCACGCGTCTATGTCGGCGCGCGCAATCCGGCGGCCGTGGAGGAAATGGCGGTCTGGCCCGACGACCGGCTGGTTGCGGTCGAGCTCGATGTGACCAAGCCCGACCAGATCGCGGCGGCCGCCGAGCAATGCCAGGACGTCACCATCGTCGTGAACAATGCCGGTGCCTTCCAGATGCAGACCCTGATGGGCGCGCCCGATCTCTCCGACGCGCGGCAGGAGATGGAGACCAACTATTTCGGGATGCTCGCCATGTGCCGCGCCTTTGCGCCGGTGATCGAGAAAAATGGCGGCGGAGCGATCGCCAATGTGCTCTCGGCCGGCGCGATCGTCGCGGTGCCGGGCATGGGCGGCTACAGCCCGTCCAAATTCGCCGGCCGCGCGGCGAGCACCTGCCTGCGCGCCGAACTCGCGCCGCGCGGCATCCATGTCGCCGCGCTGATCGTCGGCTCGGTCGATACCCGTATGGCCGCGCATGTGGACCGGGAGAAATCGCAGCCGCGCGATATCGGCAAGGCCGGATTGCTCGCGATCAAACACCATATCGACGAACATGATACCGACCCGCACGCGATCGAAGTCCGCGCCTTTCTCGGGCGCGATCCGCACACGCTCGCCCGGTCGATGGCGGCGCCGTTCAACAGGGAAGACCAAGCGCAAGAAGGACCAAGATGATGGAAGCGAAAATCGTCAACCGGATCGAGCCGACGCTCGAAGACCAGGGTCACCCCTATGTCGGCGGCGCCTGGACGCCCAATTACGAGGAATATGACGCCACCGATCTCGAATCGGTCGGCGAGATTCCGAAGGATATTTCGGGCGTCTATGTCCGCAACACGGAGAACCCGATCCACACGCCGATCGGCGTCTATCATCCGTTCGACGGCGACGGGATGCTGCATTCGATCCACATCACGGATGGCAAGGCCAGCTATCACAACCGGTTTGTGCGCACGAAAGGGTTCCATGCCGAACAGGAAGCCGGCCGCTCGCTCTGGGCCGGCATCGCCGAACATCCGAGCCGGTCCGAACGGCCGGGCTGGGGCGCGCAGGGATCGCTCAAGGACTCGTCCTCGACCGATGTCGTCATCCATGCCGGCCATGTCGTCTCGACCTTTTACCAGTGCGGCGAGCCCTATCTGCTCGATCCGGTGACGCTCGAGGACAGGGGTATCGCGGACTGGGGTCCGGACGAAGGCATTTCCGCGCATCCCAAGGTCGATCTGGAGACCGGCGAGCTGCTGTTCTTCAATTACTCCAAGAAAGCGCCGTACATGCATTACGGCATCGTCGACCGGGACAACAAGCTCACCCATTATGTCCCGATCCCGCTGCCCGGGCCACGCCTGCCGCATGACATGGCGTTCACCGAGAATTATTCGATCTTCAACGATCTGCCGCTCTTCTGGGATCCGGAAGGATTGGAGCAGGGCAATCACGCCGCGCGCTTCCATCCCGAGATGAAAACGCGCTTTGCGATCATCCCACGCTATGGCAGCGAAGAGGATATCCGCTGGTTCGAGGCGGAGCCCACCTATGTCCTTCACTGGATGAACGCCTATGAGGACGGCGACGAGATCGTTCTCGAAGGCTATTTCCAGGAAGATCCGCAGCCCAAGCCGCTCGAAGGCGCGCCGCCGCAATATGCGCAGCTGATGGCCTATGTCGACGAGCATTCGATGAAGCCGAAACTCCATCGCTGGCGGTTCAACCTGAAAACCGGCGAAACCGTGGAAGAGCGTCTCGACGACCGCATCCTCGAATTCGGCTGCTTCAACCGGAACTACCAGGGCAAGAAAACCCGCTATCTCTACAGCACGACGACCAAGCCCGGCTGGTTTATATTCAACGGTCTCGTCAAGCATGATTTCGAAACCGGGGAATCGACCAAGTTCGACTTTCCCGACGAGCAATATGCGAGCGAGCCGGCCTTCGTCCCGCGGGTCGGCGGCACGGACGAGGATGACGGCTATATCATCAGCTTCACGATCGACATGGCCAATGACCGGTCCGAATGCGTCCTGTTCGACGCGAAGGATATCGAGGCCGGCCCGGTCTGCCGGATCGCCCTGCCCCATCGGATCAGCAGCGGCACCCATGCGATCTGGGCCGACAGCCGCGAATTCGAGGGGAAATAGCCGTGGCGACCTATGCCAACACGATGGAAACCGTGATCGCCAAACAGGATATCCGCGACGTCGTCATGCGCTATGCGCGCGGCGTCGACCGGGCCGACGGAGAGCTGCTCAAATCCTGCTACTGGGACGACGCGATCGAGGAGCATGGCAGCACCTATAGCGGCCCGGCCCATCCCTATATCGACGAGGCCGTACCGCGGATGCAGAAGACCGGCGTGATGGGCCATTATGTCTGCAACAGCCATGTCGATCTCGACGGCGACGTCGCCTATGCCGAATCCTATGTGATCACCTTCGCGCGGTTCGAAAAGGATGGCGAACCCTGGGACACGCTGACCGGCGGCCGCATCGTCGACCGGATGGAAAAGCGCGACGGCGAATGGAAGATCGCCCACCGCAAGATCGCGCTCGACTGGAACCGCGACGAGCCGGCCGCCGAGACCTGGTGCCTCGGCCTGTTCGATCCGGACCATCCGCAGATGGTGCTCGGCAAGAAAGGCCGGGCCGATTTCAGCTACGAGCGTTTCTAAGAAAATACCGGCAGAGCGAGACTAAGAGCGCTATCGTCGGTCGTGATGTCCGCACAGTGAAACACACGTCATTGCGAGCGTAGCGAAGCAATCCAGGGCAATAGGCGATGCGCTTGCGGCTCTGGATTGCCGCGGGCCTTCGGCCCTCGCAATGACGATTTGGTCCAACGCGATCCCGGTGCGGCGCATTTGCTTCGGCACTCCTCCGACGCCAAAAAAAAGAGGGGCGCCGGATCCGAAAAACCGACGCCCCAGTCTGGAGATATTCGCTTTAGAAGCGGACCCTGAGTTCCGCGCCATAGGTGCGCGGGGCGCCGAGCCGGGAGACCTCGTCCCCAAAAAACGGGATGATGTTGGTCCGGTACAGCTCGTTCGTGATGTTGCGGCCGTAGACGGAAAAGACCCAGTCGCCATTGTTCGGGGTGAAGGAGATGCGGCCGTCGAGCAGACCGTAGTCCTCCTCGAAATTCACATTTTCCGGCGCCCAGAACATCTTGCCGCGATGCGTATAGTTGACATGGAAGGTCAGCGCATCCTCCCAGTCGCCGATATCGACGCTGAGATCGCCGCCGATATTGAACTGATAGTCGGGCGTCCGTTGCAGGAAATTGCCCGAGGCATCGCGGCCCAGCGAGTCGACGAAATCGATATACTCGGTCTCGAGGAAGGTTGCGCCGCCGAACAGGATGAAATTGTCGGTGACCGCGAACTGCGCCTCGAACTCGACGCCCAGGATTTCGGCGTCGGCCGCGTTATCGGTGATGTTGCACAGACAGTCCTGATTGGTCTGCGTGACCTGAAGATTCTGATAGTCGAGGATGAAGGCTGCAATGTTGAGCCGCGCCCGGCGATCGAGAAAATCGATCTTGGCGCCGACTTCGAAGCTCGTCACCGTTTCCGGGTCATAGCTCGTCTGCGCCGCGACCGCATTCGCCGGATCGTCCTCGAACCCGCCGCCTTTGAAGCCGGTCGAATAGGTCGCGTAGAAGAACAGATCGTCGTTCGGCGTGAACTCGATCGTCGCCTGCGGCGTCACCTCGCTCCAGCTGTCGCTATAGGATGCGGTGAAACTCTCCCCCTCGCTGAAGGTCGCGGCGAGCGGGGTCAGCGCAACCGTATCGGTCGGATTGAACTGGTCGCCGCCCTCGACGGCGGTTCCGGTTACGGTCCCGCTCTTGCTGTCATGCGTGTAACGGACGCCCGCGACGATCCGCCACATATCGTTGAAGCGGTAGCCGACCTGGCCGAACACGGCATAGGTTTCGTTTTCGGCGCTGTTGTCCCAGGTGGATTCGCCCGACAGCGTGACAAGCACGGGCAGCGGCACCTCGGCCCAGAAGCGGTCGAACTTGTCGACTTCGTCGCGCTGATAATAGGCGCCGACGATCCAGTCGAAGCCCTGCGGCACGGGATCGGAAACGAGCCGGATTTCCTGGCTGAACTGATCGATTTCCTCGGTCTCGTTGACCGGGAAGGTGAACAGGGTCGGGGTCAGCACGCCGAAGCCGTTATCGGGGCCGATCCCGGTCTGGTCGTACAGGTTGAAGGCGTCGCCATGGCGATAACCGGTGACGCTTTCGAGCGTCGCGAAGCCGTCAAACTCCTTGGAGAGTTGCAGCGTGATGCCCCAGGCCTCGCGATCGAGTTCCTGCGGGGTCTCGTTCGCATCGCCCGTGTATAGCGGATGTTCGGGCAGGCTTTCGCGGATGCGCAATGGCCGGCCGAGCGCAGCGCTCACCGCCTCGCGCGCGGCGCTCCAAGGCCCCTGCGTCGTCGGGTCGGGCGCGTTGATCGCCACGCTGTGGAAGCCGTTCGACTGGTCGTTGGTGTAATCGACGATCAGCCGGGCGGTGAAGCCTTCGGCGCCCTCGTGGAGCAACTGCCCGCGCAGCTGGACCGACTGGATATCGTCGAGATCTCGGCCGTGGAGGATATCCCGGTTATAGCCGTCGCGGTTGCGGGTCTGGAAGGAGAGCCGCGCCGAGACGGTGTCCGAGAGCCCGCCCGTCACATGGCCGCGCGCGAGCACTTCGTCGAAATTGCCATAGGAGAAAGTGAAGGATCCGCCCGGCGTCTGTTCGGGTTCGGCGGTGATGATGCTGATCGCTCCGCCCACGACGTTG
This sequence comes from Parasphingopyxis algicola, assembly GCF_013378075.1. GTDB lineage: Bacteria > Pseudomonadota > Alphaproteobacteria > Sphingomonadales > Sphingomonadaceae > Parasphingopyxis > Parasphingopyxis algicola. The sequence goes on along the minus strand of NZ_CP051131.1, from coordinate 483,729 downwards.
CGGCCGAGCAGCACGCCCTGCGGCCCGCGAATGACCTCGACCCGGGCGATATCGAAGAGGTCGAAATTGAACAGGCCCGAGCGGCCGACATAGACTTCGTCGACGAAGATACCGATCGACTGGTCGGCCGAGGGAGAATCGAGGCGGGTGTTGGTGATGCCGCGGATATTGAATTCCTGGTCGAGCGGCGACAGCGCGGTGAAGGACAGCGAGGTCGAGCGGCTCGCCAGATCCTCGAAGCTGAGGATGCGCTCATCCTCGAGCGTGTCGGCCGAAAAGGCGGTGATCGCGACAGACGTCGTCTGCAGGTCTGTGTCGCGGCGCTGCGCGGTCACGACGATCTGGCCGAGCGGCGAATAATCCTCCGCCTGCGCCGTCTGGTCCTGCGTCGCCGTGTCAGCGGGTTGCGTCTGCGACCATGCCGGCGCTGCGCCGAGAAATGTTGCGGCAATAGCTGCCAGCGATACCGAGCCCTTAATCTGCATAAAACCTCCCCAAAGCACAGACCGCCTTTGTGCCGTTTTCGGCCTGTTCCGCGATCTCGCCCCAAGAGCTACCGGGCGATAGTGGGTCTGTCAATGCAAGTTAGTGGCATAAACAGACTCTTGGGCACAGGCTGCGGCATATTCGTCACGCAGCCGGCCGATGATGTCCGCCGCCGGCTCCACCGCATGAACCGATCCGACGCCGTGCCCGGCCGACCAGAGATCGCGCCACGCCTTGATGCTGCTTTGCGACTTAGCGAAGTCGGGACCGTCCTTCTTGCCGAGCTGCGAGACGTCATAGCCCGCCGCTTCCAGGCTCTGGCGCAGATAATAGGCGCGCGCGCCGGTGAACGCGCTGCTCGCGACGAGGTCTTTGAACGTCGCATCGATGACCATCTGCCGGTATGCATCGGTCGCCAGACTCTCTTCGGCGGCGATGAACCCGGTGCCCATATAGGCGAAATCCGCGCCCAGTATCTCGGCCGCGCGGATCGCCCCGCCCGTCGCAATACCGCCGCCCAGCACGATGATGCCGTCGAAAAACTCGCGCACCGCTGTCACAAAGGCGAAGGGCGAAATCTTGCCCGTATGGCCGCCCGCACCCGAACAGATCAGCACCAGCCCGTCCACGCCGAGGCTCGCCGCCTTGCGCGCATAATCGATGCTGTTCACATCGGCGAACACGAGCCCGCCATAGTCGTGCACGACCGGCAGCACCGGCTGCGGCCCGCCGAGCGCGGTGATGACGATATCGGGCTTGTGCTTCGCGATCAGCTCGAGCTCGTCGCCAAGCCGGTCATAGCTGCTGTGCGTGATCATGTTCGCGGCGATCGGGGCGAGCGCCCTGCCCTGCTCGTCCTCCGTCCGGCAGGTCTGCCCCAGCCAATCATCGAGTATCTCGGTCGTCCGCGCGTTCGGAAACGGAAAGGAGGCGATCGTCCCCGCCCGGCGGCTGGCATTGACCAGTTCGGGCCCGGAGACGAGAAACATCGGCGCCACGATCGCCGGCAGCGATATCCGGCTCGCCAAGTTCGAAACGGGGGTACGGATATTGCCGCTCATAATTGCTTTCTTTCGCCTTCGGATGGATCGCCGAAACCGGCCGGTCGCGACGCGGGGCGATTCGGGTAGCAAAACTTGCATTACGAAACCAGCTTACGTATCCGTAAGCCTTACCCGGTGGAGGACGGCATGAGCGCACCTGTATTCATTCTCGGCGGTTACCAGACCGATTTCGCGCGGAACTGGCACCGCGAGGGCGACGATCTGTTCGCCATGTTCAAGGCGACGCTCGAGGGTGGACTCAACGATACCGGCCTCGAACCCGAAGAGATAGAATCGGCCCATGTCGGCAATTTCACCGCCGAGCTGTTCTGCAACCAGGGCCAGCTCGGCGGCTTTTTCGCGGCGGTCGACGATCGTTTTTCCGGCATGCCGGCCCAGCGCCACGAAGCGGCCTGCGCCTCGGGCAGCATGGCGATCCTCTCCGCAATGGCCGAGATCGAGGCCGGGCGATACGATTGCGTGTGCGTCCTCGGGATCGAGATGATGCGCAACGTGCCGGGCGATACGGCCGCGCAATATATCGGCGGTCCGGCGATGTTTTCCGGCAAGGAATGCGAGGGCGTCAAATATCCCTGGCCGCACATCTTCTCCGAACTGGGCGACGAATATGAGCGGAGGTTCGGCCTTAGCCATGCGCATCTCGCCGAGATCGCCCGCAACAACTTCGCCAATGGCCGCCGCAATCCCAATTCGCAGACCCGCGGCTGGACATTCGGCAATGCGAGCTTCGAAGAGGATGACGAGGCGAACCCGGTGATCGACGGCCGCATCCGGCGGCAGGATTGCGGGCAGGTTTCCGATGGCGGGGCCGTGATCTTCCTCGCGGGCGAGACGAAGGCGCGGGAATATGCCGAGAAGCACGGCAAGACGCCCGACAATCTGGCGCGCATCGACGGTTGGGGCCACACGACCGCGCATATCGGCTATCAGCCCAAAATCGAGGCGAGCAAGGCCGAAGACTATGTCTTTCCGCATGTCCGCAAGGCGGTTTCCGACGCGCTCGACCGGGCGGGGATCGGTTCGGCGAAGGACCTCGACGGTATCGAGGTCCATGACTGTTTCACGACCACCGAATATATGGCCATCGACCATCTCGGCCTGACCGAACCCGGCGAAAGCTGGAAGATCATCGAGAATGGCGGGATCGCGATCGACGGCGCGCATCCGATCAACCCCAGCGGCGGCCTGATCGGCCTCGGCCATCCGGTCGGCGCGACCGGCGTGCGCATGATGCTCGACTGCGCGAAACAGGTGACGGGCGAGGCCGGAGACTATCAAGTCGAGGGCGCGGACACGTTCGGCATGCTCAATATCGGCGGCAGCACGACGACGGTGGCGAGTTTTGTGGTGGGTGGCGGCCGGGCCTAGCGCGGATGCCGACCGCCCTGATCCGTTAGGGCTGAGCTTGTCGAAGCCCGTTTGTCCGGTGTGAAGCGTCCTTCGACGGGCTCAGGACTAACGGTTCTTACTGATACTATCCTCAAGCAAAGTACGCCGCCCCTACCCCCGATGGGCTCCAATGGTCTGGCCTCTCGTCCCATTTCCGCTATAGGCGGCGCCCCGATGATCAATTTCAGCAATCTCAAGGTGCGCCTCGGCGGCACGGTGATCCTCGACGGCGCGACGGCGGCGCTGCCGCCCGGCGGAAAGATCGGGCTGATCGGCCGCAATGGCGCGGGCAAGTCGACGCTGATGCGCGCGCTGACGGGACAGATCGAAGCCGATGACGGCGCGATCGACATGCCCAAGGAGATGCGGATCGGCTATCTGGCGCAGGAAGCGCCGTCGGGAAACGAAACGCCGCTCGAAACCGTGCTCGCCGCCAACAGCGAACGTGCGGAGCTGTTGGCCGAGGCAGAGGCGACGACCGATCCGCAGCGGATCAGCGACATCCATGAACGGCTGAATGCGATGGACGCCCATGCGGAGCCCGCCCGCGCGGCGCGCATCCTGAGCGGCCTCGGCTTTGACGAAGAGATGCAGGCGCAGCCGCTCGAGAGCTTTTCGGGCGGGTGGCGGATGCGGGTTGCGCTGGCCGCCTTGCTGTTCGTTGCGCCCGACATGCTGATGCTCGACGAGCCTTCGAACCATCTCGATCTCGAAGCCACGCTGTGGCTCGAAAATTTCCTGCGCGACTATCGCGGGACGATGCTGGTGATCAGCCATGAACGCGATCTGCTCAACAATGTCGTCGATCATATCCTGCACCTGAAGAGCGGCCGGACGAAACTCTATCCGGGCGGCTATGACGCGTTCGAGAAACAGAGCGCCGAGCAGGCGGCGCAGGCGGCGAGCGTGCGGGCGAAACAATTGGCCGAACGCGAGAAACTGCAGGCGTTCGTCGATCGCTGGCGCGCCAAGGCGCATGCCGCGAAACAGGCGCAGAGCCGGATGAAGGCGCTGGCTAGGATGGCGCCCGTCGAAGCCGCGGTCGAGGATCCCAGCCTCATTTTCGGTTTTCCGAGCCCCGGCGAGATGAAGCCGCCGATGATCGTGCTCGAAGACGCTGCGGTGGGTTATGCGGAAAACACGCCCGTCCTCTCCCGGCTGTCGCTGCGCATCGATCCGGAGGACCGCATCGCCTTTCTCGGCCGCAACGGCAACGGCAAGACGACGCTTGCCCGGCTGCTGGCAGGGCAGCTCGACCCGATGGCCGGCGATATCGCAATCCATGGCAAGACGCGGGTCGGCTATTTCACCCAGTATCAGGTCGAGGAACTGGACGGGGACGATACGCCGCTCGACCATATTACGCGCGCGATGCCCGAGGCGAAACCCGGCGCCGTACGCGGCCAACTGGGCCGGTTCGGCTTTTCCGGCGACAAGGCGACGATCGAAGTGCGCAAGCTGTCGGGCGGCGAACGGGCGCGACTGGCGCTCGCCCTGATCACCCGCGACGCGCCGCACCTCCTGATCCTCGACGAACCGACCAACCATCTGGATGTCGATGCGCGCGAGGCGTTGGTCCAGGCGTTGGCCGATTATGCAGGTGCCGTCGTGATCGTCAGTCATGACCGGCACATGCTGGAGCTGACCGCCGACCGGCTGATCCTGATCGAGGACGGCACGGCGACGGAATATGACGGATCGATCGACGATTATACCGATCTGGTGCTGGGCAAGAATGAGGCACCGCCGGAGGCGAGGAGCGGCGCGCGGAAAAACGCCAAACAGGCGCGCCGGGAGGCCGCCGAGGCGCGCAGGCAGACGCAGGAATTGCGCAAGGCGGCGAAGGCCGCCGAGACGCTGATAGCGAAACTGGAGAAGGACCGCTCGGCGATCGATCGGGCGATGTTCGCACCCGACGAGGCAAAGGGCGATCTCGCCAGCGCGACGATGACCGAGCTGATGATGAAACGCGCACGGCTGGACGAAAAGATCGCCGAGCAGGAAGAGCGCTGGACCGAAGCGTCGGAGGCTCTGGAAGCCGCGGATTAAACCAACATCGTCATTGCGAGGAGGCCCGAACTCGTTTCGGCGCGACGCGGCAATCCAGAGCTGCACGCGATATCGTCAGCCGCCCTGGGTTGCTTCGCTACGCTCGCAATGACGGCGACTTCAGCGAAACCCTGCCCCGTTCAAGCCGTCAACGCCAGCACCGCGAAGCTCGCCAGCCAATGTTCGCCCATATAGTCGCCCTCGACATGGGCAAGGCTCGCGGCAAGATGCCGGTCTGCGACCTGCCCGGCCTGCGCCCTGAGATCCTCGGGCAGCGCATCGGCGATGCGCCGCCAGCACCAGGCGCGGGCGAGGTTGAAGCCGTCGAGATGTGCGATCTTGCCGTCGCTGCGGTCGCTGGGCCGGGCGGGCGTGAACAGGCTTGCCGGTTCGCCGATATCGAGCCGCGGCAGGAACGCTGCAAACCATTCGGCGAAATCCGCCTTCCCGAGCACCGTCCGCATGGCGAGCGCCTCGATCATCGCCGAGGAGAGGAATTCGTCCCCGCCCGGCTCCCAGGCCTGGCAGTCGCGGTCCATGCCGTAATAGAAACCGGCGCGCTCGCGGATCAGGCCGAGCAGGTCCGCGTCATGCGTTTCCGCCCAGCCATGGGCGAGCACCAGCGCGAACGCGGTGTTGTAATGGGTGCCGGTGCGGATCGGATAACCCTGTTTCGGCAGAAACAGCTTGAACCGTTCGGCGAATTCGCGCGCCAATGGTTCGAGATTCGCGCCCCAGTCGCGATCTTCGTGCCGCGCCGCTTCGCCGTGCAACGCCAGCAGCCAGGCCCAGCCATAGGGCCGTTCGAACCCGCCCGAATATTCGCGGTCCAAATAAGCGAGTTCGCTTGCCACCTTCTCCTCGGTCAGCATCCGGTCGGACAGCGCTTCGACCTCCTTCGCGAACGGCGCGTCGGGATAGAGCCGCCGCAGGGTCAGCAGCATCCAGTAGCCATGGACGCAGCTGTGCCAGTCGAAACTGCCATAGAAGATCGGGTGCAGCGCTTTGGGCTCGCGCGCATCCTCGGGCCCGTTCAGCACATGATCGAGCTTGTGCGGATATTGCTGCGTGACATGGCCGAGCGCGATCGCCGCGAATTTTTCCGCCAGTTCAGAGGTGAGTTTCGATTCCATCAGGTCTCTATACCGTCATTGCGAGCGCAGCGAAGCAATCCAGAGCGACTGGCGGTATCGCGTGCAACTCTGGATTGCTTCGTCGCTTCGCTCCTCGCAATGACTAAGCACGTCAGAAGGCCAGGAAATAGATGAGAAGGATGTTGCAGGCCAGCAATGGAATCGCCGTCGCAACCTGCATCCGGATTACGCCATATTGGCTTTTCAGCTCGAGCAGGGCGGCGGGCACGATATTGAAGTTCGCCGCCATCGGCGTCATCAGCGTGCCGCAGAAACCCGCCAGCATGCCGATCGCCCCGATGACCGCCGGGTTACCGCCATAATCGATCACCAGAAACGGAATGCCGATCGCCGCCGCCATCACCGGGAAGGCGGCGAAGGCATTGCCCATGATCATCGTGAACAACGCCATGCCGAGGCAGAAGATCAGCACCGTGATGAAGACGCTGCCCTCGGGAATGATCCCGCCGGCGATCCCGCCGATGACGTCGCCGACACCGGCCAGCGCGAACACGGCGCCGAGCGCGGCGAGCATCTGCGGCAGGACGGCCGCCCAACCAATGGAATCCATCAGCCGTCTGCCCTCTTCCACCGGGGCCAGCAGCGGCGGCCTGAGCCAGATCAGGCACACGATCAAGGCGATCAGCACGCCGAGGCCGAGCAGGATCAGCGTCACCCAGCGCGCTTCGAACAGGCCGGATTCCCCGAACGGCGTGTAATTGTAGAGGATCGTGCCCGCGAAGGCGGTGATCGGGATGATCAGCGCGGGAAGGAAGAGCTTGTTGCCGAACGTGTCGGAAAGCCCAAGCCGCTCCTCGAGGCTGGTCGTCGGCGGATCGCTCCTGCCGAGCCAGCCCAGCCCGGCTATTCCGACGAGCGCCAGCACGAGAATGCCATTGGCGAAATCGCTCAGATACCCGCCGAAGAAAAAGCTGATCGCGAGCAGGCCCCAGAATGCCGCGTTTCCAAACCGCTTGCCGTTGGTCCGGTCCAGCGCGCTCAGCAGCGCGAACAGCGTAAAGGCGATGCCCGCCAGCACATAAAGCCAGGTGAGCGTGATCATGGAGAGCCCTCCCCCTTGATGGGGGAGGGTTGGGTGGGGGTGACCTCACGGCTGGAGCCGTCGCCAACCGTGGGGTCACCCTCACCCTCCCACCGGCTTTGCCGGCCGGCCCCTCCCTCTCCCATCGAGGGAGAGGGAATTTTGCCCAATTTGTGATCGAACCATAGCAGGCGCGAGCCATGGATGATGAACGCGCAAATCGCGGTCGGGATCGCCCAGACGGAGAGCTGGAGCGGCGTCAGCTCGTATCCATAGCTCTGGAAGACGCCCTGGATCAGCAGGATCGAGGCGATGGCGACGAAGATATCCTCGCCGAAAAAGAGCCCGATATTGTCGGTCGCGGCCGACATTCCGAGCACCTGTTCGCGCTCATCCTCTTCCAATCGCCCGTGCGTTTTCTCCGCCGCCGCCTCGGCCATCGGCGCGACGAGCGGGCGGACGGTCTGGGCGTGCCCGGCAACCGATGTGAGGCCCAGCGCTGCCGTCACCTGCCGGAAGAGGAGGTAGAGCAGTAGCAACCGCCCCATCGTCGCGCCTCGTATCTGCTCGATCACCGCGCGGGCGCGCTGCTGCAGGCCATAACGTTCGAGCAGCCCGATCACCGGAAGCACGATCCAGACGACGCTGATATAGCGATTGTCGTTGAACGCCGCGCCAAAGGCCGAGATCACGGCGACGAAATCGAGCCCGCCGAGCAGTCCTGTGGCCAGCGCCGCGAGCGTGACGACCAGCAGCGGGTTGAGCCGCAGCGCGAAACCGACGACCACAACGAGGATGCCGGACAGGACGAGATAGTCAGTCATGGAAACAACCCGTTCGGGCAGAGCCTGTCGAAGCCCTGTTCTTTCTTCTTCGAGTGCGGAAAAGTGAAGGACGGCCCTTCGACAAGCTCAGGGCACACGGATTTTGTTTCACTTCTGCTTCCCCCCATATCCGCCGCCACCGGGCGTTTCGATCACATAGACGTCGCCCGGTTCCAGCGCGCTCGACGCCGTCGCAGGCAGCTCTTCCCGGCTGCCGTCCGTCCGCTCGACGATGTTGCGACCCGGCGCCGCATCTCCTCCGCCCCTTATCCCCTTGGGCGGAATCCGGCGGCGATTGGCGAGCATGTTCGCCTGCATGGCTTCGAGGAAACGCACGCGGCGGACCGTGCCGTCGCCACCCCGGTGCCGCCCTTCCCCGCCCGAGCCTTGCCGGATCGCGAAACTTTCGAGGAGCACCGGCAGCCGCGTTTCGAGGATCTCGGGATCGGTCAGCCGGCTGTTCGTCATATGCGTCTGCACGGCGCTGGTGCCGTCATGGTCGGGCCCAGCGCCCGAGCCGCCGGCGATCGTCTCATAATATTGGTGGCGATCGTTGCCGAAGGTGAAATTGTTCATCGTGCCCGCCGACGGCGCGAGCCGGCCGGTCGCCGCGAACAGCGCGTCGGTGACGACCTGGCTCGTCTCGACATTGCCCGCGACGACGGCCGCCGGATATTGGGGATTGAGCATCGATCCCTCGGGCACAACCAGCTCGATCGGCCTGAGGCAACCGTCATTCATCGGGATCGCATCGTCGATCAGGGTGCGCACGACATAGAGCGTCGCGGCGCGGGTGATCGAATGGGGCGCGTTGAAATTGTCAGGCTGCTGGTCGCTCGTACCGGTGAAATCGATGGTCGCGGACCGCGCCTCACGATCGACCGTAATGGCGACCGACACCTGCGCGCCATTGTCCATCTCGTAGGTGAACGCCCCGTCGTCGAGCTTCTCGATCAGGCGGCGCACTGCCTCTTCGGCATTGGCGAGGACGTGGTTCATATAGGCCGCCACGACGTCGCGCCCATAATCCACCGCGATCCGCACCAGTTCTTCCGCGCCGCGCGTACAGGCGGCGAGCTGGGCCTTGAGATCGGAGATATTGCGATCCGGATTGCGCGCCGGATGCTCGCCCGCGCCGAGAATCGCTCGCATTTCGGCCTCGAGGAAGCGTCCTTCGTCGACCATCAGCACATTGTCGAGCAGCACGCCCTCTTCGGTGATCGAGCGGCTGTCCGACGGCATGGAACCCGGCGCGATCCCGCCGATATCGGCATGATGGCCGCGCGCCGCGACAAAGGCGGCAGGCTGGTGATCTCCGGGATGAAAGACGGGGACGATGACCGTGATATCCGGCAAATGCGTTCCGCCGCGATAGGGCGCGTTCAGGACATAGGCATCGCCCGGGCGGATACCGCGCCCGTCCGCGGCTTTCCCGTCCTTGTCGACACCGCGCGCCTCGATGATAGTACGGATGCTGTCGCCCATCGAGCCGAGATGGACGGGGATATGCGGCGCATTGGCGATCAGCGCGCCGGTCGGATCGAACAGCGCACAGGAGAAATCGAGCCGCTCCTTGATGTTGACCGAGCTCGCGGTGCTCTGCAGCGCAACGCCCATCTCCTCGGCGATCGCCATGAACAGATTGTTGAAGATTTCGAGCATCACCGGATCGACATCCGTGCCGATCGCATGATGCTCCACGCGCGGAACGGAGCGGGTCAGGATAAGATTGTTATGGCCATCCGCCTCGGCCTGCCAGCCCGGTTCGACATAGGTGGTCGCCGTCTCCTCGACGATCATCGCCGGACCGGTGATGCGATCGCTCGTTGAAATGTCATCCCTGCGAAACACATCTCCGTGCTCCTGCGAAGGCAGGAGCCCAGTCTGCCGGGTTCGGGCCTGGGCTCCTGCCTTCGCAGGAGTACCGACATTTTCCGTCCGGCCGACCGCTTCGGCGATCAGCGTTTCGACGATCACCTCGGCGTCTTCGTCGACATAGCCGTAGCGCGTCTTGTGCAACGCCTCGAACGCCGTGCGCATCGTCTCGGGCGTATCGCACGCGACTTCGAGCGCGCTGTCGCTTCCGGCATAGCGCAGCGCCACGCGGCGATCGCTGTCGATTGCCGCATCGTCGACGCCCTGCTCGCGCACGGCCGCTTCGGCTTCCTCGGCCAGCGCCGCGATCTCCGCGTCGAAATCCGTGCCCAGCGCCTTGCCGAACGTCACCTCGCGCAGCACCGTTACATCGGCGAGGCCGATACCATAGGCAGACAGCACGCCGGCGAGCGGGTGGATCTGGATCCGGTCGATTCCCAGTGCATCGGCGACGAGGCAGGCATGCTGGCCGCCCGCACCGCCGAAACAGGCAAGCGTGTAGCGGGTTACGTCATGGCCGCGTGCGATCGAGATCTTCTTGATCGCGTTCGCCATATTGTCGACCGCAATGCGCAGGAATCCCTCCGCGACCTCCTCGGGCGTCATCCGGTTGCCGGTCGCGGTCTCGATTTCGTCGGCGAACGACGCGAGTATCGCCTGCACGATATCGGCGTCGATCGGCTGGTCGGCATGGGGCCCGAACACATGCGGAAAGTGCTCGGGCTCGATCTTGCCGAGCGCAACGTTGCAGTCGGTGACGGTCAGCGGCCCGCCGCGGCGATAACAGGCCGGCCCGGGCACGGCGCCCGCACTGTCCGGACCGACCCGGAACCGGCTGCCGTCGAAATGGCAGATCGAGCCGCCGCCCGCCGCCACGGTATGGATCTGCAGCATCGGCGCGCGGATGCGGATCCCCGCGACGACGGTTTCCAACGTCCGTTCATACTGGCCGGCATAGTGCGAGACATCGGTGGAGGTACCGCCCATGTCGAAGCCGATGATCCGCTCGAACCCCGCCTGCCCGGCCGTCTTGGCCATGCCGACGATGCCGCCGGCCGGGCCTGATAGGATCGCGTCCTTGCCGCGAAACGCCTGCGCATCGGCGAGGCCGCCATTGGATTGCATGAATTGCAGCCGGACTTTGTCCCCAATTCCACCCACAACCTTGTCCACATAGCGGCGCAGCACGGGCGAGAGATAGGCGTCGACCACGGTCGTATCGCCGCGCCCGACCAGCTTGATCAGCGGCGCGACCTCGTGGCTGACCGAAATCTGGGTGAAACCCACATCGCGTGCGATGGCGGCGAGCCGTTCTTCATGGGCGGTATGGTGCCAGCCATGCATGAGCAGGATCGCAATGGCGCGAAAGCCATCGACGAATGCCGCTTCAAACGCCGCCCGCGCAGCGGCCTCGTCGGGCGCCGTCTCGACCGTGCCGTCGACCCGCACGCGCTCGTCGATCTCGATCACGCGCTCGTACAGCTGGCCGGGAAGCCGGATATGCCGCGCAAAAATCTCAGGCCGCGCCTGATAGCCGATCCGCAGCGCATCGCCGAAACCGCGCGTCACCGCCAGCGCCACCCGCTCGCCCCTGCGTTCGAGCAGCGCATTGGTGGCAACGGTTGTGCCCATTTTCACGCTCGCGATGGGCTCCTCGCCATGGCGCGCCCGCAACCGCTCGACCGCTGCGACCGCCGCATCGTCATATTGCTCGGGATTCTCCGACAGCAGCTTCTCGACGTGGAGCGTGCCATCGGGCGCAATCGCAACGACATCGGTAAATGTCCCGCCGCGATCGATCGCGAAACGCCACGCCCTCTCCATCCGCGCGTTCAAACAGGCTGGCGGCGCGAATACAAGCGCCGAAATTCGGTGTCGCCAAATTCAATAGAGATTGCGCAGCCCCTCAAAAAAGGCGCTGGACGAGAAACGCTCATCCGCTTGAGCAACGGCTTTGGCCGACGCGGCATCCCGCCATTCCTGGTCGCGGAGAAGGGCCAAGCTGCGGTGGGTCAGTCCGGCAATATCGTCGGGCGGCACGAGAATGCCGGTTTCGCCCGCGACAAATGTCTCGCCGATCCCACCGACGTCGAACGCCGCTATCGGCACCCCCGAAAACTGCGCCTCAATCAGCACATTCGGAAGTCCCTCGGTGCGCGAGGTCAGCCAGAACAGGTCCATCGCGGCGAGATAGTCCGGCACATTGTCCACTTGCCCGGGCATATGCAGCGAGGCCGCCAGCCCCGCCTCGGCGAAGCGATCCGCTACGGCCGAGCGCAGTGGTCCATCGCCGACCATCAGGAATTGCGCGTCCGGCGCATCCTTGGCGAGCGCGATGGCCGCCTCGGCCCAGAGCAGTGGCTGTTTCACCCCAGAAAAGCGCAGCACGGTTCCGACCACCGGACGATCGCCCGCCAGTCCGATCGCGTCCTTGGCCTGCGCTTGCCCGATTGCCGGGATATTCCAGTCGAAGCCGTTATACAGGACGCGAAACCGTTCGTCCTCGGGCACGCGCCACCATTGGGCATAGCCGCGCGCCGCCGCTTCGGCGCAGAAGACCGTCCGGATATCGAGCCGGGTTCGCAGCTTCCGATAGACGGCCGGATAGGAAGCGATCGTTTCGGCACGGCCCGACAGCGGCACGTTCGGCGTGTGATGAAAATGGACGATGATTTTCGGGCAGCCGGCCACGAGCCCGGCATAGGCAGCCAGCAACCCGGTCAGATCGTTCCAGGCGTGGATCACGCGCGGCCGGGTATCGTGAATATGCGCATAGAGCCTTTGCGCGCGGACCTTCCAGCTTCCGGGCAGCAGCGAAAAGGGCATCGTCGCATCGCCGTCCCGGCCTAGCAGTAGGATGTCCTCGGCTGTTACGCCCGCCTCGTCCGCGTAGAAGGCCGAGGGCGCGCCATCGGCATAATCGAGCAGGGCGAGATCGACACGCTCGAAGGAATCGCCGTCCGAGAAATGCCGATAGGCGCGCGCCAGCATCCGCTCCATCCCGCCGCAGCCCAGGGTGTTACCGACCATCAGCAGACGGTTGTCGGGCGCATACTGCTCGGCCTCTCCGAGCCCGGTATCGAGAAGCCAGTCGAAGGCGAGTTCGAGCGGCTCGACCGATACCGCCTCGGTCTGCAGCGGCGCGGGACCGCTCCGCTCCCGCACATGAGCGAGCAGCGCATCGCGTTCCGGCGTCGTGCTGCCAAAATCGGATGCCGAAAGAATCGCGCAATCGTCAAGCCAGCGGTCCCGTTCCGCGGCGAGCGCCGCGAGCCGCCGGCGGATCTTCGCGCGATCGCGGGCGCGGCCGGCCTGCTGCATCGCTTCCAGGAGGCACAGACGGGCGAAGGCCGGATAGCCGAGGCCCCGATAGAGCCGTGCATCGGCCAGCGCCCGCGGGGTTGGTCCGAGCGGATAGCGCGCAAAGCCGGACAGCAGCGCATCGAACGCCGTATCTCCGCTTTCGACGCCCAGCGCGTCGATACCGAGTATCGCCCAGTGCAGCGCGTCCGGGGCTGCGCGCCGCTCGACAAGGTCCGTCGCAAGGCGGCGGAGAGCGTCGCCGTCCCGCCTTTCGACGAGCGCCGCGACCTTTTGCGCGACCCGTTCGGCCTTCGGCGCTCGCAACCGGGTCAGCGGCGAGACACGGAGCGGCACTGCCTGCTGCACCGAATTCAGTCTGTCCGGCAATTGGTCGGCCAGAGGATGGGTGGCGCGGAATGCGGCGATCTCTTCGTCCGGGCGAAAGGCGAACGACGCCAGATCGCCGCACGGCGGCTCTACCGATGCCGCCCCGTCTGCATGCAATATCCGGTCGAGGAAATCGGGCACAGTTTCGAACTGATCGAGCATCTGGTCGGCAATGCCCTGTTCGCCAATGCGCAATGCGGCTTCGGCGATACATCCGGCCGCCAGCGCGTCATTCGATCCGTGCCGGAATATGTCGCGCCACAGGGCGATGGCGTCACGCCAGAAGCGGTTGCGGGTCGCGACGATGGCCGCGACGAGCGGGGCATCGGTCGGAAGCGGCCAGCGCGCGGTCATCGGCGCCCGAAAAAACGGGCCAGGCGCGCCCGCCATCGCCCTGCCCAGCCGGCGGCGCGATGCAACCGGTCAATCTCTTGCTGCGCCCGCTCCGCCTGACGGGCGAGATCGCGTTCGTGCCGGGTCCGGAGCGCCGCTTCGCGGCCCGACCGGACCCGCTTCTCGCTGCGAAGCCGCTCGATCTCGGACCAGGCGCGCGCGGTCCGGGCGCGCCACTGGGCGGCATCATGATCCGCTCCCTGCGGGCCGGGCTCTTCGGCGGCGGTCCGATAAAGAGCGCCGATTATCAGCGGGATCCGCCGGGCCTCCATATCCCGGATCAGCTTCGACAGCACGGAACGGAGGGATGCGCGGTCATTCGGTCTATCGGTAGCGATCGTCTTGCGGGCATGCTCGGCCGCGATCCATATGCCTTCGACCATCGGGTAGGCGTCATCGCGGCTCGTACCGGTCTCGAAACGGCCGATCGCGAGGAGCTGTGCACCCAACGCAGCCGGCGCCCCGTCCGCGAGCTGTTCCAGCAACAGATCCAGCGCCGGCGCGAAATCCTCGACCGCGTGAAAGGCGAATTCGAGATAGCGCGCCTGCTCGCTTTTCAGCTCGCGCGCCAGTGTCGCGCCGAACGCGGCCGGGTCTCGCGCGTCAATGATCCGCAGCCCGGCATCGTTGTCCGCGGTCGCGCCGAGCGCGTCCACGCTCTCGTCATCGAGGCAGATGGCCGTTACCGGAAGATCGCTGGCCGTCCACAGGGGCGGATCTTCCGCCGCGCGGATCGCAGCGAGCGCCGCCGCGTCGGCAAACCAGTAGCGGCGCGCGATGGGGCGGATATCCGCGGTCATGTCGGTTCGTCCAGCAGGGCGCGATGGTACAGCGCACCGTTGACCGCCGCATCGAAATGCGCCGCCGCGTGATCGCGGGCGCGCGTCCGCTCGGCGGCGAACAGAGCCGGGTCGTCATGCCAGCGCATGATCGCATCGGCGATTGCCTGCGCGTTCCGCTCGACCAGCGCGACACCGTCCTCCGCACCGAAATCGTCGGCGAACAGGCTTTTCGAGAGGATTGCCGGCAAGCCGCAGCTCATCGCCTCCATCACGACCTGCGGAAAGCCTTCGGACCGGGCCGGCAGCAGCAAGGCATGATTGTCGCGATACAGTCCGGGCAGCGCCGCATAGTCGTGGAAGCCGAGATAGCGCCGATTGCTCTCTTCGCGCGCCGCGAAATCGCCGGCAATGACGAAGTTTATGGCCGGCCGCTGTTCGGCGAGGATCGCCGCGGCGCCTTCGATCAGGTCGATGCCCTTCTCCGCGCTATCCCGGCCGACGAACAGGATCCGATCGCAGCGAGCCGGCGCGTCGGGCGGCGGCGCGAAATGCGCGCGGTCGACGCCGCGCCGGCAGATCCGGATCTTTCCAGGATCGGACACCAGCCCCTCGGCCCGGGCCCGCTCCGTCCCGCCCATAACGATCACCGTGCGGGCAACCTCGGCCGCATAGCGTTCCTGCGCCAGGAGATTCGCCAGCAAACCCGTGCCTGTGAAGGGGTAGCCGTCCGATTCCCGGACCGCCGTCTGCGTCGCGATATCGTTGCCGGCGATCCGGTAGACATAGTCTACGCCATTGTCGTGCGCGGCGCGGGCCAGCGCGTAGTTATGACCGATCGGCCGGCCATTGAGCGTGCTGACGATATCGGGCGCCTCGGTGGCGATAACGGCGGAATAGTCGTCCGCGAGCATCTCGACCGCATGTTCGCCCGCATCCTCGAGCGTGTCGATGGCGAGGAACCGGACGCCATGGTCCGTCTCCAGCCGCCGCCGGTGCGGATCGCCCTCGGGCGGGAGCGTGCGCATCGACACCGTCACCGTCGCGCATTTGTGGAGATCGCCGAGCAGGCTCGGATATTTGTAGCTGCCGCGAATTTCCCAGTCGCGCCGGTTGTGCGCGGCGTAGGACGGTTCGAAAAAGGCGATATGCGTCACGATGCGCGGACTGTGCGAAAAAGCGGCGGCGGAAACAAGCGGAGGCCCAAACTAGAGCGCCAGCCGCTCGCGATTGTCGACGAACCAGCGCCAGCTTTCCTCAAGCCCCTCGCGCACCGCAATCTGCGGATCATAGCCCAAGGTGGCGCGGGCATGGCTGATATCGCACCAGGTGTGGACGATCTCGCCGTCGCGGAACGGCTGATAGTCGACAGCAAAATCCTTGGCGCTGATCTCGCGCAGCATCGCTATGATCGCGTTAAGCGGCGTGCCGATCCCGGTTCCCAGCTGGATCGGTCCGCTGGCATCGGATTGCAGCGCCGCCGCGATGCCGTCGGCCAGATCCCGCGCATGGACATAATCGCGCGTCTGTTCGCCGTCGCCATAAACGGTCAGGGTCTCGCCCCTGAGGATCTGCTTGATGAACAGGGCGACGACGCTGCCCTTGTGCCAGGATCGCGGCCCGTACACGTTGGAAAAGCGGAGCGACGCAGCCTGGATGCCGTAACAGGCGGAATAGGCCGAACAATAGCCCTCGACCGCCAGTTTCGATGCGCCATAGGGCGATACCGGCGAAGCGACCATGCCCTCATAGACCGGCGGATCGGCCTCGCCGATGATCGCGCCGCCGGTCGACGCGCTGACGATCTTTTCGGTCCCCAGCCGGCGCATCGCCTCGAGAATCACGAGGCTGCCCCCGACATTCACATCGAAATTGAACTTCGGATCGGAAATAGATGGAATAACGCGGGTATCGGCGGCAAGATGGACGATCGCTTCGACCCCGTCGAGCGCCGCCTCGACCGCTTCCGCGTCGCGGATATCGCCCTTTATGAACGCCGCGTCGAGATCGGTGATCGCCTCGCGCGATCCCAGCACCTCATTGTCCAGGACCACGACCTCGTAGCCGCCCAGCGCATTGAGCCGTGCAATCAGGTTGCTCCCGACGAAGCCCGCGCCGCCGGTTACCATCAGCTTCATTCGAATCGCCTTCCGCTATTTTGCGAAGCTCGCTATAGGTCCGCGTAAATGACCGCAATTCTTTTCGATTTGCCGTCCGTCACTGCCAGCTTTCCACCAAAAAGGCACCTTGCCTGATGAAATCCGAGCCGACCACCGATGGCGCCAATGCAAGCCTGTTATGGCGGCTCTGGAACCGCGCGAAACGATCCGTGGTCACCGGAACGACCGGCAGCGCGGCCCGAACGCCGCCGCATCCGCCGTCCAGGGCGCGCGAGATTCAGGCCGCGCGAAAAGAGCTGAAGGACGGAACCGCCGAAAAGCTCGCACGGATCGAAAGCCTTCTGTCCAGCGACGCGGTGACGGAGGCAGCGCATGTCGCCGAATGGTTCCGGCGGCGTCTGCCGATATTGGACGGCTATTTCTGGTTGGACGATCCCGAAGCCGCCAAAGCGGCGCATTTCGCCTATGCCGACGATCTGGAACGGGCATGCCGCAATTACGACCCGGGGCTGATCGAGCTGGCGCTGCGCCACGGGTATCTCGGCTGGCCGTACCGGATGCGCCGATATCTTCGCGGCCGCGACATACTCGATATCGGTTGCGGACCGGGACTCTACGGCACGGCTTTTCTCATGATGGGCGCACAGAGCTACACGGGGGTCGATCCGCGGATCAATCTCGACAAGGCGCGGATCAAGGACAAACGGAAGAGACGCTATGTCGAGCTCCCGAACACCCTGGGCCACATCGCCGAGCACTGCCCCGATATCGAGCTGATCCCGGCGAAGCATGATGCGCTCGATCCCGACCGGCGCTTCGACATCCTGTCGCTGCATAACGTAACCGAACACCTGCTGGATATCGGCACGATCCTGTCCGGTCTCGGGCGCTATGTCCGGGCCGACGGTTATCTCCTGTACAATCACCACAATTTCTACTGCTGGAACGGCCATCATCTGGCGCCGAACAGCGTTGACCGGATCGACCCGCAATCCGAACAACAACGACAATTGATCGATTGGAACCATATTCTGAACGTCGGCAATTTTGCCCCGGACCACTATATGCGCACCAAGCTCAACCGCATCAAACTGGACGAACTCAAGCGCATGACCCGGATCGCCTTCGATATCGAACACTGGGACGAAAAGCGCTCTCCGCCGGAGACACTGGAGCGTCTGAAGCCCGATATCCTTGAGAAAGTGCTGGCGTTCGACGGCGAGCTGACGCGCGATGATCTCGAAATCAATACGGTCACGTGCGTTGCAAGGCCGAAAAAACCAGCGGGACATGAGAGGCAGACCAGTGCAGCGCGATGAATTCACCGTCGGCAGCTTTCCCTCGCTGGACCGGTTCCAGAGCGAGGCTGCAGGGAAGCTGCGCGTCCTGATCGCCACCGAAGAGATCGTCGGTCCGGTCCGCAACGGCGGGATCGCGTCGACCTATTATCATCTGGCTCGCGGGCTCATGGCCGACGGCCATGACGTCACCGTCTGCTACCTCAAGGGCAGCGAGGTCGAAAACGAGACGGCCGCGCACTGGATCGACCATTATGCCGAACTCGGCATCACGTTCGTTCCCCTCCCCGATCTCGGCGAACCGCTCGCCGGCGCCAGTTCCAAATGGCAGGCCCGCTGGCTATCTTTCTATCGCTGGCTTCGCGATACCGAACGTTTCGATATCGTTCACAGCTCCGAATGGCGCGGCGGCGCCTTTTATGCACTCCAGGCGAAACGGCTCGGGCTGGCGTTCCAGGACACGCTGTTCGTCACCAAGACCTCGTCGCCCTATATCTGGAACCGGCATTACCAGATGCAGCCGATCGACAATGTCGACCTGCTGATTGCCAGTTTCGCCGAGCAGAAATGCGTCGAATGGGCGGACATGGTCGTCGGCGGCAGCGCGCACCTCCTGAGCTTCATGGATCATATCGGCTATGCGCTTCCTGAAGGCCGCACCTTCGTCCAGCCCAATATCGTCGATTTTGCAGAGGTGAAGGTCGAGGACAAACGGCCGGATCGGGCATTCGGCGATCGCATCCACACCCGCGAACTCGTCTTTTTCGGGCGTCTCGAACCGCGCAAGGGGCTCGATCTCTTCGTTCTCGCGGTCGACAAGCTCGTCGCGCAGGGCGTCGCGATCGACCGCGTGACCTTTCTCGGCAAGCCCGGCGAACCGCTCGCCGCGCAACAGGGCATGATGCCGCTCGACTTCATCCACGAGCATGCCGAACGCTGGCCCTTCCCCGCCGATATCGTCACCGATCTCAACCAGCCCGAAGCGCTGTCGCTGATGTGTTCGCGCGATATGATCGCCGCAATGCCGTCGCTGATCGAGAATTCGACGATGGCCGTCTACGAAGCGCTCGTGCACAAAATTCCCTTCGTTGCGAGCGCCGTCGGCGGCACGCCCGAACTCATCCACGAAGCCGATCATGACGCGACGCTCGTCCCGCCCGAAACCGAAGCGCTGGCCATCCAGCTGAAGACCGCGCTCGACGACGGCCAGCCGCTCGCCCGGCCGGCGTTCGACAATGCGGCCAATCTGGCGACCTGGTACGGCTTTCACCGGTTCGTGGCGGCCGAAGGCGCTGCAGCGCTCGCCCCTACGATCACCGCGCCCGACCGGCGCGAAACGATCGCACTCGTGATTCACGCCGCTACCGGCGAGGCCATCGATCAGGCGATCGACCAGGCCCTGAGCGCACGGGATATCGACTCCGTCGTCATCTATGCGGCGACAGCGATAACCGGCGCCCAACGTACTATGGTCGACGAAGTCGGCGGCGGGGCGGTCGAGCTGAACGAGGCCATCGGAACGGCAGCCGGTGCATGCTTCAATCACGCACTGGAAAACGTCGATCACGATATTCTCCTTTTTCAGGCCGCCGAGGCGACATCCTGCAAGCCAGGATTGGCGGATGCGCTGCGCCGGGCCGGTGCGACCTGTCCCGATGCCTTGTTCACGACGATGTTTGCATTTGCCGCCGATGCCGAGGGCGGCGATCCCGACACGATCTTCGCGCCGCTCGGCGGCGATCCGGCGAGCCAGGCCCTGACCGGCGGCGCTTATGGGCTGGAACTGGTGGCGGGACGCCGATCGACATTTCAGGCGCTCGGTCCGTTCGAATCCTATCGCGTCCCCAAGGGCGCGACACATGAATATGTGACCCGCGCCGCCCAGCAAGGCCGGGACCTGCTCGTCGTCCCGGATATCCTGCTCGACCATGCCGGCGATTATGCGTCGATTACCGCCCAGGCCGGCCATGGAGCCTATCTGGCGCAAAAGGCGATGATCGATGCCGTACCGCTGCCGACGAAGAAGCTGCTGCTGCACAAGTCCGCGGCGGCGCGCGCGCCGGGTAACAGCGGGCGCATCCTGCTCGGCCGCGCGCATCGCGAGGACGGCGAAACGGCATGGCTGACCAATGTCGAAAAGATGGGCAAGCTTTCCGCGCCGCTGCCGAACCGCCATCATGTGCTGCTCGGCTTCGATCGCGCTGCGGCGCGGCTGGATTTCGCCGTCCTGCATCAGGGCCGACTGGTGATCCGGGCCAATGGCGTTCCGGTTCGTGAAGAGATCGCATTCGGCGCGCGTGGCCAGTTCACGCGGGACAGTATCGATCTCCTGCCGTTGCTCGAAGACAGCGACCGGCTGCGGCTGCGTATCGAATTCACGCGCGGCGGCAAGGAGCGTTTCGCGTCGATCCTGGCGCAGCGTATCGAAGAGGAAATCTATTTCCTGAGCGCCCGCAGCCCGATCTACTGGGACGGCGATTTTGACGAGGCCCTGGCTCTGATCGGCGGCGAACGCCGCGCGCCGGTTCTGCCGAAACTCCAGCGCATGCCGGAAAACAAGCCGTCGCTTGTCAGCCGTTTGCGCCGGTCGCGCGGCTGACCCAAGCCCAGCCGATAAGCCGCCGGCATCGGCCCCATTCCTGCCCATCGCTTCCCAACGAGCGCTGGATTCCCCCGACATGGCCGGTATACATGCCCCGAGGTCGCATGATTTGGGCGCGCTCCGCGGGTTTTTTTGAACTCCCGCCCGTGCGCCGCGATATGCGGAGGGGGTTAGCATGCGCTGGTCTTTGGGTTGGGGAGCTATGCTCGCCCTTTTTGACGATCTCGCAATCGCCGGCGACGAGACCCGACCGATTGCCCGGGCCGGCGGATCCGCGATGACGATGCAAAACTCCGCCCGGCGCCGTGGATAGAGACACCGGCCCCCGCATGGATACGTCCGGAAGCGACCCGGAACAGTCCGGCCGCTTCGCGCGGCTGTGGCGCGAAGTCGGTCCGTTGCGCCTGTCCGCAAGCGCCGTCCTGCTGATCCTTGCCGTGCTCATCGCCCGGCTCAGCTGGGCCCTTCCCTTCACCGACGAGATCGAGCGCGTGCTGTTCGACGTCCGGGCGAGCTATGCGATGGAGCGCGCCGAACAGGATGAACGGATCACCATCGTCACCTATGAGGAGGACACGCTGCTCAACACCGGCGTTCGCTCGCCGCTCGACCGCGAAATTCTCGCCAATGCATTGCGCTCGCTCGATGCCATGCAGCCGCGCGCCATCGCGATCGACATCCTGATCGACCAGCCGACCGCCAATGACGATCTGCTCGTTGCGGCGCTGAACGACATGCAAACGCCGACTTTTCTGGCCTATGTGACGATGGAGAGTAATGAAAACCTGCGTTTGCAGCCGCGCCAGGTCGACTTCATCGCCGATCTGCATCGCCGGATCACCAACGATCTCGTCCAGCCGACGAGCGTCAAGCTCGGTGCGGACAATGACAATGTCCAGCGCAGCTGGCCCGAACAGCCGGCCGACCTCCCGCCGCTGATGGCGAATTCGCTGGTACCCGGGAACGAGGCCTATCGGACGCATCGGGGCAGCATCGCCTATCGGCGGCCCTTCTTCGAGAACGAGCCGCCGTTCATGAAGCTCGCCATCGATTTCTTCGCCAACGACGAGGAGGCGGCGTTCCTGTCGACCTTCATCACCGATCGCTATGTCCTCATCGGCACCGACCTCCCTGATATCGACCGGTTCGAAACCCCGCTCACCCGTCTGCAGGGCAACGACCCGATCGCCGGGGTCGAGGTCCATGGCCATCTGCTCGCCCAGATGCTCGATGGCACGATGCTGCGCAGCGTTCCGTCATGGGTACTGTGGGCGACCGCGCTGCTGGTCGTGTTGTGCGGCGCACTGACCAGTCTGAGCGATGTAAGGCTCTGGAAGCTCGCCGTGCTGATCGCGATCCAGGCGGCGGTCATCGTCGTCGTCCCGTTCACCTTGCATCGCGTCGGCGTCGATACGCAGAGCCTGCCGGTGTTCGGCTGGCTCGGCGGCTGGATCATCGCCTTCACGGCGATCGGCGCGGCGGCGCGATCTGTCGGCGCGGAAAAGCGGGAATATGTGCAGGGCGCGCTCAACAAATATCTGCCGCCCGATGTCGCGAACCAGATCGTCGCGGATCCCGACCGGCTCTCGCTGCGCGGCGAGAAGCGCGAAATCTATGCAGTCTTCACCGATCTCGAAGGTTTTACGAAGCTCAGCCATGCGATCGAACCGGAAATGGTCGCGTCCCTGCTCAACCGCTATCTCGACAAGATGAGCGAGATCGTTCTCGAATATGGCGGGACGATCGACAAGTTCGTGGGCGACGCAGTCGTCGCGTTCTGGGGCGCGCCAATCGCGCGGCCCGACGATGCCGACCGCGCGGCGCAATGTGCGGTGGCCATGTGGCGGTTCGGCGAGGAATTCCGCAAAAGCACGCCGGACGGCGTACCGCCGATCGGGCGGACGCGGGTGGGCCTCCATTGCGGCGAAGCGATCGTCGGTAACTTCGGCGGCGAGGAGCGCATCCAGTATACCGCGCTCGGTGACGCGATGAACACAGCGGCACGCCTCGAAAGCGCGAACAAACAGACGGATACGGTCGCGCTGGCAAGCCGCGAAGCGGTCGAAAAGGTGACCAAGGTCGATTTCCGCTGTCTGGGGCGCGTCACCCTGTCCGGTCGCGCCACGCCGGTGGAAATCTACGAACCTGTGCTGGAAATCACGGCAGGTTCAGCTGCGATGCTCGATAGTCTGTATCGGGAATTCGAGCAGGGACATGAACAGGCGCGCGAGAAAATCGCGGAGCTGGCGGCACAGAATGGCGAGGACGCGGCATTGCAAAACTTCGCCAAGCGCCTGATCAACACGGAACCAGGAGGGAGCTATGTTCTACACGGGAAGTAAATCGGCGCTGTATGCGGCGGCAGGGATCGCGCTGGCATCGATGGCCGCGCCGGCCATGGCCGATGCGCTGGTCACCAATGCGAGCGGGGCGATCGCCCGCGAATATCCGCGCGGAACACGTCTCGACGACGATCAGGTGATCCGGCTGCGCGCCGGCGACCGGCTGACCGTACTGACAAGCAGCGGCACCCGGCAATATAGCCGGCCGGGACGCTATCGAATCGGCGCGGCACTGCGCGTCGCTTCGGGCGGCGTCACAACGAACGGCCGAAACGGCGTCGCGCGAACCGGGGTCAGCCGCGGTCTTCCGCAGATCGCACCGATCAGCGCGGCGAACCGCACGGTCTGGCAGATGGACATCAACCAGGCCGGCGCCTTTTGCATCGCGGAGAACGAACCTGTTTCGCTGTGGCGGGCCAACGCGTCCGAAGCGGCACAGGTCGTGATAACCCGGACCGCCGACGGCCAGACCATGACGGTCAGCTTTCCGGAAGGGCAGTTTTCGCACACTTGGCCCGAAAATTTCGCTGCCGAGAGCGGCACCTACATGATCGCTGCGGCGGGCAGCGACGCGCACACGCATATCGATCTGCTTCCGATCGATGTGGATTCCGAAGATCCGCTGGCCTTGGGATCGGTGCTGCTGTCGAACGAATGCGAAGTGCAGCTGGAAGCGTACACGGCGAACTACCAGACCGTCGAACCCGGCGAATCGGGCGGATGAGCCCGTTGACACCGGGCAGGAGCGCGGCCCGAAACGATTGACCTTCCCGCACAAGGCGGCCATCGCTGGCGCGCATGACCGAGAGCCATTCCGCCCCGCTCACCCTGTTCAACAGCCTGACCCGGCAGCCGGAGAAATTCCGGCCCGTCCATCCCGGCGAGGCGCGCGTCTATACCTGCGGGCCGACCGTCTACAACTACCAGCATATCGGCAATATGCGTGCCTATATCTTCGCCGATACGCTGGGCCGGGTGCTGTCCTGGAAGGGCTATGAACTTGCCCATATCATCAACATCACCGATGTCGGCCATCTGACGTCCGATGCCGATGCGGGCGACGACAAGATGGAGAAGGCGGCAAGCGAAAGCGGCAAATCAGCCTGGGACATCGCGAAATTCTACACACAAGCCTATTGGCGCGACATCGAGCGGCTCAACATCCGCCAGCCGGCCAGATGGTCGATCGCGACCGAGCATGTCGAACAGATGATCGATTTCGCGAAGAGCATTGCGGACAAGCATTGCTACGAGCTCGACAGCGGCCTCTATTTCGATACCTCGACCGTGCCCGATTATGGCCGGCTCGCGCGCGCCAACACCGATGAGGGCGAAAGCCGGATCGATCCGGTCGAGGGCAAGCGCCACGCCACCGATTTCGCCATCTGGCGCAAGACGCCCGAGGGCGAAACGCGGCAGATGGAATGGGATTCCCCCTGGGGCAAGGGCGCACCGGGCTGGCATCTCGAATGCTCGGTGATGAGCAAGATGTATCTCGGCGAAACCTTCGACATCCACACGGGAGGCATCGACCATCGCGAGATCCACCACCCCAACGAGATCGCGCAGAACCAGGCGCATAGCTGCTCGGCCGATACCGGCGCGAATATCTGGATGCACAATAATTTCCTCGTGGATCACGGCGGGAAGATGAGCAAATCAGCGGGCGAGTTCCTGACGCTGCAACTGCTCGTCGATAAGGGCGTCCACCCCCTCGCCTATCGGCTGATGTGCCTCCAGGCCCATTATCGCAGCGAGCTGGAATTTACGTTCGACAATCTGCTCGCGGCGCTGACGCGGTTGAAGCGGATGGTCATGGCGGTCGAGGCTATCAAAAATCGTCATGCTGAACTTGTTTCAGCATCCACTTCGCAATCCGCGCGGACGGTGCCGACGGATGGGTGGACCCTGAAACAAGTTCAGGGTGACGAGGATATACGATCAAACATTCAGTATCTTGATCAGATTCGGGAGCTGGACGAAGCAATTTCGGATGATTTGAATACACCGATGGCACTTCTGAGTTTGGAAGTGTTCTTAGGCTCCAAAGCTGTCGACCCGATAGTCTCGTTGAAAGAAATTGCTGCAACTGACGCTATCTTGGGACTCGACCTCCTCACCTTAACCCGCGAAGACCTGCGCATCCGCCCCACCTCCGCCGAAATCACCGAAGTCGAAATCGAACGTCAACTCGACCTGCGGCAGAACGCCAAGGCCAACAAGAACTTCCCCGCCGCCGATGCTATCCGCGATGAACTTGCCGCCAGGGGCGTCGAGATCATGGATGGCGATCCGCTGCGCTGGGACTGGAGGATAGACGTATGACAAAGGCCGCCATCGCCTCGCTGATCCGCCCGCTCGTCGAGCCGCATATCGACGGGCTCGACGTCACCTGGTTCGAAAGTGCCGATGAGGCGATGGAGATCGCCGACAGCGTCGAGATCGGCTGGTTCGACATGTACGACAAGGAGAAGATGGCCGAGATCATCACCGCGGCCACCGGCCTCAAATGGCTCAATTCCATCTATGCCGGCATCGAGCATTTCCCGGTCGACGCGCTGCGCAAGCGCGGAACCATCGTCACCAACGGCACGGGTATCAACGCGATACCGATCGCCGAATATGTCGTGATGGGAATGCTCGCGGCGGCCAAGCGCGTCGACAAGCTGCTCGAATCGCAGTCCCGCAAGGAATGGCTGAACGGCCCGCCCGGATCGGCCGAGCTGTTCGAGAGCAAGGTCCTGATTATCGGCTATGGCGCGATCGGCCGGCAGGTCGCGCAGACGCTTTCCGGTTTCAACGCGCAGATTACCGCGGTCCGCCGAACGCCGGTCGCGGACGGCAGCGCGATCGGGCCGGATGACTGGCGGCCCCGGCTCGGCGAGTTCGACTGGGTGATCCTCGCCGCTCCGGCGACAGCCGAGACGCAGCATATGATCGGTTCGGACGAGCTCGCGGCGATGAAGGACAGCGCCTGGCTCGTAAACATCGCCCGCGGCTCGCTAGTCGATCAACCGGTGCTGATCGCGGCGCTCGACAACAAGGCGATCGGCGGCGCGGTACTCGACACCGTCAGCCCGGAGCCCCTGCCCGCGGACGATCCACTCTGGGACGCGCCGAACCTCTTCATCACCTCGCACATGTCGGGCAACGCCACGACCCGCATGTTCGAACGCGCCGCGCAGCGTTTCGTCCAGAATCTGGAGCGGTACCGGAAGGGCGAGGACATGATATCGGTCGTCGATCTCGATTTGGGCTATTGACGGGTGACGGGCCGATGATGCGCGTGTAACGTTTGACCGGGTCTGCCGAACACAGTGTCGAACAGGGAATAAGCACTATGACCAAGGCGTCCGATCTTTTTGTCCAATGTCTGGAAGAGGAAGGCGTCGAATATGTGTTCGGCGTTCCGGGCGAGGAAAATCTCGATTTTCTCGAAAGCCTGTCCCATTCGGGCATCAAGCTGATCCTGACCCGGCACGAACAGGGCGCGGGCTTCATGGCCGCCACCTATGGACGGCATACGGGCAAGGTGGGCGTCTGCCTCGCGACGCTCGGTCCCGGAGCGACCAATTTCGTGACGGCCGCCGCCTATGCGCAGCTCGGCGGGATGCCGATCCTGATGATCACCGGGCAAAAGCCGATCAAGAGTTCGAAACAGGGCCGGTTCCAGATTCTCGACGTCGTCGACATGATGGGGCCGATCACCAAATTCACGCATCAGCTGGCCTCGGGCGACAATATCCCCTCGCGCGTCCGCGAAGCCTTCCGCCTCGCAACGACCGAGAAGCCGGGCGCGACGCATCTCGAATTTCCGGAGGATATCGCCGAGGAAGACAGCGATACGACTCCGATCCCGGCGAGTCTCAACCGTCGGCCGATCGCCGAGGAAAAGGCGATCCGCGCGGCGCGGCAGAAGCTCGAGGCGGCGAAATCGCCGATCCTCGTCATCGGCGGCGGCGCCAACCGCACGATGACCTGCCGGATGCTGACCCAGTTCGTCGAAAAGACCGGCATCCCCTTCGTCACGACCCAGCTCGGCAAGGGCGTGATCGACGAAACCAGCGACAAATATCTCGGCACGGCGGCGCTTTCGGCCGGCGATTTCGTCCATCGCGCGATCGAATCGGCCGATCTCATCGTCAATATCGGTCACGACGTGATCGAGAAGCCGCCCTTCTTCATGAAGCGCGGCGGCGCCGAGGTCATCCATGTCAGCTGCATCCCGGCCGAGGTCGATCCCGTCTATTTCCCGCAGGTCGAGGTGATCGGCGACATCGCCAATGCGATCTGGCAAATCAAGGAGGATATTCTCCCGCAGGGCCATTGGAACTTCGATAAAATGGCCAAGGCCCGGGCCGCCGAGGAGGAGCATACCGCCAGCCTCGACGACGATATGCGCTTTCCGGTCTATCCGCCGCATCTCGTCAAGACGGTGCGCGAGGCGATGCCGGCCGACGGGATCATCGCGCTCGACAACGGCATCTACAAGATCTGGTTCGCCCGAAACTATGCCGCGCGCCAGCCCAATACGGTGCTGCTCGACAACGCGCTGGCGACCATGGGCGCCGGCCTGCCCTCGGCGATGGGCTCGGCGATGGTCTATCCGGATCGCAAGGTCATGGCGATTTGCGGCGATGGCGGGTTCATGATGAACAGCCAGGAAATGGAGACCGCGGTCCGGCTCGGCCTCGACCTCACCGTGCTGATCCTGCGCGACGACGCCTATGGAATGATCCGCTGGAAGCAGGCCAATATGGGCTTCGAGGATTACGGCCTGACCTTCGGCAATCCCGATTTCGTCAAATATGCCGAAAGCTATGGCGCGCACGGCCACCGGGTCGAAAGCGCCAGCCATCTGGGCGAGCTGCTCGACCATTGTCTGGGCAGCGACGGCGTCCATCTGATCGATTGTCCGGTGGATTATTCCGACAATGATCGAATCCTCAATCACGAGATCAAGGAATTAAGCGCAAAATTAACGCTGTAAGTCGCAAAAACCGGCCCTCCAGCGCTTGCCAGCGCGGACAAAGAGGAACATAAGTTTTCCAGGGTTTGGGGGTCGCAGAAAATTTCGAACGGGCGCAGCAGCGCCTGGTCTTGGTCGGACACCACGCCAGGGGAGGGTTATGGCGCGGAAAACGAATTGGGCGATCGGATTGGCGGCTCTCATGGCGGCCATCGGCTTCTCGGTCGGGATCGGCCAGTCGAACGACGCGACCGCCGCGGCGGCGCAGGCACCATCCAACACGCATGTCGGCGTCGCGAGCTGCGGCGGCACGACCTGTCACGGGCGGCAGGAAGCCGATGGCGCGGTCGTCCGGCAGGACGAGCTCATGCGCTGGCAGGAACCCTCGAGCGCAACCGGCGCGCACAGCCGCGCCTATGCCGTCCTCACCAATCCGCGCTCGCAGCGCATCGCCAACGAACTCGGCATCGGCAATCCGGCAAGCGCCGAGATGTGCCTTGGCTGCCATAGCGACTATGTGCCCGCCGCGCGGCGCGGCCCGCGTTTCCAGCTGTCCGACGGAGTCGGCTGCGAAAGCTGCCATGGCGGCGCCGGCGGAAGGGATTCAGGCTGGCTCGCGAGCCATTATGCGGTGGGCAATACGCACAGCGCCAATGTCGCGCGCGGCCTGTATCCGCTCGACAATCCGCGGGCCCGGGCGTCGCTCTGCCTGAACTGCCATTTCGGCGGTGCCGGCGCCGGCCAGTTCGTGAATCACCGGATCATGGCCGCCGGCCATCCGCGCCTCGTTTTCGAGCTCGACCTCTTCTCGACCCTCCAGCAGCATCACGACGAAGACGGCGACTATGCGCGGCGCAAGGGACGCACCAATCATGTCCGGATGTGGGCGGTCGGCCAGGCAACGGCGCTCGAACGCTCGCTGACGCTGTTCCAGAACCAGCGGCTGGGAATCGAGGGCCTGTTTCCCGAATTCTATTTCTTCGATTGCCATACCTGCCATCGGCGGATCTACGACAGCCCCAATGCGCGCCCGACCGGGATCGCCAACCCGGCGCGCCCGATTCCCAACGGCTTTCCCTCCTACCAGGATGAAAACATGATCATGCTGTCGGCGGCGGCGCGGGTCGTCGCTCCGGGACTGGCCGAGCGGTTCGACCAGGACAGCCGCGCCTTTCACGGCGCGCTAGCGGACGGACGGAGCGCGGCTATGGCGGCGGCCGCACGATTGCGCGACAGCGCCCGGCAGCTCGGCAATGCATTCGCCTCGGCCAGCTTCAACCGCCAGCAGAGTTTCGCGATCATCAACGCCGTCTCCTCCGAGGCGATCCGGGCGCGCTACACCGATTATGAAGGCAGCGTGCAGGCCGTGATGGCGACCGACACGCTGCTCAACGCGCTGGTCAGCCAGGGCATGGTCAGCGAGGCCGCGGTGGGCGGCATCCGCGCGGATATCAACGCGGCCTATGCCGCAGTGCGCGAACCCAATTCCTACCGGCCGCTCGAATTCCGCCAGGCGCTGGGACGGGCGTCGACGGCCATCGGACGCTTGCGGTGAGGATTGTCGCCAAAAGAATACCGTCCGCCCTGAGCCTGTCGAAGGGCTGTTCTTCTTCTTGGAACGGGGACAAGAAAAGTACAGGGCTTCGACAAGCTCAGCCCAAACGGAAAAGCTTAGGCAGAGGCTCAGCCAAGACAATGATGGCGCTGCTGACCGCCAGCGCTTTCGTGCTCGCCTCGTGCGGCGGCGGAGGCGGTGGCGGCACGCCGGGCAACACACAGGGCAACCCCGCGCCGCCGCCCCCGCCACCACCGCCACCGGCCGTCACCGAATATGCGGTGCCCGCCCAGGAAGCGCTGTCGGCCGCCGATGTCCGGCAGGTCATCGCCCAGGCGGCGGGCGAGGCGACAGCGCGCGGCCTGCCGGTCGCAATCGCGGTGGTCGACCGGGTCGGCAATGTCCTCGCCGTCTATGCGATGGACGGCGCCGATCTCTCGCTGAGCGTTCCCTCCCCACCCGGCCCCGATTTCGATCTGCAGGGCACGGTGCTGCCCGCTCCGGCCGCCGCGGTCGGGGCGATCGCCAAGGCGATCACGGGCGCCTATCTCTCATCCGCCGGCAATGCCTTTTCGACGCGAACCGCGAGCGAGATCGTGCAGGAACATTTCCCGCCCGCGCCGACCACAGCGGGTTTGGAAAGCGGGCCATTGTTCGGCGTACAGTTCAGCGCCCTGCCCTGTTCGGACCTTGTTTCGCGCTTTACCGGCGCGATGGGCCCCGGCGCGCTGATCGGCCCGAAACGCTCCCCGCTCGGCCTGTCGGCCGATCCCGGCGGGTTCCCGCTCTATCGCAACGGCGTCGTGATCGGCGGGGTCGGGGTGATGGGAGACGGCGTCTACGGCTTCGATCCCGACCGGCTCGACAATGACAATAGCGACGAGGAGGTTATCGGGCTGGCGGCGACGGTCGGTTTCGAGCCGCCCAGCTCGATCCGCGCGAACCGCATTCCGGTCGACGGCACAACGCTCAAATATTCGGACGCCGATGCCGGGGATTTCCGGAGCAATCCGAACGCGCCGCCGGCCTTTGCCGCGATCGCCGGAGGCCTGGCCAGCGTTCCCGGCTATTTCGATGCGGCGGGCGGCGTGCTCGCCGGTACGGCCTATGGCACCGAAGCGTCGGGCATCCGCGCCTCGACCGCCGCCGACTTCTCGATCCGCGATGCGTTCATCCTGTCAGACGGCACGGGCGCCAACCGCTTCCCGATCCGCGCGGGCACCGATGGCGCAGACGTCACCGCGCCGCTGACCTCAGCCGAGGTCACCGCGGTTCTCGAAGAGGCCTTTATCATCATGCGCCGCGCCCGCGCGCAGATCCGCCGCCCCCTCGACAGCCGCGCGCAGGTCACGATCTCGGTCGTCGATACGCATGGCGAGATACTCGGCATCGTCCGCTCGCCCGACGCGCCGATCTTCGGCATCGATGTCTCGCTCCAGAAAGCGCGGACCGCCGCATTTATCTCGGGCGCCAATGCCGCGACCCTGCTGCTCGGCAATCCGAGCGCGGACGTGAACAGCTTCGTCCAGGCCACCCGCGATTTCCTCGGCGATCCCAACGCGCTGACCGGGCAGTTCGCCTTTGCGGATCGCTCCGGCGGCAATCTGTCGCGGCCCTTTTTCCCGGACGGCGAGGTCGGCCGCCCGCCCGGTCCGCTCTCGCGTCCGATCGACAGCTTCAATCCCTTTTCGACCGGGCTTCAGTCGGCGCTGATCCTCGACAATATCCTGACCCATGTCGGCTTCATTTTCGGGATGAACGCCGATACGCCCGCGCGCTGCACGGCGACGCCCGATGTCGCACCCGGCCAGAACCCGCTCGAGAACGGCATCCAGATATTCCCCGGCTCGGTACCCATCTATCGCGGCAACGCACTGGTCGGCGGTATCGGCGTATCGGGCGACGGTATCGACCAGGACGACATGATCAGCTTCCTGGGCACGCACAACGCCTCGGTCCGGGTCGGCGGGATCAACAATGCGCCGCCGGCGATCCGCGCCGACCGGATCACCGTGAATGTCGGCGGAACCGATGTCCGCCTGC
The DNA here is from genome assembly GCF_013378075.1 of Parasphingopyxis algicola. GTDB lineage: Bacteria > Pseudomonadota > Alphaproteobacteria > Sphingomonadales > Sphingomonadaceae > Parasphingopyxis > Parasphingopyxis algicola. The sequence goes on along the minus strand of NZ_CP051131.1, from coordinate 452,076 downwards.
GCTACATCAACTGCCCCTTCGCGCCGTTCCTCGATACGGACGAAAACAATGTCTGCCAGGGATTGTGAGCGGTGAGCTGCGGGGCATCACTGATCGCAATCGCACTTGTAAGCGGACCAACAAGTTGCCTGGGAGCCAATGGCGCAGATTCTCCCCTCCCCTTGATGGGGAGGGGCTGGGGGTGGGGTGAGCTCTCAACCAGCGCATCAATTGCGGCCTTGGACACAGACGGAGAAATCACCCCCACCCAAACCTTCCCCCATCAAGGGGAGGGCTTCCTGCAGGAACCACCCTCGCCATGGCCGAACCGCGCGGCAGCGAAATGCGCCGCCGCGTGCCCGGCGAGGACGAGACCGGTCTCAACGAAATCCAGATCGAAGACGAGATGGAGCCGGGCGATGCGGACGAGACGCTGATCGAGGACCGCCGCCGTCCCGGCGTCCCGCAGCGCGACCTTCCCGATCCGGTGACGCAGGACAATGTCGGCGCTGTCCGTGCGCCGCCGCCCCAGGCGTTTCCGGGCGACCAGTTCCCGGTGCCCGACCGCTGGCGCATCGTGGAGTCGATCGGGGTCAACGAGAACCTGCTCGATCCCTATAACCAGAACACCCTGAAGGGCGACCGGCCGATTCCGCTCGGCGACCTGCCCGACTGGCTGCCGATCAACGGCGACGACTGGTTTTTCGTCGTCAACGCCGTGTCAGATACTGTGATCGAACCGCGCAGCTTTCCGACCCCGGTCGGCGTCCAGACGACGACCGAACCCGACAGCCTCGACGTGTTCGGCCAGGCCGACAGCCTCGTCCTCGCCCAGACCTTCATCACCGGCGTGGCGCTGATCAAGGGGTCGACCGCCTATCGTCCGCCCGATGTCGAATATCGCGTCACGCTCGCAACCCAGATCAACTATGTCGACGTCAACGAGCGGCGCATCCTGTTCGTCGAGCCGAGCCGGCCCAGCCATCGCTTCGACTGGTTCACGGGCGTGCAGGAACTGTTTTTCGACTATCACTTCCGCAACACGTCGCGGCGCTACGATTTCGATTCGGTTCGCATCGGCATCCAGCCCTTCAACGCGGATTTCCGGGGGTTCCTGTTCCAGGACAACCAGCTGGGCCTGCGTTTCTTCGGCACGCGCGACAATAACCGGCTACAGTATAATTTCGCCGCCTTCATGCGGCTGGAAAAAGACACCAATTCGGGCCTCAACGACCTCTTTGCGACGCCTCGCTCGGATTATGTCTTCCACGCCAATCTGTACCGCCAGGACCTTCCGATTCCAGGTCTCACCAGCCAGTTCAGCGTCACCTACAATATGAACCGCGAGCGCACCGACGTGGAGATCGACGATAACGGTTTTCCCGTGCGCCCGGCCCTGCTCGGCTCGCTGCGCGGCCGCAATTACGATGTCGTCTATCTCGGTTACAATGCCGACGGCCGGATCGGGCGGTTCAACCTGTCGGCGTCCGCCTATCTGGCGCTGGGCGAAGACCGGAACAGTTTCTTCACCGACGAGCCGGCCGATATCTTCGCCTATTTCGGCGCGGCCGAGCTCAGCTACGATGTCGACTGGATGCGCTTCCGCCTGTCGGGCCTCTATGCAAGCGGCGACGGCGATCCCTACGACAATACCGAGCGCGGCTTCGACGCGATTTTCGAGAACCCGATCTTCGCGGGCGCCGACACCAGCTATTGGATTCGCCAGGTCATCCCCTTTGCCGGCGGCGGACGCGCGATCGGCGTCAATGGCCGCAACGGCATATTGAATTCGCTGCGCTCCTCGAAAGAGCAAGGCCAGTCCAACTTCAACAATCCGGGAACGATCCTGGTCGGCGTCGGCGCCGATTTCGACATCACGCCCGAAATCCGCCTGTCGGCCAATGCCAACCATCTCTGGTTCGAGGACACCGACAGCCTGCAGGCGCTGCGCAACGAGGGCAGCATCCCGACCTCGATCGGCTATGACCTGTCGGCCGCCGCGATCTGGCGGCCGTCCGCGATCCAGAATGTCGTGTTCCGCCTCTCCGGCGCGGTCTTCGAAGCGAGCGACGGATTTTCCGACCTGTTCGCGCAGGACCGGCGCTCGGGCACCTATTATTCCGTCCTCTTCAACGCGATACTGACCTACTGATGGCGGGCTGGTTCACCCTTTCTCGGATCGCGATGCTGTTCGCGGCAGCCGCCATTTTATTCGCGATCGTTGCGAGCCCGGGCGGCGCGGCGGAAGGAGAGCAAGCCGTCGAACGCGACTATGCGGCGGCGGGCGTGCTCGCCGAACCGGCCCCGCGCAACCAGAGCCAGGCAGAAGCCGATGCGAAAAGCGCCGGCTGCATCAGCTGTCATACCGCCTCGGACGAGCTGACCATGCACGCGAGCCCGGCGGTGACCCTGGGCTGCGCCGATTGCCATGGCGGCAACCCGAATGTCGCGCTGACGAACACCGATCTCGATTTCGACGATCCGGCCTATCTCGATATCCAGAACCGCGCGCATGTCCTGCCGCTTTACCCGGAAAGCTGGCACTGGCCCTCGAGCGCGAACAGCAACCGCACCTATACGCTGCTCAATCGCGAGAGCCCCGAATATATCCGCTTCGTCAATCCGTCCGACTATCGCGTGGTGCGCGAAGCCTGCGGCGCCTGCCATATCGAAGTAGTCGAGGCCGCCGAACGATCGCTAATGGCGACGGGCGCGATGCTGTGGGGCGGCGCCTCCTACAATAACGGGATCCTGCCGTACAAAGTCTATATCCTCGGCGAGGCCTATACGCGCGACGGCGAACCCGCGAGCATCGTTTCCCCCGGCGATCCGCACGGCACGGTGACTCCCGAACAGGCGGCGCGCGGCGCTCTGCCCTCGCTGCTGCCGCTGCCGACCTGGCATGTCGTGCCGCCCGGCGACATCTTCCGCGTGTTCGAACGCGGCGGCCGCAACATCGCTTCGCAATTCCCCGAGATCGGCATCCCGAATATCGGCGGCAATATCCAGCGGCTCGAGGAACCGGGCCGTCCCGATTTGCGCCAGTCGAACCGCGGTCCCGGGACAGGGCTTCGCGTGTCGATCCCGGTGCTCAATATCCACAAGACGCGGCTCAACGATCCCTTCACCTGGTTCATGGGCACCAACGACCAGCCCGGCGACTATCGCCATTCGGGCTGCGCCTCCTGCCATGTCATCTACGCCAACGACCGCGAGCCGCGCCATTCGCTGACCTGGGCGCAGTACGGCCGCGACGGGCAGACGGCGACCGTCGATCCGACGATCAATCGGCTGCGCGAGGGCCAGCATCGGCCCGGCGCGCACGAGGAAGAGGACGTCGATGTGTCGATGGCGCCGGGCCAGTGCGGCGCGGCGTTCGACCGGGTCGCGGCCAGCATTCGCGCGCAGCGGGAAGGCAACGACCATCACGGCGACCGCCATGAAGGCGGCGATGTCGAAGAGCATGACGGCATCGGTGGTCCCCGCGAAGAGGATCACGCCTCGGGCACAATGCCGTTCGAGGAACGCGAACGCGGACACCCGGTTCGCCATGCCTTCACCCGCTCGATCCCGACCGCACAGTGCATGAGCTGCCACATGCACCAGCCCAACATGTTCCTGAATTCCTATCTCGGCTACACGATGTGGGATTATGAGAGCGACGCGCCGCTGATGTGGCCGCGCGAACAGATCTACCGCACCGCCGAACAGATGTTCGCGATCCTCGATCGCAACCCTGAAATGGCGGCGGTGCGCGGCTGCTGGGGCGACATCGATTTCCTCCGCAACGTCAACGACCTGATCAACCCCGAGGCGCGGACGACCCAGTTCGCCGATTATCACGGCCATGGCTGGAATTTCCGCGCGATCTTCCGCCGCGACCGCGACGGCAATTTCCTCGACGCCGATGGCAATGTCCTCGATCCCGACGATCCCGAGCTGTTCCGGCGCGAGGGCGAAGGCCAGTTCGTCGATGTCGGCACCAATCCAGGCCGCGCCGTCCACATGATGGATATCCATGCCGAGATCGGGATGCAGTGCGCCGACTGCCACTTCGCGCAGGACAGCCATGGCAACGGGCTGATCTATGGCGAGGTGGCGAGCGCGGTCGAGATCCAGTGCGCGGATTGCCACGGCACGGCCGACGAATATCCGACGCTGCGGACCTCGGGGCCAGCCGCACCTCCGAGCGGCAACAACCTCGCCCTGCTGCGCAACCCGGACGGCCAGCGCCGGTTCGAATGGATGCGGGATAGCGAGGGACGGCGCATCCTCGTCCAGCGCTCGATCATCGATCCCGAACTCGAATGGGAGGTAAGCCTCGTTCGCGACACTGTGGATCGCACGCATCCCGATTTCAACGAAGCGTCGGCGCGGTCGAAGCTGATGGGCCGCAACGGCGCGGAAAGCGGCGTGTTCGAGTTCGGACCCGGCATCGGCCGCGAAGACCGGGCGCATCCCGACGACGAGATGGCCTGCTTCACCTGCCATCTCTCCTGGACGACATCGTGCGGCGGCTGCCACCTGCCGATCGAAGCCAATGCGCTGACCTCCAGCCACCATTATGACGGGCTGCAATCGCGCAACTTCGCGACCTACAACCCGCAGGTCGCGCGCGACCAGATGTTCCAGCTCGGCCGGCACCAGGACACGCGCGGCAATATCATCGCACCCGTCCGCTCGAGCTCGGCGCTGGTTCTCAGCTCGACCAATATCAACCGCGAACGGATCTACGTGCAGCAGCCGCCGATCGCGGCGTCCGGCTATTCGAGCCAAGCCTTCGCGCCGCACTTCCCGCATACGGTTCGCCGCACCGAAACCAAGCAATGCACCGATTGCCATCTCTCCGAGGCGAACGACAATAATGCGATCATGGCGCAGCTGCTGCTCCAAGGCACCAATTTCGTCAATTTCGTCGGGCTCAATGCCTGGGTCGGCAACGAACAGGGTTTTCAGGCGATCAGGGTGACCGAATGGGAGGAGCCGCAGGCGGTGTTCGGCTCCTATCTCCACCGTTACGCCTTCCCCGATTACTGGCGGCGGCATGTCGAGGACAATGGCCGCGAGCTGATCGAATTCCGGCGCGGGCGTATTTTCGACGAAGACCTGTCGGGCGAAACCCGGGCGATCGAGGAAATCGAACATATCACGCAGCGTACCAACGATGCCGCCCGCTGCCTCCAGCTGCGCGGCGAATATATGTTCGTCGCCGAAGGTTCCGGCGGTTTCCAGGTCTATGACGTCGCGAGCATTGCGAACAAGGGTTTTTCGGAGCGCATCGTCACTGCGCCCTTCTCGCCTCTCGGCCATGATACGCGCGTCGATTCGACGAACGCGACCTGCATGGCGCTACCGACCAACCAGAACATTTCGCCCGACCGGCAAGAGGCGATGGCGAACACCATGGTCACCGCGCCCGACGGCACCGAGCGCAGCCTGCTCGAGGTCAATCGCGAGCAGCGTTTCCACCCGATCTACAACTACGCGGCCGTCACCGACAGCGTCGAGGGCCTGTTCCTCGTCAACGTCAACACGATGGCGGACGGCGAGTTCCGCAACAATTTCCTGCGCCGCGCCGAGTTTGCAGACGGCGGGACGGCCTGGAACGAGAATGGCGTCCTCAACGGTGCTCGTCATATCGTGCTCGGCGGCCATTATGCCTATATCGCGGCCGATGCGGGGATGGTCGTCGTCGATCTCGATAATCCGCTGGCGCCCCGCCATGTCACGACGATCCCGCTCACCGATGTCCGGGCATCGGCGCTCCAGTTCCGTTACCTGTGGGTGACGACAGCCGAGGGCGTGCAGGTTATCGACGTCACCGATTTCGAGAATCCGCGCCCGATCCCCGAAGCCACCTTCCCCCTCGCCGATGCGCGCCGGCTCTATGTCGCCCGCACTTATGCCTATGTGGCCGCCGGACGCGACGGACTCGTGATCCTCAACGTGACCAATCCCGAAGCCCCGGTCGAGCATGCGCGTTTTGCGCGCGCGGGCGAGACACCGGATACCCATGACGTGATCGTCGGCACGACCAACGCGTCGCTCTTCGCCTATATCGCCGACGGCGTGAACGGGATGAAGGTGCTGCAGCTGACGAGCCCGTCGAGCCAGCCCAATTTCTACGGCTTCTCGCCGGCGCCGGTGCCCGAGCTGATCGCCTGGATGCGGACCTCATCGCCCGCGCTCGCGCTCTCCAAAGGCCTGGACCGCGACCGCGGTGTCGACGAGACGGGCGGACAGATGGCGGTGTTCGGCCGCCACGGCTCGCGGCCCTTCACCCGCAGCGAGATGGAACGGCTGTTCCTCAACAGCCGCGGCATCCCTTACCGGGTCACCGACCGCGTCGATATGGACGATTGGGTCGCCGCGGCTTTCGCGCGGCGCTGATTTCCAGAATTTCCCGCACGGGAAATCGCGGCACCGGCCCGCTAGAAGGTCTGACGAAAAGCCCGAACCCTATTTCCGATCGCTCGCATGCTCGTCGATCAGATACCGCACCAACGGCTGCATCGTTTCGTCGTAACGCGCGAGCTGCACATGATCGTCGGCGTCGTCGAGATGGGAGATCAGGCTGCGGCCGTTCCAATAATGCAGCGCATAGGCCGGCGGATCGGCGATGATCATCGGCCGGTTGTCGGGTTCGCCCGGGTCGATCGGGCGGAGATCGAGCGCCACCTGCGGCGCGGTGGACGGAACCACGGCAAGCGACAGCCCCGCCCAACCGGTCAAAATCGGCCGGTGGATATGGCCGGCGACCATGCCGACGATGTTGTTCGCCGGTGTCAGCGTTTCACGGAGCGTCTTCACCCAGGCCGCTTCCGGTTCGGTCGTCATCCACGGAATTCCGGTTTCGATCGGCGGATGGTGGAGCACGATCAGGGCCGGCTTGTCGGGCTTTTCGGCAAGCCGCGCGCTCAGCCAGGCGGCACGGACGTCGCAAAAGGCGCCGCCATGCCGACCCGGCTCGAGCGTATCGAGCACGATCAGGCGAAGCGGCCAGCGATCCTCGTCGATCACATATTGAACGAAGCCGTCGGCCTTCGGCACTTCGGGAAACAGCTTGGAGAAGCCATCGCGATCGTCGTGATTGCCGACGCACGGCCAGACCGGAAACGGACAGCGGCCGAACGCCGATTTGAGCCGCCGGTAACTGTCGGTATCGCCCTTGTCGGTCAGATCGCCGGTAGCGAGGAGCAGGTCCGGCCGCGGCGTCATTTCGCAGAGCCGTTCCAGCACCTGATCCAGGCGCCGGCGGTTGAACTCGGCCGGATCGTCGGGATCGAAGCCCAGATGGATATCGGTGATCTGCGCAATCAGCATGGTTCCGGGTTTGCCCTCTCTGCCATGCGTCCTCCCTGGTTCGACCCTCTTCGCGGTTCAGCGATCCTGACGCGGATTGATCGCCAGACTGCCATAATCGCGGACGCTCCGCGGCCGCTGCCCGCGATTGTTTCTCGCGCGGACGAGATATGGTGCCGCCTCGTCCGCATGATAGCTGTGACACATAGCACAGGTTGAGACGATTTCGTCGCCGCTCGCGGTTCCGCCGGCATGGCATTCGCGGCAGGTCTCGATGCCCGGAAGCATGACGTCGCTCGCCTCCTCGGACGTCGACGCCTCGTGGCAGGTCCCGCATTCCTCGGTCTCATGGGCCGCATGATCGAACCATCCGGCGTGCATGTAGCGCGAAATCTGCCGCACCGGCGTGATATCGAAAGCGAGCGAGGCGCGGGCCGCAGGGCGCTCAACCTCGTGACAATCGAAACAGGCGCCGTCGCGCGAAAACACGGCGCGGATCGCATCGTCGGCGCGCGCATAGCGGGTCCGGGCCGCGAACTGGTAACGGCCGACGGTCTGGGCGCGGCTGTTGTCGCCCGGCCGCCGCCGCTCCATCCCTGACAGATCGATCGGCCGGCGCGGCGCAGTTCCGCGGTAGAAAGCACGGATATCAGCGATCACCATCTCCGGCTCGCCATGACGCAAGGTACGGATCGTTCCGCCGATCCGGTCGAACGCCAGACTGTGACACATCTGGCAATTGGCCTCCATCGAGATCGGTTCGAACCGCGTGCGATCCGCCGTCGGGACATGGCAGTCGGCACAGTCGAGCGCCGCGCCGAACCCGTATTCATCGCTCAGCCGCTGCGCCATGCGCGCGACGCCGTTGGTTTCCGACAGATGCAGCTCGTGCGGGAATTTGAGACCGGTATTTTCTTCCGGCCCGTCGTCGAGGCTGACACGCCGGTAGCGGGCCATCCCCGTTTCGTCGGCCGGACGCGTCATGATCCGCGGCCGGAATTCGGGATGATCGCGTCCGAAATCATGTGCGTTGAGAATGTCCGTATCGGTCAGCCGGGTATCGAGACCGGTATGGCAATCGGCACAGAATTGCTGGGGAGCCGCCGCCATCTCGCCGGCGCCCTCATGTTCGATATGGCACGACGCGCAGCTGCGCTGGGGCCGGTTGAACGCCATCGACACGGTCCGCAGAAAGGCGCGCCCGAGGCCGAATTCCGGTTCGGACATCGCCATCTGGTCAGCTTCGGCATGATCGGGAATATCGGTATGGCAGTCGAGGCAGGCGCTGTCGCGCACAGACACGAAGGCGTCGACGTGACAGGCCTGGCAGTCATTGGCGAGATTGGCATGCGCGTCCGACATGGAGCCGCTGACCCACAGTGTGTCCGCGTGGAAGCCGTCGGCGCGCTGTTCGACGCCCTTGTTCGAATAATAGGACCAGATCGGCAGCGCGAGACAGGAAACGAGGACGAGCGCCGCGAACGTCCAGGCGCTGATCCGCTTGCCCGGTACCGTTCCGGCCAGCGAAAAGAGCCGGTGCGCCTTGATATTGTCGGCCACTTCCTCGCGATCGATCGTTATCGCGATCCGGCCCTCTTCGTCCTCGCCGTCGCCCATCGCGACGATCAGCCGATGGGGGCCGATCCGGATCGTCCCGCCGCGCACGGCATTGATATCCGCCCGGGTCGTCGAGCGGCCATTGACCGTGACCGGCAGGTTCTTCTCGGTTTCGAGCGTGATCTGCGTCTTGCCGGCGCGGCGGATCGTCGCATGATGCAAGGTGACACCGAGATCGCTGAGCACGATATCGCTCTCGGCCCCGCGCCCGATCTTCAATATGTCTTTATCCATGGTCCGGGCGCGGACGATTTCCCGGCCACCCGAGGTGTGCGAACGATATTTGACGATAAAGCTCATCGCACCCCTACCAGTAGAAAAACACGCTGATGATGTGCGCCGAAAGCGCGGCGAGCAGCGCGAAGGTCAGCGGCACATGGATGTAGAGCCAGATCTGGAGCATCGCCTTGATCCTCAGATGCCGCCGGATCCGCGAAAGCGCCGCCTGTTTGCGCGCCAGCAGGGCTTCGAGCCGGTCGTACAATTCGTCGAGGGGATGATCGCCGGCGCTCGAGCGGGACCGGAAATCCGCCAGTGCCCGCGCCGTCCCGCCGCTGCGATATTTGCCGCTCAATCGTTGCCACAAACCGCCGTCGAAAGGCGTTTCATCGAGCGCTTCCTGCACGACCGCTGCGCCGCCGGCATCCAGCGGTTGCGCGGCATCGAACAGCTGGCGATCGATATCGGCCACGGTTTCGAGCATCTGCGCCTCGGTCGTCTCGTCGCGATTGCTGCTGAGCTGCCGCGGCAGGATGCCATAGACCGAAATGCCGAATATGCCGGTGACGATGACGATCATCATCAACACCCAGGCCAGGGTATGGACGTTCCAGCCGAGCTGGAAACCGGTGTGCAGGGTGCCGATCACGATCAGCGACAGGCCGAGATAGACATGGGCCGACGTCCAGGCCTTGAGCGACCATCGGCCGGGCGTCATCGCCCGCTTCCGGACGCCGAGCATGGTCAGCCAGAGAATGAGTCCGACGCCGACCGTGCCGAGCGTGTAGCCGAGCCAGCTGCCGCCATTGTGGCGCGGCTCGACATCGATCAGCAGGTACATCGCAATCAGCGTGACCGAGATCGCGAGCGCCATCTTGCCCCAATAGCCGCGGCGATAGCGCAGGAAGCCCTCATGCTGCGCTCCGGCGGCGATCTTCGACCGTTCGATTTCGCCGGGTCCGGCGAAATCAGGCTCCATGTCCGCGCGCCGCGTCGCCATGATCAGCTCTGCTCCGTCTCAAGCCGGGCAACCGACAGGAATTCCTCGGGCGCGACGCGGATCGCGGCGCCGGTCGGACAGGCCCGCACACAGGCGGGCCCGCCGTCTATCCCGGCGCACATATCGCATTTGATCGCTACTTTGGGCGTATCATCGGACACCCGCTCCTCGATCCAGTCATGGTCCGGCTCGCCGGGCCCCGGCCCCGAACCGAAGAACAGCCAGCTGAGCAGCGACGGTTTGGGCGGCGGGACCTTTTCCATCCGGATCACGCCATAGGGACAGTTGCGCTGGCAGTTGCCGCAGCCGATACAGGTTTCGTCGATGAACACCTCGCCATCGTCGCCGCGATGGATCGCATTGGGCGGGCAGTCGGCCATACAGTGCGGATGTTCGCAATGGCGGCAACTGGTCGGCACGTGGAGATGCGCATAGGTGCGTCCGGCCTCGCGATCGAGCCGCGAAAGCCCGTCATGGCTGTCGGCACAGGCCTTTTCGCAATTGTCGCAACCGACGCAGAGATTCTCGTCGATCAACAGGACGTCGGTCGCTTCGCCGATGCCGTTCTCGATGAGGAAGGACGCGACCGAGCTGTACATGTCTACGACGCCGGAAAAACTGTCCTTCTTCGCCTCGACGAAATTGGTGACATTCTCACGCGATTCCATTTCGCGGCGCGCCCGTTCGAGCAGTTTGGGTTTCCGCTCGAGCAGCGCGCGAAACGCATGGCCGTCAATCCGGATGACCTCGGACTTGATCGCCGCTCGCACGGTTGCCGTTCGGGGCTGATCGTCGAGCAGCGCCATTTCGCCAACATAGGAACCGGCCGGGAGATAGGAGAGGAACACCGGTTTGCGGCCGACCATCTTTTCCACGACCATCGAGCCCGAGCGGATGACGAACAGATCGATGCCGTCATCGCCCTCCTCGATAATCGCTTCGCCCGCCTTCACATGCAGGATTTCAGCCGTCTTCATGACATCGACCAGGTCCTCCGACTTGAGGCCGGAGCCGAACATCTGGAGCAATTGCCGTTCGGTCGAAATGTTGGTGACGGCGCGCCGGGCGGCGGGCACGGACGCCATGAGTTTCAGCGTCGCCATGCGCGGAATCTCGACGACGATCGTGTCCTCGGCCGCGCGGATGGTCGCCCCGCGGCGGCGCCCCGAAACGAGGCCGACTTCGCCGAAGATAGACCCTTCCTCGATCCCCTGGGTCAGCGACCGGTCGCTTTCGCTCAGCTCGACGAGAACGCCGCCCTGGGCAATGCCGAAGATCGACGAACCGGGCTCGTTCTTTTCGAAGATCGTCTGGCCCTTGCGGAAGAAATGAACCTCGGAATCCAGCATGAACTCGCGCATCTGAAGCGGCGAAAGCTCGTTGAGGATCGTCACCCGGGCGCGCAGGAAATCGAGCCACTGCTCGACCGACTGCCCCCCCGGCAAACCGTGGAACTTCGCCTCGAGCAAGGGTTCGTCGGCAGGTTTCAGCTCGGTGTTGCCGTTGATGAACTCCACGACATCATAGCCCTGGTTCATGCAGTGCTTGATCAGCGGATAGCCGGCCAGCGCGCCGATGACGAAGACGCCGTTCTTCGTCGATTCAAAGGCGGGCGAAAGCTTGGGGAACGCCTCGCGATCCTCGCTGGCGAATTCGACGCCGCAGGCTTCGACGAACTTGCGCGGCGGGGCGGATCCGATCCGGGCTATCACGCGATCGCAGCGGATCTTCGTCTGGCCGTCCCGCGTGTCGAGCAGGATCTCGCCCGGCAGCAGTTCGGCCGGCGAGGTTTCCGTCATGATGTTGATGCGGCCCTGCTCGCCGGCGGTCGTCAGCAATTTGACATTGGCGTCCTTGGCGCGCGCGAATTCGGCGGACCGGTTGAGGATCGTGACGCTATTGCCCTGTTCGGGATCGGCGGCCAGGCCCAGCGCGTTCTCGATCCCGGCATCGCCCGATCCGATCACCGTGATATGTTCGTCCACATATTCGCCGGGATCGTCGAGCTGATACTGGACAAGGGGCAGATCGCCGCCCGGGATGCGCAGCGTATTCGGGTTGCCCTGCGTGCCGATCGCCAGCACGACATTCTCGGCCGCAATCGTTTCGCCATCGGCCAGCGCGATCCGGAAATTGCCGGCGTCCCCCTCGATCGCCGCCACCTCGGAATTGAGCCGCACATTGACGCCCTGGGTCGCGGCCTGTTCGTCCCAGGTGCCGAGCACGGCCTCGCGCTTGCCGGCATCGAAATCCATGTCCGAGCGCAGCACGAGCTGGCTCGGGGTCGCCATCACATGCTTGCCCTTCTGATATTTGTAGATGGTATCGGAGAGATGGTCGGTCTTTTCGAGCAGAATATGCGAAAGACCGAGTTGCGCGGCGCGTCCCGCCGCACTCAGACCGGCCGGGCCCGAACCGATGATAGCGATACGATAGGCGTCCGCCACATTTCCCCCCTGCCCCTTGGGCAAGCATAGTCGACGGCCGAGTTTGCCCGGTTTCCGCCAGCATGTCTGTGCGCCCTGTCACCACTCTATCATCTTTGCGGGGACAAGCTAGATAGGAGCGGCAAATTTATAGAAGGTGGAAATCATGGGCGAATCGCGGGAATCGGAGGCCGGAAAGACCGGCGGACTCGCGCGCTACGTATTGATCGCGGCGGCGGCGATCGCGACCTTTTCGATCGGCTTCGCGATCGCGCGCGGCGATGATCAGGGAGCTGCGGAAAGCGGCGCGCCGCAGGGTTCGGCGCAGGCCGAAGCCATGAACAACAGCGATTTCGATGTGGCTATCCCGAGGCTCGAAGCACGGCTGGAGGCCAATCCCGAGGACGAGGAAGGCTGGGCGCTGCTCGGCCTCTCCTATTTCCAGACCGGCCGCTACGCCGACGCGGCCGGCGCCTATGGCGAAGCCAGCGCCCTCAATCCAACGCTCGCGCGCTATCACTCGGCCCGCGGCGAGGCGCTGGCGCTCGCGGCCAATGGCGATTTCCCCGAAGCGGCGCAACAGGCTTTCGCCCGCGCGCTCGAGCTCGACCCCGCCGATCCGCGGGCCCGCTATTTCGAAGGCGTTCGCCAGGATATGGCCGGCGATCACGCGGCGGCGATCGACGATTGGATCGCGCTGCTCCGCGACACGCCCGCCGGCGCTCCCTGGGAAGGCGATCTGCGCCGGCTGATCGCCCAGGTTTCGGAAGAGGAAGGCATTGATGTCAGCGGCCGTGTCCCACCGCCCGGAACCGCGGCGCAAAGCAATGTGCCGGCAGCAGCGACGCAAGGTATTCCGGGGCCGACGCCCGAGCAGATGCGCTCGGCCAGCCAGCTGCCGCAGGGCCAGCAGGAGATGATGATCGAGAATATGGTCAACGGTCTCGACGAACGCCTGTCGCGCAACCCCAACGATGCCGATGGCTGGATCATGTTGATTCGGTCGCGGATGCAGCTGGGCCAGACGTCTCAGGCCGGCGATGCCTGGCGGCGGGCGCGCGAGGCCTTTGCCGGCAATTCGGCCCAGCTCGAACGGATCAACGCTTCGGCGCGCGCGCTCGGCGTCCCGGGCGCCTAGGGTCGGGACCTAGCGCTTCCAGCCCCCGAACTGATCGACGGCGGCGTCGATCAGCGCCGGATCGTTGGGCACCTGTCCGGCGAGCACGAGCTGGGCGAGCCCGTGGACCAGCGCCACCGACTGGATCGCCGCGACCTCCCGATCGCGCGCGCTGGCGTCGGCCGGCATGAGCGCCGCGATATTCTCCTTCAGCAGCCGCCCGGCGCGATTGTCGCCGACGACGCTGTTGCGATCGCATTCGCCGGTCAGGTGCATATAGCTCGTCATCAGCCGGAACAGCGCCGGATGGGCGAGCGCGAAATGCACATAGGCCTGGCCGATGGCGCGAAACGCCGCGTCCCGGGCCTTATGCCGCACGGCCGCGGCCTCCTGGTCGTCCGCGAGCTTCTCGAACCCCTCGATCGCCAGCGCGGTGAGCAGCGCATCCTTGTCCGGGAAATGCCGGTAGACGGCGGTGGCGCTGACGCCGGTTTCTCGCGCCACCTCGCGCAGCCCGATATCGCCGCCCGCCTTCGTCTCGAGAAGGCGCAGTCCGGTATCGATCAGCGCGCTGCGCAGATCACCATGATGATAGCTTTTGTTGATGGCCGTCTTTTTCATGTTGACACTGTTACCATTGCTGCGTTAACAGTGTCAACATAGCGAATCACCCGCTCCCTACAAGCAAGGACATCCGCCATGGCCAGCGTCATCGAAAAGACCATCCGCAAGACCGTGACGACCGGCATCGTCGGCGTCTCGAAGGTCAGCGCCGCGCTCAAGACGCGCAGCGACGACCATCCCTATCTCACCGGCGTCCACAAACCGATGACGGAAGAGCTGACGCTGACCGAGCTTTCGGTCGACGGCGAGATCCCGGCCGAACTCGATGGCCGCTATCTGCGGATCGGCCCCAACCCGGTGACCCCGCCCAAACCGGCGACCTATCACTGGTTCGTCGGCGACGGCATGGCGCATGGCCTGCGCATCACGGACGGCAAGGCCGAATGGTATCGCAACCGCTGGATCCGCTCGGGCGACGTCAGCGAAGCACTGGGCGAGCAGCCGGTTCCCTGCCCCGAAGACCGGGAACCGGGCAACGCCAACACCAATATCGTCGGCCAGAATGGCCGCACCTGGGCGATCGTCGAGGCCGGCAACAGCCCGGTCGAGCTCGACGACGAACTCGAAACCCTGGCGATCAATCCTTTCGACGGCACGCTGAAAGGCCCCTTCTCCGCCCATCCGCATCTCGATCCCGATACCGGCGAGATGCACGCGATCTGCTACAAAGCCGATACGATGGATACGGTCTGGCACACGGTCGTCGGGCCGGACGGCACAGTCGTCCGCGAAGAGCCGATCACAGTCGAGCACGGCCCGAGCATCCATGATTGCGCGATCACCAAGAATTACGCGATCATCATGGACCTGCCCGTCACCTTCTCAATGAAGACGCTGATGGCCGGCCATCCCTTCCCCTATCGGTGGAATCCCGAGCACAGGGCGCGGATCGGGCTGATGCCGCGCACGGGCACCGATGCCGATATCGTCTGGCACGATGTCGAGCCCTGCTATGTCTTCCACCCGGCCAACGCCTTCGAACGCGAGGACGGTTCGGTGGTGATGGACGTCGTCGCCCATAATCACATGTTCGCCGACGGCCATGACGGCCCGGACGGTTCGAAAAGCGCGTTCGAACGCTGGACGATCGACGCCAGGGGCGGCCGCGTCGCGCGCACGGTCATCGATGCCACGAACCAGGAATTTCCGCGCTTCGACGAGCGGCTGGCCGGCAAGCCCTATCGCTTCGCCTATTGCATGGCCGCCGAAGGCAGCGAGGACACGCCCGGTCTCATCAACGACACCCGGCTCTTCAAATATGATGTGGAAAGCGGCCAACGACAGGTCCACGATTTCGGGCCGAAGCGCCATCCGGGCGAGTTCGTCTTCGTCCCGCGCGGAGACGGCGAGGACGAAGGCTGGCTCGTCGGCCTGGTCGTCGACATGAACGACGACAGCACCGATTTCGTGATCCTCGACGCCGCGAACTTCGCCGGCGATCCGGTCGCGACGATCCACTTGCCCCATCGCATCCCGCCCGGCTTCCACGGCAATTGGGTAAGCACCGCTTAGCATGGGTTTCAATCCTCCTCCCCTTGATGGGGAGGGGTTAGGGGCGGGGTGACCGGTCGGCTGGCGGTATCGCTTCCGGAGGGTTCACCCCCACCCAACCCTCCCCCATCAAGGGGGAGGGCTATTGGCCCCAGTTTCCGTGAGAGCGAGTAAATCACCGCTAGCCAGCTCGAAAGCAAAACCCCGTTGCAATCGCTTGTGCAGTGCCGCATGGATTTATCCACAGGCAGGAATATGAGTGATTTGGCCGATGACGAAGCAATGGACACCCGATAGCTGGCGCCCGGATAGTTGGAGAGAGGCCAACGGCATCCAGATGCCCGCTTATGACGATATGGCGGCGCTCGCCGATGTCGAAACCACGCTCGCCAATTATCCGCCGCTGATCTTTGCAGGCGAAGCCAAACAGCTGCGCACCGACCTCTCCGAAGTGGCCGAAGGCAAGGCCTTTCTGCTCCAGGGCGGCGATTGCGCGGAAAGCTTCGCCGAGTTCAACCCGACCAATATCCGCGATACGTTCCGCGTCATCCTGCAGATGGCGGTCGTCCTCACCTATGCTTCGAAGGTTCCGGTCGTGAAGGTCGGCCGCATGGCCGGGCAGTTCGCCAAGCCGCGTTCCTCGGATGTCGAGGAGCAGGATGGCGTCGCGCTCCCCTCCTATCGCGGCGATATCGTCAACGATATCGGGTTTAGCGAAGAGTCCCGCATACCCGATCCGCAGCGCATGATCCGCGCCTATTCGCAGGCTTCGGCGACGCTGAACCTGCTGCGCGCCTATGCGAGCGGAGGCTATGCCAACCTGCACCAGGTCCATAGCTGGACGCTCGATTTCATGGGCAAAAGCCCCTGGGCACAGAAGTTCGAGGAACTGGCCGGCCGGATCGGCGATGCGCTTCAGTTCATGGACGCCTGCGGCATCGACGCCGACCGGGTGCCCCAGCTCAACGGCACGCAATTCTACGTTTCGCACGAGGCGCTGCTGCTCCCCTACGAGCAGGCGCTGACCCGCCGCGACAGCGAAACCGGCGACTGGTACGACACCTCGGCCCATTTTGTCTGGATCGGTGACCGCACGCGGTTCGAAGATTCCGCCCATGTCGAATATTTCCGCGGGATCGCCAATCCGATCGGCATGAAATGCGGGCCCAGCCTCGATCCCGACGATCTGCTCAAACTGCTCGACACGCTCGATCCCGAGCGCTCGCCGGGCCGCGTCACGCTGATCAGCCGTTTCGGCCATGACAAGGTCGAAGAGGGCCTCGCTCCGCTCGTCCGCGCGGTCAAGGCCGAGGGCCATCCGGTGATCTGGTCCTGCGATCCGATGCACGGCAACACGATCAAGGCGGCCACCGGCTACAAGACCCGCCCCTTCGACCGCATACTCGACGAGGTCCGCGGCTTCTTCGCCGTCCACCGCGCCGAGGGCACCTATGGCGGCGGCATCCATTGCGAGATGACCGGCCAGGACGTCACCGAATGCACGGGCGGCGCCATCGACGTGACCGAACAGAATCTCGCCGACCGCTACCACACCCATTGCGACCCGCGGCTCAACGCGGGCCAGAGCATCGAACTGGCCTTCCTGCTGGCGGAAATGCTGAATGAGGAACGGGCGAAGGACGCGGGGGTCGGGAAGCGGGAGGTAGCCTAATCTTCTTTCAGGTTATCAATTACTCTTGAAAAAGAAGACCTTACGTATTCGCCCGGATCTGACGACATCGGCGCTAAATATGGATTCTTCGGTTCCTTATCCTTGTCGAACTCGAATTTCATCCGTAAAGATCTGAAGAAATGATCGTCCATATATAGCTGGGCTGGATCATGTTCGCCAGCTCGAATAGCTTTTCTCGCTGCACTTTCAATTGATTGAAGTTGCGCGAACGGGAGGCCCAGACTGTTAAGCGAAATGTGATTGCCGCTAACAGAACGATGGATCAGTTCGTGGTGATAGAACTCGTTGTAACCCTGACTTACGACAGCGTAGATTGGAAGCCCTAGGGTATTCAGATATGCCTTTTCCAGCTCAGGGAGCACGTGAATTATCTTCTCTGGCTCGTAGGTGTACTGAACGTCGGTATCGAAGGTTCCAACCGACCAGTTGGTTTTCACTATCAAGCTATCGGCGAAAGAGACAAAAGCGAGATCAGTGTGCTTGCTCGCGAGATCATCAATGTGACCTTGAAGCGACGCCAGCCGATCGGCCGATAGTCTATCTTCTGCTAGAGCCTTCTTCACTCCCACCGCATCAACCAGTGCGAAAACGGAGTACGTTCGAAGATAGAGGTTATTCAGCCAGTCGTCTTTGACGAAAATTCGTGGCTTCTCATCAGCTGTGATACAACTGACACAACGAACGAAATGTCGCTTCGGCAGATAAACTCGTACCTGATGAAAGCGATCAAAAATGTTAGGATACCATGAGATTTCAATCCCATCTTCGGTTGCTCGCCGAGCTGCAGCATATGAGATGTAACCTGGATTTCCCCACTCGCCACCGGATAGACCCCGTATCAACATGCGGTCGTATTCAGCCATCCACTCCTCGCCCATTAAATAGATGTCTCGGTTCAGTGGAACGTCTATGAGAGCATATTTTTCGATGTCTTCATGATCAAACATTTGTCCGATTTAGCATGTCGACGCACCTTCGCCACTGCGAACTGCGACAAAGGCCCCATAACTGCTCCGGCAATTCTACTGCCACTCCACGATAAAACACAAATTTTCATCGGCCTGAGAGAGACGGAAGACGTTGCGCACCCCGTTAGGGATGGCCCATCGATTTCCCTGTCCTACACACGCCCTGCCCTGCTATTCTGCGGCGCGCTCTTTGAACCCGTCGATCTCTTGCACCCGGTCCCCGTTGCCGGGTCAGCACCTGAGCTGCTCGCCCCGCTGTGCGTCTACTTTGTCAACTTTGGATAGGATTACCCGGCAGACCCCCGCCGTGTGTCAACCAGTGTCAACCGGGCGGGAACTTAGCGAAATCCTCCCCGGCACGGGGAGGTGGCAGCCCGGAGGGCTGACGGAGGGGTCATGGCTCAACCGCAACCACCGGAGACCCCTCCACCGCGCAAGCGCGGTCCCCCTCCCCGTACCGGGGAGGATTTAGCGAAACTCCACGCCCTCGAATTCGCCGCTGTTCAGCCACCCGTCCAGATACGCAAAATAGGCTTGGGCGCCATGGGGATAGCCGACGAAATATTTGGATTCCTCGGTCGGCTGGCCTTCATTGTTGTAATAGCCGGGCGTGCATTCGGTCGAGCCGATGACCATGCCGGGTCCGGTCATCAGCAGCGCGACCCACTGGTCCTGCGCTTGCCTTGTCACCTCGACCTCCTTTGCGCCGGTCTCCCGCGCATGGGCGATCATGATCGCGATCGCGCGGGCGCATTCGACGAGATTGTGCGGATAGTTGGAAATGAGATGTGCGCCCTGGGCGGACTGGACGAGGAACAGGTTGGGAAAGCCATGGACGTGGATGCCGTGTTTCGAGCGCATGCCGTCTTCCCAGGCCTCGGCCAGGGTCAGGCCGTCGCGGCCGACCGGGTCGAAGCCCATGCGCCGCTCCAGCGTCGTGCCGACCTCGAAGCCCGTGGCGTAGATGATGCAATCGACTTCATATTCCTCGCCCGCGACGACCACGCCCTTCTCCGTGATCCGCTCCGCGCCCTTCCCGTCCGTATCGATCAGATGCGTGTCGGGATTGTTGAAAGCCTGCAGATATTCGTCGTGGAAGCAGGGCCGCTTGCAGAGCTGGCGGTACCAGGCTTTCAGATCCTCCGCCGTGTCCGGATCGGCGATCAGTTCGTCGACGCGCGCGCGGATCTCGGTCATTTTCTGGAGGTCGGCATCCTCCCAGGCGGCGAGCATATTCTCGACCGTCATCTGGTCGGGCGGCAGGTCCTTGATCCGTTCGCGGAAACGGCGCGTGAGATCGGTCCAGCCGTCCTGCACCAGATCCTCGGTCGCATGGCCGATGCCCTGGTTCGCGGTGAAATTGTCGAGCCAGCGTTTCTGCCAGCCTTCGGTGGCGATTTCGGAAAACCAATCCGGATCGATGGATTCATTGTTGCGGATATCGATGGAGGAAGGCGTGCGCTGGACGACGAACACCTCTTTCGCCGCGCGCGAGAGATGCGGGACGATCTGTACCGCGGTTGCGCCCGTGCCGATGATCGCAACCCGCTTGTCGGCCAGCTTGTCGAGCAGTGCGCCGTCCGGATCGCCGCCGGTATAGTCGTAATCCCAGCGGCTCGTATGGAAGCTGTGACCCCGGAAGCTCTCGATACCGGGAATGCCGGGAAGCTTCGGCACATGGAGCGGCCCGGTACCGAGGCCGACGAAATCGGCAGTGAAATCGTCGCCCCGGTCGGTCGTGATCCGCCAGCGAGACCGCGCGCCTTCCCAGACCATCGACTCCACTTTGGTGTGGAAGACCGCCTTGTCGTAGAGATCGTAATGCTCGCCGATCCGCTGGCAATGTTCGAGGATTTCCGGTGCATGGACGTATTTTTCGCTCGGCATATGCCCGGTCTCTTCGAGCAGCGGCATATAGACCATCGAGGCCGTGTCGCATTGCGCGCCCGGATAGCGGTTCCAGTACCAGGTGCCGCCGAAATCGCCGCCCTTTTCGAGGATGCGGATATCGTCGACCCCCGCTTCCTTCAGCCGCGCGCCCGAGACGAGCCCGGAAAAACCGCCGCCGATAAAGGCGTAAATGACATGATCGGTCAGCGGTGCGCGCTCGGTCCGTTCGGCATAGGGATCGTCGGCATAATGGGCGAGCTGCCCCTTGAGCTCGAGATACTGATCGTTGCCGTCCGCGCGCAGGCGCTTGTCCCGCTCTTCGGCATATTTGGCCAGTATCGCCTGTTTGTCGGTGGGGCTGATCGCTGCGGAGCTGGCCATAACTTTCCTCTAACGTAAACGTTAAATGCCTGAGTCCCTTTGTGCGCAGCCGGCGGTGCCGCGTCAACTCGGCCCATCGGCCGCTCTCTCCGGATTGTGCAGACCGGTGGCCCGCCGCCGGCTAGCCCTCCTGCTCTGCCAGAAATTCGCGCATCGTCGCCACAAATTTGCGCCAAGCCGGCTCGTGCTCGAGCAACAGATGGTTCTTGCTGTCGAGGGCGACGAAACGCGCGCCGGGGATTTTCTTCGCCATGAAGCGCCCGGAATCGAAGGGGACCACCGCATCCTCGCGCGAATGGAAGACAATCGTCGGTATGCGGACCTGACCTAGCAGATCGCGGACGTCGATCCGCGCGAGCGCGTCCTGCAGCCGGATCGCGGACTCGGGCGAGGCCGAGATCCGCTGCAGCTCGTTGAACCAGTCGGCCTCCTCGTGGCTGGCGTCGGGCACATAGAGCGTCGTGAACATCTGGCGATAGGCCGGATTGTCCTGCCCCCAACCCGATTTGGTCAGCGTGATCATCGCCTCGCGCCGCGCGACCTCTTCGGGATCGGACCGCACCTTCCAGCCCGTCGCATAGCCGCCGTGGAGGATCAGGCTCCTGACACGCTCGGGATGGCGCACGGCATAGGCGATCGAGACCGCGCAGCCCTGCGAGATGCCGAACAGATCGAAGCCGTCGAAGCCGGCGGCCGCGACGACGGTTTCGAGATCGTCGACGAAAGCCTCGAAGCTCATATCCTCGACCTTCCAGTCGGAAAGCCCGTTGCCGCGCTCGTCATAGCGCAACAGCCTGTGCTCGCGCGAAAGCTCGTGGATCCAGTGGGACCAGATCGGGCTTTCCCATTCATATTCGAGATGGTTGAGCCAATTCGCCGTCTTGACCAGCGGGGGGCCATCGCCGACGCAGCTATAGGCAAGGCCCGTGCCGTCGGCGGCCGTGCAGAACTCGACGCGCTGCTGCTGCCAGGAACCCGGCGTTGCGGCGGTCTCTGTATCGGCAACGCTTTGCGTCTGGACGGGCTCGCTTTCCTCGACATCGCCGACGAAGCGCAGACCCTTGCCATGGATGGTTCGGATATAACGCTGCTGGCGGCCATCGTCGCCGAGAAGCTGGCGCGCCGACTTGATCCGGCTCGTCACCGCCGCATCCGAGACGATCCGTCCCTTCCAGACCCGTTCGATCAGTTCTTCTTTGGTGACGAGCCGGTCGCGACTCTCGACGAGCAGGATCAGCAACGAAAGCACTTGTGGCTCGGCGGCGAGCATTTCTCCCTTGCGACGCAGTTCGAAGCGCGCCGCGTCCAAAACGAAATGATCGAAGCGATAGATCATCAACGTCTGCCCCTCAAAATCCGTCCGGCTCCTTTTCAGCGGCCGACGAGTGCAATGGCACGTCATCCTCTGTCAAAAAGTCCCACAAATTGGCGGTGAACTTGATCCATGCCGGCTCGTTCTCGAAAAGCAGATGATTGGGACTGTCGAGCGCGACGAAGCTGGCGCCGGGGATCGCCTGGCCCAATTCGCGTCCGGCCTCGAACGGCACCGCCTTGTTGTCGCGCGAATGGAATATCAGCGTCGGCACCCGAACCTCGGGCAGCAATGCACGCACGTCGATATCGGCGATCATGTCCTCGTAGCGCTGGACGGTCTCGGGAGAGACGGAAACACGCTGCAACTCGGTGAACCAGTCCGCCTGTTCGGCCGACGCGTCCGGAAAATGTAACGACGTGTACATCTGGCGGAAGGCGGAGTTTTCCCGCCCCCATCCGCTTCTCGACAAGGTGAGGAGAGCTTCCCGCCGCGCGATTTCCTCTGCGGCGCCGCGCAACCGCCAACCGGTTGCATAGCCGTTATAGAGCACCAATCGCTGAACCTTTTCGGGATGGCGAACGCAATAGGCGATCGCCATGGCGCAACCTTGCGCGGTTCCGATCAGGTCGAAACGCGATGCGCTCGCAGCTTGGGCCACGACGCCGATGTCATCGACGAAAGCGTCGAAGGAGAGATCATCGACCTTCCAGTCCGACAACCCGCTCCCCCGACCATCGAACCGGATCAGCCGCCTGTGTTTGGCAAGGGCACCGGCCATATGCCGCCAGATCGGGATTTCCCATTCGCAGCCCAAATGGTGGAGCCAATTGGCGGTCTTGATCAGCGGGGCCCCCTCGCCGACGCAACTATAGGCAAGACCCGTGCCGTCCGCGGCAGAGCAGAACTCGATCCGCTGCTGCCGGTCGGCACCCGGCACTGCAGCGGTCGGCGCATCGGCAACGCTCGGCGTCTGGACAGGCTCGTTTTCCTCGACCTCGCCGACGAAGCGAAAACCCTTTCCGTGAACGGTCCGGATATAGCGCTGCTGGCGCCCGTCATCGCCCAACAGCCGCCGGGCCGACTTGATCCGGCTCGTCACCGCGGCGTCGGACACGAAACGCCCGTCCCAGACCTTTTCGATCACTTCGTCCTTCGAAATCAGCCGATCGCGGTTTTCGACGAGCAGGATGAGCAGCGACAGAACCTGCGGCTCGGCGGCGAGAGGTTCGCCGGCGCGGCGCAGCTCAAACCGCGCTTCGTCGAGTTCGAATCCGGCGAATCGGTAGATCATGGCAGTCCGATATAGGCGATATCCGGTATTTCTACCGAATATCTCCAGTTCTCCTCCAAGCGCCGCGACGGCGGCTCCGGTAGCCAATGGGCATCAGCCGATAGGAGGCACCCATGAACAACCCCGTATCGAATCAGTTCTCGCCGGTCTTCGCCGTTGCAGCCTGCCTGACGACTTTCATCGTGAGCAGTGGCTTGCTGGCCGTGTTCGCCGCCCAGGCGAGCGCTTTCGCCTGACCCCGAGAACGATGGGCGCGGCCGCTCTCCCTTTTGCCCACCGCGCCCGTCGCCGGGAGGGCGGCCGTCAGACTGCCCTCCCCTCCAACATCATCCAACATCGGAGATCAACCATGTTTCAAGATTTCAGCTTCGAAAAAATCCTCGCCACATCGAACCGGGTCGCCTGGCAGATCGGCGATGTCCTGCCGGACGGCGCGCGGCTTGATTTCGGCCGTCCCTTTCTGCCCGAAGGCCTCGCCCGCACGGCGGCGATCGACACGCTTTCCGTGGACGAACGGCGCGTGATGAACCATATTCGCGGCCACGAATATCTCCAGATATTCGGGCTCGTCGAAGAGTTCATTCTGCCCTTCGTGCTCGATCATGCCCGGCCGCAGCTCAATGGCGACGACGCCCGGGTCCGCGCGCTGCTCGCCTTTGCCGGCGAGGAAGCCAAGCATATCGACCTGTTCAAGCGGTTCCATGCCCGCTTCACCGAAGATTTCGGCACCGATTGCGCGATGATAGGTCCGCCCGAAGCCGTGGCCGACGAAGTGCTTGGCCACGATCCGCTCAGCGTCGCGCTCGTCATTCTCCACATCGAATGGATGACGCAGCGCCACTATGTCGAGAGCGCTCGCGACGACAGCGGGCTCGATCCGCTGTTCAAGAGCCTCTTGAAACATCATTGGATCGAGGAGGCCCAGCACGCGAAGCTCGACACGTTGATGGTCGGCGCGCTGGTCGAAGGTCGCGACGAAGCCGGGGTCCAGAAAGCGATCGACGGTTATCTCGACATCGGCATGTTCCTCGACGAGGGCCTCAAGACGCAAACCGGGTTCAACCTCGACGCCTTCGAACGCGCCACCGGCCGCACGCTCGGCGACGCCGAACGCGAAGAGCTGGCGACGCAACAGCACCAGGCGTTGCGCTGGACCTATCTCGGATCGGGCATGACCCACCCGCAATTCGTCGCGACGCTCGCGGCGATGTCCCCCGCAGCGCGTGACCGCATTGCCGAAGTCGCGCCTGTTTTCTGCTGATCACGACGGCAACCAAGGAGAATGACCATGCTGGACGTTACTGAAAAGAACACCGTCAACGATATCGATCTCGACGCGCTCGAAGAGACCGTGGAGGCGATCAAGAAGGACCCCGGTTGCGGCGCCGTCGAATTCGGCGTCAAGACAGAATGGACGGGACAGACGCGCTCGGAATCGACCGTCGACGGCTACACGTTCGGCGGCGAGCGGATGGAACGTCGCTTCAAGATCGTCGCCGACGAACCGCCCGAGCTACTCGGCACCAACAGCGCGCCCAATCCGCAGGAGCTGCTCATGAGCGGCGTCAATGCCTGCATGATGGTCGGCTATGTCGCGCAGGCGGCGATCCGCGGCATCACGCTGACGGCCTGCCGGATCGAAACAAAGGGCGAGCTCGACCTGCGCGGCTTTCTCGGCCTCGATGAGAGCGTGCCGCCGGGCTATCGCCGGATCGACTACATGGTCACCATGGAAGGCGACGGGGCCCGCGAACAATATGAAGAAATCCACGCCGCGGTGCAGGCGACATCGCCCAATTTCTTCAACATGGCGCAGCCGATCGAGATGCGCGGCCGTCTCGCCTGATCGGCTTTGTTTCGGGCAAGGGCGTCATCGTTGGCGATGACGCCCTTCGCATTTGCCGGCTAGACCGGTTTTTCATTGAGGTTCGGCGCCCGGTGCGGGCCGGAATCGCCGACCGACACTGCGATGCGATTGCGGCCCTGCCGCTTCGCGTCCGCAAGCGCCGAATAGGCCGCGCTCCGGAGTTTCCCGATGTCTTGACCGGCCGTCATCGCGACGCCGATACTCACGGTGATCATGTCCTCGATAGACGGAAAGGCCTGGCCGATCCGCACGATCGCCATATGCCGCAGCGCCTCGGCGCGGAGCGCGGCTTTTTCGGCATCGCGAACATCGAAGAACACCGCGAACCTGTCGCCGTCGAGGCGATACACACAGTTGCATTGACCCTTGGCCTCGGTCTCGCGCAACAGGTTGCCAAGCGTCCGAAGTACATTGTCGCCGATCTGCCGGCCGTGCAGTTCGTTGGTCCTCCCGAACCGGTCGAGATCGACGATCGCAAGGGCACCCTCCGGCTCGTCCCGCAGCGCGAGATCGAAGGCGCGCCGATTGGGCAGGCCGGTCAGCTCGTCGGTCACGGCCTGCCGCTCCTGCTCGATCTCGCGGGCGATCTCGTCATCGCGTTCGCGCCGCAGGACGACGAACCGGTCGGCCACGCCGAACGCCGTCACGATCGCCTCGATCGTCAGACCGAAATAGAGCGAAAAATCCATTTCGGCAGGGAGGATATAGACGTCGAGCCCGCGTGCGATCCGGTCGATCGCGATAACGCTGGTAAACGCCCAGCCGCCGAACAGGAACAGGCCGGCGCGACTCCGGCGCCGAAGTATGCGAAAGATCAGGACGGCGAAAACGACCACCGCCGGCGCATAGGCGGCGTGATAGATGTTCCGCGCAACGAAGGGCAGGTCCCGGGCGATGGTCAACATGAAAACCGTATTGGCGATCAGCACACCGCTGACCGCCCAGGCGGCAATGCGCTCCCGCCGCGTCAGCATGCCCTTTTCCACAAACGAGACCGCGAAGAAGCCGAACATGCCGACGGCGAAGGAGAGGGATGCATAGGAGGTCATCAGCCGGACCCACAGGGTCGTGTCCGGAAAGAAGTGCATCATGAGGTTGGAAGAGGCAAAGGTATAGACGAGGATGCCGGCCGCCATCATCGCATGGAGCAGCATGAAGCGGTATCGCATGAACAGGTAGAAGGCGAGGCTGTAGAGGATCGGGACGAGCGTCAGCCCGCAATAGATGGCGAACAGGACGGACCGGCTGTAGCGCTGCCGCTCGGCGGAGGGTTCGGTAATAACCTCCATCGCCGTGTAGATTGCCGTCGACCAAGGCCGGTCGAGCCCGATGAATACGGCATCGATGGCACGCCCGCCTTCGGCCAGCGGCAAGGAGAAGCGCGCACCCGCCGTCCAGGAATCGGCGACCTCCCGCGCATCGAACCGGCGGCTTTCGACGCCGCCATCGGCATATCGCACCGCGATCCTGATCTGCTCGAGCGGCGCGAAGTCGCTTTCGAGCCGCAAGGATTCGTCGGGCAGGTCCAGTTCCCGCCCGTCGACGCGCAGCCAGATATGGTTGGCGCGCACCTCGACTGCGCCGGCGTCACAGGCGAATTCGTCTTCCCGCGCTATCGCCTCGGTGGCTTCAAGCGGAACGGCGCTGCTCAATATGCAAGCCCGTTCGAACACCGGCACCCAGGCATCGGCCGCCATGGCAGCGTTTGCGCTGAACAGCGCGGCCAGGCCGGCCATGGCCAGCACCGCCCGGTAAAAGGCACGCATTACGGCCATCAGACAGCTTGTCGGTCGAGCGACGCAGGATGTGAAGGCAGTTGGGCGCGAGGGGTGCGCTGTCGGTCCATGATCGTCATACCCTTACCCCGGCCCACGATTAAGACTTTCATAAACGAACGCGGTTTGAACAAAAGTTAACGCGGGGATGAAGCGGTGGCTCGAATAGGCGCTGCTATCGACAAATGCCGGCACATGCTTAACCTCCGGTCAACGCCAAGGGAGATGCGATGTACACGGTCAATCTCGAACGATCCTATTTCGACGCGCAGACCGACACGCCCTTTCGGCCGACGACTTTCGCTGCTTTGCTCGAAAAACAAGCCACCGAGCGCGGCAACGCTACGGCATTGCGCGAATTGCTCGCCGACGGCGAGATCGGCCGCGAATGGACCTATGCGGAGCTGCGCCGCGACGCGGAAAAGCTGGGCCGCGCGCTGGCGTCACGACACCAACGCGGCGCGCGGATCGCGATCTTCGCGCATAATCTCCCCGAATGGATATTGATGGAACTGGCAGCAGGCCTGGCCGGGATCACGATGGTCACGGTGAATCCCGCCTTCAACGCGCGCGAGCTCACCTATGTGCTCGAACAGTCGGGCGCGGAGGCCGTCTATTTCGTGCCTTCCGTCCGCGGCAATTCCTTGGCGCCGGTCGTCGACGCGGCGTGCGCGGAACTGCCGCAGGTCGAGCGTCGAATCCTGCTGACCGACCATGACGTGCTGTTCGACGGGCACGACCGCGGCGAACTGCGCGAGACGACGCCCGAAGATGTGGTCCAGATCCAATATACGTCGGGCACGACCGGTTTCCCGAAGGGCGCGCTTCTGCATCAGAAAGGCCTGATCCAGAACGGTGCCGACATATTCCATCGCTGGAACGGCCAACCGGGGGAAAGCGTCGTGCTGGCCGTTCCCCTGTTCCACACGGCCGGATGCGCAATCATCGTCTGCGGCGGCCTGTCGAGCGGCGTCACGATCCTGCTGGCCCCCGGCTTCGATCCCCAGATGATCGTGCGCGTGATCGAACGCGAACGCCCCGCGCTGGCGGGCGGCGTGCCGACGATGCTGTTCGGGATGATCGAGGCGGCCGAACAGACGGGTTGCGATGTCACGTCCGTCAAAGCGTTGATGTGCGGCGGCGCGATGGTGGCGCCGGAGCTGGCGCGCCAGGCGCGCGAGACCTTCGATGCACCGATCCAGATCGTGTACGGCCAGACGGAGAGCTCGCCGGGCATCACCTATGGCTGGGCCGATGACAGCCAGGAGGATCTGACCGGAACGATCGGCCAGCCCCTTCCCCACATGGACGTCGCTATCCTCGATCCCGCCGACAACTCGGTTTGCGCAATCGGCGAACAGGGCGAGATCTGCGTGCGCGGCTATAACGTGATGGCCGGTTATAACGATAATCCCGAAGCGACGGCCGAGACGATCGAAGCGGAGGGCTGGCTCCACACCGGCGATCTCGGCACGATGGACGAACGCGGCTATCTGAAGATCACCGGACGGGTGAAGGAGATGATCATCCGCGGCGGCGAAAATCTTTTTCCGGCGGAAATCGAGAATGCAATGCTCGAACATCCGGCGATCGCGGAGGTCGCGGTCGTCGGCGTTCCCGATGAAAAATGGGGCGAACTCGTCGCCTGTTTCATGCGCGCGGCCGGGAGCGAGAAACCGGAACCGGAAGAACTCAAGGCTTTCGTCCGCGAACGGCTGTCCCCGCAGAAAACGCCGGCTTACTGGATCTGGGTAGAGGAATGGCCGATGACCGGCTCCGGCAAGATCCAGAAATTCGCGATGACCGAAGCGTTCGAACGCGGCGAATATGAGGCGCTCACCGCCTGATCGCCTGTCAGTCCGCGCCGCCGCCCCGCACTTCTTCAGACAGACGTTCGAAGATCGCCAGAATCTCATCTCTCGTTGCCCGGTCGAGCGCGCCGCCAGCCAGCTCTTCCCGCGTCCACATCCACGATCGCGCCGGATCGTCGCGCATCGCCCAACCACCGAACAGACGGTCGTCTGTCGGCTCGCGAAGCAGAAGCTTCGGCTCGACATGCCGGTCATCTTCCACGATGCGCGCAAACGCGGCGTCGACCGCCTCCTCTGGGCCTTCGAGCATCTGGATATAAATATCCGCGCGGCAGATCAGCGTTCCCGAAATATTGTCGCGCACATTATGCGCCCGCGCCTGTATCAGGATGCCGTTGAGCGTCGCGGCGTCGAACCCAAACGGTTTCGATGCATAAACGAGATGGATCAGGGCCATGGTCACTATTCTCCGTCGAGAATGAACGCAAAACACGTCTATCCTGTGCTGCCTCGGCGTTGTGACAGCTTTGCACCGATGGCTCAAACAATTCAGCGACCCGGTGATCGATGTTAACATTTGATCTGGCGCCGGATTTTCGGTGCCATATAGTCGGGCGCACCTCTGGGGAGAGCCATGACGTGGCATTCGATATCAAAACGCTGATGCCGCCATGGCTGGACGGCTATCGGGGGAGCAACCTCTTTCCCGACATTCTCGCGGGCCTGATCCTCTCCGTGCTGCTCGTTCCGCAAGCCATGGCCTATGCGCAGCTTGCCGGTCTACCGCCAGAAACCGGTCTTTACGCCGCGCTCACCCCGCCACTGCTCTATCTCTTTTTCGGTACTTCGCCCTATGTGTCGCTGGGTCCGGTCGCGCTGGTCTCGCTGCTCGTCGCGGAGGCGACCGGCAATGGCGACATAGCGCCGCTCGATGGCGCGATGATCATCGCGATCGAGGCCGGCATCATCCTGTGCCTGCTTGGCCTTTTCCGCCTCGGCCGGCTGGTCAATTTCGTCAGCGAGCCCGCGCTTCTGGGCTTCACCGCCGCCGCGGCCGTGCTGATCGCGACCAGCCAGCTTCCGCCGCTGCTGGGGCTGGACGTCGCCCGGAGCGGCAATCTGATCGATACCGCAACGGTCCTGCTGCCGGTTCTCGGGGAGACCGTCATCGCCGCATTGCTCATCGGCGGCGGTGCGCTCGTCCTTCTCCTGCTGGCGGACCGGTATGCGGCGGCCGGACTGTGGAAAGCCGGCATCCGCCCGCCGTGGCGCCAGGCCATCGTCAAATCGGTTCCACTCGTCATCATCGTCGGAGCGGCGCTCGCCGTTCAGTTCGCTGCGCCCGACGTCGCGACGGTCCAGAAGACTGAAGGCGGGCTGCCCGCACTCGCACTGCCGCCCATCGACCCGGCCATATGGTTACGGCTGCTGCCGTCCGCTGCCGTCGTCGCCATCATCGCGTTCGTCATCGGAACGGCCGTCGCCAAATCGCTCGCGGGCAAGGAACGCCGGTCGCTTGACACGAGCCGCGAAGCGTTCGCGATCGGCGCCGCGAATATCGGCGCGGGTCTGACGGGCGGGTACGCGGTCGGCGTCAGCCTGAGCCGCTCCGCGCTGGTCTGCGACAGCGGCGCGCGATCGCCGCTGGCGTCGATGGTCGCAGCCTTGGTCGTGCTCGCCGTCCTGCTGTTTTTCGCCAACGCCCTGTCCTATCTGCCGCAGACGGCGCTCGCCGCGCTCGTCATCAGCGCCGTATTCGGCCTCGTCAAAACCCGCGAGATCGCGGCAATCTGGCGCTACAGCAAGATCGAGGGCGCCGTGTTCCTGGCGACGCTTCTTGCGACACTCCTGCTCGGCGTCCAATGGGGCCTGGCGGTCGGCGCGCTACTCGGGATCGCGGCGTTTCTCTGGTTCTCCAGCGTACCGCGCGTCACCCGTGTCGGGTCGTTGGATGACGGCGAATCCTTCCGCTCGATCGATCGCGACGAGGTCGAGGTCGACACGATGCCCGTGCTGGTCGTCCGGATCGACCGTTCGATCTATTTCGGCAACGCCAGCTATTGCGAGGACCGGATTCTGGAAGAGGTGGCCTGGCATCCGGACGCGACCTGCCTGATCCTCGACATGCGCGCCGTGAACACGATCGACGCCAGCGGCGTCGCGATGATGGAACGGCTGCTGGACAATCTCGACTCGAAAGATCTGTCGATCAATTTCGCCGCGACCCACAAGCCGATCTGGGAGGGGCTGCAAGCCAATGGCCAGGCGCGATCGCGCAATTTCTACCGGACCGTTGCCGAAGCAGTCGAGGAATGCGGCGGACAGTCCGAAACCGGCTGATCGCCGAGCCCGAAGGACCGGACGTCAGACCGGTTCGGCAGCCACCTGATCGCGCGCGACCTCGCTCGCGATATGGCGGAACGCCTTTTCGAAAATCGCCGGCGGTTGGCCGCCATTGATCACATATTCGCCATTGACGATGATCGTCGGGACCGACTGCACGCCGCGACCGCGCTGGTGCGACTGAGACTGGCGGACATGGCCGGCATAGTCGTCGCCGGCAAGAATTTCGCGCGCCCGCGCGCCATCTAATCCGACGGACTCCGCAATGCCCGCCAGCGTCTCGGGATCGCCCATATTTTTTCCGTCGGTGAAATAGGCTTCGAACAGCGCATGCTTGAGCGCCCGCTGACACCCTTCTTCCATCGCCCATTCGAGCAGTCGGTGGGCGTCGAACGTATTGTAGATACGGAAACCGTCACCCGCGTTCATCACAAAGCCGGTTTCCTCGGCCCGCGCCCTGATCTCGCCGCCCCGGCGCTTCGCTTCGTCCGGAGAGATGCGGTATTTGCTGGAGAAATAGTCGGCGCGATCCATGCCCTCGGGCGGCATATCCGGATTGAGCTCGAACGGCTCGAAGCGGATATAGGCCTCGATCTCGTCGCCGACCGCCGCGAGCGCCGCCTCCATGTTGCGCAGCCCGATCACGCACCAGGGGCAGGAAATATCCGATATGAAATCGATCTTGAGTTGCGTCGCCATGATGCGCTCCTGCGATGGGCCTGGCTTCGGCCTGCGATATGGATACCCGGCCGGAGGGACTCGCCGGAAAGCCGCAACATAGCATAGTTGCTATCATGAGTTGACCTCCGCCCGTCTCCTCCCTAAGTCAGCCGCCCGCAAGCGCTGCTTGCCATGGCCCCTTCGTCTAGCGGTTAGGACGCGGCCCTCTCACGGCTGAAACACGGGTTCGATTCCCGTAGGGGTCACCAGAATATCTCTATAAATCGCTGATTTTGATTGACTTACTTGTGGGATTAGCGATTTTTACGCCATTTGCTCCCACAGTTAGTCTGTGATTTCGTGCTATAATATGAACCACAACGAGCAGCAGTGATACGCTGCTTTTCTCATTCTAACATGTTGAAAATCGCCATCGGCGGAATGGCGCCCCGCCAACTTGGCACGTGAGGTAATTGGTGATTTAGCGATGAAGGCGCACCTTCCGGCGGCAGCGTCGTTGAAATCCGATGTGGCCCGGTTGATGACACGCCGTTGGAGGCAATCTCCGCTAGTGTCTCAGTCCGAAATTCCAGCGCGTGAATCCATTTCACCTATTCCCGATGGCAAAAACCTTCCCGATCATGCGTAACCTTTTGCTTCCGTGTTCCGAATTGAGAGACAAAACGGAAGCCTTGAATGAAACCTCTACGCGTTTTCGGCACGATACTCTCTCTGGTAATGGCGGCGTCTTCGACAATCGCCTGTGCTGAGGGACGTCATCCGCTTGAACAGGAATTTCCACGGCTGGACGTTTCGCGCAGCTCAATCGACCTTGCGGAGATAAAGTCGGGAGGTGTGCCGCGCGATGCCATTCCCGCCATTCTCGCGCCCGAATTCCGGCCCGCAAGCGAAATCACCGATCTGGCCGATGATGAACCGGTTATATTCCTCTCGGGCAGTTGCGGTGCGTTTGCCTTCCCGTATCGAATTCTCATCTGGCACGAGATTGTGCATCACGACCAGTGCGGACGGCCGGTAGCGGTTACTTATTGCCCGCTTTGCAACACCTCCATGGTGTTCGACCGGCGGGTCGACGGCACGGTGCTGACCTTTGGAACCACGGGCCGCCTGCGCCATTCCGATCTCGTCATGTATGATCACCAGACGCAGAGTTTCTGGCAGCAGTTCACCGGCGAAGCCATAGTCGGAGCCTATACAGGCACGACCTTGGATGCGGTGCCGGCGCGGATCGAGGCTTGGCGGCTATTTCGTGGAGAGTTTCCGGATGGCAGGGTGCTCGTGCCGCCTGCTTCGGGGCAGCGCCTCTATGGCGCCAATCCCTATGTTGGCTATGATAGGGCGCCCGCGCCCTTTCTGTTCGATGGCGAGCTGCCGGATGGCGTCGATCCCATGGCGCGGGTGGTGCGCATAGGTTCGCATGCCTGGTCGCTTGAATATGTCCGCGAAAACACGCCTGTGCTGACTAGCACCGGGTTGCGCATCGAATGGCGCGAAGGACAAAGCTCCGTGCTCGACAGCCGCCGAATTGAGCGGGGGCGAGACATCGGTAATGTTCGGGTTACGCGGGATGGAGAGGATGTCGCATTCAGCGTCGACTTCGCCTTCGCTTTCCGCGCCTTCTATCCGGATGGAGAGTTTATCAAATGAGGCTAACCACATCCGGGCGGCTGGCAGCCTCTTTGCTTCTTATTGCAATGCCGCAGCTGACAGCGGCTTCTCCACCTAGGCAGTTCAGCGATGCGGCTTTCTCCGGGGCACGGGAGCAAAACCAGACGATCGTTCTCGAAACTTATGCATCCTGGTGTGCGCCTTGCCAGATCCAAGCTCCTATCCTCGAACGCCTGAGCCGTCGCGAACCGTTCAGCGAGATACTGATACTCCGGATCGGCGAGGAGACGCCGCCAAGCGTGTGGAGGCGATTCAGCTTGAACGGATATGGCCGCCTGGTCGTGTTCAAAGACGGCAGGGAAGTGGCACGGGGTACGCCGACAACCGCGCGTGCCGTGACAGAGCTGCTGTCCAGGGGGTTTTGACTGGATGGCGGTCGATGACTGGGCGCATTGGAGCGAGATTGCAGAAAGCGCTTTGATCCCTTCAGGTTTTTCCAACAATGCCTCTTATTTGCATGTTCGCTTTCTGCCTAGGCAGGCCGTTTAGGAAAGGGATAGCGACCCTTGACACATTAGCGAATACTATCGGCAGTCTACCATAGAAAGGAGGAGTCGTCAGAAAGCAACGGACACTCCGGCGGAGGCCGATGTGGCTTCGCCAAATTTCAGTCCGGTCGTTCGCGACACCGCCAGATCAAGAACGACCGCCTGCGATAACGTGAAATTGGTGCTCACACCATATTCCAACCAGGTGTCACCATCGCCTGCCCCGTCGATCCTTTGGGTGGCGCTCGTCACCGCACCCGTGCGGCCGATGCGCGTTGTCGAGGCAGCGTTCGATGTCGAGACCAGGCCGGTGTAGAGACCAAGGCTGTGCTGGCTTTGCATACCAAGCGCATATTGCAAGGTGGCGCCTCCCGATCCGGTTACCCCGGATTCTGAAATACGCCGGGCAACGAGGTCGCCGGTTGGGCCGGCAATCGCCTGCAGTGTATCGATTTCGCTGTAATCGAGGGCCACGAAGGGCGACAGATACCATCGGCCGCCAAGCGCTATTTGATAGGTGGCCGATGCGCCGGTGGCCCGACTGCTGCCGTCTGCGTTGAAATTCAATATGGTGCCATTGGGGGCAGTAAGCATGATCCGGTCAAAATCGCGATCGCCGATCGATATGTAGGCGTCAAGCGCGAAGGCGGACGTCCCATAACCTGCCCCCAAAACAAGCTGCCGGGTTGTTGCCGGTATCGTGTCGCCAATGATCGGCGGCGGCCCGTCATAACCGACGAGCACACCGCCCAGGCTCAGATGAAAATCGCCGAACTCGCGACGAAGCGCGGCCGAGACAAACGGCTGTTCCTGGTCCTCGCCGAACGCGGTGATTCCGCCCGAAACCATGATGCTCCAATTGCGCTGATCGGAAGCGTCATCTCCCTGAGCGTAAACAGAGTGCGGAGTGATGGCGAGTGTTAACGCCAGCACCGCACAACGCGGTGTAATACGCATAAATGCCCCCTTTTTAGCCGTCGACATGCCCTATTAACGCAAAGGCACTAAAAAACCTTCGCCGAAACGAAGGAATATTCCTGCTCGCGCGTTGAAAGGAGGAGAATAAAGCACAGTGTTTGCATATGATCGGAGCCGAATGACGCCGCACCATGAGCTGGCGAGCACAGCTTCATCCGAAGCTGATCAAACAGACCGCGCTCTGATGGCGCGCGTCCGTGACGGCGACTCTGTCGCTTTCAGTGCCCTAGTCGAGCTTCATTCAGCGCCAATCTACCGGGTTGCATATCGGATGCTCGGTGACGGCCATGAGGCGGAGGATATCGTGCAGGACGTTTTTACAAGGCTATGGACCCACGCCCCACAATGGAAGCCCAGCGGTGCCGGGCTCGGGGCCTGGCTTCACCGAGTGGGCGTTAACCTGTGTCTTGATCGTTTGCGCAAGCGCAAGCGGATTGCGCCGGTCGAACCGCCGGAATCAACAGATGATACTCCCCGCGCTGACAAGGTCATGGTGTCCGATGAGATCGGCGCCTCGGTCGATAGGTGTCTGCGACAGCTTCCCGACCGTCAGGCCGCAGCACTCATTCTCAGCTATTATGAAGGCCTGTCGAACAGCGCCTCGGCAGAGATCCTTGAATTGAATATCAAGGCATTGGAATCGTTGCTCGTGCGCGCACGCCGAAAGATGCGTGCATTGCTCGAGCAAGAGGGGGTTCTTGCCACCGATGTGGAGCAACTAACATGACGGTCCGGGCCCCGATGACTGATATAGCGCTTGATCGCGCGCTCGCCGCCTCGCCCGATCCGGTAATGCCGACCGATCTTGCGGACCGCATCATAGCCGAGGCGACGGCCCGACCGCAGCGCCGGACGCGCGTTTTATTCAAGGGGCGGCGAACGCGACGCGTCAACGGCCGTCGACGGATGCGCCGACCAATCATACTGGGCTCGATAGGCGGCGGTCTGTTGGCCGCGAGCGCGGTAGCCGCCGCCTTGGTCAGTGACGGTACGCTCGATCTTAAACGCATCGCCGAGCCGGTCATCGAGCTATTTGTCGCCGAACCGCCGAGGGAAACCGCGGCGTCGGTCGGAAACGCGCAGGCATCGGCCCAACTGAACGTCAACGAGACGCCGACCGCTGAAATTGACGGTGCGGAACCGTTGATACGATCGGCGCTTGGCGAGTCCCGCGCATCGCAACTTCGCCGGGCATTTGCATTACGCCGGCGGTTGCAGGATCTGGCCCCTCGCCAGCCCCAAACGCGGCCCGCGACGCAGCGGCCTCGCCTCGCGCAACGCCGAGCGCTGGAGGCAGCGCGCCAACAGGCGACGGCAGGAGGCAGCGCAACGATCGCCCGGCGCATCAGGGCTAATGGCTGGACAGAGGCGCCGATAGCGGTCCAGAATGACCGTCTGGAAGCGGCACGCCAACGCAGCAACCCGGGCCTCCCGATATCGCGCGACAATATCTCCGATGCCCAGCGCATGCGGATCATCGATACTATCCGGAACCGGCGGTCCGCGGAACCCGCAAGCCACCTGCCCGCAGCAAACTTGCCCGCGACGGACCGACCGACCTCAATCCCAGCACAGCAGCGTCCGATAACGGCCACGCAAAGTAGCGGCACCGAACCGCCGGCCCGACTTCCCATGATCATCGACAACACACCGCCGGGGCCTGAGCCGGTGGAACTGCCCTTGACGCGCCCCGATCTTTCGAACGGCGATCAGCCAGGCACCGCGAGCGCGCGCCGGAACGCGATGGTCGAACGGCTCCGCGCGGCACAAGCGGCCCAAAGGGCTCGCGCCGCCGCGCAACGTCGCACCACCCCGCCACGCCGCCCCCGAATTCCGCGCCGGCGTCGCTGATAGCGAAGGGAATTTCGGTCTCCTGCGTTAAACTGGATGAGAAACGGCGAATTTCGCCCTTTCATATCGATAATGAGGAGATTTGAGATGAAATCGATCGTTCTTATCGGCACCGCCGCGGTGACACTTGCCGTAGCACCTATGGCAATGGCGCAAACGCGCACAATCACTGTCGACACGCCCAACTATTCCGGCGAGCGCATCATTACCCGCGATAGCGATACCGGCTTTTATTCGCGGGATACGGCCATCACCCGCAAGGACGATGGCGCTGTGGCGACGCGCTATTGGGAGTCCAACCGCACCGACACCGGCCGTACCATGTCGGGTTCGCAGACACGCTTCAACGGCGATACGCGCACTTATGAAGGCGAACGTATGCGGCGCGGCAACCACACCCGCACGCACGGCACCACTACCGGCCCCAATGGCGAAACGCTCGATTATCGCGGGCAGAGCCGGTGGAACGGTCACGGTTACGACCGACGACAGCGCCTGCGCAATGAGGACGGTCAGGTGGTCGCCGGCCGCAACACCCATGTTCGCCAGCGCGGAAACACCCGCGTTCGGCGCGTGGCCGTCGGCAACCAGAACGGAGTTCGGCGGGTGACGACGACAAGGCGTACGGTCAACCGTCGTTCGCGCAGGGGACGTTAAAACCTGTCTGACGTGCACCCACCCCTGTGTATCTTGGCCCGCTCTCTTATTTATGCCCCCAAGAGAGCGGG
Source organism: Parasphingopyxis algicola (assembly GCF_013378075.1). GTDB lineage: Bacteria > Pseudomonadota > Alphaproteobacteria > Sphingomonadales > Sphingomonadaceae > Parasphingopyxis > Parasphingopyxis algicola. The sequence continues at coordinate 414,573 of NZ_CP051131.1, read as the reverse complement.
CCCTTTTGCTGAGCCTATGCAGTAGCGGTTTCGGAAAACCGTTCGCAAACGCTTCGCTTTGCCAGATGGAGTAACTGCATCTGCCGCCGCAATCTCAGAAAAGCGGAATTTCAGAAGCGCCGCCAGCGCGTTTGACGATGTCCCTCCGCCCAATTGCGGAACATCTTCTGGGATCCGGACCTATCTCTGCTCCGGCTTCTTCCAAATATGCACAACCGCTGCAGGCCGTCACGTCCGTTTGAAGTCGCTGCCGGCAACCGTTTGCCCCGAAAATCAAACGACTCGCATACCTAATGCGCCGCCAGCCTTCCTTGCCGCTTTTTTGCCGGTTCGGGCGGACCAATATCGAAAGTTGGTGAAAAAGCCGATGTTAACGCACTCTTACATGGTGGATATCGTTCGTGTCCCAAGCACGCATCATGCTCCTCGAAGAAGAGGAAACGCTCTCCCGACCGTTGCAGGATGATCTGGAACAACGGGGATTGGCGGCAGCCTGCATCGCCGCCGCCGAGGATGAAGAGGCCGGTCTTGCCTTTGGCCCGAATATCGTGGTTCTCAATCCTGAGACCGGCATAAAGAATGGTTTCGGGCTGATCCGCAAGATGGCGGAGACAGCGCCATCGACACCGCTGATCATCGCTCGCAGCCCCAATCCGGCGCTGAACCGCGCCGCCAAGGCGGAAGCCCGGTCTTTTTCCGTGCCTATGATGGGCGCGGTCGATCGGCCCTATCCGCTGACGGCGCTCGAACACTACACCACGGAATGTCCATCCCATCGTCCGCCAGGCGAAACCGGCGACCAGGCCTTTCTCAAGTCCCTGATCGCCCATGATCGGTTAATCCCCAATCTGACGGTTGAATTCCAGTCGAAACATAATCTCAAGACCGATACCGTTGTCGGCTATGAAGCATTGACCCGATTAAAACCACGCCGGGCGCTCAGTCCGGAGTTGATCTTTTCGCAATCGATCCATCTCGATCTGGAGTTCGAGGCGACGCTCGTCATTCTCGACGCGGCGGTGCGGTTCGCTGTCGCACTGGAAAGGATGGAGCGGACGAAGACCGTATCCTTCAACTGCAGCGCCCCGCAGTTTTGGTGCGCCGCGAATTTATCGATACGCTCCGTGAAACCCTTGCGCGACATGCGGTCCTTCCGAAGCGTATAATTATCGAAATCACCGAGGACGCGCGGCTTGCCGATTTTGAGGGGGTGCTCGCAAATATCCCGAAGCTCGAAACGATCGGTGTGGGTATCTCGATCGACGACTTCGGGGCCGACATGGCCAATTTCGATCGCGTCTCGCACATACCGTTCACCGAATTGAAGGTCGACAAAAGCATATTCTGGGCGTGCGCCGAACAGCGTCTTCCGATGTCCATGCTCACCGGCATCCTCGAATTTTGCCGCGCCAGACGGACCAAATCGGTGGTCGAAGGTATCGAAACACCAGCGCATCTGGCGTTCGCCAAGCTTGCCGGCGCCGATTATGGCCAGGGCTTGTACTGGGGCCGCTCGATGCCGCCGCAGTTTATCCTGCCGACCTGGCGGTAAAGATCCGTAGTCAACCTGTTGGCGCTAGACTCGCCCTTCGCTAAGCTCGTCTGATGAAAAGCGATATCGATCATCTTCCCCATGCCAAACAGCGCGAGCTGGAGCGCGCGGTGGAGATCATCCATACCGAGTTCGCCGATGCGATGAAGCAGGCATCCTCGGCGAAGAAGAAGGATGGTCGCATTCTCAAGATCATCCTGTTCGGCTCCTATGCCCGTGGCGGCTGGGTCGACGAACCCCATACCGCCAAAGGGTACAGAAGCGATTTCGATCTCTTGATCGTCGTCAACCATAAGCGCGTCGTCGATTTTTCAACATACTGGTATAGGGCCGAGGATCGGCTGATGCATGAACCGTCGATCAAGCGACCGGTCAATTTTATCGTGCATACGCTCGAAGAGGTGAATAACGAACTCTGCAAGGGCCAGTATTTCTTCTCCGATGTCGTCAAGGAAGGCATCGCGCTTTACGAGCTGCAAGGCGAGAAGCCCTTCGTTGAACCCCAGCCACCTACGCCGGAAGAAGCGTTAGCGGCTGCCAATAAGCACCATAGCTTTTGGATGGAGAGTGCGGGAGGATTCGAGAAAGGTGTGAAGTTCTACATAAACGAGGGAGATCTTCGCAAAGCCGTATTCTTGAAGCACCAGATGGTCGAGAACCTCTACACTTGCTTCCTCTTGGTGCTGACCAACTATTCTCCCTCGACGCACAACGTAAAATTTCTGCGCTCGCTGGCCGAAGATATCGATCCGCGCCTGATCGATGTCTGGCCGCGCGAGACGAAGGCGGATCGCCGCACCTTCGAACTCTTGAAGCGTGCTTATGTCGAAGCGCGTTACTCCGAACATTACACCATCACGGCCGACGAACTCGCCTGGCTCGGAGAGCGGGCCGAAGCGCTCAAGGCTATGGTCGAAGCCATCTGCATCGAGCGGATCGAGAAACTCACGGAGAAGCCATCTTAAACTTCGTGTAAGGATGTCTGGATGCGAACCAATTTCGGTCGATCAGGTGCAATCTTTGCGCGCCCGAAAGCCATTCTTCTTCACCAAGTACGGACTGATGCAAAATGGACAAACCCGTCTGCGGCATCTCCCGGCCACCCAGCGCCATTATCGCGGGCGCGGCAAGCCGTCCCATTTTTCCATCCTGTTTTCATAGCTGACCCCCATTTGTCAAAAAGGCGCCGCAGCCAGCGGATCCAGGGAGAGACAGCGGCTGCGGCACAATTGCGATTTGACGATTATTGCGAACCTATCCGACCGCCTGGCGAGGCTCCCGGTCTTCAAACATATCGGCGACCGCCTCGGTGTCCATCGGGCGCCCGGTCAGGAATCCTTGCACCTGGGCACAACCCTCCTTCCTCAGCCGCTCCAATTGCGCCTCGGTTTCGATACCCTCGGCAGTGGTGCGCATGCCGAGGCTCTTGCCGAGCGCGACGACGGCCCTTACGATCGACAGCGCTTCCTTGTCGCTGTTGATGTCGTGCACGAAGGACTGGTCGATCTTGATCTTGTCGAACGGGAAGGAGCGCAAATAGCTGAGCGAAGAATAGCCGGTGCCAAAATCGTCCATCGCGATGCGAACGCCTAACGCCTGGAGTTGGTGCAGGATCTTGCGCGCGGCCGCGGCGTCGCGAATGAGCACGCCTTCGGTGATTTCGAGTTCGAGCCGTTCGGCCGAAAGGCCTGAAGTGGCCATCGCGCTCACCACCGAATTGACGAGATTGCCGGTCTCGAACTGCAAGGGCGAGAGATTGACCGCGATGCTGATATCGTCGGGCCAGGCCGTCGCATCGTGACAGGCTTGCCTCAACACCCAATCACCGAGCGCGCCGATGATGCCGATTTCCTCGGCAAGCGGTATGAACTCGTCGGGCCCGACGGTGCCACGGGTCGGATGGCTCCAGCGCAGCAGCGCCTCGAAGCCCAGAATCTCTTCGGAATTCGTATCGACCAGCGGCTGATAGACGAGCGCGAACTCGCCGGCGCCCAAGGCCTTGCGCAGATCGAGTTCCAACTGGCGCCGCGCCTGCATGCGTTCATCCATGTCGGGCGAGAAGAAACGATGGCAGTTGCGGCCATCGGCCTTGGCGCGATAGAGCGCGAGATCGGCGTTCTTCATCAGATCGTCGGGCGTCTCGCCATCGTCGGGCGCGACCGCCACGCCGATGCTCGCGCCGACCATGACCTGATGACCGACAATCTCAAAGGGTTCGCTCAAGCTGTCGATCAACCTCTGGGCCAGGGTTGTCGCCGCTTGCGGATGATTTTGCGCGATCTGTACGATCGAGAATTCATCACCGCCGGTCCGCGCGACAAAACCGCGCTCATCGACACATTCCTCAAGACGGTTGGCGACTTCTTTAAGCAAGGCATCGCCGACGGTATGGCCGAGCGTATCGTTGACCGGCTTGAATCGGTCGAGATCGATGGCGAGGACGGCGACCGAACCATCGACTTCGGCAGACAGTTCAGTGGCCAGAAGAGTGTGGAACTCGCCACTATTGGCAAGGCCGGTCAGGCCGTCATGCCGGGCCATATGGGCGATCCTCGCCTCGGCCTTTTTGCGCTCGGTGATATCTTCATGGATAGTGACCCAGCCGCCATCGGCGAGCCTTTCATGGGAAACGGCCAGCGTCCGGCCATTGCCGAGCTGTTGATGGAACGTTCCGCCGTCCGCATTGCCGAGACGGCTATGAAGCTCGTGATAAAATGTATCGACGCTGTCTGAGGGGTGATTACCGACCTCCAGGCTGTGCGCGATCAGGTCACGCAGCACGATCCCCGGTTTTACGATGTCGGACGACAGCCCGTACATCGAAAGATAGCGGTCGTTGCAGACGAGAAGGCGATCGTCTCCGCCGAACATGCACAGGCCGTGCGCCATATTGCCGAGCGCCGCGTTGAAGCGCGCATTTTGTTCCTTGAGCAGCTCATCCTTCTTGAACGAGTCGACGACACCGCGGTAAAGGCCGGCGACGATGCGTGCCATGTTGAACGCCAGCGCAACGTTGCCTGCCGCAATGAAGAGATAGAAAGGCTCGCCGCTCGCAACCATCGCCGCGGCGGGCAGCAAGAGCAGTGCGGCGATCTGGAAAAGGACGATCCGTGGTCGGAAATAGTTACGGACAGTCGTGCAGAGTGCGCCCAACGCCAGCGCCTCAAGCAACAAATGCGCGATTGCATCGTCACAGCACAGAAAAGCGTAGGCGGTGAGTAGCCCGACACCGAGCCCGACACATGCTGAACGGATGGCGAAGCGCCTTTCCCACCATTCTAGCCTGGCCGCACGCGTTTCGGGTCCAGTACGGACATAAGCGCGCTGCAATTGCAACATAGCGAGCGTCGCAAGACAGGTGATGACGGTGAAAGCCGCCAGAACGGGATCGCCGGTGCGCCATGTCGCTGCACCGCCGACGACGCCCGCGCCAAGCGTCGAACTCAGGAACACCGCTGGGTGCAGGCTGTAGAGTTCATCCAGAAGCCGGATGTGGATCGATCGGGGCAGATCTTTGTCGGAGACGCACAGCTTGAGGATGGATTGCGAGCCCGGCATTATAACCGTCCTTTCCGCCTCCCCGGATGTGTCCAAATGTTTGGTTCAACCCAATGTCACTACGCCACGTGCAGCTTTTGCCTCTTGCTGCGTATGTTTATCCTATTGGAGGATAGGGATTAAATTTTCCTTAGGAGAGGCGGGCCGGTCGATCGCTGTCAATCGGCATGGGACGGACGGATTGGCGAGATTGTACTGCGGATCGAATGGCGCGGGTTATTTTGAGCCTCGAAATTTGGTACAAGGGCTTGGGCGTTCCGAAATAAGAATTTCGGGCGCCGATCGGGCCATGTGAACAGGACCTAATGACGCCTTCGGGGAGCGACCGATGACGCAAGAGCGCGCCGGTGACAACGAGCCGCGTGATCCGCGACAAGAGGTCGAGATACGGATGGGCTTTCGAAAGCCGGGCTATCCGAAGACGAAGGGCGATCTGCTCAACATCTCGCGCACCGGCTTTCAACTCGATAGCGCGGCGGTTCTCGGCGAAAGCGACAGGCTGTTCCTCTATTTGCCGGGCTTGCAGCCGCTGTCCGCGACCGTCGTCTGGCGCAACGATTTCCGCATCGGGTGCAAGTTCGACACGCCGATCAGCGACTATGTATATGATAACCTGATCAGCCGATTGACCGGCGATTGAGACCACGTAAAGCGGCCATTGCGGCTTTTGTATTGGCGCCGCGCCGCTCTCTAAGCCTGATAGGCTGCAGGTCGAGGAGGCGAGCCGATGCTGCAATCCCTTCGATGTCAGATGCGGCGATATCGGTGCGCGATTATCTCGTCGCAGGCAGATAGGCCGGATGGTGAGGACCGCGTCGGCCCTGTCTTCGGGATCCGGGTGCAGGGACGGTGATCCCGTATTCCGCTCTAAGATCCGCCAAGGTTCGGTCGAGATTTTCCTCAAACCCACCAAAGGGCCAGAACTTGGTCATCCTGCGGGCCCGGATCACCGTTCCAAGCATCCGCGGCAAATTACGCAGTACAAGCAATACGCGCCGGCCATGCGCAAAGCTCCGAGCATAGCCGATATGGTCGCGGTCCCTGGCTATCGCGCGCATATCACCAAGGCGCGCATCGGTGCCGACAACCATCCAAAGATGGGCGATCACTTCGTCATCATCGCTGATATCGCATCCGAAGAGTATATGAACCACATCATGCGCGATCAATGCTTTCGTCAGATCGTCGCCAATCGTCTCGTCTGACACATCGGCTTCCAGTTCTCTGAGTTCGGCAAGCGCTTCGCGCAGCGTCATCCGGCTGTCGGGTTCGAGATATCGCGGCGACGACATGATATTTCTCCTCGCTGATGATCGGCGGGAGAAGATTAGCCCGAAATGGACAACCGGACAATGAAATAGAAAAGGGGCCTCTGGCGGTCAATATGCCGCCCTTGCCCAAAGAGAGACATTTCATAACGGACAGATAACCGGCCTGATATTATTTTGGGCTTTCGGTTATCTATCCGGCTGTTTGGCGGCGGGCCTTTTCTTCCGAACCCCTGGCAACTCCGGGCAAGGTTTCCAGCCCGGGCGATGCGAAGAAGAAGCCCTGCATATAGCGGATACCCAGCGTTTCGAGCGTCCGCATCTCCTCGTCGGTTTCGATACCCTCGGCGATGAGCGTGACGCCCAGTTTCTCGCTCATCCGCACCATCGCCTCGACGATGATGCGTTGGAGCAAGCGGCGATCGATATCGCGGATAAGCGCCATATCGAGCTTGATGATATCGGGCTGGAATTGCGCCAGGCGATTGAGCCCGGCATGACCCGCTCCGAAATCGTCGAGCGCTGTCGCCATGCCCAAGCTTTTGTAAATCTCGACGATGCTGCGAAGATGCTCAGGGTCGCGTATCTCCTCATTCTCGGTGAACTCGAAGATCAGACGATCAACCGGAAAATCGTTTGCCTCCGCCGTCTTCAGCGTAAGCTGGATACAGGCCCGCGGCGAATAGACCGCATCGGGCAGAAAATTGATCGAGAGTTTTGCGGGTGTGTCCAATATGCCGGCGCGCGCGGCGGCCTCGATCGCCTTGACCCGGCACCGCTGATCGAAGGCGTAGCGGTTGTCGGCATTCACCAACGTCAATACATCATCGACCGGCTCGCCCGCCGGACCGCGCACCAATGCTTCATAAGCGAAGACCTGTCCCGTCTCGATATCGATGATCGGCTGAAACGCCATAGCGAAATCGAAATCGAGGGCCCTGCCGTCGCGGCAGCCCGGACAACCGGATTTTGCTGTCAGCAATTGCTTGGACACATTTATCCTTTCGAGCCCTCTATTGTTTGGCAGAAAAAGGTTTTTATTGTGTTTCGGCGTGTCATGGGATCGCCTGTATCGACGAAGCGCGCGGGCCATTCGCTGAAGTCGTGCTTCATCGATGCCCTGGCTAGCCAGACAGCATAGCAACCCAGCTCTCGGGCAAGGCGCGCAGGATCAATCCCGGCACGATCGCCCATAGGGCTGCGCCCGCTACCAGCCCGCCAACCGCGCTCCGGATCACCCATCGCCGCTGATCGGCGGCCGTGCGCCCCGATTTCAATGCCTGGCTGAGCTCGGCCGCCGTCCGTTCCATCACCGCCCGCGCGTCGCACAAGGCTGCGGCATCCTCGCGCCGTATTTCGGTACTGGCCGCCGCGATCTGCCGCGCCATCGTTTCCGGTGTCAGCCCGAGCGCCGGACGCTCGGCCAGCGCTTCGATCGCCCGGGCGTGGCGCTCGACCCGCTGCACGATTTCGGCCAAGGTGGCGCTGTAATCGGGCGCAACCTCTTCTGCGCGCTCGGCAGCAAGGCCCTGCATGACGAGCCGTGTCGCCGCCACTTCGCCGCGCAAGCGCTCGAACGCGTCTGCAGCCGGGTCTTCCATCTCTTCGGATGGCGGGTCGTCCGTCATGCTCATCTCCTTTCTCCGGTTACCGCCCCAGCCCGCGTCCGCGCGCCAGCCCCAGATACTGGGTCAACTGTCGCGCCAATGTGCGGCCGGGCATCATGCTCACTTCGATTTTGAGCCCCAGCTCGCGGGCGCGCGGGCGGAGCAGCGATTCCATCTGCGCATCGCGTTCGAGGCTTTTGGCCATCGCGCCCATGCTGCCGGTGATCTTGTGCACCGCGCCCATATCGCCCGCGCGGTACAGCTGGGTGCGCCGCTGTTCGAGCGCCTGCCAGCGTTTGACAAACCGCTCGGCGCGCAAGGCGGGATCGGTGCGGACCTGCGTCTCGCGCTGCATGGCGCGGATGGCGCGACGGGTATTGCCGCTGGCGGTTTCGTCGATCAGCGAGCGGTCGCGATTGAGCGCATTGTACAGATCCCGGCTGGCCTCGGGCCGCAGGGCGTCGAGCACCTCTCCGGCCCGGTCGAGCGCTTGGCGCTGATGCGGAAGAACCGGCAGGTCGCGCTCTCGCATATCGAGTATTTCCTGCTGGCAGCGGGTATAGCGCTGGACCGCCCGGCCGAGCGTGTTTCCGGGCCGCCCGGAAAGCGGGACGGACCGATCCGGCTTGGGCGCAACGGGTTTGAAGTTGGCGAACATGCCGCGCCGTTCGGGCGATGCCGTCCCTCTTTCCGGTGAGTCTCCCGGAAGCCGGATGGCGCGCCGCTCCGCATAATCGCGGGTGTAATCGCGCTTAAAATCGCCGGCCATATCCTTGGGCCGCGCCCGCGACAGCGTGCGCACGAGCTGGCGGTGGTCGCTAAAATCGTCCCGCCCATAATGGAGCTGTACGCTATCGCGATGCCGCGAGAGCGCGACATAGGCGGCGTGCCGGTCGAGCCCGGGCGTCGCCAGGACATGCGTCCGGTCGACCGTCACGCCCTGCGCCTTGTGGATCGTCGCCGCATAGCCATGATCCACATGAGCGTAATCCTTCAGGTCGAACGCGACCTGTGCGCCGCTGTCGAGCCGCGCCGCCATATGACCGCGGCTCACCTGTTCGAGCGTGCCCAGCGTTCCGTTCTTCACGCCCAGACTGCGTTCGTTGCGCAAAAACATAATGCGGTCGCCGCGCGCAAAGTCGCGCGCGCCGCGTTCGACGGTGATGCGCACGTCCGCGCCCAACTCGTCAGCTTCGCGCAGCCGCTCGCGCGCCAGCCCGTTCAACGCCCGCACTTCGTCATTGGTATGGGTCAGGATCATGCGCGATTGCTCGGGCGCGGCGCACCGTTCGCGATCCCAGCGATCGATCAGATTTGCACGGGCCTGCTCGCGGCTGTCGGCCGCATGCACCATGCCGTGATCGCCATAGGCGGCCAGCGCCTCGCCCGTGCGTCCGGTCGCCAGCTGCCGGGTCGCCTGTTTCTGCCAGTCGGCGCGTTGCCGCCGGACCGTCCCGATCTCGGCATGCGGATGGCGTTCGGCGATCGACCGGAACGCCGCGCCCGCCTCGATCGCTTGCAACTGTTCGGCATCGCCGACCAGCACGACCTTGGCGCGGCGCTTTTGCGCTTCGGTGAGCACCCGCTCCATCTGGCGCGTGCCGATCATCCCGGCCTCGTCGATCACGAGTATATCGCGCTCGGTCAGTGTATCGCGTCCCCCTGCCCAACCGTGTTCGATGCTCGCGATGGTGCGCGACGGGATTGCCGATCCGTGTTGGAGATTTTCGGCTGCGATGCCGGACAAGGCCAGCCCCTGGACGCGGTAGCCGCTTTGTTCCCAGGTGTCTTTGGCGACCCCGAGCAAGGCCGACTTGCCGCTGCCCGCATAGCCGAGCACGATGCCGAGATCGCGACCCTCGGTGATATGCTCGAACGCCGCCCGCTGTTCGCCCGACAGGACCAGCCCGCGTTTGGCGGCATTGGCCAATGCGCGGTTGCAGCTGCGTTCGGTAACACGATGCCGCTCGCGGCCAGCCATTACTTCGGTCAATCGTTCCAATCGTCGTTCGGCGGCCAGCATGGAGCGGCTTGTAAAGCGCTGCTGCCCGCGCCCGTCCTTGCCCAGCGCCACCAGTTCGGGCGATCCGCGCACCGCGCCCATCACCCGGTCGAACTGCTCCCTGCCGTCCGAATGGCGATGGACGAACCGGGCGAGATCGCGGGTCGTAAAGGTCGCTTGCTGGTGGGTGATCGCGTCCAAGGCGAGCGTCGGTTCGGCGATGATGCGGTCGCCGTTCGCTGCCGCAATCGCCCGATGCTCGTCGAGCCGTTCGGCCTCGAGCCCCTGGGCGATCCGGCGCGGCGTCGCCGGGCCGATCTTGTGTTGGGGCTCGAGATCGATGCCTTGGTCTTCGAGCGACCGATGATCGATCCGCGCCTCGATACCGAGGGTCGCAAGCCGTTCGTTCGCATAATCGGCCCAGGCCTCGCGCCAGTGCTCGACCTGGTCGCGGGCGTTCCAGTCGCGGACCTTTTTGCCGAACCCGTTTTCGTTCACTTCGCGCATGGTCAGCATAACATGGGCGTGCGGCCGGGCGCGCCCGTCTTCGCCGATATCCCAGTGCACATTGAGATCGGCGATCATGCCACGCTCGACAAACTCGCGTTCGACAAAGTCGCGCGCCAGGGCGATGCCCTGCTCCTGCGTCATCTCCCTCGGAATCGCGAACTCGACCTCGCGGGCGAGCTGCGCGTCCTTCCTGACCTCGCCCGCCTCGACCGCGTTCCACAGCGTCTGCCGGTCCGACAGATGCTCGGGCGCACCATCGGGCAAAAGGATTTCCGAATGCACGACGCCGGCCTTGCTGGTGAAGTCGTGGGCCCGGTCGATCCGCTCGTCGCGCAGCCGTTCGGCGGCGCGATAGGCGGCGGACGCCACCGCGCTCGCGCCGGTCGCGCGGCCGATCACTTTGACGTGCAGATGGTAGATCGCCATGGCGGCATACCATCTACGCTACAAAAGCAACGTCGGCACGACGTATAAGCGCGCCCTCACCAGAAATTTTCTTGTTCGGGACCAGGTGGTCCCACGCGGTCCCGGCGACATTGCAGCCAAAAACGGCTGCGTCATTTATGCTCGGCGCATCACGCAAAACAAGGAGATAATCATGCGCAAACCGCGCGACTTCGATGCCGAGCTTCAGGCGCTGCAGGACAAGACCAAAGCGCTCAAGGCAACCAAGACCCGCCAGCTCGGCGAGCTGGTGACCGCGACCGGCGCCGACGCGATCGGCATCGAGACGCTGGCCGGCGCTCTGCTTGATGCGAGCGATACCACCGACAGCGCGACGAAGGAGGCGTGGCGCAAACGCGGCGCCGCGTTTTTTACAGGCAAAAGGCCGAACGCTGCGCGCAAGTCTGGCGGCGACGCTGGCGGCGCTGCGCCGGGCGCGGGCGGCCCGGCATCGTGTTGAGGCCGCCCGTGCCCGCCACGATAGCCGCGACTGGGTCGTGAAGCGCCGCGAGCGCACGCGCCGCCTGATCGAGCTGGGCGGGCTGGTCAGCAAGGCGGGTCTCATTGAGCTGACCGATGACGATCGCGCCGTGCTCTATGGGGCGTTCCTTGCGGTCGCCGGCAAGCTGTCCGGCGAACAGCGTGAGCAGGCGATTACGCTCTGGCGGCGAAGGGGTAAGCGGGCGTTCAAGGCGGAAGCGGAGAAAGCAAAACGCAACGAGGTGACGCGCTAAAAAGTGAGCTCGCGGCTGTACCGGATGCCAAGGATGATGGCCTTCGCGTGCACAATTTTACGCGGCAGGCAAAAGGGGACGGCAAGGTTGCTTGCCGTCCCCAGGCGTCGGCGTGGCCCATTGCGCCGATGAGAAATCGCTACGTTGCAAATAGTTAAGTTCAATAGGTGCGGTCCGGCGGCGGATCGAGTCAAGAGTGAACGGCGATCAAGGCAGACACGGATGACGTGATGAAGCGATCGCAATACGGTCTGTTGAATCTGCGGCCTCTCCGCTTCTCACGAATAGCGGATGACTTTCTTCTCGCATCCGCACAGCGCGCATGTGTTCAGCTGACGTTCGAAACCGTGCTCGGTCATAAGGTGGCGCGTATGCTGGTTTGCCCGGTTCCGCGCGCAGAGATCGAGCCTTTCGGTGATGCAATCGTCGCAAATGGGATCGGGCGACAGCCGTATAATCAGAGCTCCGACGCGCTCAGCTATTGTCATGGTGATTTCCCTGTCGACGCCCGTCTCTGCTCAAACCGTTTCTGGCATAAAGAACCGGCAGAATCCATTTTCCAAGCCGGGCCATTTTCCGTCGCGCTACCGGTCGGATACGAGGTTGTGCAGGACACTGAGCTAGACTGTGAAGTAACACCGCTCGCGCTCGCTGGATAACATAAGAAAAGCCTCCCACGCTCCAAGGAGCGCGGGAGGCGAGAGGCCCGCGTCAACTCACCGGGTTCCAGAGGATCGCGAGACAATCGGGATCGTCCTGCCCGGCGGCGCGGCCGAGATTGGCGTAGATCCGCTGCGGCCCGAATTCCGGAGCCGAGAGGGTCAGCGACACGTAAGCGTTGCCGCTGTTGCGCCCGACCCGGTTCCAGCCGCCGCCGATCTCAACCCGGTCTTCGGTATAGACCCGGAAATCGGGCTGGGCGTCGGTTTCCTTGGCCGTGTTCTCGACGATGTTGATGCGCTTTTTAAGGCTCATCGTCGCGAGCGTGCCTTCGAACCCGGTATCGGTCTTCGTCACATATCCAAGTGCTTGTGCCATCTTTCAGTCTCCTTCGTTGGCTGTCGCGGAGCGACCATCGCCCTGCTGACGCGGGACCGGAGATGGCGGGCGGTGGCGGCCCGCACCCCCCTCTTCTCTTTGGGGGGCCGAAGCACAGCGGAGGACCGGCGGAGCGAACTTTCTTGAAGGGCGCAGCCCGGCCGCGAGGAGCCGTGAAGCGGCGGGGAAGAAAGTTCGCGCAAGCCGGTTTCGGGCCGCCGCAGTTCGCCATAGGTCCACGCAGGCAAGCAGGGCGGTGGTCGCGCCGTGATGGCCGCCCCTTCCGGAGACGCAGGTGGCGGAAGCGCTTTTTTGTGCTGTTTCGGGTGCCGGGACGGGATCGAGGGCACGCGCCCGAAGCGCCTCCAAATGCGCTCGGCCGCCTTCGCGCGGCCAAGGGAGACCGACGCCCAGCCCGCCCGGCAGTGTTGCCGAACGGGCCGGAAGCGGCGGCTAGAGCCGGGGCGGATGCTCAATGGCTCCTGTCAGTCTTCGGCCTCGGCGAACAGGTCCGCGATCCGCCGATGATTGGCGGCGGGTGCACAACCCGCCTCGTCGCGATAGCAGCCGGGCGGAAACGCCGCCCAGCGCGGACGCCAGTCGGCGTTGGGGGTCCGGTTGCCTTCCCCCGCCAGCACATCGCCGATAATGCCCTTCTGCACCTTGGCGGTGGCGCTGACATTGGCGTCGGCGACCTGCTGCCCGGCGATCTCGCCGAGCATCGCATTGACGATCTGCTTGTCGCGCAAGAGCGTAAAGAACGCCTCGTCCGGCGTCCAATAGCCCGCCATATCGATAGGGATGGCTTCGCCGAGCGCCTCGACCGTCGCGGTTCCGGCCTCCAGACTCTCGGCCATAGCGAAGGTCAGGATGCGCAGCACGGTGCCGTCGTCGAGCAGCAACAGCCGCGCGAATATCGACGCAAGCCGCCAGTCGTCGCCATTGTTGCGCACGATGGTGCCGGTGTCGGCATCCAAACTGAGAAGCTCCGCGAGCTCGGCGCGCTCCTTGGCGAACGCGGCTTCGGCCCTCGACACGGCCACGCTTTCGCGCGTCGCTTCCTTGCGGGTCGATTGCGGTTCGGCCTCGATGCGCCACAGCCGCGACCCGACGATCATATGCGCGACCGCAAGCCGAAGCGCGACGCCCGGATGGCCGAGCAATGTCGCCCGCGCCGCCGCATGACGATGCAAGTCGATATAGTCGGTCATCGGGCCGGTCATTTCGGGCTTGACGGGCTTGGCTTCGCCATCGCCCTTGGCGGCGGCGCGTTCCCGACGGCGCACCTCCTGATCGGAGAGATAGCCTTCATGGGCCGTCACCTCGCCGCTGCCGCGAACCTCGATAAAGACCTTGCCGCCCTCCTTCTTGGGCGTCTTGATATGATTCCAGCGGTCGAAATACCGGCCCCGGTCAAGCACGATGCAATCGGCCCAGCCCTTGTCGGTGTAGCCCTGCGCGAGCGCGGCAATGGCGGCGTTCTGATGTTCCCAGAACAGCCCGATATCGGCGAAAGCGCCATTCTGGCCGAACAGGTCGGCGAGGATTTCACCCGGATAATCGTCGATAGCGAATAGCGCCTTGTCGGCGGTGATATGCTCGCCGCCGCACAGCCATGCCTTCAACTGATGCCCGCACGGCGCATAATCGTCCTCCGACTGGAACAGCGCCAGCCATTCTTCCTGCTGGCTTTTGGTCGCCATGGTCAGCGCGGTGATTGTGCGCCCGTCGATTTCTTCGGCGGCATAGGCTTTGCGGATCGCTGGCAGAAGGTTCGCCAAGGCCAGCCGCCGCTTCACCATCAATTCGGTCACGCCGAACGTGTCGGCGATCTCGGCGACGCTGCGGCCCTTGTCGGCAAGCTTCTTGAACGCCTCGAACTGCTCCATTTCGTCGGGTTCGACCCGCGCGGTGTTCTCCAAGATAGACGCCTCGACCGCATCGGCATCGTCATTCTTGTCGAGCACGAGACAGGGCAGGACGGGATTGCTGTCGCCCTCCTTGGCGATGGCCTTCATCGCGAAGAAGCGCCGCCGTCCGGCATAGATGTCGTAATGGTCGGGCTTGCCATTGGGCTTGACCAAGAGCGGCTGGATGATGCCGCGCTGGCGGATAGACGGCAATATGTCATCGACCTTCGGCTTGCGGCGCGAGTGCCGCATATTGAGCGGCGAAACCTTCAAATGATCGAGCGGTATATGATTGAGTTGTATGACGGTTACTCCTTGGACTTTGCTGGGGTGGATGCGCCGCATTCGGCGGCGCGGACGGCGTCGATCAGCCCTGTCCTGAGCGTGTCGAAGAGGTCAAGCTGATCGCGCGCGGCGGTGTCGAACAGGCCGTGATCGCATGGGCGCTGTTCGGCGTTCGGATTGCGTTTGGGAGCGATGGGCGCGGCGGCGCGGGCCGCGAGCCGGTCGGCGAGCGTGACCGGGCGGACGCCCGAAACGAGCGTCTGCTCGCCCGCTGCGGTCGCCTCATGCTCCAATTCTGGCCGTTCGCACGCTGCCATAGCCTCCTGCTCCCATTCGCACCGTTCCCCCGAGGGTGGGGGGCGGCGAAGAGGCCCGCAGCCCCGAGCATCAAGGGCGCGGCGCAACCGTTTCGGTAGGAGAAGGATAACGACCGAGACGGATATGAAGCCGAAGCGGTTGTGCCGCGACCGCTCGGGGCTATCAGGGCCGGCCGCTCCCCGCCCTCAGGGGAACAGCCAAAAAGCGCCGCCCGCGCAGCGGGCGTCCTTATTGCCGAACCGTCAGGTTCGGGGCTGCGTCAGGGGGAGAAGCCCGGCAGGGCCGAGACCGGGAACGGGGCTCGGTCACACGATCACCCGCTGTCCGGCAGGGCCGGACAGGCGCCCAACCCCTTCTCATACTCGGAAACATATCAGTGGCGGCCAAGGACAACCGAATCAAAGATCGTCATGCCGCTATTGTGCTGATGGACGCGCCGTCCTCTATGGGGCGTTCTTCGACCTCGTCCGCAAGCTCCGGGCGAGAAGCGCGAACGGGCTGTCCTGCTTTGGCAAAGGCGCGGCAAGCGCGCGTTCAGAGATGAGGCGAAGAAAACAAAACGCAATCAGGCGACACGCTAACAATCGCGCTTGCGGCTATGCCGGAGAGGGTGGGATTCGAAATAGACAAGCAAATCATTGAAATATAGAAAATATCCTCGCCACAGTTGATCAAATACCATATCTGACACCATGCTAAACTTTATTCTTTGAGATGAGATGAGTTTTACCGTTTCCGGACGATCTGCTTCTGATCAACCGCAGACGGTTTCTGCGCCTTTGTCGTTCGTCGACCCACAACGACGTCAATGAGAGCGACAAGCCCAGACACCCATCAGCGATTGAAAAGAGATCGACGGATTGAGGTCATCGTCTCCATTGTCGTTGCAGCAGCGACGAGAGACGGGGTGGCCGCTCTCATGAGTTGGCGGAACCGATGATCGCAACTACAAGCGCTACCTCAGCAAAAAAGGCGCCGCTCCGAATGCGCCGTTACTCGCCGTTTCGACCAGCTGGAAGGCGCGCACGAAATGATCAAGCGGGCGGACGCCGAAGCCGGCTGAGCCATCGGGTTTCCAGTCACTGGGGCCAGACCAAGCCATATTGGCGATGTCGAGATGCGCCCAGGGGATACCGCGACTGATAAATTCGCTGAGGAAATGCACGGCCGTGCCGGCCCCGCGCTCCGTACTCGTGTTGCGGATATCGGCGGCGGTGGAGCGCATATCTTCGGCATAGCTTTCGTGAAGCAGCAGGCGTCACAGCGATTCGCCCACGGCGTCGCATTTCTCGCGCTATGCGTTCAGGCCCGTTTCTGAGCTCATAGCGTTCGACCCAGGCGTTACCGATTATGCGGGCCTCGCCCTGTGGATGGAGGCTCACTATCAGAACCCGGCAGTCTTCCGGCGCGCCGAGGATCTCGGCGATACAGTCGTCGCTCCGCAAGCCTTCCAGCACGATCCGAATCTTGTCTTCTGCAGAGAAGTGCCGCCGCGTCCTACGGCGAATGTCCTTCACCACACGTTCGGCGGGTTACTTCGACTTCAAATTTTTGGTTCTCATCTTCGTTGCTCCGTCACTACGACGAGAACCAAATCCTCCTCAAATCTGTGCCATAGGTTTTGACGGGGGGACAAATAATACCTGTTTCGCTATCTATATTCCTAGCACATGACCGCATCGTGGGGTCGGGCGGACGTCTATCTGTCTCGCGCACGATCAGCTGCAGATCTTTTGACGTCGCTTGGTCGAGCCTCTTGAAGTTACGCACTTCAATCATCCGTTCACAGTCCCATTATCAGCACGACTGCGATTGCGCAGGGCGCGATCAATCGAAGGCACCAGTGCCAGATGATCGTATTCGAGCTCGTTTGAGTCCGTGCTTCTGTCACGCGCGGAAGGAACCAGCCCACGAACAGGGCCATCAGGAGCGCGGCTATCGGAATCATGAGGTTTGATACCAGATAATCGTAGATTCGCAGGAGATTGGGGCCCTCGCCCGCCTGCGTGAATATGACGGTTAAACCGCCGAGCCACGAGATAGCGCCAACAGCGAGCGCTGCACGAGCATGGCGCCAGCTGAATTGGCGTTCGCACCAACGGGCCAGCAATTCGACCGTCGGCACGACCGAGGTGAAGGCTGCGAGTGCCAGCATCAGGAAAAACGCGGCGGCCACGCTTGATCCACCCGGCATATCGGCAAAGGCGAGCGGAAGTGCCATGTAGACCAACCCCTCGCCAGCCGCCGGAGTCAGGCCGAACGCGGCAACGATCGAGAAGATAAAGACACCGGCGGTGACCGCGACAAAGCCATCGAACAGGCAGATGATCGCACTGTATCGGCCCAGCGGCACATTTCCTCTCAAATATCCCGCATAAACCAGCAACACGCCCTGCCCCACGGCTGTACTGAAAAGTGCCTGCCCGACGGCTGCAAGCACTACGGAAGCGTTCAGTTTGGAAAAATCGGGCGTAAAGAGAAAAGCAAGTCCGGATGAAAGGCCAATGGTGAGCGCGGCATAGAGCACGAGCGAAAAGAGCAGCAAAAGGAGCAGCGGCATGACGAATTTGGAGAGCTTTTCCAGGCCGCCCTGCACACCCAGCGCCGTAATGATGGCAGCCAATGGCAGGAACAGCGTATGCAGTAGCACCATGCGTGGCTTGTCCGACTGTAGATCGTCATACAAGCCCGGCAAGTCCTCGGCCGAAGCAGCCTCGAGAGTGCCGTCAAGAGCGAGCTGCACATAGTGCAGCGCCCAGCTTCCTATCAGCGGGTAATAGAACAGATATAAGAGCCCCATCGCAGCCATGAGATGGCCAATCCAGCCCCATCGCGGTGAACGTCCGGCGTTGGTCGCGACAGCAGCAATGGCATGGACAGGATCACGCCTGCCCGCATGCCCTAGGTGGAGCTCGGCAATCATGACTGGGATCGAGATCAGAACAAGAGCCGCGAGATAGACCAACAGAAAGGCGCCACCTCCGCTTTCTCCCGCGACGAAGGGAAAACGCCAGATGTTTCCCAGCCCGATGGTGGTGCCCATTGCAGCCAGCAGAAACATGGCCTGCGATGACCAGCGCGGGCCTTCTTCCGCAGCTCTGTTCACGATCCGCTTTCCAACCCGGCTCGCTTCGATTGCCCATTTGGTTGTTTGCGTAGCCTGCGTTTCAGGAACAGGTAGATCCCGCTAAGCGCCAAGAGGGACAGCACCAAGCCGGACAGGAACACGAGCAGCCGGCCAATCGGACCGGCGATACGGCCAGAATGAACCGAATACTGCGCTAATGCCACCACGGTCGCCATATCCGCCTGCGATAAGTCGGTGACGAGAGTATTTCCGTTGCAATCGATCCACGCGTAAACGTCGCCGAAGAAAGCATCGATATCGCCAGCGCCTTTGAGGCGAATATGCGCGGGATAGTCACCGAAGGCGGGATTGTAGATCGACACTGTTCGTGTCGGAAAACGCTGAGTAACAGCGGCAAGCTGATCTGGCGAAGGTTGGCCGCTATCACAGGTTTCAAAATCCTGCTGTGCGGTCGGTGGGATCGCTTCATAATCCGCTGGTAAAACCGCATTCAGCCACGACGGCTGTGAAAGCTGCGTTCCGGAAAAAGCCAGAATGGCGATCAGGACGGCAAAATAAATGCCCGCGAAACCGTGAAGATCGAACAGCACCTTGCGCAGTTTGCCGCGCAATTTGGGAATTGCGAGCTTCTTCAGCACGCGGCGTCGCGGCCACCAGAGATAGATACCCGTGAAGACGGACACAAATAGCGCAATGCCGCAGAAGGCAATGAAAACTCCGCCAGCATCGCCCGCCAGAAGCTGAAAATGAAGATGCAGGATAATATCCGCCCAAAGCTCTTCCAGGCGCCAACCTGCCAGTGGGCGGCCATTGACCGCATCCATAAAGATCAAGACTTCATCTTCTGGGCCTTCGGCGAACCTGCCTCCCTGTCCGTAGACGAAAGCGGAGCTAATTTTCAGCAAGGTGTTGGGATAGTATACCTGCATCGGCTGGAATGCAGCGCCGGCATAGGTCGACGCTCGGTCGATCATGACATCGGGCGGCTGCCACTCCCCGTGGGCAGAAGCTTGTGCCGCTTCCCCAACCTGCACCTCGACCATTTCCTCAATGAAAACGAGAGCGCTTCCAGTCAGGGCCACGAGTAGTAAGAAAAGGGCGGCAAATACGCCGAGCCAACCATGCACACTCAGCCAGAACTGTCGGCGCGATGAAGTGCTGGTGGTCATTGTAAGTCGTCGTGCGCTATCTCGGCCGCCGCTGCGCGATATGTGTCTGGTATAGAATGCGATTTGCGGGCCTGAAGATCAAAGAACACGGTCTTGACGGTATAGCGAGCGAAAACGCGCTCGCCGGAAAGATCGGTCATCTCGTGCCGCGATGTCAGCGACGAATTACCGAGCTGCGGGATGCAGCTAGATATTTTAATTAACTCCCCCTTACCTACTTCGGCCAGAAGATCGATTTCAACATGCACATCCGCCCAGCCGAATTTGCCTGCCCTCGCCTCTGCAAAGTCATAACCTAGAGCCGCGATCAGATGCATGCTCGCATCATCGAACATGGCGACATAATTGCGCGTGTTGAGATGGCCCATCACATCGCACAGCCAAGGATGAGCCGCACCGCGAAAGGTATCGATAGCCGCCATCAGAAGCCTACCTGATCGCCGCCCTTGAGGTCGAGCATGTCGCGCGCCTCCGTCGGAGAGGCAACTTCCAAGCCGAGCCCTTCGACGATCCCGCGAATGCGCTTTACCTGCTCGGCGCTGCCCTTCGAAAGCTCACCCTTGCCAATATAGAGGCTGTCTTCCAGGCCAACGCGCACACTGCCGCCCATCGCGGTACTCATTGTCAGGAACTTCATCTGATCCTTGCCGACGGCGAGGACGGACAGATAATAATCATCGCCGAACAGCTTGTCCGCGATTGTGCGCATATGCATCAGGTTTTCCGGATCGGCGCCGATCCCGCCATGGATGCCGAATATGCATTGGATGAGAAACGGCGGCTTGATCCGTCCCTTGCGAACGAAATAGGCCAAGTTGTAGAGGTGGCCCACCTCGTAGCATTCGAATTCGAACTTGGTCCCATAAGCATCGCCGACATGAGTCAGGATGTGATCGATCATCTCGAACGTATTTGGATAGATGCCGGCGTAGGTGCTTTCGAGATAGGGTTTTTCCCAATCAAACTTCCAGTCTTTGTACTTATTGGCCAACTCGAACGCGGCGAAGTTCATCGATCCCATATTAAGTGAACAGACCTCGGGTTTGGCGTAGTGTGCGGCAGCGACGCGCTGCTCAAGCGGCATGCCCAGCCCGCCGCCGGTGGTAATATTGATCACTGCGTCGGACTGTTGCTTGATGCGCGGTAGAAACTGGCTGAAGATTTCCGGATCCTGTGTCGGCTGACCGGTTTCCGGATTGCGCGCATGGAGATGCAATATCGATGCGCCCGCCTCCACCGCAGCCAACGCATCGCTCGCTATCTCGTTAGGCGTGATTGGTAAATATGGCGACATGGTTGGCGTGTGCACCGACCCCGTCGATGCGCAAGTAATTATGACTTTCGATGCTTTCCGCATGCTGTCCTCCCGATTGCGGCTTGATAAACTTATAGGCAATAAATAAAGAGGAGGTCAATGATCATCTGCAGATAGGGAAAGTGTGTCATGGAAACCGCAAACGTCGCCTGTGTCGGGGTTGGGAATATCGGCCGTGCATGGGCGATCTCGTTCGCCCGTGGTGGCTGCAATGTTCGTTTGTACGACACCAACTCTGACAACCTTGAGCGCTCGCTGGCGCATATCGCGGCCAGTCTCCGGGATCTGGCGGACGCTAATCTGATCGACGATCCCGCCGCGATTGGAGAGCGTATCAGCGCATTGTCCAATTTGGATGAGGCGGTCAGCGAATGCGCGCATGTTCAGGAATGCATCGTCGAGAATCTCGCAATCAAGCAAGCATTTTTCGCGGAGCTGGATTCGCTGTGCGATCCCGACACGATCATCGCGAGTTCAAGTTCGGAATTCATGGCATCGCAGCTGATCGAGCAAGTTGAGAACAGCGCGCGTGTGCTGGTCGCCCACCCATTCAATCCGCCCTATCTGATCCCGCTGGTCGAAATCGCCGGCCATCCCGGCACGGCGGACGACGCGATCGCTAGCACGAGGAATTTGCTGGAAGCGATCGGCATGTCGCCCGTCGTGGTGAAAAAAGAGATCAAGGCGTTCCTGCTCAATCGACTCCAGGCGGCAGTCGTGGCCGAGGCGCTGCATCTGGTCGGTGAAGGATATTGCTCGGCGACCGATCTCGATCGGGCGATGAGCGACGGCCTCGGTCTGCGCTGGGCGTTCATGGGTCCGTTTCAGACCGGCCACCTCAACGCGTCGGGCGGCTATCGCGACTATATGCGCGATGACAGCTATGGTGGCACATTCCGGCGGATGATCGGCGATCTGGCCACGCGCAATGATTGGCCATACGGGCTGGCGGAAGACATCAGCGCGGAAATGGAACAGCTCATACCCACGGACGAGATTATCGATGGCCAGCGCTGGCGGGACAAAAGGCTGATGGCGTTGCTCAAGCACAAGGCGGCTCAGCCCGATTATGGTGGTTGAGTTCGTTCAGCGCATAACGCGCCGCATCCCGTCATAGGCGGGATAGTCCGCCCCGTTACGAGCCCAATTTACCAGCGTAACCGCGTCGTAGAGCGGTAGGCCGGTCGCCAATTGAATCGCACAACCATACGGTGGCAGGTCGCTGCATTGCAGGACTATTCCGCCGACATCGGGTGCCGTATCAAGCAGTCTGCCGGCAACCTCGCAAGTCTGTTCACACAGTAATCGCTCATCCATCGGGCGGTCCCCTTCGAGCATGGCGTCGAATTCGCTCATGCCGCGCATCTCGCCGATTACCAGCCGGTCCGGATCGTCGATGCCGCACTGGTCGTAGATCCGCTCGTTCATCGACGATGCCGAGGCACAGATTACTCCGAGAGGTCGGCTGCCGAGCGCCTGAAGCAGAAACGGTATCTGGGTCAGGACGGATGTGTAAACGGGAACGCGCGATGCGTCGGCGGCCATGCGCTGGTAATAAGCGAAAGAGCCGCACGCGCCGACGATTGCTCGAACGCCGCGTCGTTCCAGCCGGCAACAGGCTTCAATCAGAAGTTCGCCGATGTGATCTTCACCCCGCATCAATGCGAAGGGATCGTCGATGGCGACCGCTTCGAACGCCACCGGGAAATCGTAGGACTGGGCGTGCTGCGCATTTCCAGGCGGCAGCGGATACGTGGAACCGAGATGCAGCACGCCGACGGCATACCCCTCGATCGCGCGGCCGGGCGCAAGCTTTTGTTCGCTGTTATTCGTCATGATAGCTCCTCCGAGAACAGCATCACGCTACCGGCGGCGTCTTGCGGACCAACCAGCACCGTGTCCCCGCTGCGAAGGCACGCAACACCGCGCGACGTCATCAGTTTTTCAAAAGTCGCGAGATCGCGAACGGTGATCCGTAGACCCGCAATCTGGGGCGCGGCGCGAGTTTGAAAACCGATATCGCGCCACTCCGCCTCCGCCATCGAAGCCGCGATAAGCCGAATATCGACCGGCCCTGCGTCGAAACGCACGCCTTCTTCACTTTGAACCGGTTCAATGCCGATCAACCGGCTATGGCGTTCCGCGACTGCATCGAGATCGCCATCGGGAACGACCCCGATGACCTCGCGCCATGCGAGCGCACCATTGTCATGCACCTGCCATTCCGCGTCGCGATACCCACTCCGATCCGTGCTACAAACGACGTTGAATTGCAGCGGCACGGACTGCGGATCGGCGATCGCGATATCGAAACGCCCTCCCCCCAGCGAGCCCGATGCGGGAAAGGCCGCCTCGAACCGGTGCACCTGTACACCCAAGCTGCTCCAATGCTCCGTGAAACGGGCAATATCCGCGGCATAATGGACCATCATGACTGGGCCATCGTGTATAAGAATTTGGCGCATGAGGGGGGCGGCCTTGTCCGGCACGGCAGTCGAAAGTTCGAGATAGTTGAGGATACCGTCACGCCCGCCGCCGAGCATGACAAGCTGGCTGCCGCCATCCGCGCCGTCTCCACCGCCCATCGGGGCGTTCCGACGGAGCGGAGTTAACCTGAATCCGAGGCGCTCGTAGGCTTGGCGGCCAACCCGCCAGTCGGACGTGCAGAGCATCAGATGGTCGAGTGGGAGCGCGGGTAACCGGGTTTCGTCGTGCTTATGCATTCGCCTTGCATAAATTAATTTATAGCCTATAACAAGTCATGTATCCGGCGATCCGGCGGCCCTGCCGGGAACGCCACATAATTGCGGCAGGAGGCAAGATTGGGCGTTGAACCGACTACTCGCGAAATTTTCGATGCATATATCGATCATTCATGGCGCTCGAACGCGAAACGGCAGCGTGACAAGGGAGCCGAGTTCATCATCGGTCGCCGCGAAGGCCCTTATATGTGGGATCGTGACGGCGAGAAACGAGTAATCGATTGCGGCAATGCCGGCGGCGTCCATTCGCTCGGCCACCGGCATCCGGCGGTGCTTTCAGCGCTGCGCGGGGCGCTTGACGGCGGCAGCGATACGGGCCTGTGGGCGATCCCGAATTACGAGTATCTGAAACTACAGGATCTGCTGGCCGAGCTGGCGCCGTCGCCGCGACTCAACCGCAGTGTCGTGACGCTAGCCTCCACAATATCGGTCGATCTGGCGGTCAGTTTCGCGTTCCGCGTCACCAACCGGCGCAAAATCCTGGCTTTCCGCCACGGCTATCACGGGCACACCGGCTTTGCCGGCATTGTGACCGGTTCGTTCGATGAAGGCATTCTCGAACATTATAATATGCCGCGACATCTTTCTTCCTTTTTTGAACCCTACAACGACATCGAAGCGGTGCGCGCGAAACTGTCGGATGAGGTTGCAGCGGTCATCCTCGAGCCGATGGACTATGAAAACTTCGCTCCGGGCGACGCCGATTTCCTGCTGTCACTACAGCAGGCTTGCCGCGAAGTCGGAGCGCTGTTCGTGCTTGACGAGACGCGTACCGGGCTGGGCCGAACTGGGCAATTGTGGGCCGCGGAACACTTCCCCGGCCTCGCGCCAGATATGATGATTACCGGCAAGGGCTTGTCAGGCGGGCTCTATCCGGTCAGCGCGCTGATGACGACCGAGTCGATTTACGATCGTTGCATGAACGAGCACAAATACTCCTACATCAGCAGCCTCGGCGGGAACGAGATCAGTTGCATCGTCGCGCAGGCTGTCCTGAAGGAATCGGCCCGGTCAGAACTGCATGAGAATGTACGCTCGATGAGCGCGTTGCTGGAAGCGGGCTTTACCGATCTGTGCAACAAGCATTCCGACCTGGTCGTTCCGGGAACGGCGTTTGGCTGCATCGCCACGATCGCGTGCAAGGATCCCACTATGGGTCCAGCCTTTTACCGCGCGGTCTACGACGAAGGCGTACTGTGCCATTCGATTTCCTACACCGAACCAGTCGTCCTCAAATTTTTCCCGTCATTGATTATCGACGAAGGCGTCGTGAACGAGATCGTCGCGGCGACCGACCGAGCGCTCACCTCACTCTCCCGATGAGCGCGCTGCATCACAGTAATCCAGCCGGTATCGCGCCACCGGCGGGGCAATACAGCCACGCCGTGCTGGTTCCGGCCGGCCGCGAAATGCTGTTCATTTCCGGCCAGATCGGCAATCGTTCGGACGGCAGCATGGCAAGCGGCTTCGGCGCGCAGATCGGGCAGGCCTTCGACAATCTCGATGCAGTGCTCGGTGCTCATGCCATGAGCACGGATAATCTGGTCAAGCTGAACTACTATCTCGCGCCCGGTTGCGATGTCTCTGAGTTTCGGCGGGTTCGCACCGACCGCTTGCCTGACCCTCCCCCGGCGTCGACGACCGTAGTTACGGAACTAATGGACGGCGACTGGCTGTTCGAAATCGAAGCGGTAGCCGCGTGATGGGTTTGCAGGAAAATATCGAAGCGGGCGCGCATGTCGCAGTGAAGCGGCCAGCGCTGATGCGGCAACAGGCGTTCATCGCCGGCCATTGGTGCGACGCGGATTCCGGCGAGACGATGGCAATCATCGATCCAGCCACACAGCGTAACATTGGCCACGTTCCGCTGATGGGTGGAGAGGAAACCACACGGGCAATTGCCGCAGCCGTTTCGGCCCAGCGCGATTGGGAGCGTGTGCCGGCGCGGGAACGGGCCGCGATGGTCGCCCGTCTTGGCCAGTTAATGGTCGAACAGGCCGACGAGCTGGCTGTGATCATGACGCTCGAGCAGGGCAAGCCGCTGCATCAGGCGCGCCAGGAAGTCGTCTACGGCGCGTCCTATTTCAAATGGTATGCTGCCGAAGCCCCCCGGATTACCGGGGCCGTCCACCCCGTGGCTGATCCGGGCAAGCATATCGAAATCACAAAAATTCCCATTGGTGTTACCGCTGCGATCACCCCATGGAATTTTCCCATAGCCACCGTCGCGCGCAAGCTTGCCCCGGCTCTGGCCGTTGGCTGCGCGCAGATCGTGAAGCCAGCGCCAACCACGCCGTTCACCGCATTGGCGATTGCCCACCTCGCCGAACGCGTCGGATGCCCCGCAGGCCTGATCAGCGTGCTCACAGGCGATGCCGCGGCTATCGGCGCTGAACTCACGTCGAGTGCAGATGTCCGGATGCTCAGCTTCACCGGGTCGACCGCCATCGGCCGAAAGCTCTACGCGGATTGCGCCAGCACAATAAAAAAGGTCGCACTCGAACTCGGCGGCAACGCACCTTTCCTGGTGTTCGAGGATGCGGACTTGGATGCAGCCGTCGACGGCCTCATGACCGCCAAATTCCGCAATATGGGTCAGGTCTGCATCGCGCCCAACCGGGTCATGGCGCACGAGAGCGTCTTCGACGATTTCCGCGATCGACTGCGCGAAAAGATCGCCACGCTCACCGTCGGTCCTGGCTTGGATGACCGCGATCAAGGTCCGCTCGCCACACAGACAAACTTCGACAAGGTCAGGCGTCATGTGAAAGAAGCACTCGAACGGGGTGCCACTTTAGTCTTGGGTGGGGGCCCGCACGAACTCGGCGGCTGGTTCTACCAGCCCACCATCCTCACCGATGTACCTCGAGGCTGCTCGATGACTTGCGAGGAGACGTTCGGCCCAGTCGTCGCGCTTTCGCGTTTCGCCAACGAGAAGGAGGCCATCGCGACAGCTAACGACACGCCGTACGGCCTCGCAGCCTATTTTTACACAAGCGATGTCGCACGCGAGCGCCGGATCGCGGATCGGCTGCAATCAGGCATGGTGGGCGCGAATTGCGGCGCAATAGGCACCCCAGCCGCGCCGTTCGGCGGGATTAAGCAGTCCGGCATTGGGCGCGAAGGGTCCACGTTCGGCCTCGAAGAGTTTCTTGAGGCTAAATATATCTGCCGTCCCCTAATCACCGCAGCCGATTAACGACGTCTGGAGATGACCATGACCGCACGAGTTATCGTAACCGGTGGCGGAGACAGTATCGGACGCGCCATCGCGGAAAACTTTTGTCACAAAGACGGACGGGTTTTCATTTGCGATATGGATAAGGCCAATCTCGTTGCGACCCTCGAATCCAATCCCGGAATGGAGGGAGAATTGGCTAACTTGGGGTCTGCCGATGGCACTAATACGTTTTTCGATGCCGCTCTGAATGCTTTGGGTGGTTGCGACGTGCTGGTAAATACGGTCGGCGCCGGTGGCCCGCGCGCTCTGGTTGAAGATATCGAACTCGACGAATGGCACGCTACCTTCGCGGCCAATGTCGATGCGACACTGATCGGAATGCAAAAAGTAGTGCCGGGCATGAAAATCGAGCGCTCCGGATCAATAGTGAACATCTCTTCGGCCTCGACCAAAACTGGGATGGTGGCGCGCTCGGCCTATGTCGCGGCCAAATGCGCAGTCGAGGGCCTGACTCGCAATGCCGCGCGCGAACTTGGCGAGTACGGCATTCGCTGCAATGCGGTGCTCCCCGGGATTATTGACAATGCGCGCATGCGCAGCGTCGTGGCCGCTGTCGCGCGCGACGAGGGCGTGAGCGCGGAGGACATGGAAAGCCGGTTCCTAAAGTTCGTTTCTACCCGGTCCAAGGTATCGACCGGGGAGGTCGCGGGGCTAGTCGACTATCTGTGCTCGTCAGCGGCCCAAAATATCACCGGTCAGACGATCAGTATCGATGGAAATCTCGAGTGGGAGGCGTGACGATGAAGATATTTGCATGTGGACTCGGCACGGAAACCAATAGCTTCTGTCCCATTCCGACCTCCGCGGATGATTTTTCCAACGATCTGTTCGAAGGTTTTGTGCCAGGCAAGCGCGCGGCCTTCGGGGTATGGGCAGAAAAGGCCGAGCAGGGCGGGCACGAATTCTCGCGCGGCTCCAACATGTGGGCGATGCCCGCCGGCCCCGTGGTCGAACAGGACTATCTCGCGCTACGGGCCAAGCTGCTCGGCGAAATCGAAGCCGTCGGGTGCGTCGATATCCTGCTGCTCTATTTGCATGGCGCGATGATGGCGACACAGACCGCCGATTGCGAGGGGGAGTTCCTCAAGATGGCGCGCGACATCGTCGGATCGGACACCGTGATCGGTGTTGAGATCGACCCGCATGCCAATATCTCACGCGCCTATGCGGAATATGCCGATGTGGTTATCGCCTACAAAGAATGGCCGCATGACGATATAGCCGACCGGGCTGAGGAACTGTTTGACCTGTGCATCGCTGCGGCGCAAGGCGATATTCAGCCTCAGATCGCGATTGCTGAGGCCAACATTTTGAGCTTCGTCGATACGAAATCGGGCGCTGGGCAGGAAATCATCCGCGAATTCTATGATATTGAGCGCAGGCCGGAAATACTCTCTGCCTCGCTGACGATGGGTTTTGCATGGAGCGATACGCCCGCCCTGGGCACTAGGACACTGATCGTCAGCGATGGCGATGCGGACCTAGCCCAGCGCGAAGCGCAACGGCTCGCCGACACGGTGCGCGAACGCCGCGGCGAGATTGCGATCGGACACGATGCGGTAAAGATCAAAGAAGCAATCGCCCGCGCGCAGGCGGAAGCCTCGAAAGAAAACCGCTTTGCATTGTGCGAGGGTGCCGACGCGATCCTGTGCGGCGGTGCGGGCGATGCCACACACCTGCTCGAAGCGATGATTGATGCGAATCTGCCAGATGCCGTTTTCGCACCGCTGTGGGATCCGGTCGCAATCGATCTATGCACGGCCGCCGGCGAAGGTACACGGTTGGATCTGAGGATAGGCGGCAAAGCTTCGCGCGTATCCGGCCGTCCGCTCGACCTGACGGTAACGGTACGTGCGATCCGGCCCGACTACCGGCATGCGGTTTCGCCCACTTTCGGTTTTGACGGCGGAACCGCAGTGCATGTAGCGACCGATAGCGGTTTCGATATTATCCTGAGTTCGAAACGATTCCCGATACTGGCGCCGACCATGTTCGACGATTTCGGGATCGACCTCGAAACCAAGCGTATTCTCGGCCTGAAGGCTTTTCGGATGGCGCGGGTGGCGTTCGCCGATGTGGTCGGCACATTCCAGACCGTGCTGACCCAGGGGGCGATGTCGGAAGACGTCCGATCGTTGCCCTATCGCAACGCACCGCGCAATCTGTGGCCACTCGAAGCAGCCTGACGCGCTGCTGTAATCAGGTCGCGAAGGGCTGCGCGATCCCACCGATCAGCCCTCCCTCCTCGACGAAAGCGGGATGGCGGCGGGCGGCGAATATCCCATCGATGGTGGCGGTACAGTCCTGCGGATTGCTCCCGTCGGAATCGAGCGCGTGGATGCGGGCGAACGGCTCACCAGCGGCCAGCTGTGAGCCGAGCTCGCAGGTAATCTCCAGCAGCCCTCCAACGGGCGCGAATTGGAAACCTTTGGCGTGAATATGCGACGGCGTGATAGGCCCACCGGGAATATCGACAGCGTCCCCGGTCAGTCCGAAATGGGCCAGCATGTTCTGAATGCCGCGCTCGGTCACCGCGACCGTTTGCGGGGTCGTGGTACCGGCCCCGCCCGCCTCGATGCACAGGAAAACCTTGCCGAGCGATTCCACAAACGTGTCGAGCATTCCCTCCGAACTCAAAATCCCATCCCGTTCGGGTTCTTCCACCACGAAAATACGCGGCAAACCGAAAGCTTGCGCAGCCATCAGTGTCTCATCGAACAGTGCGCGCGACTGCAACTGCTCGGGAACGTGCATCATCACATAGGGCTCGAACTGATAATCCCTGCCCGCCGCGTGCAGATCGACCACGGCCTTGCAGCGCGGGACAATCACCTCGGATACGAACGCGGCGATCCTTTGCGATAGCGAACCATCGGCTTTGCCCGGGAAAGCGCGGTTCAGATCGATATTATCGATCGGCGAAGTACGTGCGATCGCGCGCGCCGCTGGGGGATTAAGACTGGGGATTGCGATAAGTTGCCCGCGAATGCCGCCCGGATCGAGATCGCGCAGCACATTGCGCAATGCTATCGGCCCCTCATATTCGTCGCCATGCGACCCGGCGTTGATAAACAAGTTCGGCCCTTCGCCATCGCCAATCGAAACGATCGGAATGCGTACGCTATCACTCCCATCGCGGATTTCGACTGTACCCGTTTGTCGTCCGGGCCGGTCGAGGTCGATGCCCTGCAATTCGGCCATCAGCCACTTACCAGCACGGGGTCGGCGAGTTCTGCAAACTCAAGCAACACCGCATCGCCGCCGCGCGAAGCGACCGCACTCAAGCCGACCGGCTTGGTGTCCTCGCTGCCGGCAACAGGGAATGTGATCTCCGGAGTTTTCATATAGGTTCCGACAGCCAGCGCGACCGAATGCTCTTGCGAGATTCCATATCGCTGCTTCCATATGGCGTAGTCAGGAGTTGTTTCTGCTTCTGTCGGATAACATCGTTCCAGAGGAAAGGCGACAAACGGAATAGTCGGTGTAAGGACGATGTCATAGGTGTGGACCGGATGCGCTTCGAGCGCGCTGTCGAGGCTTGCAAAGGCCGAACCTGCCCATTCACCGATCGCCTCGGGATCGAGAGCTATGGTTGCTTGGGCATGCTCAGCAAAACACCGCTCGCCGCTGGCTAGGACGGCATCGAGCCCAAACTCGCCCACGATCTCTCCGACGCTTTCGGCATAGAAATATGCTGCGATATCCTTCAACACACCGTAGGGAATGACTGGTTCAATCTGCGTCACCTCGACACCGGACGCCTGCAATCGCTCGACGGCTCGCGAACAGGCATCGGCAACGGCGGGGCTGGGCGGCAAGCAATCGCCACAATAGGGCATATAGGCAATGCGAAGGTCCGCGAGGTGCGACATATGGTGCGGCAGAACCCGCCCTGCGGCCGCCTCCAGCACAGGTCTGATGTCGGCCAACTGAGCGGCAATCGGCCCATATACGCCATATTCGGAATCGCGCGGTATAAGGCCGGTCGATGGCTTAAACCCGTAACAGCCGGTCAGACTGGCAGGCTCGCGAATCGACCCACCTTGGTCGGCGGCCATCTGGATCGGACCGAGCCGGGCCGCCGCTGCCGCTGCCGCGCCACTGCTCGAGCCTCCGGCATGGCAATCGCGCGCGGCAGGGTTGCGTGTTATGCCAGTGGCGCTGCTCCGGCTGATCGATACCGCCCCTTCGTCGCATTGGGTAGTCTTACCGAGGATCACGCAGCCGGTCGCGCGTATCCGCGCGACAACTTGCTCGTCGCTTGCGTCTGGCGGGCCGCCCATTCGCAGTGCGCTCCCGAAGTGCCTTTGCATTCCTGCGACTTGAAACTGGTCTTTGAACGCAAGCGGTATCCCATCGAGCGGACCGATCGGATTGCCTCGAGCGAAGCGATCCCGGGCTGCGCGCGCGCCGGCGAGTGCGCCCTCCCGGTCGATATGAGAATAGGCATTGATGGTCGATTGCGTATTTGCGATTCGCTCCAGAAATTCCTCGGTAACGGCAACAGGATCAAGCGTATTTGCGCGGAACGCTTCGCCGAGCTGTCTGATCGACATGACCGTTGGATCGTCAACAGATGGAGCGTCCACCATGCTTCGGCAAGAGCCGGTCGCCGCTGCCGCAAACGTTGTCACAAACAATTGGGAGAATGCTCTTCGGTTCATCAATTTTCCTTGATCATCAACTCACGGGGCATGCTGCACAGGCTTTCGCAACCCGTGTCGGTCACCACGAAAGTTTCGCTAAGGACGAAACTGTCTCCTGGGAACCACATGCCAAGCATGAGATGATAGGTCATGCCCGGTCGCAGTTCGGTTCGGTCGCCCGAGGCTAAGTTCGAAGTGAGCTCGATCCAGCCGGGCGGCAGGAAACCCAAGCCGACGGCGTAGCCGATGCGCGATGTCTTTTCGTAACCGGAACATGCAGTGACGTTGCGAAATGCCTGTTCGATCTCCTCGCATCGAATACCAGGCGCGGCTTTGTCTAACGCGGCTTCCATTCCTTCGACAGTAACAGCCTCGAGGTCTCGGAGCTTGGCCGAGGGTTTACCCAGCTTGATCGAACGCGAGGCGGGGCTGACATACCAGTGCCGCATGCCGCCAACTTCGATATTAACCTGCGTGTCGGAAGAATAAGGATCGTCGGTCCACATGAGGTGTGGCGTGCTGGTCTTTTCGCCTGAGGGCATCATCGGCGGATAGGCCATTCCGCCACCGAACTCGGCCGTGCCACCAACCAAGCGTGCGGTGATCTTGCCCGCAAGGTCGCACTCGCGCACACCCGGCGCGATCATTTCTACCGCGTCCTTGAGCGCGGCATCGCTGATCTGCGCGGCCTCACGCATATACGCGATCTCAGCGACGGATTTGATGGCGCGCACGTGATTGACGAGCAATCTCGTGTCATGAAGCCGCGCGTCAGGCAGCAGGCTTTCTATAAGGCTCCATTCGATAGGGGAAATAAAGTTGCTGGACTGACCGAACCCTATGCGCGACGAGTGGAGACCAAGGGAACGGATCATGTCCGCCAACAGATGCCACGGCGTACGTTTGGCAGACAGAAGAGTGTCGTCGCCGTAGCCGACAATTGCCTCAGACGGGAGCCACGAAGTGATCCGTGCACCCAAGACATCCATTTCCCGCATCAGAAATCTAATATCATCAGCAGTGACCAATAAGCCTTGCGGAACGTAGTGCGAGATGCCCGAATAGCCAGTCAGATAATAGATGTTGTTGGGATCCGACACTACAATCGCGTCGACCCTCTCCGCCTCCATGGCGGTACGCACGCGTACTAGCCGCCTGTCGAACTCACTTTGCGTAAAGAGCTGCTTTTCTGTCATAGGGTTCCTGCAGATGGCGAATAGGTAAAGCCCAGCCTGCGAAACGGACGGCAGGCCAGGGTTAGAATGAGTAGCGCGATGGGCATTGTGACCAGCGTTACGACCAGCATCGAGTCACCGACCCGTGCTTCACTGCCGAAAATGTAATCGGTGGTGGCGCCGATCGCGAAAGGCCCGAGCCCGAAGCCGACTATATTAACAAGAAAAAAGTAACCGGCGGCAATCTGCGCGCGCATGCGGTTGGGTACGACCTGCTGCATGGCGATTTGCGGCACTGTAGTCGCACCGGCCAGACCGGCAATGCCGACGCCGAAAAGAGTCACAGTCGACCATGTCTGATCGACCACGATGGCGAGCGGCAGGGCGATGGCACCCAGCAGTGCCAAAAGCAATGTGGCCCGGACCGGACCGTCGTTATATCCTCGCCTTACGAGAAAATCGTTGAGATAACCGGAGCCAACTGTACCCGCCAAACCGGCAACCAGGCTGACGGCTGCGATCGAGGTCCCAGCCTCGCTTAGCGACATGCCGTAGCTACGTATCAAGTAAGCGGGCAGCCAGATAAAAATCCCGTCTAGGACGAGCAGGCACAGCGCCGTGCCGCCGAAGAAAAAGGCGAACATCCAACGATGCTCTCTGATGAATGCCAGCGTCTGGACAGCCGAGGCCTTTGCCGGTCCATCTCCATGATCGCGTCGCAGCGGCTCGCGCAATGTGAGGAGCACCAAGACTAACGGAATGCCCATGCTCCCCAATAGGATGAGGAGGACTCGCCAGGACGGCATTTCGATACCCAGCCACGTTTTCAGCTGATCAATCGGGCCGCCATCGGCGAGCATCAGCCCGCCGCCTCCAAAGGCAAGGACAGTGGCGAGAGCAGCGCCGAAAACCCAGATACTGATCGGGCGAGAACGCTCTTCCGCCGGAAAATTGTCGGAAATGACCGACAATGATGTTGGCGCAATACCCGCCTCGCCCACAGCGACGCCAACGCGCGCGAGAAACAGCGTCCAGAAACCCGCCGCGAAACCGCAGATCGCAGTCATTGCGCTCCACAGGCTGGCGCTGATGAGCAAAACGCCCTTGCGATTACCTCCATCAGCATAGCGCGCGATAGGCAGCCCCATGACCGAATAAAACAGCGCAAAGGAGAGTCCGACGATCAGGCCGATCTGAGTATCGCTCAGCGCCAGATCGGCTTTAATAGGCTCAACCAGCAGCGAGACGACCAAGCGGTCGACATAGGCGAGCGCATAAGCAAGAAGCAGAATGCCGACCGTATACCAAGCGATTGTCTTGTTTGGCCATGGCGGATCAGACATTGAAGAATTTGCAGTCAGTAATGCCTCCCGCACTTATTATTTATACGGTATAAACAATGGCGAATGTTGTCAATCAGCGATAGGCTCCGTAGCAGGGTTCGCATGAAAGGATACGTCATTGGCTAGACGCCGAAAAAGCGACGGGATTGCGCTTTCTCGCGAGAATATCGTGGACGCTGCCCTCAATATCGTCCGGCAGTCGTCGCTCGAGGAATTGACGACCGGAGGTATCGGCAACGCGATGGGCGTAAGTCAGCCGGCGATCTACCACCACTTTCGCAGCCGCGATCAACTCGTCGTCGAAGTAATGAATGTTATCTGTAATCAGATCGCCGACCGGATCGCACCACATGCGAACCTGCCCTGGACGGAAGCCGTCAGGAAATTCGTCTCGGTATACTCAGAGGAATTCCAGGTGTATACCGGTGTGGCCAACCATCTCCAAACCTTCGGCGCCTACGTGGAAGGTGCGCGGCGGATCGCGCAGATCTGGATGGAACTGTTCAAGGGCCTTGGCCTTCCCGATGACCGGGCCGGAATCTATACCTTCCATCTGAACCAATATGTTCTGGGATTTTTCAGCTGGTACGACACGGGCGCGGAAGTCGGCCCTCACCGCTACGATTACAGTCCGTTGCGTGACCTAAGAGAAGAGGATTACGCAGATACCCCCCTTGCCTTGACACTGGACCAATTGCTGCGAACAGTTGATCCAATGTTGAGGCTTGACCACGGGCTGGCCATAATTTTGGCCGGGATCGGTCAAGAGCTTTAGCCGAGTGTCAGGCATTATGCTGATCCGTGACCTGAGCCCACAATGTCTCCAGGCTTGGCAAAGGTCTACATCGTTCGCGGAAAGTATTATTGCCTATCGAAGCCAGCCATTCGCTAACACGCTCAATGATCGAAGACCGGCCCCCTAGCTTAAAGTTGCGCAGCAGGAGCGATCAGCGGTGTGATGCCGCCAAAGACGGTATCATACACACAAGGCGATTGCGTGTCGTGAGCGTCTTGTAAACGCCGAACATTCGCTGAAGGCAAGTCATCCTGCCCGTTTTGCTGGCTGACCGAAACAGGGCTACTCGCCGCCTGTCGTCGCTTCTCCGGCGAAGGGCGAGCGCTCTTCCATTAACATGAGAAGTCCGCCGCCAGTCCACTCCTCCGCTCCTTGGGTATCATAGGCGACAACGTTGACCGGCACGGGTACACTTGTCGTGAGCTCGGGAAAGTCGAAACAGACGGGCGACTCTTTAATAACGCAAAATGTTTCGTTTTGCTCGCCTCTCAGTTCATAGGCGACGGTGCGGACATAGCTGCCTGACAAGCCACCGTCGTCGAGATGAATGTCAATATATTTCATCGTGCCGTCTGCCTGAATGGTAAATGGCACCGCGAGATCATCGTCTGGAACCATGAGCAAGATAGTCCGGCCGCCATACGGAACACCGAGCGTGTCGGTTTCTTGAGCGAACCCTTGAGTGCTGCATATCAGCGCCAGAAACGCTACACATTTAAGCGAAGCCCTCATCAACTCTCTCCTTTAAAACCTGACTTGCACGCCGCCCATTACCTCGAACGGATCGGCAAAGGTTGCCCGCGTCCCGGAATTCGTGAGAAGCACAATGTGATCGTGATCGAACAGGTTCTGCGCACTTACGAAAACGCGCCATGTGCCAGTGTCGTACGCCACCTGCGCATCGGCGAAGAAGGCCGAATCGATGCGATTGACCGTTTCGTTCGAATCTTCCGAGAAATATCCGTCTGTGTAGCGGCCCGTGAAGCTGATCGTTAAGTTCTCGACGGGAGTGATGAAAATCGATCCGGAAGCGGAGAATTTCGGCGCGCGGGCAAATGCGTTCCCTTCCACACCCGGTTGTAGTGTGTAGCGCTCAAGTTCGGTGTCGTTGTAGCCCAAGCCAAGACCGAAGCTCACAATGTCGCTGGCCTCCATCGTAGCATCGACTTCAAACCCAACCGCCCGCGCATCTTCAGCGTTCGAGAACACGAAATTCGTGAACCCGTTGCCCAAATCCTCCTCGATCACCCGCTGTGCGTTCTCGAAGTCGGAATAGAACAGGTTGGCATTGAAGATCAGCCGGTTGTCGAGCAATTGCGAGCGCATGTAGAGTTCGAAATTGGTGACGAACTCGGCCGCGAAGTCAATCACTTCGAACGACGTGAAAGAGAACGTCCGACCGCCCGGATTGTAGCCGCGCTGAACCGTGGCGCCGATCCGCACATCATCGGTCACGTCAAAGGCGATGCCGCCCTTGGGCAGAAACGCGTCGAACTCCTTATCGAGCATGATGTCGATGTCCAGCGGATCGCCGGGCATGAAACCGGGATTGAAGGAATAACCCCCATCACGGATCTGCGTATCGCGCTGATAGCGGCCGCCCAGCGTTACGTGCAGGCGCTCGGTCAGCGAGTAGGTAAACTCGCCAAAGATACCGTAACTCCGGCTTTGGTCGACGAACGTGCCGCCGTAAAGACCGAAGAAGGTGATATCGAGGAAGTCGTCCGCATCGGAATCGAGATAATATAGTCCGGCCACCCCCTCGAGGCTGTCGCTTTCGTAGGAAAGCAACAGTTCATTGGTGAATTCCTCCTGCGCAAGTCGGCCAAGGCCTTCGAAGCCGAGTTCCCCGGTCACCGGACTGATCACTTCCGGCACGAAGCGACGCGCCACCGCGTCGGCATAGGTCGTGGTGTTGCGAAAACCGAAGCCATCGCCAAGATCGATGTCGACGATGCCGGTAATGCTATCCGAATTCACTTCAAAGTACGGATTAAAAGGATTGGCACGGACACGGCCCGGCAGGGTCGTATCGACCGCTTCGACTTGCGGACGACCAGTCTCCTGATGAGCATAAATCAGGTCAACCCTGACATTCCCGCCAGCAGGCTGAATACGCAATTTTGACCGAAGTGTGCCGATATATTCGCGGCGCACGGAGCCGACCCCCAGATCGTCGCCCGTCGCGCTGCCTGCTTGGGTGGCAATCGCGCTGCGCTGCTGCCGGTAATCGCCCGAGACCCGGAAACTGACAGCGTCGCCCAAGATCGGACCGGAAATGTAGGCCGAGCCCTGATAGGTGTCGTAATTGCCGACGATCCCACGGACCGAAGCTTCGAACATATCGGTCGGGTCGGCGGTATTGAGAAAGATCGCCCCGGCGATCGCGTTGCGGCCCTGCGTCGTCGTCTGCGGAGTGCGGAAAACTTCCACCGAAGTCAGATCCCAGATCGACGCCCCCGCAAACACATATTCGTTGTACGTCAACGGACGCCCGTCGATCTGAATCGTCGTGCGTGGACGAGCACCCCCAAAAGCGCCTTCGGCATCGGTAAGCACGCCGCTGGTGTTGCTACCGCGGATCGTCGGCCCGGCATTTCCGCCCGTCTGCGTGACATTTGGGACAACAGTAAGAAGGCCGGAAACAGTATCGGGAACGGCGAGCGAATTGATGTCGTCGGCCGAAAACACGTCGACACTCGACGCCGTTTCCATAAGCGTGCGATCGACACGTTCGCCGGTGACGATGATGGTCGGCGCGGAATTCTCCTCGCCCTCATCCACTTCCTGCGCAGCAACTCCAGTTGCCTGCGCCAACGCCCCGACGCATGCGCCAATCATCAAGATCCGCTTGCTCACCGTCCGCATTACCACCTCCCCATTATGAACTTATATGTGATAAATTGCTATACCAACGTCAACTTATAGTCAATAAATAGATTCACACAGGCCGTTCAGGGTGCACGGCATCGAACGCTGCGTGCGAGCGCAATCTGTCGTCGCGTACAATCAAAGCCGGGAATTGCTCGAGCGATACATCAAAGCGGCGGGCATTATATATTTGGGGAACAAGACAAATATCAGCTGCACTGACCTCATCGCCGAAACAGAAGCGTCCACCATGCGCTTGGACGAGCGCTTCAAGCGCCACGAAGCCGCGCGTCACCCATTGGGCATACCATCGCTTCCGGCAACCCTCATCACACATGAGCTCGTGTTCCAGATATTTGAGAATGCGAAGATTGTTGAGCGGGTGGATATCGCAGGCAACGGTCAATGCCATCGCGTCCACAATCGCTCGATCAACAGGCTTTTCCGGATACAAGCGTGGTCCATCAAGCCGGTCCAGATAACCTATTATCGCCAACGACTGAGTGATCACGTTGCCTTCTGGCGTTTCTAGGACTGGGACCAGGCCCGCAGCATTGACAGCGAGATAGGCTTCGCTGCTTTGCTCGTCTTGGCGAAAATCGACAGGCTTTGCTGTATATTCAATGCCTTTCAGCGCGAGCGCAATGCGCACACGATAGGCCGACGATGCACGCGGAAAATCGTGCAAGACATAGCCGCTCATTTCGCGACTTCAATTTCACATCTCGGCAATCCGTCGATCACGAGTTCAATACTGTCGCCGCGTTCGACAGCGCCCACTCCCTCCGGCGTGCCAGTGAAGATCAGGTCACCGGGATGGAGTTCGTCATAGGTGCTGAGTTCGGCGATGATTTCCGCGCAGGACCAGATCATCAGCCCAAGGGCGGTTTGCTGCCTGACCTGACCGTTAACGGAAAGTCGCAAGCCCTTGCCGTCGAACTGTTCTCCGAACGGCGCCTTCGGGCAGATCGGCCCGACTATGGCGGCTTCCGAGAAGTTCTTGCCGGTGTCCCACGGCCGACCCTTGTCGCGCGCCTCGAGCTGCAGGTCGCGGCGAGTCATGTCGAGCCCGGCGGCGTATCCGTAAACCGAATCCAGTGCATCTTCCACGCTGACCGCTCCGGCCCGCTCGGCGATAGCGATCACCAGTTCGCCTTCGAAGTGAAAATTCTTGGTACGCGGCGGATAAAGGACGGAACCGCCTGACGGTACGGCGGTGTCGGCGAATTTGGTGAAGAAAAAGGGCGGCTCGCGCTCGTCACTCCCCATCTCCCTAGCGTGTGCGGCGTAATTGCGACCGACACAATAGACACGCCGTACCGGGAACATTTCTTCAATACTATCGACCGGCAGCAGCACGGGCGCAGGCGCGGGCCAGAGCATATTGATCGAACTCATAGGCAGGGTCTCCTTTTCCTTGCGTAAAGCTTACCCAAACATTAATTTATAGACTATCAGTAACCCCCGCAACCTGCTATCGCGGATACGCCTTGTCAATCTGGGGAGTTTCGAAGCTTGCCTGCAACTGCCGCCGAGAATCTCGATATTTCCGACCCAAAAGTAGACCGCACAACACCGGGCAAGGAGGGCAGCCCGCACTTCCTGCGCGTACTAGTGCTCTGCGCGACCGTGGCGCTGCTCGACGGGTACGACACGCAAGCAATAGCCTTTGCCGGTCCTGTCATCGCTCCCCTCTGGGGCGTGAAAACGAACGCCTTCGGCCCGGTCTTCTCGGCAGCGCTGCTGGGCCTCATGATCGGCAGCACTCTTTTCGGCGCGGCCGCCGACCGGTGGGGACGCAAACCCATT
This sequence comes from Parasphingopyxis algicola, assembly GCF_013378075.1. Taxonomy (GTDB): domain Bacteria; phylum Pseudomonadota; class Alphaproteobacteria; order Sphingomonadales; family Sphingomonadaceae; genus Parasphingopyxis; species Parasphingopyxis algicola. Next base: position 375,132 of record NZ_CP051131.1, on the reverse strand, counting down.
ATTTGCATCGCTGCGGCAATTTTTGGTCTATTCTCCCTTCTCACCGCAACGTCGAGTACAATGGGCGAACTGCTCTTGTGGCGATTCTTGACCGGGATCGGGCTCGGGGCCGCCATTCCGAACCTGATCGCTCTCACGGCCGAGCACGCGCCCGAGCGGCATCGTGCGCTGGCGCTTGGCGTCATGTTCTGCGGCTTTCCCGCTGGCGCGCTGATGTGTGGGCTGGCCGCACCGGCCATGGTGGAAGCCGGCGGTTGGGAACTGATCTTCGTCATCGGCGGCATATTCCCGCTGATTCTCGCACCCATCCTGTGGTGGGCGCTTAAGGAATCGCCAGACTGGCTGAGTAACAGGGGCCTCGCCAAACCCAATCTCGTACCGGTCGGGCAGTTGTTTTCGAAAGAGTTTCGCGGATTGAGCGCGCTGCTCTGGCTGGCATTCTTTGCCAATCTCTTTGCTCTCTATTTCCTGATTAACTGGATGCCCAGCGTCTTCACCGAAGCCGGTCTGTCATTCGAGGCGGCCAGCCAGACTACCGTGATCCTCAATGTCGGGGGTATCGCCGGCGGGCTGCTGATCAATCCGCTGATCGACCGGTTCGGCGCCTTTCGCATACTCCCTGTCACGTTCGGTTTCGCCGGAATCGCAGTGGCGCTCGTCGGCCAGATCGAACCTGCTTCGGCACTCCTGCTCCCGGCCATATTCTGCGCTGGCATCGGCGTGATTGGCGGCCAGCTGGGTGGCAATGCTTTCGCCGCAGCCGCCTATCCGGCGTTGCTGCGCGCAAGCGGCGTTGGCTGGGCCCTGAGTGTGGGACGCATCGGAGCGGTCGCAGGTCCTGCCATAGGCGGCATCCTGCTCGCACGCGGCGTCGGCCTCGAAGGACTGTTTTTGGCGGCCGCGGCGTCCACCCTGGTCCCCACAGCGGTCTTTCTCCTGCTTGGCCGCAAATCTCCCTCTTCCAAGGAACTCCCGACATGACCGACAAACAAAGCCACACTGACGCTTCCGCTCCACTCGCGGCCTGGATGCAGGACTCCGTAAGCCGCGTCCCGTACTGGCTCTATTCCGACCTCGACATCTACGAACGCGAGCTCGAACGCATCTTCTATGGCCGCCACTGGTGCTACGTCGGACTCGAAGCCGAGCTACCGGAACCCAAATCCTTCAAGACAAGCTGGGTTGGCGAACGGGCTGTTATTGTTACGCGCGACCGGCACGGCGAAGTACATGTCGTCGAGAACCACTGTGCACATCGCGGGGTCCGGTTCTGTCGCAAAAAGTTCGGCCAGGCAAAAACGCTCGTGTGCCCGTACCATCAGTGGAGCTATTCTCTCGACGGTCGGCTGCTCGGCGTGCCGTTCCGCAATGGTGTGAAGGGCCAAGGCGGGATGCCAGAAGATTTCGCGCTTGAGGATCACGGTCTAACCAAGCTCAAAGTTGCCGTGCGCGGCGGCCTGATCTTCGCCTGCTTTGATCACGATGTCGAACCGTTGGAGGAATATCTCGGCCCCGAGGTTCTCGCCTATTATGATCGTACCTTTGATGGACGGGACCTCAAGGTGCTCGGCTATTCGCGCCAGCGAATTCCGGGAAACTGGAAATTGATGATGGAAAACATCAAGGATGGCTATCACCCGGGTCTTCTCCACACTTGGTTTGTCACTTTCGGTCTTTGGCGCGCGGATCAGAAAAGTTGCATGATCATGGATGCGAGAAAACGGCATGCCTGCATGGTGTCATCGCGCAATGCGGGAGGAGACGGCGAAGTCACCAAAGGTGTTTCGAGTTTTCGCAAGGGGCTTGAGCTTAATGACGGCCGTTTGCTCGACGTTGTACCCGAGGAATGGTGGGGTGAACCGACGGTAGTAATGACCACCCTATTTCCAAGTGTCATTTTACAACAGCAAGTGAACTCCCTGTCCACGCGTCACATCATTCCACGCGGACCCGATGCTTTCGACTTCGTGTGGACCCATTTTGGATTCGCCGAGGATAGCGAGGAGATGACGCGACGAAGATTGCGCCAAGCGAACCTGTTCGGCCCGGCCGGCTTCGTTTCGGCCGACGACGGCGAGGTAATCGAATTTGCCCAACAAGGTATGGTTAGCGACCCGTGGTCGCTAACTGTTTCGGAACTCGACGGTACCGGCACCAAGAATACCGAGCACATGGTAACCGAGTGTTTGATCCGGGGTATGTACGAATACTATCGCGAGGTCATGGAGTTGTGATCGACGCCCAAACGCAAATTGCTGTGCAAGCCCTCTATGCTCGTTACGCTTCCCTGCTCGATAGCGGCGCATACGACGAATGGCTCGGCGTGTTCGCGCAGGAATGCTCGTATCTCGTCCAACCTCGTGAAAACTTCGAGGCTGGATTGCCGCTTGCCACTATGCGCTTCGAAAGCCGTGATATGATTGCCGATCGGATCTATGGGGTCACCGAAACACTTTACCATGCCCCGTACTACCAACGGCACATTCTCGGGATCCCACTGTTGGATCCAAGCGATGAGTCACTGGCAGTTACTATGAATGTGCTCGTGATTCGGACCCATAATGACCAACCAAGCGACATCCTGCTTGTTGGCGAGTATCGCGATACTCTCATTGAAGAGGATGGCGCGCTCCGCATCGCCGAGAAGCAGTGCATATTCGACTCAGAATTGATCCCCAATTCGCTGATCTATCCCGTGTAGAATGTCCGAGAACCGAACCATTGACCGGGAACAGCTTTATGCTGACCTTCGAGAATCAGCGGCCGCGCCACTATGGACGGTTCTGAGCAGCCTTGTCAGCTCGGAGCCCAATCTCGGCTCTCAGCCCCACGCTTGGCACTTCGAGGACATGCTGCCTCTGCTCGATCGCTCAGGAGAGGTCATATCGGCAGCCGAAGCGGAGCGACGCGTGCTGATGCTTGAGAATCCGGCATACCCTGGCGAGGCCCGCATTACTGAAATGCTTTATGCCGGCTTGCAACTCCTGCTTCCCGGAGAGACAGCCCCTTGCCATAGGCATAGCCAAAGCGCGCTGCGTTTCGTGCTCGAAGGTGGAGGCGCCCATACTGCGGTCGATGGCGAGAAAGTGCATATGAATCCGTTCGACCTTGTGCTGACACCTGCTGGCCGATGGCATGATCATGGCAACGAGGGCAACGAGACCGTTATCTGGCTCGACGGCCTCGATATCCCGATCGTAACCGCATTCGGCGCCAGCTTCGCCGAGTCTTTTGCCGACGGGCCCGCCTATCCCAATGCACAGCCCGCCGGGACGAGCCACGCCATATTTGGTGAAAACATGCGTCCCTTACTCCAGGCCGAACACGCGGGGCGAGATTACCGCAGCCTATTCCATTATCCCTACGATCGCTGGCGGGCAGCACTGGAAGCGTTTTCCCGAGATTCGGACTGCGATCCCCGACAAGGCTTCGCAATGGAATTCATCGACCCACAAACCGGCGGGGACGTGTTGCGCACGATATCAGCTGGAGTACGGTTGTTACGCTGCGGTTTTGCAACAGCGTCTTATCGAACGACTGAAAGTCAAGTCTTCGTTGGCGTCGAGGGGCACGGTTCCATTCATGTCGGGGAGCGGCAATTTGATATCGGCCCGCGCGATATCGTGGCCGTGCCCGGATGGACGGAGCGCGGCATTGCAGCCGAATCCGACTTGGTCCTGTTCGATTTTTCAGACAGAGCTGCCCAGCGCAAGCTCGGATTATGGCGCGAGGAAACAGTCGGTGGCGAGGCTTCGCTCTAGAGCAATCTAGTCCTGATGTGGCCGGTTGCCTTCTACCATGTGAAACATGCGGCCGATCGGCTCTTCCCAGATTAGGTTCCGCTCCATCGCGCGGGCGGGCATGTCCTGGATGACATACTGGATCGCGGGCTCATCGCCGTCGTTATAATGTTCGTGGCTGGCCATACCCGGACATACCAATGTGTCGCCCCGAACCCAGTCATGGCGCTCTCCGTCGAGAATGGAATAGCCGCTTCCGGCCACGATATGGTAGATCGCGTAACTATTGTGACGGTGGGGCACGATGTGCTCGCCGGGATTGATAATCTGGATGCCTATAAAAACGCTCGGAAGGGCACCGCCGGCATCCCCGGTATCCTCGTTGACCAGTGACACGAAGCGCCGGTCGGCACGGCGGAGGGGATCTTTTGAGAGCTCCCTCAGCCTCGGCTCCACATCGGCCCACTTCCACATGGCCGGGCGGACTTTTGGCTTGACCAGAAACGGGTAGTATTCATCGTCCGTCATCAAACGCGCCCAGGTCGTTTCCTCGGCAGTCGGTGCTTCGGGCTTGTCGTGCACCTGCTCGTGATCGTTGTGCTTGGTGGCCATAAGTCAGTCTCCGCAAATGATGCTAGCGCTTACCGCGCAAGTGAAAATCGAAAAATGCCACACTTCGTCGCCACGCGTCAGCGGATGCGGCCGGGCGGAAAACCTGCAGGCGGAAATCTTCGTCGAATGCGTGAGGTGCACCGTGATAGACGAACATTTCATACTGTCGCTGAGCCGCCTGCATGGCAGCTGCGAATTCCTCGCGATCCTTAGCGCTTATGAGTCGGTCGTAATCGCCAAAATGACATAACAGTGGGACGGCGAGATCGGGCACACGGTCGATCGGCGAAACGGGCTTATTGGCCGAAACCTCGGCGTACTTGATGGCACCGTAATAATCGACTGCGCATGCCAGTCCGGACTGTTCGGTGCCGGCAAGAAAGGCGTACATTCCACCAATACAGAACCCCAGCGCGCCGATCCGCGAGCCATCACAATCCGGATGGTCGTGCAGCGCCTTCACCAAACTCGAAATATCCCGAAGAACTCTCGGATCGGGCAAGGCGTTGACAGCGGCGCCGATCTTCTCGGGACTCGACACGTCAGGCGCCTGCCCCTCTCGTTGATAGTAATCGAGAACGGCTACGCCGTATCCTTGGGCAGCAAGCCGTTCGGCAGTGCGGGAAATATAGTCGTTTACCCCCGCGATTGCCGGTAGGAGAATGACTGTCGGCACGCCGCCCTCGTGGCGCTCCTGCGGCAGCGCCAGACGGGCCGAAAGCTGCTGCTCGCCCGTATCGAAATCGATCTCGGTCGTTGCGATATTGATCATATGAATGACCATAGACGCGGGATACAGCATCATCTATTGTGATGTATGAATATCATTCATTATTTTTTGTGATGATAAAAAACCTCAACCTCCTGCGCGCTTTCGATGCGGTGATGCGCGAACGCAAGGTTTCGCGCGCTGCTGAGGAACTCGGCCTGACGCAACCTGCGTTGAGCAATGCGATTGCAAAACTCCGCCTCGAATTGGGCGACGCCCTTTTCGTGCGGAGCGGCAACGGCGTCGAACCGACGCCCTTCGCACAGGAATACCATCTTTCAGTCGCACGCGCGCTAGTGCTATTAGACGCCGCCAGCACGCAAGCACGGGCGTTCGATCCTGAACGGGACAAGCGACGCTTCACCATAGCGATGTCGGGAATTGCCGAATCCGTCGTCCTTCCTCGCATAGTTGCCCAGAATTTTCGCGATCGCGCCAATCTATCAATCGTCACCCGTCCGATCCCGCGCAGCGATCTGGCCGGAGTCCTTGGCCGAGGGAATATCGATTTGACTATCGGCTTCATTCAGAGAAGCGATGGTCCGCTAATCCGCCAGCTACTCTTTACGACGAACTATGTTCTGCTCGCACCGCAAGATTACTCGCTCGGCCCTGCACCCCGGTTTGTCGTCGTTGAGGGCAAGGGCACGGGGCACGAGGTCGTGGCGGCTGGTATCCGGCAAGCGTTCGGCGACAGCGCGGTCGCGCTGCGGATGCCCGATTTTCTGGCTGTGCCCCACGCCGTTCGGGCAGCGGGCATTCCCGCCATAGTACCGCTGCCAGTGGCGCTGATCTATGCCCGATGGCTGGGGTTGCGACTAGCCGATGTTCCGATCGGAGTTCCTGAGATCGAGATTTTCTCTTACGCGCACGAGCGAATGAGGAGCGATGGCGCAAATCGTTGGTTACGGAATGCATGCCAGCGCACCTTTGCCGATGTCGACTGGGCACAGCCGATCGGCTAGTCGGCCGACAGTTCTGGCTGCAAAGTCCAAATCTTTCCCAGCCGATCAATTCACAGAGTCCTAGAACTCCCACCCCAGTTCGAAACGCAGGCCTGCGGCGACGACATCGTCCGCAGCTGGATCGGCCGATGGGTTAAATATCCATTGAATATCGGGCTGGATCCTGAGCCAATCAGTCACTTGCGCAGAATAGGTCAGCTCCACATTCACCTCAGTCGAATTATTCTCAGTGACGCTCTCGAAATCGTCCGATGGGAAAGCTGCAGCGATCGCGACGCCAAACTCGTCTTCGGGCCGTCCGACAAATGGACTGGATAACGTCAATCCGGCCCCGGCAAAACGGTGGAAAGCATTGTATCTTCCATCGCCCCATCCAAGCCGTCCAAATCCGGTTAGAACACGTCCGGCATTCGCAGGATCGCGGTATAGCTGGCTCTCGGCACGCACATACCAGCCATCATTACCAGTGCCTGTCAGTCCGTCGAACGTCTCGAATTGCGCAGTATAGCGCCAGTACCCGAGAAGCACCTTACCCCTCGGCAACGGCGCTTCCACTTCGGCCACGATCAGTGCTCCGTCACCATCTTCCAGTTCGATCACTGTAGAGTCCGGATTGTCGGGATCACCAGGAACTCCGTCGAGCACCGCTCCCCTGATTGCCCAACCGTCCGCAGGCTCGAACGATATACGTGCTGCAAGGCTGGTAACCGGGAAGATAGAGGGACCATTTTCGCCGGAGAGGCCTATCACCGAACCAATGCCATGAGCCGAATTGATAAACAAACCTGCGCTATCCAGCACATCGAATTCCGAGTTGAGGTCATAAAGACCCAGCTTCACCGATACGCGATCGCCGATTCGTTGTTCTACCCATGCCTCATAAAGTCGTATGGCGTTGACGCCAGTCTCGATATTGGAAATGACTTGCGCGTCACCTGCGATCTGGCTGATCGAGTTTGAATTATTGTAGAGTCCCCGAACGAAGAGCGTACTCCCATCCCATCCCATTACTTGTTCGAGATTCAACTCGATCGCAGCATCCGCGTTTTCGAGATATACCAAGCCGTTATCTTCAGCACCGTCGAGCACCGTCCAGAAGTCGCCGATGTAACCAAGCGTTACCGTAGCCACATCGGAATCATCTTGTGCAACGGCAACTCCAGGCACTGCTACGGCAAACAAGGCCACCTGCCCCAGTAACCGGCGCAATACACGGCTCTTCGATTTGTGCCCGCTTTTCACGCTCCCACTTTCCCCACTCTGCTATCTAATTTTATTTATATACTATCAATTTTTAGCGGATGGTGGCAAGACTCAAGTGATTAAGGCCAAAGGAGATTGGCCGAACCATCGTTCGAAGGCCGAGTGGTGAAACGTGAAAAGGAGCAAAAAGCCTCATGACAATCGCAGATCAGGATAAGTCCACGATCGCCGTCTGGGCAGGCGAGGAAGACCCTTTGGCGTTCGGAGCCGCACAAGTTCCGATCGTGCAGAGCGCGCCGTTCGCGTACGACGATCTCGATACATGGCTCGCCGTCGCGCTCGGCCAAGCGGATGGACATATTTACAGTCGCAACACCAACCCGACGATGGCAGTATTCGAGGAGAAATGCCGCGCTTTGGAAGCGGGCGAAAATGCAATTTCTTTCGCCAGCGGAATGGCGGCAATCTCCAACACGCTATTCACGCATTTGCGCCCAGGCGACCGGGTCGTATCAATCAAGGATAGCTATGGCGGAACCAGCCGTATTTTTCTCGACCACTTGCCGCATATGGGGATCGACGTTGATCTGATTGAGACCAATGATGGCGACGCCATCGATGACGCGATTAGCAAGGGTTGCAAGATCGTTTATTTGGAAACGCCAACTAACCCGACCCTCAAGATTATCGATCTGGCGCGCGCCATCAAAGCAGCAAAAGCGCAAGGCGCAATCTGCGTAGTAGACAACACCTTTGCAACCCCAATCAATCAGAATCCCTTGGCACTCGGAGCCGACCTCGTCGTACATTCCGCGACCAAATATCTCGGCGGACATGATGACGCGATGGGCGGCGTTCTTATCGGAAAGGCTGAGTTGGTGCAGGCGGTCTACGAGTATCGCGAGATATGCGGCGCCGTTCTTTCGGCTTTTTCGGCATATCTTCTCCTTCGTGGGATGAAGACGCTGGATCTGCGAGTAAAAAAACAGAACGCAACGGCAATGGAGATTGCGCGCTTTCTCGATAAGCACCCGAAGGTTAGCCAAGTCTTTTACCCTGGATTGGAAAGCCACGACAAACACGACGTTGCTAAATCGCAAATGCGCGGCTTTGGAGGGATGTTGAGCTTTTCAGTTGATGGCGGATTCGAAGAGCTGAAGGTCTTTTTAAGCAAGCTGCACTACGTCCACCGAGCCGCCAGCCTTGGCTCAGTCAACACACTGGTCGGCCCGCCATCCGTTACGAGTCATGTCGAGTGCACGCCTGAGCAACGCGCGGCGCTCGGCATACCGGAAACGTTGCTTCGTTATTCCTGCGGCGTAGAGGACTCTGGCGATCTCATAGAGCAGCTGGAGATAGCTTTTGGAGCGCTCTAGACTCTAGCCCATCAGCCCCATCGGGTTCTCGCACAGCTGCTGGAACGCCTGCATTAGCTCCGCTCCGTCGGCGCCGTCGATGGCGCGGTGGTCGAAGCTGCCGGTGGCGTTCATCATAGTGGCGACCTGAAGCATGCCGTCGACGACATGCGGACGCTGCTTGCCCGCACCGACCGCCAAGATCATGCTTTGCGGCGGGTTGATCACCGCATCGAACTGCTTGGTGCCGAACATGCCGAGATTGGACAGGCTAGCGGTGCCGCCCTGATATTCGTGCGGTTGCAGCTTGCCGTCCCTGGCTTTGCTCGCCAGTTCCTTCATCTCGGCGCTGATCTGCGCGAGGCCCTGGCGGCCCGCATCGCGGATGATCGGAGTGATCAGGCCCGAGGACGCGGCGACTGCGACCGAAATATCCTCGCGCCTGTACTGGAACAGCTCATCGCCCTGAAAGCTGACATTGCACTTAGGCACACGCTGCAGCGAGCGAGCGCCTTGATCAGCAAATCGTTAACCGACAGCTTGACGCCATCAATCTCGAGCGAGGCGTTGAGCTGCTTCTTGAGGTCGAGCAACGCATCGAGCCGCACATCGACAGTGAGGTAGATATGCGGAATGGTCTGCTTCGCCTCGGTCAGGCGACGCGCGATGACCTTACGGACATTGTTCAGTTTCTGCGCTTCGTAAGGCGCGTCGGGTTCTCCGCCCTGCGGAGCATGCGCGGGAGGCGCGAGAGCCGCAACTTCGCCTTTCACCGGAGCGGCACCGGGCTTGGCATCCTCGAAATCGGCCTTCACGATCCGTCCGTTCGGGCCGCTACCCTTAACCTGTGAAAGATCGAGACCTTTCTGTTCGGCAATTCTCTCCGCTAGTGGAGAAGCAGAAATCCGATCGCTGGAGGGCGTAGAAGCGAAAGTCTTGGCCTGATCCACCGCTGACACCGGGGTCTCAGCCGGTTTCGCACCCTCGCCTGAGGCCTCCGTTTGAGCGGAGACTCGCTCTTCTGTCGGCCCGGACTCGGTGGGTTTTTCGTTCCCGCTATCATCACTCGCACCCGCGGCCGCCTCGCTCAAATTCTCACCTTCCTTGGCGAGAATCGCGATCACAGTGCCGACCTTCACGCTCTCAGTGCCCTCGACCATCTTGATCTTCGAGATCGTGCCCTCGTCCACAGCCTCGAACTCCATCGTCGCCTTGTCGGTCTCTATCTCGGCCATGATGTCGCCCGCGCTCACGGCATCACCCTCCTGCACCAGCCACCGGGCCAGCTTCGCCTCCTCCATCGTCGGCGACAAAGCGGGCATCTTGATCGATCTCGACATGGATCAGCTCTCGATGAACAGTTCGGCCATGGCATCAAAGATCGCCTCTCTGTTGAGCCGATACGTGCGATAAAGGTCGGGTAAGTCGCCGGTCTGCCCGAACCGGTCGGTTCCCAGCGGGCTGATGCGGTGTCCTCTCACGCCGCCGATCCACGACAGCGCGGCGGGCGATCCGTCGAGCACCGTCACGATACCGGCATCGGGCGCGAGCGGGGCCAGCAGACGTTCGATATGGCTCGGCCAAGCCTGCCCGCCAGTCCAGCGCGCGGCCCGCCGCGCCGACCAGGCCCGGTGCAGCCGGTCGGGCGACGTAACGGCGAGAAGGCCGAGCCCAGGTATGTCGTCCGCCAGCACTTCCGACGCAGCAAGGGCTTCGGGCGCGACCGCGCCGCAATAAGCGATAGCCGCTTCCGCCCCTTCCGAAGGCTCGCGTAGCCAATAGGCACCTTCGAGCGCATCAGCTTCCCAAGCTGCATCCTTGCGTTCGAGCTGCGGAATTGCGCGCGTGGTCAGCCGGAGATAAACCGAACTGCCATCGAGCTGCTGCATATGGTCGAAGGCCCAGCGCATCGTCAGCGCGAGTTCGTCCGCATAAGCCGGCTCGAAGCTCTCAAGGTTGGGTTGCCCCATGCCTATAAGCGGCGTGTTGATCGACTGGTGTGCGCCGCCTTCGCCGGCCAGCGTGATGCCTGAGGGCGTGCCGACTAGCAGGAAGCGCGAGTCCTGGTAGCAGCCGTAATTGAGCGCATCGAGCCCGCGGGCGATGAACGGGTCGTATACCGTGCCGATGGGAATGAGCCGGGTGCCGAAATGTTCGGCCGACAACCCGAGAGCGGCCAGTACCAAGAAGAAGTTGTGCTCAGCGATGCCCAGTTCGATATGCTGCCCCGCTCCGCCGCCGGTCCATTTCTGCGCGGAAGGGATGCTCTCCGTCTGGAACACGTCGGCCAGTTCCTGCCGCCGAAACAGGCCGCGCTGGTTCACGAAGGCGCCGAGATTGGTGGTCTGCGTAACGTCGGGCGCGGTGGTCACAATGCGGTCGGCCAGCGGATCGTCCGACTTGGCGAGGTCGTGTAGGATCGCGCCGAAGGCGGCCTGCGTCGAGATGTCGGCCTTCGCACCAGTCGACAGCCTTTCCGGCACCGGCACGGTTGGCGCTGCGGCCTCGCGCTGCTTGCGCGCAATAGGGCTGTCCGCAACAAACGCTTCGAGCGAGGCGACGGCATTGTCGCCCACCCCGCCCCATTTGTCCCACTCGGCCCCCTCGGCAATGTCCATCGCATCGCGCAGCCTCTCGATCTGTGCGGTGTTCATCATGCCGGAATGGTTGTCCTTGTGCCCGGCGAGCGGCAGGCCGTAGCCCTTGACGGTATAGGCGATCATCAGCGTCGGGCGCTCGTCGTCCATCCCGTCGAACGCCTCGACCAGAGTCTCGATGCAATGACCGCCGAGATTCGTCATAAGCGCCGCTAACTGCTCGTCGTCATACCTGGCCAACAGGGCTTTGACCCCACGCTTGCCGCCAATGTCCTGCTTCAGCCGTTCACGCCAGGCCGCGCCACCGAGATAAGTGAGTGCAGCAAAGTCCGCGTTGGGGCAGTTCTCGATCCAGTCCTCCAGCGCCTTACCTCCCGGCTTGTCAAAGGCCTCGCGCTGGAGCTTCCCAAATTTGAGTGTGACGACCCGCCAGCCACAGGTCTCGAAGATATCGTCGAAGCGGCGGAACATCCGGTCCGCGGTCGTCGCGTCGAGCGACTGGCGGTTGTAATCGACAATCCACCAGCAATTGCGGATATCATGCTTGTACGCTTCGATCAGACATTCATAGATATTGCCTTCGTCGAGCTCGGCATCGCCCATCAACGCGATCATCCGCCCGGCCTGCTCCTCCGCAAGCCGGCCATGGGCAATGAGATAGTCCTGAACCAAAGAGGAAAAGGCCGTGATCGCCACCCCCAGCCCGACCGAACCGGTCGAGAAGTCGACCGGGATCGCATCCTTGGTGCGCGAGGGGTAGCTCTGCACCCCGCCGAGACCGCGAAACCGTTCCATTCGATCGCGCGTCTGTTCGCCCATCAGGTAATGGATCGCGTGAAGAACAGGGCCTGCATGCGGCTTGACCGCAACCTTGTCCTGCGGCCGCAGAGCATGGAAATATAGCGCTGCCATGATGGCCGTTATCGACGAACAACTCGCCTGATGGCCGCCCACCTTAAGCCCGTCGCGCTTCTCCCGCAAATTGTTGGCATCGTGGACCATCCACGAACTGAGCCAGCGAAGGCGGCGCTCGATATATTCAAGATGTACGATTTCAGAAGGTTTTGGATCGAGTATGTTCGTCCCGGCCCGCGACTGATGTGTGCTCATGGCCCAAACTTCTGCAAATATACATTGTACCTGTCCTGAGCGCGCGGATGACTGCGAGTAGGGCGATTGACCAGGATAATACTGTTACCCATTAGCATAGCGTATCGCCTCAACAAACAACGGCACTGTTTGACGGCTTAGCCCCGCTAAGTTGATTCGACCCGAGCCGGCAATGTAAATTCCATACGTATCGGCAAGTTTGGTGACCGTATCGGATGAAAGCGGAAGAAGAGAAAAAATGCCTTTTTCAGCCTGTAGGGAACTGAAAATCGGTGCGCCATCTGCTAATTGATGAATTTGATCGCGCAAACCATTGATCCGATCACGCATCGCATCCAGCTCTCCGATCCAATGCGATTTCAGGTCGGGATCGCCCAGAATCGTACCTATGACCTGCGCCCCATGGGCAGCGGGAACCGAGTAGGTTGTCCTGGCAATGTTGCCAAGCACGGCGACAATGTCTTCGCCTCTTGCGTACATGCAATTGACGAACAAGATGCCGATCCGGTCCCGGTACAATCCGAACGCCTTTGAGCCCGACATGATCAGCATCGTAGCGGGTGCGGCAACCAGCATAGCCTTCAGATATTCGAGATCGTCTTCTAGCCGGTTGCCAAGACCGTAGTAGGCGGCATCGATTAAACAGGTCACACCGCGATCATATGCCTCGCGAACCAAAAAAACGGCGTCATCAAAGGCGAGATCGCGTCCTGTTGGGTTATGACAAGGTCCATGCAGGATAAGAAGGTCGCCCGGCTTCGCGCCCTCAAGGCTTCGCAGATACCCCTTGGAAGACGGAACGCCGCTGTCCGGATCACAGTGCGCGAACTCGCGGACGGGAACGCCCAAATGCCGGCATATACCGGCATGATTGGGCCAACTGGGGGTGCCGATATGAACTGTGACATCGAGATTTGCTCTACGGACCAGTTCTAGAGCGAGATATATACCGCCGGTCCCGCCCACAGTTTGGATCGAAACGATTGAGTCGATAGGGTCACTTGGAAAAAGCAATCCCTCCATGCCCTCGAGAAATTCGGGATGCCCTCGCGTCGGCAAATACGCCTTAGAGCCATCCGAGTTGGCAAGTATCCGCTCAGCATTCTTAACCGCCTCCATAGCCGGCGAATACCCCTCTTCGTTGCGATATACGCCAACGCCCAGATCCATTTTGTGCAAGCGCGGATCGGCGGCATGCGCCATGGTTATGCCGTGCAGCGCATCCGGTGGCGGGAGGTGCAACTGCATGAAAAGGCTTCTCATGCAAAATGCTCCGGAAGGAAGAAAAGCAAAGTCAAAACCAGCAGCGCCAAGCCGAGCGTTGCCACGGCAAGCACCAGCACCGGCTTAATCCCGACTTTGGCAAGTCCGCTGGGCGACGTTTTTAAACCTAGGGCCGCAATCGCGATCAACAGGAGAATTTTGGCCGCAGAACTGACCATATCCATGATGGCGTTTGGCACCAATTGCAGACTGGCGACCGCCGACAATAAGATAAAAAGCCCTAAGAACCATGGGAATAGGTGACCGATGCTGCGAGTTCTGTCTTTGTGCGAATTGCCGGTCCAAAGGCTGATTGCCGCCACGACCGGGACGAGGCAGCCAACCCGAAGAAGTTTAACGATAGTTGCGGTTTCTCCGGTGTGGTCGGAGATCATATAGCCGGCTCCCACCACCTGCGCGACGTCATGGATCGTAGCGCCGAAAAACACACCGCTCGCTTTGGCCGACATTACCAATGCGATCGAAGCGAGCGGATAGAGAACCATCGCGATTGTGCTAAGCGCGGTAACGCCGACCACTGCCAGGAGCGTATTGGCATCGCTTCGCTCACTTTTGGGTAATACCGACGCAATCGCGAGCGCCGCGGACGCACCGCAAATCGCTACCGCCCCACCCAACAACAAACCGAGATCACGACCCAAGCCGAGCAAGCGTGCGCAGATGAGTCCGAGAATGATGGTAAAGACCACCCCACCCGCCACCAACGCTACGACCTGCGGGCCAAGCGCCAAAACTTGCTGAAATGAAATACCAGCGCCGAGCAATCCGACACCGAGGCGCAGAAGTGTCTTGGCAGAAAAGTCGATTCCTGCATCGAACCGTCTTCCCGATACAGCCCAGCGCAGGACGAAGCCAAGTAAGAGCGCATGAATCATCGCCGGACCGCCCAGCCAGGAGTTGATTGCGAGCGCAGTCAAAGCGAGTGCCACTGATACCGCTGTGCCAGCGCCATAGTCTCGCACCGCGGACAGAATGCTGGCGGCGTAGACCGAGGCGCCGCGACGCAGGACGGCCGTGTTCACAACCCTCTACTCAGCCGGAACCGCTTGATCCGACGACCTGCGATTACGATTGGCTATCATCCGGTCATGAAGGTCGCCTACTGTCTTGCTGCCAGTGCTGACGAACAGGAATGGAAATAGTCCGTGAAGGATACAGGCGATGCCTGACCATATGAGGCGAAATCCGAACCCGAACGCCATGCCCATATGCTCCAGATAGCTTTCGCCGACCGAGTTTGGGTGATTGGTGAACAGTTTCATCGTTTCGACCTCCCTATGAACTTCTACGCGGAGGGATAGCGTTGACCTCTGAGAGAATGTCACCAAAGTTGCGGCCGGAATCTATTTATAGTAGATAAATTTTTTAGATTATCGCTCTTAGGAGGAATGTTTTGGACAGCATCGACAAAAAGATACTGCGTATCTTGCAGCAAGATGCGAGCCTTCCGGTGGCGGAACTCTCCGAACGAGCAGGGATCTCACCAACTCCAGTATGGCGACGAATTCGAAAACTTGAAGACGATGGCGTTATCGACCGCCGGGTCGCACTTCTCGATCAAGAAGCAATCAGTTTGGGTCTAACTGGCTTTGTTCTGATCCGAACGAGCGACCACAGCGACAATTGGCTGGAGACCTTCAATGCGGCTGTCGCGTCCATTCCGGAGATAGTGGAAGTGCATCGCACATCAGGTGATGTCGACTATGTGCTAAAGGTAGTTGCGCCTGATATGAAAGGCTACGATACAATCTACAGGCGGATGATCCGGAATGTTGCTATGTACGACGTTTCTGCAAGCTTTTCGATGGAAAAACTTAAGGCAACGACCGAACTGCCTTTGGACTATATCTCGTAAAGCGTGGATAGCGCAGCATTCGAACTCGCGACTTAACGTGCTGATGTAATACGATGATTTTCAGCACATGCTCCGAAATGCCATGGATTATGCCACAAAAAAGTTTGGCTTTGTCATGACTGGACTTGCGATGGGGTCGCCGTTCGCCGCAAATACCCGCCGTTCACCAGTGTTTACCGCCTTTACGCCGAATCGCCGCCGATCCCTCTTGCTACGGGGCTTTGCGCATAGGAAGCTATGCCATCCCTTATCACTCCATGATTGAATTTGTGATGACCGAACCTGATAAAATCCTGCGTATCAGGACCGTGCTCGACCGTTCCGGCCTCAGCCGCTCGACGCTGTACCGCAAGATGAAGGACGGCACCTTCCCACGTCAGGTTAAGATCAGCGACTATTGCTCGGGCTGGCGCGAGTCCGAGATCAACCGCTGGATCGCCGATCCGCCCGCCTATCACTGCGAGGAAGTCGAGACGGAGTTGAAGGGATAGATCACCCCACCCCGCTGCCTTCGGCATCTGGCTCAATTACAAGCCGCCGCTTTCCCGTTTGCTCGCTTCATGCAATATTTCGCCCATGCTGTCATCAGCTTGCGCCGCTTGGCCAGAAAGTCGGTACGGCGATAGGCCGCCTCGACCCGGTTTGGGATCTTGTGCGCCAGCGCCTTGTCCGCGACCTCCTTGGGAGTATCCGTTTCTTCGGCCACCCAGTCGGTAAAACTGCTCCTGAACCCGTGCACCGTCACCTGTTCGATATCCATGTCGCGCAACACCTTGATCATCGTCATATCGCTGATCGGCTTGTCGCTCGATACCGAGAAGACCAGATCGCTATTGCCGCTGCGCTCCCTCTTCACTCGCCTGAGCAGGACGATCGCTGGCCGCGACAGCGGCACGATATGCGGCTCGTTCATCTTCATCCGCGCACCGGGGATGGTCCACAGCGCCTTGCGCAGATCGAACTCGGGCCAGGTTGCCAAGCGCGTCTCGTTCGATCGCACGGCCGTCAAGATCGTCAACCGTAGAGCATCGCGGCCGACGGTCGGCGGCAAGTCTGTAAGCTTCGCCATAAAGGCCGGTACTTCATTATAGTGCATCGCCGCCAGATGGTTGGTCGTCGCTGTCTGGCGCGGTAGACCCTTGCGGACCGAGCGTAGCGATACTTCGTTCGGCAGCCAGCCGCGGATATGGGCAAAGTCGAGCACCGCGCCGATCCGCTGCAATATCCGCCGCGCGGTATCGGGAATGGTCAGCCAGATCGGCTCCAGCACATCGCGCACGACAGCGCTGTCCACTTCCTCGACCGGCAGTGTTCCGATCGCGGGAAAGACATGGTTTTCCAGGCTGGATATCCAGGACGCATGGCGCTGGTTCTTCCAACCCTCTTTCAGTGCATCATAACAGTCCCGGGCCGCCGCCTCGAAGCTTGGAATAACCGCATTGCCTCTGCGGCGCTCAGCCACCGGATCGAGACCGGCGCGCACCTGTTTGCGCAACTCCATCGCCCCAATCCGCGCCTCTGCAAGCGAGACATCGGGAAAGGGCCCGAGACCCAGATCGCGGCGCCGGCCCCGATGCTGTATACGCAGCACCCAGGACCGGGTGCCGCTGTCCTTGACCACGAGATAAAGTCCCCGGCCATCGCCGTGACGGCCGGGCGGCGCGGTCTTCACCTTCAATGCAGTCAGGGACATGGGCTTTGTTCCCGCGATTTCGATCCCACATTTGTTACCACATAATGTGTGGGATTTGAAGCGATGGGCTGAAACGGGCCGAAATCGATATCGTCCAAATATCCAGCTTTAATGCACTTTACAGCACAGAATGACTATGCATGGAACTAGGGTTATGTTCCCGTAGGGGTCACCAGCGCTTTCCTGTAAGCCGGCTATCTGGCTTCTGCTTTGCGACCCCAAGAGCGGACATTTGGCTTATTGCACGAGTGGGTCGGAATTCCCGTTCAGATCGATCCCCTCGATGCGCGCGCGACCGAGAAGGATACCAATATATTGTGCCACGGCGCGCCGCCAGCTCGCTTCCTCGAGATAGCTGGCGATCTTCGCTCGCACGGATTCGAACGGCAGTGTCCGGCCTGCAATCTTGCGGCCGACCTTCAGCACATGAGCACCGTAGCGCGTCTTGACCGGGACCGGACACAGCTGGCCCTCTTCGAGATTGAAGAGGAAGGTATCGAACTCGTCGACCGTCTGGCCGGGGCCGAGCTGGCCGAGATTGCCGCCTTGCGACGCCGATGGGCAGGCGGATCGCGCTTGCGCCAGATCGGAAAACAATCCCAACTGCTCCTGCAATTCAGAAATTGTCGCTTCCGCATCGCCGATGGCTTGAGCGAAAGCGCTTTCGTCCTCCCGGGGCGCGGCGAAGAGGATATGCGACGCCTCGACAAGGTCGGGGCTCGTGAATTGGGCGATATGGCGTTCATAATAGCGCCGGCATGTTTCCTCATCGGCTTCGGGCGTACTGAGCTCGCTTTCGAGTAGCGCTTCGATACGTGCATCGTCAGGCGCGAGCTCACGGCCCCTGTCATCCTCCAATGCGGTGGCTTCAATCCCTACCCGGTACGCCTCGGCTAGCAGCAGCGCCTTGATCGCCAGCGCTTCGCTCGCGGCGGCCCAGGCCGTATCCGGATCGTCGGACGGATGGTTCTGCGCCTCCGCGGCGATCACGGCGGCCGGGATTTCCCTGCCGTCGACACGGATCGTTTCGTTGGTCGGCCGCATACTCACGACAACGCCTTTTTACTGCGCACGACCTGATAACCCGGGCGCCACATATAGCGGACCGGTGCCGACAGCATGTGGACGAGCCGGGTGAAGGGAAAGATCAGGAAGATCGTCAGGCCGAGGAAGATATGCAGTTTGAAGATCCAGTGCGCGTTGAGGACATAGCTTGAGGCCGCCGCGTCGAAGGTGAAGATGCCCTGCGCCCAGGCCATGAAGCGGACCATCTCCGCGCCGTCGAGATGCTCGAGCGAGATCAGGATCGTCGACAGGCCGAGCACGAGCTGCAGCCAAAGCAGCAGAATCACCGCCGTGTCGGCAAAGCTCGAATTGCGGCGGACACGGGCATCGAACAGCCGGCGATGGACGAGCATCGTCGCACCGATCAGCGATATCGCACCCGCAACGCCGCCGACCCCGATCGCCATGACCTGTTTGAACGGATGGCTAATTCCCATCCAGTCGAAGAGCTCGATCGGAGTCAGCAGGCCAACCAGATGGCCGACAAATACGACCAGCACGCCGAGATGGAACAGAACGGAACCCACCATGAGCTGGCGGCGGCGCAAGAGCTGGCTCGACCCCGAGCGCCAGCTATAGGGTTCGCGGTCGTAGCGCACGATCGACCCGATCGCGAGCACCGAGAGCGCGATATAGGGATAGATACCGAAGACCAGGCTGTTGAGGAATTCAGCCATTGTCCGCACTCCCATCTTGTTCGGCGGGCATTTCGGCCGCCAGACGATCGAGCATTCCGGCGACTTTCGGACAGCCTTCATCGGGCGACCCCGGTCCGAAGGTCACCTGTTCGGCTTCCCAGATCGCATCGATGGCCTCCAGATCGCGGGGATCGTCGTCGGGCTCGTCGAGAAGCGCCTCGGTCGCTTTCGGGTCGGCTTCGGCGATTGCCGCGAGGGTCAGCATCACGGCGGCATAGCTGCTTTCGCGCTTGGCGAGCCGCTCGCCGAGCGCCGCGATCACATGGGCCGGCTGGCCAAGCAGGTCGAGTGCCTCGGTTCGAGGTAAGGTCGATAGGAATTCGAGGAATAGCGGGATGAAATCCGGCAGTTCCTTGCTCTCTATCGCGAGCCCGCGCTCTTCGTACATCGCCTTGAGATCGACCATCGCCTGGCCGCGGTCGCGGCTTTCGCCATGGACATGCTCGAACAGGTGGAGCGACAGCGAGCGGGTGCGGTCGAACAGCAGGACATAGCGTTCCTGCAGATCGAGCAGTTCGCGGGTCCGGTACTCTTCGATCAGGGTACGCAGCGATGGCAGACGATCACCGGGCACAAGACCTTCACCGGCAAGGATATCGTAGAATTCGCAGGATGCGGCCTGAATCTCCACGGTCGGATAGGCGAGCAGCAGCGAGAGAATTTTGAAGGTTTTCGCCGTCATCAGAACATCTCCGAAGGGGTCTGGATGCGCTTCTTCCTAGGCGTCCCGAACAGATTGGGTTCGGACGCGCCGCCGGAGCATCCATTGCCGAACGAGAAGCCGCATGAGCCGCGCACGTCATAGGCGTCTTCGACTTCCTCGCGGTGCGTAGTCGGAATGACAAAGCGATCCTCATAATCGGCGATCGCCATGACATGGTACATGTCCTCGATCTGCTGCGCACTCAGACCGACACTTTCGGCGACGTCTGCGGCAATCACGCCGTCTATCGTCTTCGAGCGCATATAGCTGCGCATCGCGAGCATCCGTTCGAGGCAGAGCGCGACCGGCTCTTCCTTGCCCGCGGTCAGCAGGTTGGCGAGATATTTGAGCGGGATGCGCAAGCTGCGGACGTCCGGCATGTCGCCATTGACCGCGATCTGCCCGGCACTGGCCGCGGCGCTGATCGGCGACAAAGGCGGTACATACCAGACCATCGGCAGAGTCCGATATTCGGGGTGGAGCGGGAAGGCGACCTTCCACTCCATCGCCATCTTGTAGACGGGCGAGTTTTTCGCAGCCTCGAGCCAAGCGTCGGGCACGCCGTCCTTGCGCGCCTGTTCGATGACTTCGGGATCGTTGGGATCGAGGAAGATATCCAGCTGTGCCTGATAGAGATCTTCGACATTCTCGGCCGAAGCCGCCTCCTCGATACGGTCGGCATCGTAGAGCAGCACGCCGAGATAGCGGATACGGCCGACGCAGGTTTCTGAACAGACGGTCGGCTGGCCGGCCTCGATCCGCGGATAGCAGAAGATGCATTTCTCCGATTTGCCGGTGTTCCAGTTGTAGTAGATCTTCTTGTAGGGGCAGCCCGAAACGCACATCCGCCAGCCGCGGCATTTCTCCTGGTCGATCAGGACGATGCCATCTTCCTCGCGCTTGTAGATCGCGCCCGAGGGACAGGCCGCGACGCAGGTCGGGTTGAGGCAATGTTCGCAGAGTCTCGGCAGGTACATCATGAAGGTGTTTTCGAACTCGCCGTAAATCTCCTTTTGCACGCCTTCGAAATTGTAATCCTCCGAGCGTTTGGAGAATTCGCCGCCGAGGATTTCCTCCCAGTTCGGCCCCCATTCGATCTTCTCCATCCGCTCGCCCGAAATCAGCGAGCGCGGCCGCGCCGTCGGCATCGCCTTCATCTCGGGCGCGGTCTGCAGATGCTCGTAATCGAAGGTGAAGGGCTCGTAATAATCGTCGATCTCGGGGAGGTCGGGATTGGCGAAGATCTTGGCGAGCACCCGCCATTTGCCGCCCATGCGCGGGCGGAGGCGGCCCTTGCGCAGCCGCTCCCAGCCGCCGTTCCAGCGTTTCTGGTTTTCCCAGTCCTTCGGATAGCCGATGCCGGGCTTGGTCTCGACATTGTTGAACCAGGCATATTCCATGCCCTCGCGGCTGGTCCACACATTCTTGCACGTGACCGAACAGGTGTGGCAGCCGATGCATTTGTCGAGGTTCAGCACCTTGCCGATTTGCGCGCGGACTTTCATTCTGCTGCCTCCATATCCGGGGACAGCCTGTTTTCAGGTCCGTCGAGCCAGTCGACCTCGGCCATCTTGCGGACGATCACGAACTCGTCGCGGTTCGATCCCACCGTGCCGTAATAGTTGAAGCCATAGCTTTGCTGGGCATAGCCGCCGATCATATGCGTCGGCTTGAGCACCGCGCGGGTGACGCTGTTATGGATGCCGCCGCGCTGGCCCGTGATCTCCGATCCCGGCACGTTCACGATCTTCTCCTGCGCATGATACATGAAGAGCGTGCCTTCCTTCATCCGCTGAGAGACGACGGCGCGCGCGACGAGCGCGCCGTTGGCGTTGAAGGCCTCGACCCAGTCATTATCGACGATCCCCGCCTTGCCCGCGTCGGTTTCCGACATCCAGACGATCGGGCCTCCCCGGGAAAGGGTCAGCATCAGGAGATTGTCGGTATAGGTCGAATGAATGCCCCATTTCTGGTGCGGCGTGATGAAGTTGAGGACGACATGGTCCTGCCCTTCTGCCCGGTCGAGCATCGGCTTGACCGTCTTGGTGTCGATCGGCGGGCGATAGACGCAAAAGCCTTCGCCAAAGGCCCGCATCCAGAGATGATCCTGATAGAGTTGCTGGCGCCCGGTGAGCGTTCGCCACGGGATCAGCTCATGGACGTTCGTATAGCCGGCATTGTAGCAAACCTTCTCGCTTTCCAGGCCCGACCAGGTCGGCGAGGAAATGATCTTGCGCGGCTGCGCGACGACATCGCGGAAGCGGATCTTCTCGTCCTCCTTGGGCTGCGCGAGATGCGCATGCTCACGTCCGGTAAATTCGGACAACGCGTTCCACGCCTTGACCGCAACCTCGCCATTGGTCTCCGGCGCGAGCATCAGGATCACTTCGGTGGCGTCGATATCGCTTTCGATCCGGGCCATGCCCTGGGTCGGACCGTCTTCGGTAACGACACCGTTGAGCGCCTTCAGATGCTCGACCTCATGCTCGGTGTTCCAGGCGATGCCTTTTCCGCCATTGCCGAGCTCGTCCATCAGCGGACCGAGCGCCGTGAAGCGCTTGTAAAGATTCGGGTAATCGCGCTTGACGACCGCGACCTGCGGCATCGTCTTGCCCGGGACGGGATCGGTATCGCCTCTCTTCCAGTCGGCAACGTCCATCGGCTGGGCGATCTCACCCGGCGTGTCGTGCAGGATCGGTGTGAGGACCACATCCTCTTCCACGCCCAGAACCTCGGGCGCGATCTCGGAGAATTTCTTGGCGATCGCCTTGTAGATTTCCCAGTCGGATTTCGACTCCCAGACCGGGTCGACCGCCGCCGAAAGCGGATGGATGAAAGGATGCATGTCGGACGTGTTGAGGTCGTTTTTCTCGTACCAGGTCGCGGTCGGCAGAACGATGTCCGAATAGACGCAGGTCGTCGACATGCGGAAATCGAGCGTCACGAGCAGGTCGAGTTTTCCTTCCGGCGCTTCATTGTGCCAGGCGACGTCCTCGGGCTTGGCATGGCCCATTTCGCCCAGATCCTTGCCCTGCACGCCATGGCTGGTGCCGAGCAGATGCTTGAGCAGATATTCATGCCCCTTGCCCGACGAGCCGAGCAGGTTCGAGCGCCAGACGAACATGTTGCGCGGCCAGTTGGCCGGATCGTCGGGATCGTGGCAGCTGAGTTCCAACGTGCCGGATTTGAGTGCGTCCGCGACATAATCCGCCGGTTCTTTTTCAAGCGCCCGCGCGGCTTTCGTGATCTCGAGCGGGTTGGTCTTGAGCTGCGGCGCGGACGGCAGCCAGCCCATCCGCTCGGCACGGGCGTTATAGTCGATCAGCGATCCGCCCCAATCGCCGTCCGGAGCGGTCGGCGACAGGATTTCGTCGACGCCCAACGTCTCGTAGCGCCACTGATCGGAATGGGCGTAGAAGAAGCTCGTCGAGTTCATCTGACGCGGCGGGCGGCCCCAGTCGAGGCCGAAGGCGAGCGGCAGCCAGCCGGTTTGCGGGCGCAGTTTCTCCTGGCCGACATAGTGCGACCAGCCGCCACCCGACTGGCCCACGCACCCGCACATGATCAGGAGGTTGATGATCCCCCTGTAGTTCATGTCCATATGATACCAGTGGTTGAGCCCCGCCCCGAGGATCACCATCGACTTGCCCTGGGTCTTTTCCGCATTGTCCGCGAATTCGCGCGCGACGGTGACGATGTGATCGGCGGGCACGCCGGTGATCTGCTCGGCCCAGGCGGGCGTATAGGGCTCGTTTTCCTCGAA
Organism: Parasphingopyxis algicola; assembly: GCF_013378075.1. Taxonomy (GTDB): domain Bacteria; phylum Pseudomonadota; class Alphaproteobacteria; order Sphingomonadales; family Sphingomonadaceae; genus Parasphingopyxis; species Parasphingopyxis algicola. Next base: position 351,720 of record NZ_CP051131.1, on the reverse strand, counting down.
ACTCGTAGCGAGATGTTCGCCGCCCAGGCCCCGGTCGAGGCCGTAATTGGCCATGAACAGGTCGTAGACGGTGGCGACATAGGCATCGCCCTCGGCCAGCTTGAGCTTCATCGCCGGGATCCGCCGCATCAGCGTATCGGGATGGTCGGTTCCTTCGAAATAGTCATGGTCGCGATTGCCGAAATAGGGGAAGGCGACGTCGAGCACATCGTCATAGTCACCGTCGAGGATATTGGTCAGGCGCAGCTTGGTCTCCGCTCCGCCGCTTTCCTTTTCCTCGAGATTCCATTTGCCCTTATCGCCCCAGCGGAAGCCGACCGAACCGTTGGGAACGATGATATCGCCGGTTTTCTCGTCGATCGCGACGGTCTTCCATTCGCCATTATTGTCTTCGCCGAGGCCGTCCCCGAATTCGCTCGCGCGCAGCAACCGTTCGGGAACGAAATTGCCGTTCGTCTCGACGAGGCGGACCAGCATCGGCATGTCGGTGTAGCGCCGGGCATAGTCCTCGAAATACTCGGCCTGCCGGTCGAGATGATATTCGCGCAGGATGACATGGCCCATCGCCATGGCGAGCGCGGCGTCGGTACCCTGTTTCGGGTGGAGCCAGATATCGGAGAATTTTGCGGCTTCGGAATAATCGGGCGAGACGACCACGGATTTGGTGCCCTTGTAGCGCGCCTCGGTGTAGAAATGCGCGTCGGGCGTGCGCGTCTGCGGGACGTTGGAGCCCCAGAGCATGAGGAAACCCGAATTATACCAGTCCGCGCTTTCCGGGACGTCGGTCTGCTCGCCCCAGGTCATCGGCGAGGCGGGCGGCAGGTCGCAATACCAGTCGTAAAAGGACATGCAGGTTCCGCCGAGCAGCGAGAGATAGCGCGAGCCGGCGGCGTAACTCACCATCGACATGGCCGGGATCGGCGAGAAACCGATGACCCGGTCGGGACCATGTTCCTTCGCCGTATAGGCGTTGGCCGCAGCGACGATCTCGGTCACCTCGTCCCAATCGGCGCGGACGAAGCCGCCATGACCGCGGATCTTGGTGTAGCTGTCGCGCTTCGCCTTGTCCTGGACGATCGACGCCCAGGCCGCGACCGGTTCCATCGTCTTGCGCGCCTCGCGCCACAGCTTCACCAGCCGCGACCGGACGAGGGGGTATTTGAGCCGGTTTCCCGAATAGATGTACCAACTGTAGCTCGCGCCGCGCGAACAGCCGCGTGGTTCATGGTTGGGCAGGTCGGGCCGGGTGCGCGGATAGTCGGTCTGCTGGGTTTCCCAGGTGACGATCCCGCCTTTGACATAGACCTTCCACGAACAGGACCCTGTGCAGTTCACGCCATGCGTCGAACGCACGATCTTGTCGTGCTGCCAGCGCTTGCGATAGCCGTCCTCCCAGCGGCGATCCTCCTTCGTCGTTACGCCATGGCCGTTCGAGAAGGGCTGTTTTTCACTGAAGAAATTGAGGCGATCGAGAAGATGGCTCATGGCATCCGGTCCTTATTCGGCGGGCTGCGGTTCAAGCTGTGGCTGGATAGGCGTTTCCCTGCCGCGTTCGATGTCGTGCAGCAGGCCGCCGCGGCGCGAATAGACGAACCAGGTTACCGCCGCGCAGGCCGCATAGAAGATCAGGAAGCCCCAGAGCGCTGCATCCGGCCGGCCGGTCATCGCGATCGCACTGCCGTAGGATTTTGGGATGAAGAAGGCGCCATAGGCTGCGATCGCCGAGGTGAAGCCGATGATCGCCGCGGATTCCTTCTCCGCATTGCGCAACTGATCGTTCGCCGGAAGGCCCGGCATCAACCGTCCCACTTCCTTGCGCATGATGATCGGGATCATCTGGAAGGTCGATGCATTGCCGACGCCGGTCGCGAAGAAGAGCAGCATGAACATCGCAAAGAAGCCCCAGAAGGCGCCCGGCTCATCCTTGATGCCGAGGAAATAAAGGACGCCGGCGACCGCGACGATCATGACGAGGAACACCCAGAAGGTGACCCGCGCGCCGCCCCATTTGTCGGAGACCCATCCGGTGGCAGCGCGGGATACGGCGCCGATCAACGGTCCGAGGAACACATATTGGAGCGAGTTGGCATCGGGAAAGGCGATGTTCGCGAGCAGCGGGAAGCCCGCGGAATAGCCGATGAACGAACCGAATGTGCCGGTATAGAGGAAGCACATGATCCAGTTGTGCTTGCGCTGGAAGATGACGGCCTGTTCGGAAAAGCTCGCCTTGGCGGATGCAATGTCGTTCATTCCGAACCAGGCGAGCGCGGCGCTCACGAGGATGAAGGGTATCCAGATGAAGCCGGCATTCTGGATCCACAGCGGATCGCCATCGGCAACCGGTTGCGGATCGCCGCCGATCGCGCCGAACACGCTCATCGTGATGACGATCGGCACGACGAACTGCATGACCGAAACCCCGGCATTGCCGAGCCCGGCGTTGAGCGCGAGCGCGTTGCCCTTCTGCCGCTTGGGGAAGAAGAAGCTGATATTGGCCATCGACGAGGCGAAATTGCCGCCGCCCAGGCCGCAGAGCAGCGCGAGCGTCAGGAAGATGAAATAGGGCGTGTCGGGATCCTGCACGGCATAACCGATGCCGAAGGCCGGAATCGCCAGCGACAGGGTCGATAATGTCGTCCAGAGCCGTCCGCCGAAGATGGGCACCATGAAGCTGTAGAATATCCGCAGGGTCGCTCCGGACAGACCGGGTAGCGCCGCGAGCCAGAACAGCTCGTCCGTCGAATAATCGAAGCCGATCGCCGGCAGTTTGGCGACGACGACCGACCAGACCATCCAGACCGAAAAGGCGAGCAGCAGACAGGGGATCGAAATCCACAGATTGCGTTGGGCGATCTTCGCCCCCTTGTCCGCCCAGAATTCATCGTCCTCCGGCCGCCAGTCGGTGAGCGTCGGCGAGCGTTGCTCGGGATGCGTTTCGGGTTCGTGGAGCTCCTGCATTTCCGGGAATTCCGGCAGTTCAGCGAGTTCCTTGCCCATCGCCCGCTGTTCCATCTGCCGGACGGCGGCATGCATCCAGAATAGAGCCACGGCGACGAGCGCGAAGAGCAGCATGAAACAGCTCGTCCAAATCCCGGTGAGATCGTTCATCGCGCCGAACGCGATCGGCAGGAAGAAACCGCCAAGCCCCCCGATCATGCCGACAAGGCCTCCCACGGCGCCGACATGACCGGGATAATAAACCGGGATATGCTTGTAGACCGCCGCCTTGCCGAGCGACATGAAGAAACCGAGGATGAAGATGGTCAGGACGAAGGGAACAAGCCCCATGGAGGTCGAAAATTCGATCGGCCCGCGAATCCCGTGGATGACATAGTCGGTCTCCGGATAGGACAGCATGAACAGGCACAGCAGCGAGACGCCGAACGTCGCGTACATCACCTTGCGCGCCCCATATTTGTCGGAAAGATAGCCGCCATAGGCCCGGAACAGGCTGGCCGGGATCGAATAGGCGGCAGCCAACAGTCCCGCCGTTTTGATGTCGAGGCCGTAGACGTCGATCAGATAGTGGGGCAGCCACAGCGCCAGCGCCACAAAAGCGCCGAAGACGAAGAAATAATAGAGCGCGAAACGCCAGACCTGCTGGTTCTTCAGCGGTTCGAGCTGCATCAGCATCGAGCGCGGTTTTTCGCCCGTAGTCCTGCGCGCCCGATGTTCGGGATCGTCGTCTGTGGTCAGCCAGAAAATGATCGCGGTGGCGGCGAGAACCACCGCCCAGACCTGGGCCACCATCGTCCAGCCGAAGGCGACGAGCACCATCGGCGCGAGCAGCTTGGTAACGGCGGCACCGACGTTACCCGCGCCGAAAATGCCGAGCGCGGTGCCCTGCTTTTCAATCGGGTAGAATTTGGAGACATAGGCGATGCCGACCGCGAAACTGCCGCCGGCCAGCCCGACGCCCAGCGCGGCCAGCAGCATGACGAAATAACTGGTCGCGAGCGACAGCAGGAAGGTCGCAGCGGCCGCGCTGAGCATTGTGAGCGTGTATACGAGCCGGCCGCCATATTGGTCGGTCCAGATGCCGAGGAATATCCGCGACAGCGATCCGGTGAGGATCGGCGTGCCGACCAGCAAACCGAACTGCGTATCGCTCAATCCGAGATCGGCCTTGATCTGGATCCCGATGATCGAGAAGATCGTCCAGACGGCGAAACAGATGGTGAAGGCCGCCGTGCTCATGCCCAGCGCCTTGTGCTGCTGGGCCGGTCTCATCTCGGCAACATCGTGCATTATGCGCTCCCCTGACCGCATGAGAATCGCAGAGGATTCTCTGTTGCCTCTGTTTGGTGAAGCGGACCGTGAAGCGTTTTGATTTATATCAAATCTCGGGTTTACCGATGCAAATCATACATTTATCGGACAATCATTTGACATAATTCGGCTGATCGTCGCTCTATCGACAAGTGTAGCTTTGATATTTATCAAACGATTGTCGGTGCGGGAGCCGGCAACGGAAGGAAGAAACGCACATGCGCCCTGAAGACATACCGATCGTGCGCAATCTTCCGCTGTTCGCCGATATGGACGATCGGCGATTCGACGAATTGGTCGAAGCCGCATTGCTGCAAACCTTCCCGCCACAGGTCGACCTGATCCGAGAGGGCGATCCGGCCGATTTTCTCTATGTCCTCGTCGAAGGCGCGGTCGAACTTTACGCCGGCCATAATGGGCGCGAGACGACGATGGCGGTGATCGAGCCGACTTCGGCCTTCATCCTGGCAGCGGTGTTGAACGATGCGGTCTTCCTGATGTCGGCGCGGACTTTCCTGCCCTCGCGGATTATGATGATTCCCAATGAACATATCCGGCGGTGTTTCGCCGAGGACCGGGCCTTCGCCGCGGCCGTGGCCGCCGAACTTTCGAAGGCCTATCGCCAGCTCGTCAAGCAGCACAAGGAGATCAAGCTGCGCCTAGCCGCCGAGCGGCTGGCCAATTACCTGCTCCGCCAATCCGAGGCACGCGGCGATCCGAGGCATTTCAAGCTGCCGGCCGGCAAGGGGACTATCGCGGCGCTGCTCGGCATGACGCCCGAAAACCTCTCGCGCGCCTTTGGGGCCTTGTCGGCGCACGGCGTGCGCGTCCGGGGCGGCAATATTCATATCGACGATGCGGCAGCATTGGCGGACTATGCCAAACCCACGCCGCTGATCGATGCGGTGGAGGAAATCTACGAACGGCGCGGCGTGAAGAGCATCGGGCCGTAAAGGATGGCAAACAGCAGGAAGCCCGAAATCCACAAGGCTCCGCTCAACGACATGACGAGCGCATAGTCGAGCGGCGTGAACGGCCCCGCGACCCGGAAGGCCGCCCCGAGAAAGATCAGCGCATAGATCGTCACCGTGCCCACACCCGCCTCCAGCGCCCGGCCGCAATGGCCGAGGCTCGCGCGCGTCATCACGGCCATCGTGAGTTGCCCGATCGCACCGGCGGTCAGCACGTGCAACGCCAGCGAAGGCGTGACGAGATCGGGCCGAACGACCGATGTGCCCATCGCGAGGAACGCAGCGACCAACCAAGCATAGGCTATGTGCAGGATCGCGACCAAAGGCTCGACAAAGGTCGTCCAGCCCCGCCAACGCACCAGCCGCACCAGATGGAGACCGCCAACGGCCAGCAGAGCATAGCCGGCTAATGCGGTGTCCGGCGCGGCGATCCACGCAGTCGTTGCCAATCCGGTTGCCAGCAGCGCGGCCTTGTCGAAGGGGCCGAAGGGCGAAGCTAGAGGCCGCTTTCCTCTCCGTTTCATCCAGTTGATCGTGAAGGACGGAATGATCCGCCCGCCGATGAGAGACATCAGCATGACGGCAACGCCCAGACCGAAGCGCTCGCCGATCCCGGTTGGCAGGGAAGCGTGTTGCTCGACGTGGGACAGGATGTTCGCGATCGCGAACAGGCTGACAAAAAGGCAGACGGGGAGGTTGCGCCAATTCTTGCCACGCAGCACTTCGCGCCATGCGAAACCGGCCAGCAGGACCAGGAACGCGCTGTCGATTGCGGCGACGAAACCGCCGTCACCGATGAACATCGCGATGCGTCCCGCGATCCAGACCAATACGAACAGAAACAGCGGCGTTCCCATGACCGGCAACCGCCCCGTCCAGTTGGGGATGGCCGTCATCAGAAAACCGGCGACGATCGCCGCTAGATAACCGAACAGCATTTCGTGGGCGTGCCAGCGCATCGCGTCTCCGGCGATGCCATAGCCATAAGCAAAAGCGGCGAGCCAGAGCGGGATCGCCAGCGCGGCGAAACAGGAGCCCAGAAAGAAGAACGGCCGGAAGCCATGGCTCAGAAAGGCCGGGCCGGTATAGGCGCGGCGTCTGTCCCCGGCGGTCATCGCGGCGTTGGTCAAAATCTTATCTGCGTCGTCAGCCAGAATTTGCGCGTATCGGTCGCAAAGCGATCCGCGTCATAGTCAGCATATTTGATCGCCATCGACCAGCCCGGACGCAGCGGGACCGAGAATTGCGCATCCCATTCGCTGCCATAATGGATATCCCCGCGCGTCGACCGGAAGTCGTGATAGACGACCCGGAAGGCCGCATTCTCCAAAAATCCGGCACGAAACGGCCGGACGGTGGCGTCGACATACAGATCGCGCAAGCCAGTCGGCGGTGTTCGCAGGAATTTGTCGGCCCAGCCGTTGAACGCGTGGAGCGTCGCGAGCGGGGTCTGCAAGGCATCCACCCCGTTGCCGCCCAGCCGCTCATAGCCGACCCGAAGCGCAACCGGCCCGACTGCTACGCCGGGTTGGAGGAGAAGATAGGAGAGCGAAAAATCGCGTGGATGCCCGGCCCGATCGCTCTGCCGCGCATATTCGGCGGCATAGATGAGGCCGATATCGCCGCCAACGGGCCGCCGTCCCGTCACGCGCACGCCCCAGGTCCGTGAAGAATTCGCCGGCGCATCCGGTATATCGAGCAGATAGCCATAGGCGCTGATCGTGCCGAAATCCGGAACCTCGACGGAGCCGCGGATCATGTGAATGTCATTGTCGCGCCAGATGCCCATCGGCGAATCCGGGCCGAAGATCCGGTTGACCCGCCAGGCATAGCCATAGGTCAAGCTGGTCGAGGCGGATGGATTGACGGTGGCGAAGGCCGCGTCGAACGTCTGGTCGTTCTGCCGCCAGCCGACCGAACCGACCCAGCGTTGATTGTCGAGATTGATGACCTGTCGCCCGACCCGTGCATCGATGCGGTCGGGCAACTGCCAGCGGACATAGGCCTGGTTGAGCAGCAGGTCATCGGGATCGGCAACGACGGGAAAAGCGATGCGTCCATTGACCGTGTCGTTGAAATCCTCGGGCCCGAGATGCAGGATCCCCTCGGCCTCGACCTGCGCGCTCAGCCCATGCCAATCGCGGGTACGTAGCCCGGCCCGCACCCGAAGCGTCGACGCCGTTGCATCATTTGGCAATCCGTCTTGGTCGACAAGTTCGAGCCGGTAGCGCAAATCGAGATAGGGGTCGACGATCGACGGCGTTTCTTCGGCGGAGTCGACCTCGTTCGCACTAATGGCCGCAGGCGTGCCGCACAGTCCGGCGAGGATTACGAGACAGCGGAAAAACGAATTTCGCATTCCGCCCATCTAGCGAGAAAACCCAAATCGTATTTGATATATATCAAATATCGTACCGTGTCCGCTTTCGCCCCCAAGTCAGACGATCGCTTGCCGAGCGCTGTCCAAACGCTCAAACAGCAGGAACGGTCGATACTTTCAAAGATATGGTCGCAGCAATGTGTATCGAGCGGATCGATGCCTTGGCTAACCAGACAGCACAGCCAGCCAACTCTCCGGCAAGGCGCGCAGGATCATACCCCGTACACCAACCATAAGGACCGCCCGCGACCATCCCGCCAGCCGCGCTGCGGATCACGCATCGCCGCTGATCGTTCGCCATGCGGCCGGATCGCATCGCGTGACCGAGCGCGGCCGCCGCGTGATGAATTGCTCGGCATGCAGCGCGGGATCCGTGCGTATTTGCGCCTTGTCGCGCATGGTTCGCCTCGTGTGTCCATCGGCCGCCTCGTCGATCAGCACCGGCGCCCGCGCAAAGACCCGCTCGAGCGCGCATGTGTTCGTCGGTGGTGGTGAGCGCTGCCCTCGCGTCGGCCAGCGCCTCGCGCTGATGCGGCAGCACCGGCAGGCCCGGGTCGCGCATCCGGGCGACGGCCTGAAGGCTGCGCGCATAGCGGATGATCGCCCGCCGCTTGCTGGCCGCGCCTCGTTGCAACGGGTTAGACCGCTCTCCACCCTTCTCTATGCTGGCCCGGCGGCGCGGTCTTCACCTTCAAAGCAGCCGGGGACATGGGTCCTGTGCCGGTAGAGATCGCCAAACGCCATCGATTCGAAAACGCAGCCGCGGCACAACGGCAGCCGTCACCGATCCTCGCTTGACCCGTAGATGGACCATGCATAGGCCGGTCGCAGGAGGCCGCGGCGCATGACCTATAAAGCGATCAAAGTCGTGATCATCACCGAAAAACTGATATTCGACGGCGTCACCGACATCATCGAAGAAGCGGGCGGGACCGGCTATACGGTCGTTGCGGCGGGCGGCAAGGGCAGCCGCGGCGTGCGTCCTACGAACCGCGCATCCGTGGTCGACGCATTCAGAAATGTGAAGGTCGAGGTAATCGTCTCCGACCATGACATCGCCGAGCGCATAACGGACACTGTCGCCGCCCGCTATTTCAGCGATTATTCGGGCATCACCTATCTCGAGGAAGTCGAGATCCTCCGGCCGCACAAATTCCTGCACGACTGACCGCGCGCGCGGTCCTAACCGGCACCGACGCCGAAGACGATCTGGGCGAGCGCGAGATAGAGCGGAATGCCGATGGCAATTGCGACCGGTGTTCCGATACTTGTCGAGGAACCGATATAGGCGGAAGGGTTGGCCGACGGGATCGCGGCGCGCAGGGTCGGCGGCCCGGAGATATCGGAACTCGAACCTGCCATGACAGCGAGCACCACGATCCCGCCCGGACTGAAACCGGTTGCAAGATGCAGCAGATAGCCAAGCCCGAAGGCGATCAACCCGTGCGCCAACGGAGAGACGACCGCATATACCGCGTACCAATGCGCAACCTTGCGGATCTCGTTGAGCCGCTGATAGGCCTCGATTCCCATGATCAGCATCAGGATTGAGAGCAGTCCGCGAAACAGCGGATCGTAAAAACCCTCGAACACCTGTTCAGGACGCGTCAGCAATCCGAGGGCGAGGCCGAGCAGCAGCGCCGAGAGCGCCGAACCGCGCAGACTGTCGGCAATAATCACCCCGATCTTCGGCCGCTCGCCCGCCTCGCCGTCGCGCTTGGCGAAATAGAGATTGGCCAGCACGATGGCGAGCACCAGCGCGGGAATATCCATGAAGGGATAGAGCGCCGGGACCCAGGCTTCGTAGAAGATATCGTCTTCCTCGAGCAGGACCATGGCGGCCGCCAGCGTCGAGGCACTGACTGCGCCGAACAGCCCGGCGGTGGCGATGGCGTCCTCGGTCTTCACGCCCGGCAGCAAGGCCAGGGTGAAGCGCCCGATAAGCACGATCGCGCAACCCATGAACACGGTTGCGATACCAGGCAGCAACATATCGGCGAGATTGGCTTCGCGTATCTCCAGTCCGCCCTCGATGCCAATCCGCATGAGCAGCATGAAGACCGCGAATTTGTAGATCGCATCGGGAATATCGAGTTTGCTGCGGAAAGCGGCGATCAACATGCCGCCGATCAGAAACGCCAATGCGGGAGACTGGAACTGCGTGACGAGACGGGCGAGGAAATCGACCAGGAGTTCCATCTCGTCTCTCGTATCACCCTACTGCCCGGCACAGTCTATCGGCCGGGCCATTAAAGGCGTCAAGCTCTGGGACTGAAAGCCCATCACTTCGACGAAATCGAAAACAGTTTCGAACTTAATCGGCGACACAATCGTTTTTCTGATTATCACTGACAAAGCTTAGTCGTTTCTCCCGACGCCGCTCTTGCGATATATTCAACTATACACCCGAGGAAATAGGAGGAGGATATGGACGCGAAGACCGGAGAAATGAGCGGCGGATGCCCGATGGGATTCGATGGCGAAGAACGCTCGCTGCTCGGACGGACCAATCGGGACTGGTGGCCCGATCAGCTCAATCTCGAGATACTAACCGAAAGCGGCGCCTCGCCGGATCCGATGGGCGAGGATTTCGATTATGCAAAGGCTTTCGAGACGCTTGATTACCAGGCGCTCAAGGATGACCTGACCGCCCTGATGACGGACTCACAGGCCTGGTGGCCGGCGGATTACGGGCATTATGGCCCCTTCTTCATCCGCATGGCGTGGCACGCGGCCGGCACCTATCGCACGGGCGACGGGCGCGGCGGAGCCGGCAGCGGGCAGCAGCGCTTTGCGCCGCTCAACAGCTGGCCGGACAACGGCAATCTCGACAAGGCGCGCCGGCTTTTATGGCCGATCAAGCGGAAATACGGCCAGAGCATCAGCTGGGCCGACCTGTTCATCCTCACGGGCAATGTCGCGATCGAATCGATGGGCGGCCCGGTGTTCGGCTTTGGCGGCGGGCGCAAGGACGTTTACGAGCCCGAAACCGTCTATTGGGGTACCGAGGAGAAGTGGGTCGACCAAGGCGCCGAAACGCGCATCGTCCCCGATGAAGGCAAGGCGCTGGAAAATCCGCTCGCAGCGATCCAGATGGGACTGATCTACGTCAACCCGGAAGGTCCGGGCGGCAATCCCGACCCGCTGCAGTCGGCGCGCGATATGCGCAAAACCTTCGAGCGTATGGCGATGAACGACGAGGAGACGGTGGCGCTCACCGCTGGCGGCCATGCCTTTGGCAAGTGCCACGGTGCGGTGCCGGCAGACCAGCTTAGCGGCGCACCCGAATCGGGCGATCTCCATATGCTCGGTTTCGGCTGGGTCACGGACGAGGGCATGATCGAGAAAGGTCATATCACGACCTCGGGCCTGGAGGGGGCATGGACGCCCAATCCGACCCAATGGGGGAATGACTATTTCCGCCTGCTCTTCAAATATGACTATGAGCTGGTGGAGAGCCCTGCAGGCGCCAAGCAATGGACGCCGGTCGACCCCGCCGACGAAGATATGGCACCCGATGCGCGCGACCCGTCCAAGAAGGTCCCGACGATGATGACCACCGCCGACATGGCGCTGAAGATGGACCCGGACTATCGCAAGATTTCCGAGCGCTTCCGCGACGACCAGGCGGCGCTCGAAGACGCTTTCGCCCGCGCCTGGTTCAAGCTGTGCCACCGCGATATGGGCCCGAAAGTCCGGTATCTCGGACCGGAAGTGCCCGACGAAGACCTGATCTGGCAGGATCCGATCCCGGCCGGGACGATGCCGAGCGACGGCGCGGTCAACGATTTCAAGTCGAAGATCCTCGACAGCGGCCTGTCGATCAGTGAGCTGGTCAAAGCGGCTTGGGCGTCGGCTTCGACCTATCGCCGGTCCGACCATCGCGGCGGCGCGAATGGCGCGCATGTTCGCCTGGCCCCGATGAAAGACTGGGACGTCAACGATCCGGACGAGCTGGCGAAAGTCCTCGCCAGGATCGACAAGCTGCGCGGCGACCTGTCGATGGCCGACGCCATCGTGCTGGCCGGTACGGCGGCGGTCGAGAAGGCGGCGCAGGATGCCGGGTTCGATGTCGAAGTTCCGTTCCTTGGCGGTCGCGGCGATGCGACCGAAGCGCAGACCGATGCGGAGAGCTTCGAACCGCTCGAGCCATTCGCCGACGGCTTCCGCAACTATCTGCGGACCAAGGCGAGCGTGAGGACCGAGGACATACTGGTCGACCGGGCGCATCTGCTCGGTCTCTCTATCCCCGAGATGACCGTGCTGGTCGGCGGCCTGCGGGTGCTCGGTGCGGTTACCGGCAATACCGGCGATGGCGTGCTCACCGACCGGCCGGGCCTGCTCACCAACGATTTCTTCGTCAACCTGCTCGACATGGGCACGGTCTGGAAGGTCGTGGACGAGACCGGCGACGAGGAGTTTGTCGGCAAGGATCGCTCAACCGGCGAGGAAAAATGGACGGCAACGCGCACCGATCTCGTGTTCGGCTCCAACTCCCAGCTTCGGGCGATCTCCGAAGTCTATGCCGAGAACGGACATGAAGAGAAGTTCGTGGACGACTTCGTCGCCGCCTGGACCAAGGTCATGAACGCCGACCGGTTCGACGCCGCATAAGCGGCGCGCTATCGCTGCATAATGATAGACCCCGCCGCGTTTCCGCGCGGCGGGGTTTTTCAGTATCCGAGCGCCTGCCCGTCCTTGCGCATCTCGGTCGCGCCTGCATAAACGCCGGTTTCAGGATCGCGGACGATCGCCTGATAGCCGCCGAACATCACGCCATCCTCGACGATTTCGACATTGTGGCCCATCGCGCGCAGCCGCTCGATCGTCTCGGCCGGAATGCCGGGCTCGACGCTGAGCGTGCCGAGCAGGTCCGCGCCCGTTCCGGCGAGATCGTCGGTCGGCCGCCGGCCGCCGTCATGGTTCAAGCGCGCGGCATCGCCGGCCTCCTGCACGTTCATGCCATAATCGACCATGTTGATCAGCACCTGGACATGGCCCTGCGGCTGCATGCCGCCGCCCATCAGGCCGAAGCTCATGAACGGCGCGCCGTCGCGCATGACGAACGCCGGGATGATCGTCTGGAACGGCCGCTTGCCGGGCGCATAGACGTTGGGATGATCGGGATCGAGCGAGAACAGCTCGCCGCGATCCTGGAACATGAAGCCGAGCCCGTCCGGCACGAGGCCCGATCCCATCCCGCGATAGTTGGACTGAATCAGCGAGACCATCATGCCGCTGCTGTCCGCCACGGTGAGATAGGTTGTATCGCCCTCCCCTTCGATCCGCGGATCGCCGGGCGCGGGCTCCGGATTGGCGCGCGTGGGATCGATTTCGGCAAAGCGGCGACGACCATATTCCTGCGACAGCAGACCCTCGATCGGGATGTCGGCAAAGGCCGGATCGGCGTAGAACCGGCCGAGATCCTCGAAAGCGAGCCGCTTCGCTTCGGTGATATAGTGCAGGACTTCGGCTGAACCGCGCGGCCATTGCGACAGGTCGACATTGCGCAGGATGTTGACCATCTGCAGCGCCGCGAAGCCCTGGCTGTTGGGGGGCAGTTCGCACAGCTCATAGCCGTCGCGATACTCGACGCACCCGACATCGACCCACTCGCTCTCGTGCGCGGCCATGTCCTCATAGCGCAGATCGCCGCCGATCCGCCGCATATAGGCGTCGATCGTCCGGGCGACCTCGCCTTCATAGAACGCCTCGCGCCCGCCCGTCGCGATTGCGCGGTAGGTATTCGCCAGATCGGGATTGCGGAAGATCGAACCGACCTGCGGCGCCCCGTCGGCGAAATAGGTGGCGCGCGCATTGTCGAAATCGCCGATCATCTCGAGCCGTTGCTCGAAGGCCCGCAGGTTGCGCTGGAAATAATAGGCGATCACGGGCGCCATCGGAAAACCGTCCTCGGCATAGGCGATGGACGGCGCCAGTATTTGGTCCATGGCGAGCCGGCCGAACCGGCCGTGCAGCTCGAACCAGCCATCGACCGCGCCCGGTACTGTGACCGGCAAATGGCCGAGCGGCGGGATCGACGTCGCATCGCCAAGCGCCGCGCGCAGTTCCTCATAGCTGCGACCCATCGGGCTGCGGCCCGACGCGTTGAGGCCGTACAGCCGCTCGGTTTCGGGGTCCCAGACGATCGCGAACAGATCGCCGCCGATGCCGTTGCCGGTCGGCTCCATCAGGCCGAGCGCGGCATTGGCGGCAATCGCCGCGTCGACCGCGCTGCCGCCCCGCTGCAGGATGTCGATAGCGATCTGGCTTGCCAGCGGATGGGCGGTCGCGGCCATGCCGTGCTGGGCATAGACCGGACTGCGCGACCAGGCCGCGCCGACCGGCCGGCCACCGGCGCCGATCGTCTCGGTCGCGGCGACACCTTCGTCCTGCGCCATCGCGGGCGAAGCCATCGGCCACAGGATCGCCGCAACCGCTGCCATCGCCGTGAAAATCGGTCTCATCATCTTGCGTCCCCTCGTTTCGGCAGCGCCACCGCGCTCAGCCTGGAATGTCGATTACGATCTTCCCGAAATGCTTTTGCGCCGCCTGATGCTGGAAGGCATCCGCCAACCCCTCCAGCGGAAAATGGCTGTCGATCACCGGCTTGATTCCGTTCGTGTCGATGGCCGCGATCATGTCGCGCTGGTCGGCATGGCTGCCGACCGTGATTCCCGTCATCACCAGATTCTTCTGGAAGAAGAGCGCGGTCGGCACTTCGCCGGAGAGGCCGGTCAGCACGCCGATCAGTCCGATATGACCGCCGGTGCGGCAGGCATGGATGGATTGGGTCAACGTCCCGGGCCCGCCGATCTCGACGACCGAATCGACGCCACGACCCGCAGTCCAGGCGAGCGCGGCTTTACCCCAATCCGGCTCCTCCTTGTAGTTGATGACATGATCCGCGCCGAGTTCGGTCAGCCGCTCCAGCTTCTTGCCCGACGAGGATGTCGCGATCACCGTCGCTCCCGCCGCCTTGGCGAATTGCAGTGCGAATATCGACACCCCGCCCGAACCCTGCACGAGCACGATATCGCCGGGCTTGGTCTGGGCGGAAACGAACAGCGCGCGCCAGGCCGTCAGCGCCGCACAGGGCAGGGTCGCCGCCTCGGTGAAGCTGTAATCCTTCGGCATTTTCGTGAACGCGCTGGCCGGCGCAGCCACATATTCCGCGGCAAAGCCGTCGGCATGGTCGCCCGGCACGCCAAGCCGCTTTTCGTTCTCGCCCGGCCCGTCGCGCCAGCCCGGGAAAAAGACCGACAGGGCATGATCGCCGGTCTTCCAACCGGAAACGCCCTCTCCGACCGCGGCGACTTCGCCCGCGCCGTCCGACATCAGGATCCGGCCATCGACGGTCGGGATGCCGCCCAGCGCGACGACATAGTCATGATAGTTGAGCGAATTGGCGCCGACTTTCACAAGGATCTCACCGAGCCCGGCCTCGGGCTGGGCGCGGTCCGCGATGACGATATTGTCGAGCCCGCCGGGCTTCTTGAGGGTTGCGGCCTTCATCTATGCGACATCCTTGAAGTTGCCGGGGCGCTTCGCCATGCCGGCCATCACGGCCTCGATCTGGTTGGGACGGCCGATCACGCCCGCCTGTTCGCGCGATTCCTCGAGCAGGATTTCCGGCGCGTGCTGGTCCCGCGACATGTTAAGGAGGCGCTTGTTGGCGCGCACGGCATCGGGGCTCTTAGCGGCGATTTCGTGCGCGAGTTCCATCGCATCGGCATGCGGATCGTCGGACAGCCTTGTGGCGAAACCATGGTCCAGCGCTTCGGCGCCGTCGAAGATCCGCGCCGTGTAGCAAAGCTCGCGCACCACATCGTCTCGCGCCAAGTTCCGGACGATCGGGATGCCGGCCATATCGGGCACCAGGCCCCATTTCATCTCCATGATCGCGTGGCGCGTGTCGGGCGCGGTGATCCGGATATCGGCCCCGCAGGCGATCTGGAACCCGCCGCCGAACGCTACACCGTGCACCGCCGCGATGACGGGAACCGGCAACGTATGCCAGCCCCAGGCCACCTGCTGGAACTTGTTGGCATCGCCATAGGTGCGCGCCATCAGCCCGTCCGATTTCGGCTCGTCGCCATCGTCATTATCCGCGCTCTTCTGCGCCATGCCGGCAAAGCTCGCCATATCGAGCCCGGCGCAGAAAGCCCGGCCCTCGCCGGACAGCACCACCGCCCGCACGCCTGCCTCGCCTTCGAGCCGCTCGATGGCGTCGATGATCCCGTCGAACATCGCCGGATCGAGCGCATTCATCTTGTCGGGACGGTTGAGACGCACATCGGCGACACCCTCGTCGTCGATGGCAATGGTCACGCGATCGGTCATCAGCTTCTCCTTTACGTCAACTCTGGCACAGCAGCGCGCGGACACGCAACCGGCGCTTGCGCTTTCCGGCGCGGGCAGCGCAAAGAGTGTGCATGAAGGGCGAAATGAACCGCATTATCGCGCGGCAAAGGGAATGGCGGGAAGCCCAGCTTGCCGTAGCGACCGTCATCCGTACCTGGGGTTCGGCGCCGCGACCAGCGGGTAGCCATATGCTGATTCACGAGGATGGGCGCTTCGAGGGATCGGTGTCGGGCGGATGCGTCGAGGGCGAGATTCTCCACGCGGCGGCTGACGTTATAGCCAACGGCCGATTCCGCCTGTTGCGCTTCGGCGTGGAGGATGAAACCGCCTGGCAGGCCGGGCTGCCCTGTGGCGGCGAGATCGAGATTCTGGTCCAGCCCGTCGGGCCGAACGGTTTTCCGCCGGAGCTGTTTGCCCGGATCGACGAGGCCCGGCGCAACGGCAAAACGATCTCGGCGGCAACCGATCTGGATACAGGGATCACGCGGCTGGCCGCTGCGGACGACGATAAGCTCTGGATCAACCGCTATGCGCCGCCCCGCAAGCTGCTGATCGTCGGCGCGGTCCAGATTGCCCAGTCGCTAGCCCGGATCGCCGCCGAGATCGATATCGCCCCGGTCGTCGTCGATCCGCGCGCAGCCTTCCTGACGGCCGACCGTTTTCCCGATGTCGAACGCGATGCGCGCTGGCCCGACGAAGCGGTCGCCGCACGCGCGCCCACGAACCGCACTGCCATCGTAGTGCTCAGCCATGATCCCAAGATCGACGATCCGGCGCTGACTGCCGCGCTGAACTCGCCGGCCGCCTATATCGCCGCGCTCGGCTCGCGCAAAAGCCATGCGGCGCGGCTCGAACGGCTGCGCCTGCAGGGTTTTACCGATGACGATCTGGCGCGGATCGACGGTCCGGCGGGCCTCGATATCGGCAGCGCCGGCCCGGCGGAAATCGCACTCTCCATCGCCGCGGCGATGGTCGCGGCCTTCGCTCAGAATTCGCCCTGAATCGTCAGCGCATAGCCGTTGGGCCCGGGCGCAAACCCGGCAAGCGTGAGTCGCTCGCGCGCATTGTCGTCGACCGCCGCCACGCGAAACTCTGCTAGATAGGCACCGCTCGCGCCGATGCGGATCTCGAGCTGCTCCATCCCGCTCTGGCTCATCAGCGGCAATAGCAACTCGCCCTCGTCGCATTGCGCATTGCCCATCACCGTATCGGGCAGCGCGACGCCGCCCAGGTCGCCGGCGATCCGCGCGCGCACCGGCCCTTCGGCTTCCGAACACAGACCGTTATCGAAATGGACCGTCACATCCTCCAGTTCGAGCGCCGTCATCGGCAGCGGCGCGAACAACAAAGCGACCGGCAGCGACGCCTGCATATCGTCGAACCCGAACTCGCCGCCCGATACGCTCATCGCGCCGCGAAAATCGCCGAAATCGCCGGCGTCCGTCCCGCTGCGCGCCATGGCGACCCTCGCCCGGCCGACCAGCAGCGGAAAGAAACCGAGCCCGGCATCGACATCGCCTACTGCCGCATCGCCGAACTGCGCCTCGACCAGCCGGCCATTCCAGACGCTGCCCGCTGCCTCGCGCGCTGCGATGCCGCGCTCGTCCATGCCTAGCCAGTCGAGCCCAAGCCGCATCGGGATCAGCACCAGGATCGCGAGCAGGAAAATGCAGGCGAAGAACAGCGTCCGCCCCATCGGAAGCGCAATCCGCATCAGCCCTGCCCTCCCCGGCGGAACGTCACATCGACCGACAGGGTCTCGTCGGCATTGGGCCGCGCGGTCAGCGCGTCGACATCGAGCCCCAACCGGGTTTCGAGATCGGCGACCCAGGCGAAGAAGGTCTGGGGGCGGGCCGCGCCGATGATCACACGCACCCCGTCCGTTCCGGCCGGTTCGGTCCGGGCGGCGTTAAACCCGACGCGAACCGCCTCGGCCGTCACGACATCGCTGATCCGGCCCGGAACACGCGTCCGCGGGTTCGCGGCAACCATCTCAATAGCGTCCAGTCGCGCTTCGACGCGGCCCAAAGCAATCACGGCCGCGTAGTGCCGCGCTTTCGCCGATTCGCGCATCAGGTCGATCGGCCGCACGATCAGCAGCCAGCTCAGCACCAGGGCGGCCAACCCACCCGCAACGCCGATCAGCCAGCGTTCGCGCGCCGTGCGGGTTTTCCACCAGCTGTTGAACCGATCGATCATGGCGCCGTCACCGTGAATTCGGCGATCTGGCGGCCGCCGCCATCGCGCACCGTGCCCTGGGTCACCAACAGCCCGGCTGCGATCATGCGTTGCTGAAGGGCCGTCAGCTCCGGTTGACCGGGCGCGGCAGCGGTCAGCTGCAGATTGTTGTTGGCATCGTAAATCATCGCCTGCAGCTCCACTCCTGCCGTATCGCGAATCGCGCCGAACGCCGCATTGGCCAGTTCGCCATAGCCGGGCCCGCCGCCCAGGCTGGCGAGCCGGTCGCGCAATTGTGCATCAGGATCGACAATCTTGATGGTCCCGGGAATCGCGTCGCGTGCGCGCTCGGCGATCTCCCGCTCCAGCGCATCGGCGGCAAAGCTGTAACGCGCGATCATCGTCAACTGGATCAGCAAGGTGACGAGCAGAATCGTCGCGGCGAGGAGCGCCACGCGCCGCACATAATTCGCATCGATCTTCCAGCGCCTGCGTTTGGCATAATCACCTTGACGCAGATTGAGCGGCGCATCGGCGAGGACGCCGCCAAGTTCGCGTTCGAAATCCTCCGCGGTCAGCGGTTCGATCGCCTCATCGGCGAGCAGGATCGCGGCGAGCTCGGGCTCGGCGGCGAAAGCGCGTTTCGGCCCGCGCACCGTATCGAGTCCGGCGCGGCGGAAGGTCCGTACTCCGGTTTCGGGCGGCACGAGCAGAAGCGGTTCGGGCACGATCCCGTCCGGATCGACGCCCAGCGCCGCGGCCTCGGCAAGCCAGGCATCCATACTCGCCCGCGAAACGATGGCGAGACAGCGTTCGTCGTCCTCTTCGGGACGGCTGATCGTAACATGCTGAATATCGAGCGGATCGGCGCTGACCTCGCTGGCCATGATCCGGGCCGCTGCAATTGCCTGGGCCGGTGCCAATCCGGCCGGGATCTCGGCCCAATGGATCACGACATCGCTACCGGGCACGACGAGTATCGTCGTTTCGGCCTCATTTTCCTCTCGCTCGTCGTCCTGCACGGGAAGCGCGTCGAATCCTGCCTGACGGACGACGCTCCGGCCGTCGGCGATGCGGATCCAGCCCGGCTCCGCACCGAGAAACAGCAGAAGGAAGCGCGCCTCGCTCATTCGTCGCGCCCCCAGCGCCGCGACACGACCCTGGCCGGCGCCGTGCTCGCATCGATCAGTGCCGATTGCTGCATATCCACATCGCCAAGCCGCACATCGAGTTCGAGTCGGAAGTAGCGCGTGCGGATTTGCGGCTGGCCGATCACTTCGCTCATCGGCTCCTGGTTGGCGAGGACCGGCTGGTTCCAGAAATCGGCGATCGAATTCCAACCCGTCTCGGGGCGCGCGGCGATTGCCTGGCGGGCGCCGTTTGCATCGAGGCGGTTGGGCAAGAGCATGGCGATAAGCGGGGCCTGTTCCGGAAGCAGGGTGTTGACGTTGATCGGCGACAATTCGGTGGTTGGCAGCGCGCAGAGCCAAGGACGCATCCGCTCATAATAGGCGGGCGTGACACCCGCAACCGCGCGCAACTCGCTGACTTCGGCGAGCAGCGTATTGCCCGTTCGATAGGGCGCATCGGCGTTACCGTAGCTGCGGTCCTCATTGCCCTGACGTGCGGGAATCGAATCCGCGTCGATCCAGTCGGCCAGCGACCAGGCGATCCGCTCCGCATCGCCGCGCGGGATCTGGAGGGCCGTCATCAGCGCGCTGAACTGGATGACGCCGACCTGATCGACGGTCAACGCTGTCGGCTCCTCGCCGCGCGCCACGCTGTTCAGATTGAAACAGTTGCTGCCATCCCACATCCGCGCCAGCGCCGCGCCGCCGCCGGGAAGCGGCAGCGCGGTCTCCTCTCCGAGCCATCCGCCGGCCAGGGTCGTCTTGCCGATATCGCGCGCCAGCAGATCGTTGATCCGCAGCACGGCGAGCGATTCAGCACCGGTCGCAAAAGCGCGGGACTGATCGAGCGCCGCGATATTGCCCGCCAGCCGCGTCGCCAGTTGCAACCGTTCGAGCGAAGCCGCCGCGAGCGCCGCCATGATCGCGACGAGCAACAGCACGGCGAGCAAGGCCGCGCCTTCTTCGGTGCGGGGTGGTTGAAACTCGCTATTCCGCTCGGGCTGAGTTTGTCGAAGCCCTGCCCTTTTCTTTTTCCGCGTAGAGGAAAAGAAAGTACGGCACTTCGACAAGCTCAGTGCAAACGGCGAATGAAGTCGGCCGCTCACGCCGTTGCCCCCGTCTGAAACAGCTGGCGGAGCGGACCCAGCCCTTCGATCTCGACGATCAGTTCGACGGCATCGGGCAGCTCGGTCGCCAATGTCGGGTCCCAGCGGTCGCGCCACTCGCCCTCGCTGCGATAGCGGAGCGCGATACTCTCGATCCCCGAAACGAGGCGCGCCGACGACAAGGCATCGGCACCGTCGACATAAGGATAAGCGCGGCGCTCGAGCACGCCGTCGACGAGCCGGTAGTCGACTTTCTGGAGCGAGGAGCGCGCTTCACCGTTATAATTGCTCCAGCCGCGCCGCACGAAGCTGATCAGCAGGTCGCCGTCCGCACCGCCGCCGCCGTAAAAGGCGTTCTGCCGCTGGCCGGCGACGTCGCGCGCGGGGCGAGGCGCGATCTGGCCGAGATCGTTGGTCAGCGCCGCGTTCAACCTGCGAATCGCGCCCATATCGGCCAGCGCTTCGCTAGAGGCTGTTTGCGAGTCCACGCTGAAACGGAGCAGTGCCACCCCGGCGGCCGAAAGGATGCCGAAGATGAACAGCGCCACCATCAGCTCCACGAGCGTGAAACCGCCCTCGGAAACACGCCGCCCCGTCATTGTGCCGCAAACCGGAAGATGGTGAGATCCGCGGCGCGATCGCCGGCTTCGTCGACGACCGCGATTTCGATCTGCAGGATTCGCGCCTCGGGTGACGGTCCCGTGATCCGCGTCCATTGCCAGATCCGCCCGCCATTCACTTCTTCGCCCGTCGCCGTGCCGATCGCGGGTGGCGCGGGATCGGTGAGCGTTTCGACCGCGACATTGCGCGCGACGATCTGGCCGAACGTCCGGTCCGCGATGCGGTTGGTATTGCTCACCGTCACCGTTTCGAGATTGAGCAGAGCGAGCGCCGCAATGCTGAACACGGCGAGCGCCACCAGAATTTCGAGCAGGGTGAAGCCCGCTTCGTCGGACAATCTCCCCGCCCGCTCATGTCGAGCGAGCATCGAGCGAAGCCGAGATGCGGAGTCGAGACACGCTGCCTGCCTCTCGACTGCGTTCTCGACTTCGCTCGAACATCCACTCGAGACCAACGGTTGGGGGACGACCGATATCATGCGAGGCTTAACCATCGACCCGGATCGTCCCGTCCGCCCCGATGGCGACGCTGACGCGGCTCTCGTCGCGCGCCAAGGTCACGTCCAGCGGATCGTTGAGACCGGTGGCGTCGAACACGATCCGGGTCCGCTCGCCGTCCTGCTGCGCGATTGTCACCGCAGTGTCCGCCGGCCATTGCCGGTCCTCGAAAGGCGGCCTGCCCATCGGCGTCCAACCCTCGCCGTCGTGCCGCTCGAAACCGTAGCCGGCCGGCGACACCCAGAGTGCCGTGTCCCGCATCTCGACGATAGCCGCTTCCTGCGCCGCATGGGCGCGCGCGGCGAAGGCCTCGCTCTCGTCGATAAGGCGGCCGCGCGGGTCGGGCATGACGAAAACGATGGCGGACGCCAATATACCCAGGATCACGAGCACGACCATCAATTCGGTCAGCGTGAAGCCCCGCTCCCGGGCCAACCCTACCATCCGTTTGGGTTGAGCCTGTCGAAGCCCTGTCTTTCTCTTCTTCAACGATGCAGAAAAAGGAGAACGACCCTTCGACAAGCTCAGGGAGGGCGGAGTTTTCATTTCACTGCCAGTTGCCGATATCTGCATTTTCCGCCTCGCCGCCCAATTGGCCGTCGGCGCCATAGGTGAAGATGTCGTAGGGGCCGCCGCTCTGCGCGCCCGGCATCGTATACTGATAGGGATTGCCCCAGGGATCGTTGGGCAGGCGGCGGATATAGCCGCCGCGGCGATAGCGCTGCGGCTGTGCGAGATCGCCCGGGGGCGTCACCAGCGCCTGCAGCCCCTGCTCGCTGCGCGGATAGGTCATATTGTCGAGCCGATACTGTTCGAGCGCGGATTCAAGCGTGCTGATATCGGCGCGCACCTTGGTGGCGTTCGCTTGATCGGCGGCCGGCAGCACGTTGATGACCACGACGGTGGCGAGCAGGCCGATGATGACGAGCACGACCATCAGCTCGGTCAGCGTAAAGCCTTCCTCGTCGGAGCGCTCTTTTTCGAGCTGGCGGTACAGGAGGCGAATAAGCGACATGATGAAACCCTATGCGACGGCTAAAGTGTTGAGCTGGAGAATGGGCAGCAGGATCGCGAGCACGATCAAGGTGACGATCACTCCCATAACGATGATGATCGCCGGCTCGAGCAGCGAGAGCATGGCGGAGGTGAAGGCGTCGAATTCGCGTTCGAGATAGTCGGCGGCGCGTTCGAGCATCACGTCCAGCTGCCCGGACGCCTCGCCGCTCGACGCCATATAGACGAGAAGCGGCGGGAAGATATCGGCCTTGCGCAGCGCCGCCGAGAGGCTGCCACCCTGACGCACGGCCTCGGCGACCTCTTCGGACGCTTGGCGCTGCGCGGCGTTGCGCACCGTCTTGGCGGTCAGGGTCAGCCCCTCGAGCACCGGTAACCGGCTGCCGATCATCGTCGCCAGCGTCCGCGCCATCCGCGCGGCATGGAGATCGCGGATCAGCCGCCCGAGTATCGGCAGGCGCAGCAGGCGCCGGTCGAAGCGCAAACGGAAATCGGGATTTTGCAGCGCGCGCCACAGGCTGAAACCGGCGAGTGCGAGAACCAGCAACAGCGCCCACCACCAATTGGCGAGAAAGTTCGAGAGGCCGATCACGATCCGCGTCAGCAGCGGCAATTGCTGCCCGACGCTGTCGAACTGTTCCACCACCTGGGGCACGACGAAGATCATCAGGGCGAAAACGACGGCGATGGCGACGATGGTCAGCATGATCGGATAGGCGAGCGCGGTCAGCACTTTTCCGCGGACTTCGGCCTGGCGCTCCTGCAGATCGGCGAGCCGGGCGAGGATGCTCGGCAGCGCTCCCGACCCCTCACCTGCTGCAATCATCGCGCGGTACAGTGGGGGGAAGCTCTTCTCCTCGCGTTCCATCGCGCGCGCCAGCCGCTGGCCCTCGACGACCCCGGCATGGACGGTTTCGAGCACGCGGCGCACGCGCTGCTTTTCCGCCTGCAGCGCGATCGTCCGCAGCGCTTCTTCGAGCGGGCTGACATCGACCAGGGTCGACAGCTGCCGGGTGAAGAGCGTCAGTTCCTTCGCCGACAGATGGTTGCGCAGTTCGATCGAGCGGCTGAGCAGCGGCGCGGTATCGTTGGCCGCCGCCTTTCGTGGTCCACCCGTGCCCGGCGCGATCCGGACGACATAGAGCCGCCGCGCATCGAGCCGCGCACGCGCCGCTTCGAGCGTCTCGCCATCGACCGTGCCGCGTTTCTCGCGGCCCGCCGTATCGAGGGCAAGATAATCGAAGCTAGGCATCGACGGGTTCGGGCTCCTCGATCCGTGAAATCCGCACCGCCTCTTCCGCGGTCGTCACGCCATCGCGCACCAGCGCGCGGGCGGCGGAACCGAGATTGGGCGCATGGAGATAGGCGTGGCGGGCGATCTGTGATTCGTCGCCGCCGGCATTGATCATCCGCCGGATATCGTCATCGATCCGTATGATCTCGAACACGCCCGTGCGGCCCTTGTAGCCGGTCTGGCTGCATTCCGGACAGCCCCGCGCTTCGAAAATCGGAGTCCCCGCATCGAAGCCGAGCAGGGCCGCAACCGCGTTCGACGCCTGCACCTGCTCGCGGCAATGGGGGCAGAGTTTGCGGACAAGGCGTTGCGCCACGACGGCGCGCAGGGTCGAAGCGAGCAGAAAGGGTTCGATTTTCATATCGCGCATGCGCGTAATCGCACCGACCGCATCGTTGGTATGCACGGTCGAGAGCACGAGATGACCGGTCAGCGAGGCCTGCACCGCGATCTCGGCCGTTTCGCGGTCGCGGATTTCGCCGACCATCACGACATCGGGATCCTGGCGCAAGATCGCGCGCAGCCCGGTGGCGAAATCGAGGCCGACCTTCGGATTGACCTGGGTCTGGCCGACACCCTCGATGGCATATTCGACCGGATCCTCGACGGTCAGGATATTGCGCGAGCCATCGTTGAGCAGCCGCAGCCCGCCATAGAGCGTCGTCGTCTTGCCCGATCCGGTCGGCCCGGTGACGAGGATGATGCCGTTGGGTTCGGCCATCGCTTGGCGGAACACGGTATCGACGCGCTCGGGCATGCCGAGTTCCTCCAGCCCGATGCCCGCATTGTCCTTATCGAGGATACGCAGCACCACACGTTCGCCGGCGCTGCTCGGCAGGGTCGAGACACGCACGTCGAGGAGCTTGCCGCCCAGAGTCAGCGAAATCCGCCCGTCCTGCGGAATGCGGCGCTCGGCGATATCGAGCCGCGCCATCACCTTGATCCGGCTGACCACGGTCGAGGCGGCATGCGGGGGCATGCGCAAGGTTTCCTGCAGCACGCCGTCCATCCTCATCCGGACGACGAGGCCCGTGTCATAGGGTTCGATATGGATATCCGACACGCCCTGCCGCGCCGCATCGGCGATGATGCCGTTGATCAGCCGGATCGCGGGTGCGTCGTCGGCGCTGTCGAGCAGATCTTCGGCGGTCGGGATGTCGCTCGCCAGCATGTCGAGATCGCCGAGCCCGCTCGCCGCGTCCGCCGCCGCCTGCCCGTCCACCGCATAGCGTTCGGAGAGGATCGTATCGAACCGCTCCGGCGGCACCATCTCGACATCGAAGGGCCGGCTCAGAAAGCGGCGCACCTCGAGCAGCGCGCGCGGATCCTCACCCTCGCGCAGCGCCACCCTGAACCGCTCGTCTTCCGGATCGCCGTCGAGCAGCGCCACGCCGAATTTCCGGGCGAAGCCATAGGGGATGTTGATCGCCATGCCGGGCAGCGGCGTCGCGTCGCCATCGGCGTCCGGAGCGGCCGCAGGTTCGGCAGGCGCCGCTTCAGGCTCGATCTCGTCGCCGCGCCGGATCTCGATCATGGCTGCGGCTCCTCCGGCTCGGGTACCGGAACCGGACGAACGGTCGAACTGCTCGTGCTGACGTCCGGCACGATGATGCTCGGATCGACCGGCGGCGGGTTCGCCGGCGGACGGCCGGGCGGCGTTACGCCCAGATATTGCCGGACGAGCGTGTCGATCCCGGGCTCGCGATCGGGATCGGCGAGAAACTGTCGGGCCCGAATATAGCCGTAGCGCCGCTCCATGACCGCGCGCCGGTCGTCGGCGCTCGACAATATGGTCGGCCGGATGAAGACCATCAGATTGGTCTTGGTGCGGGTCCGCGCGCGCGAGCGGAACAGCTCGCCGATGATCGGAATATCGCCGAGGATCGGGATCCGCTGGATCGTGCGCCGTTCATTGTCGTCGAGCAGGCCGCCGAGCGCGATGATCTCGCTGTCGTTGACCGTCACCGTCGTCTCGATCTCGCGCTTGTTGATGATGAGTTCGTTGAAATCGTCCGACACGGGGCCGGCGATCGAGCTGACTTCCTGCCGGATATCGAGGCGGATCGCGCCGCCCGCATTGATCTGCGGCCGGACCTCGAGCTCGATACCGACATTTTCGCGCTGGATCGTGCGGAAGGCATTGTCGAAATTGTCGGACAGCGCCTCGCCGGTCGAGATCGGGATTTCCTGGCCGACCAGGATGCTCGCTTCCTGATTGTCGAGCGTGGTGATCGAGGGCGTCGAGAGGACGTTGGAATCGGTATCCTCCTGCACGGCGTTGAGGATCGCGCCGAAGATCAGGTCCGAGCCGAGCTCGGACGCAAAGCCGAGGAAGCCGCCCCGCGCGCCGAGGATCGAACGCGCCGCATTCTCGCGCAGCAGATCGCCGACCGCCGAGTTGGTGGTCGTGGTGACGACATCGCCATTGATGACAGTCGTCGTCTGGTCGATCTCGTCGGCCAGCAGACCACCGGCAATGTCCAGGATGCGTGGCTGGACGTTCGAATAATTGGTGACGGCAAAGGGCGCATCCTCTCCACCGAACAGGAACTGCACGCCGAGCTCGCGCGCCGCCGCATCGGAAATCTCCACGATGATTGCCTCGACAAGGACCTGGTCGCGCCGCGTATCGAGCTGGCGCACAAGCTCGCCCAGGGTGCGCTGCATTTCGGGTGGCGCGGAAATGATGATCGCATTGGCGCCCTCATAACCCGTCACGATAACGCGCTGGCCCGGCCGCCCGCCCGCCGCTTCGGCGGAGCCGCCGCCGGACCCGCCTTCGCCCGCGTTTGGCGCGACCGCCGCGCTGGATGTCGATGCCGACACCGAACCGACTTGTCCCGTGACCCGTTCGAGTACCGGCAGGATTTGCCCGGCATCGGCGAATTCGAGGAAGATGACCCGGATCTCGGTTCCGCTCGCCGCGCGGGTATCGAGTTCGCGCGCCAGCGCTGCCATCCGGGCGACGGTCGCGGGATCCCCGCGCAGGACGAGCGAATTTGAACTGTCGACCGGAACCACCGACGCCGGGGACGGGCCCTCCCCGCCCGACACCAGCCCTTGCAGCGAAGCCGCGATCTCGCGCGCGCCCGCATTGTCGAGCGCGACGATTTCGCTCGCGCTGGAATCGACATCGACGCGATCGATCAGCGCCCGCATCCGGCGGACATTGTCGGCGAAATCCGCAATCACCAGCGAGTTGCCCGCCGTATTCGCGGTGATCGAGCCTTCCTGGCTGACCAGCGGCCGGAGGGTCTCGACGGCCGAGGCGGCCGGGACGTTGCGCAGGCGGAAAATCTCGGTGACGAAGGCGTTGTTGCCGGTCCGTGCGGTTCCGACCGCGCCCGGCTGCCCGGCTGCGCTCGCGGTCGATTGGATGCGCAGCGCGCCGCCCGCCGTCGGTATGGCGACCAGCCCGTTGGCCCGCAGGGTCGACAGGAAAACCTCGAAATATTCGGACTGGGAGAGCGGCCGGTCGGTCACCACGGTCACGGTGCCGCTGACCGACGGATCGATCACGAAGGTCCGCCCCGTTACGCGCGAGGCGTCCTGGATGAAGGCGCGGACATCGGCATTGCGCAGGTTCAGCACATGCTGGGCGCCAAGCGGCGCGATCGGCGTCGCCAGCATCGCCATCGCGGCAAGAACGGTCGTTATCTTTTTCATTCACCCACCCTTGCGCGAAACGACACCGTTTCGCCATTGCGCTCCACCTGGACGAAGCCGTCCCCGGCGCCGAGATTGCGGGCGAAACTGACCGCCTGCCCCATATCCTGTATCCGCTCGCCGTTGATCGAGACGATCACGTCGCCGGGCTGGAAACCCGCGGCGTTCAACGCCGCCGCGCTATCGCCGCTCGGCTGCAGCACTATTCCCGTGAGCCGGTTGCCCTCGCGGCGCGGCGAAATCTGGGTCCCCGCCGCCAGCGCCGCCGGCGTAACGGTTTCGACCGCCGGGCGACGGCTTTGCGCCGCGGCGCTGCCGCCCGGTGCGGCACCCGGCCTGGCCGCATTGTTCCGTGCGGGGCGCGCGGCGGATCGCGCCGGTGGCGACGCACCGCCCGACTGATCGAGGAAAATCTGTTCGCTCGCGCTGTTGCGCGAGATCGTCACGAAGTCGAAGCCGACCGACTCCAATGTCACACCGGGCATCAGCTCATCGCCGACGAGGAAGCTGTCCTGCTCGCCATTCGGCAGCGCGATGATCGCCGAGCCGCGGCCGCTCGCTTGGTCCTGCCGCACGCCGAACAGGCTCAGGTCGAGATCGGTGACGACGACCCGCGCATTGCCCTCCAGCCGGAAAAAGGGATCGAAGGTCTCGAAGAGCGCCATGTCGGGCGCGGAGAGCGACGGGACGCCGGCATCGCTGCGCCAGTCGCCGATCGGTCCGACCGGCGTCGCGATCGCCCAGACGAGTCGCGCGCATTGAACGGCCAGCACGGAGAGCAGCACGATCTCCAGCACGGTGAACCAGGTTGTTCGCGGTAGCCGTCTCAGCAGGAGCTGGGCACGGGCATCGAGCGATAGGCGCATGTATAAATCCCCGAAACACGCCCGCTAGGCGTTGAGTGTTACACCGCGATGACGGCTTTTATGACAATTCAGTGACATGAGCGAATCACAAAAGGTGCAAAAATGTCGCAAGCGCGTCGCGAGCCAGCCAGAGCGGCCAGGCGGCAACCGCCAGAAACGCGCCGAAAGGCAGGCGATCGGTCGCCCGGATCGATACGCCGCGCAGCCGCGCCGCAACCGCCGCGAGAAGCCCCGTCGCGCTGGCCAGCAATAGGACGAACGGCAGCATCGGCCAGCCGAGCCAGGCGCCGATCGCCGCGAGCAGTTTCGAGTCGCCGCCCCCGAGCCCGTCCCGACCGCGCAGCGCGCGATAGGCGATATTGATCGCGACGAGCAGCAGGAAACCGGCCGCCGCGCCGATGAGGGCGTCGGCCAGGCTTGGCGTTCCGGTCAGCCAGGCCGAGCCGAGCCCCAGACCGACCAGCGGCAGCGTCACCCGGTCGGGCAACCAGAAGTGCCGGATATCGAGTGTCGCCAGCAGCAACAGTACCCAGCCGAAGATCGCGCCCGCGAAACCGTTTACGCCCGGATAGAGCGCCAACGACAGGCCGCCGATCAGCGCGGCCGCCAATTCGGTCAGCGGATGGACGGGATCGATCTGTGCGCCGCAGACCCGGCAACGGCCGCGTCGCATGACGTAGCTCGCCAGCGGAACAAGGTCGGCCCAACCGAGCGCCCGGCCGCACCCGTCGCACCGCGAGCGTCCGCGCGACGCCGGCTCGCCCCTGGGCCAGCGCAAGGCGAGCGTCGCGAGATAGCTGCCGATGATCGCGCCGAGCAGCGCGCCCGCGCCCAGCCGCCATGCCAGTGGCAGACCGGCCCATGCTTCGATCACATCGGCGACGGTCGCGCCGCCGCCACCGGGCACCATGCCGCCCTAGTCGTCGACACGCTCGTCATCCTCGATCCCGTAGAGATGTCGGGTTTCGACAAAGCCGCTGCGCCCCCGCACATCGAATTCGCACCAGCCGCGTCGGCAGCTGCGGATGCGGCCCACGACGCCCGGCTCGGCCCGGTAGCGGATCTGCGCGCCCTCCTGCGGCGTCTCGCGCATGGGGTGGATATCGTCGATGATCATCGCCGTGCGGTCGGCGCTCAGGAGATTGACGAGCATCCAGCCCTGCGTGCCGTCGGGGTCCTCGATCTTGCGCCAATTCTCGTAGACCTCGACCACCCGGACCGGGAGCCCGGCGCGCTGATAGAGCCAGCTGATCGGAAAATTGCGGCCCGGCCCGGTCCGCATCCGGGCCTGCCCGGCCGAGATCGAGGCCCAGTAGGGCGTCTCGCGCGCCTGCGCCCATGCGCCATCGGGCACGAACAGCAGCGCCAGCCCGATCATCACCGCCATCAATCGCACGCCATTGCGCATATTGTGCACCGCCCCTCTGTCGACGGCCCCTCCTGGGAAGGTCCGTACCCGTCTCTAAGCAAAGCCCGGTCAAGGCTTCAACCCGCGATCCGCTTGACGCATCGCGACGCAGCCTGCAATTCACGTCGCGATGCCGCAGATCGAACGCCCGAAAACCATCGTCACCCGCACGCTTCCCGATCAGGTCGAGGCGCGGATGGCCGAGCTGTTCGATGCGGAATTCAATGCGGACGATACGCCGATGTCGGCCGACCAGCTGAAAGACGCCGTCGCGCGCGCCGAAGTCTTCGTGCCGACGGTTACCGACGATATCACGGCGGACATACTCGCGAGCGCCGGGCCGCAGCTGAAGCTGATCGCCAATTTCGGCGTCGGCGTCGATCATATCGACCTCTCGGCCGCGCGCGCCGGCGATATCATGGTCACCAACACGCCCGGCGTGCTGACCGAAGACACCGCCGATATGGTGATGGCCCTGATCATCTCGGTGCCGCGCCGGCTGGCCGAAGGCGAGAAATTCGTCCGCGCCGGCAAATGGAAAGGCTGGGCGCCGACCGGCATGCTCGGCCACCGGGTCAACGGCAAGCGGCTCGGCATCGTCGGCATGGGCCGGATCGGCCAGGCGGTGGCGCGGCGGGCGCGCGGCTTCGGGATCCAAGTCGACTATCACAACCGTCATCGGCTTCCGGAGGCCGTCGAGCAGACGCTCGAGGCGACCTGGCGCGAGGATATCGACGACATGCTCGCCGATATCGACATCCTCTCGATCAACTGTCCCTACACGGCCGAGACCCATCATCTGCTCGACGAGCGCAGGCTCGGCCTGCTCGGCAAGGACGTCTACGTGATCAATGCGGCACGCGGCGAGATTATCGACGAGGAAGCGCTGACCGACGCGCTCGAAAAGGGCGCGATCGCCGGAGCCGGGCTCGATGTCTACGAGAACGAACCGCATATCGGCGATCGCCTGCTCGCGCTCGACAATGTCGTGCTGCTGCCGCATCTCGGCTCGGCGACCTTCGAGGGGCGCGAGGCGATGGGCGACAAGGTAATCGCGAATATCCGCATCTGGGCAGACGGCCATCGTCCGCCGGACCAGGTGCTCGAAGGCTGGGCCTAACCGACCGGAGTTCAATCCGGCGCACGAAAGACAGGGGAGCGAACATGCACAGGATTTGGAACGGGATCGCTGCTGCGATTCTTGCCTCTACAGCCACCGGCGCTGCGCACGCTCAGCCCGGCTTCCCGCCCGCCCCCGTGGTTGTCAATTCGGGCGATACGGCCTGGATCCTGACGGCGAGCGCACTCGTCCTGCTCATGACCCTGCCCGGCCTCGTGCTCTTTTACGGCGGGCTCGTTCGCACCAAGAATTTCCTGTCGGTCGTCATGCAGTGTTTCGGCATCTGCTGCGTCGCGTCTCTGATCTGGGTAACGATCGGCTACAGCCTGGTCTTCAGCGAAGGTGGCGCCTTTGTCGGCGGCACCGGCCTCGCCATGCTGTCCGGGCTCGGCGAGGTGTTTCCCGGCACGACCATTCCGGAATCGAGCTTCGTCCTGTTCCAGATGACCTTCGCGATCATCACCCCCGCGCTGATGGTGGGCGCCTGGGTGGAGCGCGCGCGTTTCGGATGGGTCATGGTGTTCACGGCGCTCTGGCTGCTGGTCGTCTACATCCCGGTCGCCCACTGGATCTGGGGCGGCGGCTGGCTGGCGGCGCTCGGCGCGCTCGATTTCGCCGGCGGCATCGTCGTCCATACGACGGCCGGCTTTTCGGCGTTGGTCATCGCCCTGCTGCTCGGCCGCCGCGGCGGTTTCCCCAAAAAGCTGATCCCGCCGCACGGCGCCGCGCTGACGATGACGGGCGCCGCCCTGCT
Source organism: Parasphingopyxis algicola (assembly GCF_013378075.1). GTDB lineage: Bacteria > Pseudomonadota > Alphaproteobacteria > Sphingomonadales > Sphingomonadaceae > Parasphingopyxis > Parasphingopyxis algicola. The sequence continues at coordinate 320,082 of NZ_CP051131.1, read as the reverse complement.
CTGGGTCGGCTGGTTCGGCTTCAACGGCGGTTCCGGCCTGGTCGCCGATTTCGGCGCGGGCTCCGCGATCCTCAACACCCATGTCGCGGCCAGCACGGCCGCGCTGACCTGGGCGGCGATCGAGAAGATACGGTTTGGCAAATCGACCGGCATCGGCGTCGCGACCGGCGTCATCGCCGGCCTCGCGACGATCACGCCGGCGGCCAATGTCGTCGGGCCGGGCGGCGCGATCCTGCTCGGCCTGCTCGCCGGTATCATCTGCTTCGGCGCGGTCGGCCTGATCAAGCGGCGGTTCGCGATCGACGATTCGCTGGACGTCTTTGCGGTCCATGGCGTCGGCGGGATGCTGGGCGCCGCGATGCTGGCGATCCTGATGGCCGAGGGGCTTGGCGGCACCGGCTATGCGCCGGGCGTCACCATGACGAGCCAGCTCGTCAGCCAGCTCACCGCGATCGGCGTCGTCGCGCTCTGGTCGCTCGTCGCGACGGCCGGGCTCGCCTGGATCACGGGCCTCGTTTTCCCGATGCGCGCGACCGAGGAGCAGGAGCAGGAAGGCCTCGATCTTTCCCAGCACGGCGAAAAGGCCTGGGACTGGGAGTAAGCGTCAGCCGCTGAAAAAGGCGCGCCAGGCCGCGAACAGCAGAAATGGCAGGCCGATCAGATCGACCAGGGCGATCGTCCGCAGCGACACCGGCTGCCCGGCCGACCAGTAGATGCCGAGAAAGCTGAGCATCGAGACCGCCGTTGCAACGGCCGCCAACCGGCGCACGTCCGATTCCGCAGCGGCCCAGATGCAGATGATCAGCACGACGGCAAACAGCGCCGCGCGGTGATGGAGCAGCGGAAAGACGGATGAGCCCGCCTCCACGCCGTAAAGCCGGGAAATCATCGACGGCATGAAAAAGGCGATGCCGGGCAACAGATGCACCAACGCCAATACGACCCAAGCGATACGATCGACCATCTACCCTCCCGATCCTTGGGACGGTTTCACGCATTCCGGGAAGCGTCGCAATTACCTCGCGGGTAAACGCTCCGGTCAGTCGCCCGTCTGGATGCGTTCGACCAGCTGCTTCACCGTCGGCACGAATCCGTTCGAATAGAAGGGATCGGTCCTGAAGTTGAAGGCGTTATGGCCGGCGAACATCAGGTTGTGCTCCATCGGCCCGCCATGGACGATGTCCTGCAGCGTCTTCTGGATGCAGAAGGAGCGCGGATCGGCGAGCCTGCCGGTCGTGTAATTGTCCTTGTCCTTCCAGGACGAGAACTGGCACTGGCTGAGGCAACCCATGCAATCGGCCTGGTCCTTGCGGATCAGGGCGGCTTCTTCGGCGGTCACGAACACCAGCGTGTTGTCCGGCGTTTTCAGCGCCATGGCGAAGCCCAGCGCATCCCATTCGCGCGCACGCAGCAGATCGCCGCGCGTTACCCAGAAATTCTTGCCCTTCACGCCGACATCGAGCTGATATTGATGGTCGCCAGCCGCTTCGCGCGAGAACGCGATCTGTCGTTCAGACCGCGCCTCAAGATTCTGCAGGAACTCATTGCGAACGGCGGAGGAATAGAATCCCGTCGGCGAGAATTTGTGGAGCAGGATATCGCCCTCTTCGAGCGTCGTCAGCGTGTCCTTCCACGCTTGCGGGATCGGGCTTTCCTGCGTCAGCAGCGGACGCGTCCCGTACTGGAAGGTGATCTGGCCGAGCTCGGGATTGTCGATCCAGTGATCCCAGTCCCTCAGATACCAGACACCGCCCGCCATCACGATCGGCAGGTCGTCCGAAATCCCTTCGGCGCGCATCGTATCGCGCAGCGCCTTGACGCGCGGATAGGGATCTTCGGGTTTCAGCGGATCTTCGGCGTTGGAGAGACCGTTATGCCCGCCGGCCTTCCACGGATCCTCATAGACCACCGCGCCCAGCCATTCGGCCGCTTTCGAGTAAGCGCGCTTCCACAGCGCCCGAAAGGCGCGGGCCGAACTGATGATCGGCAGATAATGGACCTGGTAGGACGCCGCGATCTCGGACAGCTTGTATGGCATGCCCGCGCCGCAGGTCACGCCCGCGACGAGACCCCTGGTCTTTTCGAGAACGCCGTGAAGCACATCCTGCGCGCCGCCCATTTCCCAGAGTACGTTGATATTGATCGCGCCCTTGCCGCTCGCGATGTCGAACGCGCGGCGCACCTGCTCGACCGCGCCGTCGATCGCATATTGGATCAGCTCCTCGTGCCGGTCGACGCGGCGCTTGCCGTGATAGATTTGCGGGATCACCCGGCCGTCCGCATCATAATTGTCGGCATTGACGGCGGATACCGTCCCGATACCGCCTGCTGCGGCCCATGCGCCCGAACTCATATGATTGGTAGCGGCGACCCCTTTGCCGCCTTCGATCAGCGGCAGTACTTCGCGACCGCCATAGTTGATGGCATTTAGACCCTTGAACATAGAAACTCCGACCCCGTTTCACCCGCATATAGGGGCTTTTTGGGGACGATGCGAACTATTTACTCACCCGTCAGCAACCGGCGATTTCCGAGCGCTTCGCCATAAAGCGCGGCATAAGCCCCAATCATGCGGCCTTCGCCATATTCGGCCCGCGCTTTTTCGCGGTTCGCCGCGCCGATCGAATCGCGGTTCGCGGCGTCCGTCACCAGCCGTTCGAGAGCGGCCCGCAGATCGCCATCGCCGGACCCGATGAGCGGTTTGTTCTGGTCCGAGACCATAGTGGCGACATCACCGACCGCGGGCGATGCGACCGGCAGACCAGACGCCATCGCTTCGACGACCGAAATCGGGAACTGCTCGCTGCGCGAAGACAGCGCGAAAATGTCGAAATTGCCGACATAGCGCCAGGGCCGGTCGAGAAAGCCGGCCAGCAATACCCGCTCGGCGATACCGCAACGCGCGGCCTCCGCCTCGATCGCAGCGCGCTCGGGCCCCTCGCCCACGATCACGAGCCGGACATTTTCCGGCAGCGCCGCAACCGCGCGCACCAGCCGCGGCAGGTCCTTCACCGCGCGCAAACCGGCGATCGTTCCGACGATGATCTCATCGAGCCGCCGCGTGAGACCAGGAATGGCATCGGCCTCGGGCGGAGCGGCGTATCGCTCGACCGGAATACCATTGGCGATCTGCTGCACGCGATCTTCGGGTTGTTTCCACACGGAACGGGCGATGGCGCGGAGCCGATCGGACGGCACGACAAGCTTGTAGAGAGTGGGAAAGGCCAGCCGCCGGAAAACCGATCGCTTCGTTTTCAGGCGATCCGCCTCGTCGGCATTGAACCCGTCTTCATGATGGATGATCGGCGGCAAGCCCGCTCCGAACAGTCGATGGGCCATCACCCCGTCCATCGCGCCCCAATTGTAGCTGAGCACGAGATCGAACCGGCGCATATAGTCGGCCAGCGCCCGGTACCGGCCCAGGCCAGGCTTGCCCGCCAGCGACGGCGCGTCGGCGGGAAAATCCGCGACGACGGACGCGTCGATGGCCTCGCGCGCGCCCAGCTCATCGGGCATCGCGCTCAGTATCGTGTGCCGCGCGCGGCCGCCAAAGGCGTTCATCAGGCGGACAGCCCGGGCCTCTTTCCCGCCCAGCGAAAATGTCGAATGGAGATGGAGGATCCGGGCCGGTTCGCTCACGCCCGCACGCGCTCCAGCAGTGCATCGATCGCGGCTTCCGCTTCGGGCTCGTTGAGCACGGGCGCATGGCCGACATCGGGCACGGTCGCGATTGCGAGATCGGGCTTGCGCCGCTGCATCTCCTGCGCGGTCGCTTCCGACAGGATTTCCGAATGGCCGCCGCGCACCAGCGCCGTGGGCACGCCGTTCAGGCCGGCAAAGGCCGTCCACATGTCGAAACCGGCCTCGCCGCCCGGCACGCGAAACGGTTCGGCGATCCGCATGTCGTAATCATAGCCGATCCGGCCCGAGGGCTGGACCTTGCACAGCCGTTTGGCCATCGCGAGCCAGTCGGCCAGCGCCCATTTCGGATAGACGTCGCCAAAGCCGGTTCGCAGCGTCCGCGCAGCGTGCAGCCAGGTCGGGAAAGTGCCGCCCTTGCCGACATAGCCGCGGATCCGCTCGACTCCCTCTTCCTCGATGACCGGCCCGATATCGTTGAGCAGCACGCCCGCCAGCCGCTCCGGATTCGTCGCCGCCTGCAGCATCGTGATGATCCCGCCGAGCGAGGTGCCGAAGGCGACATAGCGGCTGATGTTCAGGCTCGTGAGAAACGCCTCGACATCCTGGACATAGGTGAGCGGCACATAGGTCATCGGGTCGGTCGCATAGGCGCTTTCGCCGCGCCCGCGCATCTCGAGCACATGGAGCGGCCAGTCGCCGGCCAGCCGGTCGGCCACCGGTTCCCAGTCCCGCGCATTGCGGGTCAGGCCGTGCAGGCACAGGATCGGCGGCTTGTCGTCCGGCCCGTCATAGGCGCGATAATGCAGGCGCAGCCCGTCATTCGACCACCAAACTCCGTCGCTATAGTCCGCCACGCTTGCGTCCTCCCCTTGGAGCCCCCCATATCGGACCATGTCGATTTTGCCGCAAGCTTCAACTTACCGTCCCGAAACCGCGATCCACGAGCTGGGTGCCGATTTTTACGATCCGGTCGAGGCCGCACAATTCCCGCAACACGTCCTCCGCTTCCGCAACGACCGCTGGGCGGAGACGGTTGGGCTGGCCGGCCTGAGCGACGAGCAGTGGATCGCCCATTTCGGGCGGTTCGAACCGCTGGACGGTTCGCTCCAGCAACCGTTGGCGCTCCGTTATCACGGTCACCAGTTCCGCAGCTACAATCCTGAAATCGGCGACGGCCGCGGCTTTCTCTTCGCCCAGATGCGCGACGGCGCGGATCGGCTGATGGATCTCGGCACCAAGGGATCGGGCCAGACGCCCTATAGCCGATTCGGCGACGGACGGCTGACCTTGAAGGGCGGCGTACGCGAGATCCTCGCCACCGAAATGCTCGAAGCGCTGGGCGTCGAGACCTCCAAGACATTCTCGCTGATCGAAACCGGCGAGGCGCTGGAGCGCAACGACGAACCCTCCCCCACCCGCTCCTCGGTAATGGTCCGGCTCAGCCACGGCCATATCCGGATCGGCACTTTCCAGCGGCTCGCGACCCTGCGCGAACCGGAAAATATGAAGACGCTCATCGCCTATTGCCTCAAACATTATTTCGGCGAGGAAGCGGCAGAGGATGGTCCGGAAAAACTGCTCGCCCATGTCGTCGCGGGCGGCGCCAGGCTCGCGGCCTCCTATATGGCGGCAGGCTTCGTCCATGGGGTCCTCAACAGCGACAATATCGCGATCACGACCGAGAGCTTCGATTACGGCCCCTGGCGCTTCACGCCGAACTGGGAACCGGGCTTCACCGCCGCCTATTTCGACCAGACCGGTCTCTACGCGTTCGCGCGCCAGGCCGAGGCCATCCACTGGGACATCGCCCAGCTTGCCGTCTCGCTGCGCCTGATCGAGGAAGCCGAGCCGCTGATCAAACTGATCGAAGGCTTTGGACCGCTCTATCAGGACGCCTATCGCGAGAGCATGCTGGGCCGGCTCGGCGTGGAATCCCGAAGCCGGAAAGAGGATGTCGCGCTGCTGACCGCCATCGAAAAGGCGCTCCGGGAGTCCGACGTCACGATCGACCGTTTCTTCTTCGACTGGCGCGGCGGGCAGAGGCGCGGCGGATCACCCGCCGATCCGGCCTATGACGATGACGCTTTCGCCGCCGTGGCCGAGGCGATGCCGGCCTATCGCGCGGCCTCGCCCCGTCACGCCTATTGGTCGGACCCCGATCCCTGTTCGATGCTTATCGAGGAAGTAGAGGCGATCTGGTCGCGAATCGACGAGGCCGACGACTGGCAGCCGCTCACCGCCAAGGTCGAGGGCATCCGCCGCATGGGGGAAGCTATGCAGGGCCACTGAACCCCGCTATCTGGCGTGCTAGCGGCGTACCAGTGGGGGCATCGTCGCTCATCGTGAAGAGTTGATATGTCTGTTACTGATTCCATCATTTCCACCAATCCGGCCACCGGCGAGACCATCTGGGAAGCGCCCGTCGGCGATGCCGATGCCGAGGTGACGGCGGCGCGCGGCGGATGGGCCGGCTGGGCCTCGCAATCGAGCAGCTATCGGATCGAAACGATGCGGCGCTTCGCCAATATCGTCCGCGGCAAGATCGACGAGTTTGCCGCACTCATTTCCCGCGAGACCGGCAAGCCGCTCTGGGAGGCGCGCACCGAAGTCGAAGCCGTCGTCGCCAAGGTCGATATTTCGGCCGAGGCCTATTTCGAGCGGACGCCCTCGCGCAAGAAGGAGGGCGCGCTCAGCGAACAGAATGCGCTGCGCCACAAACCGCATGGCGTGCTCGCGGTACTCGGCCCGTTCAACTTTCCCGCACACTTGCCCAATGGCCACATCGTGCCGGCGCTGATTGCGGGAAACGCGATCGTCTTCAAGCCATCGGAGAAGACTCCGGCGGTCGGCGAGTTCCTGGTCGGCTGTTATCGCGAAGCCGGGGTACCGGAAAATGTCGTTCGCCTGCTCATCGGCGGTCCCGAACAGGGCAAGAAGCTCGCCGGGCATGAGGGTATCGACGGGCTGCTCTTCACCGGTTCGGTCCGCGGCGGCCTCGCCCTGCACCAGCAGTTCGGCCCGCGGCCCGACAAGATCCTGGCGCTCGAACTGGGCGGCAACAACCCGCTCGTCGTCTGGGACTCGCCCGATATCGAGGCGACAGCCGCGATCGTCGTCCAGTCCGCCTATATGACGGCCGGCCAGCGCTGTACCGCGGCGCGGCGGCTGATCGTCGAGGAGGGCCAGCACGAGCCGCTGATCGAAGCGGTCTGCAAGATCATCGATCGGATGATCATCGGTCCGCCCGATGCCGACCCCGCCCCGTTCATGGGCTGCGTCATCGACAACGAATCGGCCGAAGCCGTGACCGACGGTTTCCTCGACCTGATGATGAAGGGCGGCAACCCGATCGCCCATCTTCGGCGTGTCGAGGACGACAAGCCCTTTCTGACGCCCGGCCTGATCGACGTGACGAGCGTGGAGCGGCGCGCAGACGAGGAAATTTTCGGACCGCTGCTGCAAGTCGTCCGCGTCCCCGATTTCACCAGCGCGCTGGTGGAGGCGAACAATACGCGGTTCGGCCTTTCGGCTTCGCTGCTCAGCGGCTCGCCGGACCTCTACAACCGGTTCTGGGCCAATATCCGCGCTGGCATCGTCAACTGGAACAAACCGACCAACGGCGCCTCCTCGGCATCGCCCTTCGGCGGCATCGGCTTTTCCGGCAATCACCGGCCCAGCGCTTATTACGCGGCCGACTATTGCGCCTATCCGGTCGCTTCGGCCGAAGCGCCCGCGGTGCGCGCGTCGATCGCCGTCGGCCTGAAGGATCCGGAAGCGGAAGTCTGACGTCCCGGAGCCCGCAAAGCTCAGCTAAACTCCGGACAAGCAACCATGCTTTGTTCGGGAAGGCCGGTTTGGCCATGTTGCGGTCATGGAAAGTTCGCACGACAATCTGGCTTCCGAGAACGCCGGAAAGGTGTTGCTCGTCGGCGCGGGTCCCGGGGATCCCGACCTGCTGACGCTGCGCGCCGCGAGGGCGATCGCGACGGGCGATATCGTCGTGCACGACGGACTGGTCGATCAGCGGATACTCGATCTGATACCCGCGGCCACGCCGCGCATTTCGGTCGCCAAGAAGCGCAGCCGGCATACGGTACCGCAGCCCGGCATCAATGCGCTGCTTGTCGAGAAGGCTTCGGAAGGACTGACCGTGCTGCGCCTCAAGGGCGGAGACCCATTCATTTTCGGACGGGGCGGCGAAGAAGCCGAATCGCTCCGCAAGGCCGGGATCGCCGTAGAAATCGTTCCCGGCATATCCGCCGCGCTCGGCGCTGCCGCGGAGGCAGTGCTCCCCCTCACCCATCGCGAGGCGTCGAGTGCGGTTACTTTCGTGGCGGGCCAGTGCAAGGGCCTGTCGGACCAGAACTGGTCGGGCCTTGCCGGCACCGGCCGGACGCTGGTTATCTATATGGGCGTCGCGACGGCGGCGGACATTGCCGACAAGCTGATCTCCGATGGCGTTTCGCCGTCCATGCCGGTCGCGATCGTGGAACGCGCGACGCTTCCCGGTGCCCGGGCGATGCGCAGCCTGCTAGCCGATCTCGGCGGGCTCGTCGAGCGGGAGCGGGTCGCGAGCCCGGCCGTAATCATCGTCGGCGAAGTGGTCGACCGGTCGCTGGCCGAGGATCGGCTGGTCGCGCTGGCCGAGAATGCGGAGAAATTGGCATGAAGATCCTGACCGGCAACGACCTCAAGACCGGCGATGTCGTCTGGTGGACCGGCTATGACTGGTCCCGTCATGTGTCCGACGCAGCCGAATTGCATGACAATGCGCCGGACGTGATGGCGCGCGAGATCGCGAAGCGCGCCGTCAACGATTGCTATCTGGTCGATGCCGAACGCACGGACGACGGCATCCTGCCCGTCCATATCAAGGAAAAGGTCCGCGCGACCGGCCCCACGGTCCGCCCCGATCTCAAAATCGCGCCGCCGGATCCGGCTGCCGGAAACTGGGTAATCTGACATGTATAAATATGATTCCTACGACCAGGAGATGGTCGACACGCGCGTCGCGGAGTTTCGCGACCAGGTGGAGCGCCGCCTCGCCGGCAAGCTTACCGAGGACCAGTTCAAGCCGCTCAGGCTGATGAACGGCCTCTATCTGCAGCTGCACGCCTATATGCTGCGCGTCGCCATTCCCTATGGCACGTTGTCGAGCGCACAGATGCGGATGCTCGCCCATATCGCGCGCAAGTACGACCGCGATTACGGGCATTTCACGACCCGGCAGAATATCCAGTATAACTGGATCAAGCTGGAAGAGACGCCGGACCTGCTCGCCGATCTCGCCTCGGTCGAAATGCACGCGATCCAGACCAGCGGCAATTGCATCCGCAATATCAGCTCGGACCAGTTTGCGGGCGCGGCAGCCGACGAGGTCGCCGATCCCCGCCCCTATGCAGAGCTTCTGCGCCAATGGTCGAGCTTCCACCCGGAATTCTCGTTCCTGCCGCGCAAGTTCAAGTTCGCCGTCATCGCGTCCGACGAGGATCGCGCCGCGATGCGCCTCCACGACATCGGCATCCAGATCGTCAAGAACGAGGATGGCGAAATCGGCGCGCGCTATTATGCGGGCGGCGGCATGGGCCGGACCCCGATGATCGCCCCGCTGATCCGCGATTTCGTACCGATCGGCGAGCTGGTCAGCTATGCCGAGGCGATCATGCGCGTCTACAATCGCTACGGACGCCGCGACAACAAGTACAAGGCGCGGATCAAGATCCTCGTCCACGAGATGGGCGCGGAGAAGTTCATCGAGGAAGTCGAGGAGGAGTTCACCCACCTCCAGGGTCAGAATATCGACGCACCGGCCGCCGAACTCGAGCGCATCCTCTCGCATTTCGAGGACCCCGCTTTCGAGACCGGGCTCAGCGACGACATCGACCGCTCCGATCCCGATTTCGCGGTCTGGCTCGACCAGAATGTCAGCGCGCACAAACAGCCCGGCTATGCGATCGCGACGATCAGCCTGAAGCCGGTCGGCGGCATCCCGGGCGATGCGAGCGCCGCGCAGATGGAAGTGATGGCCGATCTCACCGAACGCTACAGCTTCGACGAATGCCGGGTGACGCATGCGCAGAACATCGTTCTTCCGCATGTCCGGAAGCAGGATCTCCATGCGCTCTGGCAGGCGCTCGTCGAGGCCGATCTCGCCAGCCCCAATCTCGACCTGATCAGCGATATTATCGCCTGCCCGGGGCTCGATTATTGCAGCCTCGCCAATGCGCGCTCGATTCCCGTGGCGCAGAAGATCGCCAAGCGCTTCGCCGATATCGACCGGCAGAAGGAGCTGGGCGAGCTCAAGCTCAAGATTTCGGGCTGCATCAATGCCTGCGGCCATCATCACGCCGGCCATATCGGTATCCTGGGCGTCGACCGGAAAGGCGTCGAGAATTACCAGCTGCTGCTCGGCGGATCGGGGGCGGAGGATGTGAGTCTTGCCAAGATCACGGGCCCGGGTTTCGATGAGGACGGGATCGTCGATGCGATCGAGAAGGTCACCGACGTCTATGTCGAGGCGCGCGAGGACGGCGAACGCTTCGTCGATACCTATCGCCGGCTCGGCATGGAGCCGTTCAAGGAGGCGCTTTATGGCTGATGTCCTGCGCTTCCGCGACGACGAGCCGCATGAAGAGCCGGCCGTGACGCTCGATGGATTCCTCGATCAGTCCAACGCGACCGCGGTGCGGCTCGAGGATGGCGAGGATGCGCGCCAGCTCATCCCCTATCTCGACCGGCTCGCCCTGATCGAGATCGGCTTTTCCGTTTTCGGCGACGGGCGCGGCTATTCTGCCGCCCGGATATTGCGCGAACATGGCTATACAGGCGAACTGCGCGCGCAGGGCGATGTGCTTGTCGATCAGCTTGCGTTCATGCGGCGGTGCGGATTCGACAGTTTCGCACCCGAAAAACCGCTCGATCCCGCAGATACGGAAACCGCGCTTTCGCGCTGGAGTAACGTGTACCAGGAGGCAGCCGATGACCGCAGACCAATCTGGAGCAGACGACATGGCCAGTAACGCCGCCCGCGCACTCGACATGATCGATGCGCGCCCACGTTATACGCAGGCCGATGCCGACGCGCTGAACGCGCGGTTCGAGGGCGTCGACGCGCAGACCATGCTGCGCGCGCTATTCGCGGAAGACGAGCTCGGCGAAATAGCGGTCGTCTCCTCCTTCGGTACGGAAAGCGCGGTGCTGCTGCATCTCGTCGCCAAGGCCGATCCCGCGATTCCGGTCGTCTTTGTCGACACGCTGAAGATGTTTCCCGAAACGCTCGACTATCGCGAAACCCTGATCGAGGCGTTCGGCATCAAAAACGCATCCGTCGTGACTCCCGATCCCGAGGTTCTCGCCGAGAAGGACGAGAATGAACTGCGCTGGTCGTTCGATCCCGACGGCTGTTGTGCGATCCGCAAGGTCGAACCGCTGGCCCGCGCCAAGGAAGGGCTCGATGCCTGGATCTCGGGCCGCAAGGCATTTCAGTCGGTGACTCGCGAGAATATCGCGCGCTTCGAAGTGGAAGACGGTCGCCTGAAGCTCAATCCGCTCGGCGACTGGGTGAAGGCCGATCTCGACGCCTATTTCGAAGAGCATGACCTGCCCCGCCACCCGCTCGAGGCCGAAGGCTATCTCTCGGTTGGCTGCGCGCCCTGCACCAGCAAGGTCAAGCCGGGCGAAGATCCGCGCGCGGGCCGTTGGCGCGGCTGGGACAAGACCGAATGTGGCATCCACACGCCCGTCGATCCGGACGATCCCGCGAACCAGCCGTTTTTCTAAGGACTCGCGAATTTAACGAAAATCGTCACCCTGAACTTGTTTCAGGGTCCACTGCTCCACAAACACGGTCATCGCATGATGACAGGTGGATGCTGAAACAAGTTCAGCATGACGAGGTTATCAGCCCAGCGCCTTCCTCAACAGCTCGTTGACGACCTTGGGATTCGCCTTGCCGCCCATCGCCTTCATCGTCTGGCCGACGAAGAAGCCGAACAGCTTGTCCTTGCCGCCGCGATATTCCTCGACCTTGTCGGCATTCTCTTCGAGCACCTCGGCGATGACCTTTTCGATCTCGCCGGTGTCGGACGTCTGTTTGAGCCCCTTCTCCTCGACGATCTTTTCCGGATCGTCGCCGGTCTCGAACATGATCTCGAACACCTGTTTGGCGAGCGGGCCGGAGAGCGTGCCATCGGCGACGAGCGCCAGCAGTTCGGCGCCCTGCGCCGCGCTGATCGGCGATTTCTCGAGCGACACGCCGGCCTTGTTGAGTCCGCCGAACAGGTCCGAAATCAGCCAGTTGGACGCGGCCTTGGCGACATCCGCCTCGGGCTTGCCCTGCTTCTTGGCGCTTTCGGCGAGCAATGCCTCGAACCAGCGCGCCGTCTCCGCCTCGGCGGTCAGCACGGCGGCGTTGTAGGCGCTGAGTTCCAGCTCCTTTTCGTAGCGATGCCGCTTGGCGTCGGGCAGTTCGGGCAGGCTCGCACGCGCTTCTTCGACAAATTCCTCGGAGAGCTCGATCGGCAGCAAATCCGGGTCCGGGAAGTAACGATAGTCATGCGCATCTTCCTTGGAGCGCATCGAGCGGGTTTCGCCCTTGTCCGGATCGAACAGCCGGGTTTCCTGCACCACCGTCCCGCCATCCTCGATCAGATCGACCTGGCGGCGCGCCTCGGTCTCGACCACCTGCTGGATGAAGCGGATCGAATTGACGTTTTTCGTCTCGGTCCGGGTGCCGAAATCTTCACCAACCTTGCGCACGGAGACGTTCACGTCGGCGCGCATCGAGCCCTGCTCCATATTGCCGTCGCACGAGCCGACATAGCGGAGAATCGATCTCAACTTCCGGACATAAGCCCCTGCTTCGGCAGGCGATCGCATGTCCGGCCGCGAGACGATTTCCATCAGAGCCACGCCCGATCGGTTCAAATCGACATATGACATGGTGGGATGCTGGTCGTGCATCAGCTTGCCGGCATCCTGTTCGACATGGATGCGCTCGATGCCGATCGTCTTGACCGTTCCCTCGGGGTCCTTTTCGTCGAGCGACACTTCGATCTCGCCCTCGCCGACGATCGGGTGGAAAAGCTGCGAAATCTGATAGCCCTGCGGCAGGTCGGCGTAGAAATAATTCTTGCGGTCGAAGCGCGACCAGCGGTTGATCTGCGCATTGAGCGCGAGCCCCGTCCGCACGGCCTGGCGCAGGCACTCGCCGTTCACGACCGGCAACATCCCCGGCATCGCCGCATCGACGAGCGACACGTTACAATTGGGCTCGTTACCGAATTCCGTAGACGCGCCGGAAAACAGCTTGGCGTTGGACGTGATCTGCGCATGGACCTCGAGGCCGATCACGACCTCCCAGTCGCCGGTGGCGCCTTGGATTCGATAGTCAGACATTCACATTCCGTTCGGGCTGAGCCTGTCGAAGCCCTGCCCTTCTAGCAAAAGAAAAGTACGACCCTTCGACAAGCTCAGGGTGAGCGGATGTCGTGAAAGTCCGTCTCACCACCATTTCTCCGCACGATGGGTGAATCCGGCCCGCTCCTCGAGCGCCAGCCCGGCATTCATCACTCCCTGCTCGTCCAGCGCTTTGCCGATCACCTGCAGGCCGAGCGGTAGGCCCTGATGATCGAGCCCGCCGGGAACGGCGATCGCAGGCAGTCCGGCCAGCGAGCTCGGCACAGTGAACACGTCATTGAGGTACATGGCGATCGGATCGTCGCTCAGATCGCCGAGCCCGAACGCAGCGCTCGGCGCGGTCGGCGTCAGCAGATAATCGCAGCTTTCCCAGGCCCGGTCGAAATCCTGCGCGATCAGGGTCCGGACCTTCGCCGCCTGCGTGTAATAGGCGTCATAGAAACCGGCGCTCAGTACGTAGGTGCCGATCATGATGCGGCGTTTCACTTCGTCGCCGAAACCGGCGGCCCGCGTCGCGGCGTACATTTCCTGCAGGTTCGCGCCCTCGGGCAGCTTGCGCAGGCCGTAGCGCACGCCGTCATAGCGCGCGAGATTGGCCGAGGCCTCGGCCGGCGCGATGATGTAATAGGCCGGCAGCGCGTATCTGGTGTGCGGCAGCGAGACGTCGACGATCTCCGCGCCCGCATCGCGCATCCATTCGACACCCTGTTTCCACAGCGCATCGATTTCCCCGGGCATATCGTCGACGCGATATTCCTTCGGGATGCCGATCTTCTTGCCGGTCAGATCGCTGCTCAGGCCCGCTTCCCAATTGGGCACCGGCTCATCGAGCGATGTGGAGTCCTTGGGATCATGGCCCGCCATCGCTTCGAGCAGGATCGCGCAATCCTTTACGCTGCGCGCCATCGGGCCGGCCTGGTCCAGCGACGAGGCGAAGGCGACCATCCCGTAGCGCGAGCAGCGGCCATAGGTCGGCTTCATCCCGCAAATGCCGGTGAAGGCGGCGGGCTGGCGGATCGAGCCGCCCGTATCGGTACCCGTCGCGGCGGGCACGATATGCGCGGCGATCGCCGAGGACGTGCCGCCCGAGGATCCGCCCGGCGACATCGGCGTGTTGCCGCCGTCATTGCGTTTCCACGGCGAAACCACATTGCCGAAATAGCTGGTCTCGTTGGACGAGCCCATCGCGAACTGGTCCATATTGAGCTTGCCGAGCATCCCCGCGCCCGCACCCAGCAGATTGCCGGAAACTGTGGACTCGTAGGGCGGCACGAAACCTTCGAGGATATGGCTTCCCGCGGTCGACTGAACGCCGTCGGTGCAGAACAGGTCCTTGATGCCGAGCGGCACGCCAGAAAGCGGTCCGGCATCGCCCGCAGCAAGCGCGCGATCCGCTTCTTCCGCCGCCTCAACGGCCTTTTCGGGCGTCGTCACGATGAAGCAGTTGAGCGCCTCGGCGCCGGCAACCGCGTCATTGAACGCATCGGCCACTTCGCGCGCGGAAAACGCCCCGCCGCGGAACCCGTCGCGGATGTCCGCAACGCCCAGATCGGTAATGTCGGTCATGCGTTGGCTCCGTCATTGCGAGGAGCGAAGCGACGAAGCAATCCAGGGCGGTTGGCGACGGCGCATGCGGATCTGGATTGCTTCGCTACGCTCGCAATGACGACAGGATGGACAATCTGCATCACTATTCGATCACCTTCGGCACGGCGAAAAAGCCGTGTTCGGCGACCGGCGCATTGGCGAGGATATCGTCGCGCTTGTCGCCGTCGGTCACCACATCCTCGCGCATCCGGGTATGGTTCTCGATGACGACCGCCAGCGGTTCGACGCCGGACGTATCGACTTCGCCCAGCTGCTCGACCCAGCCGAGGATATTGTTGAGTTCGGGCTTGAGGCGCTCGGCCTGTTCTTCGCTCATCGCAATGCGGGCGAGGCTCGCGATGCGGAGCACGGTTTCGGTATCGACGGACATGGCCGCGCGGCTAGCATCGCCCTGCCTTTCCCGCAAGCGCGTATAACGCATGTTCGGCGCTCTGCCGTTGGCCTTTCGCACAGCTTGTCCTATGGCGCGCGGCTGACCGATAAAGAGTGCATTCATGGCCGCCCGTATCTTCCTCTATCTGATCGCGATCGTCATCGTGCTGGTCCTGCTCGCCGGGATCGCCTGGACGCTGTTCCAGGACGAACTGCTCGAGATGGCGCTCGTCCCCGGCGAGACCATCGAGATGCTCGAAGAGGTGGAGGACAGCGCCTATGCCAACCGCGCCATGTGGCTGGCCCGGCCCGATATCGAGAATCCGCCGAGCGACTGGCTGCCCGACAATTATGTCGACTACGACGCCGACGAGATCGTCCCCGAGGAGAACGCCAATGACGAAGGGGACCGAATCCCGGTCTTCTATGTTCTCCCGACCACCTATCTCGACCGCGACCGCTGGAACGCGCCGCTGCGGAGCCCGGCCGCGCTCGAACGCCAGCAGCTGTTCGCCGCCAGCCAGGCGAGCGTCTTCAACGAGATCGGCGATATCTGGGCGCCGCTTTACCGCCAGGCCGTGGTCGGCGCCTTCCTGACCAACCATCGCAATGCCGAGGTCGCACTGCGCTTCGCCTATCAGGACGTGGACGCGGCGTTCGACTATTTCCTGTCCGAGATCGGCGCGGACCAGCCCTTCGTCATCGCCGGGCACAGCCAGGGCAGCCTGCACCTGACGACCTTGCTCCACGAGCGCATCGCCGGGACGCCGCTCGCAAACCGGATCGCGGCGGCCTATGTGATCGGCTGGCCGATCTCGGTCGAGGCGGACCTGCCGGCCCTGCCCCTGCCGGCGTGCGAAGACGCCAACGCCAGCCGTTGCATCGTCGCCTTCCAGAGCTTCGCGGAGCCCGCCGATCCCAACCAGATCACGCGCATCTACGACGAGAGCACCGGCTATACGGGCGCGCCGCGCCGCGACACCGCCATGCTCTGCGTCAACCCGCTGAGCGGCAGCGCGGACGGCGAAGCGGCGGCCGCGGACGCCAATCTCGGCGCGATCGTTCCGAATGACGAAATGAACGATGCAAGCCTTGCGCCCGGCCTTGTCCCGGCGCGCTGCGACGAACAGGGCCTGTTGCTGGTCGGCCAGCCGCCCGAGCAATTCGGCCGCTATGTGCTCCCCGGCAACAATTTCCACGTCTTCGACTTCCTGCTCTTCTGGAGCAATTTGCGCGCCGATGTGGAGCGGCGGGTCGCCGCCTACCGGGCCGCGCGATGATCGCCGACGGCGCCGCCGGATTCCGCGACGCCCTGCCCGATGGCGGGCGGCTCGCCGGGCTCGATGTCGGCAGCAAGACGATCGGGGTGGCGCTCTGCGATGCCGGATGGACCTTCGCCAGCGCAGCGGAGACAGTGAAGCGGAGCAAATTCTCGAAGGATCTTGAGCGGCTGCGAACGATCTTCGCCGAACAGCAGGTCGCCGGCCTCGTGATCGGCCTCCCCCTCAATCTCGACGGTACGGATAGCCCGCAAACCCAGTCCACCCGCGCCTTTGCGCGCAATCTCGACCAGGCGCTCGACCTCCCCATCCTGCTCTGGGACGAACGCTGGTCCACCCAGGCCGTCGAACGCGCGATGATCGAGGCGGATGTCACGCGCAAGAAGCGCGCGGAGCGCGTGGATGCGGCGGCTGCGGGCTTTATCCTGCAGGGCGCGATCGACGCGCTGGTCGGATCATAGCCGATTGCGCGCAGAAATCCGTCGACCGGCACGCTGCACCCCCAGTTCGGGGGCATATAGAAGGCACTGCGCCCAACAACCCGACTGGTGCTAGGCTTCGGTTTCCGCGTCCGCTGCGACCCGCGAAACCGTTACCGTTTCGCCCTGATCGCTGGTTGACCGCCAGCTGCCGTCTTCGGCCGCCGCGCTGTTGATCCAGCATTCCGTCGGGGTTTCACCATCGTCATTGGTGTAGCAGATTGCGCCGCCGTCGCCCATTTCAACGGTCCCCGTGCGCGTCTCATCGCCAGTAACGAACTCGTAGGTCCCGCCATCGGCGATCGTCAGCGCGGCCTCGCCACCATCGTCATAGGCGATGTCGTAGCTGCCGACCCATGCGGACCAGTCGGTGGCGGCTTCCTCTTCCACCGCTTCTACCGCAGGCTCCGCCTCGGGCGCGCTTTCCGCGCAGGCGCCCAGCGCAAGCACCCCGGCAATGATCAGTATCCGTTTCATGATTTCCGCCTCCATCGCGGTTGAAACGGAAAATTACACCCTAGTGGGGATGCAAAGCAAGTTTTGACTATCCGACCGCGACCACCGGAAGGCGCGCGGTATGGGGAAATCAACCCGTATTGCCCCCCCGCCCCATCGCGCCTAAAGCACCCCTTTAATGCAAAACGCGATTCCCACTGCTGCGGCCACACCCGAAGGCGCGCATCCCTTTCCGCACAGGCATCTCACCGGTATTTTCGGGCTCCAGCCCTGGGAGATCACCTTTCTGCTCGACGAGGCCGAGCAATGGGTAGACCTGAACCGGCAATCCTCCAAGCATGACGACCGGCTCGCGGGGCTCACGCAGATGAACGCCTTTTTCGAGGCGTCGACGCGCACGCTGCTGTCGTTCGAGATCGCGGGCAAACGGCTCGGCGCGGACGTCGTCAACATGCATGCTGCGCAATCGAGCGTGAAGAAGGGCGAAACCCTGATCGATACGGCGGTAACTCTCAACGCGATGCGCGCCGATGTCATCGTGATCCGGCACCAAGCCTCCGGTGCGGTCCAGCTGATCGCCGACAAGGTCGATTGCCCCGTGCTCAACGCCGGGGACGGCTGGCACGAGCACCCCACACAGGCGCTGCTCGACGCGCTGACGATCCGGCGGCGGCGCGGCGCGTTCGAGAAGCTGCGCGTCGCGATCTGCGGCGATATCCTGCACAGCCGAGTCGCCCGGTCCAACATTCTCGCACTGACGGCGTTGGGGGCGGAGGTGAACGTCATCGCGCCGCCGACCCTGATGCCGCCGGCGATCGACCGGCTCGGCGTGACCCCCTTCACCGATTTCGATGCCGGGCTCGCGGGCGCCGATGTCGTGATGATGCTGCGGCTTCAGAACGAGCGGATGCAGGGCGGCTTCATCCCCTCCCCGCGCGAATATTTCGCGCTCTACGGCCTGACGCGCAAGCGGCTCGAAAAAGCGGCGCCCGACGCGCTGGTTATGCATCCCGGCCCGATGAACCGCGGGATCGAGATCGCCAGCGATATCGCCGACGATCTCGAACGTTCGGCGATCACCGAACAGGTCGAGATGGGCGTCGCCGTCCGCATGGCCTGCCTCGACGTGCTGACCCGCAATCAGCGCGGCGTGGAGGGCTGGGCATGAGCGCGCTGACGATAACGGGCGCCACGCTGGTCGATCCGGCGGCGGGCACGGAAGCGCCGGGCGACATCGCCTGTGCCGACGGCATGATTGTCGACAGTGCACCGGACGGCGCCGCAACGCTCGACGCAAGCGGCTTGCACCTCGCCCCGGCTATCGTCGATCTGGGCGCCTTCGCCGTCGATATCCCCGCTTTTGTCGCGGGCGGCATCACGCGCGTCGCGCTGATGCCCGACCAGTCCCCCGCGATCGACGAACCGGCTATGGTCCAGCACGCCGCGGCGGCCGGCAAGCCGGCCGTCTGGATTCATCCGATCGCTGCGGCGACGCAAGACCTGCAAGGCCGGGAGCTGACCGAATACGGCCTGATGCAGCGCGCCGGCGCGGTCGCCGTCTCCACGGGTCGACAGCGGATCGCCGATGCCGGCGTCATGCACCGCGTGCTCCGTTATGCCGCCGCGCTCGATCTCGTCGTCATCGCCCATGCCGAAGACGAAGGCCTTTCGGGCCATGCCGTCGCCACCGAAGGGGAAACGGCCACGCGCCTGGGCCTGCCCGGCGCGCCCGCCATTTCCGAGGCGATCGCGATCTCGCGGGATATCCTGCTGGCCGAGCAGGCCGATGCCCATATCCATTTCCGGACGGTCACCACGGCCCGCGGGTTCGATCGGATCCGCGACGCCAAGGCGCGGGGGATCAAGGTCAGTTGTGGGATCACATCCGCGCATCTCCTGCTCTGCGATGTCGATATCGGCGCCTATCGCACCTTCGCCAAACTGTCCCCGCCACTGCGCAGTGCGGAAGATCGCGATGCCGCGCTGGTCGCGCTCGCCGACGGCACGATCGACGTCATCTGCTCCGCCCATGATCCGCAGGGGCCCGAGGCGAAGCGCCTGCCCTATGCCGATGCCGAACCCGGCATGTCGGGTGCGGAAACGCTGCTCACGCTCTCGCTCAACCTGGTCCGTGAAGGCCATATCGACATGGCGCGGCTGTTTGCGCTGCTTTCGTCCAATCCCGCCGGAATACTCGGTGTCGATGGCGGTTCGCTCGCAACCGGCGCGGCTGCCGACCTGGTCGTCTTCGATCCGGATGCGCCTTGGCGTGTCGACACGACGAACATGGCCTCGCGCGCCGGCAATACGCCGTTCGACGAACTGCCGGTGCAGGGCAAGGTCGTCCATACGATAAAGGGCGGCCGACCCGTGGATCGACCGCCCTCCTGATATCGTCGGATTGACCGGCTAGCGGAGCGCCGCTGCCCCCGCACCGCTGCGCGCCGCCATTTGCAGCGGCGCATCGCCGGCACGGGCGCGCACGAAGCATTCCTGGCCGCGCGAACGCAGGGTCCGGCACAGGCCGTTGGCCTCGCGGCGGCTTTCGAAGCCGCCGAATGACAGGCGATACAGGGTCCGGCCGCGCTCGAACGTCGCGCGCGACGGCGTATATTCGGCGAGGCCGCCATAGCGCCGTACGGCACGATCCCACGCCACGCGCACATTGGCCCGGTTCGAAAACGCGCCAAGCTGGACGACGTAGCGGCCATTGGAGCTCCGCGATGCTGCGGGAGCGGCGGGCTGATCGACAGGCGCGACGGCCGTGACCGGCCGTTCGGGCGCGCGAGCCGCCCGCAGAACCGCGAGCCAGCTCTCTTCGGCCGGTGCCGAGGCCGCGACGACCGGCGCCGTCAGTGCAACAACGGGCTGGGCCGGCGGAGCAGCGGCGGCCGCGATCGCATCGCTGGCATCGGCCACTTCGTAATTATCCTCTTCCTCGACGATGAATGCGTCGGCGGCCGGGGCGGAATAGTCTTCGGTCTCCACCGCAGCGACGCGCATCGGCGTCTCTTCGGCTTCGATGACGGGCACCGCCTCGACATCGGCAACCGCGCCGGTTTCGGCAGGCGCCGTGAAGGCGACGACGGGATCCTGATCGTCAGAACCGACATCGGCTTCGGCCGTCATGACCGTCGTGTCCTGCGGGGCCAGCGCCAGCCGGACCGGCTGGCCGGGATCGCTGTGATCGGCGGTCACGCCGAGAAGGCTCGAGACCTGATCCCATTCATTCTCCGGCGCAGCGAACTGCGTCCAGTCGCGCATGCGGCCGTCGAGTTCGGCGAGGCTGACATCCTGCGCCGCCGTAATCCGGGCTTCCGCCCAGCGTCCGGCCATCGCATAGGTCAGCGCGAGATTCTGGCGGGCCCGCGGGTCGCCGCCATTGGCGCGCGCAGCCTGCTGGAGGATCACGATCGCGCGATCGTGATTGCCGGCAAGCGCCATGGCGAGCCCGAGATCGGAGGCGCCCATACGGCCCTCGAGATTGTTGAGCTCGGCAAGCGCGTCGGACCGGTTGCCCTGCGCGATCTGCGCGAGGGCGAGGTTGAACGCGGTGCGGTTCAGATCGGGATTGAGCGTCAGGGCGTCCTGGAAGCTCGTTTCGGCCGAGGCGAAACGTCCGGCCGCCAGATAGGCGCGGCCCAGAAGATGGCGATATTCGGCACTGTTGGGCATCGATTGCACGGCGCGCTCGGCATGGCGGATGGCGGCAACGCCGTCATTCTCGCCCAGCGCCTGGCGGGCTTCACCAGCCGCATGGGCGGCCTGTTGCGCGGCGCGGCTGTCGGTTGCGGTCGCGCCGGTCGAAAAGGCCCCGTTGGCAAGCGGCGTCAGTCCGGCGAGCGAGGCGCCGACGGCCAACGACGATGCCGCGATCTTGATGATGCTCGGTTTCATTATACCCCTCCTCAATCAGTGCGTCTTGCCGCCGGACGCCTGTCCGGTGAGCGCGCGCACGTCGGGATGCTGTTCCAGGAACTGGTCGAGCGCTTCGGTGACGAGACGCTGGGCCGACTGGTTGGTAACGGCCGAAGCAAGGCGCAGCTTCAGGTGCCGCTCCTTGTCGAGCCGCAAGGTAAAGGCGACCTTCTCGCGCGCCGGAACGTCCCTGTCCTCCGGTTCGGCCATGTCCTGCGTGTCAACCGGAGCTTCGGCGGGCGTTTCCGCGCGCTGTTTCGCCTTGGGCGACTTTTTCTCCGACAGCGGCGAGCGCCCATGGAGGCGCAGCCCCGTGTCGGGAACCGCCGGCATGTCGCCATCGTCCGCATCGCCAGCGTGGAATTCGGCCGGTTCGGACTCGATATCTTCGGACTCCATCGGCGTCAGACCGCCATGACCGTTCGGCCTATAGGGTTCGGGTTCGGGTTCCGGTTCGGGTTCCGCCTCGTCGATGGGAGGCGGAAGCGGCGCCTCGGCCGGTTCCTCGACCACCTCGTTCAAGCCCTCGGCGAGCTGATCCTGCTGCTTGCGGACTTCCGGAAGCGGCGCCTCGCCTTGATGCTCGGAATCGCTTTCGATCGGCCGGGGCGCTTCGAACCCCATATCGTTCCAGCCCAGATCTTCGGTGACGTCGCCCTGCGGGTTGATGAACCCCTGGCGTCGCATGGCGGGCTTTGCCGCGCCCTTGCGCGCAAGCAGACCCGAGGAAAGCGACGCGAATTTTTCTTCGCCCATTGTGTCGCTCCTACTGGCCTGTCACCCGGCGGCCGAAACCACCTGTCGCGGGACGCTGCACGGTGCCCGGCTGGGCCGGGAATTTGGGCCCGCTGAACACGGTGCGGCGGAAATTCTTTTCGAGCCGGTCGGAGATATAGGCCCACAGCTCGTGGATTTCGGCGGCGGACTTGCCGTTCGGATCGATCTCCATGACCGTCCGGCCGTCGATCATCGAGGCGGCGAAATCCGTGCGATGGTGGAGCGTGACTGGGGCGACCGTGCCATGCTGCGACAGCGCGACGGCGGCCTCATAGGTGATCTTGGCCTTGGGCGTCGCCGCGTTGACGACGAAGATCAGCGGTTTGCCGGCGCGTTCGCACAGATCGACGGTGGCCCCGACGGCGCGCAGATCGTGCGGGCTCGGGCGGGTCGGAATGACGATGAGTTCGGCGACCTGGATGACGCTCTGGATCGCCATGGTGATGGCCGGCGGCGTATCGAGGACGGCGAGCTTGAAACCCTGCTGCCGGAGAACCTCGAGGTCGGCCGCGAGACGGGCGACGGTCGTCTGCGCAAAGGCTGGCATGTCGTCTTCACGCTCGTTCCACCAGTCGGCGAGCGAACCCTGGGGATCGATATCGATCAACACCACTGGTCCCGCGCCACTTCGCTGCGCCTCTACGGCGAGGTGCCCGGAAAGCGTCGTCTTTCCCGAGCCGCCCTTTTGCGATGCTAATGCCAATACCCGCATGATATCCCCTTTGATGGCGGTATTTCATCAGCGGCATTGCCACTCGGGTGACTAAAATCTGGTTAACGGCTGGCGTTAAATTTTGATTGATGTCCCGGAAATGGACGGCACGGTTTTGCTAATCCGGCTTTAACCCTGCTATTATTCGCGATAGGCAAGATGCTGAAAATCGGGGAGATCGGCAGATGGCGGTGAGACACAGGATGGCAATCGGCGCCGCATTGGCGCTGTTGGCGTTGCCATGGGGGGTTAATGCCGGGGTTCAGGAAGGCGTCGAAGCCTGGCGCAGCGGCGATTATGCCCGCGCCGTTTCCGAATGGCAGCCGCTCGCCGAAACCGGCGATCCCGACGCCCAGTTCAATCTCGGCCAAGCCTACAAGCTCGGTCGCGGCGTTCCGCAGGATATGGAGCGCGCGCGCGACCTGTTCGGACAAGCCGCCGATCAGGGGCATTTGCGGGCCGAAGCCAATTACGGCCTGATCCTGTTCCAAGACGGCAATCGCGAAGACGCGATGCCCTATATCATTCGCGCCGCCAATCGCGGCGAGCCGCGCGCACAATATATCTACGGCACCGCGCTGTTTAACGGCGATCTGGCGCCGCGCGACTGGGTCCGCGCCTATGCGCTGATGAGCAATGCGAGCGCCGCCGGCCTACCCCAGGCCGCGGCCAGCCTGCAGCAGATGGACCGCTATATTCCGCTCGAGCAACGCGAGGCGGGCACGGCGATGGCCGCGCAAATGGCCGAGGCGAACCCGGTAACGCAGGTTGCGGTCGCGCCGCCACCGCCGCCGACCCCCGCCCCCGCGCCATCGCCGACCTTCACGCCGGTACCGGTTCCCGCGCCCGCCGCCAGCCCGCCAGCGGCGACGCCGCCACCCGCTTCGCCGCCGGCTGCCGCTCCAGCGCAGCAACCGCCTGTGGTGGCGACCCAGTCGCCGTCCGCTCAACCGTCGTCGGCCGCCCCGGCCGCGCGCAGCGGCGACTGGCGGATCCAGCTTGGTTCGTTCCGCGAACGGCCGCGCGCCGAAAATCTGTGGCGTCAGGTCAGCGGCCGCGCATCGTCGCTCGCCAATCTGCAGCCCTATCTGGTGCGCGCCGGACCCTATACCCGCCTGCAGGCCGGCCCCTTCCGCACACGCGCTGAGGCCCAACAGGCCTGTGCGGCGGCGACCCGGGCCGGGTCGGAATGTATCACGGTCCGCCGACGCTAGGCCCGCTTAACCGAATATTTGCCGATCGCGGCTAATGCGCCTTCCCCAGGGGAAAGTGCATGTCTCGACCGTATGGAATACAGGGTGGATCGATGGCGTCGCGGTGGCGGCGACGGCGCATGTGCGTGCTCCACGCCGATGCCCCCGCGCCGGCGGCGCTCGAAACCGTTTCGGGCCGCGGCGCGACTGTCCGGAGCAATGCCCAACCGGCCTGCGGATCGACCGTGAAGCTGGTCCATCCGGCGGCGGGCGAGATCGTCGCCGAGGTACATGCCATTTCCGAGACCGGGATCGAACTCAGCTTTGCCGGCGATGAGGATTCGGTCGGCTTTGCCCTGAGCGCCGTTGCCGCCGATATGACGCGGTCGAGCTAGGTTCTACACTTAGTATAGAACCTTAGCCTTCGACCCAGTCCTTGCGCGCATAGCCCTGGGCGTACAGCAAGGCCGTCAGATCTCCATGATCGATCCGCGCATCGGCCACATCGCGTAGCTTCGGCTTGCCCCGATAGGCGACGCCGAGCCCCGCCTGCTCGACCATCGCGAGATCGTTGGCGCCGTCTCCGATCGCCAGCGTTTCCGCCGCACCCAGCTCCAGCCGCTCGGTTTCTTCCTGCAAGACGCGCTGCTTGGTCGCACTGTCGACGATCGGCCGGACCACCCGGCCCGTCAGCCGCCCCGCCGCGATGTCGAGCCGGTTCGCAACCGCGCGATCGAAGCCGATCTCAACCGCCACCCGATCGGCGAACAGGGTGAAGCCGCCCGACACCAGGACCGTGTGCACATCATGCGCCTTCATCGTCCGGACGAGCGTCGCCGCGCCGGGCGAAACGACGACCCGTTCCTCGTGGCAGCGCGTCACGATAGCCGCATCCATATCCGCGAGCAGCGCGACCCGCTCGTCGAGCGCTTCGACGAAATCGAGTTCGCCGCGCATCGCCCGTTCGGTGATCGCGGCGACCTGCGGCTTGAAACCGGCATAATCCGCCAGCTCGTCCAGGCATTCGACGGTGATCATCGTCGAATCCATATCGGCGACGAACAGTTTCTTGGCGCGCGCCGCTTCCGGCTGCGCGACATAATCGATGCCGAAGCCCAATGCGCTCAGCGCCTCGCGCGCGGATACGAGATCGCCCGAAAAGCGGATATCGACGGCCTTGTCCGGTTCGATCCACATATGGCCGAGAATGTCCGCTCCCGCCTCCGCGAGCAGGTCCGATGCAAGCGAAATATCGCCTGCGGAAAGCCGATCTGCTGCTATGAGCGTTGCGATGAACATGCCGGGAAACTCCAACGAAGAGACCAACGGGGCCAGGGTCGCGCTTATTGCCGGGCCGACCGCCAGCGGCAAGTCGTCTCTCGCGATGCGGATCGCGGAACGGACGGACGGCGTCATCATCAATGCCGACAGCGCCCAGGTCTATCGCGACCTCCGGATCGTCACGGCGCGGCCGAGCGAGGCCGAGGAAGCGGCCCTTCCGCACCGCCTGTTCGGCTATATCGACGGCGCAAACGCCTGTTCGGCGGCGCGCTGGGCCGAAGACGCCAAGGCGGAGATCGCCGCCGCCCATCGCGACGGCCGTCCCGCCATCCTGGTCGGCGGCACCGGACTCTATCACCGCACCCTGCTCGAGGGATTGGCGCCGATCCCCGAAATCGACGCCGACATCCGGGCCGAGATCCGCGCGCTGCCGGTTGCCGACGCGCATGCCGCGCTCGAACGCGAGGATCCGGCATCGGCGGAGCGGCTCAAACCGGCCGACACGACCCGAATCGCCCGCGCGCTCGAGGTGATCCGATCGGCCGGGCGCCCGATCCATGAATGGCAACGCGAAAAACGCGGCGGCATCGCGGACGAAATCCAGCTCGCGCCACTCATCCTCCTTCCCGATCGCAACTGGCTCTACGGGCGATGCGACCGGCGCTTCGCCGACATGGTCGAAAGCGGCGCGGTGGACGAGGTACGGGCGCTGCTCGATCGCGATCTCGATCCCTCCCTGCCCGTGATGCGCGCCATCGGAGTCCCTGAAATCGCTGCGTTTCTGGCGGGCGAAATGGACCGGGTCGAGACGGTCGCGGCGGCGGCCCAGGCCACGCGTCGCTATGCCAAGCGCCAATATACCTGGTTTGCCAATCAGCCGCCGGCCGAGTGGCCGCGCATCCAGGAGTCAGAATATAATGATTTTGAGACTATTGTTGTAACTAAATTACTGAGATAGTCGTTGACAGACAATTTTTGCCTGTCTAGCAGCCCGGTCTCCGCGCTGCTATTGCGGCGCAACATTGGGTAATGGACGAGGATCATGGCAGCCGAGAAAGCCGGAGCGGATATATTGGTCGAAGCGCTGCTGGATTGCGGCGTGGAAGTCATTTTCGGCTATCCGGGCGGCGCGGTGCTGCCGATCTACGATTCCCTGTTCGAACAGAAGCGCATCCGCCACATTCTCTGCCGCCACGAACAAGGTGCCGCACATGCGGCCGAAGGCTATGCGCGGGCGACCGGCAAGCCCGGGGTCGTGCTCGTGACGTCAGGCCCCGGGGCGACCAATGCGGTTACCGGGATCACCGATGCGCTGATGGACTCGATACCGATGGTGGTCATCACCGGCCAGGTCCCGACGACGCTGATCGGCACCGATGCGTTCCAGGAGGCCGACACGGTCGGCATCACGCGCCACTGCACCAAGCATAACTATCTGGTCAAAGATCCCGACACGCTCGGCAATGTCGTGCAGGAGGCCTTTTTCATCGCGACCACCGGCCGCCCCGGGCCCGTCGTCGTCGATATCCCCAAGGACGTGCAGGTGGCCACTGGCCGCTATCGCAAGTCGGGGCCCATCGCGCACAAGGCCTATGTTCCGCGCGACAAGCCCGATCCCGCAAATGTGGAGACCGCAGCGGAGATGATCGCTGCGGCCGAACGCCCGGTCCTGTACACCGGCGGCGGCGTCATCAATTCCGGGCCCGGCGCCAGCATGATCCTGCGCGAGCTGGCACGGATCACCGGCGCACCCGTAACATCGACGCTGATGGGCCTCGGCGCCTTCCCGGCCTCGTCCGACCAGTGGCTCGGCATGCTCGGCATGCACGGCACGTTCGAGGCCAATATGGCGATGAACAAGGCGGACCTGATCGTGGCGATCGGCGCCCGGTTCGACGACCGGGTGACCGGCCGGCTCGACGCCTTCTCGCCGAATTCCAAGAAGATCCACATCGATATCGATCGCAGTTCGATCAACAAGATCGTGCCCGTCGACCTCGCGATCAACGCCGATGCGGGCCGGGCGATGGAGGACATCGTCAAGATCTGGAAGGCGCGCCAGTTCAAAAAGGCGGATATGCAGGACTGGTGGGCCCGGATCGACGGCTGGCGCGCGACCGACTGTCTCGCCTTTCCGGA
Organism: Parasphingopyxis algicola; assembly: GCF_013378075.1. Taxonomy (GTDB): domain Bacteria; phylum Pseudomonadota; class Alphaproteobacteria; order Sphingomonadales; family Sphingomonadaceae; genus Parasphingopyxis; species Parasphingopyxis algicola. The sequence continues at coordinate 292,808 of NZ_CP051131.1, read as the reverse complement.
GAACAAGAAAGAGATCATGCCGCAGGCCGCCGTCCAGGCGCTGTGGCGGGCGACGCATGATCGCAATCCCATCGTCACGACCGAAGTCGGCCAGCACCAGATGTGGGCGGCCCAGCATTACGGCTTCGAAAGCCCGAACAAATGGCTGACCTCGGGCGGGCTCGGCACGATGGGCTATGGCCTGCCCGCTGCGATCGGCGCGCAGATCGGCAATCCCAATGCGCTGGTGATCGACATTGCCGGCGAAGCCTCGATCCAGATGAACATCCAGGAGCTCGGCACGGCGAGCCAATACCGACTTCCGGTCAAGCTGTTCATCCTCAACAACGAATATATGGGCATGGTCCGCCAGTGGCAGGAGCTGACCTATTCGGGCCGCTATGCCGAAAGCTATAGCGATTCCCTGCCCGATTTCGTCAAGCTCGCCGAAGCCTATGGCTGGAAAGGCATCCGGATCGAGGATCCGGCCGATCTCGACGACGGCATCGAGGCGATGCTCGCGCATGACGGGCCGGTGCTCGTCGATTGCTGCGTCGCCAAGCTCGCCAACTGCTTCCCGATGATCCCGTCGGGCGCGGCGCATACCGAGATGCTCCTCGAATCCGACACCGTTTCGGGGACGATGGAAGACGAAGCGAAGGCGCTGGTCTGATGGGCGTCAGACCAGCATCCGCTAGTGTCGAGCGCAGTCGAGACATCTGGTCGAGCAAAGCCGAGACCATTTTGTCCTCGGCTTCGCCCGGACCTATCCCTCGACTTGGCTCGGGATGGACGGGGACCGTGTCATGAAAATCCGCACCGAGGCCGCCGAGCGCCACACCCTCTCCATTCTCGTCGACAACGAACCGGGCATCCTCGCGCGGATCGCCGGCATGTTCACCGCGCGCGGCTACAATATCGAGAGCCTGACCGTGACCGATGTCAGCGAGGACGAGACGATCAGCCGGATCACCATCGTCACCATCGGCTCGCCGCATGTGATCGACCAGATCATCGCCCAGACCGAACGGATGCCCCCCGTCTACAAGGTCACCGACCTGACCGAGATCGGCCCGCATGTCGAGCGGGACATGGCGCTGGTCAAGGTGGCGGGTACGGGCGACAACCGGATCGAGGCGCTGCGCCTCGCCGATGTCTATCGCGCGCGGGTCGTGGATTCGACGACGGGCAGTTTCGTGTTCGAGGTGACCGGCAATAGCGACAAGGTCGACAGTTTCATCGACCTGATGCGCGAAGTCGGCCTCGTCGAGGTAGCGCGCACCGGTGTAGTGGCCATTGGCCGCGGCAAGGAAGCGAGCTAGAGCAAGCCGCAATGCGCGAAATCATCAGCATATCGGCGATCATCATCGCCTTTTTCTACTTTCTGGCGTTCGGCTCGGCAGTGTTCATGGCGCTCGAAAACGAGATGCACTGGGTGCTCGCCTTTTTCGCAATGGCCTGGATCATCATCCTCCGGCTCTGGCCGTTATTGCCCGTCCTCGCCGTGGTCGGAGCGGTCAATATCTGGGGCTGGGTCTGGTATGACGGCGTAGCGCTCGCGCTGCCCGTCTCCATCTATGTCGTTTCTCATTACTGGACGCGGATCACCGATTATCTCCGCCGTCCGACGCAAAAACAGGGAGTGTGAACTTATGCGCGTCTATTACGATGCCGATGCCGATCTGGGTCTGGTCACGGACAAGAAGATCGCCATCATCGGCTATGGCAGCCAGGGCCATGCCCATGCGCAAAATCTGCGCGACAGCGGCGTGGGCGACGTGGCGATCGCCCTGCGCGAAGGCTCGGCGACCCGGAAAAAAGCAGAAGACGCAGGCTTCAAAGTGATGAGCAACGCTGAAGCGGCGGCCTGGGCCGATATCGTAATGATGCTGGCCCCGGACGAGCATCAGGCGGCGATCTATGCCGAGGATCTGGCGCCCAACATGAAAGAGGGCGCGGCGCTCGCCTTCGCCCATGGCCTCAACGTGCATTTCGGGCTGATCGAGCCGCGCGCCGATCTCGACGTCATCATGATCGCGCCCAAGGGACCCGGCCACACGGTACGGGCCGAATATGAGCGCGGTGGCGGCGTTCCCTGCCTGATGGCGATCGCGCAGGACGCGACCGGCAACGCGCATGACGTAACCCTCGCCTATGCGAGCGGCGTCGGCGGCGGCCGTTCGGGCATCATCGAGACCACTTTCCGCGAGGAATGCGAGACCGACCTGTTCGGCGAGCAGGCCGTGCTGTGCGGCGGCCTCACCAGCCTCGTCATGGCCGGTTTCGAAACCTTGACCGAAGCCGGTTACGCGCCCGAAATGGCCTATTTCGAATGCCTGCATGAAGTGAAGCTGATCGTCGACCTCATGTATGAGGGCGGCATCGCCAATATGCGCTATTCGATCTCGAACACCGCCGAGTATGGCGATTATCATACCGGCCCGCGCGTCATTACCGAGGAAACCAAGGCCGAAATGAAGCGGGTGCTCGAGGATATCCAGAAGGGCAAGTTCGTCCAGCGCTTCATCACCGACAACCGGATGGGCAATCCCGAGATGAAAGCGGCGCGCAAATTGCAGGCCGAGCATCCGATCGAGAAGACCGGCGCGGAGCTCCGCGCGATGATGCCCTGGATCGGCGCTAACAAGTTGGTGGATAAGGAAAAAAATTAGCGCTACATTGATGCGCCTCAACCCGCGAGGTGTATCATGCGTATCTTTTTTCCTGCTCTGAAAGCCTCCCTTGCAATGCTGGCGGTGTCGGCGTGCGGCCCGCAACCCGAGACTGCAGAGCCGATCGACACTGGCGAAGCGAGCGAGATTGCCACGCGCGCGCAAGAACGCATGGCCGTGGCCGATGGCGATCCTGCACCGTCGGCCGAACCGGCGGCGGAAGGCGATCTGCCGCCCTGCCCCGGCATTAATCCGGACATTCGCAGGCCGGCGGGATCCAATTGTCTGGGCATAGTGCCCGAACTATGCGGGGCGGACCGTTTGCGGGATTTGGTGGGACGGGTTGCCGACGATGCAACCCGGCGCGAAGCCGTTGCCGCCGTCGGTCATGATGATATCCGCTGGATCAGGCCCGGCGACGGAGTAAATGACGATCTGCAACCCAACCGGATCAACATCCAACTCGACGATGCGAACCGGATCGAGACGATCGACTGTTACTGACACACGAAAAAGCGGCGGCGGACGATCTCGCGCCCGCCGCCGTACTTTCCAGCGTATCTAACCGTCGAGCGATGCGCCTTCCTGGGCGTCTGCCGCGAAGCGCGGATAATTCTCATCGGCGCTTTCGATGAAACCGGGGATATCGGCTTCCCAGCGCTGCTGCACCGCGCCGTTGAAGTTCAGATAGAGCTGGCCGTCGACGATCCGATAGACTTCCGGATCTCCCGGAGCGAGATCGCCGCGCGCCGTCGCCCAGGCGCAAAAACCGCCATAGGCCGGCGCATAGCGCGCCGGATCGGCCTGAAACGTCTCGGCATTGGCCTGGCTCGCGAAATGATACTGGACGCCGTTATAGACGACGGCAAATTCCTCATTGCCCGGCTGCGGCGTCCCGTCGCCGGTGAAATAGGAAACGGCGTCATAGCCCGAAAGTGCGATGTTGCGCCCCGAGCCGGTATAGACTGGTCCGGTGCGGTCGTCGTTGACTTCCGCGAGAATGTCTTCGGCGGACGCTTCTTCGGTTACGGTTTGCGGAGCGCAGGCTGCTGCGCTCAGGGCGGCGGCCGCCAGGGCCAGAACCAGTTTGTTCATGTCTTTCCTCCATCGGGTCTTCTCTTGGCCTTGGCAGTCGGATATTCCGTCCGCCGGGCTCCCCGATGGTTCGCCGGCCCATCCCGGCGCGTTACAATAGTTTCGATTGCCCCCGGCATGGCTTTGCTTCTCGGTCGGACAGGATCAGGCCGCGCGGTCGGCCGCCCGGATATAGTCGATGAGCGCGGCCGCGGCATCGGACCCGAAATTCGCTATGGATTCGAAAACGGCTTCGGAAAAGGAAACGCCGCCCTCCACGTTCTCAAAGGCCATATCCCAACCAGGAAATCGTCGCCCGCCAGTCGGCCCGCGGGCGAGAACCGCCAAGGCAAAATGACGCGCATCCCGGCCTATGCGGTCGAACGTCGCCTCAACAGCGGCCTCCGTCCCTTCGAGATACTGGAAGAAAAACCGGCCGTCGCAAATCAGCAGACCGGTGACCCGGTTCGCGAAATTGCTCGCGCGCGCTTCGATAAGAATATCGTCGAAGTCCGCCTGGCCGATATCGGGCCGGACGGTGCTGACATATGTGAGGCGATACATGGTCATATCCGCTGGATTGGAAATTTGAGGAACCATGCGCCCCCAGCGATGAAGTATCCGTTAAGACAATCCGAACGGGAAACACTGGACTTGTTAACCGTTTGCCGTCACAACCCGTCGCCATGACAGCGCATCGCGCCCTGCTTATTCTTCGACTTACACGCCCTTAGGCGTGCCTTTCGTGCTGCAGTCAGCACACACGGCCTAAGGGCTCCTTTCTAAAACCCGCAAAAACCGAAGAAAAACAGGCCAGTCTCATGCCCATGTTGAGCGATCCGTCGCAAAAGTACCGACCCTTTCCGCAAATCGATCTGCCCGACCGCCAATGGCCGTCGCAGACGATCACCGCCCCGCCGCGCTGGCTCTCGACCGATCTGCGCGACGGCAATCAGGCGCTGATCGACCCGATGGATGCGGAGAAGAAGCGGCGGTTCTTCGACCTGCTCGTCAAGATCGGGCTCAAGGAGATCGAGGTCGGCTTCCCGGCATCCGGCGCCACCGATTTCGATTTCATCCGCGGCCTGGTCGATAGCGACGCGATTCCCGGCGACGTCGTCATCCAGGGCCTGACCCAGTCCCGCCGCGACCTGATCGAGACGACCTTCGCGAGCATGGCCGGCGCGAAACAGGCGATCGTCCATCTCTACAACGCGATCTCGCCCGCCTGGCGCAAGATCGTCTTCCAGATGGACGAGGACGGCGTGATCGATATCGCCAAACAGGGCGCCGATATCCTGATCGAACAGGCGGCCAAATATCCGGAGACCGACTGGCATTTCGAATATTCGCCCGAGACCTTCTCCACCGCCGAAATCGATCTGAGCATCCGCATTTGCGACGCGGTGATCGCGATTGTCGATCCGACGCCCGAAAAGCCGCTGATCCTCAACCTGCCCGCGACGGTCGAGGCGGCGACGCCCAATATCTATGCCGACCAGATCGAATATTTCGGCCGGCATATCTCGCGCCGCGACAGCATCGTCATCTCGCTCCACACGCACAACGATCGAGGTACCGGAACTGCGGCGACCGAGCTTGGATTGCTCGCCGGCGCGGACCGGGTCGAAGGCTGCCTGTTCGGCAATGGCGAGCGCACGGGCAATGTCGATCTCGTGACACTAGGCCTCAACATGTACACGCAGGGCGTGCATCCCGGCCTCGATTTTTCCGATATCGAGGAGATCAAGAACACCGTGGAGTATTGCAACCAGATCCCGGTTCATCCGCGCCATCCCTATGGTGGCGAACTCGTTTTCACCGCTTTTTCAGGGTCGCATCAGGACGCGATCAAAAAGGGTTTCGCGGCACAGGAAACGCGCAATGACGAGCAATGGGAAGTCCCCTATCTGCCGCTCGATCCCAACGATATCGGCACGTCCTACGAAGCCGTCATCCGCGTGAATTCGCAATCCGGCAAGGGCGGCGTCGCCTGGGTTTTGCAGCAGGATCAGGGACTGAAACTGCCCAAGCGGCTGCAGGCGCATTTCAGTCTTGTCGTGCAGGAACTGGCGGACGCCACCAGCCGCGAACTCGATGCCGACGATATCTGGCACGCCTTCCAGAAACGCTATGGTCTTGCCGGCGAGCAGCGGTTCGAACTGGTGGATTACGAAGAAAGCCGCGCCGGGGCGGACCGCATCTTCACCGGCACCATCGTCCATAGGGGCGAGGAACGCTCGGTGTCCGGGCGCGGCAACGGCCTGATCTCGTCGGTCCTCGCGGCACTGCGCGACGAATGGGACATCCGGCTCGATGTCGTGAATTATAATGAACACGCCATCGGCCATGGTTCGGACGCCCAGGCCGCCGCCTATCTCGAATGCACCGATGGCGACGGCAACACCGCGTTCGGCGTCGGCATCAGCCGCGATGTCGCAACCGCGAGCGTCAGGGCGGTGCTGAGTGCGGCGAACGGCGTCGGCAGCCGATAAACCAACGTCATTCCGGACTTGTTCCGGAATCCAGGGCGGCAGGCGGTATCGCTTTTGGCTCTGGATTCCGGAACAAGTCCGGAATGACGGATGTGCGTTAAACAGGCGCCAGCGCTCGCTGTTCGCCCTCCGGCAGATGCACCATAATCGCGTCGCCAGCCCGCACCTCGCCACCTTCCAGCACCAGCGCCATCACCCCGGCCTTGCGGATCAAATTTCCGTCCGCATCCTTGCCCAGCACCGCATTCATCAGGCCCGGCGCGTGCCCGTTCAGCTGCTTGCACGGATTGCGCAGCCCCGTGATCTGGAGGCGCGCCTTATTCCCAATCACCAGTTCCGTACCTTCGGGCAGCGCGAGCAAATTCACGCCGCGCGTCGTAATATTCTCGCCCATATCGCCGGGCGCGACCCGAAATCCCCTCACCGCCAATTCGTCGAACAGTTCGGCATGGATCAAATGCACCTGGCGCAGATTTGGTTGATCCGGATTTTGCATCACCCGCGACCGATGCTGGACCGTGACTCCAAAATGCACATCGCCCTCGACGCCATGAGCGGCGACAAGGCGGATTGTCTCTGCATTGGGCTTGGCGATGCCGTGCAAGGCTTTGCGGCTGACGGCGATGATTTCAATCATTTTTGGGGTTATAGATTAGATCAGTAACTTCAGTCCTACGGCGTGAAAATTCTAAGTCCTGATCTGCGTTATGTTTTGCGCGCACCTTCCATGGCCCGTTAACGAATATCATCCATATTGTAGCTGCGAGCAAAACGCCCGCAACAAACCATGGCGCAAAGCTCTCGGCTCCACGGCCCCAGTCTATCGCACTGGCTGAGCGATAAACGAATACGCACCAAATGGCCGTTACCGTCAGCGACAAGCTGACATTGATTTGCGTCACCGAGAAAGCGTAGGGACCGGTAAGATTAATAAGCCGAAACTCAGTCGGCTTTCGGACGGTTTTATATAGCGGACCGACTATATCGTCCTCAAGAATATCGACGTGAGCCTCCCAATTGCGCTGCCAATAACTTCCCGCTCTATTCGCGCAGTACCACGCTAGGGAAAAGATAAAGCCCAGACAGGCGACCGTAAATGTTTCCAGAACTTCTCTGTTCGAGGATGCGGACAGGAAATACCCGGCAAAAATCGCAGCGATGATGGTCCAAAAATAGCTAGCCCGCCTCCAGTAGAGATCAATTTCAAAATCCCGGAGACCCCATGCTTTTTCAAGAGCCTTCCTGCGTTTCTCGGGGTCGCCATATTCTTCTTCTAGATATTGATCTCTGTCCATCTTGCTCTCTTACATATCTGGTTTCATCACTTCCGCCCAAACAGCTTCTCGATATCGCCATGGCCCAGCTTCACCCAGGTCGGACGGCCGTGATTGCACTGGCCCGAATGCGGCGTGACCTCCATTTCGCGGAGCAGTGCGTTCATCTCGGCGACGTTGAGGACCCGTCCCGCCCGCACCGAGCCGTGGCACGCCATGGTCGCGGCGACATGGTCGAGCTTTTCCTTGAGGCTCAGATGCTGGTCATAGGCGGCGATCTCGTCGGCAAGGTCGGTGATCAGCCCTTTGACGTGGCCCGCGCCGAGCATGGCGGGCGTCGCGCGGACCAGCATGGCCTTGGGGCCGAACCGTTCGAGTTCGAGGCCAAGTTCGGTCAGCTCGCCGATCCGTTCCTCCAGCGCGTCGCAAGCGCTTTCGTCAAGTTCCACCACTTCGGGAACGAGCAGGCCCTGGCTCGCGACGCCGCCCTCGGCCATCGCCCGGTTCATCCGTTCGAGCACCAGCCGTTCGTGCGCGGCATGCTGGTCGACGATCACAAGCCCGTCTTCCGCTTCGGCGACGATATAGGTTTCGGCCACTTGCCCGCGCGCGATACCGAGCGGGTGGTCCGCAGCGTCCGGTACCGGTGCCTCTGCCGCTTCCGCTCGGCCTTCGGGCGCCGGCTGATAATCGGGCGCCTGATCCCAGACGCTGGCCTGGTCCGAACCCGGCGGCGGCGTGAAAAAGGCGGCGCGCTGTTGGTTATTCTGTTGATAGCTCTGTGGATAAGCTGTGGGCGCCGCTCCGGGCTGCGCGCCGACAGGCTCCGTTTGCCAATTGCCGAGCGCCCCTGCCGAAGGCCGCTGAACGCTGCGAAATCCGGCCTCGTCGAGCGCATGGCGAAGCCCGCCGACGATCAGGCCGCGGATATTGCCGGGCTCGCGAAACCGCACTTCGGTCTTCGCGGGATGGACGTTCACATCGACCTCGCCGGGCGGGACCGTGAGAAACAAGGCAAGCACCGGATGCCGGTCCCGCGCCAACAGATCCTGATAGGCGCCGCGCACCGCGCCTATGAGCAGCCGGTCCTTTACCGGGCGGCCGTTGACGAAGAGATATTGGTGATCGGCGACCCCGCGATTGAAGGTCGGCAGGCTCGCCACGCCTTCGAGCTTCGCCGTGCCGCGCTCATAATCGACCGCGACGCTGTTTTCGGTCAGCTGCCGGTCGGTCAGCGCGGCGACCCGTTCCGCGCGCGTCTCGCCGGGCTGGACGGAAATGTTGCGCCGCCCGTCATGCTCGAGCGTGAAGCCGATATCGGGCCGCGCCATCGCCAGCCGCCGGATCGCGTCCGCCGCGGCCGCATATTCGGACCGCGGCGTGCGCAAAAATTTGCGCCGTGCGGGTACCTTGGCGAAGAGCGAGTCGACGACCACGCGCGTCCCGGGCGGCAGCGCCGCGGGGCCCTCCTCCACCAGCTCGCCATTGTCGACGATCCGCGACCAACCCTCTTCCCCGCGCACCCGGCTCTCCACGATGAGGCGCGCGACGCTGGCGATGGAGGGCAGCGCTTCGCCGCGAAAACCGAGCGTTTCGACGCCTTCGATATCGTCGTCCGGAAGCTTGGATGTGGCATGCCGCTCGAGCGCCAGCGCCATTTCCCCGGCGCTCATTCCGCAGCCATCGTCGATCACCTCGACGCGGTCGATACCGCCCGAGGCGAGTCGCACGGCGATCCGCGTGGCCCCCGCATCCACGGCATTTTCTACCAATTCCTTAAGCGCGCTCGCCGGCCGTTCGACGACTTCGCCCGCGGCGATGCGGTTGACGAGATGTTCGGGAAGGCGGCGAATTGGCATAGAAAGTCTTTACCGCATGTCCCGCGACCGCACGAGCGGTTGATCCACAACGATTCGCGCAAATTGTTAGTGCAAAAGCGCCGTTTGGCGCTATGGGGGTGTCAAGGCCTGTCAAGCGCTGATTCCCGAAGCCTTAAACCCTTTGCACGAGACTATTCCAACCATGTGGTTCCAACGTTTTTTCAAGATCATGTCCCACGACATGGCGATCGATCTGGGTACGGCCAACACGGTCGTCTATGTCCGCGGCCGCGGCGTCGTCCTCAATGAACCGTCGGTGGTCGCCATCGAAACCGAAAACGGCATCCAGCGTGTGCGCGCCGTCGGCGAGGACGCGAAGGTGATGATGGGCAAGACGCCCGACGCGATCGAGGCGATCCGGCCATTGAGGGATGGCGTGATCGCAGACATCGATGTCGCGGAACAGATGATCAAGCATTTCATCCAGAAGGTGCACGGGGCACGCCGCTTCCCGCGCTGGCCGCAGATCGTCATCTGCGTGCCGTCCGGTTCGACCAAGGTGGAACGCCGCGCGATCCGCGATGCCGCGTCCAATGCCGGGGCGAGCCAGGTGTTCCTGATCGAGGAACCGATGGCCGCCGCGATCGGCGCCGACATGCCCGTGACCGAACCGATCGGATCGATGGTCGTCGATATCGGCGGCGGCACGACGGAAGTCGCCGTGCTCTCGCTGCGCGGCCTGGCCTACACCACCTCGGTCCGCACCGGCGGCGACAAGATGGACGAGGCGATCTCCTCCTATGTCCGCCGCAACCATAACCTGCTGATCGGCGAAGCAACGGCCGAGCGGATCAAGAAGGAAGTCGGCGTCGCGCTGATGCCCGCCGACGGCAAGGGCCAGACGATCCATATCAAGGGCCGCGACCTGGTGAACGGCGTGCCGAAGGAAATCTCGATCAACCAGGGCCAGCTTGCCGAAGCGCTCTCGGAACCGGTCGGCACGATCGTCGAGGGCGTGCGCATCGCCCTCGAAAACACGCAGCCGGAACTCGCGGCCGATATCGTCGACCAGGGCATCGTGCTCACCGGCGGCGGCGCGCTGCTCGAAGGCATCGACGAGGTGTTGCGGCGCGAAACCGGCCTGCCGGTGACCATCGCCGAAGATCCGCTGACCTGCGTCGCGCTCGGCACGGGCCGCGCGCTCGAAGAGGAGATCTTCCGCGGCGTGCTGAGCACGGGATAGTCCGGCCATATAAGCCAAGGGAGAAGGCCAGATGGCCTCAAACGGATCGAAGCGCCCCGGATTTTCCCGCCGCGCGCGTTTCGGCCTGTTCGCCGGATATGTGGTGGCGATCACCGGCGCGCTTGTCGGCGCCGGCCTCGTGCTGATCGCGATCTTCGACCCGCAGGGCTTTTCGGCAATCCGCGGCGGCGTCAGCGATGTCACCGCGCCGATCTCCTCGACCGGGCGCGGCGCCGTGCAGAGCGGCGGGCGGATCGACGATTATGTCGGCAACTGGTGGAATGCGGGCCGGCAGAATGCCGAACTGCGGGCCGAGCTGGAGACCGCACGGCGGGAGCTGATCGAAGCCCGGGCGACCGAACAGGAAAACCGCCGGCTGCGCGAACTGCTGAATCTCATCGAAGGAGAAACCGAAACGCTGGCCACCGCCCGGCTCGTCAATTCGAGCCTCACCAGTGCGCGGCGCATGGCGACGCTGTTCGCCGGCCGCAACCAGGGCGTGATGTCCGGCCAGCCGGTGCGCGCCGCCGACGGCCTGGTCGGGCGCATCCTCGACAGCGGCCGCCACGCGTCGCGCGTGCTGCTGCTCACCGACCGCTCCAACATCGTACCCGTCCGGCTGACGCGGGACGGCACCCCGGCCTTCACGACGGGTCGCGGCGACGGCACCCTCGAGGTCCGTTCGCTCGAGGCCGGGCGCAATCCGTTCGAACAGGGCGACATCCTCGTGACGAGCGGAACCGGCGGCATCTATCCGCCGGGCGTTCCGGTCGCCGTGATCTCAGAAGTGTTCGGCGATTCCGCGCTCGCGACGCCGCTCGCCAACCCCGCCTCGCTCGATTTCGCGATCGTCCAGCCCGCCTATGAGCCGCCGGTCGAGGAAACCGAAACGCCCGAAGAAGACGAGACAGCCGGCACCGGCGCCGGGCCCGGCTTTTCGGAGACGCCATGAACCGGCGACTGCACGCAGCGGACGAAAATCTCGCGCTGATGCGCACGCGGCTCAGCCTGATCCCGTCGGCAAGCGTGATCGCGGGTTCGCTGATCTGCCTGGTGCCGCTGGTCGCCCAGGCGCCCCTGCTGCCGCCGTTCGCGCTCATGATCTTTCTCGCCTGGCGTTTTCTCCGCCCCGAAATCTGGCCGATCTGGGCCGGCCTTCCCTTCGGCCTGTTCGACGACCTTCTTTCGGGCAATCCGATCGGCGGCGGGATGCTGTTGTGGACGATCATCCTGCTTGCGCTGGACTTCGCGGAAAACCGGGCGATGTGGCGCGATTACTGGATCGACTGGCTGGCCGCGACAGGCGCGCTGATTTTCTATATCATGGGATCCATGGTGTTGAATGCGTTGACGGGCGGCGGCTGGCTCTTCTGGCCGCTCGTCCCCCAGATTGTCGCGACGATATTGCTGTTCCCGTTCATCCTGCGCCTGTGCGCGCGGCTGGACCAGCGTCGACTCACGCTGTGAAGCGGCGGCGCCCTTCCCTGTCGATCAACGACAATATGCGCAAGACCATGTACTCGCGCCGCGCGATGCTGCTCGGCGGCGCCCAGCTCGGCGTCGCCGGCCTGCTCGGCGCGCGCATGGCCTGGATATCGATTGCCGAGAATGAACGCTGGAACCTGCTCTCGGAAAGCAACCGCGTCCAGCTCAGCCTGATCCCGCCGCGGCGGGGCTGGATCGTCGACCGGGCGGGCCAGCCGATCGCGATGAATCGCTCCGATTTTCGCGTCGACCTGATCCCGGACCGGTTGCAGGAGCCGGACCGCGTCATCGGCGCGCTGACCGAATTGCTGGACCTGACCGAAGAGGATATCGCCCGCATCCGCGCCGATCTGGACGAAGCCGCCGGTTACCAGCCGGTGCAGGTCGCCGACGGGCTGGAATGGGAGAAATTCGCCGCAGTCAACGTTCGCCTTCCCGACCTTCCCGGCGTCGCGCCCCTGCAGGGCTTTTCGCGCTATTACCCCGCCGGCCCCGCCGTCGCGCATCTGGTCGGCTATGTCGGCGCGCCCAGCCGCGAGGAATATGAGGAAAGCCGCGATCCGATCCTGATGGTGCCGGGCTTCAAGGTCGGTAAGGACATGCTCGAAAAGACGATGGAAGAGCATCTGCGCGGCGAGCCCGGCGCGCGGCGCGCGGAGGTGACGGCGCGCGGCGAACTGGTCCGCGAGCTCGAGACCCGGCCGGATGTCAGCGGCGATGTGCTGCGGCTGACCATCGATGCGGGTCTGCAGGCCTATGCGGCGCGCCGGCTCGGCCCGGAATCGGGTTCGGTCGTCGTGATGGATACGCAGACCGGCGGCGTTCTCGCGATGACCTCGATGCCCGCCTACGACCCCAACAGTTTTTCCGACGGGATCAGCCATCTCGAATGGAACATGCTGTCCGAAGACGATCATGTTCCGCTCCGCAACAAGACGCTGCAGGGCCTCTATCCGCCGGGCTCCACGATCAAGCCGATGAACGCGCTCGCCCTGCTCGGCGAGAATATCGACCCGGAAGAGACCGTGACTTGCGCCGGGCGGACGCGGATCGCGGGCGGCAATTTCCACTGCTGGCGGCGCGGCGGCCACGGCTCGGTGAACATGAACCGCGCGATCGCCGAGAGCTGCGACATCTATTTCTACCAGATGGGCGTGCGCGTCGGCATGCAACCCTTCGCCGATACGGCGCGCAGCGTCGGCCTGGGCGAACGGTTCGAGGGCCTGCCGGTCCCGTATCAATATTTCGGCACGGTGCCCGACCCCGCCTGGAAGCAACAGCGCTTCGGCGAAGAATGGCAGACCTACGATACGGTCAACGCCACGATCGGCCAGGGCTATATGCTGACCAATCCGCTCCAGCTGGCGGTCATGGCGGCGCGGCTGGCCAGCGGCCGCAACATCACGCCATACCTGATTTCCGGCGAGACGCCGCGACGCGCCGGAGCGCTGAACTATACGGCCGAGCATCTCGCTATCGTGCGCCAGGGGATGAGCGACGTCGTCAACGGGCGGGGCACGGCCGGGCGCGCGCGATTGCCCGTCGAGGGGGTCGAACTGGCCGGCAAGACGGGCACCGCCCAGGTCCGCCGCATCACCATGGCCGAGCGGCGCAGCGGGGTCCGCTCCAATGCCAGCCTGCCCTGGGAGCTGCGGGACCATGGCCTGTTCGTCTGCTACGCGCCCACCGACAACCCCCGCTATGCGGCGGCCGTCGTGATCGAACATGGCGGCGGATCGGGCTCCGCCTACCCGGTCGCGCGCGACGTGCTCACCTATCTCTACGATCAGGAACGGGCGATCGAACTTCTCGAAAGCTATGAAGCCGGCTGGGGCGGCGACATCACGGAGCGCATGGCGCTGCAGGAGGCCGAGTATCGCGCCCGCCAGCGCGCGGCCGAGGCCGGAACACTGGCCGATCCGCTGGCCGAGCGCTCCGCGCGCAATCCGGAAACCGGCGAATGAGCGGGTTGCAGGATTCGCTGGTTCCCGAACCCCTGGCCCAGCTGCCCTGGCGGCTGATCCTGCTCGTCCTCGCCATATCGGGTTTCGGTCTGGCGGTGCTCTATTCGGCCGCCGGCGGCCAGCTGCAGCCCTGGGCGCTGAACCAGGCCATCCGTTTCATGGTCTTCTTCGCCATGGCGATCATGCTGTCGCGCTTTCGCGAGGAGCATTGGAAATTCTTCGCCTTCCCGCTCTACGGGGCGACCTTGCTCGCGCTGCTCGGGGTCGAGATTATCGGGCAGGTCGGCGGCGGCAGCCAGCGGTGGCTCAATCTCGGTTTCATGACGATCCAGCCGTCGGAGATCATGAAACCCGTGCTGATCCTGGCGCTCGCCAAATATTACGACACGCTGCCCTCGGGCGAACTGCGCCGGGCGGTGGCGATCTGGCCGGCGCTGCTGCTGATCGGATTGCCCGCCGCGCTGGTCGTCATCCAGCCCGATCTGGGAACGACGGTCGTTCTGGTCGCCGCGGGCGTCACCGTGATGTTCCTCGCCGGCCTGCCCCTCCGGCTGTTCGTCGGCGGCGCCGTGGCGGTGGCGGCGGCGATCCCCCTCGCCTTCCAGTTCCTGCTCGAGGACTATCAGCGCAACCGCGTGCTGACCTTCCTCAATCCGGAAAACGACCCGCTCGGCACCGGCTATCACATCACCCAATCGAAGATCGCGATCGGATCGGGCGGCCTGTTCGGCAAGGGTTTCCTCAACGGTACGCAAAGCCATCTCGCCTATCTGCCCGAGGGGCATACGGATTTCGTCTTCGCGACGATGGCGGAAGAGTTCGGCCTGCTCGGCGGGCTGCTGCTCATCCTCGGTTTCGCGTTGCTGATCCGCTGGGGCATCCGCGTCGGACAGCGCGCCCAATCGACCTTCGCCAAGTTGACGGCGGCGGGCCTCTCCACGACCATCTTCCTCTATTTCGCGATCAACCTGATGATGGTGATGGGCCTCGCCCCGGTCGTCGGCATCCCGCTGCCGCTCGTTTCCTATGGCGGATCGGCGATGCTGACCGTGCTGATCTGCATCGGCATCCTGATGTCGATCGACCGCGAAAACCGGATGCGGCGCCGCTAGGATCAGAACCTGCCCGCAGAGCTTGCGGAACCGCGGGCACCATGCTAACCGCCCCGCCTTCCCGACAGATATACCAGGGGAATGGACGCATAGCTCAGTTGGCAGAGCAGCTGACTCTTAATCAGCGGGTCCCAGGTTCGAGCCCTGGTGCGTCCACCATTTTTTTAAGCACTTAGCCTATACCATTTAGTTTCTTCGTCTCTCGTTTGTTTCTACAAATCGAGCGAGGAGGCGTGGTTTTCTATGGGTTTGAATGAGGAAGATCGGGCCAAAATAATGGCCTGGGCAGCAACGCATCCAGAGATAAGCCAAGTCTATCTCTACGGCAGTCGCGCGCGTGGAGACCACCGGCCCGATAGCGACATAGACTTAGCGATCGTGATGAAACCGCAAGCAAGTGACGAATCCAGCTACGCGACGTGAATGTTCTGGAAGGATGAATTTGATGCGAGCCCTGACTTGTTTTTGTCGGCAGAGGCTCATCTGGAGTGGTATGAGGAAGACGCGGGTTTGGAGCGCGTCGGCCCAGGCGTCCAAGAAAATGGGATCAAGCTCTACTCAATGTGAGTTCAGATGAACTGGAAAAAAAGGGACTGTAGATTACCGTGACACTCACAGTAACTCCGAAGTAGCACTCGATCCCATCCTATTTCCTGTCCTACACGCGCCCACTCATGATATCCTGACGCCAGCGGCCCGGCCGCCGGCTCTTTGACATCCGCCTGCGCGCATGCGGGCCCCGCTTATCCCCTTCGCCCGGACACGGGGCACGCATCGTTCGCAGGGCGCGCTGTGTGTAAACTATGTAAACTTTGGGCTACGCTGAAGACAGGCTTTGGGCCAGGATCGCGCGCATTGCCCCGGCCCGTGTCAACCGATGTCAACCGCGTCGCGGGTCGCGCGGCTTGCCCCCAAAGGTTTTTGACAATGATCGCCGGCGCATGACATGGCCGGTTGTTGGCGGCCCGTTTTCCGGCGCTGCGCCATTTGCACCGGACCGGTGAACCATTTGGCGCGTCGGCCCGACCTAGGGGAACGGCAAAGGGGGCGAAGGGTCATGGATTCACACAGAGACGGTGCTCGCGCCAGCCTCGCCCTGATCGGGTTCATCGTCTTCATCGACATGGCGGGGATCGGGCTGATCCTGCCGGTGATGCCCGATCTGGTGATCGGACTGACCGGGGTCACGCTCGATCGCGCGGCGGAGATCGGCGGCTGGCTGTTCTTTTCCTATGCCATCATGCAGTTCCTGTGCGCGCCGATCATCGGCGGGCTGTCGGACCGCTATGGCCGGCGGCCGGTATTGCTGTTCACCCTGGCCGCGCTGGGGCTCGATTATGCGCTGATGGCCTGGGCGCCGACCCTCGCCTGGCTGTTCGTCGGCCGCGTGATCTCGGGCGTCATGGGCGCGACCTGGGCCGCCGCGAACAGCTGCGTCGCCGATACGGTCCGGACCGAAGATCGCGGCCGCGTTTTCGGCGTGCTCGGCGCGGCCGGGGCCGCCGGCTTCGTGCTCGGCCCGGCGATCGGCGGCCTGCTCGGCGGGTTCGGCGTGCGATTGCCGTTCATCGTCGCGAGCGTACTCGCGCTGTCCGGCGCCGCGATCGGCTGGTTCGTGCTGAAGGAAACGCTGCCGCCCGAGAAACGGCGGCGCTTCACGCTGACGCGCGCGAACCCGCTCGGCAGTATCCTGCAGCTTTCCAAGACGCCGCTCGTCCTCGGCTGCCTGATCGCGATCTTCCTCATGCAGCTCGCATCCCAGGCAAGCGTGACCGTCTGGGCCTATTACGGCATCGAGAAATTCGCCTGGAGCACCCTCACGATCGGACTCACGGTTACGCTCTACGGGACGTTGCTCGCCTTGTCGCAGGGCGTGGCGACGGGCCTGTCGATCAGGCGGTTCGGCGCCGTGCCGACTGCCGCCATCGCCCTGCTGTTCGCGATCCCCAGCTATCTGATCCTCGCCTTTGCGGCCTCGACGACGCACATGATTATCGGCATCTTTGTCGGCGCCGTCGCCGGCATGACCTTTCCGGCGATGCAGCAATTGATGACGGCCCGTATCGGAGAGAACGCGCAAGGCGAACTCCAGGGCGCGATCGCCAGCACGATCAGCCTGACCAGCGTGCTGGGTCCGCCGCTGATGACCGGAATTTTCGGCGCCTATGCCGACGATACCGGTCTCTATTTCCCCGGCGCGCCGTTTATCGTCGCCGCGGTGCTGACCGGAGCCGCGGCGATCATGCTGATACTCACGCTGAAACGATATGCCATCGCGGGGTCGGGGCAACCGCTGCGCCCATAGATCGGGATCGGGCCAGACCGAGGCAATCCGAGTTGTATGCCATGTCCCGTCGGCTGCTCGTCGGCAAGGAATCCGGACGCCGCCGGACTTGTCTCCGAATGCGCCACCGGCAATCTCAGACAGATTGCTGACGATCGGCGCAGGATCGGCTATTGATAGGGCTTTTGCGGGGTTTGCATCATGAAACTTGCGTCGATTTCCAGAATCTTGGTGGCGGCGGCGCTGCCCATGGCGATTTCCCACGCGGCCCATGCCCAGGACGATGACGGCGCATCGGCGGAGGAGATCGGCGAAGCGGTCGGCGAGGTCGCGCTGACTCCCTTGAGCGATCTGAACCTGCGCGCCGAACGGGTGCCAGAAGTGCTTCTGGAGCTCGATTCGCCCTATCAGCCGATCGCCCGGCGCCGGTGTTCGGCGATCGGGACCGAAGTTGCAGCGCTCGATGCAGCGCTCGGGCCCGATGCCGATGCACCCCCGACCGGCGAAGACGACACGCTGGAACGCGTGCAGAGCGGCGCCTCTTCGATCGTCGGCGGCCTCATTCCCTTTCGCAGCCTGGTGCGCGAGCTTTCGGGAGCGGAGGACCGCGAACGCCGGCTGCTGGAGCTGCATATCCGCGGCGTCGCCCGGCGCGCCTATCTCAAGGGCGTCGCCTCGGCGCTGGGGTGCCGCCCGCCTGCGGCTCCCCGGCCATATGTCGCGCCGCAATCCGACGACGAATAGCGCGCGGCGATGCTTGCCCAGATTGTCGTCGGCTCGGTCCTGATCGCGCTGACCGTTATCGTCGAAGCGGCTTTCATCGGCATCGCGATCGCCGCGCTGCGCCGGTTTGGTGCAAAGATTGTTACCGGCCGCCGGATCGTCAAACTCATCGCCTTCATCACCGGCATGACGCTGTGGATGGTCGCGGCGCTGACGATCGCGGTCTGGCTCTGGGCGGCCGCCTTCCTGCTGCTCGGCCTGTTCCCGACGCTCGAGGAGGCCGTCTATTTCTCGGCGGTCTCCTTCACGACGCTCGGGTTCGGCGATGTGTTGCTCGACAAGCCCTGGCGCCTGCTGTCCGGCTTCATCGCCGCCAACGGGCTGATCCTGTTCAGCCTCACAACGGCCTTCCTGATCGAAGCGGTGCGCGGGGTTCATCGGGATTACGGTTGACAAACGCCTAATTTCCGGCGGCTATCGGCCGAAAACGGTCGTTCGTCCGTTAACAATTTATGGACGATCCTCATGGTATCCCGTCCCTGAACCGTGGGATGGGGACTATGAACGCAAAGAAGCTCGCCGAGCTGTCCGCCGACACGCGCGGCACGTCGGTAATCGAATATGGCATGATCGCCGCGCTGGTCGCGGTGGGCATCGTCGCGGGGGTCGCGAACAGCGGCCGCTCGGTCAACAACAGCATGACGGATGTCAGCGGCTGTCTCGATGGCAGTTCGGCGATATGCGCGAGCGAAGGCGGTTCGTCCGGTGGAAGTTCTTCCGGCGGCGGCGGATCATCGGGCGGCGGTGGATCGACCGGTGGCGGATCGACCGGCGGCGGGTCTTCGTCAGGCGGCAATGATGGACGGGATACATCGAGCGGCGGCTCGTCACGTCCGCCATCCGGCAGGGCCGGCAACGGATCGTCGAGCGGCGGCAGTTCGGGAGGCGGCGGTAACGGGTCGTCAAGCGGCGGCAGTGCTGGCGGTTCGAGTTCCGGCGGCAGTTCGGGTGGTTCCGGCGGCGGATCTGGCGGCAGTTCGGGCGGTTCCGGCGGCGGATCCGGCGGCGGATCCGGCGGCAGCAGCTCCGGTGGCGGTGCTGCCGCCGGCGGGAGCAGCGGAAACAATGCGAGTTCGGGCGGTCCGGGAACGGGCGGCTGCGGTAACGCCAGTTCGGGCGGGAACAATGCCAGCTCCGGTGGCTGCGGCAATGCGAGTTCGGGCGGCAATAACGCAAGTTCCGGAGGCCGCAGCAGCTCCGGCGGTCGCGGAGGAGGCCGTGGATGGGGCCGTGGGTGGCGCCGCTGGTAAGACGCGCGCTCGGCGCCTAGCCGACCAATCCCAACCAGCGCCACAGCAACCGCGCGGCGACATAGAGGATCAACACGGCCGTCAGCCGCTTGACGAGCAGAGGCGGTATGCGCGTGCTGCCGAGGCGCGAGCCGATCTGGCCGCCGATCAGGACTGCGGGAAAGAGCAGCCAATAATCACGTAGCAGGTCCGCCGCGCTCGCCACGCCATAATCGGCCTCGAGCTTCATCAGCTGCCCGGCCAGGCCGGCCAGCGAATTGACCAGGATGAAGACGCTCGCCGTACCGGCGATCTCGCGCGGCCCGCCCCAGCGCAGCAGATAGAGGATTGGCGCGAGGAATATCCCGCCACCGATGCCGACCATGCCCGACAGGAAGCCGATACCGCCGCCCACCGCATAGCTGAGCGGTCGTGCGACATGACGCGCCTCGCCTTCGTCCGCCGCCCCTTTTCGCTCGAACGCCAGCTGCAGACCGGCGACCAGAAGCGAACCGCCGAGCGCTCCGATGAACAGCGTCTCGGATATCGCGAGCCGGCCGCCGAGCCAGGCGGCGGGCACGGACAGCATTATCCAGGGCAGTATCCGGGCAAGGCTGACATGGCCGGCCTGCCAGAAGCGCCAGCTGCCGCCAGCCACGACGATGATGTTGCAGACCAGCGCGATCGCCGGCAGGATGCGGAAATCGGTACCATTGAGGACGAGCAGCGCGTTATAGGTCGAACCGCCGCCGAAACCCACCGAGGCGTAGAGCAAGGCGGTCAGCGCGAACAGGGCGGCCAGCTGTAACATGCTGCGCTCCCCTAAGCCGTTTCCCGGCATGAGGGAACAGCGGGGAACCCGTCCCCGTACCCGTCCATTGAAAAGGCGAGGCACCGACCAGGAAGGAAATGTTTGATGAAAGCCAAATCCAAAGCCCAACAAAAGGCGGCCGGCGCAGCCCTGTCGGCGAAACGGCGTGAAACTCCCGAGAGCGACCTTCGAGGCGCGTCGAAAGAGATGTACGAGTCGATGAGCGAGGAGGAACTCGAGGAAATGGCCAGCGCGAGCCGCGACGACAAACCGGATCATGTCGGCGACTAGGCCGAGGCCATAAGGGAGAATTCGGCCATGCGCCTTTTGCTCATATCGTTACCGATCGGCTTGTGCGCGGCGGCGGCCCCGTCGGCAGCGCACGACAGTCATCATGCCGGACACGCGCCGGTCAAGCACACGCAAAACGATGATGCGGAAGTACCGCCACCCGGATCGAACCAGCGGCTGCGCGCGCCGATCACGATTGCGGAGGGGCTCGAAGTCATCATCTCCGACGTCGTCATCCCGGCCGGGGCCGCCGTCCCGCGCCACTACCATCCGGGCGAGGAGTTCCTCTACGTTCTCGAAGGTTCGGCGGTGCACGTTCAAGAGGGCCAAGCGGATATCACGCTGTCGGCGGGCGACTCCTATGTCATTCCGCCGCGGGCCATCCATTCGCCGCGCGGCGGCCCCGACGGCGCCCGGGCCGTGGTGTTCCGCGTCCATGTCGACGGCCAGCCCGAGCGGATCCTGGTGCCAGAGGAATAGGACGCTGCCCGCCCTATCCAAATTACCCGCTGGACAGCGAAACAGGTTTCGCTAGGAAACCGAAATGACCTTGCCCAGCCCTCTCTTCGATCCGCTGCGCCTGCCGCTCGTGGGCGCGCCCCTCTTCATCATTTCGGGTCCGGAACTCGTCATTGCGCAATGCAAGGCGGGGATCGTCGGTGCCTTCCCGGCGCTCAATGCCCGGCCGCAGACGATGCTCGACGAGTGGCTGCACCAGATCACCGAGGAGCTGGCCGCGCACAATCGCGACAATCCCGATCGCCCGGCCGCGCCCTTCGCGGTCAACCAGATCGTCCACAAGTCGAACAACCGCCTCGAAGAGGATCTCGCGACCTGCGAGAAATGGCAGGTGCCGATCACGATCACCTCGCTGGGCGCGCGCGTCGAGCTCAACGAGGCCGTCCACAACTGGGGCGGGATCACTCTGCACGACATCATCAACGATCGCTTCGCGCGCAAGGCCGTCGAAAAAGGGGCGGACGGGATCATCGCGGTGGCAGCGGGCGCCGGCGGCCATGCGGGCACGATCTCGCCCTTCGCGCTGGTCGCCGAAATCCGCGAATGGTTCGACGGGCCGCTATTGCTCTCCGGCTCGATGGCGACGGGCGGCTCAATCCTCGGCGCGCAGGCGATGGGCGCCGATCTCGCCTATATCGGATCGGCCTTTATCGCGACCGAAGAGGCCAATGCGGTCGAGGGATACAAGCAGGGCGTGGTCGAGGGCCGGGCGGCCGATATCGTCTATTCCGACCTCTTTACGGGCGTGAAAGGCAATTATCTGCGCCAGTCGATCGAGAATGCGGGGCTCGATCCCGACGATCTTCCCCAAGGCGACTACAAAACGATGGATTTCGGCTCGGGCGGCAACCAGGAAAAGAAGGCCTGGAAGGATATCTGGGGTGCGGGCCAGGGCGTCGGCGCCGTCGAAAAGGTCGAGAGCATCGCCGACCGGGTCGACCGGCTCGAAGCCGAATATCGCGCGGCGAAAGAGAGCTTGCTCGCGCGGTTGTACTGATTTGCCGGACTCAACCTAGCGGTTGAGCGCCGCAACGTGATTTGTGTGTCAGACCTTCGCTAACGCTCAGGCGCCGCACCGGCCCGCTCCCCCTCCCGGCCTCCCATTCAGTATACCCTCGGGGAGGCCGGGAGGGGGAGCGGGCGGAGATGGCAGAGGCTCCGGCGACGCGAAACGTCGCTGGATGCCATCGGAGGGCGGTGCGGCGAACTTCCGTCAGGAAGTTTCTGACGAACTAGAAAGCCCGTTCCAGCCTGCCGAGCAGGCCGCGCGCCGGGCTCGCCTTGGGTTCTTCCGGCGGGGCAAGCAGCTCCTGCTCGAGGCGCCGGACGCGCTTGTAAAGCTCCTCGCTCGCCACGATCAGGCGCTGGGCACCTTCCGGCAGCGTGTCGACCACATCGGGGTCACTGCGGCCGGTGAGCCCGAGACGGCGATCGGGGTGGCGCGCCTGCTCCGCATCGATCTCGCCATTGGCTTCGCCTCGCCAAGTCAGGAGCCAGGCGATGACGTGCATGAGGCGCGTCGTCACCTTCAGCGACTCGACCGCATAACCGACGCGTTGCGCCGGCCGCAGGCCGTCGCGCGCCTCGACGCCATGATCTTCGAAATAGGCGCGGGCCTCGTCCGCCAGCACCATGGCCTCGACATATAGCGAGTCCACGAGCTTGCGCGTAAGCTGGGTTTGGGCGACTCCATCCGGCATAGGCGGGCGTCTTGCCACAGGCCGGCCATTCGCTCCAAGCCCAAATAGGGTGAGCGGTGCTGGTTAACCGCCAAATGTCCCGATACGGGGCGTTGGTCACCCCCTTGAAAAACGCCGACGAAATACCATCTGAACGGTGTCGAGGCCGTCGCCATTTTCGGGACGGACGAGACAGGCCGCGCGGGCGATCCGCGGGCCGAAAACACTCTTAAATCGCTTATCGAAAGGATTTTTGACCATGCGCAGTTTTGATTTCACCCCCCTCCTCCGTTCCTCGGTCGGTTTCGAGAATCTGAACCGTCTCGTCGATGCGGCGACCCGCGGCGAAGGCAATGCCTATCCGCCGTACAATATCGAAAAGCTGGGCGACGACGCCTATCGCATTTCGATGGCGGTGGCCGGTTTCGCCGAAGACGAGCTCGATGTGACGGTGCATGAAAATGTGCTCATCATCACTGGCCGTGTCGCCGAACGCGAAGACGATGCCTCGCGGGAATTCCTGCATCGCGGCATCGGTACGCGCGCCTTCGAGCGCCGCTTCGAACTGGCCGACACCATCAAGGTGACCGGCGCGGATTATGCGAACGGCCTGCTCAATGTCGAGCTGGCCCGCGAGATCCCCGAAGAGAAGAAGCCGCGCAAGATCGAGATCGGCGGCGACAATGCCCCGAAGACGATCGATGCGCATAACGACGAGGATCGCGAAGCCGCGTAAACGGCCGGAGGTCTGAAGAATGGGGTCGGCCCGGATATCCGGGCCGACCCTTTTTTGCATGCTGCAAACGGGAACGTCTGACGCGCGGTCAGGCGATGATGTCGGGGAGCAGGCGGTCCTCGATTTCGGCGATTTCGTCCTTCAGGCGCAGCTTGCGCTTCTTCAGGCGCGCGAGCTGGAGCTGGTCCTTCGCCGGCGCTTCGAGCAGCGCGTCGATCGCGCCGTCCAGGTCGCGATGCTCCGATTTCAGCGCCGCCAGCTTCACTCTCAGGATCGCATCTTCCATGGCCGAAGGCGATGTCATCAACGCCTCGCAGTTGCAAGGCCACGGCCCGCCGCCCTGCCATGAAATTTGGGGCAGACAAGAGGAGGCAAAATGGGTTAGCCTCGTTATCCCAAGCTGAGGAGAGAGTGATGGATAATGCTCATGAGTCCGCCCTTGAAGCCAAGCATGCCGGCCTCGACGCGAAGATCAACGCGGAAATGCAGCGCCCCTCACCCGATCAGATAAAACTCGCCGAACTCAAGAAACAGAAGCTGAAGATCAAAGAAAAACTCGTTACCCATTAACGGGTTCGCGGCGTTCCGCCGGATCGCATTCTATTCGTCCCGGGTGAGCCGCTCGTTGCGCTCGTGCCGCTCCTGTGCCTCCACCGTCATCGTCGCGATCGGCCGCGCATCGAGCCGTGCCAGCGAGATCGGCTCACCAGTGACCACGCAGTAACCGAATTCGCCATTATCGAGTCGCCCCAGCGCCGCGTCGATCTTCGCGACCAGTTTGCGCTGCCGGTCGCGGCGGCGCAGTTCGATCGACCAGTCCGTTTCGCTCGACGCGCGATCGGTGGCGTCGGGCTCGCGGATCGGCCCCTCGCGCAGCTGCTCCCGCGTCCCGTCCACATCGCGCACGATGCTCGCTTTCCAGTCGATAAGCTTCTGGCGGAAATAGGCCTGGTGCGCCTCACCCATAAACGGCGCGTCATGATCCAGTACAATATCGCTTTCGGGAGGTTGGCTCAGATCGCCGCTGTTCTGCTTGGCCTTACGGGCGCCGCTTTTTTTGGATGATTGCGCGGCTGTTGCCATGTGCCATTCCTTCACTGCCGAACCGGCATGATAAATTTGCGACGCAGAAACGCGTTCGAATCAAAGGATGATCCGGCGTCCGGCCATGGCGCGGGCCTATACTCATCCGCTTGGGTTCGCACAAGCGACGAATCGCCGAATTGTCGCTGCGGACCCGTTATCGGCCAAACGATCCGCGCGACCCCGGTCTCCATCGACCAGCCGTCCGCCGGTGAAACTGCCCCTCAATGGGACATTAACTACGAAAATTGAAAAGCGGATGCCGCAAACGTCTGATTAACCATTGAAAACATGGTTAACGATATTGCGATTAATCTTCCGTTGATGCCTTGTGCCGATGCCGAGCAGCGGATTGCGCGCCGAAAGGCGGCTTTGGTCCGGTGTTCTGAACAACAGGAAAGAGAAAGCCGATGTCTGTCAGAATGGCTCTTGCAAAATTATGTGCCTGTGCATGCGGCGGCGCGATCGTCGGCGGCGGTGCAGTCCATGTGGCCGAAGCGCCCGCAGGCGGCCCGGCGGAAGTGCGCACGGCGCAGCCCCGCGTTGCTGCGCGCAGCATCGGAAACCGGCCCCGCGTCCACCGCAAGGTACGCCGGGTCCGCAGTATCCAGCGAACGACATGTGCGCCCGCGCCGACCGTGGTCAGCGTGACCAACCAGGTCGCGGCGCCCGCGCCAGCGGTTTACGAGGTCCCGGCCCCGATCATCGGCGAAATCCCGACGTTCGGCGGCGGCGGTGAAGTCGGCGTGATCGGCGGCGGCGGCGGATTCGGCGGCGGCGGGTTCTTCGGGGGATTCTTCGGCGGCGGCAGTTCGTCCGGAGGCGGCGGTTTCTTCGTCCGCGAAGGCGATATCATCATCAAGAACGAGAATAGCAGCTCCACTTCAAGCGGTGGTTCCTCAAGTTCGTCCAGTTCGAGTTCGAGCTCGTCGAGCAGCAGCTCCAGTTCGTCGAGTTCGAGTTCCTCGGGCGGCCGGACGAGCAGCGGCGGTCATGGCAGCAGCAGTCATGGGAGCAGCAGCCACGGCAGTACTGGCTCTTCGGGCAGCTCGTCCAGTTCGGGCGGCTCTTCATCGTCGACCTCCTCCGGGGCGACCGGCGGGTCGAGCAGCTTCGGCAGCAGCGGCTCGTCGAGCAGCAGTTCGAGCTCAAGCTCCAGTTCGTCGAGCAGTTCCTCGTCCAGCGGCGGCAGCTCTTCGTCGACCGGCGGAACGGACGTTCCGGCCCCGCCGATGCTGTTGCTCTTCGGTGGCGGTGCGGCCGCGCTCGTCGCGCGCCGACGCTGGAAGAAGAGAAAGCAGGCAGCCGCCTAGTACAGGCTTCGTCTGACAGACGAGAAACGGCGCAATCCTCCCCTTTGGATTGCGCCGTTTTCTGTTTCTGGCCGGATACCGGCCGATGACTGTTAGTCAGCGGCTTTTTGGTCAGCGGCTTTGATGATCTTCTCGATATCCTCGATCGTGTGACCGGTCAGATCCTTGTCGATCTCGCCGATGATCCGCTCGCTGACACTCTGATGGTAATTCTTCCGGAGTTCGCCAAGCGTGCGCGGCGGAGCAACGATGATCAGTTTCTCGAAATCATTGGCATGCGCGCGCTTGTAAAGAAGATCGGCGGTCTCGGCCGCGAACCGGTCTTCCTCCAGCTGATGGAAGTCGGTCTCCTGCATCTTGCTGCGGCGCGCACCGGCGCTGGAGAAGCTGCGGCCCGCCTCGTCGGTCTTCTGTTCGCGGTTGGGCGGATTCTCCTGCTTGCGCTTTCGCTCGAGTTCAAGCTGCGGATATGCGGCGTCGCCCTCGTTGCGGAAGAACAGCATCTTGCGGCCATCGGCGACCACGACGAAAACATCATTCGGCATTCGCATGGAATTTTTTCTCCTTCTGTCAGCCCAACGCGCGAAAGGCTTGAGGGTTGCGCCAAAAGACTGTGCCAGTCATAGCGCCCGCCATGCATGATCTGAAACAAATCCGCGAAAATCCCGAGGCGTTCGACGCCGCGATGGCGAAGCGCGGCCAGGAGCCGATAGCGGCCGAAATCCTGGCGCTGGACGAACGCAATCGCGAACTCCTCACCGAATTGCAGACGAGCCAGGCACGCCGCAACGAAGCGTCGAAAATGATCGGCAAGGCCAAGGCTCAGGGCGACGAGGATAAAGCCCAGGCTTTGATGGCGGAGGTCGGCGAACTCAAATCGCGGCTTCCCGAAATCGAGGACCGGCAACGCGATATCGCGGTCGAGATCGACGTCCGCCTCTCCGGGCTCCCTAACCTGCCGGCCGACGACGTGCCGCTCGGCGCGGATGAGGATGCCAATGTCGAGTTGAAACGGGTCGGCGAACCGCCCGAATTCGATTTTCCGGTCAAGGACCATGTCGATCTCGGCCAGCCGCTCGGCCTGGATTTCGAGACCGGCGCGAAAATCGCCGGCGCGCGTTTTACGATGGTCCGCGGCGCCGTCGCCAGGCTGCACCGCGCGCTCGGCCAGTTCGGCCTCGACGTGCTGACGGCCGGCCATGGCTATGAGGAAGCGATGCCGCCGCTGCTCGTCCGCGAGGAAAGCATGTTGGGCACCGGACAGCTTCCCAAGTTCGCCGACGACTCGTTCAAGACGACCGATGGGCGCTGGCTGATTCCGACCGCCGAGGTCAGCCTGACGAACATCGTGCGCGAGGAGATCCTGGCCGAGGAAGCCCTGCCGTTGCGCTTCGTCGCGCTGACCAGCTGCTTCCGCTCCGAAGCCGGATCGGCCGGGCGCGACACCCGCGGCTATATCCGCCAGCACCAGTTCGAAAAGGTCGAAATGGTGTCGATCACGACGCCCGAAGCGTCGGAAGCCGAACATGAACGGATGACGGCCTGCGCCGAGGACGTGCTGACCCGTCTCGAGTTGCCCTTCCGCCGGATGAACCTGGCCACCGGCGATCTCGGCTTCGGTGCGGCGCGCACCTACGATCTCGAAGTCTGGCTGCCCGGACAGGACACGTATCGGGAAATCTCCAGCTGTTCGACCTGCCGCGATTTTCAGGCCCGGCGGATGAACGCCCGCTACCGTCCCGAGGGCGAGACCAAGGGCACGCGCTTCGTCCATACGCTCAACGGTTCGGGCCTTGTTGTCGGCCGGATGATCGTCGCGATCCTCGAAAATTATCAGCAGGCCGACGGCTCGGTCATCGTACCCGACGCATTGCGACCCTATATGAACGGCATGGACCGTTTGGAGCCCGCCCCCTGATGCGCATATTGCTGACCAATGACGACGGCATCAACGCGCCGGGCTTCGCCGTGCTCGAAGAGATCGCGGCGACGCTGAGCGACGATATCTGGGTCGTCGCGCCGGCCGAGGAACAGTCGGGCGCCGGACATTCGCTGACCCTGACCGCGCCGCTGCGGCTGCGCGAGCTGGGAGAACGCCGCTATTCGGTAACCGGCACGCCGACCGATGCCGTGATGATGGGCATCAACCGGGTGATGAAGGACAATCCGCCCGATCTCCTGCTCTCCGGCGTGAACCGGGGCGCCAACCTTGCCGAAGACGTCACCTATTCGGGCACCGTTTCGGCGGCCATGGAAGGCGCGCTCGCGGGCGTGCCGTCGATTGCGCTCAGCCAGACATACGGCCCCGACGCCAGGGGCGACGACGTGCCCTTCTCCGCGGCGCGCGAATGGGGCGGCCGCGTTCTCGAGAAACTGCGCGACTACAGATTCCCGCCGCGCACCCTCGTCAATATCAACTTCCCGGCCCGCACGCCGGACGAAGTTCGCGGCATCCGCACGGTGAGCCAAGGCATGCGCGATTATGGCCGCCTCCAGATCATCGAGAACCGGGACCCGCGCGGCTATCCCTATTACTGGTTCGGCCTTGGCCCGATGGTCGGCACGCCCGAGCATTCGACCGATCTCGAGGCGATCGAGGACGGTTACATCGCCGTCTCGCCGCTGCATCTCGACATGACCCATCATGAGTCGCTGAAAGCCCTTGGCGCAATTTTCGACTGACACGGCGGCGGCGACTTGTTCGACACCGTCCGGGGCCAGGCTCTGGAAAGCCACGAATTTCGTGGTAATAGCGCTCCATGCGCGCGCAAAGCCCATGGATGCTGCCCCCGGTCTTGGCGTTCACGCTTTCGGCGCTCATGCTTAGCGCCTGTATCCCCGCACCGTCCGGCCCGCGCACCGCATCGCGCCCGCCCGTCGCCCGCCCTGCACCGCCACCCGCGCCGGCACCGAGCTGGCAGACCCAAACCGTCGCCGCCAACGCGGTCGAGATCGACGCGACGCGCTACACGGTGCGTTCGGGCGACACGTTGAGCGGGATCGCCCGGCGCACCGGCGCCAGCGCGGATGCGATCGCGCGCGCCAACGATATCGCGCCGCCCTATGTCATCCGGCCCGGTCAGCGGCTCGACATTCCCGCGGGCCGCTACCACGAGGTCCGGCGGGGGGAGACCGGCATCGGTATCGCCCGGAGCTATGGGGTCGACTGGTCGCAGGTGGTGACGCTGAACGACCTCGAAGAACCCTATATCCTGCGCGCCGGTCAGCGCATTCTGCTGCCGAGCCGGACAGCCGTCGCCGCCATGACGCGCGAACAGAGGGCAGCCGCCTTCGATCTCGATATCGACGATATCGTCACCGGCGGCGAACCGGCGCTTGCGGAGAATGAAGAGGCATCGCCGCCGGTGCGAACCGCCCGACAGGTCCTTCCGGCCGACACAGCGGTGCGCTCGCCGGCCAATTTCACCGGACGCTTCGGCTGGCCGCTGACCGGCTCGATACTCGCTCCGTTCGGCAATAACGGCGAAGGGCAGCGCAATAACGGCATCAACATCGCTGCACGGCGCGGCACGCCCGTTCTCGCTTCGGCGGACGGCGTCGTTTTGTACGCCGGCGACGAAATCCAGGTTCATGGTGGGCTGGTTCTGCTCAACCACGGCGATGGCTGGATCACCGCCTATGGCAATATGGAGGATCTGCAGGTTGCGCGCGGACAGCGCGTCGAGCGCGGCCAGATGATCGCGCGCGCCGGCGCTACGGGTCAGGTCGACCAGCCACAGCTCCACTTCGAAATCCGCCGCAATCGCCAGCCGGTCGATCCGGCGCAGCATCTGCCGGATCTGAGTTGATGGTCGGGCCGAACCGCCAACAACCGTCCGATCGGAACGGAGAGCTTCGGCGCAAGAGCGGCTTTTCGCGCTGGGGTTCGCTGTGGCTGCGGGTGGGGGCCGTAGTGGGACTGATCGGTATCGCAGTTGCCGTTCACTGGTTCGACCGCGAAGGGCTCGTCGATTCCGTGGACGGCAATGTCAGCTTCAGCGACGTCGTCTATTTCACGATGATCAGCATCACGACCACGGGCTATGGCGACATAACGCCGGTGACCGATCGCGCGCGCATGTTCGACGCGTTGATCGTGACTCCGCTTCGAATATTCGTGATTCTGATATTTGTCGGTACAGCTTATGATTTCGTGCTGAAGCGAACTTGGGAAAGGTGGCGCATGAGCATCATCCAGAAGAATCTGCATAACCATATCGTGGTCGCGGGATTCGGGATCAGCGGATCGGAGGCCGTGGACGAGCTGCTCGAACGCGGCATCGACCCATCCGAGATCGTCGTGATCGACCAGGACCATGGCCGCCTCGAAGCCGCGGAAAAACGCGGCTGCAACGTGATGGAGGGCGACGCCTCGCGCGACAAGACGCTCAATCAGGTCCGCGTTGCGCGCGCGCGTTCGATGATCGTGTCGTCCGGGCGCGACGACACCTCGATCCTCGTCGTGCTGACGGCCCGCGCGCTGGCGCCCAAGCTCGCGATCAGCGTCCTGGTCCGCGCATCGGACAATGAGCAGCTCGCGCGCCAGGCCGGGGCGAGCAACGTCATCAACCCGGTCAGCTTCGCCGGGCTGCTGCTCGCCGGCTCCTGCCACGGCCCGCATATTTCGGACTATATGGCCGACCTCGCCTCGGCGACCGGCCGCGTCGCGCTGCGCGAGCGCATGGCGACCCATATGGAGGAAGGCCTGCCACTGGGCGCGATCCAGACCGGACTCGGCGTCCGCATCTATCGCAACGGCAAGCCCTATGGCTTCTGGGAAGAGGAAGCCAAGCAGATCCTAGAGGGCGACCTGATCGTCGAGATCGTCGGCAAGCCCGACGACGAGGAGTAATCGGTCCGAAACGTCCTGATGGAAGTTCGTCGGATCGGAATTCTTGCTTGTCAGAATGTTGCTAACGCAACGTCACCGCATCGGGATTCTTTTGTCAGAATTTCGCTAGCGCGAAATCGCCGCACCGGCCCTTGACCGACAGGTCGAGTCTGACAAACGGGCTCCTCTACAGCAACGCGTGCACGACACCCATCGCAGCGTAGAACAGCAGCCAGTAGGTCGCATCGATCAGGAACAGCGTCCGGCTTTTCTGCGAGAACAGATAATTGGTGCCGATCGCCGGAAGGATGAAACCTGCGGCGACGCCGACCGCGATCAATACAACCGTTCCGAGCGGTGCGGCGGGAAAATAGGTCAACAGATGCGCCAGCGTCGTCGACGCGACCAGGCTGAGTACGAAGGTGGTACCGTAGATCAGGCCCATATTGCCGGATTTGACGTCCTCCTCCGTGAGGCCGACTGCGCCCATCCACTTCTTGCCCATGACCGGGCCGTACCAGATGCCGCCGACGACAAAGCCGGCCGCCGCAGCGGCGATGATCGCAAGCCAGTTTTCGGCATAGAATTCCATGATATGTCCTCCCCCCTGATATTACGACGCTATGCTATACTACCAATCCAGTTTGATCGAATCACTGACTGACAAGGCGTCCCAAGCCTTAGCAAAGCGTTGTAATTCTTCGAAAATGGCTGAAATCTGTTCGGCACTTAACGCGGGCGCCGGCACCGCCGAAGCCTCGCAGGCGGTCCGGTAAACGCCATGAAAGGTACCGGTGTCGAGATCATCGCCCCAGAGCGCCGCCTCGAAGCACTCGACGAGCCGCTCGGCCTGCAGCAGTTCGACGATCGCCTCCTCGGGTCGGCGCAAACGCTTGGCACTGGCATGGCCCGCCTGCTTGACCATCTCCTGGATCGACGCGGGATCGCGGCCGCCAGCGACGAGCCCCCAGAAACCCTGGGAAAAACCGTATCCGCGCTCGACAAAATAGTGGATCGCGTCGTGCGGGACCGGCCCCTTCTTCGGAAAGGTCAGCCGCGCCTCGGAGCCGTCGTCGCGTAGCACGGTCAGCCAGTCCCGATCGGTTCCCTTGGCGATTGTTATGTCCATCGGCCCCTCCACGCCGCGGACTAGTCGAAGACTATTGGGATGACAATCTCCGCAGAAATCCCTATGTCGCGCCCCATCATGGCAGCGCGTCTTCCCTCACCGCCCAAGGTCGGCATGGTTTCGCTCGGCTGCCCCAAGGCGCTGGTCGACAGCGAGCGCATCCTCACCAAGCTGCGCTCTGACGGCTATGGCCTGTCGCCCGATTTCGACGGCGCGGACGTCGTGCTCGTCAACACCTGCGGTTTCCTCGACAGCGCGAAGGAAGAAAGCCTCGAAGCGATCGGCGAGGCGATTGCGGAAAACGGCCGGGTGATCGTCACCGGCTGCATGGGGAACGAGGCCGATGTAATCCGCGAACGTTTCCCGGATGTCCTCGCCGTATCGGGACCGCAGCAATATGAGGAGGTCGTCGGCGCGGTGCACGAAGCGGCGCCCATGCCGCCCTCACCCTATGTCGATCTGGTGCCCGAAACAGGCCTCAAGCTGACGCCGCGCCATTACAGCTATGTGAAGATTTCAGAGGGCTGCAACCATCGCTGCGCCTTCTGCATCATTCCCTCGATCCGCGGCGATCTCGCCAGCCGCCGCCCGGATGCGGTGCTGCGCGAAGCCGAGAAACTGGTCGCGGCGGGGACGAAAGAACTGCTGATCATCAGCCAGGACACATCGGCCTATGGCGTCGATATCCGCCACGCCGAATGGCCGTGGAAGGACGGCCAGGTCCGCGCCCATATGACCGATCTGGCGCGCGAACTGGGCAAGCTGGGGACACCCGAGAACGAGGTCTGGGTGCGGCTCCATTACGTCTACCCCTATCCGCATGTCGACAAGGTCATCCCGCTGATGGCGGACGGGCTGATCACGCCCTATCTCGACATCCCCTTCCAGCATGCGTCGCCGAAAATCCTCAAGGCCATGCGCCGCCCCGCGAACGAGGCCAAGGTGCTCGAGCGGATCGCCAAGTGGCGGACGATCTGCCCCGATCTGACGATCCGCTCGACCTTCATCACCGGCTTTCCCGGCGAAACCGAGGAGGATTTCCAGTATCTGCTCGACTGGCTCGACGAAGCGCAGCTCGACCGGGTCGGCGCCTTCCGGTACGAGCCCGTCGAAGGCGCGCGCGCCAACGCGTTGCCCGATCCGGTGCCCGAAGAGGTAAAGGAAGAACGCTACGCCCGGCTGATGGAAAAGTGCGCGACGATCTCGGCGGCCAAGCTGCAGGCGAAGATCGGCACGGTGCAGAAGGTCATCATCGACCTGGTCGACAAGGATGGCGGCGCGACCGGCCGGTCACAGGCCGATGCGCCGGAGATCGACGGCGAAGTCCATCTGCGCGATGCGACCGGTTTGCAGCCGGGCGATATCGTCCGGGTCGAGATTGAAGACGCCGACGCGCACGACCTGTTCGGCGTTCCGGTCGAATCCTAGGAAATCCCCGCGCGTTCCCGGTCCTTCCGTTTGGATCGGCGGACGAGCCAGACGATCAGCGCCACGATCCCGGCAAAAATCAAAAGCGCGACGATGCCGGCCCACATGAACACATTGCCGACGGTTTCCATCACTTCGAGATCGGCCGGCGGTTCGCCCGAGCCTTCGACATTCCAGGACGTGATCACCGGATCGCCGCCTTGCTGAAAGGTCGAGAACCGCGTCGTGGTCCAGTGGCGTTCATCGGTGGTGACGAGCGTGAAGTCTTTCACCGTACGCGCATTCTCGCCCAGCCCGTTGCTGTTCATGCTGTAGGCGATGATCTTCGTTTCGCTTTCGCCATCGGGAAACAGTTCCGCGGCCTGCGCGAACTGATCCGCGCTGCTCTTCCACAAATCCGGATCGACCATCGCTTCTATGCCGGCATCGTTCCGGTTGCGGATATTGTCGACGAATTCCTGCGCCATCGCGCGATCCTCTTCCGAGGTCATCGTCTCGATCATGCCCTGCATCGAACAGGCGGCAAGCAGGCTTGCGGCGAGCAGGACTATGGTGGTTCTGATTATGGATATCGGCATGGCCCCTCCCCTGAGCGCCGCGCAAACGGCCTTGGCGTTTGCGGCCGCTTCTGTCTAAGGCTCCAATTATGACCGAATATGCCCCGATGCTCCAGCCCGACAAGGGCCAGGCCGCCCAGACGCTCCATCTCGTCAATACCGATGGCTTCGACGACTGGTTCAAGGCCCTGCCCGATCGCGAACGTCAATCGGTCAAGGCGCAGGGTTTTGCGGGAAAGGAAGGCGAGCTCGCGATCGTCACCGGTGAGACACCGGACGACTGGTCGACGGCGATCGGCGTGTCGGACCCGGATAAACTGACGAGCTGGTGCTTGGCGAAAGCGGCCGAAACCCTGCCCGCGGGCACCTATCGGCTGGCCGAGGGCGATCCGGGCCAGGCGGCGTTCGGTTGGCTCTGCGCCCAATATCGGTTCGATCGTTACAAACAGGAGTCCGATGCGAACGGACCGAAAATCCTGCTGACATCGAAGCCGGCGACGATCGAGGAACTGATCGCGCTGGCCGATGCCACCGACCTGGTCCGCACCCTCGTGAACATCCCGGCCGGCGACATGGGCCCGGCCGAACTGCAGGAAGCGGCGGAAGAGATCGCAACGCGCCATGGCGCAGAACTGTCGGTCGTTTCAGGGACCGAACTGACCGAGGGTTACCCGATGATCGACGCCGTCGGCCGGGCCGCCTCGACCGACCGGGCACCGCGCCTGATCGAACTTCACTGGGGCGACACGGAGAATCCGCGGATAGCGATCGTCGGCAAGGGCGTCTGTTTCGATTCCGGCGGCCTCGATATCAAGGGCGCGGCTGGTATGCGCTGGATGAAGAAGGATATGGGCGGTGCGGCGCATGCACTGGCGCTGGCGGGCCTCGTCATGGGGCGGAAACTGCCGGTCCGGCTGCACCTGCTGATCCCGGCCGTCGAGAACGCGATTGCCGGCAACGCATTCCGCCCGGGCGATATCCTGTCGAGCCGCAAGGGGCTCAGCGTCGAGATCGGGAATACGGATGCCGAAGGCCGGCTCATCCTCGGCGACGCGCTGAACAAGGCCTGCGAGGACGATCCCGAACTGCTGATCGATTTCGCGACGCTGACTGGCGCTGCCCGAACCGCGCTCGGGCCCGACCTTCCCGCGCTGTTCACCGACGATGAAGCGCTCGCGAGCGAAATCGCCGACGCGGGAATGGAAATCGACGATCCCGTATGGCGGCTGCCGCTATGGGATGGCTATGACGAATGGCTGAAATCGCCGGTCGCCGATCTCAGCAACACCTCGTCCGTCGCGATGGCGGGTGCCTCGACCGCAGCTCTTTTCCTGCGCAAATTTGTGGAAAACGGCACGGCCTGGACGCATCTCGACACTTTCGCCTGGCGTAACACCGCCAAGCCGGGGCGGCCAAAGGGCGGCGAAGCGCTCGGCGTCCGGGCCCATTGGGAAATGCTGAAAAACCGTTATTCGAAAACCTGAATATTCATAAAAAACAATGTGTTGTATGATCGTTTCGATGACTAATCGGGAGACTCATGAAACCAACCGGCGCGTCGGGCGTTAATCCTTTATTGATCCGCCAAAAATGTGGGTTGCAAGAAAGGAGCTTATGATGCCGAGCAAACCGCTTGGAAAATGGATGAATGCGTTGATGGGCTATGTCCGCTCGGGCGAGCCTGATCTTAGCAATCGCCAGATGGCTCTATTGTTGATCATCTATGGGACCCCCGGACCGCACACGGTACGCGGCCTGGCTGAAAAACTGCAGGTTTCGAAACCGGTTGTGACTCGCGCCTTGAATACTCTCTCCGCCCTCGGCTATCTGCGACGCGAACGTGATGAAAGCGACCGCCGCAACATCTTCATCGCGCGGACATCAACTGGGGCGCTTTTTCTTGAACGGTTCGAACAACTCATCGGTCACGACCGGCCAGCCGGCACCAACGGCAGCACTCACAGAATCGAAAACGCCAGCGCGGCGTAGTTTCGCGCTGACATCGACAACGGTCGATCTCGACCCGCGCATTCACGCCTATCGCGACGACATCGCCGATATCGCGCTCGCCGACCGGATCGCACTTCCGCATTACGTCGCACCGGTCGCGCGGCGGATCGGTCTTTCGGTCGCCAACCTTCATGCCGACCCCTCGGAAACCAGCGAACTTGGATCGCAACTGTTATACGGTGAGGGTTTCGCCCTCCTCGATACAGTAGACGGCTGGGCCTGGGGCTATGGTCTGCACGACCATTTTGTCGGCTTCGTACGCAAGGACGCGCTGATTCCCGACGGCGAGGCCACGCACATCGTCTCGGCCATTTCCACATCTCTGGCGCTGGCCCAGGCCGATAACGCGCCGTCCACCCTGTTCATGGGCAGCCGGGTCGCCGGCACCGCCGAAGGCGACTGCCTGATGACGGAAACCGGCTCCATCGCGCTCGCGGACGCCCGGGCGATCGACGAAGCCGCCAGCGATCCGGTCGCAATTGCGGAGATGTTGATCGATACGCCCTATCTGCTCGGCGGCCGCAGCGCCAATGGCATCGACTGTTCGGGCCTGGTGCAGCTGTCGCTCGGGATGGCCGGACATCGGGTCCAGCGCGACAGCGATCTCCAACAGGCCTCGGCCGGCGACATCCTGCCCGATGGCGCCGAGCTCCGGCGCGGTGACCTCGTCTTCTTCCCCGAGCATGTGGGGCTGATGGTCGATAGCGAAACGCTGATCCATGCCAGCGGTCACAACGGAAAAACATGCACCGAACCGTTGGCCGACGTGATCGCGCGGATCGCCGAAAAGCACGACGAACCGGTGCTGGCGCGTCGCAGGATCGCCGGATGACGACCTCCATATTCATCGATGGCGGCCACGGGACGACTGGGCTGGAAATCCGCGATCGGCTCGCCGACCGGCCGGAAATCACGTCGATCGTGCTGGACGACGACCGGCGCAAGGATGCCGATGCGCGGCTGGACGCGCTGCGCAGCGCGGATATCGCCATCCTCTGCCTGCCCGACGAAGCGGCGCGGGAAGCGGTGGCAATGCTCGATGGCGCCGACACGCGAATCATCGACGCCTCGACCGCACACCGGACGGCGCCGGACTGGACCTATGGCTTTCCCGAATGGGAACCGAACCATCGCAACGCCATCGCGACGAGCAAGCATGTCGCCAATCCCGGCTGCTATGCGCAAACTTTCATCGCCATGACTCATCCTCTGATGATGGCCGGTATCCTGCCGGCCGACGCCGCGATCAGCGTCAATGCCATATCGGGCTATTCGGGCGGCGGGCGCGCGATGATCGAGGAATTCGAAAGCGGGACCGCCAGCACGGCGTTCCGCAATTATGCCCTGCCCCTCCGGCACAAGCATCTTCCCGAGATGCAGGCGCATAGCGGGCTCGACAGCCCGCCCCTGTTCTCGCCATCGGTCGCCAATCTTTATCGCGGCATGCTCGTCGAAATTCCACTGCATCTCGAGCAAATGCGCGGCGGAACCGGACCCGGCGATGTCCGCGCGGCCCTGCGGGACCATTATGCCGACAGCGCGCTCATAGCCGTGCTCGACGAGGCCGAGACCGGCGCGCTCGATCTCGTCCCGATCGAACGCTGCGCGGGAACCGACCGGATGGAGATCATGGTCTTCGCCAATCCGGACGCAGGCCAGGTCCGGCTCTGTGCGATACTCGACAATCTCGGAAAGGGCGCGGCGGGCGCCGCCGTGCAGAATCTCAACCTGATGGCCGGGTTCGAGGAATATTCCGGCTTAAGGCTTTAGCCACCAGAGTTATCCCCAGTTTATTCACATTTTTGCCGGAATCGGCTAAGGCCGTCCGCATAAGACAAATCGGTGGGGATCGCCGTGAACAAGGTTTTGAGCAGAAAGCCGCCCGGCTCGTTCTGGGCGATATCGACAGTCATACTGGTCTGGAACGCGATCGGGGTGTTTCAATATGTGATGCTGACGACGGCATCCGCCGAGCAACTCTCCCGGAGCCTGTCCGCCGCTGAGCTTGCCATTTTCCAGTCGACGCCGGGATGGGTCACGGGCGCGTTCGCGGTTGCGGTGTTCGGCGGACTGGGCGGCGCGATCGGCCTTCTCGCCCGCAAATCCTGGGCGCGCACGCTGTTCGTCGTTTCGCTGGTCGCGGTGCTGATCCAGCATGTCTGGACATTTTTCCTGAGCGGCTATCTCGACATCATGCCCGCGTCCGCCGCGATCTTCCCGATCATCGTCGTACTCGTCGGCATATTCCAGATCTGGTACGCGCGGAACGGAACCCGGCGTGGCTGGCTGCGCTAGCCGCTAATCCATCTCGCCGCGCTGCCGCCGCAAATCGTACCAGCGTTCGACATTCTCGCGATGCTCGCCATAGGACTCGGCGAACACATGCCCGCCGCTGCCGTCGGCAACGAAGAACAGCGCATCGGTTTCGGCCGGGTTGAGCACGGCTTCGATGGCCTCTCGCCCGACATTGGCGATCGGCCCGCGCGGCAGACCGGCCATGGAATAGGTGTTGTAATCGTTGCGCGCGTCGATCTCCGAGCGCCGGATGCGACGGCCCAGCGCACGTCCCTGGGTGATCGGGTAGATGATCGTCGGATCGGCCTGGAGCCGCATCCCGATCCGCAGCCGGTTAGAATAGACCCCGGCGATCAGCGGACGCTCGGAGGGTTCCGCGGTTTCCTTCTCGACGATCGAGGCGAGGATGATCGCTTCCTCGGGCGTGGAGACGGCGATATCCTCGCTCCGCGCCGCCCAGAGCGCGGCCAGTTCCTCGTCGAGCGCCAGTTGCATGCGCGCCAGTACATCCGCCCGGCTTTCGCCGCGTTCATAGGCATAGCTGTCGGCCAGGACAGATCCTTCTTCGGGAACCGGTATCTCGCCGGTCAGGAACTCGGTCGCCATCAACCGCTGATGGACGAGCACCGCCGGCATGCCTTCGGGGATCGTCACGAACCGCTGGATCGGTGGCTCTTCCTGCAAGATGCGCAACGCTTCGGATTGGCTGACCCGGGCCGGCATTTCATATTCGCCGGTCCGGATCGGGGCATTGTTGCCGAGGAACCGCGCGAAGAGAAGGAACCGGCTTTGCGACCGGATGACGCCGGCTTCCTCCAGCGTCCCCGCCGCATCGGTCAGCGTTTCGCCTTCCTGGATCACCACGGCGACCGGTTCTTCCAGCGGCCCCTCGCCGCCCCACGCGCGCAGCGCGGCGACAAGCCCGGCGATCAGCAACCCCGCAACAATGAGCCCCAGACAACCGAGCTTACGCATGACTGTTATTCCCTAAACGGCTCGCATCACGAGGCTGGCATTGGTGCCGCCGAAGCCGAAACTGTTGTTGAGCACGGCCTTCACTTCGCGCTCCTTCGCCTGGTGCGGAACGAGGTCCATGCCCTCCGTGCCGTCCTCCGGACTGTCGAGGTTCAATGTCGGCGGGACGATCTGGTCGCGGAGGGCGAGAATGCAGAAGATGGATTCCACCGCCCCGGCACCGCCCAGAAGGTGTCCGATCGCCGATTTGGTCGAACTCATCGACAGCGAATTGGCGGCATCGCCGAACAATCGCTTCACTGCATCCAGCTCGATGAGATCGGCCATGGTCGAGGTGCCGTGCGCATTGATATAGTCGATGTCGTCGGGATTTGTCCCGGCCTTGCGCAGCGCCATCTCCATCGAGCGATAGGCGCCCACGCCTTCCGGATGTGGTGCGGTAACGTGATAGGCATCGCCCGACAGGCCATAGCCGACGACTTCGGCATAGATGGTCGCGCCGCGCGCCTTGGCGCGCTCATATTCCTCGAGCACGACCACCCCGGCCCCTTCGCCCATGACGAAGCCGCTGCGATCCTTGTCATAAGGACGGCTGGCCGCCTCGGGATCGTCGTTGCGGTTGGTGCACAGCGCTTTTGCCTGGGCGAACCCTGCAATGCCGATCGGGCAGATCGCGCATTCCGATCCGCCGGCCAGCATCACATCGGCATCGTCGAGCGCGATCATCCGCGCCGCATCGCCGATCGAGTGGGCGCCGGTCGAGCAGGCGGTCACGACCGCATGGTTCGGACCCATCAGGCCGTATTTGATGCTGACCTGCCCCGAGATCAGGTTGATGAGCCGGCCGTGCACGAAATGCGGGCTGACACGGCCCGGGCCACGTTCGGCGAGGACCAGCGATTCACTCTCGATACCCGGCAGGCCGCCAATACCAGAACCGATCGAACAGCCCGCCCGCATCCGATCTTCTTCGGACATCTCGGTCAGCCCGGCATCTTCGAGCGCCTGGCCGGCGGCATCGATACCGTAGATGATGAAGGGATCGACCTGCCGCTGGACCTTGTGGTCGACGCGCAGGCCGGGATCGAACCCATAGGGATGATCGGCCGGCTTCACTTCGCAGGCGATCGTGCATTTCTGGTCGGACGGATCGAACCGGGCGATCTGGCCAGCGCCCGACTTTGCGGCGGTCAGGTTCTTCCAGCTGGTCTCGACATCGCCGCCGAGCGGCGTGACCAATCCCAGTCCGGTGACAACTACACGGCGCATTTCAGTGCCTCCCTCGTTCAAGGCCCGACAGGCGGACCCGATAACAGCAAAACGGCCCCCCGGGTATCGGACCGGGGAGCCGTTCTAATCCATCTGGCTCGGTCTTTCGACCGGGCTCCCTTATCGCAATCGCGATCAGGCGTTCTGTTTTTCGATATAGGTGATCGCATCCTTCACGGTCGCGATATCCTCGGCGGCATCGTCGGGAATTTCGACGCCGAATTCCTCTTCGAACGCCATGACCAGTTCGACGATATCGAGGCTGTCCGCGCCCAGATCATCGATAAAGGCCGCATCTTCGGTAACCTTGTCGGCCTCGACGCCGAGATGCTCGGTGACGATCTTTTTCACCCGATCGGCAGTATCGCTCATGGAATATCCTTTGCTCTTATGTTTCCCGGTTTTCCTAAAGGGCAGCGCTTTCTGGCGCAAGCCCGTTCATCTGACGGCAAGCTATAACATCGCCATTCCGCCGTTCACATGCAAGGTTTCGCCGGTAATATAGGCCGCCTCGTCCGATGCGAGATAGGCGACGGCGGCGGCGATATCCTCGCCCTCGCCCAGTTTTCCGGCCGGAATCCGGGTCATCAGCGCCTCTTTCTGCGCATCGGGCAGTTCCTCCGTCATCGCGGATCGGATAAAGCCCGGAGCGACGCAATTCACCGTGATCCCGCGGCTCGCGACCTCTTGGGCCAGCGCCTTGGACATGCCCACCAGACCGGCCTTGGAGGCCGCATAATTGGCCTGTCCCGGATTGCCGGTGGCGCCCACGACCGACGTGATCGAGATGATCCGCCCGCCCTTCGCCTTCATCATCGGGCGCAGCGAGGCGCGCGCCAGCCGGAATGCGGCTTCCAGGTTGATGCGAATGACGTCGCTCCATTCCTCGTCCTTCATCCGCATCGCGAGATTGTCGCGCGTCACACCGGCATTGTTGACGAGGATATCGAGCTGCCCGAGCGCCTCGATCGCCGCGGGGATCAGCGCATCGACCGCTTCCGGATCGGAGAGGTTGCACGGCAAAATCACCGGATCGCCGCCGATCGCCGCCGCCACCGCCTTGAGCGCCTCGTCGCGCGTGCCGGACAGCGCGACTTTCGCGCCCTGCGCCGCCAGCGCCTTGGCGATCGCGGACCCGATGCCGCCCGACGCGCCGGTCACCAGCGCGGTTTTGCCTGAAAGATCGAACATGGGATTGCCTTTTGATTTTGGGTGGATGGATACACGCGAAGACGCAAAGACGCGAAGTATCAATAATTGTTGACGACGCGATGGAGGCCTTCTTTGAGAGTTGCTCCGCCAAAGTTGATAAGCAGCCCAAGGGGCTGCTTTGTCAATTTGAGATAGGTCAGCAACTGCTTTTGATGGACACGGCTTAAACGCTCTACCGATTTCACCTCGATCAACACGCAGTCATCGACTAGCAAGTCGATCCTGAACGCGGCATCGAAGCGCAAATCCTTGTATTCTATATCAACCGGGCGCTGACGAATGATCGAATGGCCCCGCCGTTCCAGTTCGGCGGCCAGGACCATCTCGTACACGCTTTCCAGCAATCCGGGCCCCAGATCTTTATGCAGTGCGAGCGCGGCATCTATGATGTCCGTGGCGACTGCCTCGCGATCAACTCCTTCGCGTCTTTGCGTCTTCGCGTGATTCACGATTGTCTCGCCAGCGCCTCGATATCGTCCATCGAGACAACGCTCTTCTGGTCAGCGTCGGGCGCGATGCGTTTGACCATCGGCGCAACGACCTTGCCGCCGAACTCGACAAACTGGTTCACGCCCTCGTCCGCCATCGCCGCGATGCTTTCGCGCCAGCGGACCATCGCCGTCACCTGCTCTACCAGAAGCCCGCGGATCGCCTCATGCTCGCCGACCGCCGAGGCTGTGACATTCGCATAGAGCATCGCGGACAGCGGATGGATTTCGACACCAGCCAGCGCCTCTTCCATCGCATCGGCCGCGGGCTTCATCAGCGGGCAGTGAAACGGCGCCGATACGGTGAGCGGCATCGCACGGCGCGCCCCCTTTTCCTTCGCCATCTCGCAGGCCCTGTCGACCGCCGCCTTGTGGCCGGAAATCACGATCTGACCCGGCGCATTGTCATTGGCGATCACACAAACCTCGCCCTGGGCGGCAGCCTCGGCCACTTCCTGCGCAGGCGCGAAATCGAGGCCCAGAAACACCGCCATCGCCCCCTCGCCCACCGGCACAGCCGCCTGCATCGCCTGGCCGCGTCGTTTGAGCAAACGCGCCGTCGTGGCGAGATCGAACCCGCCGGCCGCGCAGAGCGCCGTATATTCGCCCAGGCTGTGCCCGGCGACGAAATCGGCCGTGTCGGCAAGCGTGACACCGCCCTCTTTCTCGAGCACCCGCAAGGTGGCGATCGCGTTCGCCATGATCGCGGGCTGGGCATTCTCGGTCAGCGTCAGCTCGTCCTCGGGCCCTTCGCGCATCAGCTTGGAAAGTTTCTGCCCGAGCGTCTCGTCCACCTCCTCGAACGTTTCCCGCGCCACCGCGCTCGCTTCGGCTAGCGCGGCGCCCATGCCGACGGCCTGGCTGCCCTGCCCCGGAAAGATGAATGCCCGCATGATAGACCCCTGTTGTTTGCGTTCCGACTAGGCAGCGCCGCATCGCGATGCAAGCGTTGAAGGCCCGTCCGGTTGCCGCTAGCGTCAACCCATGTCCGACCCTGCCTTCGAAACCCAGCTCGCCGCCTTTTGCGCGCGCCTGTTCGACGAAGATGCGGAGATCGCCAATCTCAGACGGCTGACCGGCGGCGCGAACATGGAAAGCTGGGGCTTCGATTATGGGACACGAAAGCTCGTCCTGCGCCGCGCGCCGGGCAGCGGCGAACGCAGCGAAGAGCTGGCGCGCATTTCGATGGAAAGCGAGGCGCGGCTGATCGCGCTGGCCTGCGACCGCGATATCGCGGCACCGCCGATGCTCGGTATTCTCGAAC
Source organism: Parasphingopyxis algicola (assembly GCF_013378075.1). Classification (GTDB taxonomy): domain Bacteria; phylum Pseudomonadota; class Alphaproteobacteria; order Sphingomonadales; family Sphingomonadaceae; genus Parasphingopyxis; species Parasphingopyxis algicola. The sequence continues at coordinate 249,504 of NZ_CP051131.1, read as the reverse complement.
CGGATGACGGACTGGGCAAAGGCTATCTGATGGCCCGGATCGCAGGCGAAACCCTGCCGCACAAAATCCTCGGCAATCCGGAATTTGCCGAGGCCGAACAGGTCCTGGCGAGACAATGCGCGATGGAGCTGGCCAAAATCCACGCCGTTCCGCTCGACATGCTGCCCGCAAACATCCCGTACGACGAAACGGCGGCCGTGCTCGCCGATCTCGGCGAGCGCTACCGCGATTCCGGCGCGGCGATGCCGGTGTTCGATTACGCGCTGCGCTGGCTGGAGGATCACCTCCCGGCGCCCGGCGAACCCCGTCTGCTCCACGGCGATTTCCGCATGGGCAATCTGATGATCGACGGGAACGGCATCGCGGCGATCCTCGACTGGGAGCTCGCCCATATCGGCGATCCGGCACAGGATCTCGCCTATATCTGCACGCCGAGCTGGCGCTTCACCCGGCATGACAGGCCGGTCGGCGGTTTTGCCGAGATCGAACCGTTTCTCGCCGCCTATGCCGAAGCCGGCGGTGCGCCCGTCGACCGCGCGCGCTTCGATTTCTGGCTGATCTACTCGACTCTCTGGTGGGGCGTCTGCTGTCTCGGCATGACGGAGATATGGCGGTCGGGCCGCGACCGCAGCCTGGAGCGGGTGGTCATCGGACGGCGGGTGAGCGAGGTCGAGGTCGATCTGCTGCTGCTCTTCGATCCGGTGGTCGGCGAGAGCAAGGGCCGGACCATCGAATGGCCGCCGCCCGAGCCGCCCGCCCGTGACGGCGAAACGCACAGCGCCGAATTGCTCGAAGCGCTGATCGGCTGGGACAGCGACGAGGTGATCCCGAACGCCAAGGGCCGCGACCTTTTCCAGGCGCGCGTGGCCAAGAACGCCATGGGTATGCTGCAACGCGAAACCGAATTGGGACCGATCTTCGCGGCACGGCAGCAGGAGCGGCTCGACGGGCTCGGTCTGACGGTCGATGGACTGCGCGACGGTCTCGCCGATGGCAGCCTCTCCCCGACCGACCCGGCCTTGCTCGCCCATCTGCGCCTGACCGCACTCGAACGCCTGTCCATCGACCAGCCCAAATATCCCGGCCTCGCCGCCGCCCTCAAACAGTGGAGCCGCCCATGAGTTTCGAAATTCCCCAGGAGATCGAGGATTATCTCGGCGAACTCGATAGTTTTATCGAGGCCGAGATCAGGCCGCTCGAGCAGCAGGACGACAATATCCGTTTCTTCGACCATCGCCGCGAACATGCGCGGACCGACTGGGATAACAACGGTCTGCCGCGCAAGGAATGGGAGGAGCTGCTCGTCGAGATGCGCCGCCGCGCCGATGCCGCCGGCCATTATCGCTTCGCGCTGCCCAAGGAGTTCGGCGGCAAGGACGGGTCCAACCTCGCGATGGCGCGTATTCGCGAGCATCTCGCGCACAAGGGGCTGGGCCTCCACAACGATCTGCAGAATGAGAGCTCGATCGTCGGCAATCTCGTCCAGCCGCTGATGGTCCGCGATTTCGGGACCGAGGAGCAGAAGCGCGACTTCATCCCCGCGATGCTCGAAGGCAAGATGCGCTGGACGTTCGGGCTGACCGAGGAAGCGCATGGCTCGGACGCCACCCATATGGAAACGCGCGGCGTTCCGGAGACGCGCGACGGCGTCGATGGCTGGCGGATCAACGGCGAGAAGATGTGGACCACCGGAAGCCATGTGGCGACCCATTGCATGGTTTTCGCGCGGACGAGCGGCGATGACGGCGCGGCGAAGGGCATCACCTGCTTCATCGTCCCCGCCGACGCGCAGGGCTTCGAGGTCGGCGAATATCTGTGGACGTTCAATATGCCGACCGACCACCCCAAGGTATCGCTGACCGATGTCTGGGTGCCGGGCGATGCGATCCTCGGCGATCCGGAATGGGGCCTCGCCTGCGCGCAGCATTTCGTCCACGAAAACCGTATCCGCCAGGCCGCTTCATCCCTAGGCGCGGCGCAATATTGCATCGATGAATCGGTGCGATACGCCGGCGAGCGCAAGCCCTTCGGCAAGCCGCTCTCCGCCAACCAGGCGATCCAGTTTCCGCTGGTCGAGCTGCAGACCGATGCCGAGATGCTCCGTCTGCTGATCTACAAGACCGCCTGGCAGATGGACCAGATGCCCAAGACGGAGGTTGCCAAGCGACTCTCCGACAAGGTCTCCATGTGCAACTATCGCGCGAACCGGCTCGTCTGCGACGCAGCGGACCGCGCGATGCAGGTCCATGGCGGCATAGGCTATTCGCGGCACAAACCGTTCGAGCATATCTATCGCCATCACCGGCGCTACCGGATCACCGAGGGCGCGGAGGAAATCCAGATGCGCAAGGTGGGTGGCCATCTGTTCGGCTATATCGGCAGCTGACCGCCGCATGATCGATATTCGCACAATATTTCCGCGCGTCGGTAAACCGCCCGATCACTCCTGACACAACCCTGTCAGGAGGGGTATGGCATTAACGGCTTGGTCCCAACGCAAGGAAGGAACAAGCCAATGACCGAAGTCTATCCCAACCGAATCGTCTGGGCGGAAATCCCCGTCACGGATCTCGACCGCGCCGTAGGATTCTATGAAAAAGTGATCGGCGAACCGCTGAAACGCGACGATACCGGCCCCAATCCGATGGCAATGCTGCCCTATCCGGGTGGCGTCGGCGCGGCCGGCCATCTCTATCCCGGCGCACCCGCCGGCAAGGGTGAAGGCATCACCGCGCATCTCGCCGTCGATTGCGAACTCGACGATGCGATGGCACGGGTCGGCGAAGCGGGCGGCGAGATCGTCTCCGATGTGATCTCGATCCCCGCCGGATCCTTCTTCTATGCGATCGATACCGAGGGCAATTCGCTCGGCATCTTCAAGATCTAGCGTCTATAACCGCCCGATGCGCCGAGCCGACCGCCTGTTCCAGATCGTGCAATATCTGCGCGGCGGTCGGCTCGTCACTGCGGCGATGCTGGCCGAACGGCTCGAAGTCTCCGAGCGGACCATCTATCGCGATATCGCCGATCTCCAGTCGACCGGCGTTCCGATCGATGGCGAGGCCGGCGTCGGCTACGTCATGCGCGGCGGGTTCGATCTTCCTCCCCTGATGTTCACCCATGACGAGATTGTCGCACTGGTCGCGGGCGCCCGGATGGTCCGGTCCTGGGGCGGCGTGACGATGGCCCGCGCGGCCGAGGAGGCGCTGGTCAAGATCGAGGCCGTGCTCCCCGAAAAAGAACGCGACCGCGCCGCCAACACGCAGATTTTCGCGCCGCCGATGGGCATCACCGAAGAGACGCGACAGCTGATCGATGAATGCGAGGCGGCCATCGAGGCGCGCGACGTCCTCTCCTTCGACTATCGCGACGAGACCGGCGCCGCGACCAGCCGCTCGGTCCAGCCGCTCGGCCTGTGGTTCTGGGGCAAGGTCTGGACGCTCATCGCCTGGTGCGAGCTGCGCGAGGATTTCCGGATGTTCCGGCTCGACCGGATGATCGACGCCCACCCTGCCGGCCGGACCTACCGGCCCGTGCCCGAACGTTCGCTTGCCGAATGCCTGCGGCAGATCGAAGCGAAATACGGCCCCCAGCGCTAGCGCCGGGGGCCGGCCCACCGCCCCATCTAGACCTTGCCGCGCACGAAATGCAGGACGAGGAAGACCAGAAACAAAATGCCCGCGCCATAGGCCAGGAACATCGCGAAACCGGCGACGCCGCCCAGCCCGAGCAAGGCGGCAACGATCGCGATCGCGAGAAATATCAAAGCCCAACGCAGCATAATCCGTCTCCTTTTTGTCGCCGCTGGCTGCGGCGATTCGCACCTTGGGCGTGCAAAATCCGGGCGGCATTAGCTTTTGCTTATTCGCGCTTGATTTCGCTCATGTAACGTCGCCGGGCTGCACGGACTTCTCGGGCAGACCGGCTTCAAGACGGCGGCAGCGCGTATATTCGAACGGAGTAACGCCGATGGACATAATCGACCGCCTCAACGGTGATCACCGGACCCTCAAGCAATTCCTGGCCGTGATGAACGAGGAAGGCGCGTCCGATGTGGCGCGCCGGCGCTCGCTGTCGCATTTCAAACGGCTCTACTATGCCCATAGCGTCGCCGAGGAGATGGTGGTCTACAACGCGCTGGAAGGCCGGATGCCGCAGTGGAACGATCTCGCCCATATCGGCCACGCCGAGCACAATGTGGCGACCGAGCTACTGACCAGGCTCTCGGAAGCCGGGGAAGAACCGGCCGAAGACTGGGATCATGATGCGCGGTTGCTGGAAGAGATCGTCTGCGGGCATATCGACGACGAAGAGGCCGAGATGGTCCCCGCCGTCCAGGAATTTTTCGGTTCCGCCGATCGGGCATCCATGATCGATCGCTATGACCGCGCGAAGAAAATCGCGTTGACCGACCTCAGCGAGGATCCGGCCGCACAAACCGCTTCCGCGTCGTCCTAACTCTGCGGCGGCGGGAACCAGCTCGTATCGACTTCCCTGTACCGGTCGGAAAAGGACGAGATGTCGCACAGAAAGTCTTCGCGGAGGATCTCGATCCGCCTGCCATCGCGCCGGATTGCGAAATCTTCCTGCTCGAGCTCGCGGAGCAGCCGGTTGACGTGAATCTTGTTGAGGCCAATGGCATCGCCGATGTCGGCCTGGGTCAAGGTCATGTCCAGATGGGTGATCATTTCGTCTCGCGTCGCCCGGATCCGACTGACGATCTCCATGAGGAAGCCCGCCAGCCTTCCCTTCCCGGGAGAGCTGCCCAGCACTTTCAGCCGGTCGGAGAGCGTCACATTCTCGAGCATACCCAGTGCGTAGACCAGCGCCGCGAGCCTGGGATGCGCGTCGAACAGTCGGCCCAGCGCGTTTTTCGGAAAGCGGCACAATGTCGCAGGTTCGCCGGCAACGACGCTCGAACCCGCCTCGTCGAACGCGATGCTGGCGGTCCCCAATATGTCGCCGGGATAGTGGAGCAGCAGGATCTGCCGGCTGCCGTCCGCGAGCATATTGCTCGAATATAGCCAACCGTGCTGTACAATGTAGAGCGTATCCGCGTCGTCGCCTTCCTCGATAATCGTTTCGCCGGCTGCATAATCCCTGGGCGATTTTTCAAGTTCGGTAAGCGCGCCCTTTTCACGATCGGTGAGCTGGAGAAAAATATCGAGCTTATGAACCAGGCAAGAATCTGTCATATGACGCCCCTCATCGCGCGCCCGACCGCTAGTTATCAGCAAGTCTCGGGAAACGTGACACTATCCTTGCTCCAACGGACGGAGGATTTCAATTGGAGGCGATACGGGGCTCCGAAATCCCGCTGACAATGATGCGGTGCAAGAACCCGTGACAACGCAGCGGATCTTCGTCCTCGGCGCCACGGGCACGATCGGCCGGCCGACGGTCCAAGCGCTCCTGCGGCGCGGTCATGAAGTCGTCTGCTTCGTCCGGCGCCGTGCCGCGAGCGGCGGCCGGCTGGCGCCCGACGACATCGCGAGACCGCTGCACGGCGCCGAGCTGCGATATGGAGATGTCACCGACGCGGAATCCCTCGCCAATCAGGGTTTTCGCGGCGAACGGTTCGATGCGCTTGTCTCCTGCATGGCGTCGCGCACCGGCGCGCCGCGGGATGCATGGGCGATCGACCATGACGCCCATATGACCGCGCTTTCCGCCGCCGAGGCGGCCGGTGTTCGGCATATGGTGCTGCTCTCGGCATTGTGTGTGCAAAAGCCGCTGCTTGCCTTTCAGCAGGCCAAGCTGGCCTTCGAACGGCGGCTGATGGCCTCGGGCCTCGCCTATTCGATCGTCCGGCCGACCGCCTTTTTCAAGTCGCTGTCGGGCCAGGTGGACCGGGTCAGACAGGGCAAATCCTTCCTGCTGTTCGGCGACGGCACGCTCACCGCCTGCAAGCCGATCGGCGATGCCGATCTCGCCGACTATCTTGCCGATTGTCTCGACGATGCAACCCGTCATAACCGGATATTGCCGATCGGCGGGCCGGGCGAGGCGATCACGCCGAAAGACCAGGCCGAGCATCTCTTCGCCCTGCTCGGCCGCGAACCCCGCTTCACCCATGTGCCGGTCCGGCTGCTCGACGCGATCATCGGCACGCTGGGCGCGATCGGCAGGATCGTCCCGGCGGCGGCGGACAAGGCCGAGCTGGCGCGCATCGGCCGCTATTATGCTACCGAGTCGATGCTGGTGCTGAATCCGGACACCGGCCGCTATGATGCGGCGGCCACCCCCTCGACCGGCTCCGAAACGCTGTTCGATTTCTACGCGCGCCTGATCGCCGGCGAGGCCTCGGTCGACCGCGGCGACCATGCGGTATTTTGACGAAGACTGCCAGCGATCCGCGGCTCGCAAGCGGAGCCAGCCTGTCGGTCGAGCGGCGATTGTGCAATAGATCGTAACCTCCCGGCCTCCGGCGCCGAAGCTCAGGCATCATCTTTTTCCGAACAAGGGGCATTTCGATGGATACGACCACCCGCCGCACAGGCATTCTGATTGCCGCCGCGCTGATCCTCACCGTCATTACGCAGATCGCCTATATGATGATGCTGGGCGGCCCCCAAGCAGCCGATCCGAATGTCGGCGTCACCAATGCCGATGTCGCCCGCTATTTCACCGAGCGCTGGGCGGAGATCGCCACCGTCTGGACGATCGAGCTGGCGGCTTTCGCCGTCATCGCGGTCGCCGCGCTCGTCGCAATGGTCCGCGGCGCGCCGGCGCCGGCGGCCTGGGCCGCATTGCTGTTTTCGGGCGTGTTCAACGTCATCCAGGTCGGCATCGGCCTGTCGATGTTCCGGCCGGCTGCACTGGCCGGCGAAGCGCTCGCGCCCGTCTTCTCGGTCGTCGTCGGCGGCGCGTTCCTGTTCTATTTCCTCGCCAAGGTGTTGCTCGCTCTCGCCGGGATCGGCTTCGGCCTCCTGCTGTTTGCCCGTGAAAAGGCATCCGCCAAGGTCGTGGGAGCGCTCAGCATCCTCGTCGGACTCGTCGCCGCGGCGCTGAACATCCTCGCCATTCCGCAGGGCATGGCGCTGGTTTTCGAGGCCGGCGCGGCCGGCACTGCAGCGGCGCTGACAACCGCGATCGCGGTATGGCTGGTGACGCGGCAGGACGCTTAGCGGGCCAATCGGCTGCGATTACAGCGTTCCCTCGGCAAAATCCTGCCGATAGCGGGCCAGATCCGGCATGTAATCGATGGCCTGGGTGAAAGCGTCGACCATGCGCTTCAGGACCGGTTGGACATGGCGCATGTCGATCGACTGCGCCGCGGGGTCGTACCGCTCCGGCACGACGCCGAAGCCGATCATCATGTCAATCCACGTCTGGCGGTCGAACTGCTCATTGTCGAAGGTGACGAAGCGCCCGCGGCTTCGGAACTGTTCGAGCCGGATTGCCAGGGTTTCGGGAAGCGCGGCCTCGCGCATGCCGGCCCAGGGCGCATCGTTCCGGCCGTTCAGGACTAGCGGCAGCAGGAGGAAGTCGCGAATCTGCTCGGCCGAACGGGCCTGTTTGCGATTGAATTCGGTCGCCTCGATATCCATGCGCCGGGTGGCCGGCAGGCAGCGCACGAGATGCAGCGCCTGTTCGTGCAGCAACCGCATATCGGCGGACTGGTGCGGCCCGAAACGCACCGCTGCGCTGCCCAGTCGCGCGAGATTTCCCGTCCACGGTGCGTCCGTGATGCGGGGCTCGAACGGACGCGATTCCGCCGAGGACGCGACCAGCCGCTGCGCCACCGCTTCGTCCATGGCGCCGGACGTGAACAGCAGTTCCGAAACGGCACCATCGCCGAGCGGCGTCGCTATCGACAGGCCGCCCGGCAGGGCCTTGGCCACTGTATGGCTGTGGTCCGGCCGTGCTTCTCCGCCCCGGCCACTCAGGACCCGGTCGAAGGCCAGGATATCGGTCAGCCGCTGCGCATCGGGCGTGCACTCTTCAGGCAACACGCCCGACAGCGCGCCCGAAACATCGACGAAGAAATCCGCGGTGATCGCCCGTCCGTCGGCCAGCCCGACCGAGCGGATATAGCCCTCGTCGGAATCGATGTCGGCGCCGACTGGCGATGCCTCGAATATCTGCGCGGCGGACGCCGGGAAGCGGTCCTTCAGGAACGCTGCATAGGCGGTGCGATCGCACTGGACCGTTGGGCCGAGCATGGTCAGCGGGGATCCGCGATCGTCCGTGGGGAAGGAGAATTTTCCGGCCAAGGCCGCGCGCGCGGCAAAGCGGAACGGCTCGAGGAGATGGGCCAGCTTTTCGGGCTCTTCGTACATCGACGCCGCCCGCAACATGATGTGATGCAGAGCGATGCCGTTGATAGCCGGGACGGTGCCGGACGGCGCCGCGAAGAAACGGCCGCCCTCGCCGTGCCAGTCGCGATGATCCGTCCCCAGTCCCAAGGTCCCGTTGCAGTGCCGGACCAGATCGCGGACCGTCACGCCGATGCACTCATGAAACGGATTGTCGCAGGCCAGGGTAAGTGCGCCCGGCGGGGCCGGTTCGCCCGGATCTTCGATAATCGTCAGGCGGATGCGGCCGGGCAGGTTTTTCGCCAGCAGGGCGGCGACCGGCCAGATTTCATCGCGCTTGCCGAACATCGCAATGGTGGAAAGCGGCGAAGGGTCCTGCGTCATGCTGCGCCCGCCCGCGAGCCGCCGAAAGACGCGCCATAGCCGTCGATAAACGCCAGGTGATCGCTCGTCTTCCGGACCGCACCGGAGATCGAAACATGTATCCGTTCGAGATCGGCCGCGATCTCGTCCGCCGTCATCATCTCGGTCCGCGGATCGACGGACTGGGGCAGGATATTCTGGCCGATAAAGACCGACAGCCAGCTGGGCGGCTGGAACAGGCCGCTCTCATATTCGGGCACGATCCCCCGGCGTCGAAACGCGTCGATCTTGTAGGCGAGGCTGTCCGGCCATTCCATTTCGCGCATGTCGCGCCACAGCGCGGCATCGTCGCGCTGGGTGGCGACATAATGCAGCATGAGGAAATCCCGGATCCGCTCGAATTCGAGGTCCATCAGCCGGTTATACTCGTTAACGTCTGCGGCAGCGCACTGCTTCTCGGGAAACAGCTCGAGAAGATTGGTGATGCCGCTCTGGATCAGATCGATGCTCGTCGATTCCAGCGGCTCGAGGAACCCGCCCGACAAGCCGATGGCGACGCAATTCCGGTTCCACAACCTGCGCCGTTTCCCGGTCTTGAAGAACAGTTGCTTGGGATCGGCCAGCGGTTCGCCCTCCAGGGTCGTCATCAGCTGGTCGAGCGCGTCCTGGTCGTCGATATAGCGGTCGCAATAGACATGGCCGTTGCCGATCCGATGCTGGAGCGGGATCCGCCACTGCCAGCCGCCAGTGCGCGCCGTCGACCGCGTATAGGGGCCGACCGTACCCTTTATGGCGCAGGGAACCGCCCAGGCCCGGTTGCACGGCAGATAGCCGCTCCAGTCCTCATAGCCCGTTTCCAGCTCCTGCTCGATCAGCAGGCCGCGAAAGCCGGAACAGTCGATAAACAGGTCGCCCGCTATCTCTTCGCCGGATTCCAGCGCGATCGCCGCGATGAACCCGCTTTCGCCATCCGTCCGGACCGAGACCACCTTGCCCTCCACGCGTTTCGTGCCGCGCTCCTGCGCGAAGGCGGCGAGAAACGCGCCGTACAGGCTGGCATCGAACTGAAAGGCATAGGAATAGGCCGACAGGCCGGATTCGGGTTCGTCGTCCGGCAAGGCGAACCGGTTATGCTGCGCCGCCACGATCGGATAGCAATAGTCGCCGAACGGCGCGGCCCCGCGCGCCGCGTTCAGCCTCGCCCAGTAATGATGGAAATCCGCCGGTCCGATCGCCTCGCCATGGGCGCCGAACGGGTGGAAATAGCGGTCGCCGATCCGGCCCCAGTCGCAAAACTCGATGCCGAGCTTGATGGTCGCGCTGGTCCGCGCCATCATCCCGGCCTCGTCGATGCCCAGCGACCGGTTAAAATCCCGGATCTGCGGCAGGGTCGCCTCGCCGACGCCGACGGTTCCGATCTCCGCGGACTCCACCAGGGTGATCGACACCCCCATTCCCGAAAATCTATGGGCGAACGCCGCGGCGGTCATCCAGCCCGCGGTCCCTCCCCCGACAATTACGATGCTTCGGACCTGCCGGTCCGGCCGGTCGCTCACTTCAAACCTCCCCCGACGTCCCGATTGTCCGGCCGAACCGGAGCAAGGATCGAATCCGCGAACGCCTCAATAATCGAAACCGGGATTCACGCGATTGAGTTTCCGGATCAGCCCGGGCCAGACGAGATTGTCGCCCAGGCCCTTGATAAAGGCCGGTGCAACCTGCTCGAAAACTCGATGCGCCATCTCTTCGCTTTCCTCGTGCAGATGCTCGGCGCCGCCGACAGACTGCGCGAGGATCTGCGTCTTGCAGGCATTCTCCAGGAAATACATGCGCAGGAACGCGATCGCGCAATTCTCGCCAAGGGTCAGCGTGCCGTGATTGCGCAGGATCAGCAGGTTCTTCTCGCCGATATCGGCGATCAGCCGTTCGCGTTCGTCGAGGTCGAGCGCGATGCCCTCATAGTCGTGATAGGCGAGATCGTCATAGACCTGCATCGAGAATTGCGTGTAGCGGCGCAGCCCCTCCTTCTGCACCGACACCGCGATCCCGTAGGGCGTATGGACATGGATCACGCATCCGGCATCCTCGCGCGCACTGTGCACGGCGCTGTGAATGGTAAAGCCCGCCGGATTGACGAAATAGGGCGTCTCCTGTTTCGCATTGCCGTCGAGATCGATCTTGACCAGCGAGGACGCCGTCATCTCGTCGAACATCACGCCATAGGGGTTGATCAGGAACCGCTCCTCGCCGTCCTCGTCCGGCAGGCGCACGGAAATGTGCGTAAACACCAGATCGGTCCATGCATGCATCGCGCATAGCCGGTAGGTGGCCGCCAGCTCGCAGCGGAGCCGCCACTCGGTGTCGGATACCTTGCCCTCGAGGCGATCGATCTGTGTCGGATCCGGGATATCGAACCCCTGATCCACGTCCAATGCGGTTGCCGTTTCCTTCACTGCCGTCGCCATCATCGATCTCCCTACTTCGCGCCGCCACCATATCGCCGAATCGCGCGCGCTGTCATTACCGGTTTTACGCCTCCTATAGCATCTCGGGACCGAACCGCCCCCTTTTCCGCCGATCGGCGAATGCCAGCCCTGCGCGCCGGTTCGTGCAAAAACTTGATGCGGCGGCCGAGTTGTTGCACCATCGCCGATGCTTCCACGGGAGAGACTGTTATGGTCAAGGTCGAAGAAGCTCAGGTAGCGCCGGCGACGGTCGCAAGCGATCTCACGATAGGCGACCTTCGCGCCGCACTTGCTGCGGGCTGGCGCGATTTCAGGGCCTATCCCGCATTCGGACTGTTTTTCGCGGCGATCTTCGTGATTGCCGGGATGTTTCTCTATTTCGCCCTGTTCAACCGCGGCGAGATCGCATGGTTGGTTCCGGCCGCGGCGGGTTTCCCCATTCTCGCGCCGTTCGTCGCCGTGGGGCTCTATGAGGTGAGCCGCCGCCGCGAAGCAGGCCTGCCGATGAGCTGGGGCGCGATCCTCGGGGCGCTGCGCGGGCGCGGCGACGACCAGATATTGAGCATGGGCGCGATCGTCTTCGTCGCCTTCGGGTTCTGGCTGATCGTCGCCCACGGGATTTTCGCCATCTTCCTGGCGCAGTCCGGCATCGGATCGGAGTCGCTCGAGCTGTTCCGCACCGGGGCGGGCATCATGATGCTGGTGGTCGGCGGTATCGTCGGCGCGCTGATGGCGCTGGCCTTTTATTCGATCACGGTCGTCAGCCTGCCGATGCTGGTCGACCGCGATGTCGACTTCATCACCGCGATTATCGTCAGCCTCGCGACGGTGCGATCGAACACGTTCGTACTGCTGGTCTGGGCGGTATTCATCGCGGTCGCCCTCTTTGTCGCCATGCTGCCGCTCTTCCTCGGGCTTCTCGTTGTGCTGCCGGTGCTCGGGCACGCGACATGGCACCTGTTTCGCCGCTCCGTGAGCGACGCCGGCACATAGAGTGCGTAGCGGGGAAACGGTCTAACTGCCGTCTTCCGCCACTGAACCCATCCTATGATGCGGGTGCTTTATCCGGATCGTCCGCCTTGTAGGGATGCTGTTCGTCCTCTTCCCCGTCGTCCAGGACGAAATTGGCCGCGAAGCCGTGGAGTATGATCGACAGCAATATCGTGGCCGCCGCGATCCGCCATATGCTCTCGATTCCGTCGAAATCGGCATGGTTCTGGGCATAGGCGATGTAGAACACCGTCCCCATGCCCCGTATCCCGAAAAAGGCGACCTTGATCCGTTCCAGATTTTCGCAGGAATATCCGAGTAGCGACAACATGCCGCTGGCCGGCCGGATCACCAGCACGATCAGGACCGCCAGCGCGATTTCCGCCCAGCCGATGCTTTCCAGCGCCCCGGCGCCGACGAACATGCCGAACCACAGCAGCAGCAGGGCCAGCAGGATCGTCTCGAGCTGGTCGGCGCCGTGATGGACATATTTCTCGTAGGATTCGCCGTCGGTTCCGCGCGAATTGGCCCGGCCCGCGCGGGCGGAGGCGAACACCGAGAGAAAGCCGTACGCGTCGAAACTTTCCGCGACGCCATAGGCGATCAGCGTCGCGGCCAGGATGACGATGATCGAGTTCCACGCGCCTTGCCGGGCATCGCCGAAGCGGCTGAACACGATCCGGGATATCACATAGCCGCAGCCATAGCCGATGAGCCAGCCGGCCACGACCCGGTAGAAGAAATCATAGCCGAGCCACGACCAGCCCCAGTCGGGAAAGCCCGACCCCGCAAATCCCAGGGTTGCAGCGGTGATCGCGAGATAGACGAACGGAAAGGCCAGCCCGTCGTTCAGCCCCGCCTCCGCCGTCAGCGCGACCTGCATCGGCGTCTCCTTCTTGCCGGGTGGCCCAACCTGAACCGAGCGCGCCAGTACGGGATCCGTCGGAGCGAGGGCAGCCGCCAACAGCATGGCGCTCGCCCAGGGCATGCCCACCAGATAGAAGGCGAGCAGGAACACGGCCAGAATGGTGAGCGGCATCGACACGAGCAGCAGGCGGAACGAAGCCTGCCAGTTGCGCCAGCTTTCCTTGGTGTCGATCGCGAGACCGGCCCCGGCCAGCGAGATGATGACGATCAGCTCCGATGCATGCTCGATCACCAGCGCGGACAGGCCGCCGTCCAGCGGATCCAGTGCCGGCAGACCGATCAGCGCCAGCCCGGCCCCGATGGCGATGTAGATGAGCGGGATATTCGCGAACCGGTATCGGCTCAGCGCCGGTTGCAATGTCAGTCCGAGCAGCGCGACGCCGATGATCGTGTAGAATATGTCGCGCGGATCGAGTTGCAGGAGAAACGGAATGTTATCCATGGGTTATTCATGCGACGAACCTTCGCCGCTGGCAATCGGGTAGCCATACCGATCGCGGATCGGGCGGCGTCTTGATCCTGTCCTACAGCCCTCGTGCCATGGTATCTTGGCGGCGGCAGCTTGGCCGCACTGGCTCCCTGATCTCGTCCGTTTGCCTGCAAATGTGGCCGATAGGACGCGGTCGCGCTTCCGATGGGTGCCGATAGGACACGGATTTGCACCGGTTTACCCCGGCCGCGTGTCAACCAGTGTCAACCGGAGGCCTTTTGGCGATTGCGGTCTAGCGGCTTGCCAACCGGGCGCAAAAGCCCTAAATGGCCTGCTTCCGGGGTGAAGCGTCATGCGCTTTGCCCCTGATTTTTGAAGAAAGCCGGAGGGGCGTCCGCATGGTGCGGCGTCAGCGATCGGCAGGAAAGGTAAGAGAAGCATGGCTCTGTACGAGCATGTCTTCCTCGCGCGTCAGGACCTGGCCCAGGCCCAGGTCGATACGCTCGCCGAGGAAGCCACGAAGATCATCGAATCGAACGAAGGCAAGGTAACGCGGACCGAGACCTGGGGTCTCAAATCGCTCGCCTATCCGATCCAGAAGAACCGCAAGGCGCATTTCGTGATGCTCCATGTCGACGGCCCGGGTTCCGTTGTCGCGGAGCTGGAACGCCAGACGCGCATCAACGAAGACGTCATTCGCTACATGACGATCCGCGTCGACGAGCATGAAGAAGGCCCGTCGATCATGATGCGCAAGAATGAGCGCGATTCGAAGCGTCGCGGCCGCGACGACGACCGCTAGACCGGCGACAAGGAGATATAGATCATGGCACGCCCATTTTTCCGCCGCCGCAAGAGCTGCCCCTTTTCGGGCAATGACGCGCCGGTCATCGATTACAAGGACGTCAAGCTGCTCCAGGGGTTCCTCTCCGAGCGCGGCAAGATCGTTCCGTCCCGCATCACCGCCGTTTCGGCGAAGAAGCAGCGCGAGCTGGCCCGTGCGATCAAGCGTGCCCGCCATATCGGCCTGCTGCCCTACATCGTGAAATAGGAGCGGACACATGGATATCATTCTGCTCGAACGCGTCGGCAATCTCGGCACCATCGGCGATGTCGTGACCGTGAAAGACGGTTTCGCCCGCAACTTCCTGCTGCCGAACAAGAAGGCCCTGCGCGCCAACAAGGCGAACAAGGCGCTTTTCGAAGCCAATCGCGAACGGCTCGAAAAGGAAAACGAGGAGCGCCGCGCCGCGGCCGCGACCGAAGGCGATAAGCTCGACGGCATGACCATCGAACTGATCCGCCAGGCATCGCAGACCGGCCAGCTCTACGGCTCGGTTGCGGTCCGCGACATCGTGGCCGAGCTCGAAGCCAAGGGCGAACCGGTGACGAAGAAGCAGGTCGTTCTCGAACGGCCGATCAAGGCGATCGGCATGTACGAGGTGCGGATTGCGCTGCACGCCGAAGTCGATGCGACTATCAAGGTCAATGTCGCCCGTTCGCCCGAAGAGGCGGAGCGTCAGGCGGAAGGCATCGATGTCATCGCCGAGATGTTCGAAAAGGAACAGGCCGAGATCGCTGTCGCCGAAATCGGCGCCGCCGACGAGGAAGAGGCTGAAACGGCCGAAACCGAAGTGGCTGAAGGCGCTGAAGAGGACGCTTCGGACGAAGCAGGCGAAGAAACCTCCGAGGACGCTGAAGAAACGGCTTCCTACGATGCCGAAGAGGCGACCGAGGAATCCGGTTCGGACGAGGAAAACGGCGAAGAAAAAGCCTGATTCCGGTCGGTACTTTCATGGAGCGGGCGGAGCCGTTGGTCCTTTCGGGCTGGCGCTCCGCCCGCTTCCTTTTTAGGGGTGGCGCAGATGACTAGTCCGCCCTTCTCGTCCCCATTGGCCCAGGCTTTCGCCCAGGGGCCCGTCTGGTTCTCGCAACAGATGGACGCGGCAACCGATCGCGTGCTGCTCGTCCGCATGGCCGAGGAGGATTACCGGCAAGCGAGCTTTCTCGACCAGCGGATGCTCACCCAGAAGAGCCAGCCGCAATGGGCGGACTGGTCCGAACTCGAGGCGGCGGATCAGGTCGGGCGCCGCGACGCGGATTTCATCTTCCATATCGGCCATGTCGGCTCGACCCTGATTGCGCGGCTGCTCGGCGAACTGGACGGCGTCTTCGCGCTTCGCGAACCGCAGATTCTGCGCAACTTCGCCGATCTCGCGGCCACCAATGGCCAACCGCATGCACTCTGGTCGCCCGAGCGGTTCGACGAGCGGCTGCAAACCACTATCGGCTGGCTGTCCCGCACCTTCGCGCCCGCGGATCGCGCGCTCATCAAGGCGACGAGTTTCGTCAGCGAGATCGCGACACCACTGCTCGGCGGCGCGCGCAAGGCTTTGTTTCTCACCGTCTCGCCGGACCGCTATATCGAGACGATCCTAGCCGGCGAAAATTCGCGCCAGGAGCTGGCGATGCTCGCCTCCCCGCGTCTGCACCGCTTGCACAAGCGGCTCGGCTGCGACGACTGGCGGCTCTGGGAGCTTTCCGAGCCGGTGCGCGCGGCGATGAGCTGGCTCAGCGAGATGATGGCGCTCGATGCAGCGGCAAAGGCAGCGCCCGACGGCCATGTCCACTGGCTGGACTTCGACGCTTTCCTAGCGGACCCGGCGGCCCGGCTCGGCGATATCGCGGCATTTTTCGGGATGGAGGCAAACACGGAGACGTTGGACGGCCTCGCCGGCGGCCCGCTGATGAACCAATATTCCAAGGCCCCTGAACATGGCTATAGCGCCGATGTTCGGGAGAAGCTGCTTGCCGAGGCGCGGGCGACGCACCAAGAGGGGATTGTCGAGGCCTTGACCTGGCTCAAAGACACAGCGGCGCGCCATGCGGCAATAGGCACACTGATGACGGAGCATGCGAGGGCATAACGATGTTCAAGATGATTTACGGCCTGCTGAACGGCCAGGATATCAAGGAATTGCGCGAGATCATCGAAACCGCGACCTTTGTCGACGGCAAGATCAGCAATCCGCATTCGCTCGTGAAGGACAATCTGCACCTGAATGACGAGAAGGCCTATGAGCGCTCCTCGACGATCATGACCAACGCGCTGTTGCGTAACGAGGAATTCCGATCCTTCGCCTTTCCCCGGAAAATCGCGCCACCGCTGATCACCCGATATCAGAAGGGCATGCGCTACGGCCTCCACCCCGACATGGCGTTCATGCAGTCGGTCGACGGGCCCGTCCGTTCGGACATCAGCTGCACCATCTTCCTGCAGGATCCCAGCCAGTATGAAGGCGGTGCGCTGCACATCAAACAGAGCGATGGACATATGCGGTTCAAGGGCGAGCTGGGCTCGGCGATCATCTATCCGTCGACGACCCTGCACGAGGTGGAAGAGATCACCAAAGGCGAGCGCATCGTCGGGATCACTTTCATCGAGAGCCAGATCGCCGATCCCTTCAAACGCGAATTGCTCTACGAGCTGAACGACGTCGCCGCGCTCGAAGGCGCAAACATGTCGGCCGAAAGTTTCACGCGGATCCAGACCGTCCAGCAGAATCTGTTCCGCCGCTGGGGCGAGTGTTAGGCGACAGCCCGGGCGCTATGCGCCGCAATGCCATTCGGCGCGGATTTCCGTCTCGCCTTCCTGCCCTTCCTCGCGAACGAGGACGGACGCCGGTTTCACGAGCACGCCTTCGATCTGTTCGCCCTCGCCTTCCCCCGGCGTGACTTCGATCGAGAAAACGCCCGCGGTGAAGGTTCCGCCGTCCCACAGCGCATCCGGCTCTCCGTCGAACGCGAAATGCCGCATCGTGCCGTTCGGCTGGGCGATCGCATCGCCCTCGACCGCGACGAGCAGCGCCTTGCCGTCTTCGACCACGCTGCAGCCGGCGCCGGCTTCGAGCTCGGCTTCGATGACCGCGTAGGAGATCGGCGCGAGTACCGGCAGCTCGACCGGCGGCGGGGTATCGACCGGCGTCAGCAATTGCGGCGAATCCTCGGCCGCCTCGTCCGTCATGCCGTTGGTCGTCACTTCGGTTTCGCCAAGCTGGCTCTCGCCGCAGGCCGCGAGCGCCAGTGCGCCCGCCAAGACGATCCAGCTCGCGCCGGAGATACGCATCACAACAGTCATCGGTCGGTTTGCTTCCCTAATAGCCCATCAACGACAGGACTTCCTTACGACTTCTATCGTCATCAAGGAAGCAGCCAAGCAGCCGCGATGTCATCATTTTTACGCCCGGCGTGCGCACGCCCCGCGCGGTCATGCAGCTATGGCTGGCGTTTATGACAACGGCAACGCCATGCGGCTGGAGATGGTCCCAGATGCACTGGGCGATTTCCGCGGTCATCCGCTCCTGCACCTGCAGGCGGCGCGCGAAACCGTTCATCACGCGCGCGAGCTTCGAGATGCCGACGACACGCTCCTTCGGCATATAGGCGATCGACGCCGTCCCGATGATCGGCGCCATATGATGCTCGCAATGCGACTGGAACGGAATGTCCTTCAGGAGGACCAGCTCGTCATAGCCGCCGACCTCCTCGAACGTCCGCGACAGATGGATCGCCGGATCCTCTTCATAGCCCTGGCAATATTCCTTCCAGGCCCGCCCAACGCGTTGAGGCGTGTCGAGCAGCCCCTCCCGATCCGGATCGTCTCCGGCCCAGCGGATCAGCGTCTTGATCGCCTCCTGCACCTCGTCGGGAACGGCAATCTTCGTTGGGGACTCGACCAGGTCGCCGTCCACCGCTGCATCATAATCGCTCATATCGGGCCTTCTTCCAGAATGCGCTTGTCCAGGCCAGAGCTAGGTACTCTTGACGGATACGTAAAGCCGACCGAACGTGCATAGTGTAGAGAGGAAGCCGCCATGACCCAAATCAGCATCGCCCCGTGCAACGGCCCCGGGGCGGAAATCGGCAATGTCGATCTGTCGCAGGAGCTGAGCGAGGAGGATTTTTCGACGATCCGCCAGGCCTTTGCCGATCACGGCCTGATCTTTTTCCGCGACCAGAATATCACGCCCGAGCAGCATATCGCCTTCGCGAAACGCTGGGGCGACATCAATATCAACCGCTTCTTCACGCCGGTCGACGGCTATCCCGAGATCGCCGAAGTCCGCAAGGAACCGAACCAGACGACCAATATCGGCGGCGGCTGGCACACCGACCACAGCTATGATGCAGAACCGGCAACGGGATCGATCCTCGTCGCGCGCGAGCTGCCACCGCAGGGTGGCGACACGATGTTCGCCGACATGGCCGCCGCCCATGACGCGCTGGACGACGAGACGAAGGATAAGCTGGACGGCCTCGAAGCCATCCATTCGAGCAAGCATATCTTCGGCGGCGAGGCGGCCTATCGCAGCGAGAGCGACGCCGGCGAGCGACTGCAGAACGCCAACGCCGCCGACGCGCTCGACGATGTCGTCCATCCGGTCGTCATCACGCATCCGCTCAGCGGCCGGAAAATCCTCTACGTGAATGCCGCCTTCACGGTCGGGATCAGGGGCTGGTCACAGGAGGACAGCATGAAGCTGCTGATGCCGCTCTACGCCCACGCCGCGCAGAATCGCTTCGTCACGCGTTTCGAATGGCAGCCGGGCTCGATCGCATTCTGGGACAATCGCGCGACCTGGCATTATGCGCTCAACGACTATCAGGGCGAACGGCGCGTCATGCACCGGATCACGCTCGAGGGCTGCGCGCTGCACTAGGCGGTCCGCGGTCTCAGCTCTGCGCCGGTGCCGGCGATGCCGGAACCGTTACGTTCCGCAGCAGCGTGCTCGCGGTCAGGTCTCCGGTAACATTGACCGTCGTGCGGCTCATATCGAGCAGCCGGTCGACGCCCATGACGATCACCATGCCGTCGGCGGGAATGCCGAAACCCGCCGCGACGCTGACGAGGATGGCGATACTGACCCCGGGAGTCCCCGGCGCGCCGATCGAGGAGGCGACGAGCGTCACGGTTATCAGCACGATCTGGCCCGCATTCAGGTCGATCCCCGACATCTGCGCGAGAAAGAGGATCGCGACGCTCTGATACAGGGCCGTCCCGGCCATGTTCATCGTCGCGCCGAGCGGCGCGACGAGATTGGCGACCTGGCGCGGCACGCCGAGTTTCTTGGCCGACTGGACGGTGCTCGGCATAACCGCGGTCGAGCTCGATGTCGAAAAGGCCAGCAACAGCGTTTCCCCGGCCTGCCGGAAGAAGGTCGCAGGTGTCGTGCGACCGAACACGGCCAGGATGACGAGGTAGAGCAGGAACAGCAGCAACAGGCCGAGCAGCACCGTCCCGACATAGGCCGAAACGCCGATCAGCGTGTCGAGCCCGACGCGCATGACGAGCTGCGCCATCATGCCGAACACCGCGAGCGGCGCGAGGAACATCGCCCATTTGACGATCGTCATGCAGATAGAAAGCAGCGCATCGAGCACAGAAAGGAACGGCGTGATCTTGTCCCGCGGAACCTGCGTCCCGGCGATGCCGATGAGCAGCGCAAAGACGACGATCGCCATCAGGTCGCCCTGCACCACCGAAGCGGTCGGGTTGTTGGGCAGGATGCCGGAGATGATTTCCGGCGCCATGCTGAGGTCGAAAAACGCCGGATCGCTTTCGGGAATATCCGCCGGGTCCGCCACGGCAACCGAACCGGCAAGCCCGGCCCCGGGGCGAAACAGGGTCGCGAGCGCAATGCCGATGCCTGCGGCAGCGAAGGTCGTCGCGATGACGAAGACGGCGAACCGCAAGCCGATCCGCTGCAGCGCTTCGCCCGATCCGCTACCCGTCAGTCCACCGATGATCGATGCGAAGACGAGCGGCACGAGGACCATGGCGATCAGCCCGAGAAACAGCTGGCCGGGAAGCGCGAGCCAGGCGCCCAGCCAGCGCGCCGTGTCCGCCGAAACGAGACCGGTTTCGGGACCGAACACCAGACCGGTGACGATACCCAGAACGAGCCCGACCATGACCTGCGCCCAGAGCCGGGTGCTGATCCAACTGCGCATCTTGGCCGATTGCTGGCCGAGATGGATACGCGGCAATTCGGGAAAGGTTGTGGTCGGCATGGTCCGGCTCCAAAAATCGCACCGCGCTCAATCGCAGAAGATGAATAGACGTAGCATGTTACGACAACGAGTTGTGGTGGGCCACAAGCATATCGCAACCGATGGTTATCAACGCTCTCACCGGATGCCGCATATTGCCAAGGACAAAAGCCCCTCCCCATTGATGGCGAGGGGCTTTGCATCCATAACTTCACACCGCTTCACACGCCCCAAGGGCGAAATTTCCGCGCGTCCGCCGCTTCGCTCTGCCATTACCCTCGATCCGCCTCATCGCGCTCGTCGATGATCTGAAACGCTCCGGACCGCTCCGCGCGGGCCCATTGGATATCCGTCCATGTCTCGCTTTCCGCCGAATCGAGATCGGAGATGTCGATATCGGCCGGATCGGTGCGCTCGATGCCGAGCAACTCCCGCGCTTTTTCGAACTGCGCGATCAGGGTCTTTTCGTCCAGCGCCGCAAGCCGCTCGCTCCGGTCCACCGGTTCGTCGAGTATCTCCAGCATCGCCTCGGCATCCTCCGGCCCTGCGCCCAGGGCATCGGCCAGTGCATCGAAAGCGGTCGCCGCGCGCCGCGCCGGGGCCGCGCTATCCTCGAAGCGGGAGACCTCGCGATCGAGCCGGGCCAGCGTCCATTGCAGATGGCGATTGTCGTGGCGCAGCCGCCGCCCCGTCTCCTCGCCATGATAGACGATGGTCTCGGTCGTGCCGTTCAGCGCGCGCTCCATCGCCTCGTCGGCGAGCCGGTCCCGCGCGATCAGGCGCGCCGCGTCCCAGAGCCGGGCGAACAGCCGCCCCTCGGGCTTGCGCCGCAGATGATAGGCGGATTCGCGCGACAGCCCGACCTCCTCGGCCGCCGCCTTCACCGAACCGGTCAGCGAGAGCATGACGACAAACGCCCGCTGCCGCTCCGGCGTCCACCCGTCCGTCCGCCACCTGAGCTTCGCCTCATCCTCCGCCGACACCCCGCCCGCCGAACGAACGCCATGGGTCACGCCGTCCCAGAAGGCGTCGGTTTCGGCGTCGGTGGTGTAATCGGGGAGCGGTGGGTCGTCCGGTACGGTGTCAGGCGGCGCGGCGGGCGCAGAGTCGACGGGCTGGAGGGCGGATGCGGGTTCGGTTTTCTCGGTCATCCAACGAGAATAACCTATTTGGTTAGATGTAGGACAGGGTGCGCTTTGCAGCGACAGCTCAGGTTAGATATAAAATGAGATATGGTAGACATAAATGACGAGTTTGCTCACGCCTTCGGCAACGTTGTGCATCAATCGGCAAATTTCGAAACAGGGCTGAAAATCACTCTTGCCGGGATTCTCGATATAAGACCCAGGCAAGTACTGATACTTGTTGAACCGTATAGCGCTCCGAAACTTCGCGGAGTTTTGAAGAGTATCGCCAGACAATCAGCTTGGCCGGAAGGAGCTTTAGAAGAACTCGTTGGTCTGATTGGCCAAGGAAAGGCGCATATTCCGCTAAGGAATCATATTGCACACTCACGCTGGACCGAAGGAGTTCGACAAAATTCAATCAAGCCTATCGGCCTCAAAATAAACAACGAAAATGTGGCCTATTTCGGTAACGACGATGAAGAACGCGATTGGCTTGCTGAAGAAATCGCCATAGCGGGCAATGAGCTTCGTATGGTCTGTGAGAGGTTGACAGCCTTCAACGACAAATTCGGCCTGACTGACAAAATTGCGGCTCACTTGGACGCAAACGAGCAACCCTAGCAGCGAAAACTTCTCTTCTCGCAATCGAATCTCCTAACGAATCGTTAGGTGGAGTTAACTCGAAAGAGCGTCGATCATCCGCCGGGGCGCCCCAAGGATGATCGACACGATATTCCCACGCAAAAAGTACACTGAGCGAAGCGAAGGACTTTTGCGTGAACCAGTGGTGCGCCCGACAGGATTCGAACCTGTGGCCCCCAGATTAGGAATCTGGTGCTCTATCCGACTGAGCTACGGGCGCTCCCGCGCTCGTTAGGCGCGGCTGCGCACAGCGTCAATTGTCGCTTTTCGGCGGGCGGATGGGGAGCGGGAGCGGGGCGACGGGGACTCCGTCCGCCAGCAATTCCTTCGCTTCGTCGAGCGATGTCCGGCCGTGGATCGGGCGTTCGTCGATCTCGCCGTCATGCATCGCGCGCGCCTCGGCGGCGAAATCCTCGCCGACATAGTCGGATTTTTCGAGCGCCTTGGCCTGTTGCCGGGCAAGCGCTTCGAGCATCGCCTTCCTCTGCGCGGGGTCGGGATCGGCGTTCGATACGGCCAGGGGCTTGTCCGCACCGGCGCTGCCCGGCTTTGTTTCGTCCTTCCGGTTGCCCTTGGCTCCGACCGCAGGCGCCATGATCGCCTTGCCGACTTTGGCCGAACCGCAGATCGGACAGCTGACGAGCCCGCGCCCGCGCTGCTCCTCATAATCGGCGCTCGAGCCGAACCAGGCTTCGAAGACATGGCCCGCATCGCTGCATTGGAGATCGAAGACGATCATGCCGACGGCTCCGGCGCCGCGAAGGCGCGGCGATGGTCGAGTACGGGGATACGCCGGCGGACCTCGTCGATACGCGTTGTGTCGATATCGGCGAAACCGACACCGGACGTTTCCTCCATATCGAGCAGAATTTCGCCCCAGGGATCGACGACCAGGCTGTGACCATAGGTTTCGCGGCCATCCTCATGCCGGCCGACCTGCGCCGCGGCGATGACGAAGGCGGCGGACTCGATCGCCCGGGCGCGCATCAGCACATGCCAGTGCGCCTTGCCCGTCGGGACGGTGAAGGCGGCCGGGATGCCGAGCAGCGTCGCGCCCGCGTCGCTGAGCGTACGATAGAGATCGGCAAAGCGCAGGTCGTAACAGACCGACAGCCCGAGCGGCCCAAGCGGCGTATCGGCGATCACCGCCTGTTCGCCTGCGTCATAGGTGGAGGATTCGCGCCAGCTTTCGCCGGTATCGAGATCGACGTCGAACAGGTGGATCTTGTCGTAGCGCGCGCGAATGTCGCCGCTATCGTCGATCACGAAACCGCGATTGACGAGACGCCCTGAATCCTCGGAGGGCCCGGCGTCCGCGCGCAGCGCCAGCGATCCGAGATGCAGCCAGATCGCCTGCTCCGCCGCCGCCTTGCGGACCGCGGCGAGGACCGGATCCTCGCCTTCGACCGCGAGATGGGCCGCGGCCCGCTTGCGGTCGCGGTCGAGCAGCCCGCTCATCTCGGGCGTGAACAGCATCCGCGCGCCGCCCGCCTTCGCTTCGGCGATACCTTCGACCAGCATGTCCGCATTATGGGCCGGATCGATGCTGCCGGTCATTTGGAGAAGGGCGATGCGCATCACGGGAGCTCAGGCGGCCAGCATGGCGTCCAGCCTGTCGGCCGCTTCGAGCGCGGCAAGCTCGTCCGATCCGCCGACATGGTGCCCGTCGATGAAAATCTGCGGCACGGTACGCCCGCCATTGCTGCGGTTTAGCATTTCGTCGCGTTTGTCGCGATCCATCGTGATGTCGAATTCCTCGAAATCCACACCCTTGGACGCAAGCAGGTTTTTCGCGCGCGCGCAGTAACCGCAGAGGAATTTGGTATAAATTTCCACCTTTGCCATGGCTTCCATGTGTGGAGCATCGCGCCCCGCGTCAATAGCCGTCGTCCTCGGCCGCCGCGACGCGCGCCCAGCAGCGGACATGGACTTCGGCCGCGCCGCCGCGCTTCAATATACCGGCACAGGCCCGGGCGGTCGCCCCGCTCGTATAGACATCGTCGACGAGCACGATCCGCGCACCGGCGATACGATCGCGGCGCGTGGGATTGACGGCGAAGGCACCGCGGACCGTCTTCGCCCGTTCCCGGGCACCCATCGCGCGCAGATAGGGCGTCGCGCGCATCCGGACGAGCGCGTCGAGCGCCAGCCGGTCGGGATTCCCGGCCGCCAGTGCCCGCGCGATCAGCGCCGCCTGATTATAGCCGCGCCGCCAGAGGCGACCGCGATGGAGCGGAACCGGCACGACGACCGCATCGTCCAGTCCCGCCATATGCCGGTCCATCGCCCGTGCGATGGTGCGCGCCAGCCCGATCCGGCCGCCATATTTGAGCCGCAGCGCGATGGTCCGGGCGATATCGCCGTAGCGGACCGCCGCGCGCATCGTTTCGAACGCCGGCGGATCGGCGAGACAGGCGCCGCACAGCGCCGCGCTGTCGCCTGCGACGACGAGCGGATCGCCGCATTGCCGGCAGCCCTGATCGAGATGGTCGAGCTGCCGCCAGCAACCAAGGCAGAAGCGATAATCGCCGTCGACGACATCGCCGCATGCCGGGCAGCGCGGCGGCAGCGCAAAATCGACGACCGGTTTCGCCATGCCGGTGAGGATCGCGGACAGATCGGCCATATCCGGTCTTGTCCCGCACCGGGCGGCCGGGCACAAGCCCGGCCATGGATGCGCCCGACGCCCAGGACAGGCCCTTCGACCGCGCGCTTCGCCGCGTCCGGCGCGATCGGGCGCTGCATGGATGGACGGACCACGCCTTTCTGCAGGACCATATGGCCGCCGAATTGCGCGAGCGGCTGGGCGTCGTGCAGCGCGATTTCTCGCGCGCGCTGATCCTCGGTTATGCGGGCGACGCGCTTCCCCGCGCGCTCCACGCCATGAATATCGATACCGTGACCGCCGATGCGGGGTTCGCGCTCGCCCGCGCCGCCGGCGGCGTGCAATGCGACGAGGATCGCTTGCCCTTCGCCGATGCGAGCTTCGATCTCGTGATCGCCGCGGGAACGCTCGACACGGTCAACGACCTTCCCGGCGCACTGACCCTGATCCGGCGCTCGCTGCGCCCGGACGGCCTGTTTCTCGGGGCCTTTATCGGTTCGGGCAGCCTCCCCGCGCTTCGCCGCGCAATGCTGCAGGCCGACCTGACCGGAGGCGCTGCGGCGCCGCGCATCCATCCGCAGATCGACCTCCGCTCCGCCGGCGATCTTCTCGGCCGCGCGGGGTTCGCATTGCAGGTCGCGGACGGCGAACGGCTCGATGTCCGCTATTCCGACCTGTCCCGGCTGATCGCCGATTTGCGCGGTTCAGCCAATGGCAGTCTCCTGCACGGGCCGCCCCTCTCGCGATTCGCCGTCGCCGCTGCCCACGCGGCGTTCGAGGCCGAGCAGCGCGACGGCAAGACCCGCGAAACTTTCGAGATCGTCTATCTGACCGGCTGGGCGCCCTCGCCGGACCAGCCCAAACCCGCGGCGCGCGGCAGCGGGACGACGTCGCTGGCCCAGGCCCTCAAGCCGCGTGATTCGGGCGCTGCTTCCTAGATCAACGCTTCGAGCAGGCCGATCAGCGGCCGGTCCGCGGGCGGCATCTCGAGCGCATAAAGCTCGCGCGGATAGACCCATTTGAGTTCGGGCGCCTCGATCGGCTGCACGATGCCCTCCCATTTGCGGCAGACATAGAGCAGCAACAGCAGATGCTTGTCGCCCAACGGCTCGCTCGCGAAACAGCCCGGCGCCAGGCAGGACCGGTGGGTCTCGATCCCGAGCTCTTCCTTCAACTCGCGGACCAGAGCGGTCTCGGGCGTCTCGTCCGGCTCGCATTTACCGCCGGGAAATTCCCACAAGCCGGCCATGGGACGTCCAACCGGCCGTTTCTGTACGAGAATCCGGCCATCCCGATCGACCAGGGCGGCGGCGGCGACGGTGAAAAAGGGAGCGGTCATTCGAAGTCTTATCACTTTCTTAAGCCGAAGATGCGAGGCCCGGTCGTGGGTATGGAAAAATGGGGTATGGTGCCATGAAAAACTGGCTGGGAAGAATCGTGCGCGATGAACGCGGCGCGACGGCTATCGAATATGGCCTGATCGTGTCGCTGATCGTGATCGCGATGGTCGGAGCGCTGGTGGTTCTCGCCGATACGACGACCAACATGTGGAACGACGTTTCCAATAACGTTTCCGCCAATAGCTGATCCAGCCGAAGGGCGGCACGGCACAGCCAGTACCGGCTGGCGCTCCCGCAATCGGCGGACAGTTCCGAGCGCGCTGCACGTCGCCGCAAGGCGCCGAAAACCGGCCGCGAACCTTCCATATCCGCGCGAAACGTCCATCGAGCTTAACCGGGATGCCCGGCGGCCATCAAAGGCCAGGCGCAATGGTAAACATCCCGGAAAGCTGGTGCATTAAGTGTTTTGCAAGACCTTCCAATTAGAAATCGAACGGTCGGTCCAAGTGGGTTGGGCTGGCGGGGTATTTGGAAACCTGCATTTGGAACTCAAGGAGACCAGAAATGAAGAATTTTCGTAAGATGCTGAAGGACAGCAAGGGCGCCACCGCCATCGAATATGGCCTGATCGCCGCTCTGATCGCTGTTGCTGCCATCACCGCGATGAGCACGCTGGGTGAGACCCTCGGCAACACGTTCAACAACGTTTCGGATGAAATGAGCTAAGCCTAGCTTCATCACAAAAAAGCGAACGGGCGGCGAAGCAATTCGCCGCCCGTTTTCTTTTGCGCAGGCAGTCAGGCGTCAGCGGCCGTAGACGACGAGCTTGACGCGATCCCCCGCCTGCAAAACGTCACCCGAGCCAAGCGCGTTGAGGACACGGAACCGCTCTTCCCGATAGCTGCGATAGGCCATGCGCGATGCGAGGCCGCTGATCGTGTCGCCGCGGCGCACCGTGACCACGTCGATCACCCGCGGCCGGATCGCGGCCGCTTCCGAACTCGACAGGCGCGACACCGAATTGAGCATCGAGCCGAACGGTCCGATCCCCTGCCCGGCCCGCGTGACGGTCAAGAAATGATATTTGCGGTTGCTGCCGAAATCATAGGCGGTAACCGTCACGTCGATCTGGCTGGATCCGCTGGCGAGACGGGCGCTCGCTTGCGCCACGGGCAGCCCGTTGATCCGCGCGGTCCGGACATTGCCATAATCGATCCGCCGGTTGTCGCCGGCCAGCTCGCGAAACACCCGGTCGATATGATCGGTCAGCGAGCCCTGCATATTGCCGCCGCCGAACTGCGCCTGACCGTTCGGCCCGGTGACGACGACCGCAGTCGTCCCGTTCTGCATCGTATAGCCCTGCGGCACCGTGAACTGGAGGCGAAGGTCGGGATGGCGGAACGTGTTGCCCTCGATCACGCCCTGGGCCGGATCGTCGTCATAGAGCATCCCGTCGATCGCATCGAGAAATGCATCGCGCCCGCTCGTGCCCGTCGCCGGGGTCGCGCCGCGCTCGGTCGCTTCGGCCCGGGCGCGGCTGACGCGTGCGGCGGGATCGGGATGGGTACTCGCCCATTCGGGGAGCGAGCGCGCGTTGCGGCCCGCGACCCGGGCGTCGAGGCTGGTCTGCGAAGCGAGCGAGCTCAGCATGTCTGCCGCCGCGAACGGGTTATAGTTGGCACGCGTCAGGTAGGTGATCCCCAGTTCGTCCGCCTCATATTCCTGGCTCCGCGAATAGCGGAGCGTGTAGAGCTGGGCCGCCTGACCCGCGAGATTGGCGAGATCGCCGCTGCCGGTCAGGATACCGAGCCCGACCGCGAGAATCTGGCCGATCGTATTCGTACTCTGCCGCCGCGACGAGTGGCGGGCGGCGACATGGCCGACCTCATGGCCCATCACCGAAGCCAGCTCGGCCTCGCTGTTCATCAGGCCGACCAGGTTGCGGGTGATATAGACATAGCCGCCGGGCAGCGCGAAGGCGTTGTGCACCGGCGAGTTCAGCAGGCTGACGGTGAAGTCGTTCTGGGCGTTCGACAGGCCCGACTGAACGGCGATACGCTGTCCGACACGGACAACATAGTCAGACTGGCTGCCCGAATAGACATCGCCGAATTGTTGGAGCAGCTGGGTGTGCACCCGCGCGCCCTGCTGGCGTTCCTGCTGGGTGATCGCTTCGCCGGGAGCCGGCCCCGAGCCCGGCAGGGGCAGGCCGGCGCAGCTGCCCGCCGCGACTGATGCCGTGAGCAACAAGAGAACCCGAATTTTCGCCATTTATCCCTCCATCTGAACGCTACTGATGGGATAACCCGCAACCGGCGGCTTCGTTCCGCAAATCGCTGATCGCGCAGAGCTATTTCCCCATGTCGAGAAATTTCGCGCGCCGCTTGAGGCGCAGTTTTTCGGCCGAGACGCCCGCCAGCTTGTCGAGTTCTTCGCCAAGCGCCTTGCCCAAAGCCGCGATCGCCTCGGCGGGATGGCGATGCGCCCCGCCGACCGGCTCGAGGATGACCCGGTCGACCACGCCCAGCTTTTTCAACTCGCTCGCGCTGATCCGCATCGCCTCGGCCGCATCGGCGGCCTTGTCGGCCGTACGCCAGAGGATCGACGCGCAGCCTTCGGGCGAAATCACCGAATAGATCGCATGCTGGAACATCAGCACCGTATTGGCGCTCGATAGCGCGATCGCGCCGCCAGAGCCGCCCTCGCCGACGATCGCGGCGACGATCGGTACGTTGAGCTGGAGGCAGGCCTGGGTCGAGCGGGCGATCGCCTCCGCCTGGGCACGCTCCTCGGCCTGGATGCCGGGAAAGGCGCCCGGCGTATCGACAAGGGTGACGACCGGCAG
Source organism: Parasphingopyxis algicola (assembly GCF_013378075.1). GTDB lineage: Bacteria > Pseudomonadota > Alphaproteobacteria > Sphingomonadales > Sphingomonadaceae > Parasphingopyxis > Parasphingopyxis algicola. The sequence goes on along the minus strand of NZ_CP051131.1, from coordinate 220,462 downwards.
GCCGAACCGGTCGGCGAGTTTCATCAGGCGGATCGCCTTGCGATAGCCCTCGGGCTTGGCCATGCCGAAATTGTGGCGCAACCGGCTCTCGGTATTGTCGCCCTTTTCATGGCCCATCACGAGCACCCGGCGCCCGCCGATGCGCCCGAAACCGCCGACAATGGCGAGATCGTCGGAAAAGGCGCGATCGCCGGCCAGCGGCATGAAATCCTCGACGAAGCCGGCGACATAATCCTTGAAATGCGGCCGGTCCGGATGACGGGCGACCTGCGTTTTCTGCCACGGAGTCAGCCGCTCATAGGTCTCGCGCAGCATCTTCTCCGACTTCGCCTCGAGCCGTTTCACCTCGGATTCGATATTCAGCGATCCGGAGCTGGCGGTATCGCGGAGTTCGACGACGCGCGACTGGAGATCGGCGATGGGTTTTTCGAAATCGAGAAAATGCTGCATAACAGGCGCGGTTAAGCCTCCGAACCGGGTGCGTCAACGAGGGGATGACGGGCGTTGACCAGCGCGACGAGCCGCGCGCTGTCGACATGGGTGTATATCTGGGTCGTCGCGATATCGGCATGCCCGAGCAGCGTCTGCAAGGTGCGCAGATCGGCGCCGCCCTCCAGCAGATGGGTGGCAAAGGCGTGGCGCAGGACATGCGGGCTCACCCGATCGGGCGGGATACCGGCCTTGACGGCGAGCTCCTTGACGAGTTGATAGAGCCGGATCCGGCTCAGATGCTTCTTGCCCGATGGAAACAGCCAACGCGCATCGCCCGGCACATGGTTGCGCCATTTTTCGACGGCCGCCAGCGCCCGATCCGATATCGGAACCAGCCGCTCGCGCCCGCCCTTGCCGGTGAGGATCAGGAACGGCGAACCCTGCCGCACCGCCGCGCGCGGCAGCGAGACCAGTTCGCTGGCGCGCATGCCGGAGCCGTATAGCAGCTCTATCAGCGCCGCCATCCGGAACGCCAGCGGCTTCCGGGTCGCAACCTCCCGGTCGAGCGCCTCGAACATGCGCGCAATATCGGCATGGCTCAGCGTCTTGGGGAGCGGCCGTCCGCCGCCGGGCCGCGGCAGCGCGGCGGACGGATCGTCGTCCCGCAATCCCTCGTCCGCCAGGAAACCGAAAAAACGGCGCAGGGCCGCGGACTTGCGCGCGACGGTCGATCGGGCAAGATGCGCCCAGCCGGCACCCAGTCTTTCCAGATCCGCGCGCTGCGCCGATGCGAGTTCACCCTCCAGTGCCGCCGACGACCCGCGCAGGTCGGTTTCATAGGCGCTCAGCGTGTTGCGCGATGCGCCCGCTTCGGCGGCCAGCATTTCGAGAAACCGGGCGATCAGGCGCGCATCTTCCCCCGAAGGCTGGGCGGTGCGCTCTTTCGCCACGGGATCAGGCGCGGGTGATCGCCTCGGCGGCAATCATCCGGGCTTCGGGTTCGCGTCCGGCCAGGCGATAGGCCCGCACGATATGATAGAGATGCCGCGGCGGAACACCGGCCCAGCTGTTCGCCTGCATGCCGATCGCCGCGATCAGCGCGACGAGGCCGACGCGCTGCCCCCTGGCAACGCGCTCGAGCTGGCGGGACCAGATGCCCTCGCGCGCGAGTCCCAGATCGAAGGTCCGGTCGGCTTCGCCGATTTCCCCCGCATCGAGCCGGCCGAGGCCGGCCAGTGCAGCGGCCAGCAATCGCGCCCGGTGCCGGCCGTCCGACCCCGCATTGTCGGCATAGTCTTCGAGCCGGTCGAAATCGATTTCGACCCCGGGTTGCGGCGCGCCGACGGCGAGCAGCGCCCAGGCGTCGTCGCTGGAATCCGCATCGATGACCGACGCCCAGCGCGACGCCTGAATGTCCAGCCCCGCCGTCATCATCGCCGCGATCAGCTCGCGCGCATAGCCGACCAGGTCCTCGGCCGGCCGGACGCGCGCCGCGGCCCGGGCGGTCAGGATCAGCCCCGCATAGCGTCCGTCGGCGCTGTCATCTTCGGTCCAGAGCGCTTCCATCGCGTCGACGCGGCCGCTCTCCCCGGGGTCGACATAGGCCTGGCGCAGAAAATCGGTCGTCGATCCGGGAATAGCCGACGGATCGAGCTCCGCCAGCAGCGCGCTGTACATCGACACCAAAGCCTGATTGGAGAATACGCCGAGCACCGCCGCGGTCCGGGCCGGTGCGATCCTGTCCGCAAGGTCGACCCTCGGCGTCCGCGCGCGCCAGGCGGCGACCTGCCGGCCGGCGCCCTCATAGAGTTCGTCGGGAATCTCGACGCCGGTCGCGTTGGCGACGCCGAACCGCCAGGCGTTCAGCTGTTCGACGCCGGTCCAGTCGATCGGCACCGCCTGCGCGCTGCTCCCGGCATTCACCGCCCGGTCGCCGAGCCGCATATCGAAACCGTTGGTGAGCCCGGCATTGCGAACGCTGGCCATTTGCGCCGTCGCCCGGGCGCTTTCGCCGCCCAGCCCCGCGCAGATCGCGTCGGCCATCACCCAGGCCGGCGATTCCGCGCTGCGCCGGGCGCCGCTGACCAGCGGGCAAAAGGCCGCAAGATCGGTCGCCGCAAGACCGGTCTGCATCGCGACCGCATAGAGTTTGGGCGTATGGCGATCGCTGTCGACCCGCTGGACGAGCATCCGCGCGCCATCCACCTCGCCCATCCGGAGCAGAAGCCAGGCGCGCTCCGCGATCCAGTCGGGCGCGGCTACGCCGTCGGGCGTCGGGATATTGCTCAGCAGCGCACGGCGCAGGCTGATATGCATCCAGCGCGAGGGTCCCGGCGCATCGAGCTCCCGCATCAGCCGCGACAGATAGCGGCCGTCGGCGCCGGCAAAGGCGTCTTCGCCGTAACCGCCATTGGCCGGCATTAACGGGCCGACGCGCACCAGCGAGCGGCGCGCCTGGGGCGGCAATTCATATTCGGGCGGAATGTCTTCGAATTCGAGATCGAGATCGGACATGTCGAACTCGTCGATATCGCCCTCGCCGTCCAGCGAGAACGCGCGATCGTCCGGCCGCGATGCCGGGGCCGACGGCGCCGGTCCCGTCGGAGCGGACGGCGCAGGGGTTGCGGCAGGAGGCGGCGGCGGCGAAGCGGGGGGCGGCGGCACCGGATCGCCAAAACCCTCGGGCAGCAGCGATTCCGGCGCGTCCTGGCCGAAGGCGGGAACGATCAGCGCATAGGCGCCGACGCCGATCCCCAATGCCAATAGTGACTTAGTTTTCCAGCGCTTCATCGGCCACGGGTTCTTCGATCAGTTGCGTTTCGACCTCGGTATCGATGGTGGAGAGATAGTAGATGAAGATCACCAAACCCACCAGAAACGCGAGGAAAAGCAATAGCGAACGCGACATATTCGACGTTACCTTATCATGACCAGCTCTTTTTGAGCTTTTGTTGCGACCGAGCGACTGTTTATACCCCTATCACCATGACGCCTACCCCATCCCGAAATTCGTCGCCCACGGCGATAAAATCCCATATCGACAAGCCTGTAGTGCTTGTCGGCCTGATGGGGGTCGGCAAATCGACGATCGGCCGGCGGCTCGCGAACCGGCTCGGGCTGCCCTTTGTCGACTCGGACGACGAGATCGAGGCGGCGGCCGGCATGAAGGTCGGCGAGCTTTTCGAGAATTACGGCGAAGACTATTTTCGCGACGGCGAGCGGCGCGTGATCGCGCGCCTGATCGACGGTTCGCACAAGATCATCGCAACCGGCGGCGGCGCGTTCGTCAATCCCGAGACCCGCGCGCTGATCCTCAAGGAGGCGACCGCCGTCTGGCTCGATGCCGATATCGATGTCCTTGCCGAGCGGGTGTCCCGGCGCGACACACGGCCGCTGGTCCGCGACAGCGACCCGAAGACGGTGCTCACCGAGCTGGCCGAAAAGCGTAATCGATACTATTCGCAGGCCCCGATCCACGTGCATAGCGGCGAAGGCGCGCACGAAGAAACCGTCGACCGCATATTGGAGGCCCTCGCCAAATGACCATCGTCCCCGTCGAGCTGGGTGCCCGCAGCTATGACATCCGGATCGAAGACGGCCTGCTCGATCGCGCGATGGAGGTGCTCGGCCCGTTCATGGGCCGCGGCCGGATGATCGTCGTCACCGACGAAACCGTCGCCAAGCTCCAGTTCCCGCGCCTCAAGACCGTGGCCGACGAAGCGGGCATCGCCGTCTTTCCGATCGTGCTGCCCGCCGGCGAGGCGACGAAGAACTGGAGCCAGCTCGAGATGCTGACCGATCAGCTGCTGCAGCTGGGCGTCGAGCGGGGCGATCATATCGTCGCGCTGGGCGGCGGCGTGATCGGCGATCTTGCCGGTTTCGCGGCGGCGATCGTCAAGCGCGGCTGCGGCTTCGTGCAGATCCCGACGACGTTGCTCGCCCAGGTCGACAGCTCGGTCGGCGGCAAAACGGCGATCAACAGCCGGGCCGGCAAGAACCTTGTCGGCGCCTTCCACCAGCCGGGCTTCGTCCTCATCGATCCGTCGGTGCTCGATACATTGCCGCCCCGCGAATTGCGGGCCGGCTATGCCGAGATCGTCAAATACGGCCTGATCGACGATCGCTATTTCTTCCAATGGTGCGAGGCGCATGGCGCGGAGCTGCTGGGCGGAGACCGGGCAGCGCAGATCGAGGCGATCCGGCACAGCGTCGCGGCCAAGGCACGGATCGTCGGCGAGGACGAGACCGAGCGCAGCGGCCGCCGCGCGCTGCTCAACCTCGGCCACACATTCGGCCATGCGCTCGAAGCCGAGACCGGCTTTTCCGACGCGCTGCTCCATGGCGAGGCGGTCGCCGCCGGCATCAGCCTCGCCTTTCGCTATTCCGCGCGCCGGGGACTGTGCGCCGAGGCCGATGCGGAACGGGTGGCGGCGCATTTCGCCGATACAGGCCTGCCCCACGGACTGTCGTCCGCCGGCGTCCAGGCGGACGGCGCACGGCTTGTCGAGCATATGAGCCATGACAAGAAGATGGAGGGCGGCACCCTGCCCTTCCTGCTGGCCCGCGGAATCGGCGAGACCTTCCTCGCCCGCGACGTCGACCTCGATGACGTGGCGGTATTTCTGGACGCGGCCGACTAGGACCGCGCGCTAGCGCTTGTCCGTGCCGTCGAAATCGAGCGATTCCGGCCCGCCGAAACTCATTTCCGCACCGGCATGGAGGTCGCCCTCCTCCTTCTGCATCGCCAGCCGGTCGCAATCGCGCTTCCGATATTCTTCCTCGACCCGGTCGATCAGGCTGTCGTCGAGATTCACGAGCTCCATCGCCTTGCGCGCCATCGAAATCGCGGATTCGAGAACCTCGCGGAACGTGCCGTCGATCTGATTGTCGCCGAGCGCGAGAAGATGCCGGCGGTCGAACACGCGGGCGAGAATCCTGGTGCCGGGAAAGGCCATGCGGATCGCTTCCAGCCTGCCCTCGTCGAGCGCGACGCCGTCGTTGCAGAACAGGATGGCACGCGCATCGTCGGCGCCCGCTTCGCGCAGCAGGTCGACCCGGAGGCCGTCGCCATAATAGACCTTCCGCCCGAACTCACCCGACAGGTCGATCTGGTCGGGTTTCGAATCGATCAGCGTGACCGGGATGTTCGCTCCCATCAGCATCTGGGAGACCGTCTGACCGTAGCGCCCGTGGCCGACCACGATCGCGCCCGCGGTCGGCGCTTCGCCCGGCCCGGCAAGGTCGTCGCGCGTCGAGGCCTTGACCCCGCCAAAGCGCTTGGCAAGCGCCATCAGGAACGGCGTCGTCGCCATCGACAGCGTTACCACCGCGCCGTAAAGGCTCGACGCGGCCCCGGTCACGAGCAGCGCGCGTTCGGCCTCGGTGAACAGCACGAACGCGAATTCGCCGCCCTGGCTGAGCAGCAGCCCGAGCACGAAGGCCGCGCGCGTCTTCACCCCGAAGGCGCGCGCCAGGGCGAAGATGATCGCCACCTTGGTGACGACCAGCGCCGCCGCCATGCCGACCACGAAGAACGGCCGGTCGAGTACGACATCGACGTCGAGCATCATGCCGACGGCAAGGAAGAACAGGCCGAGCAGGATCGAGCGGAACGGATCGACATCGGCCTCCAGCTCGTGGCGATAGGGCGAGTCCGCGAGCATGACGCCCGCGACAAAAGCGCCGAGCGCCATCGACAGGCCGAGCGAATCCATTAGCACGGCGGCCGCGAAGACCGTGAACAGCCCGGTTACGATAAACAGCTCGCGCTCGGCGAAGCGCCCGACGATCCGGAGCAGCGGGTTGAGGACGAAGCGCCCGGCAAGGACGAGGCCGACGATCGACAGGATTGCATAGATGGCGAGCAGCCAGCCGGGCGGCGCGCCCGGATCGGCCGGCGCGCGCGACAGCACCGCGACTACGGTGAGCAGCGGGACGATCGAGAGATCCTGGAACAGCAGGATCGAGAAGGCGCGCTCGCCGAGCGGCGTGTTGAGTCGGCCCTCGGACTGGAGCAGCGGCAGGACCTGCGCCGTTGACGACAGCCCGAGCGGCAGGCCGATCGCCAGCGCGGCCGCGACGGTGAAATTGGTGGAAAGCAGAACCAGCCCGGTGACCGCGAGGCCGCACAGGATCACCTGCGACAGGCCGAGCCCGAATATGTCGCGGCGCAGGCGCCAGAGCCGCGCAGGCGCCAGTTCGAGTCCGACGAGGAACAGCAGCAGCACGATGCCGATTTCCGCGACTGCCAGGATCGATTCGCCGCTTTCGATGAGCCCAAGCCCGAACGGCCCGACGGCGATCCCGGCGATCAGATAGCCGAGAACCGCGCCGAGGCCGAGCCGGCGGAACAGCAGCACGAAGGCGAGCGCCGCGCCGAGCAGGATGAAGCCGTCGAGCAGCAGTTCGCCGGTAATACCATGGGCGCCGCCGCCATGATCGCCGGCCGCTTGCTCGCCGGCCATCAGGCGGCGATCCGGGCTTGCGCTGCCGCCTCGGCGACCGCCTCGAACGGCAGCCGGATCGAAGCGTGCCGCGCCTTGTGCGGTATTGCCGGCCGCAGGATCTCAAGTCCCGGCCAGTCGCCCGGATCGGTCTGCGCGCCGGCGAGAAATCCGGTCAGCGCATCACGCGCCGCCGCCAGCTCCGCGGACCGCCGGCCGATCGCATGACGCGCCATGAGCGCCGCCGACGCCTGGCCCAGTGCGCAGGCGCGAACCTCCTGCCCGAGCGCCGCGATCCGTCCGTCCGCATCCATGCAGACATCGACGATGACCCGGCTGCCGCAGACCGGCGAGCGCTTTTCGGCGCTCGCATGCGGCGATTCGAGCCGCCCCTGATGGGGAATCTCGGTCGCGAGACGCAGGATTTCGGCATTGTAGAGCGTGGCGGCCATCCGCCCGATTTAGCCGCTTGGCCGGCAATTACCAGTGATCCGTCCGCTCAGTCCGCGGCTGTCGGCTCGTCCGCGTCCGTATGACGCCGCATTTCGACGAAATCGATGATCGCCCGGCCGCTGGCGTTGAGCAGCGGAAAAGTCCGCGATTCGCGCATCCAGGCGGGCCGTTCGGCATGGCCGCCATAGGCGATATCGGTCGCCAGATTGGCGAGCAGGAAGAGCAGGGTGACGACGATCAGCCCCTTCACCGCGCCGAACCCCAGGCCGAGGATGCGATCGAACGGCCCGATGATCGATTCCCGGACACCGATGCCGAACTTCCGGCCGATGAAACGGGTCGCGAAAAAGGCGCCGCCGAAGACGATCGCGAAGGCGAGTATCGGCGCCGCGCCGCCCGAACCGACGGAACCGGCGAGCAGGCCGGTCATATCGCCATGGAAGAGGCGCAGGGCGATTACCCCGATCAACCAGGACAGCAGGGTCATGACCTCGAAGGTGAAACCCCGCATGAAGCCGTGGATCGCGCCGCCGCCGACCAGAATCAACACAATCGCATCGAGCGCCGTCATGGGTTCGTCCGCTAGGCGCGGCCCAGCAGATGGTCAACCAGTCCGCGCAATGCCGAGAAGCCCTGCAGCGCCATTCCGCTCTCGCGGCTATCGATCGAGGCGGGCAGCAATGCCTTGGCGAAGCCGAGCTTGGACGCCTCGCGCAGCCGCAATGCCGCATGCGACACGGTGCGCACCTCGCCCGATAGCGATATCTCGCCAAAGGCCACGGTCTCGGCCGGAATCGGCTGTTCCGACAGCGCCGAGATCAGCGCGGCGGCCACCGCGAGATCGGCCGCCGGATCGACGATGCGATAGCCGCCGGCGACGTTGAGATAAACTTCCGAGGTCGAGAAGCTGAGTCCGCAGCGCGCTTCGAGCACGGCGAGGATCATCGCCAGTCGTCCCGAATCCCAGCCGACGACCGCGCGGCGCGGCGTCGCCCCGCTCGCCAGCCGCACGACGAGCGCCTGGATTTCGACGAGTACCGGCCGCGTCCCTTCCAGCGCGGGAAAGACGACCGCGCCGCTGACATCGTCCTTGCGGCTCGTGAGGAACAGCGAGGACGGGTTGGCGACCTCTTCCAGCCCCTGCTCGGCCATGGCGAACACGCCGATCTCGTCGGTCCCGCCGAACCGGTTCTTGATCGCCCGCAATATCCGATACTGATGGCTGCGCTCGCCCTCGAAGCTGAGCACCGTATCGACCATATGTTCGAGCACGCGCGGCCCGGCGATCGCGCCGTCCTTGGTGACATGGCCGACCAGGACGACCGCCGTCCCGCGTTCCTTGGCGAAGCGGATCAGTTCCTGCGCCGAGGCGCGCACCTGGCTCACCGTGCCCGGCGCCCCTTCGATCAAATCGCTGTGCATCGTCTGTATCGAATCGATGACCAGCAGCGCCGGCGGCTTTCCGTCGCCATTGCCGAGCGTCGTCAGTATATCGCGAACGGACGTCGCAGCGGCGAGCTTCATCGGCGCATCGCCGAGCCCCAGCCGCCGGGCGCGCAGCCTGATCTGGTCGGCGGCTTCCTCGCCCGAGATATAGGTGACGTCATGACCTGCCTTTGCGACGATCGCGCAGGCCTGGAGCAGCAGAGTCGACTTGCCGATCCCCGGATCGCCGCCGAGCAGCGTCGCCGATCCCTCGACAAGCCCGCCGCCCAGCGCCCGGTCGAGTTCGGCGATTCCGGTCGCGATCCGCTCGGGCAAGGCGATATCGGCGTCAAGCCCGACCAGATCGACCGCCTTGCCGCCCGATTGCAGGTTATGCTTGGCCTGAAACGGCGTCACGACGCCGCCCATATCCTCGACGAGCGTGTTCCATTCCTTGCAGTCGCCGCACTGGCCCTGCCATTTCGATGCGACCGACCCGCAGGACTGGCAGACATATCGTTTCTGGGGTTTCGCCATGGCGGCATCCTAACGAGAACAAAAGGGGAATACCAGCCCGCTTTTCAGTGTCCGATCCGCTCGAGAATGTCCGCGGCGAACGCCGACAGCGTATCGTCGCGCGCGCCCATGACGATGATCCGGTCGCCGGGCCCCGCCAACGCGGCGAGCCGCGCGCCGCAGTCCGCGCGGTCGGGAATATGCTCGGCCGTACGCCCCGCCGCGGCGACGCCGTCGACGATCGCTCCGCTGCCGGTGCTGCGGTCCGTCGTCCCGCCGAAATAGACCGGATCACAAAGGATTAGACGATCTTCTTCGGACAGATTATCGGCAAAGCAGGCGATCAGCTCGTCGCCCATTTTCTTGAGGGGCCCATAGCCATGGGGTTGGAAGAAAACGAGCAGCCTGCCTGGAAAGGCGTGCAACGTCTTCAGCGTCGCGGCGATCTTGTCGGGATTGTGCCCGAAATCGTCGATGACCGTCGTCCGGCCGGCCGTACCGACAATCTCGAACCGCCGCCTGAGCCCCGAAAACCGACCGAGCGACGCCACGGCGTCGGCGAGCGGTACATCGCAGGCCCGGGCCGCGGCCAGCGCCGCCAGCGCGTTGGCGGCGTTGTGGCGCCCGGGGACGGCGAGCTCGACATGACCTTTCTCGTCTCCTGCGATAACGTCGAACGCCACGGAAAGCGGCGCTTCCACGATATTTTCGCCACGCAGATCCGCATCCGGACTGTCGAAGCCGAAACGGCACAGCCGGTCCGGCGCAATGGCGTCAGCCAGGCGCGCGCTCTCCGCATCGTCGGCATTGACGATCGCATGGCCCGCGCGCGCGAGAAATCCGCCGAACAGCGTCCGCAGCTCGTCCATCGACTTGTGATCGAGCGAGACATTGTTGAGGATCGCGATATCGGGTTCGTAGAGCGCGATCGACCCGTCGCTCTCGTCGACCTCGCTGACAAAGGCGTCCCCCTGCCCCACCAGCGCGCTTGCGAACGGTGTTTCGTCCGAGATGAAATTCCTCATCACCGCGCCGTTCATGACGGTGGGGTCGCGCCCGCAATCGTGCAGGATCCAGCCGATCATGCCCGTCACGGTCGATTTGCCGCTGGTGCCGGCCACCCCGATGCTGCGCGGGGCGGCGTTGAACAGGCTCGCCAGCAATTCGGGCCGCGTCATCCGTTCGAGGCCGAGTTCGCGTGACGCCATGACGTCAGGCACGCTGTCCTCCACTGCGGCCGACGCCACAAGTATCTGATTTTCCTGTGTCAATCCGCTGCCGTCCTGGGGAAACAGGGCGATGCCCTGGGCCCGCAGCCAGTCGAACTTGTCCGCCGTCCGGCCCTGGTCGAGCGCGCGATCGGAGCCGGCCACGGTCGCGCCCCGGCCGCGCAGGATGCTGGCCAGAGGCAGCATGCCACTGCCGCCGATCCCGCAGAAGAAATAGGATTTGTCCTTTGTCATCGCGCCTCGCTATTGGGGGCGGCGCGGTTTTTCAATTTGAGAAAGGCTCGGGGTGGCAAAAAAAACGGTCAGGATCGGCATTGTCGCCGCCAGTTCCCCCTTCGAGCGGGAGACGGCGGACCGTGTGACGGCGCTTGCCGCTGCGCATTTCCCCGGCAACCCGCCCGAACTGGTCGTCCATCCGAACAGCTTTCTGCGGCATGGACATTTCGCGGGCAGCGATGCGGACCGCGCCGCGGCGTTTCTGGCGATCGCCAACGATCCCGGTTTCGACGCGCTGTGGTTCGCGCGGGGCGGCTATGGCGCCTGTCGGATCGCCGGAGACGTTCTGGCCAGGCTGGAAGCCCCGGCGCGCGCCAAAACCTATCTCGGCTACAGCGATGCAGGGATGCTGCTGGCCGGGCTCTACACGGCGGGCTGTGCGGTCGCCCACGGCCCGATGTGCCAGGATATCGTGCGCGAGGGCGGCGACGCCGCGATCGAGCGTGCATTGCGCTGGCTCGTCGCACAGGACGCCGACACGCTCGAACCCTCGCTCGGCGATGGCCGGCCGGCTGCCGCGTTCAACATGATCACATTGAGCCAGATTCTCGGAACATCGCTCCAGCCCGACTTGAGAAATCATGTCCTGATGCTTGAAGAAGTATCTGAATATATGTACAAAATAGATCGCACCATGCATCATGTGACGGCCAATGCCGGGATTCGTGGCGTGGCCGGGATTCGGCTCGGCCGGTGCAGCGACATCATCGAGAACGACATCGATTTCGGAATGACGGCGGACGAGATCGTCCGCGACTGGTGCGCCCGGTCCGGCATCCCCTTTCTCGGCGCCGCCGATATCGGTCACGATGCCGCAAACCGCATCGTCCCCTTCGGCCCGCCGTAAATTGGCTTGAAAATCGGCCAAATCCCTTCATGGTTTACGCGTTGTTAACCATGGTGAGCGAAAGTGCCCGGCGACCGCCATCCCCCGGCCGGTCGCATATTGAGGCTTCATGATGGTAAATCTGGATCCGGCGATACACCCTCGCATCGACGAGGAGAAAACCGTCCGCAACGCGCTGGATGAAGTCGACGCCTTTGTGGTCTCGGTCGATTCCGATCTCCACATGGACGAGGTGCAAACCGACTGGGCGAAACTGACCGGTCAGTCTCACGCCGAATATTGCGGGCGGGGTTGGATGAATGCGATCCATGGCGACGATATCGACGGCACGAAAAGCGAGTGGCGGCGCGCCGAGACCGGCAAATACGCTTTTGTCCGCGTCCACCGCATCCGCGATTGCGACGGCGAGTTGCAGCGCTGGGCGACGAAGGCCGCCCCGCAGCTGGATGAGCAGGGCGAAATCGCATCGTGGACGGTTTTACATGTGCGCACCAACAACAGCCAGCAGAGTCAGCGCGACCCGACCGAAGCCCATTCCAGCGTGCACATTCCGCCGCTCGAATATTCGGCGGTGCTCGACCAACTCGGCGAGGGCGTGATCGTTACCGATGCGATGGGCCAGATATCGTTCGTCAACGAAGCCGCCTATGCGCTGCACGGCGTCCGCAATCTCGAAGTCGATCCGGAAAACTATACCGAAAGCTATCGGTTGTTCACCGAAGAGGGCGACCCCTATCCCACGCTCGAACTCCCGCTGGCGCGCGCCGTCCTGCGCGGAGAAACCGTCGTCGACGAGCGCTGGCGCATCCGCCGCCCGGATGGCAGCGAAGTCCTGGCGATCGGTACCGCCCGGCCGCTCTATGACGATCAGGGTCAGCAGCTCGGCGCCGTGCTGACGATGCGCGACGATACGGCGCGCCATGCGGCCGAGGAGCAGCTCGCACTGCTCAACGAGACGCTCGAGACGCGCGTCAACGAAGCGCTCGACGAACGGGCGCTGGTCGAAGAGGCGCTGCTCCAGGCCCAGAAGATGGAAGCGGTCGGCCAGTTGACCGGCGGTATCGCCCATGACTTCAACAACCTGCTTACCGTCATCTCGGGCAGCATCCAGCTGCTCGAACTGCGTCTCGCCAATGTCGACGACGAGAAGGTGGGCCGCAACATGACGAATATCGGCGCGGCGGCGAAACGCGCAGCCGCGCTGACGCAGCGTCTGCTCGCCTTTTCGCGCCGCCAGTCGCTGGTGCCGCATCCGACCGACCTGAACGCCCTGATCAGCGATGTCGGCGACATGATCCAGCGAACGATCGGCGAGCATATCGTCTTCGGCTCGGATCTGGACGAGAGTATCGGGCCGATCTTCATCGACAGCCACCAGCTGGAAAATGTCCTGCTCAACCTGGCGCTCAACGCCCGCGACGCGATGCCGGCCGGCGGCCAGCTCCGGTTCAAGACCGAAGCGATCTCGGTGGGCGAGCATCATTCGGACCTGATGCCCGGCGATTATGCGATGATTTCGGTCATCGACACCGGCACCGGAATGGACGAGGAAACCATCGGGCGCGCATTCGAACCCTTCTTCACCACCAAGGAAGTCGGCAAGGGCACGGGGCTCGGCCTTTCGATGATCTACGGATTCGCCAAACAATCGGGCGGCCATGTCGAGATCGCGTCCGAGCCCGGCGTGGGGACGACGATCACGCTGTACCTGCCCGCGCACAGCGAAGGCGAAAACGCCTAGAGGCGCTTCGAATGCTCGACAAAATCCGCGCCACCTGCCAAGCATCGCCGGATGCGAGAGAAAGAGCTGCGCCTGGCCCTGGTCTGTTATGGCGGCATCAGTCTCGCAATCTACATGCACGGAATCACGAAGGAAATCTGGCGTCTGGCGCGCGCCAGCCGGGCCTTCCACGACGATCTGGCGCCGACCGACACGTCCCAGCGCGTCTATCGCGAGCTGCTCGACACGATCGAGCGCAAGTGTAACGTCAAGCTGCGCGCTATGGTCGACATCGTGGCGGGCGCCAGCGCGGGCGGGATCAACGGGGTGTTCCTCGCCGAGGCGATCGCTTCGGGCAAATCGCTCGAGCCGCTGACCGACCTGTGGCTCGACAAGGCGGACGTCGACATCCTGCTGGCCCCCGACAAACGGCCGATTTCGCGCTTCACCAAATTCTGGGCGGTGCCGATCGCCTGGGCCGTCGCGCGCCGCCGGGGCGGAACGGTCGCGACCACGGTCGATCCGGACGCGCAGGACGAGGTCAGCGCCAAGCTTTCCCGCTTCGTGCGCGCCAAATGGTTCCAGCCGCCCTTCGGCGGCGAGGGTTTCACCAATCTCATCCTCGATGCGTTCGAGGCCATGGGAACCCTGCCCGCCACCGAACCGCTGCTGCCCGACGGCCAGCCGCTCGACCTGTATGTCACGGTGACCGATTTCCACGGCCATCCGCAGCGGCTGCACCTCAATTCCCCGCCCGAGATCGTCGAGACCGAACACCGGCTCACCCTCCCCTTCACCGATCACGGCATGGTCCCGCGCCGGCTCGGCAGCATCCCCGAACTGACCTTCGCGGCGCGCGCGACCGCGAGCTTCCCGGGCGCCTTCCCGCCCTTCACCGTGCGGGAGCTCGACGAGGTGCTGAAGCGGCGCAAGATTGCCTGGCCGGGCCGCGCCGCCTTTCTGAAACGCGTCCTGCCGCGGCAGACGGCCGCCGGTACCGCGGAGACGACGGCGCTGATCGACGGTTCGGTGCTTGCCAATGCGCCGTTCGGCCCGGCCATCGAGGCACTGCGCGACCGGCCGGCCCATCGCGAGGTCGATCGCCGCTTCGTCTATATCGACCCAAAGCCCGGGATCCGCAGCATCGGGATGGGCTATGACGACGGCGCTCCCGGTTTCTTCCGGGCGATATTCGGCGCGCTGTCGGACATCCCGCGCGAACAGCCGATCCGCGACAATCTGGAGGCGATCGAGGAACATTCCCGCCGCATCATGCGCATGCGGCGGATCGTCGAGGCGATCCGGCCCCAGGTCGAAGCTGCAATCGAGCAGGATTTCGGCCGCACCCTGTTCCTCAACCGGCCGACCCCGCAGCGCCTCGCGGCGTGGCGGGCCAAGGCGCAGAATTTCGCGGCGAAGGAAGCCGGCTATGCCTATGCATCATACGGCCAGCTCAAACTGTCGGTCATCGTCGACGAGATCGCAGCGCTCCTGGGCGGAATCGCCGGGCATGACGCGGCCCGGGACCGCGCGACGCGCCGCGCGATCTGGCGCGAGATCGGCGCGATGCGGCTCAACACGTCGGACGCGCTGTCGAACAACGGCGCCAGCAGCGCGGCGATCGCCTTTTTCCGGGAGCATGACCTGCTGTTCCGCACCCGCCGCCTGCGCTTCGTGCTGCGCAGCCTTCACGAGATCGAGGAAAAGGGCGAATGCGATCCCGAAGCGCTCAACATCGCGCGCGACGCGATCTACGACACGCTCGGCGACTATCTCGACCGCGAGCGGCCCGAATTCTACGACGATGTCATGGCGGAGATCGCCCGCGATTCGACCACCGCCCCCGCCGCCGCGCTGGAAGCGCTGTCCGCGACCCGCGACCTCCAGACGATCGACACCCGCGGCGAAGAATTGCTGGCGACCGCCTTTGCCGCCCTGCCCAAGCCCGAACGCCGGACGATGCTGTTCGCCTATCTGGGCTTTCCCTTTTACGACATCGCTACCCTGCCCCTGCTCCAGGGCGAAGGCCTGGACGAGTTCGATCCCGTCAAGGTCGACCGGATCGCGCCCGAGGACGCGCAATCGATCCGCGAAGGCGGGGCCGAAGCGACGCTAAAGGGTCTCGAATTCAACAGTTTCGGCGCCTTTTTCAGCCGTGCCTATCGCGAAAACGACTATCTCTGGGGCCGTCTCCACGGCGCCGACCGGCTGATCGATATCCTGTTGTCGACCGTCCCCGACGGCAAGGAGATTTCGGATGTCGACGTCCGCGCGCTGAAGACGCGCGCCTTTCGCGCGGTGATCGAGGAGGAACGGCCGCGGCTGATCCATATCGCCGCGCTGTTCGGCGAACTCGATACGGAGATCGGCTAAGCCCCTGCCCTAGCGCGTCAGGCGACGCGCCAAACCGCCCAGCCCCAGCCGCTTCGCAAACGCGATGCCGGCGTCGAATGTTTTCAGCGCGGCCACCAGCACGCGGTTGCCTAGCGTCCTGCGGAGCAGGAGCAGATCGACGCAATCGACACTCCCCGTCGCGAATTGCCGTTTGTGCTGCCCGTCGCCTTCGGTGAAATCGAAGCGGCGGAAGCGGCCCTCTTCGATGATCTGGCGCATCGCCTCGACCTGCAGCACCGTGCCCGGCGAATGGCGCGCCCAGTCCGGATCGTACCCGAGATAGGCATAGATCAACGTGTCGCCGTCCGCCGGCGCGTAGAGATAGCTGACCGGCTCGTTATCGGCGAACAGCAGCCAGCCGCGCGCCGCATCGCGGGCAGCCGCCCGCATCATCCGCGCCTCGAAACCGGGATCGTCCGGCAAACCCGCATCGAGCAGCTTCTCCTGATAGGTTTTCGCCGAGACCCGGCGCGCAAGCCCTTGGAATTCGGCGATTTCGTCGGCCGTGCGATAGGCGCGCAGATCGAGCGTGCCGCCCGTCAGCTTGGCGAACTTGCGAACCTTGCGCCGCAGGGTGGAACGGCTCTTCCCTGAAAATGTCGCCATATAATCGTCGAAACTGCAGGACAGGTCGGCATAGCGCCGCGCGTAGCGCTGGCGGACGAATCCCAGCATGTCGGCATGCAGGTCCACGACGCCGGAAAGCCGCGTTTCGGGCAGCGAGGTCACCAGATAGCCATGATCGGCCGATTCGAGCGGCGGCAATTCGATCGGCCGATCCGCCATCGCCTCGTCGAGCGACAGGCCGATCCGCACCAGTCGCCGCCGCACGGCAAACATCGTGCGCGCGCCGACCTGGAACCGCAGCGGCAGGGTCATCGCCGAGGTCATGCGGCGCGCTTTTCGACGATGTTGGCCCAGAGCTGGCCGACCATACGGCCCGCTACCAGGGTCGGCGACGTATCGACGGGCGCGATATCGCGGTCCAGCGGCAGCGCGCCCAGATCGGCGAAATGCATGGTCGGCGCGGCGTCGCGCCGCGCGGCGAGCAGCGCACACAGACCGTCGAAGCGCTTGCGGACGACCGGATTGACCCGGCGGCCGTCGCGCGTCGCCAGCTCGAAACTGTGGCCGACCGGCATGAAGACCGGGTGGTCTTCCGCGATCGCATGATCGAGCGCATGGACCATTTCGGCCAGCGAAACGGCGCAGATCTGCAGGTGCCGGAGCCCGCCATTCGCGGTCCGCAGCTGCGATACCGGAACTTCGATAACGCCGTGATGATCGACGGGCGCGACCTGTTCGAGCGGCAGCGACAGCGCGCTCGGCCACGGCCCTTCGCAACCGTTATGGCTGGCGTCGTATCGGATGCCCGTCTGGGCGAGCGCGCGCAGGCTATCGTCATTGACCGCATAGCTGCCCGCGCGGAAAGCGACAGGATCGGGCGCGCCGGCTTCGACCAGCAGCTCGCGAGCCTCCTCGATCAGCTCCCGCTGCTTGTCGAGCGGATGATCGATCAGCTCGAACACCGTATCCTTGGCGACGGTACCGTTGGCCCTGGCCCTCTCCCACATCGGGTGGAGATGGAGCTGCACCTCCTGACCCGCCTCGAGGATCGTGTCGACCATCCAGCGGACGGGGGCGATGCCGAACAGCCTGGCCGGCATCGGATCGACGAAGAAGCAGGCCTTGAGCCCATGGCGCTCCAGCATGGCGAGCTGATAACCGAGACCGACCCCCGCCGGCTCGACGCTCAGCGCATAATTCTCCTGCCAGCCCAGCCCGGACACGTGATGGCGCCAGGTCAGCTCCGTATCGATCGTCAAGAGAGTGCAGGTACCCATCCATCCCGAATAGGCTCAAGGGTGAAAATAATCGTAAACATCGGCACGATTCCGGGCCTTTGGATGCGGATAAACGCGATTTTAAGCATGACACCGCTATTCGCTTACCCTTTGCCCGTGCGATCAGGGAGCGTGATAGCCTGAATATCCTGAAGACCATCGAAAGCGATCCGGCTGTTGCCGAAATCGGCCCGTTCCACGCGGCCGATCTCGACGCGGTGACGGCGATTGCGCCCCCGGCGCAGGCGTTTCTGCGATCGGGCTGGTTCGAAGCGGCCGATCCCGGCTTTTCGATCGTCGGCGCACGCCGGGCCGACGGCACACCGGTGTTCGCGCTCCCCTTGGTCGACCGCAAGATCGGTCCGTTCTCGATCAAGCAGCTGGCGGGCAGCTACTGGCCGTTCCGCAGTGCCCCGATCGCCGACAATCTCGCCGATAGCGAGCTTGCCGCCATTATCGGCGAGGACGCGTTTCAGCACGCGCTCGGCCGCGTCTGGCGCTACGGCCCGGTCTATTCCGACGATCCGGCCGCCCGCCGCCTGATGGCGCTCGCCCCCGGACAGGGCTGGCACGTCGTTCGCAAATCGCTCGCCACCTGTTACGAACTGGATCTCGCCGCACTCCGGGCCGCCGGCTCCTGGCCCAAGGGATCGACCGCCCGCAAGACGCGGGCGCGCGAGCGGAAACTCGGCGATCACGGCGAGGTCGGGTACCGTTTTTTCGACGGCACGGGCCTCGATGCGCAAACGATGGACGCAATGGCGGCGGTGGAGGCCAATAGCTGGCTGGCGCGGCTCGACGATGGCGGCGACACGAAGTTTCTGGATCCGGAGCGGCGAAAAATCTGGGAGACACTTTCCCGCGACGCAGCGCTGGCGCCGATGCTGTTCGGCAGCCTGATGAGCGTGGGCGAAACGCCGATCGCCTTCACCTTCGGCCTCGAGATTGGCAACCGCCGCTATTACATCGCCAACAATTATCACGAGGATTATGCGAAGTTCGGGCCCGGCAAGCTGTCGCTCTACAAGGATTTCGAGGTCGCGACCGAACGCGGCGTCGGAACGATCAGCTGGGGCGCCGGTGATGCCGGGTACAAGACCGACATGGGCGCCGAACCCGGCCCCGAAATCCTGGATCTGCTGTTCGTGCGCGGCGGCGCGCTGGCCGCACTGTTGCGGCCGCTTTTCCTGCGAACCGGCCAATAATCACGCGGTTCCGACGCCTTAGCGATAGATTTACCATGGCCGTCTAATCTCGCCCCATGCCGGATTCTACGACCGCTCCCGCCCGCCTGCCCGTTGCGATAATGGCTGCCGCCCTTCTCGCGATCGTCGGTATCGTCGCGACGTCCGCCTATGAATTGGGTGCGTTCGGCTGGCATCCGGCGCGCGAGGAATCCGCCGCCTTTTCCACCTATCATCTGGCCCGCATGGCGCTGTCGGCGGCGCTCGCCGGGATATTGACGGCCGCGCTGGCCCGGCCTTGGCTGCAGTCGGAATCGGCCGACATCGCGCCGCTCTGGCCCGCGGAGATCCGCAACGGCGTGATGGTGACGGCAATCGCGGCGGCCGCGACGGCAATACTCGTCTGGAATCCCGCCCTGTTTCACTGGTTAGCGCGCGAGGACAACATCCTCGAATGGCTGTCCGCGCTGTTCGTCTTGGCAGGCGCCATTTTCTTCCTTGTCGCCGCCCTGCGCCAGGCGCGTTCGCCGCTCGGAGGAGTTGGAGCCACCCTCCTGCGCGTGCTGATCCCGCTCGGCTTTGCCGGCCTGTTCTTCCTCATCGCAATGGAGGAAATTTCCTGGGGCCAGCGCATCTTGGGCTTCGAGACCCCGGACCGCATCGCCGAGCGCAACTGGCAGAGCGAGTTCAACTTCCACAATATCCACACCGATATCGCCGAGCTCGTCTATTACACGGGAACCGGACTGTTCCTGATCGTCCTGCCGTTCGCCTGGCCGGCGCTCCGCGACTGGCGGCCGCTGGCCTATTTCGCCGACTTCATTCCCAATCGTTCGGTTGCCGCGCTCAGTGCGCCGATGGTGTATTTCAGCTACGGCCACTGGAACCTCGTGCCGATCCAGATGCTGGTCTTCTTCACATTGTTCGCGATGCTCGTGTTCGCGGTCGGCGCCGCCCGGCGCGGACAGGTCGGCGAGACCCGTCTCTTCGCCGCCATCGCGCTACTGATCGGGATCGGCCAGGCGCTTGTCCTCGCCTATGGCCCGCAGATGCTCGACGTTCCGGACGCGACCGAATTTCGCGAACTGTTCCTCTCGGCCGGCCTGTTCGCCTTCGCCGCCTATTATCTGTTCGACGTCGCGCCTCGGACGCGCACCGCGAAACAGGTCTGAACCCGGCCGTCGAATTCTGCCGATAAGTGGCCCAGACCGTCATGCTGGACGTGTTGGGCACTTATCCCTTGCGCCTCGGTAAATCGTCATTGCGAGGAGCCGCAAGGCGACGCGGCAATCCAGAGCAACGCGCGATGCGCTTGCCGCTCTGGATTGCTTCGTCACTCCGCTCCTCGCAATGACGGCCAAAATTGCAATGCCGATACGGTTCGCCATAGATCAGCGCCCGACAAGTGCCCGGTGACGGCGCCCTCACACCCAAACACCGCTAGCCGCTCGCGTGGAAATGGTCGTAGATCGTCTGCGCCATCGCCTTCGAGACGCCGGGCACCCGCGCCAGATCGTCGAGCCCGGCCGATTTCACCGCCCGCGCCGTCCCGAAATGCAGCAGCAGCGCGCGTTTGCGCGCCGGGCCGATGCCCGGCACCTGGTCGAGCGGGCTCGTCCCCATCGCCTTGGCGCGTTTCTGGCGATGCGCGCCGATCGCAAAGCGATGCGCCTCGTCGCGCAGCCGCTGGAGATAGAAAAGCAACGGGCTGTTCGCGGGCAGCATCTGCTCGCGCCCGTCGGGAAAATGGAAATGCTCGCGCCCGGCATTGCGGTCCGGGCCTTTCGAGATGCCGATCAGCGCGACATCGCCGATCCCCATCTCCTCCAGCGTTTCGGCCGCCGCGCTGACCTGCCCCTTGCCGCCGTCGATCAGCACCAAGTCCGGCCATTCGCCCTTGCGGCGTTCTGGATCTTCCTTCTCGGCCCGCGCGAAGCGGCGTTCGAACACCTCGCGCATCATCGCAAAATCGTCGCCCGGCGCGGTGTCCGGGTTCTTGATGTTGAACTTGCGATAGTTGGATTTGCGATAGCCCTCGGGCCCGGCGACGACCATGGCGCCGACCGCATTGGTGCCCGAAACATGGCTGTTGTCGTAGATCTCGATCCGGTCGGGGGCATCGTCCAGCTCGAACAGTTCCGCCATCTGCCGCATCACCCTGGCCTGGCTCGAGGATTCGGCCAGGCGCCGCTCCAGCGCCTCGGCCGCATTGCGCCGCGCCTGATCGAGCAGCTTGCGCTGGTCCCCGCGCTGCGGAATCTTGAGCGTCACCTTGCGGTTCGCGCGTTCGGCCAGCGCCTCGGCGAGCAGTTCCGTCTCGGGCAGATCGCGGTCGACCAGCACCAGTTTGGGCGGCGGCACCTCCTCGTAGAATTGCATGAGAAACGCCTGCAGCGCTTCGTCCTCCGGCACGCCCTTCACATGCGCGGGGAAGAAGCTGCGATGGCCCCAATTCTGCCCGCCGCGGATGAAGAAGGCCTGGATGCCGACCGTCCCCGCCTTGCTCGCCAACGCGAAGACATCGGCGTCGGACACGCCCTGCGCGGTGATCGCCTGGCTGCCCTGAATGAACGTCAGCGCCTTCAGCCGGTCGCGGTAAACGGCCGCCATCTCGAAATCGAGTTCCTCGGAAGCCCGCTCCATCTGCGCGCCCAGCTTTTGCTGCACGCTCGTGCTCTTGCCGGAGAGAAACGCCTTCGCATCCTCGACCAGCTCGCCATAATCCGCATCGCTGATTCGCCCGACGCAGGGCGCCGAACAACGGCGGATCTGGTAGAGCAGACACGGTCGGTCGCGATTGGCGAAAAAGCTGTCCGTGCAATTGCGCAGGAGAAACATCTTCTGCAGCGCGTTGATCGTGCGGTTGACCGACCCGGCGCTGGCGAACGGGCCGAAATACTGCCCCTTGGCGCGCCGCGCGCCGCGATGCTTCATGATCCGCGGAAAATCGTGATCCTCGCGCAGCAGGATGAAGGGGAAGCTTTTGTCGTCGCGCAGCAGGACATTGTAGGGCGGGCGGTAGCGCTTGATCAGCTGCGCCTCGAGCAGCAGCGCCTCGGCCTCGGTCTCGGTCGTGACGATCGTCATCGCCCGGGTCTGGGCAACCATGCGCTGGAGCCGCTTGGGTAGCTGCTGGATCTGCATGTAGTTCGGCACGCGCGATTTGAGGGTCGCCGCCTTGCCGACATAGAGGACATCGCCGCGCGCATCGAGCATCCGGTAGACGCCGGGCCGCGCGGGCAAGGTTTTCACGACATCGCGAATCGCCGCGACCCCGGCCTCGAGATCGGGCGTGTCGGCGCCCTTGACCGTATAGGTCGCCTTTTCCTCGTTAAAGCGTTCGGGCGCGTTGGGAATGTCGGGACGGTCGGCTTTCACGGACGTCAATTTAAGCGCTGGATGCGTCTAGGACAAACCCACTTCAACCAATGACCGATTCTGCCGCGCAGGAGAATCGTCATTGCGAGGAGCAAGGCGACGAAGCAATCCAGAACTGCAAGCGCCATCGCTTCCGGCTCTGGATTGCTTCGCTACGCTCGCAATGACGAAAGGTGAGATCGGCCGCAACCGGATCAGTTCAACCGCGCGTCCATGCCGGAGATCGTCCGGTCGATCAGCGCCTCGTCGGCCTCCGCGTCGTGCTTCTGCTCGATCAGCGCGGCGGCGGCGGCCGTGGCGGCGCTGGCGGCCTTGGCGCGGACCTCGGCGATCGCGCTGCGTTCGGCGGCGGCGATCTTTTCCTCGGCGAGCCGGCCGCGGCGCTCGATCAGCGCATCGGCATCGGCCTCGGCCTGGGTCACGATCTGGGCCGCCTCTTCGCGCGCCCGGTCGAGCATCGCGGCGGCTTCCTTGTCGGCATTGGCCGTCTTGGCCTCATATTCGGCCTTCAGCGCCTCGGCTTCGGCGCGCAGATTCGAAGCTTCCTCGATCTCGCTCCGGATCGCGGCAATCCGCTTGTCCATCGCCGCGCCGATGATGCCCGGAACCTTCTTCCAGATCATCACGGCGAGAACGAAGATCATCGCCATGGCGACCCAGCCATTGGAGTCCAACCACAGCGCGGTCGGATAGCTGCCGTGCCCCGCCTCTTCGGTATAGGCGCCGGTTTCGCCGTTTTCGGTGACGACGGGATCAGCCATGGGCCATTACCTCTTTCACGGCCGAGCGCGCTTCGGCTTCGGCGACCTGGCCGCCCGAGACCTTGGCGACGATGTCCTGCGTCGCCTCGACGGCCACGCCCTCGATCTCGGCCAGCGCATCGGCCCGCGCCTTGGCGAGCGCGGCTTCCGCCGCCGCCAGCTTGGCCTCGAGCTTCTCGTCGGCCGCGGCGACGCGCTTTTCCGTTTCCGCCGAGGCTTTCGCCTTGGCGTCCGCGGTCACGCCGTTCGCGTCGGACCGGGCGTCGTTGATCTGATTGCGATAGGTTTCCTCGATCTCGTCCGCCCGTTCATGCGCCTTGTCGGCGGCGGCCAGATCGTCGGCGACCCGCTTGGCGCGGGCGTCGATCGTATCCTGGACCTTGGGCAGCATCGCCTTGGCGATCCCGAAATAGATGATGGCGAGCACGATGAGCAGCGACACGATCTGTGACGCATAGCTGACCATGACCTGATCTATTTGTGGCATGAGATCCGAATCCTACTCGCGTGTCTGTGGTCTTACAATCGACCGGCGCCGCCGGAAAGCGGCGCCGAACCGACTAGAAGACGAACAGGATCAGGATGGCGACGGTAAAGGCGATCAGGCCGAGCAGTTCGGCAGCGGCGAAGCCGATGAACAGGCGGCCCTGTTCGGCGTCGGCGGCAGCCGGGTTGCGCAGCGCGCCCTCGAGGAACGAGCCGAAGACATTGCCCACACCGGTGGCGGCAGCACCCACACCGATGGCAGCAAGACCGGCACCGATCATTTTTGCAGCTTCAAGTTCCATGGAAATAACTCCTTTTGTCGTATCTGGTAATGAGTGGAATGAGGATCAATGCAGATTTTCTGCATCGTTGATGTAGAGCGTCGTCAGCAGCGCGAAGACATAGGCCTGGATCGCGCAGATCAGCAGTTCGAGCGCGCTGATGAACACGATCAGCAGGAAGCTCGGCAGGCTCACCAGGAAGCCGTATTCGACGCCGGCATTCATGCCCTGGACGATAAAGCTGCCGAACACCTTCAACAGGATGTGGCCCGCGGTCATCGCGATAAACAGTCGCAGCGCCAGGCTGAACGGGCGGACCATGAAGGAAATCAGCTCGATCAGGAACAGCGGCGGGATCATCGGCGCCGGCGTGCCATGCGGAATGAACAGCTTGAGGAAACCGATGCCGTGCTTCCAGAAACCGACGATCAGGACGATCGAGAAGCTCATCACGGCCATCGTGCCGGTGATCACGAAATGGCTCGTCACGGTGAACGGATGGGCGCCCGGCACCACGCCGATCGGCACAAGGCCGAGCAGATTGGCGATCAGGATGAACATGAAGATAGTGAAGACGAACGGAATATATTTCTTGCCCGCCGGGCCGATGCTCGTCGACACCATATTGTTGATAAAGCCGGTTATTCCCTCGACGGCGAGCTGCCAGCGGCCGGGGACCAGCTCGCGCTTCATGCCGCCCCACATGAACAGCCAGAGCACACCGAGCGTGATCAGCATCCACATGGACGAATTGGTGAATACGATGCTGCCGCCAGCCGGATCCCAGGCGCCGACGAGCGGCTCCACCTGGAATTGTTTCATCGGATCGATTTCGCCGCCTTCAGCCACGCTTGTTATCCTGCTTCATTCAATCGAAGACCGTCCGAGGCTATTCCGGACGCTCATTGGCAATTCGAAACACATTTCTGACGGCGACAGCGAACCCGAGGAACATCATCGCCAGCATCAGCCAGGGGAAGGTGCCGAAGACCAGGTCGAGAACCCAGCCGATCACGCCACCGCCCACAGGACCTCCGATCATCTCGGCAAGCACCCTCTGGCCCTGGCGATATCCTTTCGCCGGCGCCTTGTTGCGCTTGCCCGACCGGATTTCTTCTGCGCGTTGCGCGGCCTGCAATCGCTCTTCGAGCGACTGAAGCCGCGAATCTTCCGCGACGAAGGAATCCTGCGCGTTGTCTTTCTCTTCCATGCTCGCTCCCGATGGCCATTAACGCCGGACGCGCGCATGGAGGCGATCGACCCCGCCAAGGCACGGCCCGTTTAGTGAGCGCCCCTATTCAAGTCAACCGCATATGATGCAGTGCGGCATGGCTTTTGGGGATTGTTCCGCGCGCCCGAATCGGCGAGGATCGAAGTCATCGAAAATCGGCCAAGGGGACTGGAAATGAACGCGAAAAAACGCCTGTCGAAAAGGCCCCTGCTCGCCGCTTGCGCGCTGTTTCTCGGATCGGCGATCGCCCTTCCCTCCACAACCAGTTTCGCCCAGCAGGCGGAGGCGGAAGACGCCGGCTTCGTCTTCGATATTCCCGCGTTGCCCGAGACCACGCCGCTTCTGCAGGCCCAGCTCGAATCGCTGCGCGATCGCGCGCGGGCAGGCTATGACGAGGGGCGTGCCGAGTTGGCCGAACTGCGATCCGCGGCCGCCAGCGGATATCAGCATAGCCAGCAATGGACGGTCACGGGACGCACCGATGCGCTGATCGCCCTTGGCAGCGAGACGTATAGCTATACCGGCGGCGCGCATGGCAATACCGCGTTCGACGCGCTGGTCTGGGATGTGGAGAGCGACCGTCCGATCGGCGTTCTCGGCCTGTTCACCAACCGCTATCTCGGCCTGTCGATGATCGACCGGTCCTTCTGCGCCGCGCTGCGCGACCAGCAGGCGGAACGGATGGGCGAGATCGCGGACGACGACTTCTGGGCCGACTGCCCGACACTGGACCAGGTGGCGATTGCGGCGATGGGTGGAGACGGCACGCCGTTCACCGCCTTCCGAGTCCGCGTGCCGCCCTATATCGCGGGCCCCTATGCGGTGGGAACGTTCGAGATCGACGTTCCGGTGACGGCGGAAATGCTGGACGCGCTCAAGCCCGCCTATCTGACAAGCTTTGCCCTGCCGCGAGAATGACCCAGGCAATATTGCAGTCCGTCTTTGCGAGGAGCCTCAGGCGACGCGGCAATCCAGATCGTTTCGCACTCGGCTCTGGATTGCTTCCCCCGGCTGAGGGCCGGGATCGCAATGACGGAGCGTAGTTAGCAATAAGGCGGGGTCGGGATCGGCGCGGAGCCGCGGGTCCGCCAGACGCCGTCGCGCAGCTGATAGGCTTCGCCGGGATCGACGCTGGACAGGCGATTGCAGGCGGTTTCCTCGGCGACCTGCTGGCGCGTCGTGCCGCGCTGCTGGGCGAGGTCGGCAAAGGCCGAACGGCGGCCGAGATTGATCGCATCGACCTGTGCGCGCAATTCGGCCGACGGCGTCTGGGCAAATCCGAGATAGCCGGACGCGGTCTCGCCGACGACGCCCGCCGCGATCGCCTGGCGCACGTCGCTGCTCTGCGCGGGGGCCATGGTCGCGACGCCGCCCAATATGGCGGCCGTGGCGGCAATGGCGATGAGGCTCTTGTTACGCTTGGTCATTCTGGAAACAGCTCCGGATTGTTTTCGATCAGATTCTCGACATCTTCCTGCAGATTCACGTCGACAGTCTGTTGCACGCTAATATTCAGTTCGATCACAATGGGTTCTTCGGGCGCGGACACCTGTACGCAACCGCTTGTCAAAACAGCGAAAATCGCCGTCGCGAAAAGGGTTGGCCGGTTCATCCGTCCGTCGGTCGCATTGTCCTCCTTCAACGTCAATGTTGCAGTCTTCATGGCATGATATCGCTTTCGGAGGGCTGAACGCCCTGTTCGGCTTGTATTCGGTTTATCCGGGCGCGGATCGCCTGATTGACGAGGAAACCGGGATCGTCGAGCAGCCGGAAGGAATAGAGCATCTGGTTGAACGGCGCGTTCATCGTGATGTCGAAGCGGATCGGGATTTCGGCGAGTTCGCGGGTGAAGCCGGCGACGATGAAGCCCTGCCCCTCGCGCGCCAGATTGGGCGAGACGCCGGTGAATTCGATACTCGTCACCATCTCGCCGTCGATCGCGCCGTCGAACGCGATCGCCAGCTCGCTGTAGCGGATCAGCTCGAGCGCGTTGAAGGCGAGGCTGCCGAACACGCCGAGATTCACGTCGCTGATCTCGCCGACATAGGAGAAGGTGCCGCCGCCGACGCGCGATACCAGCCGCCCGTCCTCGATCCGCCCGCCATCCTGGTCGAACACCATCGGCAGCTTGCCGTCGAACAGGCCGGTCGCGACGATATTCTCGAAATCGCGCGCCTCGAGAAACTGGAAGGCATCGACGCCCTCGACTCGAAACACCAGGTGGCGCGCCCGGTCGACCCGGAAATCGAGGATCGTCGGTTCGAGGATCAGCTCGCCCCCGGCAAAGGGCCAGCGCGCGCCCTCCACCCGGACCCGGTTGCTGTCGAGGAACTCGTAGCGCACCGTTCCGTCTTCCACGAGCACGCCGGGATTGACCTCGCGCACCGTCGCGATCTGGCCAGGCGCCGTGTTCATGCCGAGCAGGTCGGTGAAGCGGATCTCGGTATCGAGCCCGCGCACCGGGCCGAACGGGGCGGCGAGATCGATATCGGTGAGCTGGTAGACGCCGTCGCTCGTGACATTGCCCGCCGCGTCCCAGCGGATCGTGCCGGTACCGCTGACCAGCCCCTCGACCTCGGCAACGATGCCGAGCACGAGATCGGTGAGGTCGGTCGGCTGGACCCGGTCGTTGAACGCCAGCCGCTCGGTATCGAGCACCGCCTCCCCCGTCCCGTCGGCAAGGTCGTGGTAGAGATCGACATCGGCGACGAGCACATCCTGTTTCGGCCCGCGCAGCCCGCCGGTCACCCGGATCAGGCTGTTCTCGAGCCGGAGCGCCATGTCGCGCACGACCAGCGGCTCGAACAGCGGATCGGGCGCGGTGTTGGTGACCTCGGCGATCCCGTCGACCGCCAGCACGCCGCCCGCGAACCGCCAGTCGCCCGAACCGTCGCCCATCCGGATCGGGACGTTCGCAATCTGGCCCTCCGCGCCCGCATAGGTGCCGTCGACGCCGCCCGCTACGAAATCCGCCGCCAGCCGCGCGATATCGAGTTCGGACTGTTCGCCGGCCGGTCCGAGGCGCACCGAGAGCGCGTCGACGGCGAAGGCCGGACGGCCGAGCGGCAGCCGGAATTCGCGCGCGACGATCGACAGCGGCGATTCGCCCAACCGGCCTTGCAGGCGCGGCCGCGCCAGCCGCCCGCCGCCGCTCACACCGGCGCCCGGGGTATAGCGGACCAGGGTGCCGCCCGCGATCGGGCAGAAAGGCAGCTGGGTCGGCCCGACGACGACTCCGGCGACGGCCAGCCGGTCCCAGCGCACCGGCACGCAGCCCTGGCCTACCGCGAGCCGCCCGCCCGGCCCGAGCGTGCCCGCAACCGGCATCCGCAGCCGGTCCACCCGGCCATCGGCCACTGGCCCCGTCATCTCGATTTGCGTGACGATCCGCGTATTCCCGTCCGCCGCGGCCGTGAACCGCACCGGGGCGAGCCGTAAAACGGCATTGCCCGTCCGGATCGGCGCGACTTCGGCATAGCCCTCGACCGGCCCGCCCGCGCGTTCCTGGTCGATCGTCACATAGCTTTGCGGAAAGCCGCCACCCGCCAGCCGCATTGCGCCGTCGAACCGCAGGCCGCGATCGGGCCAGCCATATTGCACCCCCTCGCCGCGTTCGAGGGCGAGTTGGGCCCCGCTTTCGCTGCTGCCGCGAATCTCCGAGAAACGGACCGCCCCGCCCTGCTCGCCATAGGCCGCGGTCAGCGCGAATTGCGCGTCGAAATTGCCGCCCGCTGCCTGCACGGCGCGGGCGAGCATCGTGCCGACCGGGCCGAGCGGCGTGCCCGCGGCGCCGCGCAAGGCGTCGGTCGCCCCGGCCAGCGCCGACGGCCCCAGCCGCGCGCTCGCCAGTTCGACATCGCCGTCGAAGCCGATCGACGCGCCGCCCGCGCGCAGCCGGTAATGGCCGAGCACGCCGAGGCGTTCGGCAATCACATCCAGCCCGCGCGCATCGGCGAGGCGCAGCCGGACCGTGCCGGTCGTCCGCCCCCCGGTTTCGCCGTCGAACGAGAGCATGAGCCGGGTCTCCGCGGCGCGGCCCTGTTCATGCGTCAACGACGCCGCGATCAATTCGGCATCGCCGCCCCAGCGGTCGAGGCTTTCGGAAAAGATCGCGTCGATCGCCAGTTCGGGTTCGGCGAGCGCCAATTCGCTTTCGGGACAGGTCAGGCCGGCGGCGCGGACCGGCCCCTCCACCGATGGTCGCCGGTCCTCGACGCCGAGCGCGACATGCATCCGCACCGCCTCTGCCTCGCATCCCTGATAGGTCAGCCCCGGGCTTGCCGCGGCCAATTGCCCGCGAAACCCGCCCTGCAACTGCCCCGACCCGGCCGCCGCCAGCGCCACCGGCCCATAAGGCGTCTCCAGCTGCATCACCGCGTCGCGGATATCGAGCTCCATCGCCGGCAACATGAAAGGCTCGCCCGTCGGTTCGGGCAACAGTCCGTTGAGCTGGCCAAGATCGATTTCGCCGTCGACGAGCCTGCCGTTCAGTCGCACGCCGCGCGCGACGACCCGCCGGATCCCGGGATAGCCGAAGCCGAACCGCAGATAGATATCCGCCCGTTCGACCGTCAGATCCGGGTCGTCGGGATCGCCGATGACGAGATTCTCGACCCGCTGGCGGGTCAGCCCCAGTTCGGCGATCTCATAGCCGCCCTGCGTCTCGGCCTCGGCGAGCAGACCGTCGATATAGCGGACCGCGATGCCCTCTCGCTGCGTCCAGGTGATGCCGAGCCCGATCGCGGCCAGCGCGGCGATTCCACCCAGCCAGTAGCGTTTCCGCCGCCACGCATCCTTCTGAACAGGCGGGCTTTCTTCCATGCGTCCCGACTAGCGCGATTGCGCGCGCGCCGCC
This sequence comes from Parasphingopyxis algicola, assembly GCF_013378075.1. Classification (GTDB taxonomy): domain Bacteria; phylum Pseudomonadota; class Alphaproteobacteria; order Sphingomonadales; family Sphingomonadaceae; genus Parasphingopyxis; species Parasphingopyxis algicola. The sequence continues at coordinate 190,707 of NZ_CP051131.1, read as the reverse complement.
ATCCCGATAGCAAACACCCATGGCAGACGCGCCCACAGACGGCACGGGACACCGCGCCCGGCTTCGGAAACGCCTGATCGAGGGCGGGCATGACGCGCTGCTCGATCACGAGCTGGTCGAATATCTGCTCGCGCTGGCGATCCCGCGTCGCGACACGAAGCCGCTCGCCAAGCGGCTGATCGGCGAATTCGGCGGGTTCGGCGCCCTGCTCTCGGCCGAGCCCGAAGCGCTGTCTCGGATCGGCGGCCTCAGCGAAGGAGCGGTCGCGTCGCTGATGATCGCCAAGGCCTCGGCGCTCCGCCTGCTGGCGGACGAAATCCGCGAAAAACCGATCCTCTCCAACTGGCAGGCGCTGATCGACTATCTTCACGCCGATATGGCGCATGAGCCGATCGAGCGGGTCCGCGTGCTCCATCTCGACGGCAAGAATGTGCTGATCCGCGACGAGATCGTCACCGAGGGCTCGATCGACCAGGCCGCCATCTATGTCCGCGAGATCATTCGCCGCGCGATCGATCTCCATGCCAGCGGACTGATCCTCGTCCATAACCACCCCTCCGGCGATCCCGCGCCGAGCAAGGCCGATATCCAGCTGACCCGCGAAGTCGCCGAAGCCGCCCGCCCGCTCGGCATCGCGGTGCACGACCATCTGATCATCGGCAGCAAGGGGCAGACGAGCCTCCGGAGCCAGGGGCTGATTTGAGGTGACGGTGTTGAGTCCCGCGGACCAGATTTCGTCATTGCGAGGAGCGCAGCGACGAAGCAATCCAGAGCCGCGAGCGCATCGCCCGTTGCTCTGGATTGCCGCGCGCCTTCGACGCTCGCAATGACGGTGATTGGTGCCAGGAGACGGTGGTCGAGATGACAATTCCCGAAACGATGCAGGCGCTTCAGGTCGCCGATCTCGCGCCCGATTTCGCCGGGTGCGGCGTGGCGGAGATACCCGTGCCTGAGCCGGGACCCGGCGAGGCGCTGATAAAGGTTCACGCCGCGGCGCTCGGCTTTCCCGATCTCTTGATGACCGAGGGCAAGTATCAGCACCGGCCCGACCTGCCTTTCGTGCCGGGCAACGATATCGCGGGCGAGATCGTGGCGCTTGGCGGCGAGAGCGGCTCTTTCGTGGTCGGCGATGCCGTTGTCGCGACGCTGGGCACCGGCGGGTTCGCCCAATATGCGATCTGCCCGGTCGCGGCGCTCCGGCCCAAACCGAAGGGCATGGCGTTCGATGCGGCCGCGGCGTTCGGCGTCGCCTATCTGACCGCCTGGGTCGCGCTGGTGCGGCGCGCGACGTTGCAGCCGGCCGAATGGGTGCTCGTCCATGGCGCGGCCGGCGGCGTCGGACTGGCCGCGGTCGATCTCGCCAAGGCGCTCGGCGCGCGGGTGATCGCCGCATCGGCGTCCGACGACAAGCTCGCGATCGTCGCGGAAAACTATGCGCCCGATGCATGCCTGAACGTCACGGACGGATTCCGCGAGCGGGTGAAAGACATCACGCATGGCGGTGCGGACGTGATCTACGATCCGGTCGGCGGCGATATCTTCGACGAGAGCACGCGCTGCATCGCCTTTGGCGGGCGGCTGCTGGTCGTGGGCTTCGCCTCGGGCCGGATCGCGACCGTCCCGACCAATATCCCGCTCATCAAGGGCTTCTCGGTCGTCGGCGTGCGCGCGGGCGAATATGGCCGCCGCCATCCCGAGCGCGGCGAAGAGAATTTCGACGCGATCTGGGCGCTTGCCGAAGCGCGCCGGCTGAAACCGCGCGTCCACGCCGCCCTCCCCCTCTCCGACTGGCGCGACGCGTTCGAGATGATGCGGACGCGCAAGGTCGTCGGGCGGGTCGTGATCGCGCCGGGCGGCTGACGCTCCCCGATCCCGGTGCCTATCCGGAGTCTGGCGGGCAGTCAGTACGCAATCCCCCTCGACCGCGGTGTTTGCCCCTTCCGACAGGATCGTCATTGCGAGCGCAGCGAAGCAATCCAGAGCAGCAAGCGGTGTTGTTTGCCGCTCTGGATCGCCGCGTCGCCTTCGGCTCCTCGCAATGACGAGAACCACTTCTGTGCCTGTTCCTGTCTGAAGGGAGTAACCGCCTCGCCCGTAATTGATATGAAATATATATGACAGCGCGACTCGGGGCGCAAAATAGGCCTCAAAAGGAAGTCAAATTCATGACATGTCGCTTTTGTACAATAGCGATGTCGTCTTTATACAATGACTGTGTCGCCTTTATACAATTACTGTAACGATCCTTCAAATCGGCGCATATCTGGTGCCTTACGTCTCAACGGCGCTTTGGCCGCCTATCGTCCTCCCGTACAATTCGCCTCGCCCTACAACTCGAAAAAGGAGAGGCAAAATGGAGCATAAGGAAATTTCCCGTCTGACCGCGCAGGCGAAACCCGTCCGGGTGTCGCTGCCGGCCGAAGTCGCCTACGATTTCGACAAGTTCCAGCAGGTCCAGAAGGACATTCTCGGCCGGCTGGGATGCCTGGCCTGCTGCTCGGGCTGGGATATCCGCTGGGACATCTTCCGCGACTTCCGCGTCGACGAGAAGCTCAACGTCCAGCCGGGACAGTTCGGCTGAACACGCCCGCACTGGGCGTCGGGGTCGTCTACCTGCCAGGGCTCGAAGCCCTGGCGGTAGAGCTGTCCGACGCCTGCACCGTCTTCGAAATCGAACCCCAGGCCTTCTGGTTCAAACGGTCCGGCCCGGGCGAAGGCCGGTTCGTGATCGACGAAGCCAAGTTCGCCTCGCTGCTCGACCTCGGCAAGTCGGTGCTCGTCCACAGCGTCGGCTGCCCGGTCGCCTCGACCAACGGTTTCGACGACCGCCAGCTCGATGCGCTGCGCCGCTCGCTGGCGATACTGAAGCCCGCCTGGTGGAGCGACCATGCGAGTTTCGTGTCGACGGGCAACGGGGATGAACGGCGCGCCATGGGATTCCTGATGCCGCCGGCGCAAACTCATGAAAGCGTCGCGATGATCGTCGACCGCATCAAGCGGTTGCAGGACCTGTTCGGCCTGCCCTTCGCGTTCGAAACCGGCGTCAACTATTTCGCGCCGCGCGCCGGCGAGATGCCGGACGGCGCATTCTGGGGAGAGATCGCGGTCCGCGCCGATTGCGGGATCCTGCTCGACCTGCACAATATCTGGAGCAACCAGCGCAACGGGCGGGACGATGCCGAAACCGTGCTCGCGCAATTGCCGCGCGATCATGTCTGGGAAATCCATGTCGCGGGCGGACAGGATCACAACGGCTATTGGCTCGATTCGCATTGCGGCCTGCCGCAGCCGGAGGTCATCGAACTGCTCGGCCGCGCCGCGCCCGGTCTTCCCAACCTCAAGGCCATCAATTTCGAGATCATTCCGGAATATGTCGATGCCCGGAACATCGATGTCGCGGACATTCGCGATCTGCTCGGGCAGCTGCAAACCATCTGGTACGCGGCGAAATCGCCGACGGCCGATTGCCAGGCCTCGCCCGTCGGCGAAGAGGCGGAAGCCATCGATGTGCGGGCGCCGCCGGACTATCCGTCGCCGGCCGAATGGGAAGACGATCTGCGGCGGTGCATCGATGCGCGCTGCCGGGGCGAACCGACCCATCCTGACGACGATCCGGCGTTCGACATCTATGTCGACCTCATCCTGATGGCGCGGCGGGGCAGTATCGTCGATGTGCTGCCGCTCACGACCCGCTATCTGTGGCTGTCGCTCGGCGAAGATGGGCTCGACGCGTTGCTGCTGCGCTATTTCGCGGAGACCGGCCCCGAGCCGTTCATGGCGGACGAGGCCCGGAATTTCGCCCGTTTCTCGGAACGCCATGGCGACGTTCCGCATCTCGCCGAAGTGACGGCGTTCGAGTTCGCGGCCCAGAAGGCGGCCGAGACCGGCATGACGCAGCTCGTCCGCTTCAGCTGCGACCCGGTTTCGCTGCTGACGGCGATCCGCAACGGCATTCGGGCCGAGCCTCCGTTGCCGGCCGATATCGAGGTCGAAGTGCAGCCGCCGATACTGAAAGCCGCCTGAATTCTCCCCATGAATGTGCCGCCGATACGCGCGGCGGATTTGTCCCGCGCGCGCGCTCCTGCTAAGCGCCGCGCTTCATTCCTGCTGCCCATCGACTCAAGGACCAACCGCCGATGATCCCGCGCTATGCCCGGCCCGAAATGACCGCCATCTGGGAACCGGAATCGAAGTTCCGGATCTGGTTCGAGATCGAGGCGCATGCGACCGAGGCGCTGGCGAAGCGCGGCGTCGTTCCGGAATCGGCAGCGAAAGCGCTGTGGGACTGGTGGGGGACCGAGCCCGAAATCGACGTCGCGGCGATCGACGCGATCGAGGCGGTGACCAAGCATGACGTGATCGCCTTCCTCACCTGGGTCGCGGACAATGTCGGCGAGGAAGCCCGCTTCATGCATCAGGGAATGACGAGCTCGGACGTGCTCGACACCTGCCTCGCGGTGCAGCTGGCGCGCGCCTCGGATATTCTCCTGGCCGATCTCGATGCGTTGCTCGAGGCGCTCAAAAGTCGCGCGATGGAACACAAGTTGACGCCGACGATCGGGCGCAGCCACGGGATCCACGCGGAACCGGTGACCTTCGGGCTGAAGCTCGCCCAGGCCTATGCCGAGTTCGATCGCTGCAAGGCCCGGCTTTCCGCGGCCCGCGCCGAAATCGCCACCTGCGCGATCTCCGGCGCGGTCGGCACCTTCGCCAACATCGACCCTGAAGTCGAAGCCCATGTCGCTGAAAAAATGGGACTTTCCGTCGAACCCATCTCGACCCAGGTCATCCCGCGCGATCGCCATGCGATGTTCTTCGCGACCCTGGGCGTGATCGCCTCGTCGGTCGAACGGCTGGCCGTCGAAATCCGCCATCTCCAGCGCACCGAAGTGCTCGAGGCCGAAGAATATTTCTCTCCGGGCCAGAAGGGTTCCTCGGCGATGCCGCACAAGCGCAACCCGATCCTCACCGAAAACCTCACCGGCCTCGCCCGCATGGTCCGCGGCTATGCCCTGCCCGCGATGGAGAATGTCGCGCTCTGGCACGAACGGGATATCAGCCATTCTTCCGTTGAGCGCTATATCGGCCCCGATGCGACGATCACCCTCGATTTCGCGCTCGCGCGGCTGACCGGCGTCGTCGACAAATTGCTCGTATATCCCGAGCGGATGCAGAAAAATTTGGACAAGATGGGCGGGCTCGTCCACTCGCAACGCGTTCTGCTCGCCCTGACACAGGCCGGCGTCAGCCGCGAAGACGCCTATCGCCTCGTCCAGCGCAATGCGATGAAAGTCTGGGAATCCGATGGCGCGCTGTCGCTGATGGAACTGCTCAAGGCGGATGAAGACGTGACGGCGGCGCTCAGCAATTCGGAGATAGAGGAAAAATTCGATCTCGGCTATCATCTAAAACATATTGAGACGATTTTCGGGCGGGTTTTCGATGAGGTGGTGATTCGAGGTGAACGGTGAACATCTTCAGCAAATGGGTGTCGAGAAGACGGATGCTCGAAGGCTCCGAAGTCGTCGAAGAGCGCATTCGCAAGCGGCTCGAAAACATGCATCAGCAATTGGAAACGCGCAGGGACCAGCTTGATACGCAGCACAGGCGGCAGGAAAAAAGGGCCCAGCAGCTTGATCGGAAAAGCCATCATCTGGAGGAAAAGCGCCTCAAACTCGAGCAGCGGCGTGTACGGCTCGAGGAGAAGAAAAGGCATCTCGACGAGAAGGCCAAGCGCTTGAAAGAAAAACAGGCGAAGCTCGATCAGTTCAAACAGGAGCTCACAGCCCAAGCCCGCTCAAACCTGACCTGACAAAGAAGGTGTAGCGGCACGTTTGCACATGTTACTAGCCGGACCGAACAGAATTGCAAAAACTGCAACCGTGGCTTTGCCTTAAGCGATGGCGGCCGCGCAAGCACTTCCCATTTCGTGTTCGAAACGAGGCATCGTTTCGCCAAACAGGGAAGGAATTGACCATGACGCTCTTGTCCCGCTCTGTCGGCACAGCCGCCGCACTGATTGCGCAAATGCTGTTCGTCGCGATGATCTTCGGCGATTAGGTCGACAGTCCTGTCACAAGCGAGGGCCGCGGGATCGCTCCGGCGGCCCTTTTCTTATCCGCGCGGAATCAATGGTGGTCGTCGCCATCGTCGTGATCGGGACCATGATCCGCGTGATCGTGCGCCATCGCATTCGGGTCGGTCAGGCTGTCATGGACGAAGCCGATATACTGCTCCGCCGAAATGAAGCCGCCTTCGACCTCGTACGGTGCCGCGATGTTCATCGCCTGGATCTCCTCCAGCGAATTGCCGGCGTCGATCGCCGCCTGCACCTGTTCGTTGATCGTCAGCAGCATGTTGCGATAGCCGATGAGATCGGCGCGCGTCGCCATCGGGCCGTGCCCGGGAATAATCCGGGTTTCGTCATCGGTTATCGCCAGAACCCGGTCGATCGCCGCCGCCATTCCTTGGGCACTACCGCCGGAATCGCGATCGATATAGGGCAGCGAGATCCGGTTGAAGTACAGATCGCCCATATGGGCGACATTCGCATTCTCCCACCAGATCACCGAATCGCCATCGGTATGCCCGTTATGCAGGTGGATGGCGTGGACCGTATCGCCGTTGAGATGCAGCTTGACGCCGTCATGATAGGTCACGACGGGCAGTGCTGCCTGCGGAACAACGCGGCCGTCCCGTCCGTTTGCCGCCATCCGGACGCGCACATTCTCATGCGCCATGATGACCGCGCCGGCCTCGCCGAAATTCTCGTTTCCGCCGGTATGATCGCCGTGCCAATGGGTATTGATCAGGAAACGGACCGGATCCGCGCCGAGACCGGCGATCGCAGACTGGATCCGGCCGGTGAGCGGTGCGAACTGATCGTCGATCAGCACCGTTCCATCCTCACCGTAACTGACTCCGATATTGCCGCCCCGCCCGAACAGCACGGCGACGCCCGGCGCGAGCTGCTCGGTGCGAATCTCGACATCGGCCATTTCGCCATCCTGGGCGCATGCCGGTCCGGCGATCATCATCGTCAGCGCGGCGAGCGCGATACGGTTGAACTGCATTAGGAAAACACCTTTCCGGCATGAGCGACATCGAATGCGACCGACAGCCTTTCGCCCTCTGGAAAAGGCCGCGTCCCGTGGTAGAGATAGCTCGGAAACAGCACAAGCCGCCCCGGCTTCGGTTCGAATGAACGGAGCGGCCCCAGATCGAGCGACAAATCGTCCGGCGGCCGGCCGAGTTCGATCCAGCCCTCTTCCTTCTTTGCGTCCAGCGTGCCCGGCACCGCAACGTAAAAGGCCGAGCTCAGGACACCGCCGGGATGGACATGGCTGACATGAAAGCCGCCGCCGGTAATGCGTATCGACCATCCGATGGCGAGGATCGGCTCCGTCTGCCGGTGCCGCAAAAGCGGATGGGACATGTCTTCGGCCGGCAACGCATGCCAGAATGCTTGCACTGCAGCGTCCAGTTGCACGCGCAGCGCGGCAATCGGTTCTTCGGCGCGGATGAATATGTCGCCGCGCGTTTGGGTGCCGCGTCGCACGCTTTGGCCGACCGGCCGCGCGCTCGTCCCGTGAAGCGCCCGCAGACATTGCGTCAACGCGTCCAAATCGATCGACGAAAGCGCGAGGTCCATGGGTCCGGCCAGATCCTCGTTTCCGGCGAGCCAATCGTGCCGGCTATCGCCGGTCAGCCGCCACGTAATCTCGGTGAGCGCCCAGGCCGATATATCCTCGGGATACCGCCGCCGGGCTTCGTCCAGTTCGATTACCGCCGCATCATGGCGTCCGCCGCGCAAATGGTGCCGCGCCAGCTGCAGCGGAAGATCGGGCAGATCGCGCGGCAGCCCGGCAAGAAGCGCTTCGGCCCGCGCATGATCGCCGGCCGAGCCGCTATGCACGGCCTCGATAAGGCGCAGCATCGGCAGGTCGAAACCTTGTTGGCGGGCGTTATGCGCGGCGTCGGCGGCATCGCTCGGCCGCCCGGTTCCGGCCAGCAGTCGGATATAAGCCTTCCACAGTCCGGCGTGTCGCGGCAATCGTGACAGCGCCGCTTCGATCTCTTTCAGGTAGCATTGGATTTCGCCGGATTCCCATCGGAATTCGGCCAACGCGATCTGTCCATCGACCCAGTCCGGCGCGCGACGGATGATCGATTCGATACGCGCCAGCGCGTTCGGATCGCCGCGACCGACCTTCAACGCCGCTTCGCTGATCAGCAGTCCGCCGTCGTTCGGCATCTCCCGGAGCGCCTCGCCAATCAGCGCCAGCGCATCTTCATCGCCCCGCCGATAGGCTGCGATCGCGGCATCGCGGCGGGCCTGCGCATCGCTGGTGCCTGCCCCCGCCATACTGTCCTTATTCGCTGAACATCGTTTTCAACTTGCCGAAAAAGCTGGCGCTTTCCGGGCTTTCCTCGCCGGTTTCGGTTTCGCGGAATTCCTGCAGCAGCTCCTTCTGGCGCGCCGAAAGCCGCGTCGGCGTTTCGACGTCGAACTGCGCGACAAGATCGCCATAACCCCGGCCCTGCAGCACCGGCATGCCTGCACCGCGTTTTCGCAGCTGCTTCCCGGTCTGCATCCCGGCCGGAATCAGAAATGTATGGATTTCGCCGTCGAGTCCGGGGACTTCGATCGAGCCGCCCAAAGCCGCGGTCGTGAAGGAGATCGGGCAGCGGGCGAACAAGGTCGTCCCTTCGCGCTGGAACAGCTCGTGGCGCGCGAGATGGATGAAGATATAGAGATCGCCGGCGGGGCCTCCGCGGGCGCCCGCTTCGCCTTCGCCGGAGACCCGAATGCGCGTTCCATCGTCGACGCCCGGCGGGATTTTGACGTCGATCGTCTTGGTCGTATCGACCCGCCCTTCGCCGCGGCAGTTCTCGCAGGGATCGGCGATCACCTGACCGAGGCCGTGACAGGACGGACAGGTCCGTTCGACAAGGAACAGCCCCTGTTGCGCGCGTACCTTGCCATGGCCCTGACAGGTTGCGCAGGTCTGGGCCGACGTTCCCGGCTTGGCGCCCGATCCCTCGCAAGTCTCGCACGATGCCGTGACATCGAGGGTGAGCTCGGCTTCCTTGCCGTTGAACGCCTCTTCCAGCGTGATCTCATAATCATAGCGCAGATCGGCGCCGCGCCGGACGTCGCGGCCACGACCCCGGCCCCGGCCCGCGCCCATGAAATCTTCGCCGAAGATATTTTCAAAGATATCGGAGAAGGCGCTGAAGCCATCCTGCTGGTGGCCGCCCCCGCCCGCGCCGTTCTGAAAGGCGGCATGGCCGAACCGGTCATAGGCCGCGCGTTTTTGCGGGTCCTTCAGACACTCATAGGCTTCATTGATGGATTTGAATTTCGCCTCGCACTCGGAATCGCCCGGATTGCGATCCGGATGATATTCCATCGCGAGCTTGCGATAGGCGGATTTCAGCGTGGCGCCGTCGACGCCCCGGTCCACCTGCAACAGTTCGTAATAATCGACTTCCGTCATGGCTGCCCCAGCGCGACGAAGCGGGGGGAGAAGCCCAGGGCTCCTCCCCCGATCATCTTAGGATTTCTGGTCTTCGTCGACTTCGGAGAATTCGGCGTCGACAACATCTTCGTCTTCGCTCGAACCGCCCGTATCGGCAGCGGCCTCGCCGTCGGCGGCACCGGCTTCCGCCTGCTGGGCCTCGTAGATCTTCTGGCCCATCTGCATCGCGGCCTGCGCCAGTTCTTCCGACTTGGTCTTCATCGCCACGCTGTCGTCCGCCTCGATCGCCGTCTTGGTCTCGGCGATCTTGGTCTCGATTTCCTGCTTGAGATCCGCGTCGATCTTGTCGCCATGCTCGGCGAGCTGCTGCTCGGTCGTGTGAACGAGGCTTTCGGCCTGGTTCTTCGACTCCGCCGCCTCGCGCCTCGTCTTGTCTTCCTCGGCGAACTGCTCGGCTTCCTGGACCATCTTCTCGATATCGCTATCGTCGAGACCGCCCGAGGCCTGGATCTTGATCTGCTGTTCCTTGCCCGTGCCCTTGTCCTTGGCGGACACGTTCACGATGCCGTTCGCATCGATATCGAAGGTGACTTCGATCTGCGGAACCCCGCGCGGTGCCGGCGGGATACCGACCAGATCGAACTGGCCGAGCATCTTGTTGTCGGACGCCATTTCGCGTTCGCCCTGGAAGACGCGGATCGTCACGGCGTTCTGATTGTCGTCGGCGGTCGAATAGACCTGTGTCTTCTTGGTCGGGATCGTCGTGTTGCGGTCGATCATCCGGGTGAAGACACCGCCCAGCGTCTCGATGCCGAGCGATAGCGGCGTCACGTCGAGCAACAGCACGTCCTTGACGTCGCCCTGCAGCACGCCCGCCTGGATCGCCGCGCCCATGGCGACAACCTCGTCCGGGTTCACGCCGGTATGCGGTTCCTTGCCGAAGAAATCCTGCACGACCGAGCGCACCTTGGGCATGCGGGTCATGCCGCCGACCAGGATGACCTCGTCGATATCCGCGGATTTCACACCCGCGTCTTCGAGCGCCTTCTTGCACGGATCGAGCGTCCGCTTGATCAGCCCGTCGACCAGCTGTTCGAGGTCGGACCGCGTGATCGTCTTCACCAGATGCTTCGGACCGTTCTGGTCGGCCGTGATGAACGGCAGGTTGACCTCGGTCGACTGGGCCGACGAGAGTTCGATCTTCGCCTTTTCGGCGGCTTCCTTGAGCCGCTGCAGAGCGAGCTTGTCGCTGCGCAGATCGATGCCTTCGTCCTTCTTGAACGCATCGGCCAGGAACTCGACAACCTTGCTGTCGAAATCCTCGCCGCCGAGGAAGGTGTCGCCATTGGTCGACTTCACCTCGAATACGCCGTCGCCGATCTCGAGGATCGAGATATCGAACGTACCGCCGCCAAGGTCGTAGACGGCGATCGTCTTGCCGTCATTCTTCTCGAGCCCATAGGCGAGCGCGGCCGCGGTCGGCTCGTTGATGATGCGCAGCACTTCGAGGCCGGCGATCTTGCCGGCGTCCTTGGTCGCCTGGCGCTGGGCGTCGTTGAAATAGGCCGGAACCGTGATGACGGCCTGCTCGACCGTTTCGCCGAGATAGCTTTCGGCCGTTTCCTTCATCTTCTGCAGGATGAAGGCGGAAATCTGAGACGGGCTGTAATCCTCGCCGCCAGCCTGGACCCAGGCGTCGCCATTGCCGCCCTTGACGATGTGATAGGGAACGAGTTCCATATCCTTCTTCGTCATCGGGTCGTCGAAACGGCGGCCGATCAGGCGCTTCACCGCGAAAACCGTGTTGTCCGGATTGGTGACGGCCTGGCGCTTGGCCGGCTGGCCGATCAGGCGCTCGCCATCCTTGGTAAAGGCGACCATCGACGCGGTCGTGCGCTCACCTTCGCTATTTTCGATAACCTTCGGTTTGCCGCCCTCCATGACAGCAACGCACGAATTCGTCGTGCCCAAATCAATACCAATTACTTTTGCCATTTTTTCCCTCAATGTTTCCCCAATATTCGGCGGAGCCGGTGGCTCCCCTCACTATGAAGCAAGAACCGCCGGCGCGGCATTACAGAGGCGATATAGGTGGGCTTTCGCTTGCTGCAACCGTCTGGCCGACCTAAAGGAAACCATCTGTTCAGATATGGGAAATTCGATGCGCTTTCCGTTTATTGCCGTCCTCGCGACCACGGCTCTTGTCGCCTGCAGCCCCGCCGAAGAAGCCGGCCCCGTCGAAATGGTCGAAAACGCCTGGGTCAGGCTGCCGGCTGTCGACGGACGGCCCGCCGCCGCCTATTTCGTCCTCAATGGCGGGGAAGGTGGTGACACATTGCTCGCCATCGACAGCGAAAGGGTCGCGACGGTCGAACTGCACGAAACCATCATGGAAGACGGCGCCATGCGGATGCGTCCGATCATGTCGGCCGACGTACCACCGGGCGAAGCGATCGTCTTCGAACCGGGCGGCCGGCACGGGATGCTGTTCGGTGTCGATCCGGAGATTACACCGGGAACCCCGCTTACGCTCAACTTCCGTTTCGACAGCGGCCGGGACGTCAGCGTCGATGCGGTGACAATCGCGGCGGGCGACTCGCCACCGTTCGAAGGCGGCGGCGAGACGGATCACGGCGCGCACTGACCGATCGCAGGACCGACCGGATTTCGATTATGTCTGGACGATTGCGGGCGGGTGGTTCAGAAAAGACAATGCCATAAGGGTCGCATCCTTATGTTTTATCCGGGGGAAGTTTCATGAACAGCATCCGATCGCTGACCGTCTGTGCCGCGACCATTGCAATCGCCGTTTCGGCTCCCGCCGCCGCGCAGAATTACAATCTCGATCCGACATACGGCACCGTCGAACTGAACGCCGGCTTCAGCGACGACCCGCGGCTCGTCGAACTCTCTTCCGGCGGCAGCATCGACGCCTCGTCGATCGCCAGCGACTGCCGCGGCTATATCGCCAACGCTCCCGACGTGAGGGTCGTCTATGCGAGCGGAAGCCTGCCGCTCATGTTCTCGGTGGCGTCCGAGGCCGACACGACCCTGGTCGTCAACGCACCCGACGGGCGGTGGTATTGCGACGACGATGGCGCCAGCGGCCTTAATCCTTCGGTCCGGTTCAACCAGCCCTTGTCGGGCCGCTACGAGATCTGGGTCGGCACCTATGGGAGCGCCAGCCTCCAATCGGCCGTGCTGGGCATTTCGGAACTGTATGATGACATCTCAAACCGGTCGACCAGCAGCAATTCCGGCGGACGTCCGGACTTCTCGCTCGATCCGAATTACGGAACGGCAACGCTGCGATCCGGCTTCACGCCTGATCCGCACCGGATTCGCCTCCAATCGGGCGGCTCGATCGACGCGTCGGTGCTCGGCGGTTCCTGCCGTGGCTATGTCTCGCCGGCGCCCGACTATCGGGTGCAGTATGAAAGCGGCCGCCTGCCGCTGAACATCTCGGTTCAATCCAGTTCCGATACGACGCTCGTCATCAACGGACCGGACGGCGAATGGTATTGCGATGACGATGGCGGCGACGGCCTCAACCCGTCGATCCGCTTCGATACGCCGCGGTCGGGCCAGTATGATATCTGGGTCGGCACCTATGGCAGCGCACAGCTGGAATCGGCGATTTTGGACGTCTCCGAACTCTACAGCAACTGATCGCGGGCCGGGGGCGAGCCGCGCACAAGCGGCTTGCCCTCCGACGCCGAATTGGTCGAAAGACCGGCGATGGACCAGTCTGCTATCGCTCGCCCCCTCGCCGCCGCCGAACGCAAACTGGCCGCGAGCATCTTCGGCGAAGCGATCGACTATGACGCGGTAAAGCTGCACCGGCGCAAATGGTTTCCGTTTCAACCGGCGAACACCGTGATGGCGCCGACCGGCGGAATCTGGTTCCACCCCAAAGGCCCTTTTTGGCGCGACGATTTCGGCACGGCGCCGCTCAAGCTGCAGGCGCTGTTTGTCCACGAGATGACCCATGTCTGGCAATATCAGTCGGGCATTTTCCTCCCGCTGCGCCGTCACCCCTTCTGCCGCTACCATTACAGCCTCAAGCCGGGCTGGCCGCTCAAACGCTACGGGCTGGAGCAGCAGGCCGAAATCGTGCGGCATACGTTTTTGCTGCGGCAGGGTGGTGCAGTCGCGGGTGCGGCGTCGGTGGAGAGTTACGAGGCGATCTTGCCTTTCAAGGTAGGGTGACGGGAATTGGGCAATTTGGGGATTTGTGAACTGTCGCCGAAGCGCTCTGTAATGCTCTTTGGAAACAGTCGGGGACAAAATTGCGGTTCGCGCTTTGACGCGAGGCCGTAATCCGCTATTCCGGAGTGGAATGAAACGAGAACGGAGCTCGGCATGGCGCGCGTATTCAAGCTGCACGGTGAGAATTTCGAGCTCCCAAAGGCCGACAACAGCTCCGAGGCTTTGAAGATTTTTCGCGCGGCGAATGAGCATTTCCGTCGGGTTGTTTGGCCGTCCCCCTACAACAAGACGACTCACCAGCTCGGGCTCGCCGACGCCCGCGATCTAAACAGTATCGCGGACAAATCGGTGCATCTCATAGTCACCTCGCCGCCATACTGGACGCTGAAGCAGTATGAAGGATCGCGCGGCCAGCTCGGCGACCTCGAAGACTATGAGGAGTTCCTGGTCGAGCTCGACAAGGTTTGGGGTGAATGCGAGCGGGTGCTTGTCCCTGGCGGTCGTGTCGTCTGTGTCGTGGGCGATGTCTGCGTGCCCCGCAAGAGGGGCGGCCGGCATTATGTAATGCCGCTACATGCCGACATTCAGGTGCGATCGCGCTCGCTAGGCCTCGACGTGCTCACCCCGATACTGTGGCACAAGATTGCGAACGGCGTAACCGAGGCTGCTGGAAACGGGGCGGGTTTCTACGGCAAGCCCTATCAGCCGGGAGCAGTGGTCAAAAACGATATTGAGTACATCCTCTTTATGCGGAAGGGCGGCGAATACCGCAAGGTCGAGCCGCTTCAAAAGGCGCTCTCGATGCTGACCAAGGAAGAGATGCAGGCTTGGTGGCGCAGTGTCTGGACAGACATTCGCGGCGCATCGACACGGGCCGGGCACCCTGCACCTTACCCGCCAGCGCTCGCCGAGCGGCTGATCCGTATGTTCTCGTTCGCCGGGGACACTGTCCTCGACCCTTTCGGTGGGACGGGTAGTACCAGCGTTGCCGCCGTCGTATCCGGCCGAAACTCGATCAGCCTCGATATCGAGCCAACTTACATCGAAATCGCGCAACGCAATCTGGAGAAGGTAATCGCCGCGAAGCGAGAGACTGGAGCAGTCGAGGCCAAGTTGCTACAGCATCGCACTCGAAAACAAAATATGAGCCGGGGACACGGTGACTTACAAGCTTCTGAACAAGTTTCGCGGGCTATTTGATGGCGCAGTCTATCGTCACCGGGCCTCCACTAACGGCGACAAGGTTGCTCTCGAATTGTATGAGGACCTTCTCGACCTGGGCCGCTCGAAGAAATACGTTTCGCGCGCCAAATCTGGGTCGCGCGTCATCAACACCAAGAACCTGATCACGGGCAGAAAGAATAGGCGCGGAGACGGCAGTCTAGGTGAGCTGTTGCCCCATCTCGACCCTGAGACAGTCCCCGATTTCAATGTCTCTCGCGGCCCAATTGCCAACATTGAGATTGGTGTCGAGACGAAAATTCTTGCAAAGGCAATGATAAAGCAAGTTGATCGAGTTTTGTCTGACCTAGAGAATCAGGCGCGGGTGTTCCGGTCGTTCGGAGGCGATCCGATTTGCATCGCAGTAGTTGGGGTGAATCAG
This sequence comes from Parasphingopyxis algicola, assembly GCF_013378075.1. GTDB lineage: Bacteria > Pseudomonadota > Alphaproteobacteria > Sphingomonadales > Sphingomonadaceae > Parasphingopyxis > Parasphingopyxis algicola. Next base: position 175,413 of record NZ_CP051131.1, on the reverse strand, counting down.
GCTCCCGAGTACCTTTCCTATGAGAAAGATCGGACGTACCTTACGGACGGTTCGGCCACGTATCGGCATCCAATTCAAGAATACGATGAGGCCCAGCGCCGTGTCCGGCAGCGAATTGAACAGCTCTACGACGAGTTGATTATACTGCCTTTCATCGCGACGAACCAGCCGCCACATGACTTCGCATGGGCGAATGCGCAACTAGTCACGAATGAATACGGAGCAGCGCTTATCCGGATATCCCAAGAATACGACAAGCGCTTCGCATGAGTGAAGCGGACCGGACGAAACTGTTTCCTAGCGGTTTCCCTAGGGTCTTTGGAGGGCAGGAAATTACGTTGACAGTGTACCAAATCCCCCAAATACGATTTCCCTCGCAAAATAGGAAAACCTCCCTCACCATGGCGCCGCCGAGTCCCGAGCCTCGCGAGGCTCTTTGACCCCGTCCGCCACCCCACCGTTTCCGCTCGCCGGAGCGAGAGGTTCTGGGCCCTCCGAGTGTGTGACCTTCGTGACTTTCCAGCTGTGCAGGCCGGCTGTGTGGGAAATTAAATTGCGCGCGCAAGCAACGCTGCGTGTCCACTTTGTCAACTTAAGCGGCAAATAGCCCCGGCGACCCCCGGCCTGTGTCAACCAGTGTCAACTGGGCCTGCCTGACGCTACGGCATCGCGCTTGAATAATTGCATCGGCGGGCGTAACGATCCGGCCATGCACCGGGCGGCCCAACCCGCGCCCGGGACCAAGAGACATAGATGGAGCTTTCAACCTACGGCATGTCGCGGGAGCGCGGCTATCTTTCCGATTTCGAGATTGACGAAATCTCCCTTCCACCAGAATTCGATACGATCGTCGAAGCGGCAAACACGCTTTCCGCGATCCTCACCACCGGCCGGGCCCGGCACTGGCTCGAACAGCTACCGCAGCCAGACATGACGGCCTTTCTGGCGGAGGCCAGCGACGCGCAGATCCGCGTCGCGATGGTGCGCTATTCGTTCCTCGTGCAGGCCTATGTGTGGGGGGAAGATTCTGCACCGACTGTATTGCCGGCCATGCTCGCCGTGCCGATCGATGCGCTTGCCGAGAAACTGGGCCAGGCACCCCTGCTGCCCTATTCCGGCTATGTACTCGACAACTGGTATCGGCTCGACAAGTCGGCGCCGATCGCGCTCGACAATATCGCGATGCGCCAGAACTTCCTCGGCGGCATGGACGAAAACTGGTTCGTCCTGATCCATGTGGCGATCGAAGCCGAAGCCGGGCGGGCGCTCGAACTTGCGACCGAAATCGTTGCAGCGGCGGACGATGGCGACGCCGGGCGCGTCGAAACGCTGCTCCAGACGATGAACACGGTCTGGGACCGGATCAATGCGCATTTCGACCGTATGCCCGAACGCTGCGAGCCCCATATCTATTACCAGCGCGTCCGTCCCTACATCCATGGCTGGAAGAACAACCCCGCCACGCCAGAGGGCATTATCTATGAAGGCGTCGAACGCTATGGCGGAAAGCCACAGGCCTTTCGCGGCCAAACCGGGTCGCAGTCGTCGATCGTTCCGGCAATGGACGCATTGTTCAACGTCACCCATGAAAATGACGCGCTGCGCGAATTCCTGGCCGAACTGCATCCCTACCGCCCGATACCGCACCGCCGCTTCATCGAGGACCTCGCCGAAGCCAGCCGGTTGCGCGCCTTCGCCAAACAGCAGTCGAGCGGCGTCAAGGATGCGTTCAATGCCTGTGTCGAGCAGGTCGCCCGGTTCCGGACGCGCCATCTCGAATATGCGGCCAGCTATATCAACAAACAGGTGGCCTCGGGCGCCGGCAACGACGTCGATGTCGGCACCGGCGGCACGCCGTTCATGAAATATCTGAAAAAGCATCGCGACGAGAATCGCGCCCAGCTGGTCTGATTCTGTCCCGCGCGCGGCCCGCCGGGATCATTGCCCGGCGGGCCGTTGGCGGCTACAAATTGCCGACCGGAGTGGGGGTGACGATGGCGAAGGGCTTGAACAGACTTATAGCGGCGATAATCGGCATGGCGGGATTGGCGGTCATTCCGCTTGCGGCCGATGCGCAACGCGCACCCCCGCCGCCGCTGCCCGAAATCCCCGCAACGCCCGTCATGAGCGGGGCGACCTATCCCGATTGCCGCTACGACTATCGCCGGCAGGACGAACCGTTCGACAAGGCAGACGCGACCAATCGCTGCATCGAACGGCTCGACGCCTATCATGCCGAAGTGCTCGCGCCGTTCCGCCTGCGCATGATCGAACATCAGGAACAGATCGCCGCGCTTTACGAATCTCAGGTGATGAACGATTTCGATTACACCCAGGAACAGGCCGATGGGTTCTTCGCCGCCATCACCCAGGAGCATGAAGATTCGAATCCCGATGGCCGGCACATGGCGACCGCGCGGGAGATCGAGGTGCGCTATCAGGAGGACCGCGCCTTCCTCCAGGAGCGTTTCTGCCGCTATTCCGGCACCTGCGCCAATTATCAGCGTACGACGGAAACCGCCGAGCGCGACCGCGCCGACGGAACGGAGCAGCGCGCTCGCCGCGAAGAAGAAGAGGACGGCAAGAACGCCTGCGATACGGAACGGGCCGGCGGGGGAATATTGGGGGGCATCCTGGGGGGTGTGCTGGGAGACGCAGCCGGCATCGGCGCCGTCGGCGGTTTCATTGCCGGCCAGTTTGCCGGCGTGCTGGTCGCGGAGATTGCGTGCCAGCTCGAGCCCGAAGAACAGGAGCGGATGGCCGAAGCGACCGAGGAGGTGACGCAGCAGGAAGAGGTCGGCGCGACCGCGAGCTGGGCCAGCCCGACGCGCTCCGATGTGTCCGGGTCGTCGACGGTGACCGCCCTCACCTCGCAGCCCAATGGCGCCAGCTGCATGGATGTCACCGATGTCGTCATCGTCAGCGGCGAGGAAACGCGGGTCTCGAAGCGCATGTGCCGCGGGCCCGGAGAATCCCGCTACACGCTCGCGGCATGAAATGGCGCCGCTGATCCGCGCGTTCGAGCCCAGCGATAGCCGGGCTTTTGCCGATCTCAACCTCGCCTGGATCGAGGAGGAATTCGAGATCGAGGATTCGGATCGCCAGCAGCTCGACGATCCCCAAGCCTCGATCATCGCCAAGGGCGGACGGATCGTGATCGCCGAAATCGACGGCGAGGTCTGCGGCTGCGGCGCGGTTGTTCCCGCCCATATCCAGCCGGTGGCCGGTGAATATTATGTCGAGATCGTCAAGATGGCGGCGAAAAAGGGTATGCGCGGCCACGGCATCGGCAGAGCGGTGATGGCGCGGCTTCTCGACGAGGCGCGGGCAATGGGCGCCGATGGGATATGGATCGAAACCAGCGACCGGCTGCCGGCCGCCAACCGGCTCTATCGCTCGGCGGGTTTCCGTGAACTCCACCGCGACGAATTTTGGCAGACGCCCTACAATCGATGCAATACGCAGCTCGTGATGGAGCTTTAGTCCGGCTTTTTCGCCACGCCGACCAGCGCCGGGCGGAGTAGCCGATCCTTGATCATGTAGCCGCGCTGCATCTGCTGGACGATGATACCGGGTTCGGCTTCGTCGCTCGGAATCTCGACCATCGCCTGATGCCGGTTCGGATCGAGTTCCTGGCCAACGGCTTCGACCGGTTCGATGCCATGCTTGCCGAACACGGTCGCCAGTTCGCGTCCGGTCGCTTCGAGCCCGGCCACCAGCCCCTTGAACTTCTCGTCGTCGCGCAATTCCTGCGGAATCGCGTCGAGCGCGCGTTCCAGATTGTCCGCGACGGACAGGATATCGCGGGAGAAGCCGGTCGCCGCATAGGCGCTGGCATTCTGCTTTTCCTGTTCGAGCCTGCGGCGCGTATTCTGCTCCTCGGCCTTGGCATACAGGACCTCCTGCTTCGCCGCGGCGAGCTCTTCTTCGAGCCCGGCAATCCGGTCGGCGTCCGATTGCGGTTCGCTATCGTCGCCTTCGGTATCACGCATGCTTTCGGGAACGCCTGCCAGTTCGGCCTCGGCCTCTTCCGAAAGGGTTTCGCTATCGGTTTTTTCGGTCTTTTCGCCGTCCATTGTTCTCATTCAGCTCACTAATTTCGACAGGGTTTTCGCAGTGAAGTCCACCATGGGAACGACTCGCGCATAGTTCAAGCGTGTCGGCCCGATTACGCCGACCACGCCGACCACCTGTCCGTCCCCGTCATGATAGGGCGCGGCGATGACGGAGGACCCGGAAAGCGCGAAGAGCTTGTTCTCCGATCCGATGAAAATCTTCATGGCCCGGGCATCGCGCGCATGATCGAGCAGCTGGGCGATTTCTTCCTTACCCTCCAGCTCACCGAGCAAATGCCGGACGCGATCGAGATCGGCCGCCGCTGTTTCATCCAGCAGATTGGCCTGTCCTCTGACGATCAGCACAGGGCGCGACGCGTTGTCGCGCGACCAGGTTGCAAGGCCGCGGGCGATGAGGTCCTGCGCGGCCGCGTCGAGCGCCGCCTTGCCGCGGCCGATTTCTTCCTGGAGACGTGCTGTGGCCTGTTCGAGCGTCAGGCCCGACAGGCGCTGGCTGACATAATTGGCCGCCTCGTTGAGCGTCGATGCCGGCACCGGATGCGGCAGATCGACGACCCGGTTTTCGACCGAGCCGTCGCCGCCCACGAGCACGGCAAGCGCCTGGGTTTCAGATAGCGACACGAAGCCGAACTGGTTCAGCACGGGTTCCCGCTTCGCCACATGGACGAGGCCCGCACAGGCCGAGAGGCCGGACAGCGCGGCCGTCGTATTGGCGACCGCTTCCTCGACCGGCCCCACTCCGCCGATCTGCGCTTCGATCGCCTGCTGTTCGGCAGCCGTCAGCTGTCCCGCCTGCATCATGCCGTCGACGAAAAGGCGCAGGCCCGTTTCGGTGGGCATGCGGCCGGCGCTGGTATGCGGCGCGGCGAGCAGATTGAGTTCTTCGAGATCCTGCATGACGTTGCGGATCGATGCCGGCGACAGGTTGAGGCCGGACATTTTCGAGATCGTCCGCGATCCGACCGGCTCGCCGCTGTCCAGATATGTCTCGACCACCGTGCGAAACACGTCGCGCGCACGTTCGGACAATTCGGTGACATTCGGGCCGGCCATGGGCGCGATGTAGAAACTCCAAGGCAAAACCGCCAGTCCCGCCCCACCATGCCGTTCGTCGTGCCCAGCATGTCGTTGGTCGACAGTTGAGTAACGACACTTGCCGTAAATACGCGGAATCGGTAAGGAAGCGCGCGAAACGTGTCTATGACAGACGGTAATACAACCCTGCCCCCGCCTTCCGAGGCCGAAGCGGAAATCCTCCAGATAGTCTGGGAGCGGCAGCCTGTTTCCGTGCGCACCGTGCATGAAGAGATCCGGCAGATCCGGGACGTCGGCTATACGACCGTTCTCAAACAGCTCCAGCGGATGCTCGACAAGGGGCTTGTCGATCGCATCCCGGGCAAGGGCAAGTCGTTCGACTATGTTGCGACGCAACCCGCATCCGAAACGCGAACGACCTTGCTGAATCGGCTCGTTCGGACCGTTTTCGGCAATTCCAAAGCCGATCTCGTCATGCATGCGCTGGGCCGCGACGATGTGTCGGCCCGCGAAATAGAACAACTCAAGGCTTTCATCGCTGAACTGGAAGCCGAACAGGGGGAAGAAGAGGATGCGCGTTAACCCGAGCGTGTTGGTCGACAGCCTGGGCTGGGCCCTGCTGCACAGTATTTGGCAGATCGCACTTGTCGCCGCGTTAGTATTCGTCGCGCTCCGGATCATTCCGCGCCACAATGCCCAGCTGCGGTTCATCAGCGCCTATGGCGGACTTGCGGCTACCCTCCTGCTTTTCATCGTCACTTGGGTCCTGTGCTACCGGACCATCGGCGCGGCCGAGACCATCGCCGTTTCCGGGTACGTTCCCCCGGCGCAGGGCTGGCAGGCGTTTGTCGAGACTCTCGGCCGCACGACCTGGTTCATCAGCCTCGTCTGGGCGCTCGGCTTCAGCTGGCTCGGCGTCCGCTATATCCAGTCGCTGCGCGCCACCTCGCGGCTCAAGCATGAAGGCACCGGCCCCGTTCCCGCCGATTGGGAAATGCGGTTCCGGCTCTGGGTCGAGCGGTTGGGCGCCGATGCGCGCGCGACGATCCTCCAGTCCTCGCGCATCACCACTCCGCTGACGATCGGAACGCTCAAGCCCATCGTTCTCGTGCCCACGGGCTTTTTCCTGCGCCTACCGATCGATCAGGCCGAGGCCATCCTTGTCCATGAAATCGCGCATATCTGCCGCCAGGACTATCTGCTCGGCCTGATCCAGGCGATGATCTGCAACATCTTCTTCTTCCATCCCGCGATCGCCTATCTGTCGCGCCAGATCGATATCGAACGCGAATATGCCTGCGACGCCCGGGTCGTGGAGGAAACGGGCAACAGCAACGCGCTCGCCCAGGGCCTCGGCAAGGTCGCACTGGAAAGCCGCGACATGCTGCCCGGTTTCGCGATGGCGGCCGAAGGCCGGCACACCCCTCTGATGAATCGTATCACGCGGCTGCGCGAACGCCCGTTCCGCCGCGAAAGCGGCACGACGATGCCCGCGGCGGCGTTGACGCTCGTGCTCGCGGGATGTCTCACGATCGCGGCATCGGCCGATGCATCCTTCTCGTCGACGACGTTCAAGGACAGCGACGGCAAGGATGCAGACACGGATACGGGTGAAGCAACCGAGATCGTGCCGGAAATCGAAGTCGCGCTTGCGGAAGCGCCGCCCAGCGAAACGCCGGAGGTACGGCCATCGCGCGAAGGTGGGACGTCGGAAGAGTCCGCAGCGAAACGTCATGAGCGCGACGCTGACGATCATTGGGCCTCGAGCGATCCGCAAGGCTGGTCCTTCGACGCCGAGCCCGGATGGACTTTCACCTTCCGGGGATCCGGCAATGATTCTCGGAAGAGCGGCAACGCGTTGTTCCAGCCTGTGGTACTGCAGCAGGACAGTGGCCTGTTGCGCAACGCCGTGCTGCAAACAGCGGTTTTCGAACCGCGCGTCGAGGAAGAGAATCAGGAATGCGAGGACAAGGACGAGCTGATTGCGGACCGTCGCCAACGCTCTGAGGATCGGCGCCAACGCGCGGAAGACCGGCGCACCGCACGGATAGAACGCGAAATGGCGCGCCGTGAGGCTGCGCTCGAACGCGAGGAGGCCCGGATCGAGCGGGAAATGGCGCGTGAGGAAGCGCGGCTGGATCGCGAGATGGCGCAAGTCGAAAGACGGATCGAACGCGAAATGGCGCGGGTCGAACGTGAGATGGAGCGACTGGGCGAAACCCATAACGCGAACTTCGAACCCCAAATGGCGCAACTCGCCGTCCGTATGACGGCGCTGAGCGGCGAATTGGAACGCCGTGCGGAGCGCCATGCCGAGCGGGCCCAGGCACTGGCCGAACGCGCCCAGGCACGCGCGGAACGTACCGCCCGCCGGTATCGCCATTCCGCGCCGGTCGCGCCGGAACCGCCCGAGCCGCCGACGCCGACGATCACGATCAGCTTCACCATCGACGCTATCCCGGAAGAAACCGAAGCCCTTGCATCGACGCAGGCCGTCGCGCTCGCGAGCGCCACCACCGGCTGACGCTCCCCTCCCACCGGATGCCCACGCTCGCCGTCATTCGGCTGGACGAGCGATGCCCCGCGCGATAGGGGCGGACCGACACATTCCAGAAGGACATATGCTTTATGCGCCCATCCGGCCGCGCGCCCGATCAAATGCGGGCTATTACGATCGAACCCGGCTTTACCAAACATGCCGAGGGCTCCTGTCTGATCAGCTTCGGAGAGACGCGCGTACTCTGCACCGCCAGCATCGAGGATCGCGTACCGCCTTGGATGCGCGGTAAAGGCAGCGGCTGGGTCACCGGCGAATATGGGATGCTCCCGCGCGCAACCCATACCCGCGGCAATCGCGAAGCGGCTCGCGGCAAGCAGTCCGGCAGGACCCAGGAAATCCAGCGCCTGATCGGCCGTTCGCTACGCGCCGTGACCGATCTCGACAAGCTCGGCGAGCGCCAGATCACCGTCGATTGCGACGTGATCCAGGCCGATGGCGGCACCCGCACCGCGTCGATCTCCGGCGGATGGGTCGCGCTCAGACTGGCGGTCAACGCGTTGATGGCTGGCGGCAAGCTTGAAGACGATCCGATGACCCAGAAAATCGCGGCAATCTCGTGCGGCATCTATAGCGGCGAACCGGTTCTCGATCTCGATTATGCGGAAGATTCGAACGCCGGTGCCGACGCCAATTTCGTGCTGACCGGCGACGGCAATATCGCCGAGGCGCAATGCACGGCCGAAGGCGAAACCTATGACGAGGAAGCGCTGCTGCGCATGCTCCGCCTCGCGCGCATCGGCTGCACCGAAATCTTCGCGGCGCAGGACGCCGCCATATCGTGAGCCGCAGGCTCGAACCGGGAAAGCTGGTCATCGCCAGCCATAATCCGGGCAAGGTGCGCGAAATCGCAGACCTGCTAAAACCGCACGGCATGGAGGTGGTCAGCGCGGGCGAACTCGGCTTGCCCGAGCCCGAGGAGACGGGCACGACCTTCGCCGAAAATGCACTCATCAAGGCGCGCGCAGGCACAAAGGGCTCGGGTCTTGTCGCACTGGCCGACGACAGCGGATTGTGCGTCGACGCGCTGGAGGGCGCGCCGGGCGTCTACACCGCCGACTGGGCGGAAGCGCGCGCCCATGAGGGCGGCCCGGGTCGCGACTGGTACATGGCGATGGGCAAGGTCGAAGGAAAACTGGCCGAACAGGGCCCCGATACCGATCGGAGCGCCCATTTCGCCTGCACCCTGGCTCTGGCCTGGCCCGACGGCCATAGCGAGGTATTCGAAGGGCGGGTCGCCGGACATCTGACCTGGCCGCCGCGTGGAACGCTGGGTTTCGGCTACGACCCAGTCTTCGTGCCCAACGGCCATAGCCGGACGTTCGCCGAAATCGATCCGGACAAAAAACATGCAATCAGCCATCGGGCCGATGCTTTCGCCAAGCTTATCGCCGCAGTATTCTGATCCGATGACCGGCTTGGCGCTCTATATCCATTGGCCATTTTGCGTTTCCAAATGCCCCTATTGCGATTTCAACAGCCATGTCCGCGACAGCGTCGATCAGACGGCATGGCGAGAAGCGCTTTTGGCCGACATGGCGCATGAGGCGGCGCTGACGGCGCGAGCAAAACTGACATCGATCTTCTTCGGTGGCGGAACGCCATCGTTGATGCCGCCGTCCACGGTTGCCGCCCTGATCGCTTCCGCCGAACGGCATTGGGGCTTTGCCGAAGACATCGAGATCACGCTCGAGGCGAACCCCTCTTCGGTCGAAGCCGCGCGCTTCGCCGACCTCGCCGCGGCGGGGATCAACCGCGTATCGCTCGGACTGCAATCGCTGGACGACAATGCGCTGCGCTTTCTCGGGCGCGCTCATGACGTATCCGAAGGATTGGCGGCGCTCGAAACCGCGCAGACGGCGTTCGCGCGGACAAGCTTCGATCTCATCTATGCGCTTCCCGGGCAGGATGCGGACGCTTGGGAAGCCGAACTCAGGCGAGCCCTCGATTTCGGAACCGGCCATCTTTCGCTCTATCAGCTAACCATCGAACCCGGGACGCGGTTCGCGACGCTCGCGGCGCGCGGCGAACTCGGCGAGGCCGAACCCGATGACGGAGCGGTACTGTACGAGCTGACTCAAGACCTGACCGAAACCGCCGGCCTTCCCGCCTATGAGATATCGAACCACGCCCGGCCGGACGAGGAAAGCCGCCACAACCTTACCTATTGGCGCTATGAGCCCTATGCCGGAATCGGCCCCGGCGCGCATGGCCGCCGCAATTGCTCCGCAACCACCCGCCACAGAAAACCGGAGAACTGGATGTCCGCCGTCGATCGCAACGGCCATGGACTGCAGGCAGAAGAAGCGCTTTCGGACTACGATCTGGGCGCGGAAAGGCTGGTGATGGGCCTGCGGCTGACCGAGGGCGTGGCTCGCGATCGGCTGCCCCGGGAATTGCTCGACGAGGCGGCAATCGAGCGGCTGACGGCGCATGGTCTGCTCCGGTCGGATCCGAATTGCCTGGCCGCCACCGCAAACGGTCGGCTCGTGCTCAACAGTGTGCTCGCCGAGATCGTCGCCGACGAGAAAGCGGCGGCCTAGCCGCCAAAGCCGCTCGGCGCAGGCGATACGACCGTAAAGCCGCTGGGCCGGATCTGCTGCACCTCGAGCGCACGCTCGGCAACCCCGTCCTGGCCGAACCGGAACGCTCCGTCGACACCCGAAAAACCGCCAGTGTCCCGCAACTCGCGTAACGGGAAGGGCCGGTCGATCGACCATTCCCGGGCGATGCGAACGACAAGCAGCGCCGCGTCATAGCCAAGGCTCGACAGGCGATAGGGATCGGAGCTGAAGCGCGAGCGGTACCGGTCGGTCAGCGTGTTGAACATCCGGTCCGAAACACTGGCGAACAGCGCCCCGTGCATCGCCGGGTCGCGGGCCAGGTCGGGCTGGTTGTTCCATAGCTCGGTGCCCAATATCTGTGCCTCGGTCGCGCCGCGATCGCGGAGCATTTGCGCCGCCTGTCGCGCGGTCGAACCGCTGTCGGCGATCAGCACCGCGTCGAATTCGCCTTCCCCGTTGAGCTGGGTCACCGCCAGCTGCAGCGACCGGCGCGAACGCGCATAGGTGCGCGTCGCGACCAGGGTTCCGCCATTGGCGCGAACCGCCTCCGCGAACGCCGCGGAAGCGCGCTGGCCGTACAGGCCTTCGGGAATCAGCGCAGCGAAACGCCGTGCCCCCTCGCCCGCTGCATAGCTCGTGACCCGGGCGATCGACTGGGCGGGCGTGAAGCCCATCAGATAGGTGCCGTTCCCCGCAACGCTCGTATCGTTGGAAAAGGCGATGACGGGGACGCCGGCGCTGCGCGCCACGGGCGCCGTCACGCGGACATTGTCGGCCAGCAGGGGCCCGAGGATCAGCCGGCTGCCATCGGCAAGCGCCCGGTTCGCGGCATTCCTCGCACCGCCCGAGCCGGCCGTGTCGTAGGTCGTGATGCGCACCCCTTCCCCGCCCGTGTCGAGGATCGCCATGTTCGCCGCGTTGGCGATCGACTGGCCGACGCCCGAATTGTTGCCCGATGTCGGCACGAGCAGCGCAACGCGGCGCAACCCGTCTTCCGGGATCCCGGTCGTGATATCGGGTTGGGTTGGCGGCGGCCTGTCGTCGGGCCGCCCCGAACGCGGCAGGATCGCTTCGCACCCGGCCAGGGTCAGCGCCATGAAGACGATGCCGAACCGGAAAAGGACCGAGTGACGTTGCCCCGGGTGCCGCTGTGATGCCATGACGAGAATCCTATGAACGATACGCTACTTCCCGGCCTTTATATCGTCGCCACGCCCATCGGCAACTTGCAAGATGTGTCGCGGCGGCAGGAAATGGTGCTGCGTCAAGCGGATATCGTCGCAGCCGAAGACAGCCGGGTCACGGCGAAATTGCTGAACCATCTGGAGATCAGGAAACCGATCACCGCCTATCACGATCACAGCGCAGATGCGGTGCGCGCCAAGCTCGTCGAACAAATGGGCGACAAGGCGGTCGCGCTGGTGTCCGACGCCGGTACGCCGCTGATCTCGGACCCGGGTTACAAGCTCGTGCGCGACGCGCGTGTTGCGGGCCATCTTGTCACCACCATTCCGGGGCCTTGCGCCGCTGTCGCAGCCCTGACTCTGGCCGGGCTGCCGACCGACCGGTTTCTGTTCGCCGGTTTCCTGCCGTCCAAGGCCAAGGCGCGCGCCGATGCAATCGCCGAACTCGGCGCGGTGCGCGCTACGCTGATCTTCTATGAAACCGGGCCGCGGCTCGCCAAGGCGTTGAATGCACTCGCGGAAGGCCTTGGCGATCGCGAGGCCGCGGTGGCGCGCGAGATCAGCAAGGCGTTCGAGGAAACGGTCAACGGCAGCTTGTCGGAACTGGCTGCCCGTTATGCCGACGCGCCGCCCAAGGGCGAGATCGTGATCGTGATCGGCCCGCCTGGCGACGCAGAAGCGACGAGCGAGACCGATATCGACGCTGCGCTCGCGGACGCGCTGGAACGGTTGCCGCCGGGCAAGGCAGCCCGCGAGGTTGCGAAAGCCCTCAAGGTTTCGAGCGACGGCCTTTATGAACGCGCGATGGCGCTCAAAGCCGGTGAATGAACCGCGCCCGCGCCGAACGCAGCGGACGGCGCGGAGAGACAGTGGCTGGCTGGTATCTGCGCCTCAAGGGCTATCGGATATTGGCGCGCCGCCAGCGCACGCCGCGCGGGGAGATCGATCTGGTCGCCAAGCGCGGCCGCACCATCGTCTTTGTCGAAGTGAAAACGCGCGCGACCCCGGAAGAACTCGACTTTGCAATCGACGAATATCGATTGGAGCGGGTGGCCGCGGCGGCCGAGATATTGGCTCCCAAATTCGCCGGCCATGGCGAGGATATCCGTATCGACGTGATCCTGACCGCACCGGGGCACTGGCCGCGCCATATCGAGAATGCTTGGATGGGATAAAGCAGGACTCTATTGAATGCGCGCCGACCGCCGCTATTGCCTGAAGCCCTGACCAGGAGAAACGCATGCCTCTCAATGTCGCGATCCAGATGGATCCTATGGAAAAGGTCAATATCGCCGGGGATTCGAGCTTTGCGATCATGCTGTCGGGGCAGGCGCGCGGCCACCGGCTCTGGCATTACGACGTCAAGCATCTGAGCTATGCGGCCGATGGCGCGTTGAAGGCGCGCGCCCGGCCGGTCACCGTGCAGCGTGTCGAGAGCGATCACTACGAGTTCGGCGACTGGGAGACGATCGACCTGCGCGGCGATATCGATGTCGTGCTGATGCGGCAGGACCCGCCTTTCGATCTGAGCTATATCACAGCCACGCACCTGCTCGAACGGATCCAACCCGACACGCTCGTGGTCAACGATCCGGACGCGGTGCGCAACGCGCCGGAGAAAATCTTCGTTCTCGACTTCGCCGAGTTCATGCCGCCGACGCTGATCACCCGCAGCCTCGACGATGTCCGCGCCTTCCAGCGCGAGCATGGCGAGATCGTCGTCAAACCGATTTACGGCAATGCGGGCACGGCGGTGTTCAAGCTCGATCCCGATGACGGCAATCTCCCTGCCCTCACCGAACTGTTCAGCCAGGTCTGGGTCGAACCGTTCATGGTCCAGGCTTTCCTTCCGGACGTCAGCCAAGGCGACAAAAGGATCATCCTGGTCGACGGCGAACCGACAGGAGGCGTCAACCGGCTCCCGAAAAAGGGCGAAATCCGGTCCAACTTCGCGGTCGGCGGATCGGGAGCGGCGTCCGAGCTCACACCGCGCGAACTCGAAATTTGCGAGGCGCTGGGGCCGGAGCTCAAGAAACGCGGCTTGCTCTTTGTCGGCATCGACGTGATCGGCGGCTATCTGACCGAGATCAACGTCACTTCCCCGACCGGCATCGTCTCGATCGACGCGTTCAACGGCACCGATACCGGCGCGAAAATCTGGAACGCGATCGAAAGCAAGCTCTAATAGCGGAAATCGCTCGCGATCAGCTTCTTCCAGCGCGCCTGACGATGCTGGTAGAACTCCCGGACGATAGGCTTGGCAATCGGGTTCAGCACGCCGGCGTCGAAATCGAGCTCGTCGGTATACCGCGTGCGCCCATCCTCCATCGGCTCGATATAGATCCAATGATCCCATTTCCGGAAGAACCGGCCGCTGCCGTTATCGCGCAGGATGCGCGTATCGCCGCGCGGCGGCGGGAACTCGATGCCGATCGTCTGTGAGCCAAGCGGCACCGTTCCGAAACCCCGCATCGCGACTTTGTAATCACCTTCGGCCCATCTTTCGGGAAACTGCGGAGGCTCGATCGGATCGAAGGCGATCCGGCCGCGTGTCACATAGTTGAGCAACCGGGATGTGTTCGCTTCTTCCCAGACACGGTCGGCCGGGGCGTCGAAAATCGAGGAAATCTTGATCATCGGCACGGCAAGTCCTTTCCGTCAGGCGCGCGGATGGGAGTTGCGATAGACGTCGAGCAGATGTGCCGCGTCGACCGATGTGTAGATTTGCGTCGAACTGAGGCTGGCATGGCCGAGCAGCTCCTGGAGCGAGCGGAGATCGGCGCCCCGCGCCAGCAGATGCGTCGCGAAGCTGTGGCGCAAGGCATGCGGCGTGGTCTTGCCCGACAGGCCCAGCCGCGCACGCGCGCCACGCACTGCGCGGCGCACGATATCGCTCCCGAGTGCGCCGCCCCGTGCACCGCGGAACAACGGATCGTCCCGACCGATCGCGTAGGGACACAGCTTCACATAATCCTCGATCGCCTCGCGCACCTTGTCGAGCAGCGGCACGATCCGGGTCTTTTCCCGCTTGCCGGTCACCGACAGCGTTTCGCCGAGCGGCAGGACGGCACCCGTCAGACCCAGCGCTTCTCCAACCCGCAGACCCGCGCCATAGAGCAGCAGCAACACCGCCCAATCGCGTGCCGCTATCCAGGGTTCTTCGGCCTGCGCGGCGACATCCTCGGCCAGCGCGACGGCCTCGTCCGGCGCCACGGGGCGCGGCACGCCGGGTTTCAGTTTCGGCCCTTTGACACGCGGGACCGCCGCCTGTTCGCCAGCCCGTTCGGCGGCAAAGGCGAGGAAACCGCGCAAGGCGGACAGTTCGCGCGCAGTCGACCGGTTGGCCAGGCCCTCGTTACGGCGATGTGCCAGAAACGCCCGCAGATCGGGCGCATCCAGTGCGCGAAGCGTTGCGCCGGTGACGGCCTCTCCCCGATGCCGGCCGAGAAAGGCGATCAGCCGGTGTGCGGCTGCCACATAGGCGCGGATCGTATGCGGAGAGCGCCGCCGGTCGCGGCCGAGATACGCCGCCCACTCCCCGGCAAGCGCGGTCGCCGGATGGGCGTCCGGTGTCAGGGCAGCAGCCACCGGCCCAGAAGCCGTGCGAGGCTATCGCCGAGAAAACCCAAAAGCTCGGCGCCATGATGCGTTTCCATACCCTGGCTGTCACGCTGACCGAGCGCCAGCAGGCCGGACGGCAATGGCGCGTCATTGTCGAGGCGCACAAGCGCTTCGGCGCGGACATAGTCCGAGGCTGGACCGAACAATGGATGCCCGCGCTCGCAATCGCGCAGCACGACGCCCGCCATGTCGGTGGCCGCCTTCTCGATCAGCCGGCGTTCGACGAACTGCATGCCGGCAATATCGGCGCGGACGCCCCGCTCGCCCACATAGAGCGCGAGACTGACCGCATCGACGCCGAGAATGTCGGGCCATTGCTGCGTCACGATGTGAAGGAGATGGTCAAGCCCTTCCGCGGAAATCGCGGCGAGTACGGCATCGTGAATCGCCGCCGTCGCGCCCGAATGCCCCCGCGCAAAGGCGAGCAGGTCGCGATTATCCTCTTCGGCCTGCGCCACCCGGCGCTGCAATTGCGCGACCGCGCCCGTCTCAAAATCGATCACCGTCCCCATGGCACAGATTCTACCGCAAACATGGTTAAGAAGATATGAGTTTTTGCGCCTAGAAGATGGCGAACAGCGCGAGCGCGACGATCAGGCCGATCAGCGGCACGATCACCGTCAGCGCGCCGACCGCGCCATAGGCGGCGGCGTGCGTCTCGCCGCAGATCGCGCGGATCGTGGTGACGACATAGCCATTGTGCGGCAGGCTATCGAGCGCGCCCGATGCGATGGCGACCGTGCGGTGCAACTCGTCGGCGCTGGCACCGGCATCGAGATAATGCGGCGCGATCAGCGGCAAGGCTATGCTCTGGCCGCCCGATGCGGAGCCGGTGAGGCCCGCTATCACGGTCACCGCGATCGCCGCGCCGATCAGCGGATCGCCGGGCAGGTTTTGCACGAGGACGAGCGCTTCCTGGAAAGCGGGCGAGAGCGAGGCGACCGCACCGAATCCGACCACGGCGCAGGTATTGGTGATTGCGACGACTGCGCCCGTCGCGCCCTTGGAAAAGGCCTCGGGCATCTTCCTCCGACTCTTCAATCCGACCAGCAGAGCGATAATCGTTCCGGCGCCGAGCGCCGCAACCAGCGCCCATTTGTCCAAGGATTCGGCCGGCATGATCGCCGAAAGCGGTCCCAGCCGCTGCGGGTATTGGAAGATCATGAACACGCCGAGCACGGCGACCAGCGGCAACAGACACAGGAACGGATTGGGCAGCACCCTTCCCTCCTCGACCGCATCGTCAGTTTCGCGGCCCTCGAACGTCTCGCCCCGCGCCACCGCGCGTTTCACCATCCATTGCAACCAGATGAAGCCCAGGGCCGCCATCAGGATCGCAACAACCAGGCTGACCTCCCAGGCGGCATAGGCCGTCGTGCCCAGATATTGCATCGGGATCAGGTTCTGGATCTCGGGCGAGCCCGCGCTCGTCATCGTGAAGGTGACCGATCCGAAACACAGCGCGGCCGGAATGAAACGGCGCGGCAGATTGGCCTCGCGGAACAGGCTGACCGCGAGCGAATAGACCGAAAAGGCGACGATGAAGACGCTGACCCCGCCATAGGTCAGCAGCGCGCACGCCGCGACCACGGCCAGAACCGCATGGCGGATGCCGATCTTCTCGATAATCCAGTGCGCAACGCTGGCCGCCGCGCCGGACGCGCCCATCACCTCGCCGAAAATCGCGCCGAGCAGGAACATGAAGAACCAGTCGGCGAAAAAGCCGGTGAAACCGGCCATATAGCTCGTTGCGAAATCGGGCGCGTCGGCAACGGCCAGCGGCGGCAGCCAGGCGATCCCGCTCGTCGCGGCGACGATCGCGGCGGCGACCGGCCCCGCGATCAGGATATTGACGCCGCGAACCGTCATCCAGATCAACAGCGCCAGCGCCCCTATCAGGCCGATCGTGCTTATCATCGCGACGAGGCTTAGCTTCTGTGCCCGGCAAGGCAAGCCGATGCCCGCCGCGCCTGTAGACAGTCGGGATACGCGCCTTTGGTCAAATATGCGCCGGCATTGCCCGCTCGACGATCGCGCGACTGTCGATGGCGGCCTGCGACGCGCCATAGGCGAAGGCCGGGTTTGCCAGCCGCACCCGGCAAAAGGCGTCGGCCACCGGGCTGTCCGCGCCGATCAGGACTGCGCCCTGCGCGGCCAAGGCCAGCCGCTCGACGGCGTGCCGGGCCTGATGCTCGCCGACATTTTCCCAATCGAGGCCGTCGAGCCAGTGATCATAAGATGAATGGCAGCCGCGCGCGTCGGAAAGAAATGCCCGCAGCGCGTCGAGCGCCTCGGGTTCGCGCGCCATCGCCCGGAGCACGTCGAGCGCGATCACATTGCCCGACCCTTCCCAGATTGCGTTCAATGGCGACTGGCGGAAGTGGCGCGGTATCGGCCCCGTCTCGACATAGCCGGCACCGCCAAGACACTCCATCGCCTCGTACACCATACCGGGCGCGCGCTTGCACACCCAATATTTGGCGATCGGCGTGAGCAGCCGGGCGAGCGGTTCGTCGGCATCGAAGGCCGCAGCGAGGCGAAAAGCGAGCGCCGTTGCCGCCTCGCTCTCCACGGCAAGGTCGGCGAGCACCGCCGCCATGGCCGGCTGGTCGGCAAGATTGCGCTGGAAGACCCGGCGATGCGCGGCATGCCACAGCGCTTCGGCGAGCGCTCCGCGCATGGTCGCCGCCGAACCGACGACGCAATCGAGCCGCGTATGCTGCACCATCCGGATGATGGTGGCCACGCCGCGCCCTTCCTCGCCGAGCCGCTCGGCATAGGCGTTGTGATATTCCACTTCGGACGACGCGTTGGACCGGTCGCCGAGCTTGTCCTTTAGCCGTATCACCCGGAAACCGGCATTGCGCTCGCCATCGGGCGTCCAGCGCGGGACGAGGAAGCAGGTCAGCCCGCCCTCGGCCTGGGCGAGGGTCAGAAAAGCGTCGCACATCGGCGCCGAGCAGAACCATTTATGGCCGGTAAGCCGGTATGCGCCGTCGGCGGGATCTGCCCTGGTCGTGTTCGCCCGGACGTCCGAGCCACCCTGTTTCTCGGTCATCGCCATGCCGATCGTGACGCCCGCCTTTTCCGAAGCCGGGCCGACGGCGGGATCGTAGCGCGACGCCGTGATCCTAGGAATCCATTCGTCGCCGATCGCGGGTTCAAGCCCGAGCGCGGCGACGGCGGCATAGGTCATCGTCATCGGGCATTGCGTGCCGGCATCGGCCTGGCCGAGAAGGAAGGCCATCGCCGAGTGCAGCGTGTGCCCGGCCTCAGTGCCGTCCCAGGCGGCGGCGGCAATGCCCGCGTCGAGACCGAGCGCCATCAGCCGGTGATAGGCCGGATGGAACTGCACCTCGTCGATCCGTCGGCCATAGCGGTCGTGCGTTTCGAGGACGGGCGGATTCTCGTTCGCCGCGATGCCCCATTCGATCGTCTCGGTCGATCCCGTGCGCCGACCGAATTCGGTCAGCCGCTCGTGATGCATTCGCGCTCCGGCCATCGTTGCCGCATCGACCAAGGCCCGATCCGAACCGAACCGATCGAAACCTTCGAGCGGCGGCGGCTGGTTCGTCACTTCATGCGTTTCGAGCATCGCGATAGGACGGAGGCTGGTGGTCATTGGCTCTTTCTCGATGTCCGCAGATGTTGCGGCGGATTGCGCAAATTCGCTTATCGGGGTGAATTTCGCAAGCGGATCATCTAGGCTCGCGGTATCCCAGTCAGAATGTCGGACCGCATCCATGACCAGATTTCTCACCACACATCTTCGGGACGTCAGCGAAAGCTACGGCCAGCACCTGGTTGCCGCCTCGGGCTTCGGAATGAGGATGATCGCGGCGGGCGCATTATGCGTCTTGCACGGCATCTTCCCCTTTCTCTGCCAGCAGACGGCGAGCGAGACGGTGCGCCGGCTGCACGACGAGATGGTGGTCAAGCGCCGGCGCGCCTATCTGGAAGACTGGGTGATCTAGATAAATTCAACAGCAGGAGTTTTTGCCGATGCGTGAAGCCGCCATTATCGCCACCGCGCGCACGCCGATCGGCAAGGCCTATCGCGGCGCGTTCAACGCCACCGAAGCGCCCGTGCTGGGCGCGCATGTCGTCAACGCGGCGATCGAACGTGCGGGCATCGATCCCGAACGGATCGACGATTTCTTCTTCGGCGTCGGCAACCAATGGGGAACCCAGGGCGGCAATCTCGGGCGGATGACGCTGTTCGCGGCGGGTTTGTCCAACCGAATCCCGGCCTTCACGCTGGACCGCAAATGCGGATCGGGGCTGACCGCCGTCGCGCTCGCGGCGCGCGCAATCATGTGCGACGAGATGGACGTCGCGATGGCGGGCGGGATGGAGAGCATCAGTCATACCGTCACCAAGGATGCGCCGCGACATATCAATCAGTCGGTGATCGAGCGCGTTCCGCATGCCTATATGCCGATGATCGAGACCGCCGAAATCGTTGCCGAGCGATATGGCATCAGCCGCGCGGCGCAGGACGAATTCGGCGCAATGAGCCAGCAGCGTGCCGTCGCGGCGACCGAAGCCGGGCGGCTCGATGCAGAAATCGTGCCGATCACGGTCGAAAAGCAGCTCTACGAAAAAGACGGCAGCAAGGCGGGCGCCGAGACCGTTACCCTGAGCAAGGATGAAGGCCTAAGAGCCGGTACGACCGCCGAGGCGCTGGCGGGGCTCAAGACCGTCTGGTCGGACGGCGCCGTCATCAAGGAAGGCAAGCATATCACCGCGGGCAATGCGAGTCAGCTGTCGGACGGCGCGGCTGCGCAGATCCTGATGGACCGCGCCACGGCGGAAGCCGAAAGCAAGGAGATACTCGGCATCTATCGCGGCTTCCAGGTGGCCGGATGCGATCCGGAGGAAATGGGGATCGGCCCGGTCTTCGCGATTCCCAAGCTGCTCGAGCGGACGGGTGTTTCGATGGACGAAATCGGCCTGTGGGAGATCAACGAGGCCTTTGCCAGCCAGTGCCTTTACTGCCGCGACACACTCGGCATCGATCCGGAGAAGTTCAATGTCGACGGCGGCGCGATCGCGATCGGCCATCCGTTCGGTATGACGGGCAGCCGGCTCGTCGGCCATGCGCTGGTCGAGGGGCGCCGCCGCGGCGTACGCTATGTCGTCGTATCGATGTGCACGGCCGGCGGCATGGGCGCGGCCGGCCTTTTCGAGATCGTGTGACCTGCGTCACAAAGCGAATCGCGATAATCGCCGATACCGGTTTCCGGCGATAGCGACACTCCAAAGCCGAAATCGCCAAGGCCGCCATGGTTCATCCGGTTTATGCGACCCGGCCGGACACCATGGTGGCCGTTTTACGTTTCAGGCCACCATTTCAGATCATCCGCCAGACCGTATTTATCACACTGTGCAGGAGCATGGACGCCAGGATGCTCCCGGTGTTCAACCGGAGCCAGGTGAGAATCAATCCGATCGATCCCGTGATCAGAAAGATTTCCAAGACGAAAACCGGCGCCCCTCCTGCCCAGAAAAGACTGTGCACGGCGCCGAACAGTATGACCGACATTATGGCGGCAAAACCGATATTGGCGAAGGCGACTCGCGGACCATCCCCGAAAGCCTTGACCAGGCAAAAGAGCAGGATGCCCCGGTAGAATATCTCTTCCTCGAGGCTGGGCATGGTCAGCTGATATGCGATCGCCTCGATATCGGGCGGCGGTGTCTCGATGATCACGGCGATCAAGACATCGATGGCGCACAGAATCGCAAACGCGATCCAGCCGATCCGCGCTCCCGCATTCTGCCGAAACGTCACCCCCGCCGCTTCCCTGTCGACGATGCCAAACGCGAGTATGGCGATCGATACCGCCAAGGCAGCGATCTTGCCGGCCCAGTTGAAACTCACATCCGGATCGCCCGCCAAGCCATACAGCAGGCCGTTCAACCCGAAGAAATTCAGGACCAGCGCGACGTTCAGGTTGAACAGGAGCCAGGCGAGGAGGAACCAGCGCCAATTGACCTGGCCGCGAGCGGCAAGCGCGGCCACCCCGCCGCCCGCCAGGAAGACGGCGTTCCACAACAGGGCGCTCATCCAATAGTCGACCGTTCCGACATCCACGAGTCCGCTCTCCTCCCCAGCGATTCCCGGGATCGCTCTTGCACGTACCCGCTGCCTCGCCCATAATCCGAACAAGCAAATAATTATTATTCTACGATAATAAATATCTTTATTATGAAAGAGAGATGCCATGTCAAGATCGAAGGGGGCAGTGCGGGCAGCCAGTGCCGTCCTGACCGTCCTGATCCCGTTTTTCGCCCTGTTGGCGATCTCCGGCGTCGTTCTCTTCTGGGGATTCGGCGTCCACCGGATCGGAAACGCAGCGCTGGGCGAGAACTTCATCGTTCTACTCGACCAGCCGCCGGTCCCCGAGCGGCGCCTGTACGGTTTGGTTGCGACCCTGCCAGCCTTGCTGTTCTGGCTCTACGCCTCTTGGCGCCTGTTCCTGATGTTCCGCGCTTTCCATACCGGCCCGCTGATCGGCCCCGTCACCATTCGGCATTTGCGCGCCTATGCGCTGTTCTCGGCTCTCGCAGTGCTCTCCGCCTTCCTGCTAAGCGGCGTCATGCGCTGGGCGCTGGGCCAGTTCGACGATGCGCCGCTCTGGACGCATCTCGGCTTTTCCGTGACCCATGGCCTGATGCTTTTTTCTTCGGCGATCCTTTACGTGGCATCGCACGTGATCGAGGAAGGCTATGCGTACAGAAAAGAAACCGAAGAGTATGTGTAATCCATGGCGATAATCATCAGGTTGGACGTCATGCTCGCGCGCCGTAAAATGAAGTCCAAGGAACTCGCCCGGGCGATCAGGATTACCGAGGCCAATCTGTCGAAACTGAAATCGGGGAGCGTGAAGGGCGTGAAGCTCGAAACGCTGAACAAGATCTGCCGCGAGCTTGATTGCACGCCGGGCGATCTGCTCGACTATGTGGCTGACGATGAAGCGAAAGGTTGAACGCCGCGCCGCCCGGAAACCGGGCAACGATCACTACCTAGGGGAAAATGGTGGGCACGGCTGGGATTGAACCAGCGACCCCTGCGATGTCAACACAGTGCTCTACCACTGAGCTACGCGCCCACGCGAAGGGGCTATCTAGTGGAGCGTTTGCACATGCGCAACCGCTGATTTCAAAGTCCCGAAGCGTCGCCCACTTCGAACATCCGATCGACCTCCAGCACCAGATCGCGCAGGTGAAACGGCTTGGAAAGCACCTTGGCATTGGGCGGCGTCTTGTTGTTTTTCAACGCGACCGCAGCAAAGCCCGTGATGAACATGACGCGCATATCCGGCGCGATGTTGGCAGCCTCCTGCGCAAGCTCGATACCGTCCATGCCCGGCATGACGATATCGGTCAGCAGCAGGTCGTATTTTTCCTTTTCGAGCATCGGCATCGCCGACAGGCCGGAATCCGCCGTGTCGACGGCGTAGCCAGTTCGTTCAAGCGCGCGTTTCAGATATTCGCGCATCGACGTGTCGTCCTCTGCCAAAAGGATACGGATCATTGTCGTCCCATCACCTGTTTTCACGCCACCCCACTGACGTATCCGGCGCGGAGTATAGAACAGAGCCCTTAAAATTTTCCAGCCTTGGAAAAATTTTCGCTATCTTGCCAACCGACGGCCGGGACAATAGTCGGGGAAGCATGGAAACCTGCGGATCTCCGCCCGATTATGTCCGCCGGATCGGACCCGAAATTCCGCAAAGGCCGGTCATCTTGTCCGTCCCCCATTCGGGGCGCCACTATCCGAAGAGCCTTTTGGAGGCCGCGCGGCTCGATGAAATGCAACTGCGTTCGCTCGAGGACCGCCATGTCGATACGCTCGTCGCGCCGCTCGCCGAAAGGGGCTATTCCATGGTCATCGGAGAAGTTGCGCGCGCCTGGATCGATCTCAACCGCTCGGAACGCGAAATCGATCCGGCGATGGTCGCGCCCCGGCCCAAACCGTCCGGCCTCGAAGTCACTGCGAAAGTGCGTGGCGGACTGGGCCTGATCCCGCGCAGACTGGCCAAACACGGCAATATCTACCGCCATCCGATCGCGCATCGCGATCTGTCCGAACGGGTCAGGCTCGCACATCGCCCCTATCATGCGCTCGTGTCCGATATGCTTGCGGCGACGCGCCGACGGTTCGGTATCGCCTTGCTGCTCGATTGTCACTCGATGCCGCCGCTGCGGCCGAAAGATGGAGGCGCGCCGGCTGAAATTGTGCTCGGCGACCGCCACGGCCGCAGCGCGGCGCCTGCCTTCGCTGCGCGCGCCGCCGGGATTTGTCGTGATCTGGGTTTTCGGACGGCGCTCAACAGTCCCTATGCGGGCGGCCACATCCTGGCCCGGCACGGCAAACCCGAGCGCGATATTCACGGCTTGCAGCTCGAAATATGCCGGTCGCTCTACTTGGGCCCCGATCATGACCAGCCGAGCCCCAAATTCGATCGCCTTACCGAGGCCATCGCAGCCATAGCGGACGGCCTGGCCGACGAAGCCGTCTCGCCGCCCGACGCGCTCGCCGCCGAATAAAAAACCGCCCCGCGCAGGGGTAGCGCGAGGCGGCCAGGTTCAGGGAGGGGGCGCATCAGGGGATGCACCCACACTGGCTGCGAAAGGGGGGCACGCAGCCATGTGCCCCCACAAGATATTAACGACTTCGCAGGGTTTCAAGCGGCGACGGGAAACGCTGCGAAAACGGCGGCTTTGCGCTAATTCTGCTCCATACCCTGCGGAACGTTCGCGTCCGGCTGGGGCGGCACCTTGCCCTGCTGGAGCTGCATGGCGAAAATATCGCGGACGAGCTGCAGGGACATCATGTGCGCATAAATCAGCGGCATCATGCCGTTCTGCACGAATTTGCGCGCAAGATCGCCGCGGATTTCCTTGAGCTTCTCTTCGTTTACCATCTGGAAACCGCGATAGACGAACGGTTTGTCCGAATTCGGCGTGTCGATCGACACTTCGCCTTCCATCAGCAATTCCGCCTTTACCAGCTCTTCGACGAACGAGACGGTCCGATGGCCGGACGTTTCGACCTGCTCGCAGAACTGCAACAGGCTTTTCGTCGTTTCGGATGCCTCGCCACCATCGAACAGCGGCTCGCCTTCGTCATATTCGCCGACGATATCGGTCGTCGGATCGAAGCAGAGCGACAGCTCTTCGGAATCTTCCCGCAGCTTGGCGAGGAGAAACGGATAGCGGCGCGCATAGGCCGGCATATAAACCGGATTTCCGGCGAGCTCGCCTTCGTCGTTCAGGAACACGTTGACGCCCTGGTTGAGGCCCATCAGCGCGAGCGGAACCGGATTGTCGCCGGAGGAGAAAACGATCGGCATATGGCGCTGCACGGTGACGAACTCGTCGATCGTCACCGGAACGGCGTGCGTTTCGGCGAGGAACGGCATCTTCGGCCGGACCTGCAATTTGTAGCCCGCATGATCCTGGCTCGAAAGCGGAATGACGTCATTGTACAACAGCGGAAAGTTCTGCTGCGGGGCAGCGCTAGCCATGAAATATCTCCTGTGGCCGGAATAAGAGAGAGCCGCCATGCAAATCAGCGGCTCTGATTGCCCTGCCCTCTATGGATTCTCGGCAGGATTCGCAAGCGGTACGAGCTTGCCCGGGTTCATAATCCCCCGAGGATCGAGCGCATCCTTGATCGCCCTCAGCGCTGCGAGCCGAACCGGATCCGCCAGCCGCCCGAATTCCGCCAGTTTGAGTTGACCGATCCCATGCTCGGCGGACAGCGAACCGCCGGCATCGCGGGTCAGGTCATGCACGAAACGGCTCACCGCATCGCCGGTCTCGGCGAACCAGGCCTCATCGTCGCTACCGGCGGGCGCGCGAACGTTGAAATGAACATTGCCGTCGCCGAGATGGCCGAACGCGATCACGCGCGCGCCGGCGAACCGCCGTTCGACCGCCGCCGCGGCACTTTCGATGAATCCCGGCATTGCGGAGACCGGCACCGACACATCATGCTTGGCCGCCATTCCGTCGAGCCTCTCGGCCTCCGAAATCACTTCGCGCAATTTCCAGAAATCCGCAGCCTGCGCCTCGCTTTCGGCTAACACCGCATCGACGATCAGGCCATCTTTCAGCGCCTTGGCCAGCGCAACTTCGGAGCGCGCACGCAGGTCCTCCGCACTGGTCGCCGTGCGCAGCTCGATCAGCACATGCCAGCGATGGGGACCGTCCAGCGGCGCACGCGTGTTCGGGATATGTTGAAGCACCAAGGCGAGCGCCGTATCCGGCACGAGCTCGAAACTTTCGACCGCATCGCCCAACGCCGCCTCCAGCGCACGCAGAAGCGCCAACGCCTTTTCCGCCGAGTCCAGGCCTGCCCAGGCGACCGTCCGGTGCGGTGCGGCGGGCACGAGCTTGAGGCTGGCGGCGGTGATCACGCCCAAGGTCCCCTCCGAGCCGGCGAGAAGCTGCCGCAGGTCATAACCGCGATTGTCCTTGCGCAGGGTCGACAGGCCTTCGAACAAACTGCCGTCCGGCAAGACCGCTTCGACGCCGAGCGTCAGCGCGCGCATCGATCCGAACCGCAAGACCTGGGTGCCCCCCGCATTGGTGGCGATAAGCCCGCCGATCGTCGCGCTGTCCTTGGCGCCGAGGGAGAGCGGGAAGCGGCGGCCATGTTTTTTCGCCACCGCATGCACCGTGCTCAATATCGCGCCCGCTTCGGCCGTCAGGCTGTTATCGGCGGGGTCGATAGACCGGATCGCGTTCATCCGGCGCAGCGACAACAGGATCGCCCGGTCATCGGGGCGTGGCACGCCGCCCGCCACCATTCCCGTATTGCCGCCCTGGGGAACCAGAGCGATGCCTGCCTCGCCCGCCAGCCTGACGATCGCCTGGACCTCCGCCACACTCCCCGGCGATGCCAGAGCCAGCGCGCTCCCGGTCACCCGGCCCCGCCAGTCGGTGAGCCAGGGTTCCAGATCGTCGGCGGTCGTGCCGAGCGCTGCCGGCCCTACAATCGCGGCCAGCCGTTCGAGAATTGTCTGATCGTCCATCGCGAAAGACGATAGCTGCTCCGCGATGACAGGCCAATTCATCTTCGGTTAAACGCCAACGGCGGAAAAGACGGATAACAAGAGTGGAAAACGGTTCGTGTCGATTTTTGGTGCTACCTTATTGCTGTTGACGGCGTCGGCGGGCCCCGCGACCGCGCCGATACAGATGGCCATGCAGACCGTCGAACGCCGCATCATCATCCGGATACCAACCCGCAGGACGCTGCGTCCGCGGCGTCGGGCGCCCTCGGGGATTGTCTGGCAGGAAAGACCGACGGACAATTGCCAGCCGGTTTCGGCGATCGCCCGTGCGCGATTCACCCGGCCCGGCGTTGTCGACCTGTTGATGCAGGATCGCAGCCTGGTACGCGCCCGCCTCGATTCCGAATGCGTCGCGCTTGGCTATTATTCCGCATTCTACCTGGTGCCGGGAGAAGATGGCCAGATTTGCGCGGCCCGCGACACGATCGTATCGCGCGCGGGAAACGAATGTACGATATCGGGCTTCCACATATTGGAGCCGCGCCGGACGGATTGACGGTTTCGCCCGCTTTCACTTGACTTTTCAGCCCCCAGCGCGCAATCGCCAGCCGCGAAAGCGCGCCGCACTTAGACCGCGCACAATCAACGCATTTCGGACATTTTATGAACTTTGCCGATCTCGGCCTTTCTGACGAATTACTGCGCGCCGTGGGCGATGCGGGTTATACCGAGCCGACCCCCATCCAGGCGGAGGCGATCCCGCCTGTCCTGATGATGAAAGACCTGGTCGGGATCGCGCAGACGGGCACGGGCAAGACCGCCAGCTTCGTACTGCCGATGATCGACATTCTGAGCCATGGCCGGAGCCGGGCGCTCATGCCGCGCTCGCTGATTCTCGAGCCGACGCGCGAACTCGCCGCGCAGGTCGCCGAGAATTTCGAGAAATACGGCAAATATCAGAAGCTCGACATGGCGCTGCTGATCGGCGGGGTGAGCATGGGCGACCAGATGAAGGCGCTCGAAAAGGGGGTCGACGTGTTGATCGCGACGCCGGGCCGGTTGATGGACCTGTTCGATCGCGGCAAGATCCTGCTGTCGGGCTGCGACATCCTCGTGATCGACGAGGCCGACCGGATGCTCGACATGGGATTCATTCCCGATATCGAGAGCATCTGCCAGAAGCTGCCCGCCAATCGCCAGACGCTCCTCTTTTCGGCCACCATGCCGCCGCCGATCAAGAAGCTGTCGGACAAGTTCCTCAACAACCCGAAACAGATCGAAGTGGCGCGCCCGGCAACGGCCGCAACCAACATCGCCCAACGGCTTGTCGAAACCAGCGCGCGCACGAAGAAAACGACGCTCAAAAAGCTGTTGCGCAGCGAAGATATCAGCACGGCGATCATCTTCTCCAACCGCAAGACGACCGTCCGCGACCTCCAGAAGGATCTGCAACAGGCCGGGTTTAAGGCGGGCCAGATCCACGGCGATATGAGCCAGCCGGAACGGATGAAGGAACTCGATCTCTTCAAGGCCGGCGAGATCAACATCCTCGTCGCTTCCGATGTCGCCGCGCGCGGGCTCGACATCAAGGGCGTCAGCCATGTCTTCAACTATGACGCGCCCTGGCATCCCGACGATTACATCCATCGCATCGGCCGCACGGGCCGCGCCGGCGCAACCGGCACCGCGATCACCCTGGTCACGCCGGCCGACGCCGAGGCGATCGAGAATATCGAGAAGCTGACGGGTCAGACGATCGACCGCGGGGACGCCGGCAAAGGCAAACCGGCACCGAAGGCCGATGACACCGGCTCGGAAGAAGCCGCGCGGGACGAGAAACCGAAGAGCAAGGCCAAATCGCGCACGCGATCGAAGCCCAAGAGCGATTCGAAGGACCGGCCGAAACCGGAAAAGGCGAAGCCCAAAAAGGCCGAAACGCCGAAACGCCAAGAAGCACCGAAACCGGAAGAGGACGATGAGGACTGGAACGGTCCGATGCCCGGATTCCTCAACGTAAAACTTGGCAGCTAGGCGCCCTTCTCCGGAGCCTCCGGCAGTTTGCTTGCCGTTAACGTCAATCCGTTCTACATTGCAACGGAATTGCGGAGGATGGCTTGATGGCACGCGAAGACGCACCCGAACATTTTGACGTCGTCGTCGTCGGCGCCGGGATTTCCGGCATCGGGGCGGGCTATTATCTGCAACGCGATTGCCCGCAGAAGAGTTACGTGATCCTCGAGGGCCGCGAGAATATCGGCGGGACCTGGGACCTGTTCCGTTATCCCGGTATCCGTTCGGATTCGGACATGTTCACCCTCGGCTACACGTTCAAACCCTGGACCGCGCAGAAGGCGATCGCGGATGGGCCCTCGATCCTCCAATATCTCGAAGAGACGGCGGATCAGTATGACATTCGCGACAAGATCCGGTTCAAGCATCATGTGAAGGGCGCCGAATGGTCGTCCGAGGACGCGCGATGGCTGGTTGAGGCCGAACGCGACGGCGAGACCGTCTGGATCAGCTGCAATTTCCTTTTCATGTGCACCGGCTATTACAATTACGAAGCCGGCTACACGCCCGACTGGCAGGATTTCGACCGTTATCAGGGCAAAATCGTCCATCCTCAGCACTGGCCGCAGGATCTCGATTATGCGGGCAAACAGGTCGTCGTTATCGGATCCGGCGCCACGGCGGTAACGCTCGTACCCGCGATGATCGACAGCGAAGGCCCGCCCGAGCATGTGACGATGCTCCAGCGCTCGCCCACCTATATGGTCTCCCGCCCGTCGGAGGATGCGGTCGCGAACTTCCTGCGCAAATGGCTGCCATCGCAATTCGCCTATAATCTGATCCGCTGGCGGAACGCGCTGCTCCAGCACATCGTGTTCCGGCGCGCGCGCAACAAACCGGAAAAGGTCAAGGCCTTCCTGCTCGACAAGGTTCAGGACGAACTCGGTCCCGATTACGACATCTCCACTCATTTCACGCCGAGCTACAATCCCTGGGAACAGCGCCTCTGTCTCGTTCCGGACAGCGATTTCTTCCGCGTGATCCGCAACGGAAAGGCGTCGGTCGAGACGGGCCATATCGACCGTTTCACCGAGCGGGGCGTCCGCCTGCAATCGGGCGAGGAGATGGAAGCGGACATCGTGGTCACCGCCACCGGGCTCGACCTGCAGATGGCGGGCGGCGCGGAGATCACGGTCGACGGCCAGCCGGTCAATTTCGGCGACAAGGTCACCTACAAGGCGATGATGTTCGACGACGTACCGAACCTCGCCTTCTCGTTCGGCTATACCAATGCCTCCTGGACTTTGCGCGCCGATCTGACCTGCGAATATGTCGCCAGGCTGCTCAACTATATGGACGCCAACGGCGTTCAGATCGCGGTTCCGCGTCTGCCCGAGGACGAACAGATCGAACGCCTGCCCTGGGTCGATTTCTCGTCGGGCTATTTCAAGCGTGCCGAGGACAAGCTGCCCGCGCAGGGCGATCGCGGCGTCTGGCGCAACCTCCAGAATTACCGCAAGGACGTGAAGGAATTGCGCGAGGCCCCGATCGCCGACGAGGCGATGGTGTTTGCCGAGACCGGGACGATCACGTTCGGCCCGACCACGAGCAAGGAACCCGAGGCCATCGCCGCCGAATAGCGGTCAACCCGACTGGCCCCGGCCCCGCGCCTGCACGGCTGCCCGGCGCGCCTCGATTTCCTCGGCCGAGATGCCTGCATTGTCCGCCGCCCGTTCGCGCTCGAGATCGAGACCGTCGGCGAAGGCCATCGCAAAACCGTCGTCGATCAGCTTGAGATAGCCGGTCAGCATATCGGGTTCGACCGACAGCAGATCCTCGGCCAGCCGCCGCGCCTCGGGAAGAAGCTCGTCCGCGGCGACGACGCGATTGACGAGCCCCCAGCGTTCGGCCTGCTCGGCACCGATGAAATTACCGGTCAACGACAGTTCCTTGGCCCGCGAGATGCCGATCAGCCGGCTCAGCTTCTGGCTGAGCCCCCAGCCGGGCATCACGCCGACCCGCGCATGGGTATCGGCGAAGCGTGCATTCTCGCTTGCGATCAACACATCGCAGGCGAGCGCCAGTTCGAATCCGCCGGTGATCGCAACCCCGTTGATCGCGCCGATCACCGGCCCGCTGAACTGGCCGAGCGCGGTGACCGGATCCTCGACCTCGACCGCATCGCCAACGCTCGACGCACCCGATCCCAGCTCCTCGAGATCGAGGCCGGCGCTGAACGCCCGCTCGCCGGCGCCGGTCAGGATCAGCACGCGTATGTCGGGGTCGGCCTCCATCGTGCGGACCGTTTGCGCCAGTTCGGCGCGCAGCGCTGCGGACAGCGCGTTCATCGCGTCGGGACGGTTCAAGGTCAGGACGGCATAGCCGTCGCCGCGCTCGATATCGACAAGTGCCATCGGTTCAGTTTCCCCGTTTGTAGCGGTCGATGAAATCGTCCGCGAAGCCCGTGAAAGCGCCGCCCGCGATCGCCGCGCGCATGCCCGCCATCAGCGACTGGTAGAAGAAGATATTATGCTCGGTCATCAGCATCGCGCCCAAAATCTCGCCCGCGCGAACGAGATGGTGGAGATAGGCGCGCGACCATTGGCCGCAGACCGGGCACGCGCAGTCTGGATCGAGCGGCCCGGTATCCTCGCCGAACCGCGCGTTTCTGATGTTGATCGGCCCATCGGCGGTGAATGCCTGGCCCGTCCGGCCGGACCGCGTCGGCAGCACGCAATCGAACATGTCGATGCCGCGCGCGACCGCGCCGACCAAATCGTCCGGCTTGCCGACGCCCATCAGATAGCGCGGCCTGTCCTCCGGAAACTGGGCAGGCGCGAAATCGAGACAGCCGAACATCGCCGCTTGCCCTTCCCCGACCGCCAGGCCGCCGACTGCATAACCATCGAAACCGATATCGATCAGCGCGTCGGCGGATGCCCTGCGCAATGCTTCGTCCAGTCCGCCCTGCTGGATACCGAAAAGCGCGCCGGGGTTGTCCATCGCATCGAAAGCGTCCCGCGACCGTTTAGCCCAGCGCATCGAACGCTCCATAGCCTCGGCCTGGGCGTCGGGTGTGTCGGTAGTCTTCACGAGCTGGTCGAACGCCATGACGATGTCCGAACCCAGCAGGGTCTGGACCTCCATCGAGCGTTCGGGGCTGAGCATGTGCCGCGAACCGTCGATATGGCTGGCAAAGGCGACGCCCTCTTCGCTGACCTTGGTCAGTTCGGAGAGACTCATCACTTGGTACCCGCCGCTATCCGTCAGGATCGGCCGATCCCAGCCCATGAACTTGTGCAGGCCGCCGAGCTTCGCGATCCGCTCTGCTCCGGGCCGCAGCATCAGATGATAGGTATTGCCGAGGATGATATCTGCGCCCGCAGCGCGAACATCGGCGGGTTTCATCGCCTTCACCGTTGCGGCCGTCCCGACCGGCATGAAGGCCGGCGTGCGGATTTCGCCCCGCCGCATCCGGATTTCGCCGGTCCGGGCGGAACCGTCGGTCGCGGAGATGGAGAAGGCGAAACGGGGGTCGGACATCGGGTCTCGGACGATCGTGAAACGGAAAGACGCGGTCGAGCGTTAGCGCATGCGCCAGAGCGGAAAAAGCGCAAAGCAAAGCTGTCCCGCAAGACCGCTGAGCCCGACAGGCTCCATCATCCGCGCGGCATAGAGTATTGGCCCTTCTCCGAACAGAATGATGGCGAGCAGCATTTCTGCCGCCAAAAGCAGCACAAGCGCGATGGCGCCCATCGCAAATCGCGCCGAAACCTGCGGACTGACCGCATAGCGGCGGATCGCCCAACCGCATACGAACCAGGCTATCGCGAGAATTATCGGCAGCTCGATCAGCGTTGCCGTCCATTCGCCGACTGCCGGGACGAGAAGGAAAATGCGCATCGTCCCCAGAACGAAACCCGCGCCGAAGACGAGCGCGAAATATGATATTCCTGCTTTAGTCGCGTCGGTCATAGGCCACTCCCCCGAAAGCATATCGCCGTCCCGCTAGCCGGGAATCAACAGGCTCGCATCCCCATAGCTGTAGAAACGATATCCCTCCTCGATCCCATGCGCATAGGCGGCAAGCATCCGCTCGCGGCCCATCAGCGCGCTGACCAGCATGAAGAGCGTCGAGCGCGGCAGGTGGAAATTGGTCATCAGGCCGTCGATCGCCCGGAACCGATAGCCCGGCGTGATGAAGATATAGGTGTCGCCTTCGAAGGGGCGGATCGTCCCGTCCGCATCGGCCGCGCTTTCGAGTAGGCGCAGGCTCGTCGTGCCGACCGAAATGATCCGGCCGCCAGCGGCTCGCACGGCGTTGAGCCGATCCGCCACGGCCGCGTCGATCCGGCCCCATTCCGCATGCATGACATGATCGTCGCTGTCCTCCGCCTTGACCGGCAGGAAAGTGCCCGCCCCGACATGGAGCGTGAGGGTGACATGCTCGATCCCGGCCGCGCCCAGCCGTTCGATCAGCTCCGGCGTGAAGTGCAGCGCCGCGGTCGGCGCGGCGACCGCACCCTTCTGCCGCGCGAACATCGTCTGATAGTCCTCGGTATCGCGCTCGTCGGTAGGCCGCTTTCCGGCGATATAGGGCGGCAGCGGCATCGTGCCGGCGCGTTCGAGCAGCAATTCGACAGGCTCGTCGCCTTCGAAGCTCAAGAGGAAGCTGCCGTCCGTTCCGCGATCCGAGGCGATCGCCGCGACATCGCCGCCAAAATCGATCCGGTCGCCCTCGCGCACCCGCTTGGCGTTGCGGATGAAGGCACGCCACTGGCGCAGCCCTTCGCGCTTGTGGAGCGTCGCGCCGATCTTCGCCCCGTTTTCGACATCAGGGCCGCGCCGGCCTTCGAGCTGCGCGGGGATGACGCGGGTGTCGTTGAAAACCAGCATGTCGCCGGCGCGCAAGCAGTCGGGGAGGTCCCGGGCCAGCCGGTCCCGCATCGCATCGCCCTCGACGACCAGCATCCGCGCGCTGTCGCGCGGACTGGCCGGGCGGAGCGCTATGCGGTCTTCGGGGAGCGCGAAATCGAAAAGATCGACGCGCACGGGGCGGTTATTGCGGCGTCTCGCCCGCCAGTTCGCCAAGGGCCGCATCGAGCGCGGCGGCCTGGTCGTTGGCGGCCGGTTGCGTCATCGCGGCGATCTCGGCCGCCGTCGGCGGCGGGACATCGTCGGCGGCGATCGACGCCCGGATGATGAGCGCCGGGTTGGCCGGCGGTTCGCCGCGCGGAATCGCGTCGACATATTGCATGCCGCCCGTCACCCGTCCGAACGCCGTATAGTTACGATCGAGGCCGAGATTGGGCATGAACATGATGTAGAACTGGCTGTTGGCACTGTTTGGATCGGTGGCCCGGGCCATCGATACCGTCCCGCGAACATGGGGCAATGTCGTGAATTCCGCGCCGATATCGGGCAATTGCGAACCGCCTTGCCCTGTCCCCGTCGGATCGCCGGTCTGCGCCATGAAACCGTCGATCACGCGATGAAAGATAATGCCGTTGTAAAAACCCTGCCGGGTGAGCGTCTTGATCCGCGCGACATGGTTGGGCGCGGCATCGGGCCGCAAACGGATCGTGACGCGGCCACCGGTAGACAGGTCGAGCAGCAGCGTATTTTCCGGATCGGCCGCCGGGGTAGCCGCGGACGCATAGGTTATATCCGGGCTGGCAGTAACATCGGTGACGCCATTTTCGTCCTGCGCATGGGCGGCCCCGCCCATCGCAAAGGCCAACAGGGAAAACAGGAATATTTTCAAACGCATACTATCCTCGTCATTCAGTCTCGCCATGCGGTGCGCGCATCGGCGGATGGATTTCCTTGATCCTTTAGCCCAACCAGCCTGCGGCTGAAAGCAGGATGAACGAAATGCTCTATTCGCCTTTTCTGCCGAGCTTTTCGACCCGGGCTTTCATGTCGCTTTCCACCGCCGGTGTCACGAATTTGTGGATATCGCCGCCATACATCGCGATCTCCTTCACCAGCCGCGACGCGATCGGCTGCAGCGCCACATCGGCCATCAGGAACAGCGTCTCGATATCGTCGTTGAGCTGCTGGTTCATCCCGGCCATCTGGAACTCATATTCGAAGTCGGCAACGGCTCGAAGGCCGCGGACGATCACGGTCGCCCCCTCGCGTTCGGCGAAATCCATCAGCAGCGAGTTGAAATGCACGACGCGGATATCGCCCTCGCAATCGGCGACCTCCCGTTTCACCATTTCGAGCCGTTCTTCGTCCGTGAACATCGGCGATTTGCTCGGATTGGTCGTCACCCCGATGATGAGCGTGTCGACGAGCTTCGCGCCCCGGCGAATGATGTCCATATGGCCGAGCGTGATCGGATCGAACGTCCCGGGATACACCCCTACCCTGTTGGCGCTCATCAATGGGTCCTTTCTATCGAGAAGCGGGCAATCGCGCGCAGCATATCGGCCTCCTCGCCGAAATCGCGCAAATGATCGATCGCCTGTTCGACGAGCATCTCCGCTTGCTGGCGCGCGCGTTCCACACCGAGCAACGAGACGAAGGTCGCCTTGCCGGCTTCGGCGTCCTTGCCGACCCTTTTGCCCGTGACTTCTTCGTCGCCCGTCACGTCGAGCAGATCGTCGGCGATCTGGAATGCGAGGCCGATATCGCGCGCATAGCCGCGCAGATGCGTGCGGCTCTCCGGCGGGATTCGGGCCATGATGCACGCAGCTTCGAGGCAGAATCCGATCAGCGCCCCGGTCTTGAGCTGCTGCAGCCGGGTGACGGCCGGAAGATCGAGTTCGCGATGCTCGGCTTCCAGGTCCATCATCTGGCCGCCGCCCATGCCTCCGGGGCCGCTGGCCCGGGCCAACGCCGCCATCAGTTCGGCGCGGACGAACGGATCGGCATGGGTCGCTTTTTCGCCG
This sequence comes from Parasphingopyxis algicola, assembly GCF_013378075.1. Classification (GTDB taxonomy): domain Bacteria; phylum Pseudomonadota; class Alphaproteobacteria; order Sphingomonadales; family Sphingomonadaceae; genus Parasphingopyxis; species Parasphingopyxis algicola. The sequence goes on along the minus strand of NZ_CP051131.1, from coordinate 140,437 downwards.
AGTATCTCGAACGCCAGCGCGAGCAGGCAATCCCCCGCCAGCACCGCCGTCGCCTCGTCGAACGCCTTGTGCACCGTCGGCTTGCCGCGCCGCATATCGTCATCGTCCATGCACGGCAGATCGTCATGGATCAGCGAATAGACATGGATGCATTCGATCGCGAAACCGGCGCGCATCGCGCTGTCGCGGTCGACGTTGAACACCTCGCACGCAGCGACGACCAGCATCGGCCGCAGGCGCTTGCCGCCGCCGATGGCCGCATAGCGCATCGCTTCGTAGAGTTTTGAACGCGAATCGCCGGGCACCTTCAGCCAGGTATCGAACAGGATGTCGACATCCTTGGCCATGCGCTCCAGCGCGGGCTTCAAACCTATGGAAACGACGGGCATCGGCTAGGCGGGATCGAGCGGTTCGACGCCGGCCGGTTTGCCGTCCGCATCGAGCTGGAGCTTGTCGATCCGGGCCTTGGCCGCCTTGAGCCGCGCTTCGCATTGCGCCCTGAGCTTGTCGCCGCGCGCGTACAGCTCGATCGATTCATCGAGCGGCGCTTCGCCGGCCTCGAGCTTGCGGACGATCGCCTCCAGCTCCTCCAGCGCAGCTTCGAAGGAGAGTTCGGCGATATCGGTGGCGCTTTCGTCTGTCATGCAGTCGCTATGGGCGAGCGACCGAGCTATGGTCAAGCAAGAGCCGCACGCTATATGCGATTCGACAGGCTCAGGGGGGCGCCTGCCAAAATCGAAGGAGCGAGATTATGCCTACGCAAGTCAATCCGGCCACCGGCGAAGAGGGCGAAACCTTCCCCGAATTGAGCGATGACCAGATTGAAGCGAAACTCGCAAAGGCTGCCGCCGCCTTCCGCCATTGGCGCAACACCGAATATAAAACGCGCACCGACCTGCTGACCCAGATCGCCAATCAATATGAGCAGCGGCGCGACGAACTGGCGGCGATCATCACCACGGAGATGGGCAAGCCCGTCAAACAGGCGCGCGCCGAGATCGAGAAATGCGAAAAGGCATTCCGCTTCTACGCCGAAAACGGCCCGCACATGCTCAACCCCATCGAACGGCAGCTGGTGAGCGGCCGCTCGGTGTCGCGCTGGCTTCCGCAGGGCCCGGTGCTGGCCGTAATGCCCTGGAACTATCCCTTCTGGCAGGTCGTGCGCTTCATGGCGCCGACGATCATGGCCGGCAATGTCGGGCTGCTGAAACACGCCAGCTCAACGCCGGGATGCGCGGCCGCGCTCGAGCAGGTCGTGCTCGATGCCGGCGGACCCGAAGGGCTGTTCCAGAATATGCATATCAGCTCCTCCAAGGTCGCCGGGATCATCGCGGACGAGCGGGTCGTGGCGGTGACGATCACCGGCAGCGAAGGCGCCGGGATCAAGGTCGCGGAGGCGGCCGGGCACAATCTCAAGAAAGTCGTGCTCGAGCTGGGCGGTTCGGATCCGTTCATCGTGATGCCGAGCGCGGACGTGAAGAAAGCCGCCGAAACCGCGGTGACGGCAAGGCTGCAAAATGCCGGGCAAAGCTGCATCTGCGGCAAGCGGATGGTCGTCCATGAGGATGTCTATGACGAGTTCATGGAAATCTTCACCGAGGGCGTGAAGACGATCACGATCGGCGATCCGGCGGACGAAGGTACGCAAATGGGCCCGCTCTCCAGCGAAGGCGCACGCGACGATATCGCCGAGCAGCTGGAAAAAGCAATCCAGTCCGGCGCTAACAGGATCTATGGCGGCGACATTCCCGACAAGCCCGGCGCCTGGATGACGCCCGCGATCCTCACCGATATTCCGGAAGACGCGCCAGTCGCCCGGGAAGAGTTTTTCGGACCGGTCGCCATGGTCTTCAAGGTCAAGGATATAGACGAGGCGATCGATGTCGCGAACGATATTCCCTTCGGACTCGGATCGAGCGCCTGGACGACGGACGAAAGCGAAAAAGAGCGCTTCATCCGCGATATCGAGGCCGGGATGACGGCGATCAACCAGATGCTCGCGTCCGATCCTTATGCGCCGTTCGGCGGCGTCAAGCGGTCGGGCCATGGCCGCGAACTGGGCTCGCACGGGCTGCACGAATTCATGAATCTCAAAAATGTGATGCTGCCCGAATGAGCGCGCCGGAACTGGCCGAGCCGCTCACCCTTCCCTGCGGCGCGACATTGCCGAACCGGATCGCCAAGGCGGCGATGACCGAGGGGCTGGCGACGATCGACGGCAAGCCGACCGAAGAACTCGAACGGTTGTACGGGATCTGGTCGGACGGCGGCGCCGGAATGCTGCTTTCCGGCAATATCCAGGTCGACCGCGATCATCTCGAGCGGCCGGGCAACGTCATCATCCATGGCGAGCCCGATACCGAACTCGCGACCCGGCTCGCGAGCTGGGCGGCCGCCGCGACGCGGAGCGGAAATCATTTCTGGGCCCAGCTCAGCCATGGCGGCCGGCAGACCCAGGCGATCGTCAATCCGCACCCCAAGGCGCCCTCGGCCGTGAAACTGGGCCTGCCGGGCGGCCAGTTCGGCGAACCCGTCGCGCTGACAGTGGACGAGATCCACGACATCCGTGACCAGTTCGCAATCGCGGCGAAAGCCGCGCAGGACGCCGGATTTACCGGAGTGCAGATCCACGGCGCGCACGGTTATCTGCTGTCTTCCTTCCTTTCGCCGCGCGCCAATCAGCGCGAGGACGACTATGGCGGATCGCTCGAAAACCGGGCGCGCTTCCTGCTCGAGACCGTCTCCGCCGTGCGCGACGCGGTCGGCCAAGATTTCCCGGTGTCGGTGAAGCTCAACAGCGCCGACTTCCAGCGCGGCGGTTTCCAGTTCGAGGATTCGCTGCAGGTCGCCCAATGGCTCGGCGATGCCGGCATCGACCTGCTCGAAATCTCGGGCGGCAATTACGAACAGCCCAAGCTCCTCGGTATCGAGGGAATGGAGGCCGAGCAGAAACAGAATGTCGCTCCATCAACCGCGCGCCGCGAAGCCTATTTCGTCGATTTCGCGCTCGCCATGCAGGACAAGGTGTCGGTGCCGTTGATGGTGACCGGCGGGTTCCGCAGCCGCGCGGCGATGGATTACGCGCTCGACAGCGGCGCGGCGGACGTGATCGGCATCGGCCGGCCCTTCTGTCATACCCCCGATGCGGCAAGACAGATGCTGAACGGCTCGGAAAAGCTGCCGACACCCGAGGATGAGCTGGCGCTGATCCCGAACTGGCTCGGCTTTCTCAAGCGGCTGCAGATGCTCAAGGCGATCGACGGTTTTGCAACCCAATACTGGTTCTACAGCCAGCTCTACGCGCTGGGCCGCACCGGGAACACGGCGCCCGAACGGTCGGTATTCGCGGCGTTCCGCGAGGTCGAAGCAACGCACAAGCGGCTGATGGCGCGGCGCGGCTGAGCCGTCGTCCGCTCATCCGGAACCGTGTTCATCCGGTTTTGACGCGATAATCGTGCGATAAGTTTACATAGTTTACACACAGACTTTCCGGCGTCAGTCGCGCCTATGCCCCCGTAGCCACCGAAAAGTCATCCGTTTCGCGATATATACCGAAACAGATAATTTCCTACATTTCAAGGGTTTGCATATGTTCTCGTCATTGCGAGGAGGCGAAGCCGACGAAGCAATCCAGAGCTGGGGACGCCATCGCTTGCGGCTCTGGATTGCCGCGCTCCCCGCGGTCGCTCGCAATGACGATCGCGTTTCAACAAAGGACGGTTAGCCTCTAGCCTTCGCTCTCTTCGGCGCGCAACGCCTTGCGGTCGAGCTTGCCGATCATCGTCTTGGGCAGTTCCTCGCGAACAATCACCGCCTGCACCTGTTCATGCTTGCCGAGCTGCGGGTTCAGCCAGTTCGCCAGGTCCTCGTCCGTCACGTCGCCGCCCTGTTCCAGCGTCACGAACGCCTTCGGCTTCTCGCCGGTATAGGCATCGGGAACGCCGATCACGAGCGCCTCCTTCACGGCCGGATGCCTGTAGAGGATTTCCTCGAGCTGGCTCGGAAACACCTTGAAGCCGGATACGGCAATCATGTCCTTCAGCCGGTCGACGATGAAGATATAGCCTTCTTCGTCGATCGTTCCGACATCGCCGGTACGCAGGAATCCGTCATGCAGGATCTGGTCGTCGGCATCGGGCCGGTTCCAATAGCCGTACATGATCTGCGGCCCCGCGATCACGATTTCGCCCGGTTCGCCTTCCGGCGCGGGCTGGTTCGGATCTTCCTTGTCGACGAGCCGGACGATCGTCGCCGGGGCGGGCTGGCCGATCGACCCCGTCTTGTTCTCGCCGTGATAGGGATTGCAGGAGACGACGCCCGAACTCTCGGTAAGCCCGTAGCCCTCGACCAGCTTCGCACCGGTCAATGCCTCGAACTTGGACTTGGTTTCGGCCGGCAGCGGCGCGCCGCCCGAGATACAGACGCGAAGCGAGCTGAAATCGGTCTTCGCGGTCTGCGGATGGTCGAGCAGTGCGGTGTACATGGTGGGGACGCCGGGCAGCGCCGTCGCCTTGGTGCGCTCGATCGCCTTCAGCGCCTGCGCCGCGTTCCAGCGCGGCAGCATGACGATCTCGCCGCCGCGCAGCACCGTGCGGTTGAGCACCGTCGCATTGGCGAAGACGTGGAAGAAGGGCAGCACGCCCATGATCCGGTCTTCGGCCTCCGGCTCCGGATCGAGCGCCTGGATCTGGCGCGCATTGGCGGTGATGTTCTGGTGGGTGAGCATCGCGCCCTTGGGCGTGCCCGTCGTGCCGCCGGTGTACTGGATCAGCGCGATATCCCTGCGCGGATCGATCGGCACGCGCCCGCAATCGCCCTTGTTGTCGACCAGCTCACTGAACGGGACGACATCGCGGCGCTTGGGGATGTCGACCGATTCGCCGCCCTTGAACACCCGGAACAGCAGCGATTTCGCCAGCGGCAGCGCCTCGACGACGGTGCCGACGACGAGTTTTTCGAGCGAGGATTCGTCGAGCACCTCGAGCGCCGTCGGCAGCAGCGCCTTGGCCGAGAGGGTAAACAGCAATTTCGTGCCCGAATCCTCGACCTGATGCGTCAGCTCGTCGACCGTGTAGAGCGGCGAGAAATTGACGACCGTCGCGCCCATCTTCATCGCGCCATAATAGGCGGCGAGATAGTGCGGCACGTTGGGCAGGAAGAGCCCGATCCGGTCGCCCTTTTTGACCCCGAGCTTCTGGAGGCCGCGCGCGACACGGTTCACGCCGAGCCGGACATCGGCATAGCTGTATTTCCGGCCCATGAAGTCGGCGAGATAGGCGTCAGGGTGTGCCGCTGCGCTGTCGGCGAACATCTGCGACACGGTGAGCGGAGCGAAGCTCTTGTCCCAGGTGCCCGGATGGCGGAAATCTTGGCGCCAAATGTCAGGAATCTCGACCATAATCGCCCTATAGCAAGGCCTTGCGACAAATCAAGCTACTGACATCGCTGTAAGTAGAAACGCCGTGCCGTCAGTCGTCCTTCTTCTTGAACAATTCTTCCGCGCCTTCCGGAAGCGGCTTGGCGGGGGCGTCCTCGGACGGCATGTCCGGCCAGCCCGACCCGGTTTCGGCCTCGGTTTCGGCCTCGGCATCCGGCTCCGCGGTTTCGCCGGCCGCTTCGGCGGCTTCCGCCGCGAGCAATGCTTCGGCCTCGGCCGCCGCGACCCGGCGCTCCTGGCGCAGTTCCTCGATCAGCGCCTCGCGATCACCTTCGATCGTCTCGTCCTTGGGCGCCTCGATACCGGCCTTCTTCGCCGCCTTGGCGACGACCGCATCGAGCTCGCGCTGCGAGCACAGGCCGAGCGTCACCGGATCCTTGGGAACGATCTCTGCGATGTTCCAGTGCGTGCGATCGCGGATCGCGTTGATCGTGTTGCGCGTCGTGCCGATCAGCTTGCCAACCTGCGCGTCGGAGATTTCCGGGTGGTTGCGGAGCAGCCAGGCAATGCCGTCCGGCTTGTCCTGCCGCTTGGAAACCGGCGTGTAGCGTGGGCCCTTGGTGCGGCGAATCTGTGCGGGCCCTTTCAGCATTTCGAGCCGGTAATCGGGATCGGCCTGGCCTTTCTCGATTTCCTCCATCGTCACTTCATGGGCCGCAATCGGATCGCGGCCGGTGAGCTTGGTGGCGGCCGTATCGTCGGCGATCGCCTGCACTTCGAGAATGTGCAAGCCGCAGAATTCGGAGATCTGCTCGAAGGACAGCGCCGTGTTGTCGACCAGCCAGCTTGCGGTCGCATGCGGCATCAGGGGATGGGCCATGGTGAACTCCAGAAATTAAAAGGGCCGCCCCTGCGGGACGGCCGAACATGGTCTCTATCTAGGCGAGCGGCGCGCCAAGAGCAAGAGTGCAGCGCGATCGACGGGTTCGGGATCGGCGCCTAGGCAGCCCTGTCGAATTCGTGTCCGATCCGGACCAGCGCGGCCAGGAATTCCTTCGCGCTCCGTTGCCAGGTGAACGCCGCACCGTAGCGGGCGCACGCCTCCCGATCGCGCGTCAGAGCGCCCGCGATAGCGGTATCGAGATCGGGATCGAGACAGGCGACCCTGTCGGTCACGACATCGACCGGGCCCGCGACCGGATAGGCGGCGACGGGGGTTCCCGACGCCAGCGCCTCGATCATCACGAGCCCGAACGTATCGGTCCGGCTCGGAAAGACGAAGACGTCGGCGCCGGCATAGGCACCGGCCAGCGCTTTTCCCGACAAGGCGCCGAGGAAACGGGCGTCGGGATAACGGCTTTCGAGCGCGGCGCGCGCGGGGCCGTCACCGACGATCACTTTCGAACCCGGATGGCGGCTTTCGAGAAAGGCCTCGATATTCTTTTCGATCGCGACCCGGCCGACATAGAGCATGATCGGCCCCCGCCTATCGCGATAGGCGGGATGCGGCGGCGCATCGGGCGAGAAACTGCCGAGATCGACGCCCCTGCCCCATGGCGCGAGATGGGTGATGCCGTGGGCGCGCAGCTCGCGGCGGATCGATTCCGTCGCCGTCAGCACCGCGCTCGACGGCGCATGGAAGCGGCGCATCAGAGGCCAGATCCAGTCGGACGGAAGCCCCGTCCGCTTCGACACATAGTCCGGGAATTGCGTGTGATAGGCGGTGGTGAACGGATAACCGTTCCGCCGGCACCAGCGCCGCGCGGCGAAACCGAGCGGGCCTTCTGTTGCGATATGGATCGCATCGGGCGCGATCTCTGCCAGGGCCGTACCGAGCCGTTCGCCGGTCACGAGCGCCAGCCGGATTTCGGCATAGGTCGGACACGGGATCGAGGGGAACTGGTCGGGCGAAAGGATATGGACGTAATGCCCCATCTTCCGGAGTTCCGCGCCGACGGATTTCAGCGTGCGGACGACGCCGTTGACCTGCGGGTCCCAGGCATCGGTAACGATCGCTATGCGCATGGACGCTCTCCTATGTCAGGCGGCCGCCGGCATCCGGCGTTCGTCCGTATCCCGCGCGGCGATCTCGTCGGCCCAGTGGAGTATTTCCATCCGCCCGTCGAAATGCTCGACCAGCGCGGTGCAGCCCTCGACCCAGTCGCCGTCATTATAATATTCGACGCCCTCGATGGTGCGGATCTCCGCGGTATGGATATGGCCGCATACGACGCCGTCGACACCGCGCCGGCCGGCCTCCTCGGCAACGATCTCCTCGAATTTCGAGATGAACTCGACCGCGTTCTTCACCCTGTGCTTGGCGTGCTTCGAGAGCGACCAATAGGGCCGCCCCAACCACCCGCGGATCCCGTTGACCCAGCGGTTGAGCACCATCATCGCGGTATAGGCCATGTCGCCGAGATGGGCGAGCCAGCGATGCGAGAGCATGATCGCGTCGAACTCGTCGCCATGCAGGACGAGCAGGCGCCGGCCGTCGGCGGTCTCGTGGATCGCCTTGCGGCGGATTTCGACCTTCCCGAAATTCAGCCCGGTAAACTGCCGGAACATCTCGTCGTGATTGCCGGGAATATAGACGATCCGCGTGCCGCGCCGCGCCCGCTTCAGCACCCGCCAGATCACGTCATTATGCTCGGGCGGCCAGTAGAATTTCTTCTTCATCCGCCAGCCGTCGATAATGTCGCCGACCAGATACATTGTCTCGCTGTCGACACTGTCGAGAAAGTCGATCAGCAGCTCGCTATTGCAGCCCTTGGTCCCGAGATGGATGTCGGACACCCAGATCGTACGGTATCGCTTGCGCCGGCAATCGGGCTCGGGTCCCGACAGACGCTTGTCCGTCAGGTTGAAGATCGCTGCGTCTTTGAGGAAATCCTGCGGTGCATCCATGACGAACCCCTTGTCCGTTGCTCCGCCTGGAAGCCTATGACGTTTTATTGTTACAGCTAAGCGACGGAGCCGGGGTTTTTGTTGCTCTGCACAAACGGGCGGACGCGTCAGGAATCCATTGGCACATGGCGCGGCAGGGCGGCGACGCGTTCAAGCCAGCGGCCGAGCGCGGGCCAGCGGGCAAGGTCGAAACCGCCTTCTTCAGCGACATGGGTGTAGGCGTAGAGCGCGATATCGGCGAGGCTGAAGCCCGATTTCAGCATGAAATCCCGATCCCGCAGATGCTCGTCCATCAGGGTCAGCGCGGCTTCGCCATTGGCGACCCGGGCTCGGATTCCCGCACGCTGCTCGTCGGTCAGATTATCGCGCCCCACGTAGAGATAGAGGAATCGCATCTCCGCGACAGCAGGCTCGTGCCGATGCTGCTCCCAGAACATCCAGCGCAGCATATCGGCATGGTCGAAGCTATCTTCGGGAATCAGCGAGCTCCCGTCGGCCAGCCAATGGCAGGCCGCATTGCTTTCAGGCAGGAACCGGTCGCCGATCTGAAGCACCGGTATCTTGCCATTGGCGTTGACGGTCGCAAGGAAGTCGACCGTACGCGTTTCGCCGTTCATGATGTCATAGGCGCGGCGCTCGAGCGGAATGCCGAGATGCGCGGCCGTCAGCCGGATCTTGTAGCAATTGCCGCTGCGCGCATCTTCATGGAGGATGAGCGGTTCGGCCATCAGACTTCCAGCACGATCTTGCCGATATGGTCGCCGGCTTCCATCCGCGCATGGGCGGCAGCCGCCTTGGCCAACGGGAAGCTCTTGTCCATGACCGGGCGCAGCTTGCCCTGTTCGACGAAGGGCCAGGCGTTGCGCTCGATCTCGTCGGCGAGCAGCCCCTTGAATTCCAAGGACCGCGCGCGAAGCGTCGATCCGGTCAGCGTCAGCCGCCGGCTCATCACCTGCGCCATGTTGATCGTCGCCTCGAGCCCGCCCTGCACGGCGATCGTCACATGGCGGCCATCCTCCTTCAGGCATTGCAGGTTGCGCGCGACATAATCGCCGGCGACCATGTCGATGACGATCTCGACACCCGCGCCGTCGGTGATCCGCTTTACCTCCTCGACGAAATCCCGGGTCTTGTAGTTGATCGCATGGGCCGCGCCGATCTTCTCCGCTGCCGCGCATTTCTCGTCGCTGCCGCAGGTCACGATCACGGTCAGGCCGAACAGCCTGCCCAGCATGATCGCCATCGATCCGATCCCGCTGGTGCCGCCATGAACGAGCGCGGTCTCGCCCTCGCGCGCATAGGCGCGTTCGAACAGATTGTGCCAGACGGTGAACAGCGTTTCGGGCAGCGCCGCCGCTTCCTTCAGCGACAGGCCGTCGGGAACCGGCAGGCATTGGGCGACGGGCGCCGCGCAATATTCGGCATAGCCGCCCCCCGCAACGAGCGCGCAGAGATGCTGGCCCATCAGCGCCGCATCGGCGCCCTCGCCCAGGCCGACGACCTCGCCGGCGATCTCCAGCCCCGGAATGGACGGCGCGCCCGGCGGCGGCGGATAGAAGCCCCGCCGCTGGACGATATCGGGGCGATTGACGCCCGCCGCGGCGACCTTCACCAGCACTTCGCCCGGCCCCGGTTCGGGCACCGGACGCGTGACGGACTGCAGGACCTCCGGTTCGCCCGGAGCTTCCATATCGACAGCGGTCATCTGGTCGGGCACGTCCGGCATGCTCGTCCCCCTTTTTTTGCCCCATGGAAACGCGCCGCCTTATTGACAGACGGGGGTCGAGGGTCAACGTTGGAGATATGGATTTGGACGAACTTTTCGCCAAAAAGCCCGGGGATCCGCTGACCCAGCTGTGCACCGAGGATCTCGACCCGCTGTCCGTAGAGGAACTGGAAACGCGGATCGCAGCGCTGGAGGGCGAAATCCAGAGGGTGCGCGCAAAAATCGACGGCGCGGTAAGCCATCGCAAAGCCGCGGACGAGATGTTCAAGCGATGATGCGCGCGGCCGAAATCTCGCTGCAACCGGCGAATTCCGGACCTTCCACCGTTGAAATTATTCCTTTTGTTAACTTTTCCGTTAACCATTCCCATATAGGATATACCGTGTCTCAGCTGTGTAGAGACCGGCAAGGAGTTAACTAATGCCCTCTTTTGCTCGTGAACTGGAACAGACGCTGCATAACGCGCTCGCGGAGGCCGCGAACCGCAAGCACGAATATGCAACGCTCGAACATCTGCTGCTCGCCCTGACCGACGACGATCACGCCGCGCAGGTGATGACGGCCTGCGGCGTCGAGATTTCCGAACTGCAGGAAGCGGTCGCCGTCTATCTCGATAACGAGCTCGAGGCGCTGCGCATCGACGGCACGACCGACCCCTCGCCGACCAGCGGTTTCCAGCGTGTCGTCCAGCGCGCGATCCTCCATGTGCAATCCTCGGGCCGCGACGAGGTAACCGGCGCCAATGTGCTGGTCGCCCTTTTCTCCGAGCGCGAAAGCTATGCCGTATATTTCCTCCAGCAGCAGGATATGAGCCGCCTCGATGCGGTCAGCTATATCTCGCATGGGGTCGGCAAGGGCGAAGCGATCAGCGACAGCCGCGAAATCAGCGGTACCGACGAGGAAGAACAGCCCGAACAGAAGACGGCCGGCAAGAAGAAGAGCGAGAGCGCGCTCAAGCAATTCTGCGTCAACCTGAACGAGAAAGCCGAGGCCGGGAAGATCGACCCGCTGATCGGCCGTAGCGTCGAGGTCGACCGGACCGTGCAGATCCTCTGCCGCCGTTCGAAGAACAATCCGCTCTATGTCGGCGAACCCGGCGTCGGCAAGACGGCCATCGCCGAAGGTCTGGCCCGGCGGATCGTCGAGGAGGACGTGCCGGACGTGCTGAAGCCCGCCGTGATCTATGCGCTCGATATGGGCGCGCTGCTCGCCGGGACGCGCTATCGCGGCGATTTCGAGGAGCGGCTGAAAGCGGTCGTCTCCGAACTCGAGAAGAAGCCCGATGCGATCCTCTTCATCGACGAGATTCACACGGTCATCGGAGCGGGTGCGACCTCGGGCGGCGCGATGGATGCGTCGAACCTGTTGAAACCGGCGCTCTCCAGCGGCGCGATCCGCTGCATCGGCTCGACGACGTACAAAGAGTTTCGCAACCATTTCGAGAAGGACCGGGCCCTGCTCCGGCGCTTCCAGAAGATCGATATCAACGAGCCGACGGTCGAGGATACGATCAAGATCCTCCAGGGCCTGCGGCCGCATTACGAAGAGCATCACAACGTCAAATATACGGCGGATGCAATCAAGGCGGCGGTGGAGCTCTCGTCGCGCTACATCAACGACCGCAAGCTGCCCGACAAGGCGATCGACGTAATCGACGAGACCGGCGCGAGCCAGATGCTCGTCGCGCCGTCCAAGCGCCGCAAGATGATCACGCCGAACGAGATCGAGAATGTGATCTCGATGATGGCGCGGATCCCGCCGAAGCAGGTTTCGAGCGACGACAAACAGGCGCTGGAATCGCTGGACACGGACCTGAAACGCGTCGTGTTCGGCCAGGATCTGGCGATCGAGACGCTGTCGTCCGCGATCAAGCTGAGTCGCGCGGGCCTGCGCGAACCGCACAAGCCGATCGGCAACTATCTGTTCACCGGCCCGACCGGCGTCGGCAAGACCGAGGTCGCGCGCCAGCTCTCCTCGATCATGGGCATTCCGCTCGAACGGTTCGACATGAGCGAGTATATGGAGCGGCACAGCGTGAGCCGTCTCATCGGCGCACCTCCGGGCTATGTCGGTTACGATCAGGGCGGCCTCTTGACCGATGCCGTCGACCAGCATCCGCATTGCGTGCTGCTGCTCGACGAGATCGAGAAAGCGCATCCGGACCTCTTTAACGTGCTCTTGCAGGTCATGGATAACGGCAAGCTCACCGATCATCACGGCAAGACGGTCGATTTCCGCAACGTCATCCTGATCATGACGACCAATGCGGGCGCCGCCGACATGGCGAGCGAGGGCATCGGCTTCGGCGATATCTCGAAAGAGGATGCGAGCGAGGAAGCGGTGAAGAAGATGTTCACCCCCGAGTTCCGCAACCGCCTCGATGCGATCGTGCCGTTCGGCTATCTGCCGCCGGCCGTGGTCGCGCGCGTCGTCGACAAGTTCATCCTCGAGCTCGAACTGCAGCTCGCCGACCGCGAAGTGCATATCAAGCTCGACGACGAGGCGAAGACCTGGCTCACCGAGCGCGGCTACGACAAGCTCTATGGCGCGCGCCCGATGGGCCGGCTGATCCAGGAGAAGGTCAAGCAGCCGCTCGCCGAGGAGCTGCTGTTCGGCAAGCTGGTCAATGGCGGCGAAGTGGATGTGACGGTGAAGGACGACGCGCTCGACTTCCAGCTCACGCCGGCGCCGCCCAAGCGCAAGCCGCCGAAAAAGAAGAAGAAAAAGGCGCCCGAACCCGAGGCGTAGAGATCACCAAAGGCGGGCGGCTTCCGGGCCGCCCGCTTCGCATCCGCGCTCGTTTCCAGCCATTGATTCAATAGCCGTCATTGCGAAGGCCGAAGGCCCGCGGCAATCCAGAACTGCAAACGTCCATGCCCGAAGCTCTGGATTGCTTCGCTTCGCTCGCAATGACAATCAGTTTGAGGCGATTGCGCCTCAGCCTATTTCAGGCAGTTTCTCGGGCAGCACGAACAGTTTTATAAACCGCTCGAAAAGTGCACGATCTCCGCGGACCGTCAGCAAGTTCTGGGCCTCCATATCCGCGAGCGCTTCGCCGCCATAGACGACCGCGGCAAGCATGGTCGCTTCGCCCGACACCCGCACCTCCCCGGTTGCCGGATCGCCGCGTTCGATATCGATCGCGCCGCCGTGCACATGCGCGACGAACGCATCCTCGCCGAGCCTGAACCCCAGCCGGGCATCCATCTCCCCTGCCCGTTCGGAATCGATCATCGTGCGGAACGACATCATGATCGACGCGGCGCTGAGCGGCAGGGTCGGATCATGTTCGGGGTGGCGGGTCGCCCAGCGGCCCAGCATCTGGACCATCGGTTCGGACTCATAGCCCCATTCGGTCAACTCGTAGACCTGGGCCGAGGCTGGCGGCGGCAGCCTGCGTTTGACGAGTATCCGGTTCTCCTCGAGCCTTTCGAGCCGCTGGGTCAGGATATTCGCGCTGATCCCGGGCAGCCCGGCGCGCAATTCGCCGAAACGCCGCGGCCCGAACATTAGCTCGCGGATAATCAGGATCGACCAGCGTTCGCCGATCAGGTCGAGCGCGAACGCCGTTCCGCACGCATCGTTATACCAGCGTTTTCGCTCGCTTCGACCCGCATTGGTTTCTTTTTGTAACTTCACAGTTGCTTTTTATAACCTCAAGATGCATTCAGATCAAACGGCGAGTCGCAGGAGAGGCCAATGACGACCGAGCAACCCATCGAACTGTCGGTCACCCGCCATATAGCCGCGCCGCCGGAAACGGTCTGGAAAATCATGACCGAACGGATGGAAGACTGGTGGTGCCCGAAACCCTGGCGGATGGAAATCGTCGAATGGGATTTTCGCCCCGGCGGGCGCAACGCGATGGTGATGAAGGGACCGGACGGCGAAGAATTTCCCGGCGACGGCATCTTCCTCGAAGTCACCACCAATCGCCGCTTCGCCTCGACCGATGCGATAACCGCCGGCCTCGTCCCGCAGGAGCCGTTCATGATCGGGATCTGGGAGATCAAGGCCGAAAATGGCGGCACGCGCTATACGGGCCGGGCGCGGCACTGGACCGAAAACGGCAGGAAACGCCATGAAGAAATGGGCTTCGAGGAGGGCTGGAACACGGTTGCCGACCAACTCGCCGCGCTGTGCGAGGAGGTGGCGGTCGACGCCTAGCGCCCGGACCGCCGCCTGACCCGAAAATGCAAACGAACGACGCTATGGGAGAGATAGGATGAGCTATGTTGACGGATTCGTGATTGCCTGCCCCAAGGGCAACAAGGACGCCTTTATTCGCCACGCCGAAACCGCGGATCAGGTCTTCATGGACCTGGGCGCAACCCGCATCCTCGAATGCTGGGGCGACGATGTATCCAAGGGGAAGACCACCGATTTCTTCCGCGCGGTGAAGGCCGAGGACGGCGAGGCCGTGATCTTTTCCTGGGTCGAATGGCCGGACAAGAAAACGCGCGACGCGGCGATGAAGAAGATGGAAGAGATGATGGAAAATCCGAGCGCCGACCCGCGCATGGACCCGGAAAAGAACCCGATGCCGTTCGACGGCAAGCGGCTGATTTTTGGCGGATTCACGCCCGTCGTGACGCTCGAGAAATAGGAGAGGCATTATGACAAACGGCACGCCGCTGGTTCCGGCCGCCGAACTGGCGGCGCGCAATCCGACCCGCTTCCCCAATGAGAGCGACGCCTATCGTGAGGCGCGCAACGCCTTGCTTGCCGAGGAAATCGAGCTGCGCCGCCATATCGAGCGCGTTTCCGAACAGCGTCGCGGACTGCCGCCGGGCGGCGAAGTGACCGGCGATTTCCGGTTCGAGAGCGCGGAGGGCTCGATCACCTTCGCCGAGCTGTTCGGGGACAGGGCCACGCTTATCGCCTACAGTTTCATGTACGGCCCGGAGCGCGAGCGGCCCTGCCCGATGTGCACGTCGCTGCTCGATTCCTGGGACGGCAATGCGCAGCATGTCGGGCGCCGGGCGGCGCTGGCGATCATCGCCCGTTCGCCGATCGAGCGTCTGCAGGCGTTCAAGGCGGAGCGCGGCTGGACCCATCTCGACTTCTATGCCGATATCAGCGGGGACTATACGCGCGCCTATGTCAGCGCAGACGATGCCGATATCCCGGCCTACAACGTCTTCACCCGCAAGGACAGCGTCATCCGGCATTTCTGGAGCGCCGAGATGTTCGCCGGGACGGCCGATCCGGGCCAGGATCCGCGCGGCGCGCCCGATATGGTGCCGCTCTGGACGATCCTCGACACCACCCCCGAGGGCCGCGGCACCGACTGGTATCCGCAGCTCGATTATCGCGCCTGACCGACTTTGTCTGGAGGGAGACCGACATGTCGAACCTCACCATCACCGCGTTCAAATGGGTGCCCGATTTCGCCCAGGGCTATGTCCGCGATCTCCGCCCGCGCTGGGCCTGCGAGGAACTGAGCCTTGCCTATGAAGAGCGGCTGATCGACGTCGACCCGCGGCCCGAAAGCCATTTCGCCGAACAGCCCTGGGGCCAGGTGCCCGTGCTCGACGATAATGGGATCAAATTGTTCGAAAGCGGCGCGATCCTGCTGCATCTCGCCGAGAAGGACGAGCGGCTGATGCCGCGCGATGCACAAGGCCGCGCCAGCACCTTGAGCTGGCTGTTCGCGGCGTTCAACAGCATCGAACCAATGGTGTTCGAGCTGAACGAAATCGACATATTTTCCAAGGACGAGGAATGGGCAAAACTGCGCCGTACGGGCTTGCTCGATTTTTTCGGGCAACGCCTGGATCGCCTCGTCGATGCGCTGGGCGACAAACCCTATCTGACCGGCACGTTCAGCGTGGCCGATATCGCCATGGCGACAACGCTCCGCGACACGGGTGATACCGATTTGATACCCGGCCGCCCCGCCCTCGCCGCCTATGTCGAGCGCTGCCTGGCGCGGCCCGGTTTCCGGAAGGCGCATGCCGATCAGCTGGCGGCATTCGCCCGCAACGCCCCCGAGCCCGTTTCGTAAGGAGAGACAGAATGCCCAACAAACATGGCGATTTCATCTGGTACGAACTGACAACGTCGGACGCCGAGGCTGCGAAGGATTTTTACGGCGCCGTTATCGGCTGGACATGGGAAACGTCGGAAGGTCAGCCCGACATGCCCTATCACCTCTTCTCCGCTGGCGAGACGCAGGTCGGCGGGATGATGGAGCTGTCGGACGAGATGAAACAGGGCGGTGCCCAGCCCTGCTGGCTCGGCTATATCGGCGTCGACGATGTCGACAAAAGCGCCGAAGCGATCAAGGCGGCCGGCGGCGCTGTGCATATCCCGCCCACCGATATTCCCGATGTCGGGCGCTTTGCGATGGTGACCGACCCGCAGGGCGCCTTCTTCTACATTATGCGAAGCGCCTCGGACGAGGAAAGCCACTCCTTCGCCGCGGCGGAAGCGCGCGACGGCCATTGCGCCTGGAACGAACTCATGACGAGCGATCGCGCCGCGGCGATGGAGTTCTACACGACCCAGTTCGGCTGGAAGAAGGACAGCGAAATGGATATGGGCCCGATGGGCGCCTATGAAATGCTGCGCCACGATTTCATGATCGGCGCAATGATGACTAAGCCGGACGAAGTTCCGATGTCCATGTGGACCTATTATTTCCGGGTGCCGGATATCGACGCGGCCACCCAGACCGTACGCGACAAGGGCGGCCGGGTCACACTCGAACCCGACGAGATACCGGGCGGCGAATTCCAGATGAACGGCATCGATCCGCAAGGCGCGCCCTTCGCGCTGGTCGGCGCACGCAAATAGCCCGCAACCAAGAGAATCCGGTATGACAGCCAAGAACACCATCTGCCTGTGGTATGAAGGCGATGCCGAGGAGGCCGCCCGCTTCTATGCCGAGACCTTTCCCGATAGCGAGGTCACCGGTATCCGGCGCGCGCCTGCCGACAACCCATCGACCAAGGAAGGCGATGTGCAGGTGGTCGAGTTCACGGTCTTCGGCATCCCCTGCATCGGCATCAATGGCGGGCCGGCGTTCACGCACAGCGAGGCCTTTTCCTTCCAGATCGCGACCGACGACCAGGAGGAGACGGACCGCTACTGGAATGCGATCGTCGGCAGTGGCGGCGAGGAGAGCATGTGCGGCTGGTGCAAGGACAAATGGGGCATTAGCTGGCAAATCACGCCCAAAATACTGACCGAGGCGATGTCGCAACCCGACACGGCGGCGGCCAAGCGCGCCTTCGAGGCGATGATGGAGATGCGGAAGCTCGACATCGCGACGATCGAGGCGGCTTTGGCGGACGGTTAACGCCGCCGGACCGGAAAACCATACAGCCCAGCTTCACAATCGGCCGCTAGAACTTCCCTTGGGTCGCGATCTGGGGCAGCACGGACTGGCGCATAGCCTTTTTGTGTAGTATATGACTAATACACTATGGCCGACTATGACGACCCGTTCCGGCGCAGAAGCTATGAAGAGCGCCACTCCCGGCTCATCGGGCCCTATGCGGACGATCCGGCGTTCGACCCCTATTATCGCAGCGATCCGCGCCGCGCGGCCGATCGCGATCCCTTCCGGCCGGTCGATCCCGACTATCCGGGCTATACCGAATATGCCCGCCAGCCCGGCTATCCGGACTATGCCGACTATCCGCCGGAACCACCCTATGACGACGATGGCGCGGCGCCGCCGCGTCCCAAACGCCGCTGGAAGATCCTCAAATGGGCCGCGCGCATCGCGCTCGGGCTGTTCGCCCTGCTCCTCGTCTGGCTGATCATCGCCGCACCGATCTCGCGCACGGCCGAACCGCTGGTGCCGCCGCCGATCGTGCTGACCGCGTCCAACGGCAACCCGATCGCCCGCATGGGGCCGGTCATGGATCGCCCGGTCCGTATCGCCGAGCTTCCCGATCATGTCATCCACGCCTTTCTGGCGATCGAGGACCGGCGGTTCGAGGATCATTGGGGAATCGATCCGCGCGGCATCGCCCGCGCCTTGTGGACCAACCTGACGTCCGACGCGACGCATGGCGGCAGCACGATCACCCAGCAACTCGCCAAGCTGACCTATCTCGAATCCGACCGGACGCTGTTCCGCAAGATCCAGGAAGTGCCGATCGCGCTCTGGCTCGAAATCTGGCTCAGCAAGGACGAGATACTCGAACGCTATCTGTCCAACGTCTATTTCGGGGACAATGTCTACGGCCTGCGCGCGGCCTCTCTCCACTATTTCTATCGCCATCCGGAGAATCTGACCCTGACCCAGGCGGCGATGCTGGCCGGGCTGGTAAAGGCGCCCTCCCGCCTCGCGCCGACCCGCAATCTTGAGGGCGCGCAGCAGCGCGAACGCGTCGTGCTCGCCGCGATGATCGATGCCGGATATCTGACGCAGGAGGAAGCGGACGCGGTCGATCTCGCAATCGTCGATCATCGCCCGCCCCCGCCCATGCCGCGCGGCAGCCATTTTGCCGAATGGGTGGTCGAGGAGGCCCGGGCGGCCCATGGCAGCGGCTATGAAAGCATCGAGGCGCAGACGACGCTCGATTGGGACCTCCAGGCACTGGCCGAACGGGCGACGCGAAACGGCGCCCCGTCCGGCGCGCAGGTCGCGCTTGTGGCGATGCGCACAAATGGCGAGGTCGTCGCGATGGTCGGCGGGCGCGACTATACGGCTTCGCCCTTCAACCGCGCGACCCAGGCGACGCGCCAGCCGGGATCGACGTTCAAGCTCATCGTCTATCTGGCGGCGCTGCAGAGCGGCATGACGCCCGAGACCATGGTCAACGACAGCCCGATCGAAACCGGCGAATACCGGCCGGAAAATCCCGGCGGCCGGTATCGCGGAGAGATCACGCTGCGCGAAGCGTTTGCGCATTCGAGCAATGTGGTCGCCGTGCGGCTCTACCAGCAGCTCGGCAGCGAGGCGATTGCGGAGGCCGCGCGCACGCTGGGGATCGAGCGTGAGTTTCCCGCCAATGCCAGCGTGGCGCTGGGCAGCGGCGAGATGACGCTGATCGAGCTCGTCTCGGCCTATGCGGCGGTGGCCAATGGCGAAGAACCGGTCGAGCCGCATGGTATCGAGCGGCCGCGGCGCGGCTTTTTGGAATGGCTGCTCGATCGCCGGCCCGTCCTTGCGGGACGCCATCGCGCCCAGCTGCTCGACATGCTCGAAACGGCGATCGACGAGGGAACGGGGACGGCGGCCCGGCTGGCGATTCCGGCCTTCGGCAAGACCGGGACGACGCAGGACAGCCGCGACGCCCTGTTCGTCGGCTTTGCCGGCGATCTCGTGGTCGGCGTGTGGATCGGCAATGATGACAACAGCCCGCTGGGCAATGCAAGCGGCGGCGGGGCGCCCGCGCGGATATGGCGGACGTTCATAAGCGGCGCAATCCCCGATGCCGCCCCGCGACCGCGCCCGAGGCGCGCGCCGCCGCCCGAAACGGCCGAACCCGAAAACCCCGATATCCGCGTCGACCCGGACGGCCGTATCGCAATCGATACGCAAATCGGCGGGGCCCGCATCACGATCAACGGGGACCGGATCGACGTCGAGCCGAGCGAGGAAACGCGCCGCCGGCTCGACGAGCTCGAACGGATCGGCGAGACGATCGAACGCGTGACCGAGGAAGAGGAACCGGCCAACCGCTAGCCGGCCTGTCGTCATTCCTGTGTCGCACCCGGTGCGCTATACTGCCTTCACCAGCCGTGACGCTCACCGGGAGACGGACGATGACCAGCCTGACATTCTACACCAACCCCATGTCGCGCGGACAGATTGCGCGCTGGGCGCTCGAGGAAACCGGCGCCGAGTACGAGCAGGTGCTGCTCGACTATGGAACGACGATGAAGGGCGAGGAGTATCTCGCGATCAATCCGATGGGGAAGGTTCCCGCGATCAAACATGGCGACAAGGTCGTCACCGAGGCCGCCGCGGTATGTGCCTATCTCGCCGATGCCTTTCCCGAGGCCGGCCTGGCGCCAACCGAGGACGAGCGCGCCGATTATTATCGCTGGATGTTCTTCGCGGCCGGGCCGTTGGAGAATGGCGTGATGATGCACTCGATCGGCTGGGACCCGACGGAGGAACAGGAACGAATGGTCGGCTATGGCAATTACGAACGCACTATCGACGTGTTGGAAGGCGCGTTGACCGGTCGCGATTACGTCTGCGGCGATCGTTTCACCATGGCCGATGTCTATCTCGGCAGCCAGGTCGATTGGGGCGTCGAATTCGGGACGATACCGAAACGCGATACCTTTGAAGCCTATGTCGAACGGCTACGCGCGCGCGACGCATATAAGCGCGCCAAGAAGATCGACAACGCGCTGATCGCCGAACAGCAGGCGCAGGCCAAACCCGAACCCGCCGCCTAGCGCGAGCTGGCGCTCGCCCACGAAAAAGGCCCGGCAGGTTTCCCCGCCGGGCCTCTTTTGCTCTCGCAAATCGCGGTGTTTCTATTCGCGGCCGCCCATGAACTGCAGCAGGAACAGGAACATGTTGATGAAGTCGAGATACAGGTTGAGCGCGCCCATGATGACCGTCTTGCCCATCATGTCCGTGCCCGCGACATAGGCGTACATCGACTTGATCTTCTGCGTGTCATAGGCGGTGAGGCCAGCGAAGATCAGCACGCCGATCCCGCTGATGACGAAATGCATCGCCGTCGACTGCAGGAAGATATTGATCACCATCGCAACGATCAGGCCGATCAGGCCCATCAACAGGAAGGTGCCCCATCCGGAGAGATCCTTTTTCGTCGTATAGCCCCAGAGGCTGAGACTGACGAAAGCCGCTGAAGTCGCGAAGAAGGTCTGCGCGATCGAAATCCCGGTGTAACGCAGGAAGATCGTCGACAGCGACAGGCCCATCACGACTGCGAACGCCCAGAAACAGGCCTGGAGCGCGCCGGTCGACAGGCGATTGAGACCGAAGCTCATCACCAGCACGAAGGCGAGCGGCGACAGCATGATGATCCAGGCCAGCGGACCGCCCGCGAGAATGATCGTCGCGGCCGGCGATTCGGCGCCGCCCTGCGCGAACAGCATCGCCACGATGCCGGTAAGAAGGATGCCCGAAGCCATATAGTTATAGACTTTGAGCATGTACGAACGGAGACCGGCGTCGAATGCGACATCCCGCGCCCCGGTATCGGTCCTGGCGCGGGCTTGGCCCTGCAGGCCGGTATTCTGGTCAGACCAATTGGCCATGTGAACACATCTCCTCTTAAAACGGCAGAAACCGCCGATTTCCCGACAATATCGGGTATCGGCGGCGCTTTTTCAAGGCAAATCGGCCCTAACATCTGAATAGAAAATGTCTATCAAAGGCATAGATGCACAGGCTTTTCGTCGCCATTCGACCGCCCCGCGCCATTCGGGAGCAGCTGTTGGAGCTGATGCACGGCATCGCGGCCGCGCGGTGGCAGGACGACGGCCAATTGCACCTGACATTGCGGTTCATCGGCGAGGTCGAGCGTCCTCTGGCCGAGGATATCGCAACCGCGCTCGGCCATGTTGGCGCGCCGGCCTTCGAAATCGCGCTCGACGGCGTCGGGTCGTTCGAGAAAAACGGCAGGCCCGGGACAATCTGGGCCGGAATCCGCCCCTCCGACCCACCCAAGCGGCTGCACGACAAGATCGAAAGCGCGCTTCGGCCGCTCGGCCTGGAACCCGATCACCGGGCATTCCTGCCGCACATCACGATCGCCCGGCCGAACAGCAGCAGCGGACCGGTCGCCAGTTTCATGGCGCGCAATGCGGGTTTGACGAGCGCTCCCTTCCCAGTCACCCATTTCGAACTGTTCGAGAGCTTTCTCGGGCGTGAAGGCGCGCGTTACGACAGCATTGCGCGCTATCCGCTGCGCTGACCGCTATCCGCGGCGGAGCAGCTCCATCAGGGCCTCCGCGCCAGCTGTCACATCGGCCCAGGCCGTCGCAAAGCCGTCCTCATCGCCATAATAGGGGTCGGCGACATCCTGCCCCTCCCGGCCCGTCACATGATCGAGGAAGAGCGACAGCCGGCCCGGCGTCGCTGCCGGCCGGATCGCGTCGAGATCCGCCAGTACTGAGCAGTCCATCGCGACGATATGGGCGAAGCGGTCGAAATCCGGCACCGCGATCTGCCGAGCCCGCTGTGCCGAGATATCGACGCCGTTGGCGAGCGCGGCCGCCTGCGCCCGGGCGTCGGGCGGATTGCCGACATGCCAGCTTCCCGTCCCCGCGGAATCGACGAGAATATCCATCCCGCGCCGCCCGCCAACAGCCCGCATCGCGCCCTCGGCCATCGGCGACCGACAGATATTGCCGAGACAGACGAACAGGACGGAATGGGTCATCACCGCACAATCCTCATAAAGTTTTTGCCAATGTCGCTCACGCTGTTACACCAAAAAGAAAAGCCTGAGAGTGGGATTGCTTCATGACAGATACGGTTGACGGGCGCGGCGGCGCAACAGCGGACGCGCAGCCAACGAAAGAGTCTGCCGCCGAAGAGCATAAGGCCACCGGCTATAGCTGGTATGTCCTGAGCGTTCTCGTCATCGTCTACATGCTCAATTTCATCGACCGGAATATCCTGAGCATCCTCGCCAACGACATCAAGGCCGATCTCGGCCTGTCCGATGCCGATCTCGGTTTTCTCTACGGCACGGCGTTCGGCGTCTTCTATGCGCTGTTCGGCATCCCGCTCGGCCGGCTGGCGGACAGCTGGAACCGCACGAAACTGCTGACGATCGGTCTGTCGCTCTGGTCGCTGATGACGGCGGTTTCGGGTTTTGCGAAAAGCGGGCTGGCGCTCAGCGCAGCGCGGATCGGCGTCGGCATCGGCGAGGCGACCGCGAGCCCGAGCGCCTATTCGCTGTTGTCGGACTGGTTTCCCAAGAAGATGCGGGGCACCGCTCTCGCCATCTATTCCTCGGGTCTGTACATCGGCGGCGGCATATCGCTGTTGATCGGCGGATTGATCGTCGAGCGCTGGAACGGCGCCTATCCCGGCGGCGGGCCGCTCGGCCTTGTCGGCTGGCAGGCGGCCTTCCTCGCGGTGGGTATCCCCGGCCTGCTGCTTGCGATCTGGGTCTACACGCTGCGTGAGCCGGTTCGCGGCCAGGCGGACGGTATTGAAACCAAGCTGCCCGATCGGCCGTTCCGCGGCTTTTTTCAGGAACTGTTCGCAGTCGTCCCGCCCTTCACATTGGTCTCCGCAGCGCAGCGCGGGCAAAAAGCGCTGGCCGTCAACGTTACCGCGGCAATCGCGATCATAGCGGCCGCTGTTGGGCTGATTCAGCTGACCGGCAATGTGCAGCAATGGGTCGCGATCGCCATCGGCTATTATGCGATCTTCTCCTGGGCGCATTCGCTGCGTCACCGCGATCTTCCGACCTTCCGGCTGATCTGGGGTTCGCCCGCCTTTCTCTACACGATCCTTGGCTATGGCATGGTCGCCTTCGCCGCCTATGCCGTCGCCTTCTGGGCGGCGCCCTATGCCGAGCGCGTCCTGGGTGAATCGAAAAGCGTGCTCGGCTTCTGGATCGGCGGCGGCGGCGCGGCCGGCGGCTTTCTCGGCGTCATCATCGGCGGCCGGATTTCGGACTGGCTGCGCGAGCGCAATCCCGCCGGCCGCATTCTCGTGATCCTGTTCGGCGTACTGTCGCCGATTATTCCGCTGATCATCGCCTTCACGACCGACAGCGTCCCGCTCTTCTACTTCCTCAATTTCCTGCTCTCGCTGCTCGGCAGCACCGCGCTCGGCGCTGCCGCGGCGACAACGCAGGATCTGGTGCTGCCCCGGATGCGCGGCACCGCGACGGCGACTTTCTTCCTCGCGACGACGCTGGTCGGGCTGGCGCTGGGCCCCTATCTGGCCGGGCAGGTCTCGACGGCGCTGGGCGACAATCTGTCGGCGGGCATATTGTCGATCCTCGTCGCCGCGCCGATCGGCACGGTACTGCTCTTCCTCGCCTATCGGACGGTACCGGAGGCCGAGCGCACGGTCGTCGAGCGCGCCCGGGCGGCAGGCGAACCTATCTAGGCTTAGGACCTGTCTAGGCTCAGGACCTGGGCTCGACAACGCCGCAGGCGATACGCGGACCGGCATTGCCGGTGGGATCGCTGCGATAATCGTCGGGCCCGGCATGGATCATGACGGCGGCGCCGTCTTCGTCGAGCAGCGCTGCATTGCCGCCCTCGATCCGCCCGCCGGTGATCGTGACTTCGAGCAGGCCCGTGCCGTTCTGGCCGACGATCAGGTTCGGCATGTCGCCCATATGCTGCCCTTGCGGATTGTCCCGTCCATGTTCGCGCCCGAACGGGTTCCAGTGCCCGCCCGCGCTGGTGAAGTCCGGCGCGTCGCATCGGCCCGTCATATGGACGTGCGCGGCCCGGACACCCGGCTCCATATTCTCGACGCGCAGCACCAGCCGGATCCCCTGATCGAGCTGGGTCAACAGCGCTTCCCCGCGCGGCGCGGCCGACGCATCGCGCAGCACGGCCTCGGCGACCTCCACTGCGGGCCGCGGCGCCGGCGCAGGCGCGTCCGCCACAGGCGCGCAGGCCATCAGGGCGAACGGCAATCCGATTGTCGGTGCGAGGAAGATTGAGCGCATCTTGGGTCTCCAGCGTTGGGAAGTCTCGACGAGAGAAGAAATCAGCGAAGTTTCTTATATGGCATTTTCCACCCCCGGGCGGCTATAGGGCGGCCAAGACATTGTATGATCGGAAGAATGAGATGAACGCCGCGCCGGATATGCGCATCGCCGTGATCGGCCTCGGCTATGTGGGCTTGCCGCTTGCCATCGCGCTCGCGCGCCGATTCACGGTGCTGGGCATCGATGCCAGCGCCCGGCGCATCGCCGAACTGCGCAACGGGCATGACCGCACGGGCGAGGTCGACGAAACCGCGCTCGCGGCGTCCTCGCTGCAGCTGTGCGAGGATCCCGCCGAGGCGGGCGGTGCGGATATCTACATCGTTGCCGTACCGACCCCGGTCGATGCGCAGAAACAGCCCGATCTTTCGGCCCTGCTCGGCGCGACCCGGCTCGTCGCCCCGCTGCTCGATGCTGTCAAAAAACCGGTAATCGTCTATGAGTCGACGGTCTATCCCGGGGTGACCGAGGATATCTGCGGCCCCGAACTCGAAAAAGCGTCCAGCCTGAAACGCGGCGCCGACTTTTTCCTCGGCTATTCGCCCGAACGCATCAATCCCGGGGATCGCGAGCATAGCATCGACAAGATCGTGAAGGTGGTTGCCGGCGAAAATGCGGCCGTCACCGATCGGCTGGCGGATATATACGGCACGATCACCGAGGCCGGCGCCTTCAAGGCGGCGTCGATCAAGGCGGCCGAAGCCGCGAAGGTGATCGAGAATGCCCAGCGCGATCTCAACATCGCCTTCATGAACGAAATCGCACGGGTTTTCGGGCCGCTGGGCCTGTCGACCTGGGATGTGCTGGAGGCGGCCGGCACGAAATGGAATTTTCTCCCCTTCCAGCCCGGGCTGGTCGGCGGCCACTGTATCGGCGTCGACCCCTATTATCTGAGCCATTGCGCCGAACAGATGGGTCATGATCCGCAGGTCATCCTGGCCGGCCGCAAGATCAACGACTCGATGGGCGCATGGGTCGCCGATCAGCTCCACGAGCGGCGGGGCGGACGGGCTGGAAGCGTTTTGGTTCTCGGGCTCACCTTCAAGGAGGATGTGCCCGATCTGCGCAATTCGCGGGTGATCGACGTCATCGAAAGGCTCGGCGCTCTCGGCCATGAGGTGCATGTCCATGATCCGCTGGCCGATCCGGGAGAGGCACTGGCGGAATATGGCGTGACGCTCGAGACCGGCGATCCGGCGGGAACGCACGACATCCTCTTCGCCGCGGTTCCACATCGGACCTATCGGGACATGGCGGACGCGGACATCGCGTCGCTGGTGAAGGAGAAAGGCCTGATCGCGGACCTGAAGGGTATCTGGCGCGGTCGGGACTTGGGAACCGGCGAACGCTGGACGCTCTAGGCGTCGAGCAGCCCCTCGACGGTCGCGACATCTTCGGGTGTGTCGACGCCGGGGCCGCTGGGCGCAGTTTCGACCAGCCGGATCGTATAGCCAGCCGCCAGAAAGCGGAGCTGTTCGAGCGCTTCGGCCCGTTCCTCGGCCGGAACCGGCAGATCGGGAAACGCCATCAACGCGGCGCGCCGATAGGCATAGATGCCGGCATGCTGAAAATAACGCGCACTCTTCGCCTCCCGCGGATGCGGGATGCGTGCGCGGCTGAAATAAAGGGCATCGCCCACCGTATTTCGAACCACCTTCACGCGGTTGGGGTTGGCGGCCTCTTCGGCAGAGATCGCGTGACACAGGCTCGCGACGTCGACGACCGGTTCCGCACGCATAAGCGCAGCCAACCGGTTCAGATCCGATGACCGGACGAGCGGTTCGTCGCCCTGCACATTGACGATCGCATCGGCCTCGATCCGCGCCGCCACCTCGGCGATCCGATCGCTCCCGCTTTCATGATCGTCGCGCGTCATTTCGACATGGCCGCCGAAATCCCGGACGACATCGGCGATCCGGCCATCATCGGTCGCGACGATCACCTCGTCGATGCCATCCGCGGCGGAGGCCTTTGCCCAGACGCGCTCGATCATAGGCTTTCCGGCTATCTCGACGAGAGCCTTGCCCGGGAATCGGGTCGATCCCCAACGGGTCGGTATGATCGCCACGATCCTCATCAGCACGAAACCGACCGGCCCAGGCTCATTTGCCGCGCGAAATCGCGGCGATCGCCTTCAGCTCCGCCAAAAGGCCGGGCAGCCATTCGAAAGGCAGCATATTGGGGCCGTCGCAGGGCGCATTGTCCGGGTCCGGATGGGTTTCCATGAACACGCCGGAGACTGCCCCCGTCGCGACAGCCGCCCGCGCCAGGGCCGGTGCGTGCTGCCTCTCGCCGCCGCTGCTCTCCCCTTTTGCTCCGGGGAGCTGCACGGAATGGGTAGCGTCGAACACCACCGGGCAGCCGCTCGTTTCCTGCATGATCGTCAGCCCGCGCATATCGACGACGAGATTGCCATAGCCGAACGTCGAGCCGCGTTCGCAGACGAAGAAGTCGGTCGAAACGCCCGCTTCATCGGCGGCGATCCGCGCCTTTTCGATGACCTTGGCCATGTCCCAGGGCGCGAGGAACTGGCCCTTCTTGATATTGACCGGTTTTCCCGCCGCTGCGACCGCCGCGATGAAATCGGATTGGCGGCACAAAAAAGCCGGCGTCTGGAGCATGTCGACAACCTCCGCCGCCGGGGCCGCCTGCGATGCGTCATGCACATCGGTGATTACCGGAACGCCGATCTGGTCGCGCACCTCGGCGAGGATGTCGAGCCCGGCGTCCAGCCCGACGCCGCGGAAACTGGCCGCCGAGGTCCGGTTCGCCTTATCGAAGGAGGATTTGTAGACGAGCCCGACGCCCGCCGTGGCAAAAATGTTGCGCAGTTGTTCGGCCGTCCTGAGCGCAAAATCGCGGGATTCGATCGCGCACGGACCGGCCAGAACGAACAGATCCTCCCCCGCCCAGGGCGAAGGGATGGAATCAGTCATGAATCTGGATGACGCCGAGAACCTTTTTCGCCGGATCGGCCACGACAAGCGCGGTCACGCGGGCATCGTGCATCTTGGTATCGGCCTCGTACAACGTCGCATCTGGGCCGATCGTCAGCGGATCCGGAGTCATGATATCGCGCGCATGGAGATCGCCGAGCTCGTCGGCCTGCTCGAGCCCGCGGCGAAGGTCGCCATCGGTCACGATGCCGCTGAGCATCTGACCCGACATCACGAGGACCAGACCCAACCTACCGTCCGACATGATCGGCAACATGTCCTTGAGCGGCGTATCGGGCGCGCAGATCGGAAGATCGGCCTTGTGCATCGCATCGCGCACAGGCGTCTTCAAACGCTTACCCAGCTTCCCGCCGGGATGATATTGCGCGAAATCGGCCGCCTGGAAGCCGCTCGCCTCGCACAGCGCGATGGCGAGCGCATCGCCCATGGCCATCGCGACGATGGTCGACGTCGTCGGCGCGAGATTGTGCAGGCACGCCTCCCGCTCGATCGAACCGTCGAGCGCGATGTCCGACTGACGCGCGAGCGTGGACCGCATATTGCCCGTGATCGAGATGATGGGAACGTCGAGAGTGCGCAGATAGGGGATGAGACCGAGCACCTCGTCGGTTTCCCCGCTGGCCGAGATCAACACCGCGGTGTCTCCGCGCGTAATCATGCCGAGATCGCCATGGCCGGCATCGGCGCTATGGACGAAAATGCTCGGCGTGCCGAGCGACGACAGAGTCGCGCTGATTTTGCGCGCGACAAGGCCGGACTTACCCATGCCGGAGACGACCGCCCGGCCGTTGCGCCCCAGAATCAGGTTCACGGCCTCGCCAAAACTGCCGTCGATCCGGCTGGCGAGAGTGGCGACGGCGGCGGCATTTATGGAAAGCGCATGGGCGGCTGCCCGTATGGGACTCGCGAGTCCATCGTCGGAACCAATGCGCGTACGCATTACAGAATCGGTCATTTGGGCCCCTTTAGCGACCAGTCTGCAGCATTTTAGCCACAATATACCGGTCTCTTTAATATTTTGCTGGCTTTTCCTGCTTCTAATGATGACTTTGCCGTTGCGCAACAATAGTACATGGCAAAGCGGGCGCAGAGGGAGTGAAGATTTTATGACCAGCCCTGTGCTGCCCGCTAAGCTCGTCTCCGACAATCGTGCGAAGTCGCTCGATCACGGCAACCGCCCCGATAGCCTGCCGACCATACCCGACGACGCGCCCTATTGTTTCCGCGGCCGCAATATCCTGATGCTTCAGGGTCCCGTCGGCCCGTTCTTCGCGCGCCTGGCGAGGGACCTGCAATGGGCGGGCGCCAATGTCCACAAGATCAATTTCAACGGCGGCGACTGGTTCTACTATCCGACGGGTGCGACGAGCTTCGCCGACACGATCGACGAATTTCCGGCTTTTCTGAACCGCGTCTGCGACGAAAAGCGGATCGATACGGTCATGCTGTTCGGCGATTGCCGCCGGATGCACCGCATGGCGAGCGAAACCGCCGCCAAGCGCGATATCGAAGTCTATGTGTTCGAAGAAGGTTATATCCGGCCGGACTATATCACGATGGAATGTCATGGTGTGAACGGTCGCAGCACGATGCCGCGCGCCGGGATTTTCTATCTCAACGCGCCGGCACCCGAACCGGCGACGACCAGCACGGTCGGCCAGACGATCTGGCATGCGACGGGCTGGGCTTTCACCTATTATTTCTGGGCCATCGTCCTCTGGCCATTTTTTCCTCGCTATCGGCACCATCGTCCGCTCAGCTGGTTCCAAGGCCTTGCCTGGGTGCGCGGCGCCGCACGAAAATACTGGTATCGCTGGAAGAACCGCGCGGATGTCGGACGGCTCATGGCGAAGGATCATCCGCCCTTCTTCCTCGTGCCGCTGCAGGTTCACAACGACGCCCAAATCGGAGTCCATTCGGAATTCGACACCATCGAACATTTCATTCGGCACACGGTGAGCTCATTCGTCGAGCATGCGCCCCGTGACACCGTGCTCGTCTTCAAGCACCACCCGATGGATCGGCCCTATACCGACTATACGCGCCTAATCCGCCGCCTGCGGCAGGAAACGGCGCTCGGCGAGCGCCTCGTTTATGTCCACGACCCGCACCTGCCGACGCTGATCAACCATGCCAAGGGCCTGGTCACGATCAACAGCACGACCGGCATGTCAGCCATTCATCACGGCAAGCCGACCCTGGCGCTGGGAGACGCGATTTACCGCATCGAGGGGCTAACGGCGTCCGTCGACCTCGATCGGTTCTGGTCCGAGGCGGACGATTTTCCGGTCCATCCCGACCTCTATCGCAATTTCAGGCGTCAGCTGATCTATCGGACGCAACTCAACGGCAATTTCTATCGGCGGATCAACATTCCCGGCACGCTAGCCGGTATCGACTGGACGCGCGGGAAGATAGTTGAAGAAGACGCCAGCTAAACCGGATCACGACAGCGCCGGCGCGATGGACCGCCGCATCGGCAGCGTTCCGACCATAGCGAAAAGTTGAAGACCTAAGGAGGATCTAGCGGAAGACCGCGGCCGCCGCGATGCCGACCTGGGCAAATACCTGCGTGATATCCCGAATGAACTGGAGCGTCTGGCCGGGCGCTTTCGGCGGAACCAGGATCCGGTCGCCGGCCCGCACTTCCCCGCCACGCTGGACGCTGCCGTCCGGATGGATCACCAGGGTGTCCGACCGGTTGGCCAGATTGGTGAAACCGCCGGAGCGGCGTACATAGTCCCGCGCGTCGTTGCCAGGGGTCCACAACAGTGTCTGCGGCAGCTCGACTTCCCCGGCGACGACGACCGTCTGGTTGATATAGGGGATGATGATCACATCATCCGGTTCCAGCAAGACCCGGCTGAGGTCCGCATCTTCGGGAAAAGCGACGAGCCCGCGCGGCTCGACCTGGCGGGCGCGCTCGATGAACGTCGCGAGCGATGCGGCCTGGGCCGCCCGCGCGGACGCCGAAGCGGCGGATGTCGACGGGGCCGTGTAGATTGCCCGTTCGAGGCGCGCCAGGTTCTCCTGAAGCAATACACGTTGGGTTTGCGCAATGCTCTCCCGCTCGAGATGGATCATCGCCACATCCGCCAGCGGATCGAGTGGAATCCGGGTAAGCAGCGGACCAAGATAGTCGCCGCGGTTCACGACATAGGCGGACGGGCCGTCATGCGCGCCCAGAACGCGAACGATGAACGTGCCGGACGGCGCGTCCGCTTCATAGCGCACGCGGTCCCCGTCCGCGAGCGACATCGCCGCGAATTCCTCGCGGGAGAGATAAGCATTGAACGGGACGCCATCGCGCGTCCCCAATACGGACACATGGGTGATTTCCGGACGAGGGCGCGAATAGCGGAGCAACTCGGCGCCGGTCCCGGCAACATTGGCGAATTCGAACGTGTAGGGCGCGCGCGCGTCGCCGCTTACGGAAACGACCGGGCCCTGTTGGCCGACAACGATCACGTCGCCGTTGCGAAGATCGACACCCGACAAGTCGCCGTTGAGCAGGAAATCATAGAGATCGATCGACCCGATCGTCTCCCCCGCCCGTCTTATGATGATGTGACGATAGCTGCCACGATCGGCGTCGATGCCGCCGGCATTTTGCAGGAAGCCGATCACCGAAGACCGGCTGTCGCCCGTGTGCCCGCCAGGCAGGTTGACAGGCCCGGTCACGAAGACCTGAATTTCGCCGGCGTCGGCCACTGTTGCATAGACCTGTACGGTCGACTGGTACACTTGCGAGGCCGCTGCACTGACGACGCTGTTCACCTCCGATGCACGGACACCAGCGACTCTCACAGGCCCGACATTGGGCAACGCGATATTGCCTTCGGCGTCGACGACCAGCCGCGCCGTTTCATTGACCAAGCCATATGTCGTGGTCGAGACGACATCCCCCGGCTGCAATACATAATTCGGATCGGTCGCCCCCGCCGCCGACGTTCCCGATGAAACGTCCTGCTCCGCAAACAGTTCTGAGCCGAACGGCACTGGCCGACGTCCGGCAAGCTGATCCTGCCGCAAAGTCGTCGCACGCGTCTCGCTGCCACGTTGATCGTCCTGGATAATCGCAGCCGGCGCCGACCCGGCGCCGACCGCGCTGGCACCCACGTCTTCATCGATCTGGGCGGCAGCGGGAATGGCGGCGAGCGCCAGTAACGATATGGCCATGAAGCCCAACAGGCGAAAATGGATATTCGGCAATATGGTCATTCCATATGATCCTTGACGACGGAATAGCCGAGCGTCGCGATGGCCATCAAGAGAGCCGCGGCGAGCGCAAAGGCGATTATGTTGGCAAATCGCGCCCAATAGTTCGAAATTTCAGCGGGTCGGGGTGGAACGATGGCAACGAGGTAACGCCGTTCGTTGGCGCGTTGCGCTATCGCCTGCCGTTCCGCCTGAATAGCCGCATAATAGGCCTGCTGCGCGAATTCATAATCGAGCAGGGCTGTTTGCGCGCTGACATCGCGTGACGCCTCGGAAACGCCGAAACCGCCGCGTGCATCGCGGAGCGCCTGAACGCGCTGTCTCTCCAGTGCCGAGATCCGTTCGTCCATCGCGCGAATTTGAGGTGAATCCGCGCGGAACTGCGCAATGGCGGCAGCGCGTTCGACGCGCGCATTGGCAAGCTGGCCCTCGATCTGGCCGACCAGGCCCACCTGCTGAGCCGCTTCGCCCTCAAGCGTCGTAGCGCGATTGGCCCGCGACGTAATGACCTGCTGGCGCGCCTCGTTATAGGCATCGCGTCGCGATGCCACCTCTTCGCCGGCAACGCGGACCGCTTCATCCTGCACGCGGCCGTTCAGGGCATTAACCACATTCTCTGTTTCGGTCAGCACGCCTTCCGCAAGGCGCAGCGAGTCCTCCGACGTATAGGCGCGCACGTTCACCGTTATGATTTTCGACGCAGAATCATAAGCCGCGGCAACCTGGCCGCGCCAGAACTCGGTTTTCGATTCAATCGGCGCACCGGACGAAATGCTCGCAAAGGGATCGAAGCTCCAACCGCTGAAGGCCGCATCAAAGCCGTAGCTTTCCTCCAAACGTCGCACCAGCGCGCTCGAGGTCACAAATTCGGTTACTACCAGCCCGTCATTCGTACTCGTCGTGATGGCCGGCAGACCAATGCCGCCCAACAGATCCGGCGGCTGCTGCTCAAGCCCCTGGATCGTGAACATCATCTCGGTATCATATTCGGGCCTGGCAAGCAGCGCGTAATAGACGAACACGAGCACGGTCGGAATGACGATCCCGGCAGCGATAAAACGAAAGCGCAAGCGGCGGCGGGCGTGTCGGTCGGCGGCTTCTTCGGGAGTGACGCGGAACCAATTCCTGGCCTTTTCGAGAATCTCCGTTCGGTTCATTTTAGCGTGACCCGTTCATAATATTCGGTGGCCTCTTCGACGCTGTCGAACATTTCGAGCCGGCCGTGATGGACCACGCCAGCGCGATCACAATATTGTTGGATGGTATTGGGCATATGAGAGGTCAGCAAAATATCGGACTCTTGCCTTCGCCGGTCGAGCTCGGCCTTGGCCTTGTCTTGGAAGGTGAAATCGCCTGCGGCGAGGGCCTCGTCGATCACGTAGACCTGGAACCTGATAGCCATGCTCAGCCCGAATGCCAATCGTCCGCGCATTCCGGTCGAATAATTTTTAACCGGCTCGTGAATTGCAGACCCGATCTCCGCAAAATCCTCCACAAAAGCAGATACTTCATCGATATCTGCATCATAGATGCGACAGACGAATCGCAGATTTTCCATGCCGGTTAACGAGCTATTGAACGACGATGCAAAACCCAGGCGCCAACTGACTGACACGTCCTTCCGGACTTCGCCGAAGGTCGGGCGCTCGGCACCGCAGATGATGCGAAGCAGGGTGGATTTGCCCGCCCCGTTGATCCCCATGATACCGTAACTGTGTCCGCGCTCGAATACTGCATTGATGTCGTGCAACACAGTTTTCTTGCCGGTTCGACGCGAGCGATATGTTTTCGTGACGTTACGCAACTCGATTGTCATGGTCAGCTCACTATTTCCTCGTCGCCCGTCAGCAGCAGGATACGGTCGATAACCATGCCGATGATCAGCGCGATCGTCGCGCAAGTCATCGGGAACAGGATGGAGTAGGCGCTGCTGTCAAAGGTCGGGATCATTGCCGAGCGCATCCACTCAACCATATGGGCCACCGGATTGTACGCCATATACGCACGGATGCCATCCGGCAGTTGCTCCAAGGTGAAAAAGATGCCCGAGAGCAGATAGATCGGGCGGCCGAGATAGCCCCAGAGATTTTTCCAGATCGGCAAGACGCGCCCGAGGCTCGAACTCAGAAACATCGAACCGAATGTGAAATAGAACAGACCTGCTGTTGCCAGGATCACGCCCGGCGGATCGCCGAAAAACCAACTCGGCGAGACGTCCACGATATAATAGAGGCCAACCAGGAAGATCAGGAACACCAAGATGGTCGTTGCAGATTCCAACACGATACGCGCTATCAAAATATCGGTCGGCATTACCTGCGGATAGGTTAACAGGCCGAGACTGGCCGAAACTGCGTTCGCGCCCTGCCCCACCGCGCCCCGCCAGAAAAATAGCGGAACGATACCCGTCACGAAAAACACTGTTATGGGCGATCCGACCGGCGAGGATCGGCCGAGAACGGAAAAAACCGCAATGAAAACGGCGAGGATAATCAGCGGATCGACGATCGCCCAGGCATAGCCGATGTTGGAATTGCCGTAGCGAGTCCGAGATTCCCGCAGAATCACGGCAAAGATCACCCGCCCCATCACTACCAGGCACTGCCAAAGCTCGGCGAACCATTCCGCGCTGAACGGAATACGGTCGCCTGAGCTCGTGGGAAGCTGTTTTGCCATGATTCTAGGCGACTTTTTCCACTTGTCCGATACCGTGATATTTCAGTCCCGCACGGGCCGCCTCGTTGGGCGAATAGATGTTGCGCAGGTCGACCAAGATGGGCTGTGTCAGAATCCCTGCGATACGGTCAAGGTCGAGCGCGCGAAACTCGTCCCATTCCGTCACGATAACAAGTACATCCGCCGCAGTTGCCGCAGCATACGGGTCGTTGCAGAATTCGACATCCTCCATGACCGCCCGCGCCTGATCCATGCCTTCGGGATCGTAAGCGCGAATCGAAGCGCCATCGTCCTGCAGCGCCTGGACGATCGAGATGGCGGGCGAATCGCGCATATCGTCCGTATTCGGCTTGAAAGTCAGGCCCAGCAGCGCAACCGTCTTGCCGCGGATATCGCCGTTCATGGCCTTGACGACCTTGCGCCCCATGGCGCGCTTGCGCGCATCGTTCACCTTCACGACCGATTCCACGATGCGCAGCGGAACCTGCTCGTCTTCGGCCGTTTTCAGCAGGGCGAGCGTGTCTTTGGGAAAACAGGATCCGCCATAGCCCGGGCCGGCATGGAGGAATTTCGGGCCGATCCGGTTGTCGAGACCGATGCCGCGCGAAACCGACTGGACGTCGGCGTCGACCGCCTCGCACAAATCCGCCATCTCGTTGATGAAGGTGATTTTCGTCGCGAGAAAGGCGTTGGCCGCATATTTGATCACTTCGGCGGTGCGCCGCGTCGTGAAAAGCAAAGGCACCTTGTTGAGGTTGAGCGGCCGATAGATGGCTTCGAGAACCTCGCGCGCGCGCGCGTCCTCGACGCCGGCAACGATCCGGTCGGGATGCTTGAAATCGTTGATTGCCGCGCCTTCGCGCAGAAATTCGGGATTGGACGCCACTGATACCTCGGCATCGGGCGCGGCTTCCCGGATCAGCCGTTCCACCTCGTCGCCCGTGCCTACAGGTACCGTGGACTTCGTCACGACAACCGCAGGACCGGTCAATGCGGCGGCGATCTCTTTGGCGGCCGCGTGTACGTAGGACAGATCGGCATGGCCGTCGCCTCGGCGCGATGGCGTTCCCACGGCGATGAACACCGCGTCCGCGCCGGCCACGGCTTCGGCGAGATCGGTCGTGAATGACAACCGCCCGCCGCTGACATTATGTTCGACCAGGGCTTCGAGTCCGGGTTCATAGATCGGCATGACGCCCCGTTCGAGCGCGGCGATCTTGTCCGCGTCCTTGTCGACACAGACGACCTGATGGCCGAAATCCGAAAAACAGGCTCCGGACACAAGGCCGACATAGCCCGTTCCGATCATCGCAATACGCATTGGAATCGTCCCAAGATGGTTTTGGGCGCTGTTACAATAGCCGTCTGGCCAACGCTACCCCGGCAAAAATCTCAATTTTCTACAGTGGCTTGGCGGCATCGGCGTAGAGTTGCACCAAAAGATCACCGGCTGCGGGTTGCGGCCGGGCCTCAGCTTGCTGGCCGATCATGGCGGCTATCCGGGCAGCCCAATCGCCATTCTCGTCGAGGGTCGCGGAAGGGTTATGCTTCCAGGCCGCCTGCGACCGCCATGCTGCGTCGGTGGCCAGCACGCGGCCACCTTGCCCCATCGCCTGAACGAAAATCGCCGGAATGACCGAACCGAGCGCCTCCTCCCGGCCGTTGGGAAACGTCACGAGATCGAGCGCGGCGAGCAGCGCCGGCCAGCGTTGCGGCGGCGGCAATCCGACGAAATGCATGTTGCCGGCAATATCCAGTGCCTCGGCGTGTTGCGCCAGTTCGGCTGTGTAGTCGCCCTTCCCGAATATCAGCAGCTGATAGGTGTCGCCGTCCGCTGAAAGCTTCGCGAAGGCCTCGAGGCATCGATGAATACCGGGATCGCCGTTCAGCGGGGACACCAGGCCGATGGCCGGCATATCGGTTGTCGCGCCATATTCGACAAGCGCCGCCGCTATCGCCGCGGAGTCCGGCGCTTCCCGCTCCGTATCGAGCGTATCCGCCACGATCCGATGATCGATATCGAGGCGATCGAGTTGTGCCGATGCCGCGGGGCTGCGGGCAATGAGCGTATCGGCCAGTTCGGCAAGCCCCTTCAATCGCATCGCGGTGACGGCCGCCAACTCGCTGTCGGGCTGGCTCGTTAAAGGCGCCGGAGGGTTGGCGATCTCCACTATCACCCGGCACCCCCGCGCGACGGCTGTTGCGGCGTGTTCGCATGCATGCGGGACCGAATCGGCGAAGACATGGACTAGAGAAAATCGTTGGGAATCAGTGTCATCAATCGAAGAAAGGACAGATGATGGCCAGCCGGCTGACGTTGCCGCGGCACGTGCTGCGGCGATGCGCGGCAAGGCAGCCCAGCCTGGGGGACAAACGATTGCAAGTCCGCTTTCGCCCGACGCGCGGCGCTCTCCATGGCCGGCCGCGCCTTCCCAGCGCCCCTTCTCAAGTATTGCTGCATCCTCGGTCATCAGATCGCAGAGATGGCGTTGGCCCTCAGATAAAGGCTGCCGGTCGCGAATCCGCAAACACAACGGTCCGGGCGCCGCGACCCGACCGGCTTCCCGCAAGCGCACGGCTAGCGCTAAGAGGCGCTGGTCGCCCGGATCGAGATCGGCCGCCTGCCGGCCGAGCCGGGCCGCAAGCGCCGGGTCGCGATCGAGGGTCCAATGCGCAAGCTCGGCCAGCGCCCGCGCCTTCGCGCCCGCGCTGTCCCGCCGGCTGCCCGCCCATTCGGCCGCTGCTTCGGCGCCCTCGGCTGCGGCACGGTCGAGCACGGGATCGACGAGATGGAGGTGCGCGGCCACATCTTCGGCAAAGCTGTTGGGCACGCGCTCCCGGCGCTTGGCTTTCTGCTTGGCGCGCAACCGCCGAATCTTGCCGGGCAGGGCCAGCAGCCCTTTCAGGCTCCGCGCCTCGATCAACGCCCGGCCGAGCCCGTGAGCCAAGGTCCGATGGGCGTTGATCACGCGATATTCGAGTATGCGCTTTTCGGTTTTCAGGGCGAGTATCTTGCGCTCGGCCGTTTCGCGCGCGGCGCGCTCCGCCGCAAGTTGCGCTTCCAACCCGGCACTGTCTGTGTCCTGATGCTCGGTGTCGCTAATCGGCCCTGTCCTCGATCTGCCTGTCCTCGATCTGCATGTGCCGCGTGTCTATGCCGCGTCCGGCTCGCCTGGCAAGCGCGGTGCTTCGAGGCCCGCGTGACGGAACATCCAATCCGCGCGATAGGCATAGCGCTCGCGCCCCAACAGGCCGCCCTCCCTTTCGCGACTCAACGAGCCCGACCGCCAGCGCGCGACAAGCAGCACCGCGGGATCGCGGCGTACGGCCGCCTTGCCGTGCAGCATCTCGAGCCGGGCGAACATTTCCGAATCCGCACCCGTCGCAACTTCTTCGAACGGTCCGGCCGCGATGAGCATATCGCGGCGAAGAAACATGGTGATGGGAACCGGCCGGACAAGCGGGAATATCCGGGGCGCAACCGGCCGGCCAGCCTCGTCCATGCGGATATGGTTGGCAATGCCGAGCGCATGCGACCCAAGGCCCCGCAACTGCCGTTCGATGCGCTCGACCGGGGACCAGTCGTCGGCATCGAGAAACGTGACAAAATCGCCAGTCGCGGCGGCGACCGCGCTGTTTCGTGCGCCATAAACGCCCGGCGCGCGTTCATTGGCCAAGCAGACGATGCGACCATCGGCTTCGGCCAGTCTTCGAGCTATGGCCGGTCCATCGTCGGTCGACCGGTCGTCGACGAGAAGGATTTCCAGGTTCTGCCAGCTTTGCCCGGTAAGTGAACCCACCGCCGTATCGAGCGTTGCGGCGGCATTGTGATATGGAATCACGACGGAAATTTTGGGCCCTTCGGCAACCGCATCGGCTGTGCCGCCGAGGTCGTCGATCGTGAAAGGCCGAGCGTCATCGGGAAGCGGCCGACACAGTCCGTCCCTTGCGAACATGGCGTTGAGCGCGGTTCGCGCTTTTTCATGGTCGCCGGTCCTGGTCGCGATATGCGCCCAGATGGCGGCGGCCTCCCGCGAGATGTCCGGGCCTTTATCCAGCCGGAACGCGGCCTCATCCGTCCGGCCGAGCGCGAGCAGGCAGGCGGCGGCCGCTTCGCGATCCGCTTCAGGTAGTAAAGCGAGCGCCGCATCGGGATCCTGCAGCGCCAGCAGCCGGGCGGCGAGCCGGCGTTTCGGGACCGGCAGCGATACCAGGGCTGCCTGTGCCTCGGCGTCCGCACGCCCCAAAGCTCCGGCTGCGAGGTCCCGGCCGATCCGTGCCGCTGCATCGCGAGCGGTATAGTCCATGGCCAACGGATAGAGGCCGAGCCGCGCCAGGACATAGGGATCGTCGCTCGCGGCCTTGAGCGCTGCCCAGTGCATCGACCGATCGGCCGCTTTGCGCGCCGCCCAGCGTCGCAGCGAATGGAACGGCGACGCTGCGAGACGTTCCACAATGCTATCGTTCGGGAACCGCGCCAGAATTTCTCTCCCCTTCATATTTGCGGCGCGCACAGCCGCATTCTATGGCGACCATCGTGACTGACAGCTTACCCGCCCCTGCGCAACGCCAGAACCGCGTAGCGCCCGCGGCAATCGCGGGGACCGATCCGCTCAGCGAGGCGCTGGAGAGGATCGCGGACGAACCCGTTGCCGTCGTTGTTTCGGAGGTGGAGGCACTCGCAGAAGGACAATCGCTGGTCGATGAAGCCGACCGTGGCGATTATACGCCTTGGCTCCTCTCCCGTGCGATCGATCTCGCTGTCCAGTTTCCGGCCAACGAACAGCTGCAATATCACGTCGGCCGATTGATTTCCCTGTCAGGCGATGCAGAGTCGGCACGACTGTGCTGGCGCGGCATGGTCGAGAGATTTCCCAATTCACACAATGCCTTTCCCCAATATCTTCGAACCGTCCTGAAGACATTCGGGCCGGATATCGCTGCGGGAATCCTGGCCAGTCATGTCGGTACCGCCGATCCGGCCACCGACCCTGCCCGCGCATTGCTGGTCGCACGCTGCCGCGCTCTGCTGGGCGATCGTGACGAGGCGCTGGCATTGCTCGATCGCGTTTCGAGCGGATCGCTGGGGACCGAGATCGCCATCGAAAGAGCCCGTCTGTTGCGGATGGCCGGACGGTTCGACGAAGCACTCGTCGCGCTGGAGACGAGTAACTCCGCTACGGCCGCTCCCGAACTTGCAACCGATATTCGCCGCGCGACGGCGCTGTTCAGCGGTCCGCACGCGGCGGGTCCGCCAAGCGTCGCAGCGCTCGACACATTGCTCGGAAAAGCGCTCGAACACAGGACAAAGCATCGCCCTGCCCGGCCTGCGGGGCCCATAGGCGGGGTCGTACTGATCGGCGGATCGCTGGGTGGCGGCGGCGCGGAACGGCAACTCGCCAATACGGCGCTGGGCCTCACCGGGCGGGCCGCCGCCGATCACCGGATCACCGGGCCCGTCAGCATTTTCTGCCGCAAGCTGGACCGCAGACGCAGCAACGATTTCTA
Source organism: Parasphingopyxis algicola (assembly GCF_013378075.1). GTDB lineage: Bacteria > Pseudomonadota > Alphaproteobacteria > Sphingomonadales > Sphingomonadaceae > Parasphingopyxis > Parasphingopyxis algicola. The sequence continues at coordinate 100,432 of NZ_CP051131.1, read as the reverse complement.
CCTGGCGAAGCTCGAAACAGCCGATGTGCGGGTTGCTGATTATCTCGCGGCGCCCCCCTGGGGCGGCGATCCGGCGGTGAGCCGTATCGCGGCGGATCGCGAGCTGATCCAACTGCTGCCGCCGCGCATGCGCGAAGGAATAATCCGGCTCACAGAAACGTTGCGTTACGAAGCCCCGGACGTGATCCAGATCTGGCAGGACGGCATGATCTTCGCCGCTGGGCTCGCGGCGTTAACGGCCAACGTCCCGCGCATCATTCTCACCGTCCGGACGATGCCGCCCAACCGGCGAACCGACCGCCAGAAACCGGAACAGGAGGTACTTTACCGCGGCCTTCTCGCTGCAGCCGGTGTTACGCTGACCGCGAATTCGCGGATCGCGGGCAAGGCGTATGAAGACTGGCTGGGTTTGCCGCGGGGGAGCGTGTTGACGGTCGCCAACGGCGTCGATCCTCTGCCCGTCGACGCGCCCGACGACGAAAGGAAGCGTTGGGAACGGTTCGACGCGCAAACCGGAGGCCAAGGCTTCGTTCTTGGCGGCGTGATGCGTCTGGATGACAATAAGCGCCCGCTTTTGTGGCTCGACATCTGTGCGGCCCTGGCGCGGCGCGACCCGTTCGCCCGGTTCGTCATCGCCGGCAACGGTCCGTTGCGCAGCGCCGCTGGGGAACATGCGCGCAATGCAGGAATAGCCGAACGAACGCTATTCGTCGGGCGGACGACGCATGTCGGATTTTGGCTCGAGAAGATGGATATGCTGGCGCTCACATCCCGGCACGAGGGCATTCCGAACGCGCTGATCGAAGCGCAGCTGGCAGGTGTACCCGTCCTGACGACGCCGGCCGGCGGCGCGCCGGAAGCGGTGGCGCCCCATCCGGCCAATTTGGTAATGGCCGATGCGGAAATACCCGATCCGGAAGAAGCGGCACGTCACCTACACAGGCTTTCGCGCGATGCCGCCGGTGGTGAACTGGACATTGCTGGTCGCCGCGTGCGCGACTGGGCCCGCGATCATTATGCGATGGATCGAATGATCGAACGGACACTCGATATCTTCGCCATGCGCTGACTCTTCAAACAGCGGTATTGAATTGAGGAAGGCCAAAGAAAAAGGGGCCGGTCGCGAGACCGGCCCCTCTTCTTTGTGGCTTGCGCCGATCCTTACATGCCGGGGCCGTAAGTGATCTCGACGCGACGGTTCTGCTGTTCGCGAACCCCGTCGGCGGTGTCGACCAGCGGCCGGCTCTCACCAAAGGCTTCGCTCGACATCGCACCGTCCGGAACACCGCGCGACGCAAGGTACGCACGGACCGAAGCGTTACGACGCTCGGACAGACCCACATTGTAGGTAGCCGAACCCGAACGGTCAGCGTGACCAGCAAGCATGACCGAGGTCGGGCAACGACCGGTCTGATACTGGGCAGCAACCGCATCGAGCACCGATGCCGCGTCCGGACGGATGTCCGACTGATCCCAGTCGAAGAAGACCAGGAACGGGCCAGGCTCACACGCCGGCGGAGGCGGCGGCGGAGGCGGAGGCGGAGGAGGCGGCGGAGGCGGAGGAGGCGGAGGCGGAGGCGGAGGAGGCGGTGCCGAACCAAAGTTGTAGGTCAGCGTCACCAGCGCACTGTGCGACCGGACATCCGTTTCGTCCGACGTGCTGTAGAAGCTCGTCGTCTCCACATCGTCATGATTGAAGAAGCGGTACTTCACGCCAATGTCGAAATTCCGGGAAAGCGGATAGCGCACACCGGCGACAAGCTGCCACGCGAAGCCCGAATCCGAATCATCGGTGTAAACCGGCGCCGCGTCCGTTACGCGGATACCGTCGAAGCTGGTGCGGGCAATGCCGACACCACCACCGATATAGCCCTGGAAACCGTCATCGTCGCCGAAGTCCAACAGGCCGTTGGCCATGAAGGCGAGGATGCGAACGCTACCCTGAGCGCCATTCCACTGGAACGGGTTGCCCGGAGGGTTGCCGTTCGGGCCACCCGGATTGTAGTTCACACCACCGTCGGCGCGGGGCGTACCCGCGATCGGCAAACGCGAACCGAGATTCTGCTCGATGCCGGTCACTTCGGCACGGCGATACGAAACGTCGGCTTCCAGACGGAACCAACCGAAATCGTAACCGAGGATGCCGCCAACGTCGAAGCCAGGCTCCGTATTAACGCTGAAGGCGTTGTTGGTGAAAACACCGGCCGAATTGGTGACGTCGAAATCAGCGTTGCTGATCAGCGTACCACCTGCTTCTGCACCGATATACCATGTATCATCGCGAGCCAGCGCCGGCGTAGCCGCCACGGTGAGCGCGGTTGTAGCGAGCGCCGCTTTGATGGCGAACTTGCGCATAACTTTCCCCTTTCTTACAAATTCCTAGCTTAGGAATACCAAAACCAATATCGAAACCATACTGCCCACGCAAGCGGACAATTGGAGTATCTGTTGCCAAAATGCCGCATTTACGCAATCAAATGACTGCCTACGCGACCCACAGCCTCCGGCAACAGAACACCTAACGCCTCTATGCCGAGATGGTTGCATAGTGGCAAGGAAAGTTGGTTATTTAATTCTGATAAATAGAAAGATCATGTCGCAATCAACCCGTGAGCGCGCAGCGCGGACAGGATAGCGGCGATTGCGGTCCGCGCTTCGCCGTCCAGCACCGAACCTCCGGTCACGTCGGATATTGCCGACTGTTGCAAACCGACAACGGTTTTTCCTTGAATTACAAGCGCCTCGCCGATCAGCTCGCCGTCACGCCAAGCGCTCCCGGTCCAGAAAGAGAAAACCCCGATATCCCGGAGCCATATCCGCATGCCTTCGACGGGTGCCATGAACCGCCAGCCACTTGCGGTCCACGTCGCCAGATTGTGCGCCCGACCGCTCCAATCTCCGGTCGGCGCCGCGCCGATGATCCAGCTCTGACCGGCCGATGGAGTCGCTGGCGGTACATCGTCGCCGCGGCTTTCCACCGCCGCATGAACGGCGGCGTCGAGCAGCGCCAGCGCCTCGTTATGATAGAGTTCCTTCTGGGCCTGCCCTGGCTGGATGAATGGCAGGCCGAGCCGTGCCGTCTCGTCGCTCATGATCTTGCTCCTCTGTTACAGGGTGAAAGCGGCGCGGCCAGGCGGGTCTGCTTCCGCGAGCGTGCCAAGCTGTGTGACCGATAGCGTGAAACCGGTAACCGACTGCGTTCCGTCCGCAGCTTGCGCGACCGTATCGTAAAGATAGGTGGGACTCGTCGTCTCGGCGGCACGCACTTGTCCCGTCGCCGGCTCGATCGCGATCCGCCATCTTTCCGTTTCCTCGCCGAGCGGGACGTCGCTGCCCGACCTCCAGGCCCAGCCGAGTCGGCTGCGCCGGACCCACGCGAACCGGATATCTCCGTTCGCCAAGCGAGCGGCCGATAGATGAACCGGCGCCGGCGGGCGAATCTGCCGTCCCTCCACGATCGCGCTGACCGAAACCGGTTCGCCGGCATCACCGAGCCCGGTCGCCACGCATTCGACTGGACCGCCCAGCGCCGAGGCTGGGGCATCGATGGCCTTCAGCGCGGCAGCATCGATCAGCACGAAACGTTCCCCAAGCGCATGCGTCGTCGTCGCCCATTCGGTCCCGCGCCTGCCGCGCAGGAAACGGGACAGACGAAATCGGTTGTCTCCGAGCGCCCCGGCAATCCCGAACTGGATGAGCTCGTCGCCGAGCACGGCGAGATTGGCCCCCGAGACCAGAGCATCATCGGTGGCGCCGGCAAGCCACATGTCTGCGTTGAGGAGTTCGATGTCGACGGACGAGGCGGAATCGAACAGGACCGATTCACCCGAATCGAGAACACCCAATGCCGAGCCGATGATCGCCGGCGGGGCCGTGCGGCCGAGCGAGTCAAAACTCGCGCCGCCGTTATAGCTGATCTCGAGCGCCGCGGAGCGCCAGCCCGGCGATGGCCCGGCAGCGGCAATCAGCAGTTGCGGCGTGGCGTGGAGTATGTCGTCGAGCGCCGGCAGGTCCAGCAGATGCAATCGCGTGGGCCCGTGTTCGAGATCGGGATCGGACACCACACGGCCGGGCGTCGCACTATCGGCGATAATCGCGCTGGCCGGACCCGCGCGGACCAGATCGAGGGAAACCGCCATCCGTTCGAGCCCGAACCCGGCCACACGCCACTCGGCCGCCTCACCCGGGATCCGCACCATGTCTCCCGGTCGGACGGTGATCGCCGACCAAGGCAGCGCAACTGTAGCGGCCGCCTGCTCCGCCCAGGATCGTTCGAGCCGCGCCTCGGCGATTGCCTTGGCCCGCGCGGACGATACCGTCGCCGGAAGATCGATCCGCTCGGTTACCCGGCCCGGACCGTCCATCCACGCCCGCTGCGCGCCGGTCTGATAATCGCGCTCGGGCTCGTAATAGCGCAATGTGATTTCGGCGGCCGCCCGGTCGGCGCCCTGCCGGTCTATCCGGTACCGAGCTGCGCCCTGTTCGCCCGGCTTCGCGCCGAGCGCTTCTTCCGGGAGCGCCAACGGATCGGGCCGCGCGTCCGACAAGCGGAGCGAATGCGCATCGTCGATCCGCTGATGCGGAAGCGCGGCGATCAGCGTTTCGATTGCGGCACCGAGACTTTCGCCATGCGCCGCATAGCCGGACAGGGTCGCGCCGCTGTCCGCCACAATCGCACCCGAGCTCAATTCCGTTGCGATATCGGCGAACGATACGGGTCCGGCATCGGCTTCGACTTCGAACGTCAGCGAGGGGATCCGATTGCCGAAATCGGCGAGCTGGCAATTTTCGAAGACCGCCAGGGCCAGCCCGCGATAGGCGGGGCTCCCCCCTCCTCCTTCTGCTGCCGCGATCAGCGGGTCGACCGGCTGGCTTTCGTCGCCGAGATGAAGGCGGAATCCCGTCTCGCTCTTGAAATCGCCGGCCGCGCCGCGCAGCAGCTTCCCGTCGGCCCAGATCCGATGGATGGCCCGAATCGGCCGTGCCGACAGCGCCACGGCGAAGGACGCGCTGTAACTGTAGGTCGTGGTGCGCGGCCGTCCCTTGCCCCCGCCCTCCCTGCGACGATCCTCCCGTATATCCGTGGCCCAGATAACGGTGCCCGCGACGCGCATCGTTCCGAAGACTTTCGGTATCGGCGTCCCGTACGACGATGTCTGCAGCCGGAGGTCGTTGAGGCGCGGCCCTTGCCGGCCCCCGGGCTTGAATATCTCGTTATCGACCTGCTGCCCAATGATTGCGCCGAGCGCACCGCCGATCGGGCCGAACAGCGCCGTACCGACCGTGCCCAATATAAGTGTCGCCATGATTCAGGAATTCCGTTCGACTGTTTCGGGATGCCAGCGCCAGCTGCCTAGAAGCGGCCAGGGCGGGTCGCCCGGCGTTTCAACGACACGTCGCAAACCGAGATCGGCATGGACGAAGCCCGTGCCGCTATGGACCGCGAGATGAAGCTGCCGGGAGCCGGGGGCGAGCAGTAGCAGATCGCCCGCGCCGGCCGGCGCGTCGGCGATGCGGACCAAGCCGCTCGCCTCGAGCCATCGGCCTACGTCCCGGATATCCCCGCCGCGTAACCCATAGCCGGCGGGCAATCGGGGCGCAGCGCCTGCAGCCCGATAGCTGATCGCCGCCAACCCGACACAATCGAGGCCGGTCTCCGGATCGCGGCCCTGAACGCGAAACCGCACCCCGATACAGGCGCGGGCCGCCGATACGATCCGCGCCGCCCGCGCTTCATCCGGCTGCATCAGCCCGCCCCGGGATAGCGGGTCAGCAGATCGTTGCCCGGCAGGTGCGGCTCTCCGCGGAAGTTTTCCGCGTTGGCGAAGCGATCGCGGCAGGCCGCGAAACTCCGGTCGCACCCCTCGACGATCTCGACCCGCGTTCCGATCGCGATTGCGAACGGCGGCGCCTCGCGTAGTGTCAGCCGATTGCCGGCCGAACGGAGCACCGCATTGGAGAGCCCGCTATTCTCTCCGTCGATCCATCGGAGTCGGCCATAACCATAGGCGTTCTGCGTCGCCGCCGCGCTCGCGACATCGATCGTCTGGCCGTCGATCACTGCCGCGATCTCGGTGATGCGGGTGCGTGGCGCGAGATCGACCCGGCAGCGGGTGTCGCCGAACCGCGCGCGACATTCGGGCGACGTCGCCTCGCTGACGGGCCGGTCGAGTATCGCCGCCGGGCCTTTGAGTTCGGCCGTGAACGCCTCACCCTCGATCGAGACGGTCCCGAGCTCCCCGCGCGCAAGCAACAGCTGTTCGCCCTCCGGCGCCGTCCAGTCGACAACGAAAAGACGCACCGCCGCGCCGTCCCATCTCCCCGCCGTCAGATCGTCGCGGGTGATCGCGTCGCTGGTGAGCGCGCCCGAGACGTCCATCGAATCCGCATCGAGCCCGTCGGTCAGCCGGACGGCCGATGGCAGCATGCCCGGGGCCGCGCGATAGGCGAGCCCGGCGACGAGGAGATCGCGGTCGTGCGTGGTGAACCCGATCGTCACCCCGTCACGGCGCGCGAGCCGCCAGCAAAAGGCGATGCTGGTCACCGGCTCGGCCAGAAAATCGGCCATCAGACTTCCCGGATCTCGATCAGCGGCACGCTGACCGCCTCGCCGGCGCGAAACGTCGCGCGGCTGATCTCGAGCCGGTCCTCGGCGAACCGCACCGGTACGTCGAACAGATAGCCGGCGCGGATCTCGCCGCCAGCGGCCGGCGGGGTATCGAACACTATCTCGCCGGCGTCGAACAGCCAGCCGCTCGACTGTTCCGTACCGTCGATCGCAACACGGACGGAACCGGGCACCGGACGGGTGATCGGGCGAACCTGCTGATCCGCCTCCTCGCCATAGCGTTTGACCAGCGCGAAGCGGGTGGTCTGCCCGTCGCCGACGCCCAGAAACTGGTCGGTCGGTGCGGGCGTGTCCGTCATCCCGCCGGAACTGTGATCGAAAGGATCGCGAAACCGGAAGCCGCGCGCAGCGCCGCGCCGGGCGCGGAAGAACCCGATCAGCGTCCCGACATCGTCTTCGGAGCGCACGCCAGGTCCTGCATCGTAGCGCATCCGCGCATCGCTCCAGTCGCTGTTCCGATGCTCGGCGCCCGAAGCCGTCGTTACGATCGCCGTCGAAAAACCCGGCGCCGCCATCGCGTCGCGGCCGAGCGCGAGTGGGAATAGGACATCGTCAAAAGCCTGCACATCGCCCTCCATGCTGTCGAAATGGGTGTATCCGTCCCGCACGGCCTGAGGCAGCGCCCAGACGAAGGTGTCCGCGACGCCCCGCTGCCGTGCGGTTTCGGCGGCGGCATCGATCTCGACCCATTGGGCCCGGTCCGCGGCATTGAGGACGAAGCCGGAGAAGTAATGCTGACGCCCGACCGGATAACCGAGCCGCGCCTCCATGGCCGCGACACCGCGTGCCGTCGCGCCGCGATTGCCGGTCGTCACCCAGTCATAATCCTCGAGCTGGAGGATATCGAAGGCGGGCTCCGCCCAGCCGAGCGGGACATTGGCGCGCTTGGCCTCCGGTGCCTCGGCGTCGAGCACGGTCGGCAGATAGACGAGCAGCAGCAGTTCGGCATTGGCGTCGATGACGCGAACCCGGTCGGCAATCGTTTGCGTCGAATTGGCTAGCATGTCGCCGGCCTGGTCGAGCATCGCGATCTGCTCGGGCGTCTTGGGGCCCTTGATCGAGGGGATCGACACGAGATTGGCGCCGAAAGCGGCCTGCGCCGCTGTATCGTAGAGGCAGATCCGGTCCGTGCCGTCGAGCATGACCCACCACCAGGGTTCGCCGATCTGGATTTTCACCGGGAGTCCCGCATCCTGCAATATCCCGGCAAAGGATTCGGCCGTGCGCGCGACCTGATCCACGGCCGGCGCGCTGGCCGGCGACAGCAAGGCCGAGGGCGGGTACCAGCCGGTCAACGCGAAATCGCCATTTTCGGCGCGTTGCTTGCGGCTGCCAAACCCCGCCGAATCGAGCAGCTCGTAGGAAACGGAGAAGATCAGCTCATAGCCCAGCGCCTTGGCACGCGCGGCAAAATCGCGATGCCAACTCTCGCACGGCGCGTTCAGATTGCCGCCGCTCACCGTGACGAGAAGAAAGCCGCTCGGATAATGGCGGAGCCGGTAATAATGGCTCATCCCGACATAATGGTTGATGATCGCGCGATAGCCGAGATGCAGGATATTGCGCAGCAGCCGAGCAGGCGTCTGGTTGTACGCGTCGTCATAGCCGGTCGCGATCCTGAGGCCATGTTCGGGAACCATCGTATCGCCAATCGCAAGCGTCGACTCCGGGCCTGTCGCGGCGATCTCCGACAGCTCGACCCAACCTTCGGTACCGTCCGGCAGCGCCCCTGCCGCGCCGGTATAGCCAGGCGGGACGAGCGAGATGAACAGCCGGTCGATATCGCCGGCCCAAACCGGATCGGCCTCGCCCGGAAGCAGAAAGCCGCCGTCGATGGCGTCGAAATCGAGCGCGATCGCCGCATCCTCCGGCATGCCGCTCGCATAGTTCCAGAGCCGTACATACCAGCTGCGCGAAACGCCCGCCGCGTCGCGCCCTTCGATCGTCAGCGTCGGTCCGTCGATCGCATCGAGCGGCATGATCCCCGCCGAACGCCAGCGAAAGCTCAATCGGCAACCGCGATAGTCGCGGCGCGTTTCGTAAGCGAGCAGCGGATGATCCCAAACATCCTCGCTCTCCCAGATCAGACCGGCGAGCTCGTCCGCATTGTAGAAGACCGCATCGATCCGCAACGACGCGGCACCAGTGGTGACGACCGCGGCCATCATCGGCTGGGGGAAATTGAGCGTCCAGAACCGCGGATCGAAGCGCTTGATATGCGTGAACTGGCGGGTGTCGCCGGAACCGGCGAGCCAATGGGGCATGGCGCGAATCCTATACGGACCGTTCGAGCGCGCGGCGCAGCTCGCGCGCCAGCTGGCGGCCCGAGCGGGTCAACGCCTCTGGCTCGGCGCCCTGCGGCGTGTTGAGATTGATCGTCACGCGGACCTCCCGGCCGGCCTCGCCGGGCACCATCGGTTCCACCCGGCCGCTCGCCGTCGGAACGAACAGCTCGGGCCCGCTCTCGCCGACGCGATAGGCGCGGCCGGGGGAGACCGGGCCGCCCGCTGCACGTCCCGGCACACCGAGAAAGGCGCTGGCCAGTTGCGTGCCGAGCGAGAGCAAACCGCCCCCGCCCTTCCCGCCCCCGGCGAAGATCGAGCCGAGCCCGCCCTGGATCGCGGCGCGGGCGATATCGTTCATCATGGCGAGCGCGGTGCGCTTGAGATCGTCGAAACCCAGCTTGCCGGTGCGGACGGCGCGCAGCAGCGCGCTTTCGATGCGTCGTCCGGCCATATCGGCCGCCCCGCCCAGGCCGTCTGCCAGGGTCCGGCGCATGTCCGTCACGTCATTGCGGAAGGCTTGGGTATCCGCGCGGACGCGGATCATCTCGTCTTCAAAATCATCGTTCATCGGGAAATCGCTCCATCAACCGGGCAAAATCGGATCGGGTAGCGGGCGCGCCGCCTGCCCGATCATCGGAAAAGACCATCAGGACCGTTGCGAGTTCGGCTGGCGTCGCGGTCCAGAATTCCCCGGGCCGCCAGCCCAGCATCGCGCCGGCAAGACCGGCCAGCCGGGTGGCCGAAACGGTGAAATTTTCGATTTCTTCGTCATGCCCGCAAGGGCGGGAATCCAGAGCCGAAAACGTCATTGCCAGCCGCCCGGGATTCCGGCCCTTGCGGGCATGACATGGTGTTTCACCGGCCTTGTAGAATTTGCGACAATATCGTCTTGAGCGCCGGGGTCACATTGGCGAGCCCTTGTGCGGCGACGCCTTCGCCGAAGCGTTCGCGGGTCAAGCCTTCGGGTTTCGGGTCGAGGCAATGCCAGAACAGCGTCACGAGTTCGCCGAGGCGCAACTCGCCTTCGGCCGCCCGCTCGACCAGCGCGAAGAGCGGGCCCAGTTCCTCCTCTGCCGCCACCAGCGCCGCGAAACTCGGCCGCAGCCGCAGCGTTTCGCCCGCGACTACGATTTTCGCCTCGCCGCGCGTGGCATTGGCCCGCCTGTCCTGAGCCTGTCGAAGGGTCACAGACTCACCACCTCGCCCGAGCTTTCGAGCGCGAGCGTATAGTTGCGTTCGCCGTTGAAATCGCCGGCATAGTCGAGCCGGGCGATCAGGAACCGCCCCTGCATCCGCTCGCCGCTTTCGAAGCTGAGCTCGTAATCGTCCAGCGATCCGGCGAGCGCATTGTTCTTGAGCCGCGTTTCGGCGATCGATCCGGTAAAGATCCCGGCGCCCGAAACCGATACGGAGCGCACGCCCGCCCCGGTCAGCAATTCGCGCCAGCCGCCGCTGTCCTTGTTGGTCACGACGACGGGCTCGCCGTTGATCGAGAGCTGGGTCGTGCGCATGCCCGCGACCGTGCTGTACACGGGCGGATCTCCGCCATCGCCGACCTTCAAGAGGAAGGCCGATCCTTTTTCCACTGCCATGATTGTCTCCTGGGTTTCAGGCGGCCAACAGCCGCGCGCGATAATCGAGAATGCCGCTCCACGGTTCGCCGCTGCGATCGATCCGGCTGCGCACCAGCACGCAGCTCGCGATCCGCCACCCGGCGACGTCGCGCGGCACGGCGTCGATCGCCGTTTCGAGTTCGGCCATGAGTTCGGCGAGCCGGCCGGCCTGCTCTTCCTGTTCGAGGATCGTGACCGAGAAGCGCAGTTCGCGCCCGGCTTCGGTCTTGGTGCTCCAGTCGCGCGCCTCGATCGGGCCGAGCAGCGCATAGGGCGGCGTGCCGCGCACGGGCGGCGCGGCGAAGACGCCGTTGAGCCGCCCGGCCAGCGGCACGTGGCTTTCGAGCGCTTCCATCAGCGCGGCGGTGAGCTGGATCGCGGCGCTCATGACACACGCATCCTGCGCCAGGGGCGCCACAAGGCCGCCACGGACGCCGGCGGTCCCGGCGCGTCGTCCGCGTCGCGCTCCGTGAAGAGATGCGCGACGAGCCGGATAATGCCCTGGCGCAGCGGTTCGGGCACGGCATTCCAGTCCGCGCCCATGCCCGCGCGATAGCGGACCGTTACGCGCCGCGCCTGGCCCGCCGCCATCACCCGCACCCAGCCGTCGCCTGTGCCGTCGATATCCACGGCATAGGCGTCGACCGGCAGCACGAAAGCATCACCGCTTTCGGTCAGCCCGGTCAGTTCGGTGATCGCCGTCACCGGCGTCAGGGTCAGCCGCCGCCACTCGCTCGAGACGGGGATCGTTTCCTCCGCATCGCGCAGCAGCAGGGCTTGGCCGACAAAGCGCTCACAGGCATGGGTCGCGGTGCGGATCAGTCCGGCGAGCAGTGCGTCGTCCTCGTCGACACCGATCCGCAGATAGGCCTTGACCTCGTCGAGCGCGACCGGCGCGGCGTCCGCTATCGTTTCCTCCGCGCGCATCAGCGCTGCTCCACGCGGATGACGAGCGAGCGGTCCGCTGCGCGCCCGTCCGACAGGACAATATGGCACACCGCGCGATATACGCGTCCGGCCAGGCCGCCGGAGAAACGCGCGCCGGTCTCGCCGCCATCGATAAAGTCCGAAGACGGAACGATGGCGCCGGCTTCGTCCGGCTCGATCGACCAGCTGGCGTTCGCGATCGCAGCGCCGTCGAGAACGGCATCCGGCCAGCGGATCGTATAGCCGAGCATCGCATCGGGATCTTTGAGAATAGGTGTCATGGAGAGTTTCCATCGGAAAGAGGAAACGCCGCGCCCCCGAACGAAGGGGAGGCATCGAAGGCGCGGCGTCCATGCCGGCGGGGCAAAAGCCTGCCGACAAATTCTTCCGTCACCCCGGACTTGATCCGGGGTCCAGGGCGGCATGCGCCTACGCTTTGGGCTCTGGATTCCGGATCAAGTCCGGAATGACGAAAACACTTGCGAGCCGGCGCTACGAGAGGCTGAATCGCAGCAGCTTGATCGCTTCGGAGTTTGAAACCTGCCCGCCCACGCGCTTCGTCGCGTAGAAATGGACGAACGGCTTGTTCGAAAACGGATCGCGCAGGATCGCCGTCTCGGCGCGTTCGGCGATCAGGTAACCGGCCCTGAAATTGCCAAAGGCGATCGCGTCGGTGCCGCTCGCGATGTCGGGCATGTCGTCCGCCTCGACGATCGGATAGCCGAGCAGCGTGTCGGGCTGGCCAGCCATCAGGCCCGGCTGCCAGAGGAACGCGCCGTCCGCAGTCTTGAACTTGCGGATCGCCGAGAGCGTCGCCGAGTTCATCACGAAATGCGCGCCCTGGCGATAGGGCGAGCGCAGCGACTGGACGAGATCGACGAGCGCATATTCGGGATCGCTGGCCGCGAAACCGCCATCGACGCCGGTCGCGATATATTGGAGCGACCCGAAGGCGCGGATCGTGTCATCCTCGGCGGTGGCCGTCGCCTGAAGGAAACCCCTGGGCCGGTCGACGCCGGAGCCGTTGACGAAGGCCGCGCCCTCGGCCTGGGCGAACTCGGCCGCGATCTCGCTGGCGAGCCAGGCTTCGACATCGAAGGCGGCATCGTCGAGCATCGCCTGCGAGGCGGCGGGGTTCGCATACAGCTCGCCCATCGGCGGGGCGATCTCGGCGAAATCGGGCGTCGCGGTCTCGGGGCGCGCGGCGGTTTCCGCGACCCAGCCCGAGGGCGTGCCGCCGGTCGTCACGAGTTTCCGGTAGCCGGCGCTGCCGACCTTCACCACATTGGCGATGGACCGGATCGGCGAGATATCGTTCAAGGTCCGGTCGATCACCGCGTCGATTTCCTGCGGGATGGCATAGCCGCCCGCCGGGCCGGTGGTGCCATCGAAGCTCTTGCGCTCCAGCCCGGTTTCGAGACCGCGCCTCAGATAGCGCGCGGTGAAATCGCCCTCCCCGCGCGGCATCGACTTGGTGCCGCCCAGCGCCGGTCGCGCGGCGGCGACCGTATGCGCATCCATCCAGCGCTTTACCGCCGCGATATGCTCGGCGACCTTCTCGGCCGGCGATTGCTCGTCTGCCTGCTCATCCGTTGCGGTATCACCATCGGGCGGGGCCGCCTCCTCATGCGGCGCTTCCTCCATCGCCGCAAAGCTCGCGGCGAGCGGGTCCATCTTGGTCTCGATATCCATCGTCTTCTTCTCCTTGGGGGCACAAAAAAGCCCCCGGCCGGACGGCACGGAGGCGGTGAAATCCTATCCCGCGTCACTCCCGCGAAGGCGGGAGTCCAGTCCAGACCTGTCGGTTAGAGCCGCGATCGGCGGACTGGATTCCCGCCTGCGCGGGAATGACGAAGCATCATGCATCAGACCTTTTCTTATCCATCGCAAACCCGTAAATCGCGCGGCATGACAGACGCCCCAAACACATCCGGTCCGGATACGCCGCCCGACCGGCTTTCGAACAATCCGATGAGCGACCATTACGAGCCCACCGTTCTCGAGCGCGGCATCGGGATCCGCTTCAAGGGCAAGGAACGCGCCGACGTCGAGGAATATTGCATCTCCGAAGGCTGGATCCGCGTCCAGGCCGGCAAAACCCGCGACCGCCACGGCAACCCGCTGACGATCAAGCTCAACGGCGAGGTCGAGGCTTGGTATGAAGATATTGGCGAGGGTTAATTCACCACCGCATGCACCCGCGCCAGCGGCTGCATCGGGACCGTCACCAGGCTGACCTCGACCAGATCGAGATCGATCAGTTCGCGCAGGGACCGTTTCCCCGGCCTGCTGGCCCGCACGCGATAGCCGAAGCTCAGGCCGCCGAGCGTCCCGCTTGCCAGGCCCGCCGCCAGTTTGGCGTCTTCCAGTTCCGCGATCACGCGCAGGCCGCGGGTATCTTCTTCCAACGCCTCGATCCGGCCGATCACTTTGCCGCGCTCATGTTGCCAGAACAGCGGTACCGCGCGCGCCTGCCTCAGCGTCCGCTTGAACGCCCCTTTGCGGATCACATCGCCGCCGCGGTCGGGCTTGTCGAAGATCGCGGCGTATCCCGCGAACCGGACCGTCAACGCCCCAGCCAATCGACAAGGCCGAAGCGTACGGCGAGGCCGAGCAGCACGAGCGCCAGCAGTCCCTTGGCGATCCAGCCGAAGGCCGTGCGCAGCGCCCCGCGCCGGGCGATCCGCCAGGCGCCGAGCAGTTCGCGCAGCTCGTCCAGATCCTTGCGCGCATGGGCATCGCCCAGGCCGAGCTTGTGCAGCGCATGGGTCGCGCCGAGCTCGCTCGCCTCCTCGACGATCGCGCGCACCGTCACCAGATCGCTGCCCTGGTCGGCCAGCTGCGCGACTAGCCGGGCCAGCATCGCTTCATTTTCGGTCATATGATTCTCCAAATCCTCCCTGCTCCGGGGAGGATTTATTCGATCCCCAGCCCCTCTAGCCCCAACATGGCGCGCTTTTCTTCGGGCGAGAGGAAATCGGCGGCGCTGACCTGCGCCCAGAGCTTCTCGCGGTCCTCGGAGAGCGCGGGCACCTTGTCCAAATCGACGGCCAGCGCCGCATCGGGCCACCAGCTTACCAGCCCCTGCGCGATGCCGCCCAAAATCTTGCCGGCCAGCGGCAACACGCCCAATCGCCAGAGCGCACGGTTCGCCTCGCGATAATTGGCGTAGGTATTGTCGCCGGGCAGGCCGAGCAGCATCGGCGGAACGCCGAAGGCCAGCGCGATCTCCCGCGCGGCGGCCGCCTTCAGCCCGACGAAATCCATGTCGGCGGGCGTCAGGCTCATCGCCTGCCATTTGAGCCCGCCTTCGAGCAACATCGGCCGGCCCGCATTGGCCGCGCCCTGGAACCCCGCTTCCATCTCCTCCTTCAGCCGCTCGAACTGTTCGCCCGACAGCCCCGCGCCCGGATCGCCGGGGTCGTAGACGAGCGCGCCTGAGGGCCGCGCCGCATTGTCGAGCAGCGCCTTGTTCCACTTGGTCGCGGCATTGTGGATCGCGATCGCGCCGGCCGCCGCGCCGAGCGCGCCGAGCCCGTAATGATCGTCGAGCGGATGCATCGCGCGGATATGGACGAGGCTGGGTTTGCCCAAGCCGTCGCGCGCCTTGAGCCGCATCGTTTTCTCGCCCGCACGATAGAGATAGGCGGCGGGCCAGCCCTGCGTATCGGGCTCGATCGTCACGCGTTCGGGGCGCAATGCGAACAGCTCGGCCGGCGCGCCCTCCACGTCGCAGAGGATCTGGACGAAGGCGTTGCCGTGGAGCAGCAAGTGCGCCGCTACGGTCTCGATCAGGGGCTGGCCGGCGGAGTCCGCGTTGCAGAGTTTGACCTCCCGCTCCCCGCCGGCCAGCGGCGCCGCGCCCGCGCTCTCGCTCATGAGACGCACGGCGCGCTGCGCAACCGGGTTCTCGACATAGCCGCTGCGCACCTGCGCCTCGTAGCCGCGCGGCCAGTCGCCGATCGTGACCGCGCCCCAGGGCGCGCGCAACAATGCCGGACGCGCCGAAGCGCCCCCGGACTTCCATCCGAAGAGTTTCATATACGATTTCCCAAATTCGGGGCCGTTCAGGCCCGCAGATCAGACGGTTACCGCCTTCCAGTCGGGTGACCCTTCCCAGCTCAATTCCCATTCGGCGCCGGGTACGACATCCTGGATAACCCCGGGCTGGAACGCGACGAGGCAGGTGCCGCCCCCGTAGCGCACCGACGGATAGACGAGCCCGCGCGATTCCCGTTCGATCAGCGCCTTCGCCAGTTCCTGTCCGGCCGGATAGCCGATCGCGATATCGGCATCGAGACAGGCCGGCCGGGGCTCCACGCCCCGCAAATCGTGAAACCGTCCGATGAACGCCGCGTGCAGCGCCCGGTACCGGCAGCTGTCCTCGAAATGATCGATGTACCGCAACTCGCGCGTCCGATGGAACGCCACTTCCTCCAGCGCGGTGCGCACATCGAACCCCGCATACCAGGCGCCGCGCGCCTCATCGTTGAACCGGTTGCCACCCGCGCGGCTGTGCGCAAAGGCGGCGTTGACATAGCTTTGCCCGGCCCGGTCATAGACCAGCTCCTCGCGCCGGATCGCCGGGACGTTCCCGCGTTCCGCCTTGAGCCGGCGATTGGTCAACCCCTCCAGCTCGGCGAGCAGGCCCTGCTCTTCCGCGCTATCGACGAGCGGCCCGAGCACCGGCGGCGCGAAATGGCGCGTCGGTATCAGGCGGACGGTCTGCGGCTGGACGATCGCATGGACCGGCACCGCGTCGACGGAAATCGCCGTCACGCGCCGCCGCGCAATGCGTCGACATAATCGCGAACCTCGAGGATCGCGGGCAGTCCGCCCTCCAGCATATAGGCGAGCGGCGTCCGCCCGCCGAACAGCGGCCCGTCATTGGGCATCTTCACCCATGTGTCCGCCAGTTCCGCGCCGAAATAGAGATGCAGGCCCTTGTAGAGCCCGACCAGCGCGCTCGCGCGGAGCCGCTGATCCTCGTTGAGAGCGCCGTCCCATTTTTCCGCCCGCATCCGGCTGAAGGTCCGCGCGCCGACCCCGGCGAGCCGCGCCGCATCGGCGATCCGCGCCTTCCAGAAGCCGAACAGCCGCACCAGCGCCTTGACGGCGACCGCATCGAGGCGGTCCATATCGTCCGCCCGGTCATCGACTATCGCAAAAGCTCGCGCCATATCTCGCCTTCTGACGTATCATATAGCGCCATATGGCAATATTTTCAATATATCCTTACAATTTCCGCACACCGGGATCCACCGCCCGGCCCAGCATCAGCTCGGTCAGCGCATAGACCAGCGCATCGGCGCGGTCGGGCGACCGCCCTGGGCCTTCATAGCCGCCGCCGATCGTCATTCCCGCCATCTCGTCCTCGAGCGCCGGAAAGGTACCGGCATGACCGACCCGGCCCGTTTCGTAGAGCGCGGCGACCGGCTCGGCGCGCGCCGATTTGCCGCGCGACGCATGGATCAGCCTGAGCGGCAGTATCCGCCCCGCCGCCTGCAACACGCTGCGTACCATCGCGCCGCCCTGGTTCGCTTCGGCAACCACCCGGTCGGCATCCCAGGCCGCCGCCGTATCGGCGACCTTCGCCGCCCAGCCTTCGGGCCGCAATCCTTCGGCGCTCGCATCGGCCAGCACATAGCCGCGCCCGTCTTCGCCAAGCCCGGCGACGACGACCCCGCAGGCATCGCTTCCCGGCCCCGCACCCGCCGGCGGATCGACCGCGACGACGACCCGGCGCAGCGCCGGTACATTCCGCACCCGGCACGCCTCGATCAGCCCGCGCGGCCACAAACCGCCCTCGATATCCTCGATCAGCTCGCCGTCCAGCTCCTGCCGGCCGAGCCGCGTGCCGCCATAGGCGGCCTCGATCGCGACGATGAAACCCGGCGCCAGATGCGCGCGATTGTCCTGCGTCCGGCCCCGGGTGAGGACGGTTCCGCCCTTCCCCGATTCCGCGTCGCCGAACAGCCGCCGGACCAGCGCGACAGGCCGCGGCGTCGTCGTCGCGACCGTGCGCGGGTCGGCGCCGAGCCGCAGGCCCAGCATCAGATTGTCCCAAGCCGCTTCGCCACTGCTCCATTTTCCGATCTCGTCGCACCAGGCATGGCTGTGCTGCGGACCGCGCAGGCTCTCCGGCTCGGCGGCCGAATAGAGCGTCGCGCGCGCCCCGCTCGGCCAGGCCAGCCGCCGCAAGGAGGGCTCCCACAATATGTCTTCGCCGCCCGGCGTCGCCGCCAGCACGCCGCTTTCGCCTTCCACCATCACGCTGCGCGCCTCGAACAGGCTCGCGCCGACCAGTGCGATCCGCGCCGCGCCGTCGTTTTTCGCGATCCCGCGCACCCATTCGGCCCCGGCCCGCGTCTTGCCGAAACCGCGTCCGGCGAGGATAAGCCAGATGCGCCAGTCGCCGGGCGGCGGTTTTTGATCGTCGCCCGCCCAAACCCGCCAAGCTGAACGGAGTCGCCGCGCTCTGGCCTGCCCAAGCTCTTCCAGCAAGGCGCGCCGTTCCGTCTGCGGCAAGGACAACAGCGCCTCGAGCCGACGGTTAAGCCTACCCATGCGTTGGCTGTTCCGGATCCCTGCCGGGGCAGTCTATTCGATCCTTCATCATCGCAAGTTTGGCGTCCAGCGCGGCGATGGCATCTTCTTCGTCGATGCCGAATTCCAATGCGCGCCGATGGGCAACCGCCTCCTTGTGCGCGATCAACAGGCGCAGCGAGACCTGCTCGTTAAAGGCCGGCTTGTCGGCCCGCCTTATGACGCCGAAGCGCGCCCGGGCCAGCATCTCCATTTCCAGTTCCTCATAGCCTTCCGCCAGTGCGTCCAGCCAGCGCCGCGCAAACCCCGCGTCATTCCGCCGCAACCGATATATGGTCGCTGTGCTGAGCCCGTGGCGTCGCGCCGATTCCAGCACATTCGACGTTTCGGTCAGCGTTTCCAGAAACCGCTCGAGATCGGCGTCGCTCGGGCTGGTGTGACATCGGCGCGTCAGCGCCGCGCCCGTCCCGCCTTCGCGCCGGACCAGCCTCGGCTCCAATGCGGAAGGCTTGCCCAGGATGGACGCCATCGACGCCGCGAAATCGGCATCCTTGTCGCGCCAGTAGCGCGCCGTCGACCGGTCGATGCCGACGATCCGGCACGCCGCCGATATGGTCCGCTCCACAGCCAGATGATCGAGGAATTCGCGGCGTCGCTCGGGCGTGAACGGGCGAACCTTTTGCTTCGCCTTGCCTTTCGTTTTCCGCATACGCACCAACCGTTACACGCCGTCACGACAAAGGCCGGGAAACGCTTTCGCGCCCCGGCCGGGTACATTTTTCGATCTTCGGCTTTTGTACCTAAAGAGCGTTACGATGTCAAGATATTTTTACCGATTTGGTGATATTTGGTGTTTATCGATAGCTCTGAGCCCCTTGCACCGGCGGGATTGCGCCCTTC
The DNA here is from genome assembly GCF_013378075.1 of Parasphingopyxis algicola. GTDB lineage: Bacteria > Pseudomonadota > Alphaproteobacteria > Sphingomonadales > Sphingomonadaceae > Parasphingopyxis > Parasphingopyxis algicola. The sequence continues at coordinate 81,533 of NZ_CP051131.1, read as the reverse complement.
GCCATTCTCTGACACCAACCGCGCATGAGCTGGGAGGAACTCAATCTGGCCGTAAAGGGCGGAGCGATCGGGATCATGTTGCTCATGGCCCTGATCCTGTTTCGCGATCACCGGCACGCGCCGGCGGGCCGGATCGGGATGCTCTTCCTCGTAACCGTGATCTGCCATATCGTCGCGACCAACCGGGTCACGGGGATCGACGGCCCGCCGGCCGTTATCGACTGGATATTCGAAATCGGCTCCAACGCGGCGCCCGGCCTGTTCTGGCTGCTCGCCCGCGCCTGGTTCGGCGACGAGCGTCCCGGCTGGCGCAGCTGGGCCATCGTCGCGGGCTCGGTCGCGCTCATGCACTGGCATGCCTGGATGCTCTGGCTCGATATCGAACCCTGGATCTTGCCGAGCGGCATCGCCGGCCGGGCGGCGGCGATCGGCCTCGCCGTGCTCGGCCTTGCCGTCGCCTGGCGCGGGCGCGGCGAAGACCTGATCGAGGAACGCCGGCGGCTGCGCACTTGGGGCATGGGCGCCATCGGCCTCTATACCGTGCTCGTGCTGATCGTCGAAATCGGGATGCGGCCGGGCCTGCTCTATTCGCCGCAGAGCGCGCGCTCCTGGCTGGTTTTCGGTATATTCCTCCTCGCCCTTGCCGCAGCTACCGCGATCATGGCGACCAACCGCGCCGACCTGTTCGGAGCGCCCCAGCGGGCCGACGATGGCGACGGGAAGACGCCGGAACTCGACACCGAACTCGCCGCCAAGCTCGACGCGCATATGGCCGCCGAACTCGCCTGGCGCGAAGACGGCCTGACCATCGCCGAACTCGCCCATCGCCTCGGCACGCAGGAATACCGGCTGCGCCGCCTCATCAACCGGCAGCTCGGCCATCGCAACTTCGCCGCCTTCCTCAACAGTTATCGGCTGGACGAGGTCCGCACGGCGCTGGCCGATCCGAAACAGCGGGAGGTGCCGATCCTCACCATCGCGCTCGATGCCGGCTTCGGCTCGCTCGGCCCGTTCAACCGCGCCTTTCGCGAAGCTGAGGGGATGACGCCGAGCCAGTATCGCGTAGCCAAGATCGGCTAGGGCCTCGCGCTATTCCCAGCCATTATAGAGAGCGGTGAAGCTCAACGTATCGATCAGCCCATGCAGCAGGACGATCGGCCAGAGATTGCGCTTGAACAGCACGAACATCGCACCGAAAGCGAGCGCGATTCCCCCTGTAACGATGAAACCGCGCATCCCCTGATAGTAGAAATGGCCATAGCCGAAAATCAGTGCGGGCAGCACGACCGCTAGCACGACACCCCAGCGGATATCGGCAAAGGCGGTTTCCAGCCGGGTGATCAGATAGCCGCGAAAGAACATTTCCTCGCCGAAAGCGGCGGCCGTCCAGACGATGGCGAGCCATGTCAGGTAGAGCGGGAGATTGCCCCGCACGTCGCCCCAGCGTTCCTCGACCCCCGACGGCAGTTCGGCCATGAATTCGAAGCCCAGCGCCGGCCCGCCGACCGTCGTCATCGCGACAATCGCGGCGAAAGCGACAAACGTCAGCAGCGCCTGCGGCAGGACCATGAGCTTCGCCTTGACACCCGGCAGCGCGCGCAGGCCCATATCGGCCCAGCCGACCCCCCGGCCGCGTAGATAGACAGTCAGGATCGCCAGGGTGAAGACCAGCGAAACCGGCCCGGCGAAGCGCCAGAAGAACAGGCTCATCAGGTAGCGCGAGCCCAGCGCCAGTGCGACGAACCCGATCACCTCGGCGAGAATCGGCCAGCGGCCCATGGCCGGGGTTCGATCGGGCGGGGCGACGGCGGCTGTCTCTGGAGTTTCAGTGACGTGCATGATTCGGCTCCTGTGCGTTCGTTAGCGGGGCCAATTGCACGGTATTTATTGTTTATCAATAATACTATTGCCATTTATCAATAATTTCTATATCGATTTCCAATATAGAAAGAAGGAAGCCCATGACCCCGCCACGCAAGGATTCGCTGCTCGCCGTTACCCTGTTCGTCACCCGCGGGATCACCGTCCTGCTCATTCTCGCCGCCGTCGCGGTCGTGATCGCCGGCGGTCTTGTCGCCTTTGACATGATGCAGGGCTCGCCGGAACTGCGCAGCGAATATCCGGGCATCGATCTTGCGAGGTTCCAGGCGAACCTCTGGCTGCTGCTGCCGACCGCCCTGATCGGCATCGGGTTGGGCATCGTCTTTTTCCGCCTGCTCACGCGCATCGTCCGATCGGTCCGCGAGGGCAATCCGTTCCTGCCGGCCAACGCGCGGCGGCTGCGCAACATGGGCTGGCTCGCCCTCGGCTTCCAGCTGGTGGCGCTGCCGGTCGTCTTTCTCGAAGCGCGGCTCGACGAGATAGCGGGCCAGCCCGGCGGCCTCGATCTCGATCTCGGCGGTTTCGTGCTCGCGCTCACCCTCTTCGTCCTCGCGCGGGTCTTTGCCGAGGGCGCAGCGATGCGTGCCGATCTCGAGGGGACGGTCTGATGGCGATCGCGGTCAAGCTGGACGATCTGCTCCACGACAACCGGATGACGCTGACCGAGCTCGCCGACCGGGTGGGGATCACGATCGCCAATCTTTCGATCCTCAAGACCGGCAAGGCGAAAGCCATCCGTTTTTCGACCCTCGAGGCGATCTGCCGCGAGTTGAACTGCCAGCCGGGAGACCTGTTGCGTTTCGACGGGGAAGGCGAAGGCTGACATCCGGGAAGCCGGGGTGGGATTGCGACACAGGCCGATAACGCCGGTTTTCCGGGATTCCCTGCCTCGCCGATTTCGAAATCCGGCTAGTCGCGTTCCGAGCGGAGCGAGAAAAGCCGTGCGCCTCTAAGGCACGATGGCCCGGTCAGACACGACCGGAGACCCGCCGATGCCCATTGACCCGTTGCTCGCCTTCCTCCCCGCGCCGATCGCGACGGGATTATCGCATGTGCCGAACATGATCGCTTTCGATTTCGGCCGGTACCTGATCGCGGCAACCGTGATCGCGGCTATCGTCTGGATCGCCAAGCGCACGGGCTGGGCCTATCGCCAGATCCAGGACCGCGTGGCGCGGTCGGAAGATTATCGGCGCGAGTTCCTCGCTTCGCTCCGGACCTGCGCGATCTTCGTCTTCACCGGCATCTTCATCGTCGCGGGCGACGAGATCGGAATCTTCTACGACATCGAGGGCAGCTACGGACTCGGCATCGACTTTGCGCTGTTCGCCGCGATCATTGTCGGCCACGACGCCTATTTCTACTGGACGCACCGGATGATGCATCATCCCCGGCTGTTCCGGACCTTCCATCGCTTCCATCACCGCTCGATCACGCCGACGCCGTTCGCGGCCTATGCCTTTTCCGTGCCCGAGGCGCTGGTGATGAACGCCTTCATGCCGCTCTGGCTGTTGTTCGTGCCGACCCCGGTGACCGTGATCTCCGCTTTCCTCGCCTTCATGATCGTCCGCAACGCGATGGGCCATGCGGGGCTAGAGCTGCACGCCCGCTGGTGGCTGAAATCCCCCCTCACCCGCTGGATCAACACGACCACCCATCACGATCTCCATCATTCGGGCAATTTCAACCGCAATTACGGCCTCTACTTTACCTGGTGGGACCGGCTGATGGGTACCGAGCATCCGAATTACGCCGCCGAGTTCGCCAAGTCGGTGACGAAGCCGATCGGCCTCAGCGAGTCTGCACGACCCGCCGCCACGCCAGCCCGATAGCCAACCCGACTCCCCTCGGGGCGGGCGGCATCACGGCACGCCCGCCTCCTTTTCCGCGTCCCGATCGGGAGCGGCTTCGATCTATTTGTCATTCCCACCGGAACCGCCTGCCCCCTCCGCGTCTTATTAGGGTAGACACAGGAGGAAATCGTCGCCGTGAACAGAGTCATCCGTATCCAGAACTTCGCCCGCATCGGCTATCTCGCGCGTGGGGTCGTTTACATCCTGCTCGGCTATTTCGCGCTGGCCAGCACCGGGTCGCAGGGCACCACCGGCGTTCTCGAACGGATCATGCAGGCGCCGCTCGGCGGCATCTTGCTGGCGCTGGTCGGCATCGGCCTCGCCGGATACGGCGTGTTTCGCCTCTACGGCGCGATCATCGATATCCAGGGCGACGGAACGGACATCAAGGGCCTTGGCAAACGGACCGGCCACGCGGCAAGCGGGCTCGCACATCTCTATCTGGCCTGGTTCGCGATCCGCACGGTGATGGGCGCCAACATGTCGGGCGGCGGCGGACAGGAGGCAGCGAGTTCGATCGCGTCGCTGCCGGCGGGGGAGGTCCTGCTCGGCCTGATCGGAGTCGGCTTTCTGCTGGCCGGTCTCAACCAGGCGGCGAAGGCCTATACCGGCAAGTTCATGAACCTGCTCGACGCGGATGCGCCGCACCAGGCCGAATATCTGGGCCGCGCCGGCTATGCCGCCCGCGCCGTCGTCTATGCGCTGCTCGGCTGGAAAATCGCCTCTTCGGCATTCAGCGGCCGGGCGGCCGAAGTCGCCGGGATCGGCGCTGTGCTCGACGCATTGAGCGATCCGCAATGGCTCTACATGGTCGTTGCGCTCGGCCTGTTCCTGTTCGGCGTGTTCAGCCTTGTCATGGCCCGCTACCGCACGATCCGGAACGACGACGTGCTGAACCGGCTGCGCGGATGACCAACCGGCCCGCCGCCAGCCTCCTCAAAGAACGGACAGATTGATGTTTTTCGACGATAGCATGACGCTCGACCTGCTTGTCCGCGCGCTGGTGCTCGGCCCGCTCACCGTGCTGTGGGTGATCGTCGCCGTGCAGATTGTCGGGCTCCGGTCCTTTTCGAAAATGACCGCGTTCGATTTCGTCATCACCGTCGCGATCGGATCGCTGCTCGCCAACGCGGCGGTGGCGTCGCAATGGCCGGCTTTCATCCAGTCTTCGCTCGCCATCGTCGCAATACTCGCCGTCCAGGCGGCGCTCGCCTGGCTGAGACGAAACAGCGATGCGGCCCGGGAAGCGCTCTCGAACGATCCGGTGGTCCTGTTTCGGAACGGCAAATTCGAGCGCGATACGATGGCGCGCGTCCGTGTCGCCGAAGACGATATCTGGGCGAAGATGCGCGAGGCCAATGTGCTCGAACTCGCCAAGGTGCGCGCCGTCGTACTCGAAACCACGGGCGATATCTCGGTGCTGCACGGCGAAACGCTCGACGAACGCGTGATGACCGGTGTCGCGCGCCCGAAAGACGATTGAGCCGGTGATCCGCTAGGCCGAACCCGCGTCCTTCATCTCGGCCAGCGCCTCATGCTCGATAATGCGCTGCGTCGTGTAGGTCCGCGCGGTTTCGCTGAGATCGCGGCCGAGATGCCAGTCGAGGATCTTCATCGTTTCCGGAATCGGCGGCAACAGTAGCACGTCCGCCTGGCTCAGACTGTCGCGCACGACACTGGCGCTCGAAACCACCATCGAGCGCGACATGATCTCTACGATACTCGGAAAATCATGTTTGGGTTTGCGGCGGAAGATGATGTCGGCGAGCAGCTTGCCGCGCGACCGCAGCGAACTGTATTTCGTATCGAGCCGCCATTCCTCACCGGCGTCCGAGCGCAGCGAGACGACGACATTCGGCCCGGCCTTGGCCTCGCGCATGATCATGACCGGAATATTGTCGAGCACGCCGCCATCGACGAGGATATCCCCCTCCTTGGTGATGAACGGCGGCAGGATCGTCGGCAGCGACCCGGATGCGCGCACGGCATGCCAGAGCGGCCCGCGACGATGGACATAGACGCTATTGGTCGAAAGGTTCGTCGACACCCCGAAGAAATTATACGGCAGATCGGCGATATCCTTGTTGCTGTATCGCAGCTCGAGCTGCTCGTCGAAGACGCGTGGATCGAGGATCGAATGAACCGGCACGGTCACCCGTTTCATCGCCTTTTTTACGATGAACATGTCCTGCATCTGCTCGATCGTCTGTTCCGGCGTCAGCCCCTGGGCGAGCGCCCCGCCCATCGCCGCGCCGGCGCTGGTGCCGCCGTAAAAGTCGATCGGAATGTCGTTTTCAAGCAGCGCCTGCATGACGCCGACATGCGCGCAGCCGAGCGCCCCGCCACCGGCCAGCACCACGCCATTGGCCCGGCCGGCGAGGAACCGACCGACCCGCGCAAAGGCCGCGTCGCTGTCGAGCGGGACGTGATGGTGCAGTTTGACGTTGCGGCTGTCGAGCCAGCGGCCGCTGCCGACGATTTCCTGCCGCTCATGTTCGCGCCAGAGCAGGAGCGTGCGGTTGGCGCGCAGGAACAGCGGGATCGCATAGTCTTCCAGGTCGGAGCGCCCGCATTCCTCCTCGAACAGCGGCGCGACTATGATCAGATCGTCCGAATTGCGCGCGATCGCGCGGTCCCACTGCTCGTCTCCGCCGGCGACCAGGATGGTCCGCCTGGCGCTGCGTTCGAGTTCGCCGAGCCAGCGGCCGAACCCTTCGCTGTCGGCCGATACGCCGTCGGGCTTGTCGGCCACTGTCACCATGCGCGGTTCGTCGTAGCGCGCCAGAGCGGCGCAGAGCCGCTCGGCAAAGCCTTCCGGCAGCGGCGCTCCGGCCGCCGGAATCAGCGCCACGACCTTGCCCGGCTTCGCCTCCATCGCCCGGGCCGACCGGGTCGCGATGGCGAGCCGCGCCGATACCGTCGAGAGGATGCTGTCGGCGATCCCGGGATAGGTGGACACGACGCTGTCATAGGCGGCGCGGGTCAGCCGATAGACGGTGCTGTCGCGGCTCGCACGGACATCGGCGGTGCGGACGCCGCCCGAAAAGAAGGCAAGTTCGCCGACCGGTTCTCCGGCACCGATTTCCGCGACGACGCGGCCATTGGACAGCTGGACGTAGAAGCGCCCGGTCGAGACGAGATACAAAGTGTCGGCTTCTTCGCCGTAGCGCACCAGATAGTCGCCGCCCTTGACCGCAATCGGCTCCGTCGCATCCTGCAATGCCTGAAGCCCGGCTTCGTCCAGCCCGGCAAATGCCTCGACTTGCGAAAAGTCGTTCGCCATCCCACGCCCCCTTCGTGTGTCCGGGTGCGACCCCCTGTTGTCTTCCGGCGCTATCTAGCGGATTTTACGGGGCTTTGGAAAGAGGCCAAGTGGAGTCCCGAGCCTAGTACAGCATGTCGATTTCGCCGGGGAGGAAATAGAGCGCGGCGAAGATCGCGATCGCGACCAGTATCACGCCCGCGACCAGGCCCTTGCGCTTGCCCAGCCATTGCCAACGGCTCGCGGCCTTTGCGCCCGGCGCGCCGTTCGCCTCGCCGTTCTGGGCCAACCGCCTGAGGAACACCGGCACTCCGGAAAAGGCGAGCAACGTCATCAGCGCGCCGAACAGGAACCAGAGCGTCTTGCTCCAATAGCCGGCGAAATGCCCCATGTGCAGCGGGTCGGCGGCTTCCGAAATCCGCTGGTGCATCGTGCCGTCGCCGCCCGAATGCCGGTCGAGGACTTTTGTACCGAAGGCGCCGACGAGCACGCCATTGGCACGCGGACGGACGAGCAGCGTTCCGTCTTGCCCGTAAAAGCCGAACGCCGCGCCATTGGACCCGGGCCAGGCAATGCGGCGGATCGAAAGGTCGGGATAGGCTTCCCGCACCCTCGCCAGGGCAGCGGGCAGCAGGGCGGCGGCCTCGCGATTGTCCACCTTGCCCTCGGTCCCGGACACGCTGGAGAAGGCGGGTGCGGGCGCGGCAACTTCTTCGGTCAGATACCAGAGGCCCGTCAGCGCCATCAGCAACCCGAACGCCAGGCTCCAGACGCCGGCTAGCCGGTGTATATCGCCCCAAAAGGCGCGGCGGCCGCGATTGCGGCGCGGCAGCCGGAAAAGACCGCGCCACCATTTCTTGTAAACCAGCAGGGCGGTGACGAGGCTGATCAGCAGAAAGACGCTCGACAGCGAAACCACTGTCGTTCCCAGCGGATCGCGCACCAGCAGCCGCGAATGGATGCCGCGCAACAGGGCCTTTGCGGAGAGCAAGGGCCCCTCGCCCTGCACCGCCCCGGTCTCGGAATCGAAATAGACGACGCGCATCTCGCCGCCGGGCTGGTAGATATAGGCCGCCGGGGCGAAGAGCGGAGACGGACCCGCCTCGAACGTTTCCACGGCGTTTTCGGGCGCATATTCGGCCAGCGCCACCGCCATCTCCTCCCATGGAAGATCGGCGGCGGGAACGACGGCGGAGGCCCGCATCTGCGGTTTGATCAGCCAGTCGATCTCACTGGCGAACACCGCCAGCGTGCCTGTGAGGCAGATGAATCCGAGGATCAGCGAGAGGTTGAGCCCGACAAAACTGTGGATCCGAAACCACAGCTTGCCGCGCTTGATGCGTGGACGCCGGGCCTCCGGAGCAATGGTGTCGGTCGAATCCGCTACGCTCGCCATACAGCGTCTGTAGCGAAGCCTTGTTGCGAGTCAATCGCAATAACGCGCGCGATGTTCGGTGCCGAGCCCGGCCGTGATAAACAGCGCCGTCGCTTCGCCATTGACATCGGCCGTATGCCATACGCCCGGTGCGTTAATCGCATATTGCCCGGCGTTCAGGGTAACGGTATTTTCCGTTCCGTCCGGCATCTCCTGATGCAATATCAGCGTGCCCGCAGTGCAGATGACGACTTCGCTGCCATTCGGATGCCGTTCCCACATGTCCCAGGAAGTGGTAAAATGGTGCATGGCGACGAGCCGCGCTTCCGCGCCATCGGCCTCGTGGCGCGCCAGATACCCCGCATACCACTCCATTTCGCCGGTGAATTCGGGTTCGATCTCCGCCGTCGCACCAAGGCCGAGATGGACGGGACGGGATGCGATGTCGTGCGGCTTCATGGGCTTGTCCTCCCGCCGCAGATTATCAGCTTCTCGGTGCAGTTCCAATCGGGTGCCGGGTATCGTCCGATCGCCGCCGGGTTAGCTGTCGACCACCTTGCCGTTGGGCCGTACGAAGCACCCCTCGCCCGCAACCGGCGGGTAGCCATGATCGGTGCAGTGGGCCCATCCCGCGCCGGGTTCGCCATGCGCGAGCGGCTCGAAAACCGAACTCGGGCCGCCCAGATCGAACGCTTCGACGCAAATCTCATCCTGGAATTCGAGGCCGAAATGGGGGCCCATATGCCAGGCCAGCCGAGCCCGGATCTGCCCGATACCGGACAGCCTGACCTCAAGACTCTTGCGTTGATGAAACGCGAAGCCGCTCGCGCCCAGCCCTCTGGCGGAAAGATTGCGCATCTGGATCGCGCCGAGATGCATACCGCCGGCGAAGAGATCGACATAGGCGACAATCGGCGTACGCGGCGGCCGATAGGGATATGGACCGGTTTTCTCGGCCCGTGGCGGAGAATTGGTGATCATCCATTCTTCGTCGCACGAGCCCGTTGAAAAATCGCTGCCAAATATACTTAACGCCAGAACGTCCGGGATTTACCGGCGCCCGGACGAGGGCCTCGGCGTTCAGGCTCGCTCATAGGCCGCACGCAGCCAGTCGCGCACCTCGTCATCGACATCGTCGACGGACTCAAGCCGCATCCGGTGGCTGACCATCGCGTTGAAACTGCCCGACAGCTCCAGCCGGCCCACCGGTTCGACGCCCTTGAGATTGAGACCCAGGTCCAGCCGCGTCTTCGTGCTCGGCTGGACAAGGCCGAACTGCTTGGATCGCCTGAGGCTGACATAGCTTTTCTTCGGCGCGAGTTCGGCATCCGCCCCGAGCGTCGCGACAAAGGCGGCGATCGCATCGTAGATCGGCCGCAGTGCGTCCTTCGCTCCGGCATATTGGGCCGCGACCAGATCCGTTTCGCCTTGTGCGCGACGAGATTGGCGAACCCGTGGCCCATCTCATGCTCGCCCTTGAGCAGCTTCACGATTTCGCCATGCTTCTCCGCGCCGCGGTCCGCGACGATCGCCAGCCAGTCCTCGAGCGGCTTGCCGGTCTTTTCCGGCATATTCGCGATCATCGATGCCACTTGCTCTTCGGGTGTCGCCATTTTTCAGTCTCCCAATCGCTATCGAAAAAACCGTTCGTCGTTTGCACTTTTCTGAATTTTTTTGGTCAGACTCGACCTTTCGGTCGAGCGCCGCACCGGCCCGCACCCCCTCCCGGCCTCCCATTGAGTGTACACTGTGGGAGGCCGGGAGGGGGTGCGGGCCGGTGCGGCGATTTCCCGCGAGGGAAATTCTGACAAGCTACAGCCCCCGGATCCGGTCGAACGACCAGTTTTCGCTGCGGCAGACCCTGGGCGTGAACAGCCCCATGACCGGGCCGAGCATCGTCACCATCCGCCCGCTCATCAGCGGCCTGCCGGTTTCGACCAGCGCCTTGAGATTGCCGGTGATGAAGGGACCGCCCTGCGCCATCGACTTTTCGGATTTGGTACCGGCCGGCACATTTTCGGTGATCAAGGTGAACTCGGTGCCGCCGTCTACCTCTTTCAGCTCGTAGATCACCGTGCTCGGCGGATCGTCCATGTTGGTGAACATCATCGTGTGCGCGTAGCGGTGCGGCGGATCGAATTCGAGCACCGTGCCGACGACGCTCGTATATTTGCCGTCCTTGCTCTGCATCGCCATCGGCTCGCCCGGCGCAAGGCCGTTCGGCGTCCGGCAGACTGCCCCGAAGAAGAAGGGCAGCACCTCATCGGTCTTTACCAAGGTGTTCCACACCGTCTCGATCGGCGCCTCGATCACCACCTTGTAATAGGCGCGTTCGGCGGTCGCCGATTGCGGTAGCGGCGTGTCTCCCGTCGTGCTCGTCATGTCGCATCCTTTCCTGTTTTCGCTTTCTGCGCCGCAGCTTCCGCGGCATATTTCAATCCGGTCACGCGCCCGGCCCAGAAGGCGCTGTATTCGTCGGTCCAGCGGTCATGGATCATCTGGATCGGCGCGGCGTTCAGATAGAGCCGCCGCACCCGCCCGTCCTTCTCGCTGATCACCAGCCCTGCCTTTTCGAGCACGGCCAGGTGATTCATGATCGCGATCCGGCTGACATCGAAACCCTGGGCCAGCTCCCCGACCCCCTGCCCCGGCTTGTCACGCAGCAGATCGAGAATGCGCCGCCGCGCTTCATGCGCCAGCGCATGGAAGATCGCGTCCATATCCGAATCAGTAATCATGTAATTACATTATTACATTTCAAGGCAGAGTCAAGCGAACGGAATATCGGCGGGCACCCGCCGTCCGATTTTCACCCGATTATTGGGATCGCATTGGGGCTGTCTGCCGCCGCCAAGCCTGCAAAATACTCGCCACGCCAGCAGTCGGGCCAGCGGCCTTGTCGCCTATTGGCAGGTGCCGTTCGCACACACGCTGGCGCAGCTGAACGTGCCGGACGTGATATCCGGCGCGGTATAGCCCGGCCGGCCATAATGCCAGCGGCAGGCTGTGCGCCAAGCCTGGGCGCCATCCGGATAACCTTGCGACATGCGCCGCCAGCCCTCGTTCCAGCGCGCGTTGCCGGACGTCGCATAGCTCTGGTCCGCGACGCCCATTACGCAGGGGCTCACATTGCAATTGGAATGGACGAACCAGGTCGTCGACTGGGCTTGGCCGGCCGATACGGGCAACATTGCCGCCCCGGCGATAGCGGCTATGGCAACCGCACTCCGATAGAGATCATACATTATCCCCTCCTCGCGATGATGATCATGCGCGCGCCTTGATATCATGCGGGAGCGGACCGTGTCGGTAAGGGCTTTGCCGTATCTGTGCATCGCCACATTTACATGCCGCGCAGTTCCGCTAAACCACGGCGCCAACGAGAACAGAGTGCTGGGGAGTAAGTTGATGGCGGCGGACGCACCGGTTTCGGCAATGGAGGCGGCGGTCAACCGCGTCACCAATATCAGCGATTTCATCTGGGGCGGCACCTGGAACGGCGAGGAAGTGCTGCTCGTGCCGCCAATGGTCGTGATCCTGCTCGGCGCGGGCCTCTATATGATGGCCGGCCTCAAGGGCTATCCGCTGCGCAAGCTTGGTTCTTCGCTGGTCGGCATCTTCAAGAAACCCGACAGGAAGGGCGAGGGCGAGATCTCGCCCTTCGCGGCGCTCTCCACCGCGCTGTCGGGCCAGGTCGGCACCGGCAACCTTGTCGGCGTCGCCACCGCGATCACTCTGGGCGGCCCGGGCGCGATCTTCTGGATGTGGATTACCGCGCTGTTCGGCATGGCGCTCGCCTTCGGCGAGGGTTCGCTCGCCGTCCGTTTCCGCGAACGCACCGAAGACGGCGTCTATCGCGGCGGGCCGATGAGCTACATCACCTATGGCCTCGGGCCGAAATGGAAATGGCTGGCGATCTTCTTTTGTCTCGGCACGCTGTTTTCCGCCCTCGTCACCGGCAATTCGATCCAGGCCAACAGCTTCGGCGACAGCGTCAACGAACTGACCGGGATCGACGAATGGGTGGGCGGGCTGATCGCGGCGATCGCCGTGTTCATCGTCATCATCGGCGGGATCAAGTGGATCGGCAAGGTCGCCGAAACCATCGTCCCGTTCATGGCCGGGCTCTATATCGTGATGGCGATCATCGCGCTCATCCTGAACGCCAATTACCTGCCCGAAACCTTCGGCCGTATCTTCGACGGCGCGTTCAACGTCCAGTCGGCGTCGGGCGGTTTCCTCGGCGCGGCGATCATCATGGCGATCCGCGCCGGTGTCGCACGCGGGCTGTTCTCGAACGAGGCGGGCCAGGGCTCGACGGCCATCGCCCACGCCGTGGCGCAGACCAACGACCCGGCGGCCCAGGGCCGCTTCGCGATGATGGGCACGTTTATCGACACGATCGTCATCTGCACGATGACGGCGCTCGTCATGCTGACGGTCGGCGGCGATTTCACCGCCACGGTCGAGGGGCAACAGATCGCGGTCGAACATGCCTGGCAGTCCGATCTCCAGGGCTTCGCGATGACATCGGGTGCCTATGCGGCGGCGTTCCCGCTCCAAGTCGGCACCATCCCGATCGGCACGCTGATCGCCTCGGTGGCGCTGCTGCTGTTCGTGTTCACGACGCTGCTGACCTGGTCCTATTATGGCGAGCGGGCGATCACCTATCTCTACGACCAGCTTCCCGGCGCCACGCGCCAGGGCGAACTCCGGCTGCACCTGGTCTGGCGGGTCCTCTGGTGCCTGGTGATCTTCATCGGCTCCTTCGTTCCGCTCGAACTGGTCTGGCGGCTCGGCGACATCTCGAACGCGGCGATGGCGCTGCCGAACATCGTCGCGCTGATGGCGCTCTCCGGCGTGATCTTCGCGCTGGCCCGGGGCGAACGCACCGCGGGCACCGACCATGGCCGCGAAACGCCGAAGGAGTTGCAGGACGAAGTGAGCGGCGCGGCCGGGCATTGATTGTCAGACCTTCGCTAACGCTCAGGCGCCGCACCGGCCCGCACCCCCTCCCGGCCTCCCACAGGGTACACTCAATGGGAGGCCGGGAGGGGGTGCGGGCCGGTGCGGCGATTTTCCGCGAGGGAAATTCTGACGAACTAGTCCAGCCGCAGCGCGTCGACCACCCGCCCCCAATCCACCAGCTTGAAATTCTGGCGGCGCGAGAGCGTGTGGCCGTCCTGCACGACAAGCAGACCGTTCGGGAATGCGGGGCCGAAGTCTGCCAGACTCAACTCTATGCCGTCGGTTTCCGTAACCCCGTCGATGACATCGCCATCGGCGATGTAGAAGCGCCCGACATATCCCATGTCCGGCAACCGGTATACGGCATAGGCATGGTCGCCCTGGCTCGAGGCGACGAGATAGCCGCCATTCTCGCCCGACGGCGCGAGCGCCAGTCCCTCGACATCGGCGACAAGCTGGTCCGGCGCGACGCGCACGACAAGCTCGCCCGCGCCGGTCTCGAGATCGAAGCGCCAGATGCCCGCGGCTTCTTCGCCGACATAAAGCAGGCCGGTGCGCTCATCGACCACACAGCCTTCGGGCTGGCTCGGCACGGTCAGCGTGCGCGTGCCGAGGACCGTCACTTCGCCGTCCACGTCCAACCTCTGGTGATAGATCGTCCCTTCCTTGGTGTTCAGGAAGGTGTGGACGATGCCGCCCGGATCCCGCGCCATGCAAAAGCCATAGCCTTCCCCCGGCCCGGCTTCGACGCGGCCGATCGGCGCAAGCGCCCCGGTAGTGCCGTCAAGCCGGAACAGCGCGATATGCGCGGTCAGCGGATCCGCGCGATCGCTGGCCGCGACGAGAACCGCCTCCTCGCCGGCAAGCCGCACGCCGTCGAGCAGTGCGACATTGTTGACGCGGCCCGTCCGCAGGAAGCTGCGTTCCGCCCCGCTCAGGTCATAGACATGGAGCCCGGCCCGCTTGTCCGTACCGACGATCAGGCTGGCCGCCGGGTCCGCTGTGTTGACCCAGATCGCCGGATCGTCGGCCGCGTCCTCGGTGCTGGCGACCGGCATGGTCTGCGCGCTCGCCGTTACCGGCGCGCCGCGCGCCGGGTCGGGCTGCGGAACAGTTTCGCAGCCGGTCAGCAGTGCCGCCATCGCGGCCATGCCGATAGCCGCCATCCCGATTTTCATCGTCATCTACCCCTGCCTCTTCCTACGGAAATGTCACGCGCAGGCCCGCGGTCGCCGTCCAGCTATACTCCTCATACTGGATCAGGCGGTTGCCGCCGGCCGCCGTCCCCGTGGTGAAGAAGCCATAGGGCTCGTCGGTCAGGTTCACGAAATTGGCGAAGACCTGGAAATTGTCGGTGATGCGGTAACGCGCCGATACATCGAACAGCAGCCGCGACTGGTTCCAGATATCGCCGTCGCCGTCATCGGTGACCTCGTCGAGGAAATCGTCGCGATAGGACAAGGTGGCCCGCAACGAGAGGCCGTATTTTTCGTAGCCGAGCGTCGCATTCCAGATGTTTTCCGACGTCGCGGGCAGCGGCACGGTGCGCCCGAAAATCTCCGCCTCGCTGTCGGTATAGGTATAGTTGGCGGCGACGAGGAGGCCGTCGAACGGCGACGGCAGGAAATCGAGCGCCGCCTGCAGGTTGAGCTCGATGCCGGTCACGGTCGCGCTCTCGCCGTTGATCGGGATCGTCCCCTCGTCGATGAAGACGCCGTTGACAATCTGATCGTCGATCACTGTCGTCGCGATGAAATCGTCGATCTCCTTGTAGAAGACATTGCCCTGGATCACGGCGTTGCCGCTGAAATACCAGGCAATCCCGAGATCGTAGTTCCAGGCGTCGAGCGGGCGCAGGGCCGGGTTGCCGAACTCGCCCTCCCGCTCGCCGCCTTCGCTCTCCTCAACGAGGAAGCGCGGCGCGATCTGTTCGATATTCGGCCGGGACAGCGCGCGATAGATCGCGCCGCGAACCACGACATTGTCGGCCGGTTCCCAGCGCAGATTCACGCTTGGCAGCCAGCGGGTATAGTTGCGGTCGATCTCGGTCGGCGTAACGAACACCGTGTCCTCGTCGAGCACTGCGCCATTCACCGTGCCGCCTTCCTCGACCAGTTCGACGATATTGCCGCGGAGCACATTGTCGGTGCGTTCGACGCGCAGGCCCGCGATCGCCCGCAAATTGCCGACCTCCACCCGCGCAAGCCCGTAGGCCGCATAGATATCCTCGGACACGTCGTAAAACGCGCCGGCACTGTCGAAATCGCTATCGGCGTTTTCGCGCTCGAATGCGCCGATATTGCCGGTGACGAAATCGCTGATCGAGCGATCGACGAAGGGCGAGATATTGGCGAGCGGGTAAATGCCCGTAGTCGCGAAGCCGTCCAGCGTCGGGAAATCGTCGCCATTGGCGAAGCCTTCGAACAGATCGAAATCGAAGGTGAAATCCTTGTCGCGCAACCGCACCTTGCCGCCGGTCTGGAACGTGACCGATCCCTCGCCGACGAAGAATTGGCGGGCCACATCGAACTGGAAGGCCCATTCGCTGTCCGTCGAGCGGCCGTCTGCGAACTCGACCGCGGCCAGTTCATATTCGGACGGGTCGCGGAACAAAGCGCCATTGGTTGAAAAAAATTCGGGCGTCCGCGTATCGAGATCGGTCAAGGTCACGAAAATATCGTCGCCGGCCTCGAACTCCCGCTCGAACAGGGAATCGATGCGATCCGGCTCGGTTTCGCGCGAATAGCTGTAAGAAGCCTGGGCGTTGATGGTCCAGGCGTCGAACTCGAAATCGCCGCCGAACACCGCCGAATAGATATATTGCGTTTCCAGCCGGTCCTTGAGTTCCCGCTCGACCGTAATCGGATCGGCGTCGGCGGAGAAAATCGCGCTCGTGCCATCGCCCCCGACCGGAGGCCCATCGAAACCCAATATCGTGCGCGACCGGAACTCCTGGTCCGAAAAGCGGCTCGCCAACCCTCGCGCATAGAGCGAGATACCGGCGTCGGGCCGGTATTCGAATGCGAGGCTGCCGGCAATCCGCTCGCGCTCGATATCGTAGTTGCGGAACTGGATTTCTTCGGGAAAGGCAACGCCATCCTCCCGGCCCCAGTCCTCGGCCTCGATATTGTCGCTGCCGAGTTCGCGATTGTAATAGGAGAAGCCGCCGGAAATGCCGAACGTATCGGTCGCTAGCCAGGTAAAGTCGACCGAGCCCTTCGGGTTCCACGCATCGACAAGATCATTGTAGTTGCCCTCGAGCGTCGCGACGACCTGGCTCTGCCGCCGGTCGAACGGGCTCGTCGAATTGATCTCGATCGACCCGCCGATCGCATCGGCATCCATATCCGGGGTCAGGGTCTTGCGAACCTCGATCGATTCGATCAACCCCGACGGAATGACGTCGAGCGGCACTTCGCGGCCGCCGGCCTCGGGCGACGGCACGCGCGCGCCGTTGATCGATACGGAGTTGAGGTTTGGCGCGAGGCCGCGGACGACGACGAACCGGCCCTCGCCCTGATCGTCCTGCACGGACAGACCCGGCACCCGTCGCAGCGATTCCGCAGCATTTTGGTCCGGAAACTGGCCGATCGCATCGCGGGTCAGCACATTTTCGATGCCGTCCGCGGCGCGCTGGCGCGAAAGCGCGGATGCGAGGTTCGCCGCCTGACCGATCACGAGGATCGAGACATCGTTGGTCGCGCCCGTGCCGAGACGGAAATCGGCGCGCACATCGCCGGTCTCCGGCACGACAACGGTCTGCGACGCGGGAACGGCGCCGACATAGCGCGCGGTGATCGTATAGGTGCCGGCGGGAACATCCCCGAATCGGTAAAAGCCGCCCGGCCCCGCTTCGACCGTCCGGCCCAGTTCCTCGATGGTGATCGTGCTGCCGGCAAAGGCGCGCGTCTCGCCACTGTCGGTAACCTCGCCGATCAAGATCCCGGCGAAAGCCGGCGAGGCCAGCGCCGTCGTCAGGGTCAATGCGGAGAAGAGACGGACGGAACGCCGGGCAATCAGAGAATCGGTCATGGGCTCACCTTTTTGTGTGCCCCGCGCCTAGGCGACTTGGATTGCGCTTCGATGGTGGTTCGATGACGGGCGGATGACCGAAATATTATGATTTTTTGCAAACCGCCGCTGTCCGGACATGCGGGCCGCTCACGCTTCGCCGCACAAAGGCGATTCCCTTTTCGATCTGCGCCCTATAAGGCCCGGCAATGCTGAAACGCCTTTACGAATGGACGCTGGAAAAAGCCGGACACCGCCATGCCGAACGCTGGCTCGGCGGAGTGTCCTTTGTGGAATCGAGCTTCTTCCCGATCCCGCCCGATATCATGCTGATCCCGATGTGCCTGGCGAAGCCCGAACGCGCGTTCCGCTTCGCCTTTGTCTGCACGGTCACCTCGGTGCTGGGCGCGCTGCTCGGCTATGCGATCGGCTATTTCCTGTTCGAGACGGTCGGCGAAGCGATCCTCGACTTTTACGGGCTCGGCGAAGAATTCGAGGATTTCGCCGCCGCGTTCAACGAGCAGGGCTGGATCATCGTGCTGCTGGCGGGCTTCACCCCACTGCCCTTCAAGGTGATCACGATCGCGGCTGGCGCGACGGCCATGCCGCTTTACATCCTGATCATCGCCGCGGTCATCGCCCGCGCCGCCCGATTCTTCCTCGTCGCCGCGCTGCTGTGGAAGTTCGGCGAACCGATGAAGCGGATCATCGATCGGCATTTCGGTTTGTTGACGACGGTCGTGGGCATCGTCGGCGTCGGCGGCTTCATCGCGGTCAGATATCTGTTCTGAAACCGTTTTCGCTATTCGCGCGCCCCGCTTCGGGTTAGATTGGCGCGACGCATCAGCGAAGGGAACGGGCTATGGACGAAAACCGAAACTGGCCGGAACTCGCCATCGAAAATGACGGCGAGACGTTCGCGATGCTCCATCTGATGACGCAGATCGTCGGCAAGGTCCGTGTCGCACTCACTCCGTGGAGCAATCATAGCTGGCACGTGCCGCTCTATCTGACCGCGCGCGGGCTCGGCAGCTCACCGGTCGATCACCCGGACGGGAGCTTCGATCTCGAGTTCGATTTTATCGGGTCGCAGCTGACATTCCGGGCGATCGACGGCGCGACCGATGCGCTGGCGCTGGAATCGGGAACGATCGCCGGCTTTTTCGCCGATTTCAACGCGATGCTCGCCAGGCACGGCGTTGCGACCGATATCCATGGCGTCCCCAACGAGATCCCCGATCCGACGCCCTTCGCCGCGGACGACGCCCGGCGGACCTACGACCCGGACGCCGCCCGCCGGCTGTGGCAGGCGTTGCTGCGCATCGATTCGGTCTTCAAGCATTTCGCCACCGGCTTTCTCGGCAAGACCAGCCCGGTCCATTTCTTCTGGGGCAGTTTCGACCTCGCCGTGACGCGCTTTTCGGGCCGCGACGCGCCCGAGCATCCGGGCGGCGTACCGGCGCTCCCCGACAGCGTCGCGCGCGAGGCCTATTCGCACGAGGTTTCGAGCGCCGGCTTCTGGCCCGGCAATGCCGACGCGCCCGATCCGATCTTCTATTCCTATGCCTATCCCGAGCCCGACGGCTTTCGCGCGGCGAAAGGCCTGCCCGAAGGCGCCAGCTACAACACGGACCTTGGCGAATATGTCCTGCCCTATGCCGCCGTGCGGGCCGCCGCCGACCCCGAGGCGCTGCTGCTCGATTTCCTGCAAAAGACCTATGACGCAGCGGCCGATGCCGGGAACTGGGACCGGGCGACGCTCGATTGCGCGCTCGGCGAGCCACGCAAGGTACGCGGCTACGCTTGAGCCGCCGCCGGCGAAAGCCCTCCGCCGTTGCGACGCGCCCGCGGCCTGAGCCCGAACAGCGGCCGGAGCCAGCCGATCCGCCGGATGACGAACTCGTGGAGCAATACGCATCCCCCGACCGTCGCCAGCATAACCAGCGCAAATTCCGGCCAGGCCCCGAGCGCCAGCTGCGTCAGATAGAAACCCGCGATCACGATGATCGTCTGGTGCAGGATGTAATAAGGAAAGATCGCCTCGGTGAGATAGGCGAGCAGCCGGGACTTGCGGTTGAGCAGGCGCTGGGCGAGCCCCATCAGCAGAACGATCATCGACCAGGCATAAAGCGTCATCAGCGCGGTGCCAGCGAGCAGGCCGAGCGGATATGACTCGCGAAAACCGGGAATGGCGGTGTAGACGATAATCACCGCACCGATGGCCAGGACGAAACCGGCGGCGGGCCAGCGGGCGCGATCCACCGCGTTCCAGAAACGCGCATTCTTCGCGGCAAAATAGCCGATCAGGAAAATCGTGAACCGGTTGGCATGGTTGTGCCAGTCGTTGAGCAGATCGTGCGTCTCCGGAAAGCGGTCGCCGAAAATGAGCGCATAGGCGATGAAGGGCAGGATCACGACGAACAGCAGCGATGCCGGATGGCCCAGCGCCTTGCCGAAGCTCTCGCCACCGGTCCCCGCGGCGAAGCGCGACAGCGGCTTCATGAACGGCGCGAGGATGAGCACATAGACGAGCAGGTACACGACATACCAGAGATGGTTCCAGGTCGGCGTGATCATCGGGAAAAGCTGAACCGGATTCAGATAGTCGCGATAGAAAGCGGGATAGCCGCCCTCGAACTCTCCGGCCTGCACGAGTTCGAAATAGGGCTGCGGGACGACAATCACCGTTATCCCGAACAGGATCGGCAGGCCCAGCCGCTTGAGCCGACTCGCCGCGAACGCGCCGGCCGCCATCTTGTCCGCCGCGAAACGCACCGCGACACCCGAAATGAAGAAGAGCAGCGAGAGCCGCCACGGGTTGAGCAGGCTCATCAGCGGCTCGGCCGCGGGCGAGGCATAGACGCTTTTCACGTGCCATCCCCAGGACACGTAGAACATGCCGATATGGTAGAAAATCAGCAGCGCGAAGGCGATGAAGCGCAGCCAGTCCAGATCGTAGCGGCGGCTGTCGGCAATCGGTTCGGAAAGCGGCGGCATATCGGTGCTCCTTCGCAATGGTCGCTTGCGATCCTGCGGTACCATCACCGGAAAGCCCAGTTTTCCGGGCCTTCCGGCGGCAACCGATGACGAACGGCCCGGCGGCGGGGGTGAGCGGCAACGAATGGGGACAAGCGGCATTGGCCGGACGGCGCGGTCTGGGTTACATCGCCGGGATGACGGAGCAGGACGCGCAAGCAGAACGGCGGTTCGAACGGCGGCTGATGTGGCAAACGATGGCGCTCGTTGCGCTATCGGGCATCCTGTTCACGATCATCGACGTGCTTTCGGCGCAAACCGAATTCGAGCGCGCCGGACAGCCCTATCATCCGGTCGCGATCTGGATCTACGATCCCACGAGCGTGCTCGTCATCGTCGCGCTCGCGCCGCTGGTGATGGCATTCGCCAACCGCTTCCGCTTTGCCGACACGCCCCTTCCCCTGTGGCTCGCCGGCCATGCCGGCGCCGCGCTGCTCTTCTCGACCGTACACATCGCGCTGATGGTGTGGCTGCGCAAGCTGGTCTTCTTCCTGTTTTTCGACCGGCCTTATATCTTCACCGACAATCTCCCGCGCGACTTCGTCTACGAGCTGCGCAAGGACATCCTGTCCTACGCGTTTATCGTGCTGGTGCTGTTTCTGTTGCGGACCTTCGCGGAGCAGCGCCGCGAACTGGCGGCCGCCCGGCGCGACGCGCGCGAAACGCGGCTGATCGCGCTCAAATGCGGCGGGCGGACGATGCGCTTCGCCGCCGACAG
The DNA here is from genome assembly GCF_013378075.1 of Parasphingopyxis algicola. Classification (GTDB taxonomy): domain Bacteria; phylum Pseudomonadota; class Alphaproteobacteria; order Sphingomonadales; family Sphingomonadaceae; genus Parasphingopyxis; species Parasphingopyxis algicola. The sequence goes on along the minus strand of NZ_CP051131.1, from coordinate 60,429 downwards.
CTTCCGCTATGCCCAGTCCGCCGGCAATTATGTCGAGGTCCATGCCGGCAACGCCACGCATTTCGCCCGCGCCACGCTTGCCGGACTGGAGGCGCTGTTGCACGATGCCGGACTGTCGGTCGCGCGCGTCCATCGGTCTTATCTGGTCAACCGCGATGCGATCGAAACATCGGCGCCCTCGGGCAGCGGCGATCTGGTGCTGACGCTGGCGGGCGGAGAGACCGTCCCGTGCAGCCGGCGGTATCGGGACGCAATTGACGCTTAAGCCGGAATCGGCGCGATCACAGGTCCAGCGGTTCGAACTCGGCGAACATCCGGCTCGCTTCGTCCAGCGTTTCGAGCGGCGCATAGTCGCACGCCTCGGCGAACTCAGCCCACATCGCCTGGACGTCCGGATGCTCGTGCGCGGCGTCGATGGCGCCGTCCTTCCATTCGAAAATTTCGACGATCGTGCCGTCCCTCGCCCGCATCGCCTGGGCGGCGCGGTCGGTGACAAGGTCGAGTGCCCGCAGCCGGGGAACATGATCGCGGACCAGCGTTTCGAGTGCGTCGGCCTGACCGCTTTTCGGCCGGTAGGCGACGATGACCATGGTTCCCATATGCGTCCTCCTAGTCGTCGATCCCGGCCAGATATCCGTGCACGGTCTGGACGACGACCGAACCCTCGCCGACGCCCGACGCGACGCGCTTGACCGAGCCCGAGCGGACATCGCCGACCGCGTAGATGCCGGGCCGGCTCGTCGCATAGGGCGAGCTCGTCACATTGCCGGCGCAGTCTTCGCCGGTTTTCACGAAACCCTTTTCGTCGAGTTCGAGACAGCCGTCGAGCCAATCGCTGTTCGGCGCCGCGCCGATCATCACGAAGATATTGGCGATATCCCGCGTTTCGTCCTTGCCGATCGCCTTGTCGTGCCAGGTCACCTGTTCGAGCGTCGGATCGCCGTGCAGCTCGCTGATCTCGGTTTGGGTGTGGAGCGTAATCCGGGACGAGGAATCGATCCGCCGCACCAGATAGTCGGACATGCTCGCCGCCAGGGTCTTGCTGCGCACGAGCACATGGACATGGCTCGCATGGCGCGAAAGGAAGACCGCAGCCTGGCCCGCCGAATTGCCGCCGCCGACCACGATCACCTCGCGACCCTGGCAGAGCCGGGATTCGATAGCCGTCGCCGCGTAGTGGATGCCCTGCCCCTCATAGCGTTCGTAATTGTCGAGGCTGAGCTGTTGATAGCGGGCGCCCGAGGCGATGATGACCGACCGCGCAACGATCCGCTGGCCGCATTCCAGCTGCAGCTTGTAAGGCCGTTCGTCGCAGTCGAGATCGACGATGGCGCGGGAGATGGCGAAGCGCGCGCCGAATTTCTGCGCCTGTATCCAGGCCCGGCCCGCCAGCGCCTGGCCCGAAATGCCAGTCGGAAAGCCGAGATAATTTTCGATTTTCGAGCTGGTGCCCGCCTGCCCGCCCGGCGCCTCCTGTTCGATCACGACGGTGTCGAGGCCCTCGGACGCGGCATAGGTCGCCGATGCGAGGCCCGCTGGCCCCGCGCCCACGACCGCGACGTCATAGACATGCTCCGGATCGAGTTCCTCGGTCAGCCCCAGCGCGTTGGCGACCTGATGGTTGCTCGGATTGGCGAGACAATCATTGCCCGCATGGATGAGCACCGGAACCTTGTCGCGCGCCGTCGGGTGGTCGGCGAAGAAAGGCTCGGCCTGTTCCGGATCGTCGGTATCGACGACCCGCAACGGATAGCCGTTGCGCCGGAGGAAGCGGGTGATGCGCAGCGTATCGCCGTCATTGGCCGGCCCCGCCAGGATCGCGCCCGCCTGATCATGCACCAGAAAGGCGGTCCGGCGCAGGATGAAGGCGCGCATGATCGTCTCGCCGATATCGGTCTCGGTGCTGGAAAAGAGCGGAAAGTCGGCCCGCTTGATCCGCAATATGCGCGTCCCTTCGCGCACTCGCCCGTCGACCAGGATCTTGCGGTCGTTGAACAGGTCGAGTTCGCCGGTGAACTGGTTAGGGCCATGGACGGTGACGACCTCCTCGCCCTCTTCGCTGGTTTCGATGATCTCGATCGCGCCTTCGAGGCAGATGAAGAAATCGACGCCCCGCTCACCGCGCTCGAACAGATAGGCGCCGGCTTCGGGGCTTTCCTCGGTCCCGTAGCCCGCCGCGCGCTCGAGCTGTTCGTCGGACAATTTCGGGAAAATCTGATGTTCGCGGTTATAGGGATCCTGCGCGCTTCCGGCTTCGATATCGAGGGTGGCGGCAGGGGCGGCGGCGCGGGCTGAGTCGGTCATGCCGGTCAATGTAGGAACGATCTGTTACAGCGTCGAGATGAGGCGGCGCCGCCCGCCCCTGTCCGCTTCCTACGCCAGTTCGTTCCAGACCCCCGCATTCTCCTCCAGATGCGCGATGGATGTCGTGCCGGGGATCACGACGGTGTTGGGCGAGCGTTCGAGCAGCCAGGCGAGCGCGGCGCGCGGCGACAGCGCCGCGCCCTGCTTCATCGGATGGGCGCCGAGCGGACCATAGGGAATGAAGGCGATGCCCTTTCCGGCCGTATAGTCGACCAGCGCGCCCTGTTCGGTCTCGTCCATGTTGAACCGGTTCTGGACGCTCGCGATCGGCGCGATGGCCAGCGCCCGGTCCAGCTCCTCGCGGCTGACATTGGAGAGACCGATATGGCGGACGCGGCCATCGGCTTGCGCTTCGGCCAGCGCCTCGACCGATCGTTCGAGCGGCGTTTCGGGATCCACCCAGTGGAGCTGGAAAAGATCGATCCGGTCGCGCCGCAGATTGGCAAGCGCATCGTCGATCTCCCGTTGCAGCGTGTCGCGCGAGCCGTCGCGCTTCATCCGGTCGGGCGCGAACTTGTCGATGCCGCCCTTGGTGGCGAGAAAGGCGTCGCGCCCTTCCAGCGCCTCGCCGACGATCCGGTCGGCGTGCTGCGGACCATAGGCCCGGGCGCTGTCGAAGAATTCGATGCCGAGATCGGCGGCGCGCCGGAGCAGACGGATGCCCGCGTCCCAATCCTCGAACGGTCCGAAATTGCCCGGCCGGCCGGTCAGGCGCATCGCGCCGAAGCCGAGGCGGTTGACGGCGCGGTCGCCGCCGATGCGGAAGGTGCGGGCGATGGATGGCGTTGACGGTGTCATGGTTGAATCTCCTGTTTCGTCGTTCACGCTTCAGATCGCACCGATCTCCTCATTTCTGTAGACGTATGGACTGCCTAATTGTTATACGGAAAACGTATGACAAAGCAGATCGACCGGCTGACGTTGCTTTCGACCTTCGCCCGCATCGCCGAGCGGGGATCGATCAGCGCCGCAGCGCGGGACATGGGCCTGTCGCAGGCATCGGCGAGCCGGCGCCTCGCCGCGCTGGAAGACGCGCTCGGCGTGCTGCTGATCGCGCGGACGACGCATGAGCTGAGCCTGACTTCTGCCGGCCGCGACTGTCTCGACGAGGCGCGGCGGCTTCTCGGAGACTGGGAGGCGCTGACCGAGCGGTTCGCGGACGAGCGCGACACGATGCGCGGTCCGGTCCGTATCGTCGCCCCGGTGGCGCTGGGCCAGGACCGGCTCGCCGATGCCGTCTTGCGCTTTCAGGAGCGGTATCCGGACGTGTGGATCGAGTGGCTGCTCGAAGACCATGATATTCGTATGGCCGATATCGGCGCCGATATCTGGATCAAGGTGGGCCCGGTTCCGGACGACCGGTTGATCGTCAAACCCTTGGCCCGCGTCGAACGGATCCTCGTCTGCACGCCCGCCTTCGCCGAGGGGCGTTCCGCGCGCGGTCCCGGCGATATCGCGCCCCTGCCCTGCGCGGCGCTATCGCCGTTCGAAGGCAGCCGGATTCCGCTCACGGGACCGAAAGGCCGGCGCGCAACGCTCAAGGCGCAGATGCGCTTCGCCAGCAACAATATCTTCGCCGTCCGCCAGGCGGCGCGCCAGGGCGTCGGCTATGCGGTGATGCCGCGCTGGTTCGTCGCGGCCGATCTGGAGAGCGGCCGGCTTGCGCAGATCCTGCCCGGCTGGCGCGCCGCGTCGCTGACCGTCAACGCCGCCCGGCCGCCGATGCACCGCCAGACCCTGCGGGTCCGGCGCCTGATGGATCATCTCGAGGAAGAATTGCAGGCGCTCTAGGTCCTGACCCTAGCTGCCCACCATCGCCGCATCCATGGCGAGCAGCTCGGCAAAACTGTCGCGGCCGAGAATGCGGTCCTTATAGGCGCGGGTTTTGGGGTACGCGTCCCAGTCGATATTGGCCCGCCCGTAATCGAGATTCTTGAACGGCGAGGAAACCGAGATATCGGCCAGGGTCAAACCGTCCCCGACCAGCCACTCCCGGCCGTCGGCGAGCATTTTCTCGATATAGGCGAGTACCGGCGGCAGGGTTTCGGTTTCGGCCGTGACCGCGGCGGCCTCGTCGCCCTCCTGCCCGAACAGCGGCGCGGCGAAGCGGTTGAAAAAGATCGTCCCGCCGACGGCCACGAAGATCGTATCGGCGAACTCGTCGAACCACATCACCTTGCCGCGTGCTTCGGGATCGGCGGGGATGAGCGCGGGATCGGGATGCTTGGCATCGATATAGGTCGCGATCGCGGTGGAATCGCCGAGGCAATAATCGCCGTCGCGCATTCCGGGAATCTTGCCGAATGGCGAGCATTCGCGGAATTCTTCATCCTCGGCGCCGGGCATCACCGTCCGGTGATCGACTTCGATCCCTTTTTCCCGGGCGAAAGCGACCGCCTTGCGGACGAACGGGGACAGCGAGGCACCATAGATGATCATGCGAAAAACTCCTGAACGGACGGTTGGGGAACCGCCCTGCTATCAGGTCAGTTGCTTATTGCAACGTATAAAAACGCACCGCGCTGGCGCTATTGCACGCCCAAGATTGCACGCCCAGGCGACGAACATGTGCGCCAGACGGGATCGTCGATCTATTCGCCCGTCTATTTGGACGAACCGCGGACATTCTGCTCGGCCCGGATCTGCTCCTCGTAATCGCGGCCGATCTCCTCGCCCAGATTGACGAGCCCCCACCAGGCGAGCAGCCAGGCGACGCAGATCAGCAGCGCGACGACGCCGCTGATGATGCCGGTCCAGGCGAAGCCCGCCCCCGCCGGCCTGTTCTTGCCGATCAGGCCGAAGACGATCGCCAGCGGCGCCAGGATCCAGGAGATGAAACCGATGATCGGGATCAGCGCCAGCAGCACGGCGACCAGCCCGATGATCATCGCGGCAAGCGCCATGCCGTTGCTGTCGGCCGTTTCGACCGGGCGCGCCTGTGGCGGTGGTGGATTGTCCATGATCGAGCCCCCTCTCTCTCGATCGCGGATTCTAGCCCGGCTTGGCGACGGCTGACAACTCCGCAGAGCGACGGCCGGTATCAGGCAGCGTCGTGGAAGATGGTGCCGAGCGTGTAGCGTTCGCCCGACCGGACCCGGCTGACGCCGTGCCGCATCGTCATCCGCACCGGCCCGCGCGCGCCCGGCCCCGGCCGCTCGCGCACCGCGATCACCGCCGCATCGCCGCGCCCGAGCGGCACGATCTCGGCGCGCGCCTGCATCCGGGCCCGCTGTTCGGTGACGATCAGTTCGCCGCCGGTGAAATCGGCGCCGGGCTCGGACAGCAGCAGGATGACCTGCACCGGAAACAGATGCTCGCCATAGACATCCTGGTGGAGCCGGTTGAAATCGCCCGGCCCGTATTTGAGCAGCAACGGCGTCGGCCGCTCCTGTCCGGCCCGATGGCAGATATCGAGATAGTCCGCATGGTCGGCGGGGAAGCGATGGTCGATACCCAGCTCCGCCTGCCAGCGATTGGCGAGCGGCGCCAGAACGGCATAGAGCTCGGACCGGAGCGCGGCGATCTCGGGCGGCAGCGGATAGGCGAAATATTGATACTCGCCGCTGCCATAGCCATGCCGTGCCATGACAATGCGTTTCCGGAACCGCGCCTCCTCGCGATACAGCGCGATCATCGCGTCGCACTGCTCGGGCGCCAACAGGTCCGGGACGGTCGCGAAGCCCCGTTCCCCGAACTGGGCCGCAACGGCCGCGCCGTCGATATCCACCGGATGATTTTCCATGTTCGCTCCTTGCACTTGCCGGCCGGCCTAAACCCGGCGGTATACCGCCGCACCCCGAACCTTGCGGCCAATTTCCCGCAGTCCAGCAGGCGCCAGGGCTTCGACCTCGCTTGTGAAACACGCCGTGGACAAAAGGCGGACGCTCCATGTAGAAAATCGGCACAATAACGGGCTGCACATGTCATATCATTTTGCCGAATTTGTCCTTGACGGCGAACGGTTTGAACTGCGTCGCGGCGGCGATGTGGTCCGGCTGCAACCGCGCGCCATGCAACTGTTGCAGCTGCTGGTGTCGTCCGAAGGACGGCTGCTGACCAAACAGGACATTTTCGACGAGGTGTGGGACGGGCGTATCGTTTCCGATTCCGCGCTATCGAGCCAGATCAAGGCGATCAGGAAAGCGCTCGGGGATACCGAGCAGCCGTTTCGCGTGATCGGCACCGTGTACGGCAAGGGATTCCGGCTGCTGGCCGACGTCAGCCGCAAAGAGCCGGCGCGGTTGGCGCTTGGCGAGCCGATGCGCGCCGAAAGCGAGCCCGGCAGCATCGGCAAGCGCCCGTCGATCGCAGTCCTCCCGTTCAGGCGACTGGGCGAGGACAATCCGTGGAGTGCGCTTTCCGAGGCCCTGCCGGACGAAATCATCACCGCGCTGTCGCGGCTCCGCCTGCTCCACGTCATCGCCAGGGGGTCCAGTTTCCAGTTTCCCTCGGCCACCACCAGCCTTGCCACGGTCCGCCGCGCGCTTTCGGTCGACTATTGCCTGTCGGGGACGATCGAGGTCGACGGCGAAAAGCTCTTCGTCACCGCCGAACTGGCCGACACGCGCAGCGAAGGCGTGGTCTGGGCCGAGCGGTTCGAAGGCAAGATCGCCGCGATCCACGAGATACGCGCGGACATCGTTTCGGCGGTCATGTCCGAGGTGGAACTGCGCATCCCCCATAATGAAGCCCAACGCGCCCGGCTCATCGTGCCCGACCAGCTCACGGCGTGGCAGGCCTATCATGTCGGCATGTCCCATATTTTCATGCGCGACAATCAGAGGCAAAAGGCGGCGGAGCGGTTTTTCGAGCACGCGATCGCGATCGATCCCAAATTCGCGCGCGCCCATGCCGGCCTGTCGCAGGTCTATTGGTGGCTCAATATCCAGCACCTGTTCCGGAATTCCGACGGAATGCGCGAAAGGATGATCGACACGGCGAAACGCGCCATCGACTGCGATCCGTTCGATCCCGCCGCCAATCTCGCCATGGCGCGTTCGACATCGTTCGAACAAACCCAGGATGAATCGCTGCTCTGGCTCGACCGGACGGTGGATATCTGCCCGAACTATGCCTGGGGCCATAGCCAGATCGCCGCCAAACGATCGATGACGGGACCGATCGACATGTCCGTCAAACATGCGCAGATCGCGCTGTCCTTGAGCCCGCGCGATCCGCTCCGCCACACCACTTATGCGGCGCTGGCGACCTCCAATGCTAGTCTCGGCAATTTTGACGAGGCGGCGAAATGGGGCCGCAAGGTTATGGAGCTTCCCCATACCGACATCGTGGCGATGGTAGGCGCGCTCTGCGCCAACTACCTCGCCGGGCATGAGGACGTGTCCAGGACGATCGCCGAGCGGATAGAAATCGTCCATCCGGGTTTCACGACCGAGCGGTTCGTCAGCGCCCATCCGATGATGCGCAAGGAAGCCGCGGCCAGGTTGAAGGATATCTTCTCCGCCAACGGGATCGCCTGACCGGCGCCCACAACGTCGATCGGCTTTTCCCGAGCCCCGTGGCCCAGGATCAACCCGGCAACCGGTAATGGTCGGCCAGCCGGTCGAGCGCGAGGCCGAGCACCAGCTTGCCGGAGCGCGCCGGCCAGCCCAGCTCGCCCTCGGCGCTTTTGAGCCCCTCGCCTGCACACAGCACGCGCCAGGCGATATCCTCGAGCCCCGGCCCAAGCGCGTCCACGGCGCTGTCGAACCGCCGTTTCGCGGCGATCTGCGCCTCGCCGGGGCTGAGACCTTCGGGCGCGCCGCGCGCCGTCTTGCCGGTGGGCGGCGCATCCCATTGCATCGTCACCCGCGGCGCCAATTGCGAGAGTTCGTAATCGCGGCGCAGCGCCTCGCCCGCGTCATATTGCCGGGCTGAAACATGGCCGCGCGCCCGCAGCCAGGAGAGCGGCGATTCAGCGAGGTTGACCGTGACCGAGCGCGCCAGCCGGCCCTTGCGCACCGGGGTACCGGGCCGCTCCGCGTCGACCCGGGCTGTGCCGTCCCGCGGCAACGGCCGTTCGGCCAGCATCCGGGGTCCCGTATCGGTCTGGCGGACAGTTTTGGGCATGCAGTATCTCCTCGATCGTTGAGCCGAATCGCGAAAACACCTTGCCATTCCGGCGATAGTGTAGGACAGAGAAAAACCGATTTGGTTAGTTCGAGAAATCTATATGTCAGACCGTCTGCTAGGTATTCTTCGTCAGACTCGACCTCGCGGGAAATCGCCGCACCGGCCCGCTCCCCCTCCCGGCCTCCCAACAGGGTACCATCGAATGAGAGACCGGGAGGGGGAGCGGGCGGAGATTACAAAGGCTCCGGCGGCGCGAAGCGTCGTTGGATGTCATCGGAGGGCGGTGCGGCAAACTTCCGCCAGGAAGTTTCTGACAAATAAAAGGAACCCTGCACGATGATCACCGCTATCCGCGAAATCCGCAAGGCGAAGCGCCTGACCCTGCAGCAGGTCGCCGAGCGCTGCGATCCGCCGACGACCGCCCAGACGATCGGACGGCTGGAAACCGGCGTCCGGACCGTGTCCGTCGACTGGCTCAACCGGATCGCCAAGGCATTGGGTGTGGAGGCCAGCGATCTCGTCAAACTGCCCGAACAGGGCGATCTCCCGGTGGCGGCGATCCTCGGTTCGGACGGCGTCGAGGCCCCGCGGTACGAGACCCGCCTGCCCGCACAGCGCCCCGCCCGCGGCATGGTCGCCGTCCAAGTGGAAACGGGGATCGGCGATTATCGCGCCGGCGACGAGATCTGGTGCGAACGGATCGCGCCGGACAGCTATGCGAGCGCGCTCAATCGCGACGTCCTCGTCCCGCGGCCCGCCGGACGCTTCCTGTTCGGGCGGCTGATCGGTCGCGAGGGGGATCGGCTGCAGCTGCTGCCGCATGGCGCTGGCGGGCGTCAGCAAGTGGTGAGCGATCCGGTCTGGATCGGCGTCGCCGCGCACCTCGTGCGCGCACTTTAGCGGCAATCGGAAGCGGTCAGGCAGCGACCAGGGTCAGCGCCAGCAGCGCGAGGCCGACGGCAACCGCCTGGAGCAGCACGCGCCCCTGCATCGCCCGGTTCTGCGCCCGCGCGCTTTCGCTCGGCCCGTCGCCGGTCAGCTCGGCCTCGGTGGTGGCGAGAAAGGCGACGATACCGCGCACTAGGAAATAAACGGTGCCGGCCGCGGCCGCGAAGGCGAGAAATACGGTGATCCAGAACATGATCGCGATATGGGCCGTTCCATCGCCGCGCACCATATGGCCATAGGTGCAGGTCGGACCGGCCCGGACGCTTGCAGCCGTTCGCTCGCAGGCCCTATAATGGCGGCCGGAGGTCAGTGCGTGAACAGGCAAGCGAAAGGGTCCGACAAGATAGCGGCCATCGAACCCGATCCGGCGCTGATGCGGATGATAGAGAACAGCCCGGTCGCCTCGGTAATCAGCAACCCGCGGCTGCCCGACAATCCGATCGTGGCCGTGAACGAGCAGTTCATCGAACTGACCGGCTATGCCCGCGAAGAGATTATCGGCCGCAACTGCCGCTTCCTTTCCGGCCCGCAGACCGAGCCCTGGCTGACCGAGGAGATCCGCCGCGGCGTCCGCGAACACACCTCGGTCCTCGTCGAGATCCTCAACTACAAGAAGGACGGAACGCCGTTCCGCAACGCCGTGCTCGTCGCGCCGATCTACAACCAGGCCGATGAGCTCGACTATTTCCTCGGATCGCAGGTCGAGATACCGGGCGACGCGACCAATATCTCCACCGCGCGGCGGATCAACGCCGTCGAAGCGGTGAAAAACCTGTCCGAACGCCAGCGCCAGGTGCTCAAATATGCCGCCGAAGGCCTGCTCAACAAGCAGATCGCCTACAAGCTCGGCGTCACCGAGCGGACGGTGAAGATGCACCGCGCGTTGCTGATGGAGCGGCTCGAAGCGCCGACTTCCGCCGACATGATCCGCGTCGCCGTCGAGGCCGGACTCTAGCCGCACGCCGGCCGCATTCGGCCCGCAAATACGCCCTGTCCGAACGTACATCTGTCCCGGTTGCGCGTGCCGGGGAATATTCCCGATGTTGCGGTGAGACGCGGCCGTCCGGCCTGTTCGGCCATGCCCAATCATCGGCCTCGCAAAGGTCGGCTCCGGCGCGGCCTCATCGCAACACCGTCCCGCGCGCCCGCCCCCCGCATGTCCGAAGGTACATATGGCCGCCGCGCACCCCTTTCGGACATATAGGCGGTGTTGCGGCGGTCGATGCCGCGCCCGGTCGGTCCAGCCATTCCTCCCAAACTCTGGCTCCCGACGATCGGATCGCCCGGCCTCTTCGCCGCAACATCGTTTTCACCGCCAGGGAGACATCGCCATCATGGACCGTTCCGGCCCGACACGACCCCGCGCCATGGCCGCGGAGATCGCCCGGCTGATGCTCCGCAAGGAGGAAAAGCTCGCCCGCGTCCCGCGCCGCTTCTTCGGCCGCCGCGGCCAGCTCGACCTGCACAACGACACCGCGCAGCACCGCCGCTTCGCCTATCTCTACGAGGACATGCTTTCATGATGATCAAGGACCGCCCCGAATATCGGAGCAAGCCCGAACCGCTCACCGCGCGCGCCGACGAAATGGTGCAGCCCGCGGTGCAGCGCATGTCCGATTCCAATTACGGATCGATCATCGTCGTCGACGAAGACCGCCGCGTCGAAGGCATCGTCACCGAGCGCGATATCTTCCGCAAGCTCGTCGCCCCCGCCAAGGACCCGGCCAGGACCCCGCTCGCCGACATCATGACGCGCGAGGTGCGCAGCGCCGCGGACACGGACAGTCTCGTCGACTGGCTCCGCATCATGTCCAACGAGCGCTTCCGCCGCCTGCCCGTGGTCGATGGCGACGGCCGGCTCGTCTCGGTGATGAGCCAGGGCGATTTCGTCTCCTATACCTGGCCGGACCTGCTCAACCAGGCGAAGACCTTCGCCAAATCGACGATGGACCGGCGCGGCAACCTCGTGATGGTCGGCGCCGGCATCCTCGCCTACACGATCATCCTGGTCTTCGTGCTGGGCCTGCTGCGCTAGGACGATGACGGGACCGGGGCGGACGATCGCGATATTCGGCGCGGGCGGCGCGACCGGCGCGGCCGCCGCCAGGCTGGCGAGCGAGCGCGGCCTCTCCGTGCGCGCGATCGAGCATGGCTGGCCCGCCGACGCGCCCGACAGCGAGCGCATCACCCATCACACCGCCGATGTCATGACCGACGACCTCGCTGCTCTGGTCGACGGGACGGACGCGGTGATCTCCGCCATCGGCCTCGGCCTGTCGCCGCAGACCGTCCTCCACCCGCCGCCCCTCTACACGCGCGGCACCGGCCATATCGCCGACGCGATGGAGCGGACGGGCGTGCGCCGCCTGGCCGTCATCTCCGCGACCTTCGTCGAGACCCGCAATATCGGCCCGCTCTGGTTCCGCCTGAGCGCGATGCCCGCATTGAGCCGCACCTACGCCCAGATGGCCGAGATGGAGGCCATGCTGCGCGCGCGCCGCGCCATCGACTGGACCGCCGCGCGCCCCGGCTGGCTGCTCGACCTGCCCTATACGGGCGACTATCGCGTGACCGACAACCGCATCGCCCCCGGCCTCATCCGCACCCGCCACGCCGACCTCGCCGACTTCCTCCTCCGCTGCGTGACCCAGGACAGGCATGTCGGCGAGACGCCGGCGATCGCGCGCAAGGAGGAGCGGCGGTATGAAAGCCCCGAGGCGCTGGCGGCGGAGTTCGGGTGAGGGGTTAGGCGGCTTTCTGATCGAGCCGCCCATCATCGAGCGCCGCCATGGCGTCGGTAATGGCCACCGTCTCCACACTGACGCGCACGACCTTCGCTAGCAGTTCGATCATGCTCTCTTTGTAATCGGCAAAACGATAGGTGTTGAACTTCTCGCGGATGGTCGGGTCGCGCGGCTTCTTTTCCTTGTGCTGGTCGAGCACCCAGTCGATCGCACTGCGATTGCCGAGGCGATAGTCCCACGCGCCCGCCGGGATGCCGGTGATCTGCGTATCCTCGTCCACCACCACGCTGCCTGTCTCGGCCCCTTCGGCGAGCACGGATTTGAGCTTGGGCTTGGGCTGCGAACCCTCGGCGCGCTTGGAGTTGGGCGTATCGACCCGCTCCAGCGGCCACGGCTCGACCTCCTCGTAATCGATATGCAGGTCGAGCAGCGTCTCGCCCCATTCTACCCATCGCGCGAAATCGGGATAGAGGGGAATGCGAGGAAACTGGCGTTTGAGGTTCAGCGCGTATTTTTCGCGATAGACCGGATCGTGCAGAACGGCGTAGCAATAGGCGAAGATCGCGTCCTTGGTGACTCCAGCACGCTTGCCATAATGCCGGGTGAACTTGTTGAGCGCCCAATCGGTGATGTTGTCGATGCGCTCGCCGGATTTGGAGTAGCGGTAGCGGGAAGCGCCTTGGGTTCGGCCATTGCCAGCCTTAAGAACACCGAAATCATAAAGACGGTCCGTAGCCAACGCTGCAAACTCGTTTGCCGAGGCAATACCCAAAAAGCTGATCGCCTTGTTTGACTCGTCGGATTTGAAAAGAGAAGGTAGCCTGAACAAATAGGCGTTCAAATACTGGTCGAAATAGACCGCCTTTTTCGTGAACGGACGAGAAAGGGCGAAACGGTACGATTTTTTGTTTTCCCTTATGTCGGTACCCTTCTTAAGGTGTTTGTCGAGTTGCCGGTCAATCTTAAGCTGGTTCCTAGGCAATTCTCCTTTCAAGACAGCGTGGTAGCTGGCTATAAACTGCGAAACCTTTTTCTCAAGCGCAGAAAATTCTCGATCCCATAGCCATTCGTCGCGTCCTGTTTCGATACCATTTGAGCTTAGACTGAATATTTGTCGATTGGATCTACTAGCATCAGCGGCGGAAACCTTCGGATCGGCAAGAGCCAAGAAAGACTTCCAATCTTCTCCTGACTGGTTCAGCCAGACATAATCTTCGTCCGGTGTGATTTTCGTTGGCCTTATCGCTGCAACTGAGCCTGTTGATGACAGCCAACTGAGTTTGTCTTCCGCAACTTCGTCTTCCGGTCGGCGGATATAGTGGATAGCGGCGGTCTCTTGCTTCGTTTCGCGTTTCACGCATATCGCAATGACAACGCCTGTCTGGATGCCAAACACATTGTGCTTGGTGCCCGACAGTTTTGGATTGTCGCGCACGTCACCGCCCAGATCAACCAGCCAGATATCTGCAAAATTCTGCGCAACGACCTTGCGAAAACCGTCATAGGCCAGCTTGTCGATTGGTTTGCGACCCATGATGAAAGCGACGACGCCTTCCTCTCCGAGCCGGTCGGTCGCCCAACGGAAGAAGCGCGTGTACATGTCATAAACGCTGTTCTTGTTTTGGGCAGTTCCGTGGCGAACATAGGTTCGTTTCACACGATTATCGATGTGCTGATACATTCGGTTCGGATTGGCCTGCCCATATTCCTCTTGCCACGAATTGTAGGGCGGATTCCCGATAATCACACTGATCTTGCGCCGGTTCTGCCGCTTCACGCGTTCGATATTCTCGTCGCTCAGAGCGCCAAGCATCTCGAACTGATGGCCCTGATGGATGCCCAAGCCATCCACATTGTCCAGCGTATCGACCAGGCACAGCCCCTCAAACTCGGCGAACTGCCCGGTGATCGCCTGATAGGTCGCCTCGATATTCAGATTGGCGACGTAATAGGGCAGGATTGCCACCTCGTTGGCGTGCAGCTCTTCCTTGTATTTCTGGCGCAGCTTGTCCGGCTGGCCGCGGAAATATTCGAGCAGCTCGACGATATAGGTGCCGGTGCCCGTTGCCGGGTCGAGGATCTCCACGCCCGGATCGACAAGGTTCTTGCCAAAATGCTTTTCGCACAGCCAGTCCGCGCTGCGGATCATGAAGCGCACGATTTCGCCGGGCGTATAGACCACACCCAACCGGTCGGCGGCTTTCGGATTATAGACCTTGTAGAAATTCTCGTAGAGCGATTTCAGAAAATTCTGCTTTTCCGAATGGCTCTGGATCAGGTGCGCGGTTTCCTCGATCCCGGTATAATAGGGCCGCAGCGCCTGTAGCAGCGAACGCTTGTCGCCATATTCGAACAGCTTGCGCTCCAGTGCGTAAAGCTGTTTGGCGATATTGTTGTCGCGGTGGTAATCGCGCATGTCGAACACGCGGTTGAAGATGTCTTCGGTCAATATGTGCTGGATCAGCATTTCCGTGACGTCGGCCCGCTCAAGCGCGGGATTGATGGTTTCTTTTACCTGTTTGAGAAAGGCTTCTTCCGCCTTGGCGAAGTCGGGACTCGCCTCGCGTTTTTCGCGGATGCGGTCGCGCAGCGCTTCGAGAATAGCGGGCAAATCTTCGGCGAATTTCGCAATCGCCTTGCGGAAATCCCGGATTGCCTTCTGTTCATAGGCGAAGAACGTCGTCAGCAGCTCGTACAGCGAGTCGGTGTCCGACATGTCGGCTTCGGCGACGCGGTTGCGATCCTGGATCAGGACAGCGTGCCTGGTATCTTCATAGATGATGTTGGTGCGGGGATATCCCTTGGCTTCCTTCGCCGCGATCTCGGCATCGAGATCGTCCTTGCTGTCCTTGGCTTCCCAATAGCCGAAGGGGACGCGGATATCGTAGACCAGCGCCCCGTCGACATAGATGTTGCCACCGGAACCGGTCATCTTGTGTTCGGAAAGATAGGTCAGGTCGTGGGAACGCCCCCAACTCTTGAGCAACCCCTGAAAGGCATCACGCACCGAACCCTCGTTCAGCGAGCCGCCGACCTTGACGATGCGATCAAGTTCGCTGCGATATTCGTTAATCAGCTGGCGGCTCAAAGCATCTCCCCTCGCCCCCTCATGGCCAATCGCTTCGTGACCGGCAAGAGCATCATCCCCCTGTCCTATTTGGAAAATCCGTGAGAGCGTCGGGCCGTGCGGGGTCGGTGCGAGTCGCGCCGGGCGCGGATGGCGGGATGGGAGTTCGGGCGGAAAGGAGACGGGCGGTTTTACCCCCGGCGTGTGTCAACCGGTGTCAACCGGGCGGTCGGGGCGGGGCGGACGGTCGGGGCGCGCTGCGGGGCGGAATTGCGCGGGTTCGGCGGTGGGCCGCGGGAGATATGTCCGGGTTCGTGCGTGTGAACTTTGTGAACTTTGGGTGTTGGCGCTTGGCGAGTTTGGGGGGGGGGGGGAATGTCCCCCGGATATTTTCCTGGACCGGCGCTATCGCTTGGGAGTCTTCGGCGAAATCGTCCCCCGGACATTCTCTTTATCCGGAGGCACCCGTCGCTATCGCTCGGGGAGTTTTGCCGAAAAATGCGCCCCGCGCATTTTTACTTCGGCCCGGCGCTATCGCCTGGGAGTTTTCCGGGGAAATTTCCCCCGGACATTTCCTATTTCCGGAAAACTGGTGGGCGCTGACAGGCTCGAACTGCCGACCCTCTCGGTGTAAACGAGATGCTCTACCAACTGAGCTAAGCGCCCGCACCACGAAGTGCGCTGTGCCCCCTGCCAAATCCGGCGGCCCGGCGCAAGGGCGCCGTTGTCAGGGCCGTCGCTGCGCCCAGGCGCGGCACGGGTTTTGTTCGTCGGAATTTCCCTTTCGGGAAATCGCCGCACCGGGAATTCGATTGTCAGAACGTTGCTAGCGCAACGTCGCGGCACCGGCCCGCACCCCCTCCCGACCTCCCATTGAGTGTACCCTGGTGGGAGGTCGGGAGGGGGTGCGGGCCGGTGCCGCGCTCGACCGAGAGGTCGAGTCTGACGAACTAAACCCGGTGCCGCGCCTGAGGCGAAGCCGAAGGTCTGACAAAAGAATCCCCCTTACCCCGGCAGCAGGTCCCCATTCTGCTGGACCGCGGCGAACCAGCGTTCGAGCGCTTCGGCGGCCTCGTCGGCCAGGTCGATGAACACCCGGCGGCCGTCGCGCGGGTCGGAGCGGCGCTCGAACAGGCCGCGATCGGTCATCGTGCGGATCCAGCGGAGCGCGGTGGTCGGCGGGACGGCGGCGGCGATGCACAGGCTCGAGACCGCGACCTGCCGCCCCTCGAGCCGCGCCGCCATCAGGTCGAGCAGCATGTCCCAGGCGGGATCGGCGAACAGCTCGCTGTCGAAGAAACGGTCGCGCAGCCGGCGCATGCGGATCATCGCGCGGATATCCTCGGGGCGGAGCGGATCGGTGCGCGCGGGTTCGGGGCGGAAGGCGAGCGGCGCCTCGGCCAGGCGACTGTCTTCGCCATTGGGTTTGCCGCGATCGTCATGCGAGAGCTCGGCGAGCGCCCGGGCGATGCGCGCGACCTCCTCGCTGAGGCGCATCAGCCGGCTATCGTCATGCTCGCGGCCGATATCCTGCAGCGCGAGCGACCGATTGGCGACGGCAAGGCCGAGCGCCGCGGCCTGCTCGATGCCCTTGGGCGCGCAGAGCAGCGCGATGTCGCCGTGCCGGACCTGCGCGTCGGCAATGTCGAGCAGTTCGATCGGGACCGAAACTATGCTGCGATAGCGGCCGCTGCGCGCGCCGCGATCGATCTCGCCGAACAGAGTGTCGAGCGCGGCGCCATGATCTTCCGCCAGGTCGACGAGCGCGGCGTCGAGCGCGATCTGCTCGCCGATCCGCGCGACCGCATCGGCCGGCCCGGCAGTCGACACGACGCGCGCGCCGATCGCCTCGACCGCGATCCGGCACCGCCGCTCGCCCTGCGCCGTGTCCGATATGACGAGGATCGAGGCCGGATCGTCGTGGCGGCGTGTCTGTGTATCCGATTGCGTCATAGCGGGACCCCTGTTCTGTCTATGTTCGCTATATTGCAGCCAATGCGGACCGAGAAGGCTCGACATACTCCAGAACGGCGCGAAGCGAGAATCCGCGCCGTAACAGGCGACAAGCTGGCGTCCGGTGCTTCGCCGCGATCGACCGCAGCGGAGCGGACGCGCGCGAAAGCTCCGAAACATCCGGAATGGAGTCAAAATGGTGAGAGTGTCGTGGGTTTGGCGATCCGGATCAGTCGGCGCCGAGTATCCATTCGAGCGCGGCGTCCGCATGCAAGCTGGTCGTATCGAAGATCGGCAGCACGGCGCTGCTCGTGTTGACGACCATCACGAGCTCGGTGCAGCCGAGTATGACCGCCTCGTTGCCGGCCTTTTCGAGATTGGTGATGAAGGTCTTCATCGTGCGCTTGGACTCGACGCGCGCCTCGCCCATCACGAGTTCGTCGAAGATGATCCGGTCGATCTCCGCCATGCGGTCCGGATCGGGAATGGCGAGTTCGATGCCATGGCTCTTCAGCCGGTCACGCAGAAAGCCCTCGCTCATCGTGAACCGCGTGCCGAACAGCGCGGCGCGGCTGATATTCACGGCGTGCATTGCAGCCGCCGTCACGTCCCCGACATGGAGCACGGGAATGTCGACGGCGTCGGTCAGATAGTCGTACAGCTTGTGCATCGTGTTGGAGCACAGCACCAAGCCCTCGGCGCCGGCCCCCGCCAGGCGCCGGGCGCTCTCCGCCAGCTGGTCGCCAAGCACGTCCCACTCCCCGTTGGATTGCGCATTGGCTATGGGTTCGAAGTCCAGGCTTTCGATGATCAGCGGCGCGCTATGCCGCCCGCCAAGACGCTGACGGACGCCGCGATTGATCTTTTCGTAGTAGATGGCGGTCGAGGCCCAACTCATTCCGCCGATCAGACCCAGTTTACGCATGACTATCCTCGATTGCTCGGCCCCGACGGAGAAACGAGCCGATGTGATTCCGGTTCCCGGACTGCGAAAGCAGCAGGCTTCGCCTTAACCGAGCGCCTTCACGATCTCCTCGCACATCTTCTTCGCGTCGGAGAGCAGCATCATCGTCTGGTCCATGTAGAACACGTCATTGTCGACGCCGGCATAACCCACACCGCCCATGGAACGCTTGATGAAGAAGATCGTCTTGGCCTTGTCGACATCGAATACGGGCATGCCGTAGATCGGCGACCCGCTGTCGGTCTTGGCCGCCGGGTTCACGACATCGTTGGCCCCGATGATGAAGGCGACATCGGCCTGGCTGAACTCGCTGTTGATATCTTCGAGCTCGAAGACCTCGTCATAAGGGACATTCGCCTCGGCAAGCAGCACGTTCATATGGCCCGGCATCCGGCCCGCGACCGGGTGGATCGCATATTTGACATCGACGCCCTCTTTCTTGAGCAGGTCCGCCATCTCGCGCAGCACATGCTGCGCCTGGGCGACGGCCATGCCGTAGCCGGGGATGATGATGACCTTCTCGGCCTGCTTCATGATAAAGGCCGCATCGTCGGCAGAGCCGGCTTTCCAGGGCCGGTCGACCTTCTCGCCCTGTGGGCCGCCGCCGCCGTCCGAGCCGAAGCCGCCGGCGATGACCGACAGGAATTTCCGGTTCATCGCGCGGCACATGATATAGCTGAGGATCGCGCCCGAAGAGCCGACGAGCGCGCCGGTGATGATCATGGCGGTGTTGCCGAGCGTGAAGCCCATCGCCGCCGCGGCCCAGCCCGAATAGCTGTTGAGCATCGAGACGACGACCGGCATGTCGGCGCCGCCGATGGGAATGATCAGCAGGAAGCCGATCACGAAGGCGAGAATGGTGACCGTCCAGAACAGCCAGGGCGCATCCATGATCGGATTGGCAAGCGTGTAGAACCAGCCGATCAGGCCCAGGATCACCACCAATGTGCCGAGATTGATGACATGCCGCGCGGGCAGCAGGATCGGGGCACCCGACATGTTGCCGTTAAGCTTCAGGAACGCGATGACCGAGCCGCTAAACGTGATCGCGCCGATCGCCACGCCAAGGCCCATTTCGACCCGGCTGACAGGCAGCAATATGCCCGCCGCATCGGTAATCCCGAATGCACCGGGATTGAGATAGGCGGCAGCCGCGACCAGCACCGCGGCCATGCCGACCAAGGAGTGGAAGGCCGCGACAAGCTGCGGCATCGCCGTCATCGCGATGCGTCGCGCAATGACGAACCCGATCGTGCCGCCAATCGCGATGGCTATCAATATCTCCGGCAGCCCGGCGATATCGTGGGTCACGAGCGTTGTCGCGACCGCGATCGCCATGCCGATCATGCCGAAACGGTTGCCCGCCCGGCTGGTTTCCGGCGACGAGAGTCCTCTCAACGCGAGAATGAAGAGTATGCCGGCCACAAGATAGGCAAGCGCCACCCATGCCGGGATGGCCGCCGCTTCGCCGGCGGCAAACGCGGGAGCCGCTATCGAAGAGAGCGCGATAAAGGAGAGGAGCCGACCCACTATTTCCGCTCCTTCTTCTTGTACATGGCGAGCATGCGCTCGGTAACGGCAAAGCCGCCAAAGATGTTGACCGATGCCAGCACGACTCCGGCCAAACCGAGCCATTTCGCCGCTTCGGCATCCACCGCGCCGCCGGCGGCAGCTGCAATCAGCGCGCCAACCACGATGACCGAAGAAATCGCGTTGGTGACGCTCATCAACGGCGTATGCAGCGCCGGCGTCACCGACCAGACGACGTAATAACCGACGAAACATGCCAGCACGAAAATCGAGAGGATCGAGATAAAGTCCATGGATTGCCCCTAACTGGCCGTGAGCCGCTCGTTGACGACATTGCCGTCGCGGGTGAGCGTCACCCCCTGAACGATCTCGTCATCCTCCGGAAGGATCGGCGCTTTCGTCTCTTCATCCCAAAAGGCGCTGAGGAAATTGTAGAGATTGCGCGCATAAAGCGCCGACGCATCGGCCGCCAGCCGGCCGGCGACATTGCGATGGCCGACGATCTTCACGCCATGCTTTTTGATCACTTCGCCCGCGACCGCGCCTTCGACATTGCCGCCCTGTTCGACCGCCAGATCCACGATGACGCTGCCCGGCTTCATCGTCGCGATCTGCGCGTCCGAAATCAGCCGCGGTGCCGGCCGGCCGGGAATCAGCGCTGTCGTGATCACGATATCCTGCTTGGCGATATGCGACGAAACCAGTTCGGCCTGCGCCTTCTGATATTCTTCGGACATCTCGGTGGCGTAACCGCCCGTGCCTTCGCCTTCGATCCCTTCGACCTCTTCGACGAAGATCGGTTTGGCGCCGAGGCTTTCAATCTGTTCCTTCGTGGCCGCGCGGACGTCCGTAGCGGAGACCTGCGCGCCGAGACGACGGGCCGTCGCGATCGCCTGCAGACCGGCGACACCCACGCCCATCACGAAGCAACGCGCCGCGGAAACGGTTCCGGCCGCCGTCATCATCATCGGGAAAGCCCGGCCATATTCGGCCGCCGCGTCGAGTACGGCCTTGTAGCCGGCAAGATTCGACTGGCTCGACAGAATGTCCATGGACTGGGCGCGCGTGATACGCGGCATGAATTCCATGGCAAGGGCGCCAATCCCGGCCGCCGCATAGGCATCCACCCGCTCGCGCTGCCCGAAGGGATCGAGCGCCCCGATCAACCAGGCGTCCTTTTTTGCCGGCGCCAATTCCGCGGCATCCGGACCGCGCACGCAAAACATGGCATCGGCATCGGCGATCACAGCTTCCCTGTCGCCGACGTCGCTGCCGGCCTCGCGATATTCGGCATCGGCGAAACCCGCCGTTTCGCCCGCACCCGACTCGACCGCCATGGTCGCCCCGAGCGCTATAAATTTCTTCACGGTTTCCGGCGTCGCGGAGACTCTCGTTTCGAGCGGGTCACGCTCTTTCAGGACAGCGATTTTCAAAAGGTGGAGCCCCCGGTCAAGTGATCGCGATGATCGCGGCTATAGCAGCAATGATCGAGAGTATCGTTCCCCATTTCAATAGGCTCAAAAAGCCCGAATAGGTGTTACCATGGGCCTTGTAATCCATGTCCGGATGGCCGTTTTCGTCAGTCATCTGCGCTACCCCTGCATATTTCGGAAACTGGTTCGACGATGTCTAACCGTCGCTTCTGCGCGTCTCAAGCGAAATTGGCCATGATTTTTCTGGTTCGCGCCCAAGCTGAGCTGTGCGCAAACCTTAAGGTGGCTTTTACTCTACCCGGTCTATGGCGCTTTGGTTCCACCCGATGCGAGGTCCTGAATGCCGGAAGACAGGGCGAAAACACTGCTGCTGATCGATGATGAGCCCGCCCAGGGCCGGCTCATGGCAGCCATCGCCGCCCGATCGGGATGGCGAAGCATTCGCGCTGAATCGGGCAAGGATGCCTTGCTGCTGCTCGGATCTCGGGATTGCGAAACGGTCGACGCGGTGTTGATCGATTATTGGGCACCGAGTTCCGAGGATGTCAGTTTGATCGAGCAGCTGGTGCAACTTCGGCCGAAGCTGCCGATTCTCGTTATCACCGCGCAATCGAAAGTTTCGATCGCCGTCGATGCGATGCGGGCTGGAGCCACGGATTTTCTCGCCAAACCGATTGCGCCGGAGCGGCTGGTGGCGGCGCTCGACGCGGCGACCGAAGCGCATCTGCACCGGGGCGAGTTGCGGCCGCTGAGCGAAAAGGTTTTGCAGACACTGCCCTTCGACGAGATCGTCGGATCGGCGCCGGAGTTCAGGGCGGCGTTGGCCATCGCCGCCAAGGCAGCCCGTTCACGGGTTCCCGTGCTGATCGACGGCGAACCGGGCGTCGGCAAGGAAGTCTTCGCGCGGGCCATTCACGCGGCGAGCCCGCGCGCCAAACGTCCGCTCCACACGTTGAATTGCGGAGCCACACCGGCGAACCTGATCGAATCCGAACTGTTCGGCCATGAAAAGGGCGCCTTTGCCGGCGCGTTCGAAAAACATGTCGGCAAGCTCGCCGAGGCCGATGGCGCGACGCTGTTCATCGACGAGATCGCGGCCATTCCCGCCGAGATACAGGCCAAACTCGCCAAGACGATCGAGAACGGCATCGTCCGTCCGATCGGCTCGCCGCGCGGTTTCGAGGTCGATGTGCGGCTGATCACCGGCGCGAACAGCGATCTGCTGGAACAGGTATCAGCCGGGAATTTCCGCGAAGATCTGTACTACCGCCTCAACATCGTCGGACTGACCATTCCGCCGCTGCGCAAGCGCGCCGGGGACATACCGCCGCTTGCCAGGCACCTTCTCACGCGTATCGCCGGGCAGCCGGGTATGCGCGCGCTCGGGATTACCGACGACGCGCTGGCCGTACTCATGCGATATGACTGGCCCGGCAATGTGCGCCAGTTGCAGGACACGCTGTTTCGTGCCGCCATCGGATGCCAGGGCGCTGCATTGACCTCGGCGGACTTTCCCGAAATCGCCGATCTCGTCCGCCAGTCAGAAGGCCGCACGAACGATCGTCCGTCCACCGTCCACGCCTTTGCCGACGGCCCGGGCGTCGCGCTCTACGAACCCGACGGCAATCTCCGCCCGCTCTCGGACATCGAGGCCGACGTCATTCGCCTCGCCATCGGTCATTATCGCGGCCGGATGACCGAGGTGGCGCGGCGTCTCGGGATCGGCCGTTCGACGCTCTATCGCAAACTCGCCGAACTCGGAATCGACAACGCCGCCTAGCCGGCGGGTATCAGCGCCGCGTCCCGAAGGCCGCGCCAGACGTGCAGCGCCTGGACGCTCTCGGCCACGTCATGCACCCGCAACAGCTGGACGCCTTGCGCCGCACCCAGCGTCACCAGCGCCAGCGAACCGCCGAGCCGTTCGTCCGCCGGCGCCTCGTTCGACAGGGCTCCGATCAGCCGTTTGCGGCTGGCCCCGAGCATGATCGGACAACCGAGCCCGTGAAACAGGCTGAGCCCGTTGATCAGAGCCAGATTGTGCTGAAGCGCCTTCCCGAAACCGATACCCGGATCGATCACGATCTTATCGCGCGCAACACCGCCTTTGACCAGCTCCTCTACCCGGTTTTCGAGCCAGTCATAGACCTCGACGAGCGGATCGCGATAGTCGGGATCGGCATGGAGTTCATGTCCCTTGCCGGCATGATGCATGATGATGACGGGGCAGCCAGCCGCTGCAACGAGCGCAAGCGATCGGTCGTCGAACCGCAGCGCGCTGACATCGTTGACGATCGCCGCGCCGGCCGAAAGCGCGGCCTCCATTACCGCGACCTTGCGCGTGTCCACCGATATGGCAACGCCCGAGGCAGCCAGCCGCTCGATTACCGGAATGACGCGCTCGATCTCGTCGCCTTCCCAGACATCGGCTGCGCCCGGGCGGGTGGATTCCCCGCCGACATCGATCATCGCGGCACCGCGCGAGCTCATCGCAAAACCGGCGTCGGCCGCGCCTTGCGGATCGTCGCTATGACGCCCGCCATCGGAAAAACTGTCGGGGGTGACGTTCAATATCCCGGCGATCCGGGGTTCGTCGAAGCGCAGAACCCGCTCGCCCAGCTGAAAAGGCGCGCGCGGTTCGCCGATCCGCGCGATGGCGGTGCGCGCGCGTTGGGCCTGGGCATCGCTCAGCGAACCGATGAAATCGTCCAGAGTGTCGATGGTTACAAGTTTAGGAGCGAGACGCTCGCCGCCATCAACGACGATCACATCGAAAGCGCTGAACCAGAGCAGACCGCCGGCAAGGCGCATCACTTGCCCGTCCAGACCGAACGGCGCCTCGACGAAACCGGTCGGCCGGAAATAGAGGCTGGCGCTGGGGGGGATATCGGTCATGCAACCCCTTTAACGCAGTGCCATTGGAAAGCCATGCGTGTGCCAGCGCAATCCGGAAAGGCGATCAGGGAAAATGCGCAAGCCGGTATTCGGCACGCAGATCGTCGATGGATTTCAGTCCGTCATCGGTCTCGAAATGCCAGAATGTCCAGCCATTGCAGGATGGCGCGCCCTGCAGCAGCGCGCCCAATTTGTGGATCGACCCTTCCTTGCCATTCTTGGTGACGAGCGATCCGTCGATCCGCACTTCGGCTTTCCAGCGGCGTTTCCTGTCCATCAGCACCGCGCCGGGTTTGAGCATGCCGGTTTCGATCAGAGCGCCGAACGGCACCTTGGGCTGCGCCGCATTCGACTTCATGATCGTCAGCGCCGATTCATCGAGTGGCAGGGCCGCTTCGATCCGCTCGCGCGCCACGCTGCAATAGCGTTTTTCCCGTTCGATACCGATCCATTTTCGGCCCAGACGCCGCGCGACGGCGCCGGTCGTCCCGGTGCCGAAAAACGGATCGAGCACAACATCGTCCGGCTTGGTGCTGGCGAGCATCACCCGGTACAGCAGCGCTTCGGGCTTTTGCGTCGGATGCGCTTTCTTGCCGCCGTCTTTCAACCGCTCTTGACCCGCGCAAATGGGGATCAGCCAGTCGGAGCGCATCTGCAGTTCGTCGTTGAGCGATTTCATGGTCTTGTAGTTGAACGTGTATTTCGCCTTCTCGCTTTTCGACGCCCATATCATCGTTTCATGGGCGTTGGTGAAGCGTGTGCCGCGGAAGTTCGGCATCGGGTTGGCCTTGCGCCAGACGATATCGTTGAGGATCCAATAGCCTTCATCCTGCAACGCAGATCCGACCCGGAAGATATTGTGATAGCTGCCGATTACCCAGAGCGTGCCATCGGGTTTGAGAATGCGTCGGGCCTCTTTGAGCCATGCGCGCGTAAAGGCGTCGTAAGCGGCAAAACTGTCGAACTTGTCCCAATCGTCGTCGACCGCATCGACCTGGCTGCCCTCGGGCCGGTAAAGGTCGCCGCCCAATTGCAGATTGTAGGGCGGATCGGCAAAAATCATGTCGATACAGGCGTCGGGCAGAGACGCCATCGCGGCAACGCAATCGTCCTCGAGAATGCGATCAGTTTCGATTTCAACCGATTTTTTGCGCCGCACGGTCTTCGCGCTTCGTGCCGTATCGAGCTGTTCTGCAATCGTCATCCGCCGTGCCCCTTGCGAAAAGAGGTGAGAACCTGAGTCAACCGGACTCCGGGGTCAAGGCGAACATCGTTAACGAACAAGATGAGGATCTGGTTAACGGAACGGGAACGAAAAGAGTCCGCCACCAGATATAGCCCGTCGCCGGCCGCCCCGGACTCAAGATACTGCGGTGTGGCGGGAAAGACTCAAAGGTTGAGCAATGACTGCGCGACCGGCGCAAAGCTCCGGCGATGCAGGGAGCATGGCCCATGCTCCCGAAGGGCATCCAGATGCGCGCGGGTCGGATAGCCTTTGTTGCGCTCCCAGCCATAATGCGGGTGGTTTTTCGCGGCCGCCAACATCATTCGATCGCGTACTTCCTTGGCAATGATCGACGCGGCCGAGATACAGGGATGCAAAGCGTCACCGCCAACAACCGCCTCGGCCGAATAGTGCCAATCCGGGAGCTTGTTGCCATCGACGAGTATATGGTCGGGAGCGACTTCCAGTGCGTCGACCGCCCTTCGCATCGCCGCGAGTGTGGCCTGGAGGATGTTGATCCGGTCGATCTCGTCGGGTTCGGACATCCCGACGCCAACTGTGCAGCGCGCACGAATTTGCGTCTCCAGTTCGGCGCGCCGCCCTGCGCTGAGCCTCTTGCTGTCGTCGAGACCGGCAATCCCGTCGTCGCACAGGATGACCGCCGCCGCGACGACCGGTCCGGCCAATGGCCCTCTGCCCGCCTCATCGACCCCCGCCACCGGAACGCTCACGGCCAGAATTCTCGCATATCTGCAAAACCGAGCGGGCCGTTACCCTCGCCGAGGCCGGGCGCCGCCTTGAGTGCCGCCCGGACAAAACCGCGGGCGCGGCTGGCAGCTTCGACGGGTGCCATGCCCTGCCCGAGACCGGTCGCCAACGCGCTGGAAAGCGTACAGCCCGTGCCGTGACTATGCTCCGTGTCGATCCGGCTATTCTTCCAACGATCGACCTTGCCATCGGGCCGCACAAGAATGTCGGTAACGAGTTCGCCCTCGAGATGACCGCCCTTTGCCAGGACGATGCAATCGGCATCGCGCGCCAGCCGCCGTGCTTCCCGCTCCATTTCATAGGCCGACGATAGCGGCGACGATGTCAGCCGCGCGAGTTCCGGAAGATTGGGCGTCAGGATCGTGGCGACCCGCATCAGTTTGTGAAATGCAGCAATGGTCGCGTCGTCCGCGAGCACGGAGCCGCTCGTCGCCACCATGACCGGATCGAATACGATGGGAACATCGATCTTGCCCAACCGCTCGACAAGCGCCTCGACCAGTTCGTCCGATCCGAGCATGCCGATCTTGATCGCATCGATGCCGATATCCGAATCGACCGAGTCGATCTGGGCAAGGACGCTCTCGATGCGGACCGGCTCAACTGCCTGAACGCCGATCGTGTTCTGGGCGGTGATCACGGTGACGGCCGTCATCGCGTGCGCGCCAAGCATCGTGATCGTCTTGATGTCCGCCTGGATTCCCGCGCCTCCCCCACTATCCGATCCCGCGATGGCGAGAATCCGGGCCGGTTTCGTCATGCGTTCGCCTTGTATTTTCGCTCCGTCGAAGCCGGAAAGCGGTCCAGAAGAGCGGTTGCGCGGACGGGCCGCTGCCGCAGTTCGCCGCCGCAATTCGGGCAGCTGCCGGCCAACGGCCCCTTCGTGCAATCCGAACAGAAGGTGCATTCGAACGAGCAGATGTGTGCGCCGGCCTTCTCGGCCGGCAAATCGGTGCCGCAGCGTTCGCAGTCCGGCCGCATCTCCAGCATCAGGCCGCATCCTCCACCGCCGAGCAGATATCATTGACCACCGCTTCGATAAGGCCCTCGTCCTCGCCTTCCGCCATCACCCGGATCAGCGGCTCGGTCCCCGATTTGCGGATCAACACACGCCCAGTCGCAGATAGCCTCGCTTCACCGTCGGCGATGGCCGCCTTGACCGATTCCTCGGCGAGCGGATCCCCGCCATTGTAGCGGACATTCTTGAGCAGCTGCGGATAGGGTTCGAACAGATGGAGCAAATCGCTGGCGGTTTTTCCACTCGTTACCAAGGCCGCCAGAATCTGAAGCCCGGCGATCAATCCGTCACCCGTTGTCGCATAGTCGGTGAGAATCAGGTGGCCGGATTGTTCACCGCCGACGTTACATCCCTTGGCGCGCATCATCTCCAATACATAGCGGTCGCCAACCTTTGAGCGCTCCAGACCGATCCCTTCGCCCTGGAGAAACTTCTCAAGCCCGATATTCGACATGACTGTGGCGACGATGGAATCGCCTTCGAGCTTGCCGTGGCGCTTCCAGTCGCTTGCAATGAGCGCCATGAGCTGATCGCCGTCGACGATGACGCCTTTTTCATCGACGACGATCAGCCGGTCGGCATCGCCGTCGAGCGCAAGACCGATGGCCGCGCCCTCCTGCACAACTCGGCGGCACAGTTCCTTCGGATAGGTCGAACCGCACTTGTCGTTGATGTTGGTGCCGTTGGGGCTGACACCGAGTGCCACGACTTCGGCTCCGAGTTCCCAAAGCGCCGACGGAGCAACTTTATAGGCCGCGCCATTGGCGCAATCGAGGACGATCTTGAGGCCATCCAGCCGCAGCTTGCCCGGGAACGTCGTTTTCGCGTCATTGATGTATCGGCCCTGTGCATCGTCGACGCGGCGTGCCCGGCCGATCTGTTCGGACGGAACCAAAGCTGGCGGGTCGAGCATCAGTTTTTCGATTGCCATCTCATCGGCGTCGGAAAGCTTGTAGCCGTTCGGACCGAACAGCTTGATGCCGTTATCGACATAAGGATTGTGACTGGCAGAGATCATCACACCGAGATCTGCCCGCATCGATTTAGTCAGCATCGCGACGCCTGGCGTCGGCATCGGCCCGACCATGATCACGTCCATACCCACGCTGGTAAAACCGGCGACGAGGGCCGACTCCATCATATAGCCCGACAGCCTGGTATCCTTTCCGATGACGACCCGGTGACGATGGTCCCCTCTCAGAAAATGGGCGCCGGCCGCCTGACCGACTTTCATCGCGACGTCCGCAGTCATCGGTGACCTGTTGGTCCGGCCCCGGATGCCATCGGTTCCGAAATAGCTGCGCGTCATTGATATTCACTTTTCATTTGATTCCGCTTGTGCCTCTCCTAGCCGCCGCCCATGATCGTGTGAAGCACGATGCCTACAGGGAAGGATTGGCATGATCGCATGGCTGGAGGGGGCGCTCGCCGATCTCAACGCACTGGTTTTCACGAAAGTCCCGATTTTCGGCGTCGACATTACCCTGATCGTCATCTGGCTCGCGCTGCCGATGGTGATATTCACGCTCTGGCTCGGCTTCATCAACATCCGCGGTTTCCGCTATTCGCTCCGCATCCTGAGCAAGCCGGGCCATAATATCGACGCCCCCGGACAGATCAGCCAGTTCGGCGCGCTGACGACGGCGCTGTCCGGAACGGTCGGTCTCGGCAACATTGCCGGCGTCGCCGTCGCCATCGCCACCGGCGGCCCCGGCGCGGCCTTCTGGATGTTCGTGATCGGCTTTTTCGCGATGACGCTGAAATGCGTCGAAGTGACGCTCGGCCACAAATATCGCGTCGTCAACAGCAACGGGACGATCCGGGGCGGCCCGATGTACGCGTTAAAAAACGGGCTGGCGGCGCGCGGCTGGCCGAAAATCGGACTTGTGCTGGGCGGGTTCTACGCCTTTTTCGCGCTCGGCGGCGCCATCCCGCTGGTCCAGGTCAATCAGAGCTTCGCCCAGGTACAGAATGTCACGGGTTTCGAGAGCGGCGCGGGATATGGGGCGATCCTGGCGGTACTTGTCGGCTTCGTCGTGATCGGCGGCGTGCGCTGGCTGGCACGCGTCACATCATTGCTCGTACCGGCGATGGCCGCCATCTATCTGATCGGCGTTTTCGCGATCATCTTCATGAATTTCGCCGAACTGCCGACCGCGATCGCAACGATCGTCGGCGCGGCGTTCAGCGGCGAGGCAGCGGCCGGAGGCGTGCTCGGCGCGTTCGTCGTCGGCATGCAGCGCGCCGTCTACTCGAGCGAGGCCGGGGTCGGGTCGGCGGTCATCGCCCATGCTCAGGCGCGAACCCACGAGCCGGCGTCCGAGGGACTGGTGGCACTGCTCGAGCCCTTTATCGATACGGTAATCGTCTGCTCGCTCGGCGCGATCGCGATCGTGCTGGCCGGAACGCATCAAAGCGGGCTCGACGACATCTCGATCACGTCGGCCGCCTTTTCGCAGATATCGAGCTGGTTTCCGATCCTGCTCGCCATCGCCGTGTTCCTGTTCGCCTATTCGACCCTATGCGCCTGGGGATTTTACGGTTTGCAAGCCTGGGGATATCTTGTTGGCGAAGGACCGATCCGCAACACGATCTACAAGATCCTCTACGTCCTGATGCTGCCGATCGGATCGGTCCTGCCGGTGCAGGCCGTCTTCGATTTGGTCGACAGCGCCTTTTTCCTCATGGCAATTCCCAATGTAATCGCCATCTATATCTTCGGACCGGAGATCAAACGCGAGATCACCGGCTATTTCGAACGCCATCGCCTGACGGAAGAGGAGACCGCATCATGGAAACCCGCACATTAGGAAATGACCTCGCCGTATCCGCGCTCGGTCTGGGCTGCATGCCGATGGCCGGCATCGGCAAGGGCATGTACGGCATGGCAGACGAAACGGAATCGATCGCAACCGTCCATCGCGCGATCGAACTCGGCGTCACCTTTTTCGATACCGCCGAAGTCTATGGTCCGCACCGCAACGAGGAGCTTCTCGGCCGCGCGATCGAGGGCAAGCGCGACGGTCTCGTGATCGCCACGAAATTTGGCTTTGCTTTCGACGAAAGCGGCTTTCGCGGCGTGGACAGCTCGCCGGAAAATATCCGCAAGGCGTGCGAGGGTTCGCTGCAGCGGCTTGGGATCGATACGATCGACCTCTACTATCAGCATCGCGTCGATCCGGATGTACCGATCGAGGAAACAGTCGGCGCGATGGCCCGGCTCGTCGAGGAAGGCAAGGTTCGTTATCTCGGCCTGTCCGAAGCGGGTCTCGAGACCATCCGCAAGGCGGCCGCCACCCACCCGATTGCTGCGCTGCAATCGGAATATTCGCTATGGGAACGCGATATCGAGGCCGAGATCCTGCCGCTTTGCCGCGAACTCGATATCGGGTTCGTCCCCTATTCGCCGCTCGGCCGCGGCTTTCTGACCGGCCAGGTGACGTCGCGCGACGACCTGCCGGAAGGCGATTATCGGCGCAACGATCCGCGCTACAGCGAAGAGAATTTCGCCAAGAATATGGAAATCGTCGAGGTCGTGAAAACGATCGCGGACGCCCATGGCGTGTCGCCGGCCCAGATTGCCCTGGCCTGGCTGCTTCATCAGGGCGAGGACATCGTACCGATCCCCGGATCGAAGCGCCGGGTAACGCTGGAAGACTCCATGGCATCGGTCGACGTTTCGCTGAGCGATGACGATCTCGCGCGGCTCGATGCGGCGGCACCGGCCGGCGAAACGGCCGGGCCCCGCTATCACGAACCGATGATGAAGATGGTACGGATTTAACCGAGCCAGGCGACGGGCCCGACCGGCATGGCATGCAGCCAGCTGGCGCCGAACCACAACAGCAGGCCGAAGACGAGCGGCACGACGCCGGGCCAGGCGGCGCGGAGCGGTATCCGGCCGTCGACGATGGCGCCGAACGGAATGAACGAGGTTCGTGCCTCCCAACCGCGCCACGCGTCGCCCATCAGGCCTTCCTTCTTCCTGTCCTGTCCGATCGAACCGAAAAAAGTGAGGACCAGGATACCCGAGGCGATGATGAGGTTTGCCGGACCGCCGCTCAGTGCAATGTGAGTCACCGCCCACACCATGAAAGCCCAATTCATCGGATGGCGCGTAATCGCAAAAACACCGGTCACGGGCCGGATCGGCCGGGACTTGGCCGCGGGATCGGGAAAGGCCGGGTTGCCGAGAAAGGATCCGGCGAGCAGGATCATCGAGACGAGCATCAGGATCGGAGCGCCCCAATCGAAGAACCAGGGCGGAGCGACCCAGTAGGGCCGCAGCGACGGCATCGACCGCGCGGCCCAGATCATCCAGCCTAAGCCACCGGCAGCGATCAGCGAGTAGAATCCCAGAAAGGCGGTCTCGCCGAGGCGCTTGACCAACGGCGCCCGCAGCGGGTGCGACAACAGGAAATGAAAACCGACAAAGCAGGCCGTGGCGACGATCAGCTGGGTCAGCGCACTCATCTTTGCGTTACCACTCGTAAGCCTGGGGCAGCTGCTGTTCGTCGATCGACAGATACCGGTCCCGCAATCTGGTCTGGCGCGAAGTCAGTGGTTGCTGGACGCCGTCGATCAGCATGACATCGACGTTCGAACTGAGCTCCAGCGGATCGCCATCCCAGATCACCACATCGGCGCGGCGCCCCGGGCGCAGAGACCCGATCTCGCCGCCCAGGCCCATGATCTCCGCCGGCAGCGAGCTGATCGCCGCAAAGGCTTCGCCCCAGCTCAGCCCGGTTGCTCCGGGCACTCGATTGAGCGCGACCAGATTGCCGGCATATTGCGTCGAATAGCGGATTTGGTGCGCATCCCGATCATCGATCATGCCGATGGCGACCTGGACGCCGGCGTTGCGCATACGGCCGATATTGGATTGGGTCGCCGCCAGCTGCTCGAATTCGGCCGGCAGATCGTTGAGCGCGGAAGCGATAACCGGCACGCCGGCTGCGGCAATCTGATCCGCAACCGTCCATCCCTCGCTGGCGCCGACGAGGATCAAATCGAGCCGCGGATAGTCCTCGCGCAGCGCGATGACGTTCAGGATATCGCGCGCCTGCTCGGCATGCACGATCAGCGGCACCCGGCCCTGGACGACGGGAACCAGCGCCGCCGCATCGACGCTATTGAGTAGCGCGTCGCTGGTGCGATCGCCGTAACCGGCCGGGTTGTGTGCATAGCGCTGCGCCTGTTCGAGCGCATTGCGGACGGTCGCATAGCTGGCCGACCGGCTTCCCCCGGCCCGCGCCGCACCCCGCTCGCCCAGTTCGACAAACTGGAAGGCGCGCGGACGCATTACGGCGTTCATGTCGGCGCCGAGATCGATGATCGCTCCCTGTCCACCGAAGATCGCATTGCTCGTACCGGGCGCAACGACCGCCCGCGTCACACCGCCCGTGCGATTGGTCGCGATTGCCGCGGACAGCGGATTGACGGCCGGGGCGACATCGAGCCCCGCACTGAACACCGACTCCGCCGCAGCGATGTCGTTCGTCTCGGCAACCGCGCCGACTTCGACAAGGCCGAGCCGCGTAAAGCCGCCGACGATACCCGGCGTTACCCACTGCCCCGTCGCATCGACTATTTGCGCGTCCGCCGGAACGGGTATGCCTGCTCCGGCTCCCACCACACGTCCATTGCGGACCACCACTGTGCCGTTGGGTACCGGATCCGAACCGTCGCCGACCACGACCGTCCCGCCGGTTATCGCGAGGGTCTGAGACATGGCAGGCGCCGCCAGGGCAACGGCCGCGAACAAGGCGAGAATCGCTTTCATCGGACGCTCCCTTCGCTGGGCTGCCCCAGCTCGAAATCGGCGATCGGGCGCAGCTGCGGATCGTTCATGTCGTAAAGCAGCGCGCCATCGATCCAGACCATTTGCGGACGCGAATAAACGCTGAACGGATCGCCGTTCCACAGCACGAGGTCGGCGCGTTTGCCGGCGACGAGGCTGCCGGTCTCGTCGGCAATGCCGAGCGCCCGGGCCGGGTTGATCGTCAGCCATTGCCAGGCTTCGGCATCGCTGATCTGGATGCCGGCCCGTCGTCCATCGGCCAGCGCCTTGGCGGCCTCCTGATTCAACCGTTGAATCTGGTTTTCGTCATCCGAATGGACGATTGCACAAGCCCCGCCATTATGGACCATCGGCACATTCTCGAAGACCGTGTCATAGGCCTCCATCTTGAAGCCCCACCAGTCGGCCCACATCGCCGCGCAGATACCGTGCTCGCGAAGCAGATCGGGAATCTTGTACGCCTCGACCGCATGTTGGAAACTGGCGATGCTGTAGCCGAACTCCTCGGCCATATCGATCATGATCGCCATTTCGTCGGCGCGATAGCAATGGTTGTGGACAAGAATGTCGCCGTTCATCACGCCGGCCAGCGTTTCATGCCGGAGATTGCGGGCGGGCCGCGTCCCGCCATTTTCGCGGTAATTTTCCCATTGATACTGGTACCGCTGGGCATCGATCCAGGCCTGGCGGGCGACGGCGACATTGGCCATGCGGCTGCCCGGCGTCTGGTTGCGGCTGCCATAGACCCGTTTGGGATTCTCGCCGCACGCCATCTTCAGGCCATAGGGCGCGCCGGGAAACTTCATTCCCTGCATCGTGCGCGACGGCACGTTGCGCAGCGTGACCGAGCGGCCGCCGAACAGGTTCGCCGATCCCGGCAGGATATTGAGCGTCGTGACGCCACCATTGGCGAGCGCGCGGCTGAACCCGGGGTCCTGCGGCCAGACGCTGTGCTCGGTCCAGACATTGGCGGTATTGTTGCCCGTGATCTCGTTACCGTCCTGATGGGCGGCAACGCTGGGGCTCGGATAGTTGCCGAGATGGCTATGGATATCGATGATGCCCGGCGTCACCCAGAGACCGGTCCCATCGATTTCCGTCGCACCCTCGGGCACGTCCAGCGTCTGCCCGATCGCCTGCACGTGGCCATCGGCGAAATAGACCATGCCATTATCGATCTGCCCGCCCTCGCCGTCGTAGATCGTCGCGCCGCGGATAACGGTGGGGCGCCCCGGATAGGGCCGATATGTCGACGGGAACGGATCCGGATCGAACGCGGTCGCGCTTTCCCTATCCTGCGCCGCGCCGGCGCTGCTCGTGCTGTCGCTTCCGGTGGTCGCGCAGCCGAACAGCGCCAGCGTTGCGGCAATCAGAAAGGCAGGCTTTTTCACGTCCGCACTTCTCCGCTGGTATTGATGCCGGCGGCATCGGGTGCACCAAGTTCGGCCTGACCGAGCATGTCGTCATCGATGCTGTCATCCTTCAGCGTATCGAGATGCATCAGCTTCTTGATCAGCGGCGAGATAAGAATCATGCCGACGCCGACGCCGACCGCAGTCCAGCCAACCGTCGAGTATACCTCGGTGACACGTTCGGGTCCCGCGCCCTCGGCTCCGGCGGCCGCGGCGATCAACCCGGCTGCGAAGTTGCCGGTCGCCGATGCGAAGAACCATGTGCCCATGATCAACGACGCCATATGCGACGGCGCCAGGCGGTTCATCGCCGAAAGGCCGACCGGCGACAGGCAGAGTTCGCCGGTCGTATGCAGCAGGTAGATCAGGAAGATGAAGATCACCGGCGTCAGGTTGCCCGCGCCGGCCATCGACGCACCGACGACGAGCACCAGGAAACCGGCACCGAGCTGGATGAGACCGAGCCCGAATTTCGCGGGTGTCGACGGCTCCAGATTGCGTCGCGCCAGTCCCGTCCAGAGCATCGCAAAGAGCGGCGCCAGCAGGACGATGTAGATCGCGTTGATCGACTGGAAGACGGACGCCGGCACTTCGACACCGAAGATGTTCCGGTCGACGCTGCGGTCGGTATAGAGGTTGAGCGACGAGCCCGCCTGTTCGAACAGCGCCCAGAACAGGATCGATCCGAAGATGAGGAACATCGCCGCGAAAATCCGGTCGCGGTCATGCGGTTCCAGTTTCGTCACCGCCGTGAACAGGACGTAGAGAACCAGGATCGCACCGAATATGCCGAGCAGCGTGCCGACCAGCGCCTGGTTCTGCACCATGTACCAGCACAGGGCGACCATCGCGAGGCCGATCAGATAGAGCAGCCATTCGAGCTTGATGCCAGCAACGGGACGCTTCAGCGCCTCGGGATCCTTCGCTTCACCGCGACCGACCAACAGCGGCTTGCCCCAGACGAAGACGACCAGTCCGAGCAGCATGCCGAAACCCGCGGCACCGAAGCCATAGGCCCAGCCATATGTCTGGCCGAGCCAGCCGGCGATGATCGACCCGGCGGCAGCGCCGAGGTTAATGCCCATATAGAAGATGGTGTAGGCACCATCGCGGCGGACATCGGTGCGCGGATACAACTGACCGACGATGACCGAGATGTTCGCCTTCAGGAAGCCCGAGCCGACGATGATGAAGGCCAATGCGGCCCAGAAGATATTGATCGTGGCATCGGTCTGTCCCCCATCGCCTTCGAAAGCCATGAGGAAATGCCCGACGGTGAGCAGGATGGCGCCGAACAGCACCGCTTTTCGCTGGCCCAGATAGCGATCGGCCAGATAACCGCCGACAACCGGCGTGATATAGACGAGCGCCGTATAGGCCCCATAGATGACCGACGCCTCGCCGTCGGAAAACATCCAGTGCTGAACGAGGTAGAAAATCAGCAGGGCGCGCATTCCGTAATAGGAAAACCGCTCCCACATTTCCGCGAAGAATAGAACGAACAGGCCTTTCGGATGGCCCAGAAATGTCCCCCTTGAATCCCCACTCTCTTGATACGCGCTTGCCATAATACTTCGGCTCCCCAAATGTCTGGCCGGTTGGGCCGGCCTTTATGGCGGCGCAGACTAGCGCCGAAATCCCCGCTGTGAAGGGGCTGGCAGAATTAGCCGCGGATGCTAGGAGCGGCAGCCATGTTCAACGATCTCTCCACGCCGCTCGACTTCCTTGCCACCCGTCGCTCCAGCCGACCGCGCGACATGGTCGAACCCGGCCCGGAAACGGCGGAATTGCGGCGCATGCTGGAAATCGCGACGCGGACTCCCGATCACGGAAAGCTCGCGCCCTGGCGCTTCGTCGTCGTCGACACGGCACAGCGGACACGCTTCGCCGAAATTCTGCACGCCGCATACCGGCTCGACCGCGAACAGCCGGGCAAGCTCGAAATCGAGGCGATCGAGCAGTTCGCTCATCAGGCTCCGACGCTCATCGTCGCGCTGCACAGCCCGAGAGAGGCCCGCAAGATCCCGCTCTGGGAACAGGAACTTTCGACGGGCGCCGCCTGTTTCAACCTGCTCGCGGCCGCCCATGCGCATGGCTATGTCGGCGGCTGGCTGACCGGATGGGCCGCCTATTCGGATGCGGTGCGCGACGCCTTCGGCGCGGCGCCGGAGAAAATCGCCGGGTTCATCTTTCTCGGTACCGCCGGCGCCGATCTCAAGGAACGGCCGCGCCCGGACTATGACGCGGTGGTGAGAGAGTGGGGCGCTGAATAGCAACTGATCGAATTTATTCGCAACGCCCCCTTGACGCGACGCAGTGTTTTACTACACTATATCGCGATGTCCAAAGCAGAACAGCCCGTCTATCTCAAACTGCGCGAGAAGATCGCCGCGGCCATTCTCGACGGCCGCTATGGCGATGGCGACCCGCTTCCTTCGGTCCGCGCCTTCGCGGCCGAGGAAGGCGCGAACCCGCTAACCGTTGCGAAAGCCTATCAGACGTTTCAGGACGACGGGATAGTCGTCGTTCGCCGCGGCGTCGGCATGTTCGTCGCCAATGGCGCATCGGAAAAGCTCAAGACGCGCGAGCGCGAAAGCTTTCTCAAGGAAGAATGGCCGAGGATCGTCCGCCATATCGAACGGCTCGGCCTCGATACGGCCGAACTGCTCGACCGCGAAACCGCTTAAACGCGCAGTCCTAGGCCGCGAAAGTCTCATCCGCGATTGAATAGAGAATATCGGCCTTGGCCGTAGCCGCGGCCTTCAGCCCGCGCGCCTCCGGCACCATCTGGTCGAGATAGAAACGCGCCGCCGCGATCTTCATCTTCAGAAATTCGCTATCCCCCTCGCCCGTATCGAGTTGCGCCCGGGCGACGCGAAGCTGACGCGCCATCAGCCAGCCGCAGGTCGCAACCGACAGCATCGTCAGGAACGGATAGCTGGCCGCCAGCTGGTCATCGACGCTGGCATCGCCCGAGGACAGCCAGTTCGCCACCGCCTCGCAGTCGCCGGCCAGGCCGGCCAGCGCCGGTTCGGCTTCTGCCCCGTTCGCGATATCCGCAAGCAGCGAGGCCATCGCTTCGCCGCCGGCGAGACGGAGTTTCCGCCCGACCAGATCGGCCGCCTGAATGCCGTTGGTGCCCTCGTAGATCGGTGCGATCCGCGCGTCGCGATAGTGCTGCGCGGCGCCGGTTTCCTCGACAAAGCCCATCCCGCCATGGACCTGCACGCCGAGGCTCGCCACTTCGCAGCCGATATCCGTACCATAGGCCTTGGCGAGCGGCGTCAGCACTTCGGACCGCGCCTTCGCCTCTTCGTCGCCGAGCGTGGCGGCATCCACCTGCCCCGCCGCGTAATAGACGAGGGCGCGGACGGCCATCGTCGCCGCCTTCATCCGCAGCAGCATGCGCCGCACGTCCGGATGCTCGATGATCGCAACCGGCTCCCGGGAATTGCCGCCTGCGCGCGCCGACTGGACGCGCTCGCGCGCGAACGCGACCGCCTGTTGCGTTGCGCGTTCGCCGATCTGGACGCCCTGCAGGCCGACATTGAGCCGGGCATTGTTCATCATCGTGAACATCGCCCGCATCCCGCCATTCTCCGGTCCGATCAGCCAGCCATGGCAATCGTCATTGTCGCCATACGACATCACACAGGTGGGCGAGGCGTTGATCCCGAGCTTGTGCTCGAGCGAAACGCAGCGGACGTCATTCTCTTCGCCGGGCTCGCCATTCTCGTCGAGCCGATAGCGTGGCACCAGAAACAGCGAGATACCCTTCGTGCCTTCCGGCGCGCCGGGCGTCCGCGCCAGCACCAGATGGACGATATTGCCGGCCAGGTCATGCTCGCCGAAGGTGATGTAGATTTTCTGGCCCTTGATCCGCCAGCTGCCGTCTTCGGCGGGTTCGGCCTTGGTCTTGAGCGCGCCGACATCCGAACCGGCCTGCGGTTCGGTCAGGTTCATCGTGCCCGTCCACTCGCCGGTCGATAGCTTGGGCAGATAGGCCGCCTGCAACTCCTCGCTGCCATGATGCGTGAGCGATTCGATCGAGCCGACGCTGAGGATCGGACACAGCGCGAACGCCATGTTCGCAGCGCCCAGCGACTCCATGATCGCAACGGCCATCGAGAAGGGCATGCCCTGCCCGCCAAATTCCGCCGGCGCGGCGATCGTGCCCCAGCCGCCCTCGACATAGGCGCGATAGGCCTCGACATAGCCGTCGGGCATGATCACGCCGTTGTCGGTAAGGGTCGCGCCCTCGGTATCGCCGAGCCGGTTGAGCGGCGCCCATTCGCCGGCCGCAAGCTGCGCCGCCCCTTCCAGGATCGCATCGACCATATCGCCCGAAGCGTCGGCGAACCGGTCGCTTTGCGCGAGCTGCGATATGCCGGCGACATGCTCGAGCACGAAGCGTTGTTCGGTAACGGGCGGCATGAAGCTCATATCGGTATCCTGGTCTTGCGGAGAATCTGCGCGGCCTATAGCCCGTGCCGATGGAGACGCCAAATCCTTCGATGCAGACGGTCGTCAAACCGTTCGACGAGGCGACGATCGCGGAGGCCGCGCGCCGGATCCTCGCGGGCGAATGCGTCGCCGTGCCAACCGAAACCGTCTACGGACTTGCCGCCGATGCGACCAATGGCGAGGCCGTGGCGGGCATCTACGCCGCGAAAGGCCGCCCCTCGTTCAACCCCCTCATCGTCCACGTCCCCACGATCGACGCGGCCCGGGCGATCGCAACCTTCAACCCGGCGGCCGAGAAGCTCGCGGCCACGTTCTGGCCGGGCCCGTTGACGCTGGTCTTGCCCCAAAGGCCCGACAGCCCGGTTGCCGCCATCGTTGCCGCCGGCCTCGATACGATCGCCATCCGGATCCCCGCCCATCCCGCGATGCAAGGCCTGCTTCGCGCAACGAACCGGCCACTGGCCGCACCCTCGGCCAATGCCAGCGGGCGGATCAGCCCGACCCGCGCGGATCATGTCCTTGCGAGCCTGAAGGGGAAGATCGGCCTGATCGTCGACGCCGGCCCGACCGGCCACGGCCTCGAATCGTCAATAGTGGCTCCGGCGGCTGCGCCTGTCCGACTGTTGCGTCCCGGCCCGATCGACCGGGACATGATCGAAGCCGCGACGGGCCTGCCTGTTTCTCTCGACGCATCGGACGCTATCGAAGCGCCGGGACAGATGGCCAGCCATTATGCCCCGACGAAACCGGTCCGCCTCGAGGCGGCGCACGGCAAACCGGGCGAATGGCTTATCGGTTTCGGAAATGTGGCCGGCGACGCAACGCTGAGCGCGTCCGGCGATCTGATCGAAGCCGCCGCCCGGCTGTTCGACGCGCTGCACGAAGCCGAGGCGAGTGACGCCGCGCGGATTTCGGTAGCGCCAATTCCCGAAACCGGGCTCGGCATCGCGATCAACGACCGGCTGCGGCGGGCCGCGGCCGACCGTTAAAGCCGGGATCTAGGCGTTCGCCTTCAGCCGCTGCTGATAGCTCTTGCGGAATTTCTGCAGCTTCGGGGCGACGACCGCCATGCAATAGGGATTGCGGCTGCCTTCCCGCTCGAAATAGTCCTGGTGATAATCCTCGGCCTTGTACCATTCCTCAAGCGGCTCGATCGTCGTGACGACCGCGTCGTCCCATTCCTCGGCCGCGCGCTCGATCGCTTCCTTCGCGAGCGCCTCCTGCTCTTCCGAATGCGGGAAGATCGCCGAACGATACTGGGTGCCGATATCGTTGCCCTGGCGATTGAGCTGGGTCGGGTCGTGGATGTGGAAGAAGATATCGAGCAGATCGGCA
Source organism: Parasphingopyxis algicola (assembly GCF_013378075.1). GTDB lineage: Bacteria > Pseudomonadota > Alphaproteobacteria > Sphingomonadales > Sphingomonadaceae > Parasphingopyxis > Parasphingopyxis algicola. The sequence continues at coordinate 20,440 of NZ_CP051131.1, read as the reverse complement.
TAGCTGATCACGTCGCTGTCATAGGTCAGGCGAACCGCCTCGGCATGACCCGTGCCGCCGGCGCAGACCGAGCGATAATCGGGGTTCGCGGTCTCGCCGCCGGTATAGCCGCTCTCGACATGGGTGACGCCGACCACATCGTTATAGACCGCCTCGGTGCACCAAAAACAGCCGCCGGCCAGCGTCGCTTCTTCCATGGCCATCGCGATTCTCCCTTGCGCTCGATAGGCAAGAGATAACTACGGTGCGCCGCCAATCAAGGTTACAGGGATACCGGCTGGCTGGGGCGGCAGGGATCGAACCTGCGAATGGCGGCACCAAAAGCCGCTGCCTTACCACTTGGCCACGCCCCAGCAGCCGCGCGCCTATATAGCGGCCCTTCCGGCGAACGGAACCCCTTCTTCCGGCTGGCCAGACGCTGCCCGCAAAGCTAAGGCGTCCGGCGATACAGGGAGATAGAAATGACCGTTCTCGTCACCGGCGCCGCAGGCTTTATCGGCATGCATCTTTGCCGGCGGCTGCTGGCCCGCGGCGAGCGGGTCATCGGTATCGACAATCTGAACGATTACTATTCCGTACAGCTCAAGGAAGACCGGCTCGCGACGCTCGACAGCCCCGAATTCGCCTTCGAGAAAGTCGATTTCGCCGACCATGCTGCGCTCGAGAAAGCGTTGTCCGACAAGGAGTTCGATCGGATCGTTCACTTGGGCGCTCAAGCCGGCGTCCGCTACAGTCTCACCCATCCGCGCGCCTATATCGAGGCCAATATCATGGGCCATCTGAACCTGATGGAGATCGCGCGGGACCGGCAGACTGCGCATATGGTCTATGCCTCCTCCTCGTCCGTCTATGGCGGCAATGAGAGCTTCCCGTTCCGGGTCGAGGACCGGGTCGACCAGCCCGTATCGCTCTATGCGGCGACCAAGAAATCCGACGAGCTGATGAGCGAAACCTACGCCCATCTGTATCGCCTGCCGATGACCGGGCTGCGCTTCTTCACCGTCTATGGTCCGTGGGGCCGACCCGACATGGCGATGTGGATCTTCACCAAGAAAATCCTCGCCGGCGAACCGATCCCGGTGTTCAACTACGGCAAGATGCGCCGCGACTTCACCTATATCGAAGATATCGTGACCGGCGTGATCGCGGCGCTCGACAATCCGCCCGCTGACGACGGCGAAGAGAAAGCCGGCGGCAGCACCAAGCCCCACGCGCTCTACAATATCGGCAACAACAAGTCCGAAGAGCTCAGCCATATGATCGACGTGCTCGAAGATGCGCTCGGCAAGAAGGCCGAACGCGACCTCCAGCCGATCCAGCCCGGCGACGTGCCCGCCACCGCCGCCGATATCAGCGCAATCCAGCGCGATCTCGGCTTCGAACCCTCGACCCCGATCGATGTCGGAATTCCCAAATTCGTCGACTGGTACCGCACCTATCACGGCAACCGGTCCGGTTAGCGCTCCCCGCGGCACGCCGGTTGACACCGGTTGACACGCGTCGGGCGCTCCGCCGGGCCCGCATCCGGCAAAGTTTACAAAGTACACACACAGCGTTGCCCGCAAACGCAATTTAATTTCCTACATCGCGCAGCGCGGCGGGGCGACGGCGCCCTCGGGGATAGCGCGGCGATCGGCGAACCCGCACCGTGCGAGTTTCAGTGTTTCAAACCATTTCCTATTTTGAAAGCGAAATCGGCGATCCGGTGGTCGGAATAGAGATTTCCCGAAGCCCTTACCGTCCAGCCTATCGGGGCAGATCCAGCTTCGCAAACTCGTCGTCCGGCCGTTCGGGGTTGAAGACGTCATGCTCGCCGAACCAGTCTTCCAGCGCGTTGAGATCGGGGAACTGATAGTCGCGGAACGTCCGCCCGGACTTTCGCGACAGCTGGATCGTCTGGATCAGGGACCCGGTCTCCTTCATCCGCCTGTCGATCTGCCCGACCGGCGTGTCGAGATGCTCGGCGAGCAGGCCGTTCCGGATTCCCGCGATTGTCCGGCGCGCCGCGAAATCGTCTTCCGCGCCCGCATCGATTGCGAGATCGCATTCGGTATCGAACCCGAATGAGCGGTTGTTCAGGTTCGAGGAGCCGATCCGGATCATGCGATCGTCGATGATCAATATCTTGGCGTGCACATAGATGGCCGAACCCGCTTCGTTGACCGGATGGTAGAATCGCAGCCGGTCGTGAATGTCGCGATCCTGGAGCGCCTTGATCAGCCGCGCGCGGGTCGTGTCCATCATCTCCGATTCGAGCCAGCCCTCGGCGCTGACCGGATTGACGATGACGATTTCAGGCCCGTCCTCCTCCGCCAGTTTCTTCTGGATCGCGATCGCCAGTTTCCGCGAGGCGAAATACTGGCTTTCGGCGTAAATCGTGTCGCGCGCGCTCGCGATCATGTCGAGATAGAGTTCTTCGACCTCGGCAACCTGTTCGAGATCGTCGACCTCGGGCCGGGTCCGCGCGATCGCGACGTCGACGCCGGAGAAGTCCGGCTCCAGATATGAAGGCCAGCAGTCGTGGCGGCTTGACGACGCGTGGACCGGCTTTCCGCCGGCGATGTCCCAGCGATCGACGGCGAAATCTGCGAGCGCCGACGCGATATCCCCCTGCACGATCATCGATGCATCGTGCCATGGCCCGGAATCCTCGTCGCCGGGCTGGCAGCGATAGGGCTGATCCTCCTCGTGCGTGCGCGTGTCCCAGCGATTTTCGGTGAGATCGATGCCGCCGCAAAAGGCGGTATCGCTATCGATGACGACGATCTTGTGATGGTTCGCGGCCCCGGCCGGATGCATGGCGTCCAGCTTCAGATGGATCCGCGGATGGAAGAACCAGCGCATTATCGTGAAGAGCGTCCGGCCGCGGAACAGCGCTTTGATCGCGCCGGTGTCCCAGCGGAGGATATAGACGTGCAGGTCCGGATTCCGGCTGACCAGCCAGTCGATGAACTTGCCGATTTCGAGCGGGCCTTCAGGCTCGCCCCGTGTGTCGTGCATCTCGATCCGGGCATCGAAGTCCCAGCCGACGAGAATGATCCGGTCCTTCGCTTCGGCCATCGACCGCCGGACGGCACGGAAATAATTCTCGCCATCGACGAGAACCGCCGCGCGGCTGGCATTTTCAACCCGCCAGCAATTCCGTCCCGGGTCGAATATCGCGTTCAACCGGCCTGTCCTGCTCGCCTGGAATATCGCTTAGCTATTGCTCAGCTGCCCCCGCACCAGTTTCGAATAATCGTTCATGAGATCGAGCGTCATATCGCCGACTTCGAAATTCCACGGGCCCGCTTCGCGCACCGGCGTTACCTCGGCGGCGCTGCCGGTCAGGAAGAATTGTTCGAACCCTTCCAGCTCCTCGGGCCAGATCGTGCGTTCGATGACCTTGATTCCGCGTTTCTTGGCGAGACCCATCACCGTCTGCCGCGTGATCCCGTCGAGGAAACAGTCGGGCGTCGGCGTATGGATGATGCCATCCTGGATGAAGAAGGCGTTGGCCCCGGTCGCTTCGGCCACCTGCCCGCGCCAGTCCATCATCAGCGCGTCGTCATAGCCGCGATCGGACGCATGATGTTTGGACATCGTGCAGATCATGTAGAGCCCGGCCGCCTTGGCGTGGACCGGCGCGGTATAGGGCGCCGGACGCCGCCAGGGCGCGATATCGAGACGGATGCCGCGCTCTTTGTTCCGGAAATAATCGCCCCATTCCCAGGCCGCGACCGCGACATGCGTCTTCGTCGCCTGGGCCGCGACTCCCATCTGCTCCGGTCCGCGCCAGGCGACCGGACGGACATAGGCGTCGACCAGATTGTTCGCCGCCAGCACGTCGCGGCACGCCTGATCGATCTCCTCGACGCTGTAGGGCATGGGCATGCCGAGGATCTTCGCCGAGGTATGGAGCCGCTCGCTGTGCCGGGTCAGTTCGAAAATCTCCCCGCCATAGGCGCGCTGCCCCTCGAACACCGAGGAGGCATAGTGCATCGCATGGGTCAGGATATGGACGTTCGCGCCGCGCCAGTCGACGAGCTGGCCGTCGAGCCAGATCTTGCCGTCGCGGTCGTCATAAGGTTGGGCCTCGGCCATCAAATCGCCTCTTGGATCGGGTTCACAGGGATATTGCTCCCGGTTAGGCGCGCTGCCAAAGAGGGTCAATATGGCTTCCGATCCACGCAACCCGTCTGCCGCATCGCCCCTGTTCTTGCGGGAAGCCGAGATACGGCGCGGGATCGAGCTGCTCTTCTTCGGCCATGCCGAGCTGATGCGGAGTGGCGACGATATCCTGGCGGCGCACGGCCTCGGCCGCGCGCACCACCGGGCGCTCTATTTCATCGCCCGCAAGCCCGGTCTGGCGATCGGCGATCTGATGACGCTGCTCGGCGTGACCAAGCAATCGCTGGGCCGCGTGCTCGGCGAACTCGAAGAGCGGGACTGGATCGCGCGCGAGCGGGGGCAGCGCGACCGGCGCCAGATACTCGTCCGGCTGACGAAAAGCGGCGAAAAGCTCGAAGCGGAGCTGTTCGCGGCCTACCGGGCAAAACTGATCGCATCCTATGGCGAGGCGGGGCCGGCCGCCGTCACGGGTTTCTGGACGGTGCTCGAAAAGCTGCTGACCGACGACATGCGCGACCGCGCCGCCGATCTCGCCCGGCGCGAACGCTAGGAATTTTTGCGATAACATTTGAGCAAATCCGTTAGGGCTGAGCCCGTCGAAGCACCCCTCTCAAACCGAGAGATGCCCTTCGACAAGCGCAGGGCCAACGGTTCTGACCGATCGCAAAATGCGCTACCGCCGCGCCTCGGCGGCCATTTCCCGGTTGCGTTCGGTCGCCGCTTCGAGCGTGCGGTACACCAGCTCGACCAGCGCCTCGTCCTGATCGAGAATGTCGAGCCCCTTGCGCGTCGAACCGCCCGGACTGGCGACGCGATCCGCGAGCGTGCCGGGATCTTCGTCGGACGCGGTGGCGAGTTCGGCCGCGCCCTGGACGGTCGCGATCGCCAGCCGCTGCGCCTGACAGGCATCGAGCCCCAGCCGTTCGCCGCCGCGCGCCAGGGCGTCGACGAAGCGGAACAGGAAAGCAGGGCCGCTCCCCGACAAGGCCGTCACGACATCGAACAGCGCTTCGTCGGCGATCCATTCGGCGAGGCCCAGCCGGCCCATCAATTCGGCGACCATCATCGCACGCGGATCGGCCCGGTCCTCGGCGATCAGCCCCACCGCCCCCTTGCCGCGCGCGACCGGCGTATTGGGCATCACCCGGACGATCTGGCCGGCATCGGGAAAGGCCGCGCGCAGCGTCGCCCGCTCGACCCCGGCGAGAATCGAGACGATGACCGTGCCGGAACCGGCAAGCGCGCTCAATCCCGGCGCGATATCGGCGAGCATGTGCGGCTTGAAACCGAGTTGGACGACGGCATCGCCGAAACCGTCCGCCGGCGGGCCGTCCGCCCGCTCTACACCGTCTGGCAAGTCGGGCCCTGCGGGATCGATGACGCGAAATCGGCCGGGTTCCTCGCCGCCGGCGAGCCAGCCGGCGAGCATGGCGCCCGCCATATTGCCGCAGCCGATCAGCCAGACCGGGCGCTCCGCCATGGGCTCAGGCCTCGCCCGCCGTGTCGACGAGCGCGGCTTCCAACGCCTCCTGCGGCGTCTTGTCGCCCCATAGGACGAACTGGAAGACCGGGTAGAAGCGTTCGCATTCGTCGAGCGCCGCCTCGATCAGCGTTTCGGCCTGCTGCAGGGTCAGCCCCGCCTCGCTCGTCGCGTCGAGCAGCGCGGCATGGCGGAACAGGATCATGCTCGACGCCGCCCACATCTCGAAATGGCCGAGCCAGAGCTGCTCGTTGATCAGCCCGAACGTCTCATAGACGAGCTGCCGCTTTTCCTCGGGTACGCGGATGTCCGGCAGCGCGAGAAACTGCAATACGCGGTCTTCCGCCCGCCAGACGGCGCGCAGCTCATATTGGGTCCAACTGCCCTTGACCGCGGCGACGATCTCCTCGTCGCCATTGCGCTCGGATTGCCAGTCATGCGCCGAGAAATAATCCTCGAGCACGTCAAGCGGGGCGCTGGCCAGCGTTCCTTCGCTATAGTCTTCGAGGTTCATACGGTTTGCGTCCCACGACCGAATTCCATGGCCCGGAGGTGAAGAATCCAGCCCGATCACGCAACCAAGCGGGTCAGAAAACTGTGGACGAGCGCAGGCCGCGCAGGCCGCGCTTTCTATTTAGAATCGCTCGTCTTTTTCGTTGTTTTTGAAGCGGATGCCTTGCGCTTCGCAGGCGCTTTGCCAGCTTCCAACGCATCGAGCCGCGCCTTGAGCGCATCGGCTTCGTCGCGCGCGGCGGCGGCCATTTCCTTCACCGCCTCGAATTCCTCGCGGCTGACGAAATCCATGCCGCCGACGAAATCCTTGGCCTTGTCGCGCAACGATGATTCGGCCTCGCGGCCCACGCCGGCCAGCGTTCCCGCCGCCGCGTTCACCATTTTCACAAAATCGTCGATCAGCTTGTTTTCGGTCTGCATGTCATGCTCCTGCACAGATTATCGGCCCAAGTGCCTTATTTCCCTAATACAGCTATATCTGGGTACTCGTCGTGCCGACGACAAGGGTTTCCGCATCGGGATTGAGCCGGTCAATCTCGAAATTGAGCAGGGCGGCGAAACTGATCCAGGCGAGATAGGGCAGCATCAGCCAGGCCGCGACGCGCCGGACGCGGCCGAAAATCACCGTCGTACCGATGGCGAGCGCCAGCATCAGCAGGATCCACCAGAAGGCGAAGCTGACCTGGTGCATGCCGAAGAAGATCGGCGACCAGAGCAGGTTGACGACGAGCTGGGCGACGAACAGCCCGATCGCCGCGCCCCGCCAGCGCGATCCGCGCGCCTGGATCACCGCGACGAGGGCGAAGGCGATCAGCGCGTAGAGGATCGGCCAGACGATACCGAACAGATACGAGGGCGGCTGGAACGACGGCTTTTCGAGCGCCGCGTACCAGCTCGTCTCGCCCGATCCGGACACGGCGCCGGCGAGCGATCCGACCAGGACGATCAGCGGCACGAGCACCAGCGCCCAGCGCAGGAAAGACATTCGCAGCTGCCCCTTGGTGGCGATGCCGACCATATTGCGACTCCCCTTCACGGTCTTTTGCCTATCGTTAGCCTCAACCGGCGGCGCTTTCCAACCGTTCCGCCCCGATCAGGAATTCGACATTGCCCTGCGGTCCCGTAATGGGACTGGGCGTCACCCCGACGACGCGCCATCCGGCGCCGGTCAGCCAGTCCCGCACCTCCGCGCACACGCGCTCGTGAACCGCCGGATCGCGCACCACGCCGCCCTTCCCCACCTCGCCGCGCCCGGCCTCGAACTGCGGCTTGATCAGCGCTACGAGTTTCGTTCCCGCGCGCGAGAATTCGAGCGGCGTTTCCAATACCTTGGCAAGCGATATGAAGCTGGCGTCGCAAACGATCATGTCGGCCGGTTCGGGGATCTGCTCGGCGGTCAGATGCCGGGCATTGGCGCGTTCGAGGACGATAACCCGGTCGTCGTCGCGCAACTTCCAGGCGAGCTGGTTCGTGCCCGAATCGACCGCATAGACGCGGAGCGCGCCCTGGCTCAGCAGCACATCGGTAAACCCGCCGGTCGAGGATCCGACATCGATCGCCACTACGCCCTCGCCCGTCCAGCCGAAATGGTCGAGGCCATGGGCGAGCTTGAGCCCGCCGCGCGACACCCAGGGATGGTCGCGGCCGCGGACCTCGAGCGGCTGATCCGGCATCACAGGCTGCCCCGCTTTTTCGATCCGGCGCTCGCCGGAGAATATCTTGCCGGCGAGGATTAGCGCCTGCGCCTTGGACCGGCTCTCCACGAGACCGCGTTCGACCAGCGCCTGATCCGCCCGTGTCTTCGCCATTGCCGCTCCCTCGCCTGCCGTCGAGCGTTTCTCCTATGCGCTCGTCCAGGGCTTGTCGAAGGGCTGGAGGATATTTTCAGACTCGCCCTGTCGGTCGAGCGCCGCAGATTTGTTTGTCAGAAACTTCCTGTCGGAAGTTCGCGGCACCGGGATTCTTTTGTCAGACTCGAACTAGAGTTCGAGCGCCGCACCGGCCCGCACCCCCTCCCGGCCTCCCATTCAGGGTACACTCGTGGGAGGCCGGGAGGGGTGCGGGCCGGTGCGGCGATTTCCCGTGAGGGAAATTCTGAAAATGAAATCCCGATCCTCGCATCAAGGCCCCACAACCAAGCGCTGCGCATGTCTGTGAACGAAGCCATTGCTCTTGCAGCCCGTTTCCGGGCAATGGAGCGCCATGAGTTTTCCGGTCAAGACCGATTACCGACGCTGGCGGCAGAAACAGTATCGATATTCGCCGCAAGACTTTCTCTCGCTCGATCGCCTGCCCTCCGGCCTGATCCTGATCAACTACGGCGCCGTCGAACTGGCGCTGCTTATCAGGAATCGCGGCGCGCCGGCGAGCTTTTACGGCTTTCATGCCGCGCAGAGCCCGCTGACCCGCCAGCCCGTCCCCTATTTCCAGGGCCGCAAGGTCGCCCCGAAGCGTATGAACCAGATCCTCGTTTCCGATCCGTCGCTCTATCTCCACGACGATGTCCGCGTCGGCTGGTTCCTCGGCAACCGGCATTGCGATCTCGTCGCCGAGCTGCCGCCGATCATGGACAAGATCGACGCGCTCGCGGGCGCCGAGCGCCGGCTGCTATGGGGCAACAGCGCGGGCGGCACCGCGGCGCTGCGCTATGCGCGGGAGCAGGATGTCAGCGTCGTCATGAATCCCCAGATCGTCCTGCGCAATTTCACCTGGGGCCGGGTGGAGCCCTGGATGCGCCATGGCTGGGGCATCGAGGATTATTGGGAAGGCCGGGCGTTCGGCGAGAAACATGGCGACCTGCGCGATACGCCGCCCAAGGGCCGGATCGTCTATTGCCAGAACGAGCATGACGATCATGTCGAACTGCAGCTCGAACCGCTGGCCGAGACGCTCGGCGTGTCGACCGAGCCGGGCGATCACGGCCGGTTCAAGCTGATCCTCGGCGATTGGGGCAAGGGCCATATCCCCCCGCCGTCCGAGATCCAGCAGCGGATCGTCAGCGAGGAAGTCGAACGGATGCTGGGCAAGCCGAAAGGCTTGTTGGGGCGGCTGGGGCTTCGGCGCTAACCGACGGCGGAGGAAAAATCGCCTTGTTCTTCAACGGGCTGGCTGATTAGATACCCTCCGTCAAACCCATCGGAGTACCGCCATGGCCGCCGCCACCGACCGCGCATCCCTGCTGGCCGTTCACGACACGGAATATGCGAAGCTCGTCAAGACACTGGACGGCATGGACGCCGAAACCGCGCTGCTCTCGGCCCCGACGACGAAGCGCGGATCAAGGACATCGTCGCGCACCGCGCGCACTGGATCGGGCTGTTCTTAACCTGGCACGAGGGCGGCAAGGCGGGCGAGACGGTCGAAACCCCGGCCCCCGGATACAAATGGAACCAGCTCAAACCCTATAATGCGATGGTCCGGGACATGTATCGTGATCTCGATTGGGCCGAGGCCCGGGCGAGACCGGACGAGCAGCAGCAGAAGCTGCGCGATTGCATCGCGGCGCAGGACGATGCCGAGCTGTATACGCAACATCTCTATCCGTGGCTGAACGACTGGACATTGGGACGCTGGGCCGAGGCGTCGGGCACCAGCGCGTTCCGCTCGGCGAACAAATATATCCGCGCTGTCCTGCGCAAGGCCGGACGCTAGGGCCGCTCGGCCTGCTCGGCTTCCTCGTTCTTCTTCTGCATCGCGTCGGAAAAGGCGGCGGCGAAGATACCCGTCGGCATCGCGATGACGCCGATCCCGCTGATCGCGATCAGTGCGGCGCAGGCGCGACCGAGAACCGTGATCGGGTAGACATCGCCATAGCCGATCGTCGTCAGCGTCACGATCGCCCACCACAGTGCGCGGGGCACCGATCCGAAGGCTTCGGGCTGGGCCTCGGCTTCGGCGAAATAGAGGAGGGTCGCGCTGAACAGCATCATCAAGAGAGCGATGATGACGGCGACGCCGAGCTCGAACCGGCGGGCATAAAGGGCGACAGCGATATTGTCGAAGGCGCTGCTCATCCGCCCGAGCCGGACGATCCGCAGGATCCGGACGATGCGCGCGAAGCGCAGCCAGTAGAGGCTCGTCGAGGCCAGGGTGAGCAAGAGCGGCAGCAGCGCGAGGAAATCGATGATCGCGGACGGCGTCAGCATCCAGCGCAAGCGCGGAAAGGATTTGCCGGCAAAGCGCGGATCATCGACCGCGATCCATATCCGGACCAGATATTCGACCAGGAACACGGCGCCGAACACGAGATGCAGGGTGAAGAACGTCCCGGCATGCGGCCCGCGAATCGTCGGCTCGGTCTCGAGGATCGCCATCAGCGCCGACAATATGATCAGCAGCGCGATGATCTTGTTGGCGCCCGAAAGCCCGTGCGGCCGGGCGCGCGGTTCTAGTTCGTCATAGAAACGGGATCGGATCGACATCGCACACCCGTTCGTTTGTCAGGCCCGTTCGCCGACTTCCTCAACGTTCACGCTGTTGTGGCGCAGGGCCTTCAGCGCGGTTTCGACGATGCCGTCGGCGTCGAGGCCGGCCATCGCATATTGCTTGTCGGGCTTGTCCTGGTCGATGAACTCGTCGGGCATCCGCATCGTGCGGACCGTCAGCCCGGCATCGGTGAGCCCATCGTCGCTCGCCATCGTCAGCACATGCGCGCCGAACCCGCCGATGCTCGCTTCCTCGATCGTCACCGCCACTTCATGGCTGATCAGGAGTTGGCGGATCATGTCTTCGTCGAGCGGCTTGGCGAAGCGCAGATCGGCAACCGTCGTCGAAAGCCCCATCGCATCGAGACGGTCGGCGGCCTTTTTGGCCTCCTCCAGCCGGGCGCCCAATGAGAGGATCGCGACCTTGCTGCCATGGCGGACGATGCGCCCCTTGCCGATTTCGAGCTTTTCGGGCGTTGCCGGAATTTCGATCCCGACGCCCGCGCCGCGCGGATAGCGCACGGCGATCGGTCCGTCGTCATATTCGGCCATGGTGTGAACCATATGGGTGAGCTCGGCTTCGTCGGCCGCCGCCATCACGACGAAATTGGGCAGCGTTCCCAGATAGGCGAGGTCGAAGCTGCCAGCATGAGTCGAACCATCGGCGCCGACGAAACCGGCCCGGTCCATCGCGAACCGCACCGGCAGGTTCTGGATTGCGACATCGTGAACCACCTGGTCATAGGCGCGCTGCAGGAAAGTCGAATAGATGACGGCGAACGGCTTCATCCCCTGTGCGGCGAGACCGGCGGCGAAGGTCACGGCATGCTGTTCGGCGATGCCGACATCGAAGGAGCGATCGGGAAAGGCCGCGCCGAACTTGTCGACGCCCGTGCCGCCCGGCATCGCGGCTGTGATCGCGCAGATCCGCTCGTCCTTCTCGGCTTCGGCGATCAGCGCATTGGCAAAAAACGCCTGTATAGCTGGGCGGACCACCGCCCGGCCCCTTGTCCTGCTTGCCGGTGACGACGTCGAATTTCGCGACGCCATGATATTTGTCGGCGGATTCTTCGGCAAAGGAGTAGCCCTTGCCCTTTTTCGTGACGACATGGATCAGGCACGGGCCCTCCGCCGCGTCGCGCACATTTTCGAGGACCGGGATCAGATGATCCATGTCATGGCCGTCGAGCGGGCCGACATAATAGAAACCGAGTTCCTCGAACAGCGTGCCGCCGGTGACCATGCCGCGCGCGAACTCGTCGGCCTTTTTCGCCGTGGTTTGCAAGCGCTTGGGCAGCTTCTTCGCGACGCGTTTCGCAATGTCGCGCAGGCCGAGAAACTCGTGCGACGAGATCAGGCGCGCCAGATAGCCCGAAAGCCCGCCGACCGGCGGTGCGATCGACATGTCATTGTCGTTGAGGATGACGACGAGCCGGTTGCCGGCGGCCTCGGCATTGTTCATCGCCTCATAGGCCATGCCGGCGCTCATCGCGCCGTCGCCGATCACGGCGATCGCCTTGCCCGGCTTGCCGGCCAGCTTGTTGGCGGTCGCGAAACCCAGCGCCGCCGATATCGAGGTCGAGCTGTGCGCCGCGCCGAACGGATCATATTCGCTTTCCGAGCGCTTGGTGAAGCCCGACAGGCCGCCGCCCTGGCGCAAGGTGCGGATGCGGTCGCGCCGCCCGGTGATGATCTTGTGCGGATAGCATTGGTGGCCGACGTCCCAGACCAGCCGGTCGTCGGGCGTATTGAACACATAGTGGATCGCGGCCGTCAGCTCGACGACGCCGAGCCCCGCGCCCAGATGGCCGCCGGTGACCGAAACGGCGGAGATGACCTCCTGCCGCAATTCGTCGGCGAACCGGGTCAGCTGTTCGGGCTTGAGTTTCCGGAGATCCGCGGGCGTATCGACCTGGTCGAGCAGCGGAGTATCGGGACGATCAGACATGGGCAACGCAACCTTTCTCGATTCGCTCTTCTAATGGCGGAAAAAGCCGCTGTCGAACCTGCGATCAGCAGGATTCAGGCGCATTCGGAGCACAGGCCGCGTACCTCGATGACCGGACGTTCGGGGTTGAAACCCTGTTGTCTGGCCGCCGCGCGGACGCCGTCGGCAAGCTTGTCGTCGTCGAGATGGGTGGTTTCGCCGCATCCGTCGCACACCAGGAAGATGCAGTCGTGCAGGCATTCGGGATGCCGGTTGGCGAGATAGGCGTTCGCGCTCTCGATCCGCCGCGCCACATTGGCGGCGGTGAAGAGATCCAGAATCCGGTAGACGCTGTTCGCCGCGACCCGGCGTTCCTGCGCGTTGGAGACGGCTTCGGCGATGTCATAGGCCGAGGCCGGCCGCTCGAACCGAGCCAGCGCGTCGAACACCGCGGCCCGCATCTTCGTCCATTGCTCGCCGGAACGCTCGAGCGCGGTCTGCGCCGCAGCGGCCAGCGCCTCGCCTTCATGCAGGACATGATCGTGATGATGGTTAGCCATAATCAAAAGGTAAGCGCGATGCCGCCGCTTCGCAATCCCCGGGGATTGGTTCGTCGGACCTTCGGCTTCGCTGAGATTCTGTTCGTCAGAATTTTCCTGGCGGAAAATCGCCGCACCAGCCCGCTCCCCCTCCCGGCCTCCCACAGGGTATACTTAATGGGAGGCCGGGAGGGGGGCGGGCCGGTGCCGCGCCTGAGGCAAAGCCGAAGGTCTGACAAAAGAATCCCGGTGCCGCGAACTTCCGACAGAAAGTTTCTGACAGATATCGCGCGGCCTAACGGTACGCCCGGCGGTTCAGATCGTGTCCGAGCGCCAGCAGCGCCACGCCGAGGACCGTGTAGATCAGCTCCATCTCGCTGTGCGGCAGCGAAAGCGCGCCGGCCATCGTTCCGACGCCGAGCGAGCTGATCGCGACGGGCAGCATATAGCCGTGCTGGAACGCGCCGCGGCCGATCGCGATAACCCCGAACAGGATCGCAATGACGAGGCCGACTTCATGGACGATCGGGTCCAGCAACATGCCGCCGGCCGACGCCGCGAGCGCGAAGAAGACCGCGCCCGACAGGCAATGGACGATGCACAACCCTGAGAGCCAGATGGCCCAGCGGTCGAGCATTCCATTTTCGGTCGCGAACAGCGGCATCGACGCACAATCCTTCTCGGCGGTCCGACTCGCTGCCGTCCGCTTCAGCAAGATATGTTATTACACCCAAGATACAATATCACACAACCCAAAAGGCCATATTGGCAATCGGCGCGCGGAGGCATATCTGCGCACCATCATGACCGCCATCGCACTCCCCTCGTCCGCAGCACTTGGCAGACCCCGCACCATCGCCTGGTGGCTGTTCGGCGTCGCCGCTCTGGTCTTCATCATGGTCGTCGTCGGCGGGATCACCCGGCTGACGGAATCGGGCCTGTCCATGGTCCGCTGGGAACCGATTTCAGGGATCATCCCGCCGCTCAATGCCGAACAATGGCAGGCCGAACTCGAGGCCTATCGGGCGACGCCCGAATATCAGCAGGTCAACCGCGGCATGTCGATGGCCGAGTTTCAGGCGATCTTCTTCTGGGAATATGTCCATCGCGTGCTCGGCCGGCTGATCGGCCTCGCCTTCGCGATCCCGCTCGCCTGGTTCTGGATCAAAAAGGCCATTCCCACCGGCTATCACTGGCGGCTCGTGGCGCTGCTCGCGCTGGGCGGCCTGCAGGGCGCGATTGGCTGGTGGATGGTGGCGAGCGGGCTCGTCGACCGGCCGGATGTCAGCCATATCCGGCTCGCCGTCCATCTGATGACCGCGCTGTTCATCCTCGCCGGGCTCGTCTGGACAGCGCTCGACCTGTTGGAGCTGGACCGGGACGCGGCAGCGAAGCCGGCCCGGATGACCGTGTTCGGCCTGGTCGTACTGTTCGTGCTGGCGATCCAGATCCTGTTCGGCGCCTTCACCGCAGGCCTCGAAGCGGGCTATGCCTTTTCGACCTGGCCGATGATGGGCAATGAATGGTTCCCGGCCAATACGCCCATGCTCGACGGCTTCTGGCGCAACCTCGCGGACAATCCGATCGTCGTCCAGTTCATCCATCGCTGGTGGGCGGTGGTCAGCGTGATCGCGCTGGTCTGGCTGGCGCGCAAGGTGCGCAAGGAACATCGGCTCGCCTCGATCGCCATCCACAGCGCCTTCGGCACGCAGTTCCTGCTCGGCATCGCCACCTTGCTGACCGGCGTCGACATCATCGTCGCGACCGCGCATCAGGGGGTCGGCGCGCTGGTCGTCGTCACCGCCGCCTGGGGCGTCCATCTGATCGGCCGCCGGCAACCGGCATGAGTGATATCGTCACCGTCTATACGGTTTTCGGATCGCGCGACGAGGCGGAGCGGATCGGCCGCGCGATGATCGAGAAGCGGCTCGCCGCGTGCGTCAATATCCTCGGCCCCATGCAATCCATATACCGCTGGGAGGGCGCGATCGAAGAAGCGGAAGAAATCGCCGCGCTGTTCAAGACCGGCGAAGCGGCGGCGGATGCGCTGATCGCCGCCATCGCCGACATGCACAGCTACGACGTGCCCGCGATCTGCCAATGGCCGATCGAACGCAGCGTGCCCGGCTATGCCGCATGGGTGCTTGGCGAAACCGGAACCGACGCATGAAAATCGCGCCGTCGCTGGCTCTGACCGCCGCTCTCCTCCTCTCCGGCCAACCGGGCCTTGCACAGGCCGACGCCGCCCCCGCGCCCGCCGGCGCCGAAATGGTCGATTTCGACTTCGCCCGCCGATCGACACCGTGCTGCGATACGAACAGGTTCGCAGCGCGACCATGGACGGACGGACGACCGGGGCGCGGCTCGTCCACGACTACCGCTTCGAACGGAACGGGAGCGGCTATGCCGTCTGGGTCGAGCTGACCCACATTGAAGGGCTCGGCGATGACCGCGGTGCGCGGCTGGCCGAAGCCGTCGCGGCGCCGATGCGCCATATCCGCTACGCGGTCGAACTCTCGCCCGAGGGCCAACCGCTCGCGATCCGCGACGAGGAGCGCGTCTGGGCCCATATGCTCGAAGGCATCGCGCTGATCGAATCCGAGATGCGCACGCGCGCCGGGATCGACGAGACGGAACGCGCGACAATGCTGCGCCTGCTCGAATCGGAACGAACCCGGGACAGTGCCGCACGACGCGATGCCCTTTTGACCGCCATCGCCGACATGATGGCGCTGGCCGGGCGCATACTGGCCCGGGGCGAAGCGCCGCATGTCGCGGAAACCCCCTCCCCCCTAGGCGGCAGTATCGATCTTGCCGGAATAATGCGCGTGACCGTCCCAACCGACGATGTCGCGCTGGTCGACATCACGAGCGAGGCCGATACTGCCGGAGGATACGCGATCCGCGAACGGACGCGCTACCGGCCGCGCCGTCGAGCGGCCTGGTTCACCGGATGGACCGTACGCGCGATTTCACGGCGCCGGAGGGTTCCGATGCGCCCTCGCACAGCGAAACCGTCTCGATCCGCTTGATCGCGGAAATCGCGCCCGACGATCCGGCGCCTGCCGGTGGCGGTTGACGGGCAAAAAAAGGCCCGGATCGCAGCCCGGTCAAAGGTGATGGTATTCCAATACCCTTCTCGAACGCCGCTCTACGCTTGACCTAGCGGGATTTTGTCGCCATTAGGCCGCTCGAAACGCCGCTTCCGAGGGAGTGGCGTATCTGTTTTTTTTACGCAAGCCGGGGCATCAGGCCCCAAATGGAGGTTGAGGCCATGAAGGCGCTCACGAAAACGACCCGCTCGGCCAACAAGGCCGAAGTGGAAAAGAAATGGGTGCTGGTCGATGTCGAGGATCTCGTCGTCGGCCGGGCCGCGGCCGAGGTCGCCAAGATTCTGCGCGGCAAGCACAAGCCGATTTTCACGCCGCATGTCGATTGCGGCGACAATGTCATCGTCATCAACGCCGCGAAGGCCCGCTTCACCGGCAACAAGACGACCGACAAGATCTATTACAAGCATACCGGTTATCCGGGCGGCCTGAAGGAAACGACGCCGGAACGCATTTTCGAGGGCAAGAACCCGAGCGCGTGTTCGAAAAGGCCGTCGAGCGGATGATTCCGCGCGGGCCCTCGGCCGGCAGCAGATGCGCAATCTGCGCGTCTTCCCGGGTGCCGAACATCCGCACGAAGCCCTCAAGCCCGAGACGATCGATCTCGCTTCCCGCAATCGCAAGAACAAGGTGGGCGCATAATGGCCGACAAGAAATCCCTCTCCGATCTGAAAGAGATCACCGAGGCTGCTGAAGCCGAAACCAAGACCGAAGAAAAGCCCGCCGCCGAAGCGGAAACCACGGCAGAAGCGCCTGCCGAACAGGCAGCCGAAGCGGAAGCGGTCGAAGAAGCGGCTCCTCCGGTCGAGGAAACGCCGCTGCGCGAGCAGGAAATCGACGATCTGGGACGTGCCTATGCCACCGGCCGCCGCAAGGACGCCGTTGCGCGCGTCTGGCTGAAGCCGGGCAAGGGCATGATCACGGTCAATGGCCGCGACCAGTCCAAATATTTCGCACGGCCCTCGCTGCGTCTCGTCATCAACCAGCCGTTCGATATTTCGGACCGCCGGGGCCAGTATGACATCGTCGCGACCGTCAAGGGCGGCGGGCTTTCGGGCCAGGCCGGCGCGGTCAAGCACGGCATCAGCCAGGCGCTTTCGCGCTACGAGCCCAAGCTGCGCGGCACGATGAAGGCCGCCGGGTTCCTGACCCGCGACAGCCGCGTCGTCGAACGCAAGAAATATGGCCGGGCCAAGGCGCGCAAGAGCTTCCAGTTCTCGAAGCGCTAGAAACCATTCGCCGGTTTTTCGAAAAAGGCGGTCGCAAATGCGGCCGCCTTTTTCATTGGAGCTTTACGCCCCGCGACCAAGGCGGCTAACGAGCGTCGCAACATGAACTATGCGGACCTCAAGGGCGATTGGGCGCTCGTTACGGGTGCGGCCGACGGTATCGGGCTTGCCCTCGCGCAATCCTTCGCGGCGGCGGGCGCCCATATCGTGCTGGTTGATATCCGCGCCGATGCACTGGCGAGCGCACGCGAAACGCTCTCGTCGCATGATGTGACCGTCCGGACGGAAACGGCCGATGTCAGCGAGCGCCAGGCCATGATCGATCTCGCAGAACGGCTCGCCAAGGATGCGATCGTCCCGCGGATGCTGTGGATCAATGCCGGTGTGGGGGCAGCCGCCCGCCTTTCGGACGGCAAGGAACGGGCTATCCGCTGGGTCTATGACGTCAATCTGTTCGGCACGATCTGGACAGCCCAGGCCTTCATCCCGGCCATGCGCGCGCGGGGTACGCCCAGCCATATCGGCGTAACGGCATCGAGCGCAACGCTGGTCCCGATCGACGGCCCCTTCCCGCTTTATGCCGCATCCAAATATGCGACGGCAGCGGTCGCGGAAGCCCTGACGAGCGAGTTGAAAGACAGTAATATCGGCGTGACGATCCTGTGTCCGGGCCTTCTCAACACCGGGATCTGGAATAGCGGCCGCGCACGGCCGGAACGGTTCGGCGGCGCCCGCGAGCTTGACGACAGCGCCGGCGAATATTGGCACAAGGCGATGAGGCCGGACGTGCTCGCCGCGCCGGTCAGGGAAACGGTCGAAAGCGGCGGTGGCTGGTGCGTCGTGCAAACCGAAGGCGCGACGCGCGATGCGTTCGAAGAGCGCAACCGGGCCCGCGCCGCCCATTGGACGGATCTGTCGCATGACTCCTGACGATAGCATTGCCACAGGCCCGCAGCCATATCACGTATCTTGAATGCACGCGGACGGGCGAGACGGCGGAAGCCGACCGCCTCCACAATCTCTCGCCCGCCGGAGCACCGCTTTTCGCGCGCTACGATCTCGACGCGCTGCGCAATTCGCTGACGAAAGCCAGTTTCGCCGGTCGCCCGGACAATTTTCTGGCGATATCGCGAACTTCTGCCGGTCCAGGACCCCGCCAACATCGCCAGCCTTGGCGAGACTTCACGCCGCTCGTCCCGCTGCGCCGCCTGTCCAACGGGCAGGCGCTGGTCAAGGACGAGGGCGCCTGCCGACCGGCTCCTTCAAGGCCCGCGGCCTCGCGATGGCGATTGCCATGGCCAAGGAGCTGGGCGTCCGCCGCATCGCCATTCGACAACGGCAATGCGGGCGCCGCCGCCAGCGCCTATGCCAGCCGGGCGGGGCTCGAAAGCTTCATATTCTGCCCCCCGACACACCCGACGTGAATGTCCGCGAGACCGCGCTGCAGGGCGGCAAGGTCTGGCGCTGCAACGGGCTGATCGACGATTGCGGCAAGTTCGTCCATGCGGGCGAGGAAGCGATGGGCTGGTTCAACATCGCAACCCTGCGCGAGCCCTATCGCGTCGAGGGCAAGAAGACGATGGGTATCGAGCTCGCCGAGCAGATGGGCTGGGACGTGCCGGACGTCATCTTCTATCCGACCGGCGGCGGCACCGGGCTGATCGGCATGTGGAAGGCGTTCGCCGAACTCGAAGCGGTCGGGCTGATCGGATCGAGGCGCCCGCGCATGGTGGCCGTGCAGGCCGCCGGCTGCGCGCCGATCGTGCGCGCCTGGAACGCCGGCGCGGACAAAGCCGAACGCTGGGATAACGCGGCGACCAGCGCCGCCGGAATTCGCGTTCCGGCCGCGCTGGGCGACTTCCTGATCCTGCGTGCCTTGCGGGAATCGGACGGGTTCGCGATTGCCGTGGAGGAAGAGGCGATTTTCGACGCCCGCGCCCGCATCGCGCGCGAAGAGGGATTGCTGCTCTGCCCCGAAGGCGCAGCCACCGTCGCCGGCTATCTCAAGGCCCTCGAAACCGGGCAGGTGCGGGCCGATGAGCAGGCGGTGCTGTTCAATTGCGGCAACGGCCTCAAATATCCGATGCCCGACACCATCCCGGATCTCGATATCGCGCCGCCCCACGACTGGACGAAACTCGACTGACCGGCCGGTTGGTTAACAGCTTTTTTACCCGCCACGCGCTAAAATCGGCGATCATCCATATGGGGCGAGGCCATTGGCGAACGAAAGCGACAGCGCTGCTCACAAATACTGGTCCGGGAATCCGCGCTTCTATTGGCGCGAGCTGGTCCGGGTCGGCGCACGGCCGAATTCGTTTCGCTATCGCGCGCTGCAGAATCAGATCCGCTCGGCCGCGCGATCCTATTCCAGCCTGCTGCCGGCGGCGATCGTCTTCCTCCCGTTACTCGTCTTTCTCTATTCCGATTCCCCGAATCTCAGTCTTCTGGTCGCCGGGGCGGCGCTCGTCGTCGGCACCTCCATATTCGGCCTGTTGAGTTTCTCGGCAAGCGGCATCGCAGCGAAAATCGAAGATCCCCGGCGGCTGGCCCTGATGATCTGCGGAAATGCGCTCGTCGCGGCGATCGGTTGGAGCCTGTTCCTGAGCGGGCTCTATTCGGGCAGCCCTGAAGAGACGCGACTGCTCGTGCTGACGCTGCAGTCGGGCTGATCTGCACCGGCGCGCTCATGTTCATCACCCTGCCCTCCGCCTTTGCCTGTTTCTCCTTGCCGATCGCCATCGACTTCGTCGTCAATATCGCCCTGCGCGACGCGGCGAGCCAGTGGATCCTGTTCCCGCTGCTTCTCGTTTTGTTGGTGACGCTGATCCGCACTGTGGTCGACCAGTCGAGCCAGCTCGTCGCGAACAGCATGGCGATGGAGAAGCTGACCCGATCGGAGACCGAGCGCCGTTCCCTGCTCGAAGCCGAACGCGAACGTGCGGAAACCGAAAACACCCGTGAGATTGAAAGCGCCCGAACGCTGCTCGCCGAACGCGAGAAAATGGCTGAACAGCGGCACACCGAGTTGCTGGCCTCGGCGAGCGCTTCAAACAGTCGGTGGTCAAGGTCGCGACCGGGCTCGGCGAGGCGATCGCGACGCTCGAT